>NZ_JASPGP010000002.1:0-233038 GCF_030229345.1 Corynebacterium tuberculostearicum | reverse complement strand
CAAACCAATCAACACACAACCATGCACACAAAAAATAAAAAGTACATTGGCACACTATTGAGTTCTCAAACATCATCCGCACACCACAAAAAATTAACCTACCGTTAACCTCTCGTTGGCGGCTCGTACAAACCTACTCAACTTAATGAACCCTGTCAAATCCTTGAACCAAGTCCGTACGAAATTCGCTCAGAAGTAACCTCCCGGCTACCTCGCGGCGACTTCGATTAATGTAGTCCACCACAACCACACAACACAAACCCGCAGGGCAGGGTACTAAAATGAAAAATGACGCCCTTCCAACGAGTGGAACGGACGTCATCTACACCTGTTTAACTCAACTTAGCGCCAGCGAAGTTCTTCTTGCCTCGCCGCAGCACCAGCCAGCTTCCATGCAGGAGGTCTTCTGCAGACGGCTCCCACTCTGCTGATTCGATGCGCTGGTTATTGACGTAAGCGCCGCCTTCCTTGATGGTGCGGCGAGCAGCACCCTTGGAATCAGCCAAACCGCTGGCCACCAGTAGGTCAACAATGGTGCGCGGTTCGCCGGCGGCAATTTCCGCGACGGTGGTTTCAGAGAGCGCGCCGGCAAGGGTCTTCTCATCCAACTCGGAAAGTTCGGCCTTGCCGAATAGCGCCTGGGCGGCAAGCTCGACAGCCTTGGTTGCCTCTTCACCGTGAACCAGATCGGTCATCTCTTGCGCCAGGCGACGCTGAGCCGCACGCTTATAAGGCTCTTCTTCCACCGCGTGCTCGTATTCGGAAATTTCCTCCTGCGTCAGGAAGGTGAACCAGCGCAGGTAGTCGATGACTACAGAGTCACCGGCATTGAGGAAGTACTGGTACCAGGAGTATGCGGAAGTCTTTTCCGGATCGAGCCAAAGCTTTCCGCCGCCAGTGGACTTGCCGAACTTCTGTCCGGAGGCGTCGGTAACCAGAGGCACCGTAAGGCCATGGACCTTGGCGCCATCGATACGACGGTTTAGGTCTACGCCAGAGACGATGTTGCCCCACTGGTCACCGCCGCCGATCTGCAATACGCAATCGCGCTCGCGGCGAAGCTGCACGAAGTCATTGGACTGCAGGAGCATGTAGGAAAACTCAGTGTAAGAAATGCCGTCGCCCTCGAGGCGCCGCTTGACGGTATCGCGATCCAGCATCGTGTTGAGGGAGAAGTTCTTACCCACGTCACGCAAAAAGTCGATGACGGACATATTCATGGTCCAATCGGCGTTGTTGACCATGGTGGCAGCCTGCTCGCCGTCGAAATCGATGAACCGACGCAGCTGCCCCTTGATGGCCTCGAGGTTATGGGCCAAGTCTTCCTCGCTCAGCATGGAGCGCTCGCCGACGTCGCGCGGATCACCAATAAAGCCAGTTGCGCCACCCGCCAATGCGATTGGGTGGTGGCCGGCCTTTTGGAAGCGGCGCAGCATGATAAGTGGGACCAAGTGGCCTGCATGGAGGGAGTCACCCGTGGGGTCGAAGCCGCAGTACAGCGCGATGGGGTTTTCGCATGCCTCGCGCAGGGCCTCAAGATCGGTGGACTGGTTGATCAGTCCGCGCCATTGCAGTTCATCAATGATATTCATGGGGGTCTTTCTAAAAGTCGAAGTTAAGCTGGCCATTTCTGGGCGTGGTCTACAAGCATGACTGGGATGTCATCCTCAATGGGATAGGCAATGCCCAGCCGCTCGTTGACGAGGACCTGTTTATCTTCCAGATATGTCAAAGGGCCCTTGTCTTGCGGGCAGACAAGGACCTCTAGCAACTTCGGGTCAAGACTCATGCGTCTTATCTTAGCGGGTAGAGGAAGAAGTTGGATCCCTCTACCCCACCTTCGACTTAGAGCAGGGATGGAACGTTAGCAACTAGGGAGAAGAGATCCTTCGGGTCATCCGGGTTGGCGATGATGTCGATCTCGGACTCCAAGTCGGTGCCCTTGACGGAATCGCGCAGGTAACGCAGCGCGGAGAAGTCATTGATGGCGAATCCAACATCGTCGAAGAGCGTGATCTGCTCGTCGTCATCGCGGCCGGTGGCCTGACCGGTGAGCACCTGGTAGAACTCGACAACCGGGAAGTCTTCCGGCTTCTGCTGGATTTCACCTTCGATGCGGGTCTGCTCTGGGAACTCTACGAAGACCTTGGACTTGTCCAGGATGGAGCTCTCCAGCTCGGTCTTGCCCGGGCAGTCGCCGCCAACGGCATTGAGGTGTACGCCTGGGGCGACGTGGCGCTCAGCCAGAATCTGGTTCTGAGCCTTGTCTGCGGTACAGGTGGTGATGATGTCTGCACCCAAAACCGCCTCGTCGACGTTGGAACAAGCAGTGATATTAAAGCCCAGTGGCTCCAAGTTGCGCTTGAACTTTTCTACCGCCTCAGGGTCGATGTCATAGATGGTGATGTCCTCAATACCCATAACGCCGCGGAAGCCAAGCGCCTGGAACTCGGACTGGGAACCCGCACCAACCATGGCCATGCGCTTGGAATCCTTGCGTGCCAAGTGCTTTGCCACCATGGCGGAGGTCGCGGCGGTACGCAATGCGGTAAGCAGCGTCATCTCGGCTTCGAAGGTGGGGTAACCATTGTCGACGTCGGCAAGCACGCCAAAGGCAGTAACGGTCTGGAAACCGCGAGCTGGGTTGGATGGGTGACCGTTCACGTACTTGAAGGAGTACTCCTTGCCATTGGAGGTAGGCATGAGCTCGATAACGCCGAACGGGGTGTGGGAGGCAACGCGCGGAATCTTGTCGAAGCGCTCCCACTCGCGGTAGTCGGCCTCAAGGTAGTCCACCATTCCGGTAATGATGTTTTCTACGCCTTCGCGCTGAATCCAGCGCGCCATATTCTCTACATCTACGAACTTAACAGCGTGGTTCATAAAAGTTCCTTTCTATTTCTTTGGGTGAAGGTCTGTTTGCGGTGCAGCCGGGAAGCTGGAGGTTGGCAGGTGCTTGGCCTTCCTCTCTTCCGCGATGGCGCGAATGCGGTCGCGCCATGCGTACCACATTGCCATAAAGACCGGAACGAGGAGCAGGGTCGATGCAAGTGCAAAGGTGCCGATTGGATAATCAAAGGCCATCAAGATAATGACTAGGCCAATGAAGATGAGCACTGCCCAGTCTCCGCCTTCGCCAAACGGCGAGCGGTATCCCGGTCGGGTGTAGCTTCCGCTCTTGGCCAGGCGCACAAATTTGAGGTGCGAGAGCGCAACTGCCGCCCAAGATGCCAATGTGCCCAAGGCTGCCAGGTTGAGCACGATTTCAAACGCCATCTCCGGCACCACATAGTTGAGGAAGACGCCTACCAAGCCCACCATGGCCGCCATGACGATGCCGCCGTAGGGCACGCCAGACTTGGACATGCGAGCGCCGAACTTCGGGCCGGAGCCGGAAGTGGACATGTTGTACATAATGCGGCCGGTGGAATACAGGCCGGCGTTGAGCGAGGAAATCGCAGCGGTAATAACGACAAGCTGGAAAATCGGGGCCGCCGCACCTACGCCAAGGGACTCAAAGAAGGTCACGAATGGGGAAACATCAGCGACGTAGTCGGTGTACGGCAGCACGAGCGTGAGCAGCAGCACGGAGCCGAAGTAGAAAATCAGGATGCGCAGCAGCACGTTGTTGACTGCACGCGGAATGTGCTTTTCTACGTTCTTGGTCTCGCCGGAGGTGGTACCAACGAGCTCAATGCCGGCATAGGCGAAGACGACGCCTTGGACGACGATCACGGCAGGCATCAGTCCGTTGGGAAGCCATCCGCCACTATCGGAAATCAGGCTGAAGCCGGTCGGGTCGCCACTCGGGTGGCCAAAGATGAGGACGCCGATGGCTACCAACATGAAGATGATCAGCGCGACGATCTTAATCAAGGAGAACCAGTACTCCAGCTCGCCGAAGATCTTCACCGAGAGCATATTAAATACGAGGATGCCGCAGATGACCACGAGCGCAAGTAGCCACTGCGGGACGGAATCGAGCCACGAGGTGTATTGGCTAAACCATTTGATGTAAATGGCTACGGCCGTGCCATCCGCCACTAGGGTCATAGCCCAGTTTCCCCAGTACAACCAGCCGGTGACGAAAGCTGTCTTCTCGCCATAAAACTCGCGAGCATAAGACACGAAGGAGCCGGAGCTGGGGCGATAGACGATGAGCTCGCCAAGTGAGCGCAAGATGATGTAGCCGAAGAAGCCACATACGAGGTACAGCACGGCGAGGAAGGGGCCTGCGTCCTGCAGGCGGCCGCCGGTGCCCAGGAGAAGGCCGGTACCGATTGCGGAACCGATGGCAATCATCTGCAGCTGGCGATTGCCCATTCCCTTTTGCAGGCCATGGTCTTCCGAGGCGTAGACCGCCTTTTCATTCTCGTGTGGCCCAGCTGGAGTGGGCGGAGAATTTACTGTCATAGGAGAGATCGTCCTTTCATTACGGTGAATGAGTCTGTTAGGTCACATTCCCTGCAAGAATACTAACGCACCACACTGTTACCCATGTCACCACTACCCCCATTGTGTTCAACAACGCAGTTGACAGGTTGGGAATGACGGTCAATCTCCCACCCCCGCAGCGAGACAAAAAAGAACCGCATGGCCGAAGACCATGCGGTTCTTAAAGCGCACCGAGAACTAGCGCAGCGGCTTCTGTGCCCACGTGCGAGCAGCCGCGGCACGCTGGCGGACAGTCTCGCGCTGCTCAGCCACGCGGACACCAGCGGTGCCGCCCTTGGTGGCACGAGAGGCCACTGCCCCGTCGATAGTGAGTACGTCACGGACGCTAGGCTTCAGCCGCTTGTCGACGCCCGCCAATTCCTCATCGGTGAGCTCCACTAGGTCG
This sequence comes from Corynebacterium tuberculostearicum, assembly GCF_030229345.1. Taxonomy (GTDB): domain Bacteria; phylum Actinomycetota; class Actinomycetes; order Mycobacteriales; family Mycobacteriaceae; genus Corynebacterium; species Corynebacterium tuberculostearicum_G. The sequence continues at coordinate 228,198 of NZ_JASPGP010000002.1, read as the reverse complement.
ATGCCTCGCTCCTCAGCGATGCGCACGCAGGCGCCGGACGCTTCGTGTGCCTCGCGGAAAGGAACGCCTTGGCGAACCATCCATTCGGCCAAGTCGGTAGCCAGCGTGAACCCGCGCGGGGCAAGTTCACGCATGCGGTCCTCGTGGAAAGTCAGCGTGGACACCAGCCCGGTCATTGCCGGCAGCAGCAGGTTAAGTTGCGCGACCGAATCAACGATGGGCTCCTTATCTTCCTGCAGGTCGCGGTTATAGGCCAACGGCTGTGCCTTCAGCGTAGACAGGAGGCCAGTGAGGTTACCGATAAGGCGGCCGGTCTTGCCGCGGGTGAGCTCCGGAACGTCCGGATTCTTCTTCTGCGGCATGATGGACGAGCCGGTCGACCACGCATCATCGAGGGTGACATAGCCATATTCGGGCGTGCACCAGTAGATAATTTCTTCCGAAAGTCGGGACATGTCGACGGCAATCTGGGCCAAGACGAAAGCCGTCTCGGAGGCGAAGTCACGAGCCGCTGTGCCATCCAAGGAGTTCTCCGCGGCGGCATCAAAGCCGAGCTCCTCCGCAATGGCTTCCGGATCTAGCTGCAAGGAGGAGCCGGCAAGAGCGCCGGAGCCGTAGGGCGATACTGCCAAGCGCTTATCCAGGTCCTGCAGACGCTCAATATCGCGCAGTAGCGGCTGCGCATGGCCCAAAAGCTCGTGCGTCAAAAGAACTGGCTGCGCCGCCTGCGAGTGAGTTTTGCCCGGCATAATGGCGTCCGGATGTGCTGCCGCCTGATCAGCCAAGGCATCCACCAAGTCGCTCACCTGAGCCGCGGTATCGCGAATAGCATCGCGTACCCACATGCGAAACAGCGTCGCGACCTGGTCATTTCGGGAACGACCAGCGCGCAGGCGACCGCCTACCTCTGGGCCGACAATCTCGATGAGCCCGCGCTCCATCGCACCGTGGACGTCTTCGTCCGTTGGTGCTGGGCGGAACTCACCGGAGGCCACCTTCTCCCCTAGCTCGGTGAGGCCGGAGAGCATGGTGTCCAAGTCGGCGTCAGAAAGCAGGCCCGCTTTGTGCAGCACCTTGGCATGCGCCTTGGAGGCTAGGACGTCATATGGCGCCAGCACCCAGTCAAAGTGAGTGGACACAGAGAGGGCAAACATCGCCTCAGACGGTCCGCCGGAGAAGCGGCCGCCCCATAGGGCACCCTCATTAGTCTTATGCGGTTCCATGTGCTCCTACTTCTGCGCGCTGGTGGGGAAACCGCCGTCGCGGTCACGCTGGTTGGAAATCTGGGTGGACAGGCCGTGCAGCTGCACAAAGCCCTTAGCCGCGGTCTGGTCGAAGGTATCGCCAGTGTCATAAGTAGCCAGGTCGAAGGAATACAGCGACTGGCCGGAACGGCGTCCGGTGAGCGTGGCGGTACCGGCGTGCATGCTCAGGCGGATATCGCCGGTGACGTTCTCTTGGGACTCCTCAACGAAGGCATCCAGGGAACGCTTCAGCGGTGAGTGCCAGAGGCCGTCATAGACCTCCTCGGACCAGCGGGCATCGGTCAAACGCTTGTAGCGGGCCAACTCGCGCTCCACGGTGACATCCTCCAGCGCCTCGTGGGCCTGGATGAGGACCATGGCGCCCGGAGCCTCATAGACCTCACGGGACTTAATGCCCACCAAGCGGTCCTCCACCATATCCAGACGGCCAATGCCCTGCGCACCAGCGCGGCGGTTGACCTCTTCAATAATCTGCAGCGGGGACATCTTTTGGCCATCGACTGCCACCGGGATACCCTTTTCAAAGGAGATGATGATTTCATCCGGGGCATTACCCAGGCCTGGGTCCTCGGTATAGGCGTAGAGATCCTTTGTTGGTGGGTTCCACAGATCCTCAAGGAAACCGGTCTCTACCGCGCGGCCCCACAGGTTCTGATCGATAGAAAATGGCGAGGAAGCGGACTGCTCAATCGGCAGGTTGATCTCTTCCGCGAAGGCGATGGCCTTATCGCGGGTCCACGCATAATCGCGTGCAGGGGCGATGATTTCGAGGGAAGGATCCTGGGCGCGGAAGGAAACCTCGAAGCGTACCTGGTCATTACCCTTGCCGGTGCAGCCGTGGGAGACGTGGGTGCCACCGAATTCCTGCGCCGCTTTCACCAAGTGCTTGGTAATGAGGGGGCGGGAAATAGCCGATACCAGCGGGTACTGCTTCATGTACATGCCGTTTGCCTTGATGGTGGGAACACAGTATTCCTCTGCAAACTCATCCTTGGCATCGATAACGATGGACTCTACGGCACCGCAGTCAAGTGCACGCTGGCGAACCGATTCCATATCTTCGCCACCCTGACCCAAGTCCAGAGAAACGGCGACAACGTCACCACCGGTCATTTTTGCCAGGTATGGAATGGCAACGGAAGTATCAAGGCCACCAGAGTAAGCCAAGACTACGCGTGCGGACATGGTTAAGCTCCTTGTTCTATTGGAAACAATGCATCTAGGTACATAATATACGATGGTGGTGGGAATTGCCACCACCACCCTCTAAATATTCCGCGTGGTAAGCGTCACTGCCAGATCTGCGCCCGTGACGCCCTCGCGCGCCAAGACGAAGATGGTGTCATCGCCGGCGATGCAGCCAATGACATCGTGTAGCCCCACCCTGTCAATAAAGCTGGCAAGGTACTGGGCCGCACCGGCTGGGGTGCGCAGCATAGCTATATTGCCGGAAGAATCATGGGATACCACCAGCTCATCGAGCATGCGGCGCAGCTTTTCACGGGGGCCGCCCACTTGGTCTTCAAATTGCTCCAGCTCACCACCGACCACGTAGTAGGAACGGCCACCGTCACGCTTTACCTTCTTCGCCCCCAACTCATCCAAGTCACGGGACAAGGTGGCCTGCGTGATGTCGATGCCGTCTGCGAGGAGAAGCTCGGATAGTTGCACCTGGCTGGTGACGCGATTGCGATCCAAAATCTCTAGGATCTTGGCCTGCCGAGCATTGCGGGTGGTCGGGGTGTTCATTACTTAGTTGATCTCCTTATTTATTTCGAGCAACCAGACAAGAAGCGCTTTCTGCGCATGCAGGCGGTTCTCCGCTTCATCAAAGACGTGCGACTGTGGTCCATCAATCACCTCAGCCGTGACCTCATTTCCACGGTACGCCGGCAAACAATGTAAGAATATTGCATCCTTATGCGCTTTGCTCATTATGGTCGAATCAACCTGATATGGCAGGAACGGCGTACGCCTATCGCGGCTATCATTTTCCTGCCCCATAGAGATCCACGTATCCGTAATGACAACGTCTGCGCCTTCAACTTCATTAACGTCATCAGTAATGGTGATATTGCCCCGCTTGCGCGCGCGGTCGACAAATTCCTGGCGCGGCTGGAATCCTTCGGGCGCGATAATTGAGACATCCATGCCGGCCGTGGCGAATCCAATCATGTAGGAGTTAGCCATATTATTATCGCCATCGCCCAGGTAGACGGTCTTTTTGCCTTTGAGGTCACCCAAATTCTCACGACAGGTCAGCAGGTCAGCCAAAATCTGGCAGGGATGCAGGTCGTCGGAAAGCGCATTGACCAGAGGAACGGTAGTAGTCTCCGCCATCTGGAGAAGGTTGTCATGGTCAAAGGTGCGCCACACGATTGCCTCCACGTACCGCGAAAGCACCGCGGCCGTGTCTTGGTAGGACTCCCCTTTGCCCATCTGAGTGGTAGAAGTATCGACAGTAATGGCCTTGCCGCCCATATTCGCTACTGCGGTTTCAAAGGAAAAGCGGGTACGGGTAGACGTTTTATCAAAGAGCACCGCCACGGTCTTAGGCCCCTCCAGTGGGCGCTCTGCAAAGGGATCCTTCTTGAGCTTTTCAGCTAGGTCCAAAATGGTTGCTTGTTCTTGTGGGCTGAGATCGTCGTCAGCCAGAAAGTGTCGCAGGCTCATGCCAGTTCCTCCATTATCGTCCGGAGTGTTGTCAGTGCTGTGTCTAGTTCGTCGTGGGAAATAACCAAGGGTGGGGTGAGGCGGAGAACATTCTCACTGGGCGCGTTGAGGATGAGCCCCTGTGCAAGCCCGTCGCGCACGGCCTGCTTAGCCACTGGTTCCGCTAAAACAACGCTTGGCCGCAGCCTTGTCTAGGGCGCTGTGGAGTGCGGGAGCACTCACGGCGGCGTCGGTAGTAAGGCATACCAACATTGTTGCGAGAGAAGGGGCCATCATGCCTACTCCCTTGCCCATGGCCCCAACCAACCAGCCGTCCGCAGCATAGGTGGCTTCCTTGGTCACGGTATCGGTGGTCATAATGGCGGCGGCTGCCGCGCGGGCGTGTTCCGCACTCGTGCCAAGGCCCTTCACTACGTCGGCCGCACCAGCCAGCACCTTCTGCATTGGCATAGGCTCACCGATAAGTCCCGTCGAACAGGCGGCAATGTCTCCCTCGAGAAGGTGCAAGGAGTGAGCAACCTCAGCTACCAGCGCAGCGGCGTCCTTGTCCCCCTGTGCACCATTGCACGCATTGGCGTTTCCAGAATTGAAGATGACCGCAGCAAGCTTGCCATCGCCTATCGCCTTCCGGGAGAGTTTCACCGGCGAGGCCACCACGCCGTTGCGGGTAAAAACCGCCGCCGCGTCGAAGCGAGGTCCGTTATTGACCACCAAGGCCATATCGGGTGTGCTGGAGGACTTAATCCCCGCTGTAGTTGCGCCGGCGCTAAAGCCGGCGGGGCCGGTAATCCCAGCTGTACTCATTGTATTCTCCTAGTGCTATGGGGCCACAGCCGCTTGCGGCAGACCCAAGGTTTCATCCCAGCCAAGTGCCAGGTTCATGCATTGCAACGCGGCGCCAGCCGTTCCCTTGCACAGGTTGTCTAGCGCTGATGTGACAACGAGCCGTCGGGCGCGTTCGTCCACGTGAGCTTGGATATGGACCATGTTGGTGCCCACGACGTTCTGGGTTTCTGGTTGCTGCCCGGTGGGAAGGACGTGGCAAAAGGTCTCTTGGGCATAAAAGTCGCGGAATGCGCTCTCCACCTCGCGCTTGCCGACGCCCCCTTTAAGCCCCGCCGTAGTCGTAGCCAAAATCCCGCGTGGAAAAGGCGCGAGAACCGGCGTGAAGCTGACGGAGAGCTTCTCCTTGGCAAAAGGTTGCAGGTTTTGCAGGATCTCTGGGGTGTGTCGGTGCGTCCCGCCGGGCTTATATGCTTTGAGGTTTCCCATGGTCTCTGCGCCAAGTTGTGCTACAGAAGCTTTCTTCCCAGCCCCAGAGACGCCGGTGATGGCGATGACCGAAAGGTTCGGCTCAATGAGCTCGTGCGCCACGGCGGGCAGAACCCCAAGGGTGACCGCTGTGGGGAAACATCCCGGTACTGCCACCCGGTTGGTGCGGCGCAGCGCTTCCCTATTGCCGGGTACCTCCGGAATTCCATAGGGCCAGCTTCCGGCATAGTGGCCGCCGTAGAAGGCATCCCAGTCGGACTTGCTACGAAGGCGAAAATCGGCTGCACAATCGATCACGGTGGCCTGCTGGCCCAGTTGCTGAGCGATGCCAGCAGAGTGCCCGTGCGGCAGCCCCAAGAAGACGATGTCGTGCCCGCGAAGATTCTCAGCGGAAGTCTCTTCAATAACGCGATCCGCCAACTGAGGCAGGTGCGGCATGAGCTCACCTACCGTCTTCCCTGCGGTGGAATGCGCTGTGAGCGCGCCAATGCGCAGGCGGCCGCAAAGATAGGCCGAGTGAGATAGCAGCAGGCGCAGGATCTCACTTCCTGCATATCCGGTGGCGCCTGCTATTGCTACTGAAATCGTCATAAGCGTGACTATAGCAATAAATACACTCACCCGTATGTTATTCATACAAATTGGGGAAATCCCCTGGTTATTGCACTGCCTAGAATGAAAAAATGTATGAAAAAGGGGCGGTGAGCTATATCTCACCGCCCCTTCCTAGGGCCTAGCTATGCGCGCATCTCTGCACCCAGGCGCTGCTTAGCCAGCTCCGCTGCCGCCGTGCGGTGCTCGTTGACCTCCTCATCGGTCAACGTGCGATCCGCTGCACGGAACAGAAGCTGGAAGGCCAAGGACTTCTTGCCCTCACCCAATTGCTCACCACGGAAAATGTCGAAGAGCTGGACGGACTCGATGAGTTCGCCCGCCCCCTCTTCCACGGTGGCGCGCACGCGCTCTGCTGGGACGTCTTCATCCACCACGAGCGCAATGTCCTGGTGCAACGCTGGGAAGGAGGACAGTACCGGCGCAGGGAACTTCTCTTCCAATGGCATAGCGGTAACGTCCAGCTCCATAGCGCAGGTGCGCGCCGGCAGGTTCAGCGCTTCCAGAACCTGCGGGTGAAGCTCACCGGCATGGCCCAAGACCACATCGGTGCCAGCCACCTTCACGGCAGCACACCGGCCTGGGTGCCAGGGAAGAACGTGCGCGGCCTCAAGCTCGATATCCACACCGGCGGCGCGAGCGACCTGGCGGGCAGACTCGATGGCGTCGGCGTAGCTATATGCGCGTCCTTCGCCCCACGGGCCCTCATGCTCGATATTGCCGGTGGCCACCGTTGCAACGTGCAGCGGCTGCTCAGGAAGAGTATCCAGAAGTTCGGAAACAACCTGTTCAGAAGGTCGCTGCTCTACAGAGGGCATGGGCGATGCCTCGGCGCGCTTGAATGCCACCTGCTGCAGCCCATATAGGGCGAGGTCGCTGCGGCCACGCGCAACATTGCGGCCGATGGCCTCCAGCATGTTCGGAAGCAGAGTCGTGGACAAGATGGCCTTATCTGCCTCAAGCGGATTTTGCACCTCTACGGTGCGGCGGCGAGCATCATCCTTGTCCAAGCCCCACACATCAAAGGTGTCGTTCGCCACGAACGGGGCCGGCAATACCTCTGCATAACCGGCATAGGCCAAGCCGTGACCAATAGCGCGGCGACGCTTCTGCGCTGGGGTTAAGCCGCGACCGCCGGCCGGAGTAGGCAGGACGGTAGGAATGTCCTCCAAGCCCTCGAGACGTAGGACCTCTTCGATGAGGTCAACGTCCATGGAGATATCGGTGCGCCACGTTGCAGGCGTTACCTGCAGCATTTCACCCTCATCGGCGACAGTGCAGCCGACTTCCTCGAGGCGGGAAATAACGGTCTCGCGGGAGTAGTCTACGCCGGCATACTCGCTAGCCTTTGCGGTGCGCAGGGCAATGGGCTCGCGCTTGGCGACGTCCCCAATAAGCGTCCGGCCTTCCTCAATGGTGCCGCCCGCCAGCTGCTGCAAGAGCGCACATGCGGTGTCTAGAGCGACCTCTACAATCGCAGGGTCCACGCCGCGCTCGAAGCGACGCGAGGATTCAGAAGACAGCTTATGGCGGCGGGAGGTGCGCGCCACGGTAATCGGATCCCAGATAGCGGATTCGAAGACCACATCAGTGGTCTCCGCCGAGATTTCGGAGGTAGTACCGCCCATGACACCGGCCAGCGACTGGATGCCGTTGTCATCGCAGATGACCACATCTTCTGCAGAAAGCTCACGCTTTACGTGATCCAAGGTCTCAAACTTCTCGCCTTCGTCGGCATTGCGGACAACGAGATTTCCTTGGATAACGTTGGCGTCAAAGGCATGCATTGGGGCGCCCAAAAGCAGCATCACGTAGTTAGTAATGTCCGTGGGCAGGTTTACGCTGCGCTGGCCGCAGAGCATGAGCTCGCGCTCTAGCCAGAACGGAGTGCGTGCCTGCGGGTCGATGCCGCTGACCTTGCGGAGGCCGAAACGCTGCGCCTTGGTTTCGGGGTTGAGAGTGACGTCGATAAGCGAGCCCTGCGCCGCCGGAACAGCAGAGGTATCAATGCCAGCAACCGACGGATCCTCGGCAATATCGGCAAAATCCAGGTCGAAAGCCGAAGCGATCTCACGGCTCAAACCGCGCGCGGACAGGGCGTATCCGCGATCCGGGGTGATGTTGACGTCAAAGTCGGTATCATGCAGCCCAATAATCGGGCGAGCGTCCTCGCCTACCTTATCGGCGACGTCATCGCCCAAGACGATGATTCCGTTAGCCTGTGCGCCCAAACCGAGCTCAGCGCCGGAGCACAGCATGCCATTAGAGATGTGGTCGTAAGTCTCGCGCGCCGCAATCTTGAAGCCGCCAGGAAGCTCCGAGCCCGGAAGCGCCACAACGACATAGTCATTCAAACGGAAATTACGAGCCCCGCAAATGATGCCCTGCAGCTCGCCCGTGCCATTAGCCTGGCCTACATTTACCTGGCAGTAGCGGATGGGCTTTTTGAACTGCGTAAGTTCCTCGATCTCTACCACCTGGCCGATGACCAGCGGACCGGTGCTCTCCGGAACGGCAGCGTAGCCCTCGGTTTCAAAACCGACGCGCACGAATCCGGAGTCCATATCGGCAGCGGAAACGTTCCAACCAGGGTTCTTAGCGCCCAGGATGCGGGTGACCCAGTCTTGGGAAATAAGCATTAGTGTGTCTATCCTTTCTGGGTTTTAGGCCTGTACGCCAAACGGCAGGGTGAAGCGGACATCGCCTTCGACCATGTCACGCATATCGGTCAAGCCATTGCGGAACTGCAGCGTGCGCTCGAGGCCCATGCCGAAGGCAAAGCCCGTGTATTCCTCTGGGTCAACGCCTACGGCGCGCAGCACATTGGGGTTCACCATGCCGCAGCCGCCCCACTCGATCCAGCCAGCGCCACCCTTCTTATTGGGGAACCACACATCAACCTCGGCAGAGGGCTCGGTGAACGGGAAGTAATTCACGCGCATGCGCGTCGTGGTCTCCGGACCGAACAGGACCTTGGCCAAGTGCTCCAGGGTGCCGCGCAGGTGAGCCATGGTCAGGCCCTTATCCACGGCCAAACCTTCTACCTGGTGGAAAACCGGGGTGTGGGTGGCATCCAGCTCATCGGTGCGGAATACGCGTCCGGGGCAAGCGATATACAGCGGCACATCGCGCTCCAGCATCGTGCGCACCTGTACTGGGGAGGTGTGCGTGCGTAGCACCTGCTTAGAGCCCTCGCCGGAGACGTGGAACGTATCCTGCAGGGTACGTGCTGGGTGATCCGGCTTAAAATTCAAAGCGTCGAAGTTAAAGTACTCTGCCTCAACCTCGGGGCCATCCGCGATTTCCCAGCCCATACCGACGAAAATATCCGCAATGCGCTCAGAGAGTGCGGTAATTGGGTGAAGAGCACCAGTCTGGGTGCGGGTGGTGGGAATGGTGACGTCAACGGTCTCTGCTCGCAACTGCTCCTCGCGAGCCTTTTGCTCCAAGACATCCTTAACCTGGGCAAAGCGCTTTTCCATCTTGCCGCGGGCCATGTTGACAGCCTTGCCAGCGCTCTTGCGCTGATCCTTGGGCAGCTGCCCCAAAGACTGGCGAGCCTGCGGAATATAGCCGCTATCTCCTAGGTGCTCGCGGCGGGCTGCAGCCAGCTCATCGAGCGTTTCGGCTGCGTCGAAGGCTGCGATAGCCTTATCGGCCGCGGCCCCAAGAGCCTCTTCGGTCAATTCGATCTGCGGTGTATCGGACACGTACTTCGTACCTTCTTCTCGCGCGAAAACTAACGCGTGCAATCTTACTCTGTCCCGGCTAGCCCGACCGCCCCAGGGACCCCCTTTTCATTCGGGGATCTGCTTAGCTGTGCTCTTGGGCCTTCGCGGACTCATAAAGACAAATGCTGGCGGCTGTTGCCAGGTTGAGTGACTCAGCTCGCCCACGTAGCGGAATACGCACCCTCATGTCTGCTTCTTCAAGTAGTTCGCCGAGCCCATGTGCCTCGTTGCCAAAAAGCCACGCCGTTGGCTGAGACAAATCTGCCTCGGCAACGTCTACCTCGCCATCAGCAGCCGTCGCCACAATCTGCATGCCCGACTTACGCAGCTGCCCCAAGACGTCCTTAATATTGGGGTCTCGCGCTACCGGGACATGAAATAGCGAACCGGCCGAAGCGCGCGCTACCTTGCAGCTGAGTGGGTCGACCGTCTCGCCCGCAAAAATTACTCCATCTGCGCCCATGGCGTCGGAAGTTCTAATCAACGTGCCTGCATTGCCCGGCTCCGAAGTGAGCACGGGAACAGAAACCAAGCTTGGTTTGCCGTTAAGGATTTTGCCCGCGGACCACAGGACCGGCTTGCACAGCGCGAAAAGCCCCGTGGTGGTGGCGGTATCAGATAGATGCTTAGCCGCTTTATCGGTGATGGGATGTACGTACACTCCCATGTATCCACAGGCGGTAATAATGTCACCGAAGCGTTCTGCGGCCTTTTCAGTGACGAAAACATCGACAGCAGCGCCAGTAGACACCGCGGCATCTACGGCGTTTTCTCCCTCAATCAGGAATTGCTTCGCCTTTTTCCGGTTAGCCGCTCGGTGCAGCTTGGCTGCGTTAACAATGCGCGGGGTGCGTTCAGTAAAGGCAGAGTCAAAATCCAAATTCATGGCTCCTACCCTACCTACTAGTTGCCTAGCCCCAGACTCAGACCTAGCTGCGTATGCAAAACAAAAAATCCTGTTGCCCGTGTGGCAACAGGATCACAATGTTGAGTGCTACTTAGCTAGTGGCACGCCGCGGGCGTCCTTATCGTAATCTCCGGCGCCGGCAATAATCATGATGAACTCAATGAAGACCCAGATTCCGAGGATGGCCCAAAATGCGAATCCAAGCAAGAACCAGAAAGTAGCCCAGCCCAAGATATTAAGCACCAGCTGCGCTACGCCGAAGGTCGTGCGACCGGTATAGAAGTTATGCGCGCCGAAGGAGCCCAAGAAGAAGCACAGAAGCAAAGTCGCGATCCAAGACTTCTGCTGTCCCTGCGCCACATACTGCTGCTGCACCGGATAGGAACCCATATTCGGTTGTGGTGCATAGCCCTGGTTGTACTGCGGCTGGTAACCGGCCTGCTGGTTATAGGGGTTGTACTGCTGCCCCTGGTTGTTGTCATAGGACTGGCCAGAATACTCGCCATTTTCTGGTTGGTAGCTACCATTTGGGTTTGTCACAGGGAATCTGCTCCTTGGTCTCGGGGTCACTCGTGGTCTGGACTCAATGTAGCACGGGAGACCGAGCTCACTAGACAGATAGCGTGCAAAACGAACAAAGCCCGCTTCGCCCGGCACATAAGCCGGAGAAACGGGCGTTGTATTCCTAGTAACTAGGCAGCCTTAGGAGCGTTGACGTCCTCAGGCAGAGCAGCCTTAGCAGCCTCGCACAGTGCGGAGAATGCCTCGAAGTCATTGACAGCAAGCTCAGCCAGGATCTTGCGGTCAACCTCGATCTCAGCCAGGCGCAGGCCGTGGATGAGGCGGTTGTAGGTGATGTCGTTCATGCGGGCAGCAGCGTTGATGCGCTGGATCCACAGCTTACGGAACTCAGACTTACGGGCGCGACGATCGCGGTAAGCGTAAGTCATGGAGTGCAGCCACTGCTCCTTCGCCTTACGGTACAGGCGGGAACGCTGGCCGCGGTAGCCCTTAGCGGACTTCAAAATCGCGCGACGCTTCTTCTTTGCGTTAACTGAGCGCTTTACTCGTGCCACAGTGATACTTCCTTAATTCGAATTGTGATGGCGGATGTGGGTTGATTCGGCGCTATTATGCGCGGCCGAGCAGGCGCTTGACGCGCTTGGTGTCAGGCTGTGCGACTGCCTCGGTGCCCTTCAGACGACGGGTACGCTTGGACGGCTTGCCCTCCAGCAGGTGGCGGCGGCCAGCCTGCTCACGGCGCAGCTTGCCGGAACCGGTCACCTTGATACGCTTTGCGGTGCCCTTGTGGGTCTTCTGCTTCATGAGTATTAAGTCCTTAAATCCTACGTGGAATCTGGTCTACTTCTTGCCCTTGCGAACCGGACCCAAGACCATGGTCATATTGCGACCATCCTGCTTGGGGCGGGACTCAACAACGCCAACTTCAGCGACGTCATCGGCCAAACGCTCCAAGAGGCGGAAACCCAGCTCCGGCCGCGATTGCTCACGACCACGGAACATGATGGTCACCTTGACCTTGGATCCCTTCTCGAGGAAGCGAACTACGTTACCCTTCTTGGTCTCATAATCGTGATCATCGATCTTCGGGCGGAACTTCTGTTCCTTAACCACGGTCTGCTGCTGGTTCTTACGGGCTTCGCGAGCCTTCTGAGCCTGCTCGTACTTGAACTTGCCGTAGTCCATGATCTTGGCCACTGGGGGCTTTGCCTTCGGGGCTACCTCAACCAAGTCAAGGTCAGCCTCGTATGCAAGCTTGCGAGCATCATCGGTACGGACGATGCCCACCTGTTCACCACCGGGGCCTACCAAACGGACCTCGGGTACTCGGATACGCTCATTGATGCGAGCTTCAGCGCTGATTGTGGTTCTCCTCGATTAGGGGGTGTATGAGTAAGTAGTTCACCTACCGGGACCACAAACGAATCAAACCCGGTCTGCCAAAGACAGCCGGGAGTTCTCACAGTGCCAAGCACGAGTGCTTGGTTACCTTTACCTTTATCCTACGAACCATGTTCGCGGCATCGGGTGGGAGAAGCTCCGCTTGTGACCCACGAACCTCGAAAAGGCGTCATGGGCGGTAGTGGCTTTGAGGATAGCAGCTTCTACCCTTTCCACCAAATCGCAACTCGCTTAGCTGTCCTTGCATTGAGCAGCTGGTTCAATGTTGCCCTTCTCTACCCCTTTATCAACGATGTCCACTAACTCATGGGCGAGATACTTTACCGCTGGCTCGGCTTTGGCATAGTCCTCGCCATCGGTAACCACAGATAACGCGACGCCGACGCGCTTGCCAGCAACCTCATGAACGCCAAATTGGCGGTAGGTGTACTCATTGTCGTCCTCGTCCAAGCCCCAGCCGCTCTTGGCGCGGGTTCGCTTCTCTTTCGACAGACCAATCTTCTGCCAAGCCACAATGTCTTTGAGCACCTTGTGGACGTAGTCCGCCTCCTCAATGCAGGGCAATTCAGCACCGAAGACTGCTTGGTCTTTCAATGACCACGTGGAGTAGCCGAAGGCGGTGTCATGGATATCCGCGTGCGATCCATAGTCTTCGAGCAATTCCTCGACTGCCTTATCGGCGGAGCCTTCGCGCCATTGCACCTGGGACCACAAGGAGTAGGCGGCATCGTTATCGGATTCCTTGATTGCCAAGTCAACCAGGCTTTTATCCGCGCCGTCTTTCAGCGCCGCGATGGCGATTGGCACCTTAATGGTGGACCAGACAGGGCCCTTGCCCTTATCGCCCACAGCAATGGTGTCATCGCCGGCCGAAATAGCGACCCCAACCTTGGCGTGGTATTTCCTTGCGGTCTTGTCTACTGCACGGTCAAGCTGAGTGCGCACTGAGTCCGGGTCAGGTGCCGGAGAGCTAGTCGACGGCGCTGGGACGTTTTCAGTTTCAGGATCGCCGGAGCAGGCGCTCACAGTAAGCAGAGTGAGCGCTGCCAACAGGCTGGCACCGAGGCGGTAACTATTCACAGTGTCCCTACTTCAACATGTCCTTTAGGTACCTTCCGGTATAGGAGCCTTCCACCTGCGCAACATCTTCCGGGGTGCCCTGCGCGACTACGGTGCCGCCGCCGGCGCCGCCTTCCGGCCCCATATCCACTATCCAGTCCGCAGCCTTGATGACATCGAGGTTGTGCTCAATGATGAGCACCGAATTACCCTTGTCAACGAGGCCTTGGATAACCAACATCAGCTTGCGGATGTCCTCAAAGTGCAGACCAGTGGTCGGCTCGTCCAAGATGTAGATGGTCCTACCGTTGGTGCGCTTTTGCAGTTCCGAAGCGAGCTTAACGCGTTGCGCCTCACCGCCCGACAGCGTGGTAGCGGCTTGGCCGAGGCGAACATAGCCCAAGCCGACGTCGACAAGCGTGGCAAGGTAGCGGTGAATCGAGTTGATGGGCTCGAAGAAGTCCGCTGCCTCAGAAATTGGCATGTCAAGAACCTCAGCGATGTTCTTTCCCTTGTAGTGCACCTCCAGGGTCTCGCGGTTATAGCGAGCACCCTCACACACCTCACACGGAACATACACGTCCGGCAGGAAGTTCATCTCGATCTTGATGGTGCCATCGCCTTGGCATGCCTCGCAGCGCCCACCCTTGACGTTGAAGGAGAAGCGGCCGGCCTTGTAGCCGCGAACCTTGGCCTCCTGGGTTTCGGCAAAAAGGTTACGGATCTTGTCAAAGACGCCCGTGTAGGTTGCTGGGTTGGAACGCGGGGTGCGGCCAATCGGGCTCTGGTCAACCTGGACCAGCTTATCCAGGTGCTCCACGCCCTCGACGCGCTTGGCACGGCCGGGAACCTGGCGGGCACGGTTGAGCTTATTGGCCAGGGTCTTGGCCAAAATCTCATTGACCACGGTGGATTTACCCGAGCCGGAAACGCCGGTAATACACGCCAGCACTCCCAGCGGGATTTCGACGTTTATGCCCTTGAGGTTATTCTCGCGCGCGCCTACGACCTTCAGGGTGCGATCCTTGTCAATCTCGCGGCGGTGATCCGGGACGGCGAGCACCTTCTTGCCAGATAGATACTGGCCAGTCAGGGACTCCTCTACCCTTTCAATTCCCGCCGGTTCGCCTTGGTAGACCACCTCGCCACCATATTCACCGGCACGCGGGCCCACATCGACGAGCCAATCGGACTCCCGAATGGTGTCTTCATCATGCTCGACCACAATGAGGGTATTGCCAATATCGCGCAAACGCTGCAGGGTCTTAATAAGGCGCTGGTTATCGCGTTGGTGCAACCCAATGGAAGGCTCATCGAGCACATAAAGTACGCCGGCCAAACCGGAACCAATCTGCGTGGCCAGGCGAATGCGCTGCGCCTCGCCGCCCGAAAGCGTGGACGCACCGCGATCCAGGGTCAGGTAATTCAGACCGACGTCCAGAAGGAAGCGCAACCGAGCCTGGGTTTCCTTGAGTACCGCACCGGCAATGATTTCCTCGCGGTGGCCCAGAACCAAAGAGTCCAGGAATTCAGAGGCATCTTCAATCGAAAGCGCACACAGCCCCGCAATGGACTGCTCACCGTGTGTAGTAGAGGCCAAGCGGACGGCCAAGATCTCCGGCTTCAGGCGCGTGCCCTTACAGGTGCTACACGGCACGCGGCGGGTGTACTGCAGCAGGCGGTCCTTTTGGGACTGAGAATCAGTCGTTTCCAGCTTGCGGTGAATGAAACCGGTGGCACCCTCAAACGGCGCGGTCCAATTGCGTTGGCGCCCATAGCGGTTCTTGTAGCGGACCTGCACCTCCTCGTCCGTGCCATAGATGAGCGCGTGGCGCTGCTCCTTGGTCAATTCGCTCACTGGGGTCTTAGGGTCAAAGCCCATTGCCTTGCCCAGCCCCTCCACGAGCTTGACAAAGTAACGGGAGTTGGGACTGGAGTGCCACGGCTGAATCGCATCAACCGCCGGGGCATCCGGATCCGGAATAAGCAGGTCAACATCGACTTCCAGCTTGGTACCCAAACCATCACACACTGGGCAAGACCCGAACGGGGCGTTGAAGGAAAAGGCACGGGGCTCATACTCCTCAATGGTCAAGGTGTGGCCATTGGGGCAGGCGGCCTTTTCCGAATACGTGTGGGTGAGCTCTTCCCTATCCACGAACTCGATGGTGACCAGTCCATCGGCCAAGCGCAGGGCCGTTTCCACCGAATCCGTTAAGCGTTGCTTCTGCGAGGCCTTTACCTGCAAGCGGTCAACCACTACCTCAATATTGTGCTTGATCTGCTTCTTGAGCTTGGGAGGATCGCTGAGCTGATGGGTCTCTCCATCCACTCGCACGCGGGAGTAACCCTGCGCCGACAGGTCTTGGAAAAGATCCACAAACTCGCCCTTGCGCTTACGAACTACCGGTGCGAGCACCTGGAACTTCAGCTTTTCTTCCAGATCCAGCACCGCATCCACAATCTGCTGCGGCGTTTGGCGTTCAATCACCGCATCGCACTTTGGGCAGTGCGGCGTACCAGCACGGGAAAATAGCAAGCGCAGGTAGTCGTAGATCTCCGTGATCGTGCCAACCGTAGAGCGTGGATTATGGTTGGTGGATTTTTGATCAATGGACACTGCGGGTGACAGGCCATCAATAAATTCCACGTTGGGCTTGTCCATCTGCCCTAAGAACATGCGGGCATAAGAGCTCAAGGATTCCACGTAGCGGCGCTGGCCTTCAGCGAAGATGGTGTCAAAGGCCAGCGAAGATTTACCGGAGCCGGATAGGCCGGTAAAAACAACCATTTTATCGCGGGGGATATCGATATCCACGCCCTTGAGGTTGTGCTCGCGGGCACCGCGCACCACCAAACGATCAGCCACTGTGCTCAGACCTCCAGTACTAGGGATTGCAATCTTCCCTCGAATGTACCCGTAGGCTAGGACACATGACTAACGAGCTTCAGCTACATCAAATTTCCGTCTCCGAGATGGACAATAACTGCTACCTCCTACAGGCGGGCGAAGAGGGCTTGCTTGTCGACGCCGCCGATGACGCCCCCGCAATCCTCGACATGGCCCGCAAAGCCGGAGTGAAAATCACCGCGGTGCTTACTACCCACCGCCACTGGGACCACGTGCGCGCACTCGAGGAGATTTTGTCCGAAACTGGCGCTACTCACTACGCCTCTTTCCTCGATTCCCCCGCCATCCCAGCTGAGGTAGACGTAGAGCTGCGCGAGGGCGATTCCATCGAGTTCGCGGGCCTTCAGCTGCCCATCATTATCTTGCGCGGCCACACCCCAGGCGGGGCGGCACTTGTTGCAAGCATCGATGGCGTCACCAACCTCTTCGTAGGCGATTCCCTCTTCCCCGGCGGCTTGGGCAAGACCACCTCTGAGGGCGACTTCGTACGCCTATATAAGGACGTCACCGCGCGCATCTTTGATGAGTTCCCCGACAATACGATCGTGCGCCCGGGACACGGCAAGTCCACGACCTTGGGCGAGGAGCGCCCCAAGCTTGGTGACTGGTGGGAACGCCGCTGGTGATCCAACGGCGAATTTCCGCGTACAATGGTCTAGCACACGATAGGTCTAGAACAACGAGCTAAGGAGCTTTAAGGACTATGATTCGCAAGCTTGCCCGCCCCATGCTGGCATCCGTATTTGTATGGGAAGGCGTAGACAACCTGCGCAACGCGTCCGAGCATGTCAAGGAAACCGAGGGTTTCCTCAAAACCGTGCGCAAGACCGTTCCTTCTGAGTACCAGGGCTACATCCCTAATGACCCAGAACTAGTTACCCGCGCCATTGGCGGCGCTAAGGTAGGCGCCGGCTCCACCTTGGCTCTGGGCAAGGCACCGCGCACTTCCGCTGCGGTTCTGGCCGCCGCTACCCTGCCTAACCTGATTGGCAAGAATAACTTCTGGGCAGCAGACAACAAGGAAGACAAGGAATCCCGCCGCAACGGATTCGTTACCAACACCGCTTTGCTCGGCGCCCTGTTTATCGCTACCCAGGACACCGAGGGCAAGCCTTCCCTGCGTTGGCGCGCACAGAAGGCCGGCAAGCGCACGAATAAGAAGATTCAGCAGGCGCTGCCTACTAAGTCTGAATCCGAGCAGAAGCGCGAAGAGCTCTCTGCCCGTGCTAACGAGCTGTCTTCCAAGGCCGGCGACTGGATCAACGAGACCTCTGCCAAGGCACAGGCTTATGTAGACGACAACAAGGATGACTGGCAGTCCACCGGCCGCGGTCTGCTGGATACCGCCAAGTCCTATGTTGACGATGCCAAGACCTACGTAGAGGACAACAAGGACGATTGGCAGGAGTCTGGCCGCGGCTTGCTGGGCAACGCCAAGTCCTTCATCGAGGACTCGGTCGACAACGCCAAGACTTACGTTGAAGACAATAAGGGTGACTGGCTCGAGACCGCACAGGCTAATCGCGACATCGCCCGTACCCGTGCTGTGAAAGCAGCTACCAAGGCTCAGGCACGTGCCGATAAGGCCGTCGCCAAGCTGGATGGCGCCAAGTCGAAGCGCGCAAACAAGAAGGCCTCCAAGCACGCTGACAAGCTGCAGCAGGAGGCAAATAAGAAGATTGAGGCAGCTATCAAGAAGCTGGAAAAGCGCTCTAAGTAGCCACATCTTCCTTGGCCGAGTATCTCGGCGATGACTCAACGGCCCAGCCTTATGCTGGGCCGTTGTTCTTTGTCACAGCAGGGTCTAAACTCATCTCTCCCCCTCGCCGGACAGCGTGCCCGGCACCTTCCACCCCCATCAACGTCCAATCACCAAGGAGTCACGTGAACTCAGCATCCCAAAAGCACGCGGCGGCCGCAGGTTCCTCGGAGCGCGAAGCCATCGCTACGGAGCAAGATTATGTGGACGGCCTATTCTCCCGCCTCGACGATGAGGTGGCTGCTGCAAATGAACGGCTCAATGAGGTGCAGGCGGACGTAGATCCCTCCACCCCAGACGCGGATGCCTTGGTGCGCCGCGAAACGGAATACCACGGGCTCCAAGCCAAGCTCGATCGTCTCAATGTGGCCCAAATGGGATTGGTCTTTGGCCGCATCGACATCGACGCCCCAGGTGACAATCCCACCCCGGAAGGCCTAGACCGCCGCTACATCGGCCGCATGGGACTCGATGCGCGTGAAGATGACTATCGCACGCTACTGCTTGACTGGCGTGCCCCAATGGCACGGCCCTTCTACCTCGCTACTACCGCCCAGCCAGAAGGCGTGCACACCCGCCGCCAAATCCGCACCAAGGGGCGCACCGTCACGGGCATTCATGATGAAGTCCTCGCTGGCCCTGGCGTGCGTGAAGAAGAGGCCGGCGTAGCGAGCGAATCCGCTCTCTATCACGCTATGCAGCGAGCCCGCACGGGTCACATGGCCTCCATTGTTGAGACCATTCAGCGGGAGCAGGACGAGATTATCCGCGATAACACCCGCGGCGTGATGGTGGTAGAAGGCGGCCCCGGCACCGGTAAGACCGCAGTTGCGCTGCACCGCGTTGCCTATCTGCTCTATACCCACCGCGAGCTACTTTCTGCCACTGGCGTACTCATCGTTGGTCCCAACAGCAGCTTCTTGGACTATATTTCGCGCGTGCTCCCAGAACTGGGCGAGACCGGCGTGGTGCTCTCCACCATCGGCGGGCTCTTTCCTGGAATTGAGCCGGACCACGAAGAAGACCTCGTGGCTCGGGAAATCAAGGGCAGCGACGCCATGGTGGAAATCCTCTCCACCGCGGTCAAGGACTACCAGCTGCTTCCCGACGCTCCCCGCGAACTAGCAGTCGACGGCCTTACCTTAAGCGTCACGCCAAGCATGGTGAAAAGCGCCCGCACACGTGCACGCCGCTCGCGCAAGCCACACAATGAAGCGCGTGGTGCCTTCATTGAGCACCTCGTAGAGGACCTAGCCCAGCAAATGGCAGAAAAGGTCGGTGCCGATCCGCTCGGCGGAAAGAATCTCCTTTCCCGCGCCGATATTGATCAATTCCACGATGACCTGGCTGAGGACGCGGCGGTTACTGCCTTGATCGATGAGTTTTGGCCCGAACTACACCCCACCGATGTACTTGCTGCTCTAGTCTCCTCGCGCGAGCGCATCGCTTCTGCCGCGCACGGGTATGATGACGAAACCCAAGAAGCGCTCTACCGCGCAGAGGGGCGAGCATGGACGGATTCGGATGCGGCCTTGCTAGACGAGCTTGCCGTCCTCATCGGCCTACCCAACCCTGAAGAAAAGAAGGCAGCCGATGACGCCGCGTGGCGCGAGCAAGTGGCGGATGCGGAAGACGCATTGGATATCTTGTCTTCCTCCGAGTCCACAGATAATGACGATGACATGTTTGAAGCAGAAATCCTCTCTGCCCACGATGTCATCGACGCCGAAACCTTGGCGCACCGCCAGGAGGTACGCGATAAGCGCACCACTGCCCAACGCGCCCGCGAAGATCATACGTGGGCTTATGGTCACATCATCGTGGACGAAGCCCAGGAATTAACACCTATGGAGTGGCGAATGCTCTTCCGCCGCTGCCCTTCGCGGTGGATGACTTTGGTGGGTGATACCTCCCAGACTGGTTCCCCGGCAGGTGTTGATGACTGGGCCGAGGCCCTCGAGCCCTTCGTGGCTCAACGCTTCCGTCACCATTTTCTTACCGTCAACTATCGCACCCCGCAGCCCATTACGGAACTGGCCAATGGACTGTTGGAAATGATTAACCCTGACGCCATTCCGGCGACAGCCATCCGTGATGGAGTGCAGGTGCGCCGGCTTGAGCAGGGCACCTACACCCCTGGAGTACACAGCGAAGAGGACGGCAGGCTCACAGCGGTTATTGATGCCGCCACGGCGGAGCGCTACAAGGGCCTCGAGTTTGACCACGTGGTCGTGCTCGATCCGCAGCGCATCGTGGATGCCTCCCCACAGGGATTGCAGAACCTCTATGTCTGCATCACTCGTGCCACTCAATCGCTCACGCTCGTTGGTGACTGCGGCGAAGTTCTTTAGGCTCCCGTAAGCTTTATGCCATGGCCTTATCTGACATCATGCGCAAAGCTGAAAGCTCACTAAACTCCATTACTTTGAAGCGCTCCCAACGCCGTGGATGGCAGCCCCGGATTGTGGGATATACAGGTTATGGCACCACCGAACAGGTGAGAATCTTCGGCCGCGTACTCATGCACGATCCTGATGAAGGCAAGAGAGATACGTGGGGTCAGCGCGGTTACCAGCAGTTTCTTACCATTCAAGTAGGACACCACGACGTTTCGGTAACTATTGGGGAAAAGACTGTCACCGGCACCACCGATCGAAACGGATACATTGACTTACTAGTCCATGACCACGAACTAGAGCCCGGGTGGCATACGGCAACAATCGAGGCCGCAAACGCGAAAGCCGTAGAGGTCCAGCTACTTATCGTTGATCCGGCAGCCAAGATCGGCATCATTAGCGATATCGATGACACGGTGCTTGTCACGTGGCTGCCGCGTGCGCTCACCGCGGCGTGGAATTCCTGGGCCAAGCGCCCTAGTAAGCGACAGGCCGTTCCCGGAATGGCCGAATTCTATGCTCAGCTACAAGGGCGCTTCCCCCAAGCCCCAGTGTTTTATCTATCTACGGGCGCTTGGAATACCTTTGGCTCGCTCAAGAAATTCCTGTCCCACCATGGTTTCCCCGCGGGTCCCATGCTGCTGACGGACTGGGGCCCTACGGAAACGGGACTTTTCCGCAGCGGTCAGGAGCACAAGCGTGTTCAACTGCGCAATCTACTCATTGCCTACCCGGATATGCAATGGATTTTGATTGGCGATGACGGACAACATGATCCGCTCACCTACGGCGATGTGGCTAATGAGCACCCGGACCGGATTCACTCTGTGCTCATCCGCAATCTGAGCCCTCAGGAGCAGTTGCTCTCCCACGGCTCCCTGAGCCCTTTGGCCGATGCCAATGAGGAGGGCCACTTCTCTATTCCCTTGATTCAGGGCGCGAACGGCAATGCCATTGCCGCCGCATTCAACGCTGCACACCCTGCGGAGTAAGCTGCGCTTAACGACGAAACCCGCCTTGGCCTTCCAGCGAGACCAAGGCGGGTTTTAATCACCGCATTTAGCTGACGGTGTGAACGATCATTACGTCGCAGTCGGACTGGCGAGCAACGTCTGCCGGCACGGAGCCCAGCAGGCGACCGGTCAGGGAGTTGATGCCGCGGTTGCCCACGATAAGCAGGTCAGCATCGTTGTCGTTGACGATGGACATCAGGGCCTGCACTGGGGTGCCCGGGCGAACAGCGGTTTCGACCTTGGAAGCGCCGAACTTCTCGGCGTGTGCCTTAGCATCCTTGAGGTTTGCCTCCGCCTTCTCATCGCCCAAGATGGTTACGGAATCCTGGCGCAGGGTCTTGGAAGCCTGCTCCTGGTTCTCGTAGTAAGCACAACCGATAATCAGATTGGAATCGAATGCAGCGGCAATCTTAGCTGCTCGCTCTACAGCGAGGAGAGAAGACTTAGAACCGTCAGTACCGACAACGATCGTGTTGTAGTCGCTCATGATGACCTTTCTTTGTGGGTGTGTACCCGGAGTGTTTATTTAGCCTACAGAGGCATTACTGCCAGTGTAACAACGAAAAAAGATTAACGTTTCTCGCTGGTATTAACTACGACGACGTCTACCTTTGACTTGTGGGTTAGTTCCGTTGGGACAGAACCGAAGACTCGACCACGAACGGAATTCACGCCGCGGTTTCCCACCACGAACAGGTCCACGTCATAGTCCTGGCCTACTTCCAACAAGGCTTTTACTGGGTCTCCAGATTTCCCTACAATTTCAATGTGTTCCGCACCCTCTGACTCGGCGATACGGGTGGCATTGGTCAGGTAGGTACCGGCCATGTCCTCACTTACAACGGGCAGACCGGCTTCGTCGCCCCTCGGAGCACCAAGCATGGATCCAGCGTGGTTATAAAAAGCTGAGATGATGATCAGCTTAGCGTCGTACGCCCGTGCCATGGACGCCGCAGCGCGGACCGCGCGCAGGGAGGTTTCAGAGCCATCGGTCCCGACGGCAATGTTTTTATAGGTAAGCATTATTCTCCTTGCAGTTGAACTACTTCACAGTGACAACTAAACAGCGCTTCTGGCACTTATCCAGTATAACTAGCGCAGCCCTTTAGAAAAGTACCCGCGGAGCCAATCATCACTTTCAGGGGGAGAAAACTAGATTCCCGCTTCCTTCAATCCACGCAATTCCTTCTTTAGATCAGCAATCTCATCGCGCAGGCGTCCAGCCAATTCGAACTTGAGCTCGCGCGCGGCGGCACCCATTTGGGCCGAGAGGTCGTCGATAAGCGCCTGCACCTCATCGGTAGCCATGCTGGAAATATCCCGCTTCTCCACCACTGCAGAGGGGTCAGAGTTGGACTCTTCGTCCCCACCGTCTTCATAGACTTGGTCAAGGATATCGGCAATCTTCTTCCGCAAAGGCTGCGGGTCAATGCCGTGTTCCTTGTTATAGGCTATCTGCTTTTCGCGGCGTCGCTCCGTCTCCTCGATTGCCTCTTGCATCGAATCGGTGATTCTATCGGCATACATAATCACCTCGCCAGAGACGTTACGGGCAGCACGGCCGATGGTCTGGATAAGCGAGGTGGTAGAGCGCAAGAAACCTTCCTTGTCCGCATCCAAGATGGCAACGAGCGATACCTCGGGGAGGTCAAGTCCCTCACGCAGGAGGTTAATGCCCACCAGCACATCAAACTCGCCAAGGCGCAATTGCCGCAAAAGCTCGACGCGCTGCAACGTATCGATATCCGAGTGCAAGTAGCGCACCTTAATCCCCTGCTCCAGCAGGTAATCGGTGAGGTCTTCTGCCATGCGCTTAGTCAGCGTCGTCACCAGAACTCGCTCTTGCTGCGAAATGCGGGTGCGTACCTCATCAATAAGGTCATCAATCTGGCCCTTAGTGGGTTTGACGGTAACCTTTGGATCCACCAGACCTGTCGGGCGAATCACCTGCTCCACGTACTCACCGTCCGAGGACGTAAGTTCAAAGTCACCTGGGGTGGCAGACATATAGACGGTTTGTCCCACACGCTGTTCAAACTCATCAAAGGTCAGCGGGCGGTTATCCACTGCGGAGGGCAGCCGGAAACCGAACTCCACCAGGTTGCGCTTGCGGGACATATCTCCCTCGAACATGCCGCCGATCTGTGGGACCGTGACGTGGGACTCGTCAATGATGGTGAGAAAATCCTCGGGGAAGTAATCCAGCAGCGTCGCCGGTGCGGAACCGGCCGGACGGCCATCGACGTGGCGGGAGTAGTTCTCAATGCCGGAGCAAAAACCTACCTGCTCGATCATTTCTAGATCGTATTCGGTGCGCATGCGAAGTCGTTGTGCCTCAAGCAGTTTGCCGCGGTTTTCTAGGTCTTCCAAGCGCTCGGCCAATTCCTCTTTGATGGCGGCTACGGCCTTTTCCATGCGTTCGGGTCCTGCCACGTAGTGGGTCGCGGGGAAGATGCGCACCTCGTCTACTTCCTCGATGACATCGCCAGTGACGGGGTGAATGTAGTAGAGAGAATCAATATCATCACCGAAGAATTCAATGCGCACTGCCCGCTCTTCATAAGCCGGAATGATATCGACCGTGTCGCCCTTGGCACGGAAGGTACCGCGGGTAAATCCCACATCGTTGCGTTCGTATTGGATATCCACCAACAAACGCAGGAATCGGTCTCGGTCCAACTCCTCGTCCACGGAAATGATGACTGAGCGATCCAAATAGGACTGCGGGGTACCCAAGCCGTAAATGCACGACACGGAGGACACAACCACCACGTCCCGGCGGGACAGCAGGGCCGAAGTAGCCGAGTGACGCAGGCGCTCTACGTCCTCGTTGATGGACGAGTCCTTTTCAATATAGGTATCCGTCTGCGCAATATAAGCCTCTGGCTGGTAGTAGTCATAATAAGAGACGAAGTACTCCACCGCGTTATGCGGCAAGAGTTGGCGCAGCTCGTTCGCTAGCTGCGCTGCCAGGGTCTTATTTGGCGCCATCACCAGCGTGGGTCGCTGCTGTTTTTCGATCAACCACGCAGCTGTGGCGGACTTACCTGTACCGGTAGCACCCATGAGTACGACATCGCGCTCATCGCGGTTGAGGCGTTCATTGAGCTCTGCAATAGCAGCGGGCTGGTCGCCGGCCGGTTCGTATTCAGAGACAACCTGAAACTCACCCGGGGTGCGCTCGACCTCGCTGACGACGCGGTGCTCAGAATTTGGAATAAGAGGATGTTCAGCAGCAAAAGCCATGCCCACTACTCTACTGCTTATACGGCGCGGCTAACTATGTGCTCAAGGCAAGGAGTTCTGCGCGGTGCGCAGCCACTCTTCCAGCTCGCCGGTGGTCTCCCACAGCGCATAAACAGAAGACGTCTCTGGTCGCATCGCACTATTAATGCGGCGGCGCAGCCACGCTTTAGACTGCGGCGTATACAGGGGCGCAAGATCCTCGCGGTGGATTCCTTCCGGCAGCGCATCAGCTTTCAGCTTCAACAAGGCGCCCAGTGCGATCATGGTTTCTGCGTCATCGGAGTCCATGGGCTCTTCGGCACATGACTTCTGAAAGGCCTTGAGATCGAAAGAGCCATCACGCAAGCTAGCGAGCAGTTCTCGCGCTGCGTGATTATCAAAAGGCCCAGTATCCCACGTTCCCACGGCGAGTAGCTTAAGACGCGAAAGTTAACGCAACTTCGAAACTGCGTAAACTCTAACCACCCAACGGTTAAAGTTTGGGTGACCCCGCGTCTATGACTCCGCTTCTATACGGTTCATGACCTCGGCCGCTCGCGCGCGCAGCTGCTCCAGCGTGCCATTGTTGTCGATCACGTGCGTGGCCGCGGCCAATCGCACCTCATCAGGTACCTGCGCTGCAATGCGACGGCGCGCATCGTCCTCTTCCAGACCGCGTGAAGCAACGAGGCGACGGACGCGCTCTTCTACGGCCACGTCGACCACGATGACGTAGTCCATGTCTTTGTCTAAACCGTTATCCACCAATAGCGGCATATCGTAAACGGCAAAGTCATAGCCTTCTTCACGTGCCTCCTCGAATTGGCGCTGCGTTTCCGCTTGGATGCGTGGATGGGTAATGGAGTTCAACAAATCGGTATGTTCCTTATCCACAAAGGCTCGCCGAGCCAATTCTTTGCGGTTGAGGCTGCCGTCCGCCAAGAGGATATCTTCTCCGAATACTGCCGCCAGCTCCGCTAACGCAGGCCGCCCGGGCTTGACGACGTCGCGCGCAATGCCATCGGCGTCAACCACACGCCACCCTCGTTCGCGGCAGAGCGTTGCAACTGTTGACTTGCCACTGCCAATCCCGCCTGTAAGGCCAATGAGTTTCATGGCAGCCACCCTACGCGAAAAAGAACCCCGCCATACGCGATGGTGCGGGGTTCCTCTGTCGCTTTAGGTGTCAGCGTTTCTCTATTCCGCTGCTTCCTCCGGCTTCGGGGGAATGCGGAGCAACTCATCATTCGGAGTGACCTGGCCGGCTTCGCCGGAGACCGCGCCAAACTTGGTGGCGTTGGTAACTACGACCGGAGTAATCAAGTTATAGCCCTTGGAACGGATGAATTCCGGGTCAAAGCTAATCAACTTATCGCCCGCGGCAATGCGTTGCTTCTTTTCCACGTGCACGTCGAAGCCTTCGCCGCCCAGTTCCACGGTATCGAGGCCTACGTGGATGAGCAGTTGCACGCCATTGTCGAGGCTGAGACCTACCGCATGGCCGGACTTTTGAACGGTGAGCACCTTGCCGTCGGCAGGCGCATAGACGGTATTGCCAGTTGGCTGGACTGCCATACCAGGCCCCAGCTTTGCCCCAGCAAAGATAGGATCTGGGACTTCCGAAAGGTCAACTGCCTCGCCCTCCAGAGGGGAATCCAACACGATGTCCTCCTTGCCAGCCTGCTTGGCGGCAACACCAGTAGCAGCAGTGCCCGCAGCGCTGGCAGCAACGGCGCCACCCGCATTCGAGGACACGCCCTTTTCGGTCTTAGTGGACTTGAAATCCGAACGAGCAGCTACGTCATCCACCGATTCGCCCTGTTCGCGGGCGATGCGCTCCAAGTCTGCCTGCTTTTCTTCCGCCGTGCGGTAGCCAAAGAACAGGGTCAGGAAGAAAGAGGTAAGGAATGCAGCCGTGATACCAAGGACGTAGCCCAGCTGCGGCGTCATAGCGCCAGTGGTCAACGCAGAGGTAAAGACGAAGGCCTCAGCGCGGACATCGAAGATACCGATGATTGCGCCGCCTACCGCACAACCTGGCAGCAACCGGTAGTAGCTGCGGCGGAAGCGCAACAAGATGCCATAGAGGGAAGGCTCAGACACGCCACCGAGGATGCCCGCTGCGAAGGCACCGATAGAAACCTGGCGCATGGCATTGTTCTTTTCCCTGAAGGAGATAACCATGACTGCGCCAACGACGCCGAAGCAGGCGAAGTTCCATGCGCCCATCGGGCCTTGGATGAAGTCGTAGCCGTAGGTTGCGATGTTCTGAATCATGATGACATTCAGCGGCCAGTGCAGGCCCATCGGAACGAGGAATGGGTACAGCAGCGGAATGACGATAGCCAGGATGAACGGCGAGAAATCATTGATTTGGTACAGGACCCAGGAAATGCCATTGCCCACACCAATGCCGAACGGGCCGAGCAGGAAGGCTGTTGCCGGAATCATAATGAGCAAGGAGAAGAACGGCACGAAGACCATATGAACTGCACTCGGGATGATCTTCTTTAGTCCCTTTTCCACCCAGTACAGGCCGATTGCGGCCAAAATGGGCGGGAATACCTGGGAGCCGTAGGAGTTGATGACCAACGGCAGGCCAAACACGTTGACGGTATCGCCTTGCTCACCCAGCGACATGAATTCGGGGGTCAAAAGTGCCGCGGGAATAGCCGCGGAGACCCACATATTCGCACCCAGCTTCTGGGCCGCGGTTGCACCGACCATTACGGGCAAGAAATAGAAGACCGACTGGAACATGGCATGAGCCAGCCGGAAGCCTTCTGGTTGCTCCTCCAGCGGTGCGCGGAAATCCTGGATGTGCGCCGTGTCCGCCAGGATGAGCAGCATGATAATTAGCGAAGCGCCGAGCAATGCCCACAGGACCGGGCGGAAAGTATCAGAAAGGAACTCGAAGCAGTAATCTACCCAGTCATACTTACCGCGAACACCGTCATACTCCTTCTTGGAGGACGCCTCCTTGTCACCAGAAGCATGCACACCGGGTTGCTTGATGATCTCGTTGTAGTAGTCAGCAACGCCGCCGCCCATGACTACCTGGTAGCCGTGAGCACCCTGGGGCACGGTACCAAGCACCGCTGGGTCGCTATCGAGCTTTTCTTGGTCAACTTTCCCCGCATCGGCAAGTTGGAAGCGCAGGCGCGTTGCGCAGTGCGTCAGCGACGTGATGTTGTCGGCGCCGCCGATACTTTCAACGATGTGGGTGGAAGTGTCCTTGATAGATGCCACTTCTTACTCCTCAGTTCAAATACCACTTATAACCAGTACTGCACTGGCTATAACGTCAGGTTTGAGTATAAGAGGATTCCCACATGAACAAAAGCCCGTTTTGTTGGCCTTCCAGGGACTTTTTCTACCTGGGAGTGCTTCACCGCTGGTCAACCACCTAGAGGTGCCAAACAATCTGGCAAACGATTGCACAAACTGTCTAAAAGATCACAAAAGCCGCGCCCACCCCATCTAGGTGATGAAGTGGGCGCGGCCGTGAGCCAAGCCCTCAGGCTTAGCGGAAACTAAGCGGAAGCTTAGTTGCCAGCGAGCTTGTCGCGCAGTGCAGCGAGCTGCTCGTCGGAAGCCAGGGAGCCGCCAACCTCTGCCTGAGTCTCGGATGCCGGAGCTGCATCGGAGGAATCAGAGGAGTAGTTGGAGGACTCTGCAGACTCAGCAGCCTCAGCGGCTGCGGCGCGGTTGCGCTCGATCTGAGCGGTGTGCAGGTTGAAGCGACGCTCGGACTCTGCGTAGCGTGCCTCCCAAGCCTGACGCTGCTCGTCGAAGCCTTCCTTCCACTCGTTGGTCTCAGGGTCGAAGCCCTCAGGGAAGACGTAGTTGCCCTGCTCGTCGTAGGAGTCAGCCATGCCGTACTTGGACGGATCGAACTCTTCGGTGTAGTCCTCGTCTGCCTGCTTAACGGACAGGGAGATACGACGACGCTCGAGGTCGATGTCGATGACCTTGACCATAACCTCCTGGCCAACGGTGACAACCTGGTCCGGAACCTCGACGTGGCGCTGAGCCAGCTCGGAGATGTGAACCAGGCCCTCGATGCCCTCCTCGACGCGAACGAAGGCGCCGAACGGAACGAGCTTGGTGACCTTGCCCGGAACGATCTGGCCCACAGCGTGGGTGCGGGCGAATACGCGCCACGGATCTTCCTGGGTAGCCTTCAGGGAAAGGGAAACGCGCTCGCGGTCCAGATCGACATCCAGAACCTCAACGGTTACCTCGTCACCAACGGTGACAACCTCAGATGGGTGGTCGATGTGCTTCCAGGACAGCTCGGAAACGTGAACCAGGCCGTCGACACCGCCGAGATCGACGAAGGCGCCGAAGTTGACGATGGAGGAAACAACGCCCTTGCGGACCTGGCCCTTCTGCAGCTGGTGCAGGAACTCGGAGCGAACCTCGGACTGGGTCTGCTCCAGGTATGCACGGCGGGACAGGACAACGTTGTTGCGCTGCTTGTCCAGCTCGATGATCTTTGCTTCCAGCTCCTGGCCGATGTACGGCTCCAGGTCACGGACGCGACGCATCTCAACCAGAGATGCAGGCAGGAAGCCACGCAGGCCGATATCCAGGATGAGGCCGCCCTTGACAACCTCGATAACGGTACCGGTAACAGGCTCTTCCTTGGCCTGCAGCTCCTCGATGGCGCCCCATGCGCGCTCGTACTGTGCACGCTTCTTGGACAGGATCAGGCGACCTTCCTTGTCCTCCTTGGTGAGAACAAGTGCGTCAACCTCATCGCCGACCTCAACAACCTCGTCCGGGTTGACGTCGTGCTTGATGGACAGCTCGCGGGAAGGGATAACGCCTTCGGTCTTGTATCCGATGTCCAGCAGTACCTCGTCGTGGTCAACCTTGACGACGGTGCCCTCGACAATGTCACCATCGTTGAAGTACTTGATGGTGGCGTCTACAGCTGCGAGGAAGTCCTCTGCGGTTCCGATATCGTTAATCGCAACCTGCGGGGTGTTAGAAGATGGCATATTGAAAAAATGCTCCGAATAAATGTAGGAAATCGAAATTGGACAACTGCGCGTCTCTCGAAAAAAGCTTGCTAAGCTGCGCAAATGCAGCTAAAAAGAGGAATATTCGATCCCGCCTCGTGATTGCTTAAAGCCTTCCTACAGGGGCTTAGAACAACCCGTGGCATAGACACGCCCATCCAACACTACATCTGTCCAGCTTAAAGGGCAAATACACGGACCAACTATTTCGCAAAGGAATTTCTCCCACCGTGACTTCCCCCTCGCACGCAAACCAGGCCTACTGGGATAGCGACGCCGCCAATTATCACGCCGAACACCCCGACTACCTTTCCTCCTTTTATTGGTGCCCAGAAATGCTCCACGAAGACCAAGCACACTTGCTAGGCGACGTCTCGGCTTCCTCCGTACTCGAAATTGGCTGCGGCTCCGCCCCGTGCACCGAATGGCTGCAGTCGCGCGCGCACTTTGCCACCGGTTTCGACATTTCCCGCGGCATGCTCAACCATGCTGGACCCGGACTTCCCTTAACGCAGGCCGATGCACTGGCACTCCCCTACGCCACGGACTCTTTCGACGCCGCATTTTCAGCGTTCGGAGCCTTTCCCTTCCTTGCCAACCTTGACTTAGCCTTAAGTGAAGTCTCCCGCGTTCTTAAACCATCCGGTCGCTTTGTCCTCTCGGCCACCCATCCCATGCGCTGGATCTTCCCCGATGATCCCACCAACCTAACGGCCGATATTAGCTACTTTGATCGTGCCTATCTGGAGCAAGACCGCGATGGCAACCTCACCTATGCGGAGTTCCACCGCACCATCGCCGACTGGTTTCAGGCTTTACAGGGTGACGGTCCGTACCTCATCGAGCGCATCATCGAGCCCGAATGGCCAAGGGGACTCACCACTACGTGGGGACAATGGTCACCAGAGCGTGGCGAAATCTTCCCCGGCACGATTATTTTCGTCTGCCGGAATTGCCGCTAACCTATGGGCATGTTTCTGGATCGAATTGGCCTACTCCTGCGCCGCGGCTTGGCGTGGTGGATCGACGCCTTCCTGGCAGCGGCCGTTATCGTTGTGGTGCGCTGGGCCATTAATGCGCTTGCCGACGCCCCCTTAACCGGCCAAGCCCTGGAAATTTACAACGCTGTGGCCCTCGCCCTAGTCTTTTATGCCTACCGCGTATGGGCCGAGGCCACGAAAACAACCTCGCTAGGAAAATGGTCGCTCAAGCTGGAGATCGTCGCCACCCACCCCGGCGTGCGCGCGGCCTGCCTGCGCAATTCCTGGCTGTTATTTTCTATGCTCACACTGACGGGAGTGCCGCTTATTGTGCCGTTGCTACTCGGCGTCCTAAGCGTGAGTGTCCTCGCCTTCGGCCAAACCCCTTTTGACATGCTCGCAAATTGCTTAGTCGAGCGCCGACCTCAGATGGACACGCCTTCTTTTCGCGGCACCAAGTAATACAGGAGCGCAAGGACTACCAGGACAGCGAACATCCAGGAAGATGGGAAGAGGAATGCTAGTGCCGTAGCTACCACCATCACCGCTACGGCCGTTAGCCTCCTGACCTTCGGGTTAGGCGCCACGCGGGCGACCGTCATGGCGGCCACAAAATACCCCGCCGCAATAATCCCGTATCCGATGGCATAGGCCTTGTGTTCTGCAAGAAACCGTTCAAGCCCGAGGCCAGCAATATCGATGGCTAGAAAGTTTACTTGAATGGCCCAAAGGCTTTCAAAGAAGCGCAGGCTCCATTTATTCGTCTTCTCTTCTAACGCCACGGCTCGGCAATTCCTTTCTTGGCTTTTCGACTTACACTCATAACTTTTTCCGCACAGAAAAGGCTACCTAAAAAAACTTAGTGCGCATCCCGCCACAACTTTTGAACTTTCCGCATTGCATAGCCGGGCATGCCCAAGTCCTCGATGGTTTGCTTATTCCACGTTCCACGGACCTGTCCTTCCACCACGATGGCGCGGCGAAATACCCCGCGGTTTCCAGGAACAAGTACCTCGTGGACTTCCTTCGTCATCGCAAATAGACGGTCTTGATAACCCAAGATGTACTCGTCAAATGCCCCCAGCAGCAATACCGATTGCTTTTTCGCGCTTCGGCCATTTCCACTACCTCAGCCAAAACAAAGTCCTGGGATTCTTCCCCACACCGCACGATATCCGGGGGAAGGTTTTCAGCTGCTGGCCTTATTAGGCTTTGCGGTAGCTTTGTCCACCAGGCAAAGTCTTGCAGAGTTGCCGGACCGTGAGTGCGAAAGTACCGGGTCATCAATTCCGCGGTAGCCACAACCTTATCGCCGTTGTAAGTCTCCTCTAGACCCGGCAAATCCACCGGTGTAATGAGCTGATCGGCTCCGGAATAGACGGCGTGACCGCTTTCCATTGCTACACGCACAACGTGCCAGAAAGGCACCTCGGGCAACGTTGTAGCAGCCCGTTCTTTGAGCTCGGCGCGCGAAAGTGGACGATCAATTAGCTTGTTCACCTCCGGTCGTAGCTCAACATCACCCTTGCGGCCCTTTGCACAAAGTTCTGTTATCCAGCCTATGTCCTTGATAGAAGCCGCGAAGAGGGTATTGCGCATGGGATAGCCACGCACAATATTCCCAGCATCCGAGTGGTCTTCCGCCCGCAAAGCAAGTGAGCGCCGTACGGAATGCAGGTCTTGGCCTTGCATGACGCCGAAGGCGCGGGCTGTCTCCTCAGCGCTCTCCCACCGCCTCATGGTTAGGCCTTGCGAGGCGAGCCTCAAGCGCGCCTTTTCCCGGCGGGAGAATATAACCGAGCTAGTGGGCTGCGGCATCCCAATCCTTGCCGGCTCCGGCGGAGACCTCTAGCGGCACGTTCAGCTCGATGGCTGAGTCCATCTCGCGCTCGAGAATCTCGCGAACCTTGTCTGCCTCACCGGGGGCGACTTCAACTACCAATTCATCGTGCACCTGGAGCAGCACGCGGGACTTCATCCCTTGCAGTGCGCGGTCCACGCGAATCATCGCCACCTTAATAATGTCAGCGGCAGTGCCCTGAATCGGCGCGTTAAGCGCTGCGCGCTCCGCGTTCTCGCGTGCTAGGCGGTTATCGGAGTTAAGCTCTGGCAAGTAGCGGCGACGGCCGAAGAGCGTTGCCGTGTAGCCATCCTTGCGGGCTTGGACCACGACTTCATCGAGGTACTTCTTCACGCCGCCAAAGCGCTCAAAGTAGCTTTCCATGATGGACTTTGCCTCCCCTGCCGGAATGCCCAATTGCTGGGATAGGCCGAAAGCGGAAAGTCCGTATACCAACCCATAAGACATTGCCTTAACTCGGCGGCGCAGCTCGGGTGTCACTTGGTCAACGGGAACGTCAAAGACTCGGGAGCCAACATAGTTGTGCAGGTCTTCGCCTTCCTTATAGGCCTCGATGAGGCCTGGATCGGCGGAGAGGTGCGCCATGACACGCATCTCAATCTGCGAGTAGTCCGCAGTCATGAGTTCATCGAAGCCATCGCCCACGATGAAGGCAGAACGAATCTGGCGGCCTGCTTCGGTGCGCACGGGGATGTTTTGCAGGTTGGGTTCGGTGGACGACAAACGGCCGGTAGAGGCCACGGTTTGGTTAAACGTGGTGTGAATGCGGCCGTCAGGCTGCACGGTTTTGATGAGACCTTCCAAGGTGGTCTTCATCTTCTGGTACTCGCGGTGTGCCAAGAGGTGATCCAGGAAGGGATGAGGGTTCTTAGCCGCGAGCTGTTCTATCTCCTTGGCCGCGGTGGAATAGCCCGTCTTCGTCTTCTTAGTCTTGGGCAGCTCGAAGGTCTCAAAGAGCACGGTTTGCAACTGCTTTGGCGAGTTGAGGTTGAGCTTGTCATCGCCGGCAAGCTCGCGAGCGGCGCGCTCTTGTTCGGCAACCTGCTCTACAAAAGCATCCTTTTGCGTTTCGAGAATGTCAACGTCGACGGCGATTCCGGTAGCCTCCATGCGCGCCAGAATTGTCACGAGCGGCAGTTCTAGGTCGGTATAAAGCTCGAAAGAGTCAATCTCCTGCAGCTCCGCAGTGAGCCGTTCTGCCAGCTCCATAATTGCCGCGGCCTGATCAACCAGGGAGGAATCATCCAGGAGAGACAGCTGCTCCGTGGCGGCGCTGAGGGTCTTTTGGAGGTGGCGCTGGTAGACGTCGGCAAGCGCGTAGGTGCGCTGACCTGGGCGAAGCAGGTAGGCAGCAAGGGCCGTGTCATGGGCAATGCCGGCAAGCTCTATCCCACGACCGGCAAGCATATGAAAGGCCGCCTTTGCCTCGTGGAAATACTTCGGCGCATCAGATGCCAACCACTGGGCTAGGGCCTTATCGTCCTCAGCAGAAAGATCGCCCAGCTCCACTTGCAGGCCGTGGCGTTCCTGGTCCACGAAAGCAATCGCAGACGCATCGCCCTGCCCCGGGTTTCCCTCGCCTTGGACATACACCGCGACATGCTCGCGGCCGGGCAGCCACTGGGACAGCGGCTCATCATCGATGACTGTCTCGAGCTCTTGGACTTCCTCGGTCTGTTCGGCTGCCTCAGCACCATCATTGGGAATGGCTGCGAGTACGCGATCGCGCAGGTTGGTACCGAACTCCAGGTCGTCGAACTTGGCGGCAACGTCGGCGACCTTGGCTTCCTTAAAGGCCAAGTCATTTGGACCGACCCCTAGGTCCATGTCCGTAATCATCTGGGTGAGCTTGCGGTTCATCTGCACCTGCTCGATGCGCTCGCGGAAGTTATTGCCCACCACGCCCTTAATTTCCTCGGCGTGCTCTACCAAGGATGCCAAGTCTCCATACTTGACTATCCACTTGGTGGCAGTCTTTTCACCTACCTTTGGGATGCCCGGCAAGTTATCGGAAGGATCGCCACGCAACGCGGCAAAGTCTGGGTACTGCGCAGGTGTAAGACCGTACTTCTCCTCTACTGCGGCGGGGGTAAAGCGGTGGAGCGTGGATACGCCCTTCATGGGATAGAGCACCGTCGTGGACTCATTAACTAACTGCAGGTAGTCACGGTCGCCGGTGACGATGAGGGTCTCATAGTCTTGTGCCTCGGTTGCGAGAGTGGCCAGGATGTCATCGGCCTCGAAATTCTCCCGGGACAGGGTGGTAATTCCCAGTACCTCGAGCACCTCGCGAATGAGGTCTACCTGACCCTTGAATTCCTCCGGCGCAGCCTCGCGCTGGGCCTTATAGTCCGGAAACATCTCGGTGCGGAAGGTTTTGCGCCCCACGTCGAATGCCACCGCAATGGCGTCAGGGGTCTCTTCCGCCACGATATTAGAGAGCATCGATAAGAAGCCATACACGGCATTGGTGTGCTGGCCTCCTGAGGTGGAGAAATTATCCACCGGCAGGGCATAAAAGGCACGAAAGGCCATAGAGTGGCCGTCAATGAGCAGAAGTCGAGGCTGATTAGTAGTCACCTGCCCCATCCTAGAGAAGCACACCGACATCCGAACACCCCGGTGCAGATTTTGTGGATGACGTGCGCATTCCCCCGCTGCCCCTACCCAATTAGGAATTCGCCTAGTGCCTGCGCTACTATTTTCACAGTCAAAGGCAGTCCGCCTTTGGATTGTGCGCCCCTGTAGCCCAATTGGCAGAGGCAACGGATTCAAAACCCGTCCAGTGTGAGTTCGAGTCTCACCAGGGGCACAACGAGATAAGACCTCGGTTTCCACTAAATAAGGAAACCGAGGTCTTTGCTTTAGCCCAGTTCAGGCAGGGTTGGCAGGTGATACTTGCGCAGTAGCGCGTTGATTTGCGGAATCGAGGTCTTCAGTTGCGGGAGGGCGAGGCCGATGAGGCCGGCCACGCCCGCGATGCCGAGGATTGCTCCCAGAACGGCGGGCTTGGAGCTCGCGTCGCTGCTCGATGCGGAGCTTCCC
Source organism: Corynebacterium tuberculostearicum (assembly GCF_030229345.1). GTDB lineage: Bacteria > Actinomycetota > Actinomycetes > Mycobacteriales > Mycobacteriaceae > Corynebacterium > Corynebacterium tuberculostearicum_G. Next base: position 192,539 of record NZ_JASPGP010000002.1, on the reverse strand, counting down.
GTGGCAGGCTGCGTGGTATCGGCCGGCTTGCCGTCCCCGTGTGCACGGGCGGTAAGCCATTCGTCCTTGCCCAGAACGCCCTGGGTCAGGCGGGTCTCGCCGATCCAGCCGTACCACGGGTCCTGCGGGCGCTGGTTATCAAAGCCGCCGCCCATGACCCACTGCAGGTCGCGCGGGAGAAGGCCTTCGGCGCCTACGGCATTGCGCAAGATGGGCGCGCCGTTGATAAACATTTCCACGCTATCGCTTTGTGGATCATTGACCACGGCGATGTGCATCCACTCGTCCTTGGGCACCTCGTGGGACCATACGGTAGAACCGCTTCCCTGCTTCGGCTCCGCCCACCAGCGCAGCTCGCGGAGATTGGAGATACCAAACATGACGGTGGGATCCGTGTCCTCAGAGCCGTCAACCAACTTATTGATGGCAGAGTCGCGACTGAGCGCGCTTCCCCAGCCATGCTCGGCACCATTGAAGTCTTCAGGAATCTTGACGAAGGATTCGAAGGTGTACCCCTTGGTGGTGTCCACATTATTGGCGGCCGCGCCCTTGTCGGTGCGGAACTCGGCATTGCCAACCTTGCCGGCAGGGTCGGACCAGAAGAGCGAGCCGGAATCAGAGGACAGCGGGTGATGGTCAGAGCTATAGGTCACCCGGTCACCTAGCATGGCGCCAGAGCGATGCAGGTCACTGCCCGAATCGCTGGCAATATCGGGGACGGTGGTGCCGCGGCCGGCAGGGGCGCCGTCGGCAAGCGCATGCCCGTCCTTGTCTTGGGCCTGGCCCGGGCGCCAGTGGAATACGGTGTGGTCGTTCTTGGCAAAGTCATCCGCGCCCGTGGGCAGCTCATCCTCCGCGATGGTATAGGGCCTATAGCCTTCCGCGGCGATGTCGCGCGCACGCTGAGCTAGGTCCGGCTGGTGGCCCTCGCCCACGGTGAAATCCGGGGAAAAGGAGGAAAAACGCTGCTCAAAGTCGAACGGAATGGCGTAGCTATCGCCCTTATCATCCAGGGTGAGCTTGTCGAACTGCGTCAGCTCCTCGTGCGGTTTCTGCGCCACCCACGGCGAGAGCGCGGTCATCTCCAGCTGCTTGCCGGAAAGGTCGAACTCGAGCACGCCCAGCAGACCATTTCCGCCCTGATAGGCCATCTGATAGTCCTGCAAGATGGAAACGACATCGTGGCCGGCATCGTTCTTATCCACGCGGTAGCCCGCACCGTGGTGGTGGCCGCCCATCACCAAGAAAACCTGGTCGTTGCGCTTGATGAACGTATCCCACAGACCCTTGCCGTAATCGTCAGAATAGAAGACGTTTCCCTCGCCATCGATATTGAGGGCTTCGTGCGTCGTGACGATGACGGGAAGATCTGGGTGCTTATCGATGATGCCTTGCGCCCACTCCACAGCTTTTTCATCGGCGCGCCAGCCCAAAGCGAGGTTGAGGTACTTCTGCCCCTCAGCCTCAAAGATGTGGGCCTCGGAGTCATTATTGACCGCAGTGTAGCGCTCTTGGAAGGTCTCCGGATTAGCAGCCTTGGCGCGACCGGCGCTAAACCACTTGTCATACGGGTGGGCCGCCGCACCCTCGACGTCCATGTCGTGATTGCCGGGCAGGATGGAGTAGTTCAGATCCGAGTCGTCGAGGACCTGCATGGCCTTATCGGCTACCTGCCATTCACCCTCCACGTTCCACTGGTCTACAACGTCACCCAGGTGGGTGACGAAGTCCATGTTCAGCTCGTCTTGGTGGTCTACCAACCATTGAGTTTGGGCCAAGTAGGGTTCGCTTCCGTAGCGAGCTTGGGCCAAGTTGCCCGTCTCCGGGGTGGAATAGCGCGAATAGAACTGGGTATCCGGTAAGACGCCGATGCTGAAACGAGAGCCCTCGCTTGGCGACGCCCCCTCGGCCCCAAACTCCGCAGCACTTGCGGCCGGTACAACAACGAGGTTTCCCACCACCGCGGTTGCAGTTAGCGCAGGCAGGACGAAACGATTTTTCATAGAGAGTCCTTTAAGACTGGAAAGGAATGCTTGCTCAGGGAAGATGGCGGGAATACGCAAGGGATTCTAGGACGTGAAGCTTTCAGCTAGTTGAAGCCCGCGTAAACAGGAGACTGAATAATGGGAAACTTATGGTTGCCTCTGGAAGAGACATCTTCTCGTGTGAGATTCCGTATAACCTGCCCCAAACTGCATAGTTGCATTGGGGTGCATTAAACTGACAGAATATTCATGAATGCGGTTTTACCTCTACGGTTAGGGAGAAGACCCTCCCCTACCGCGGTAGGTAGATCACCGCCCTCTAATGAAAGATATGCATTACGATTCACAGTGGTTCGCCTAGCCTCCCACTTCGGCACTTTTCTGCTGCCTTGCTAGGCCAGTCGCCCTCCGCACCAGCCCCCTCCCAGGTAGATTTTTATTTTATGCAGTACATTTTGAACGCTATCCGCGGCGCCCTCATCGGCATGGCCGAGCTCGTACCGGGCATCTCCGGTGGCACCGTGGCGCTCATCGTGGGCATTTATGAACGCGCAGTCCACAACGCCAACGATCTCATCTCCGGCCGCTTCAAGAAGGTGGAATGGAGCTTCCTCATCTCCGTAGCGATCGGCATGTTCATCGCCGTCTTCGGAATGTCCACCGTGCTTTCTAACTTCGTAGATAATCACGTATCGGCTTCCGGAGCGCTCTTTTTGGGCATGGTTGCCGTGTCCATTTTTGTACCGCTATCCATGCTTTCTAAGCAGGAGAGGCTACGCCCCTCGTCCATCATCGCGTTCGTCGTTGCCACGATTGCCATCTTCTTTATCACCGGATTCACCTCCGAACCGCACGAGAACCCCAGCCTTATTGTGGTCTTCTTCGCCGCCGCCATCGCGGTATGCGCACTCATCCTGCCTGGCATCTCCGGCTCGCTCATCCTGCTGACCATGGGCCTCTACCAGCCCATCATTGGTGCCGTTTCAGATCGTGACCTAGGCACTATCGCCGTTTTCGCGCTGGGTGCCCTGTGTGGTCTTGCGGCGTTTATCAAGGTATTGAACTTCCTGCTGGATCACCACCGCGCCCCTACGCTGATGGCTATGGCAGGTTTCATGCTCGGTTCTCTGCGCGCACTGTGGCCCTGGGGAGCTGACCAAGATGCCTCTAGCGGCATCATCATCGGCATGTTCATCCTCGGTGCACTCATCGTCTCCGCCTTCATCTTCGTAGATATGAAGAAGGCCCGCGCTATAGATGAAAGGACGGCGCAAAAATAATGCCGCGCTCGTTTTCTCGCCGCGCAACTATCGCCGCGGTCCTCGTCCCCACGCTGAGCCTGGGCGCCTGCGTCACCAACGAGGAAGATTCCACTCCGGACGGCTGGGAAGAACCCCATTCCGCAATGGTGCCGGAAATTGCCGCCATGTATGACGACAACGATGGCGTCCTCACTGCCGGAACTAACCCACCCTATGCCCCATTTCAGCTTAAGGATTCCCACGGGGCGCTCCAGGGCGTCGAACTCGATCTTGCGCACGCCGTTGCCGGCGTCTTGGGACTCGATTTCCAGCCCGTGGAACAGGACTTCTCCATGATCCTGCCCGCCGTGCAATCGGGCCAGATTGATATGGGCGCATCCGGATTCACGGATAACCCCGAGCGCCGCAATGAATTCGACTTTGTAGATCACCTCTACGCCGGCATCCAGTGGGCAGAACGAGTAGACGGACCTAAAAAGGTTGACCCGGATAATCCTTGCGGCTTGACCGTTGCGGTGCAGCGCACCACGGTATCTGAAACCGACGATGTGCGGCCCAAGAAGGATGCGTGCAACGGCGATCTCACAGTCTTGTCTTATGACACCGGTGACAACGCCGCGCTGGCGGTACTTATGGGACGCGCAGATGCCCTGTCCGCAGACTCCCCAGTAACGGCGTGGGCTGTGAATCGCTCCGAAGGAAAGATGCGGCAGGTAGGCGATATGTTCCAAGCATCGCCCTATGGCTTTGCCGTACCCAAGGATTCCGATTTGGGCAAGGCCTCTGCCGCGGCACTGCAACACCTCATCGAAACCGGTGAGTATGCAGAAATTTTGTCCCGCTGGGGCATCGAGGATGGCTTAATAGACCAGGCAATGATTAATGAAAGGCCGATCAATGGTTAATGAAAATGCGGCGACGCCAGCTACGGCAGAGCCTAAGGAAAAGCCCGCCAAGATCGAGGCGCGACCTCTACGCCACCCGTGGCGCTGGGTATTCGCCGGCCTGCTTATCGTGCTCGGCGTGTGGTTCATCATCGCCTCCGCCCGCAACGAGGCCTTTGGCTGGGACACCTACTTCCAGTATCTCTTTGATAAGCGCATTGCACTTGCCTCCCTCCACACCATCGCCATCACCATTTTGTCCATGATCATCGGCGTTGTCGGTGGTGCCATACTTGCGGTTATGCGCATGTCCCCGAACCCGGTGCTGCGCAGCGTCTCCTGGATATTCCTCTGGGTCTTCCGTGGCACGCCGATCTATGTGCAGCTGGTGTTCTGGGGCCTGCTCTCCGCCATCTACCAGTCCATCAACCTGGGCTTTACCGAGGTATCTTTGCAGACGATCCTCACCAACGCCTTCTTCCTTGCGGTGATGGGCCTAGGCCTCAATGAAGCCGCCTATATGGCCGAGATTGTGCGCTCCGGTATCACCTCCGTTCCCGAGGGGCAGAAGGAAGCTTCCAAGGCACTGGGCATGTCCTGGTGGATGACCATGCGCCGCACCGTCCTTCCGCAGGCCATGCGCATTATCATCCCGCCCACAGGCAATGAGTTCATTTCCTTGCTCAAGACCTCGTCCCTCGTGGTGGCCATTCCTTATACCGAGGAAATCTTCGGCCGTTCCACGGATATTTCCGCCGCCCTCTTCCAACCCATCCCGCTGCTACTGGTCGCAGCGTCCTGGTACCTAGTGGTTACTTCCCTACTGATGGTGGGGCAGTACTTCCTAGAGCGCCGCTTTGAGCGCGGTGCCACCCGCGAACTCACCGGCCGCCAACTCGCCGCGCTGGCAGACGCTGAAGGAACCATCCCCCGCAACGTATCCGTGATTTCGGAGGCTAAAAACTAATGGCTACTCCCATGATTTCCGCCCAGAACGTCCATAAGTCCTTCGGACAGCTCGAGGTCCTCAAAGGCATTGACCTTGAGGTCCAGCCCGGCGAAGTGGCCTGCCTACTAGGCCCCTCGGGCTCCGGCAAGTCCACTTTCCTGCGCTGCGTCAACCACCTTGATAAGGCGACGGCCGGCCGACTCTACGTCGACGGCGAGCTGATTGGCTACCGCGAAAAGAACGGCACCCTGTATGAGATCAGCGAGAAGGAAGCCGCAGAACAGCGCTCCGATATCGGCATGGTCTTTCAGTCTTTTAACCTTTTCCCCCACCGCACGGTGATTGAAAATATCATTGAGGCACCGGTGCAGGTGAAAAAGATTCCGGAAGAGACCGCCCGCGCCCGCGCTATGGAGCTGTTGGAGGACGTTGGACTTGCTTCCAAGGCCAATAACTACCCTGTGCAGCTCTCTGGCGGACAGCAACAGCGCGTGGCCATCGCTCGTGCGGTGGCTATGGATCCTAAGCTTATGCTTTTCGACGAACCTACGTCCGCCCTCGACCCCGAGCTCGTCGGCGAAGTGCTGCGCGTTATGAAGGATCTCGCCGCCGAAGGCATGACCATGCTCGTAGTCACCCACGAGATGGGTTTTGCGCGCGAGGTAGCCGATAAGGTCTTCTTCATGGACGGCGGCGTGGTCATTGAGTCCGGCAGCCCAGCTGAGGTTTTGGATAACCCGCAACAGCCACGTACCAAGGACTTTTTGGCTTCGCTGCTCTAATTCCCGCAGCACTCCGCAGAGTGCCTTCAGCCCGCCGCCCTCTTCCGCGAAGAGGACCGGCGGGCTTTGTCGTGGCTTACTCGTCTATGAAAGCGTCAAAATGCCCCGAATCAGTGCGCTGGCCGCACCCAACCCGGCAACGCTCAGTGAGAGCACGCGGGCCTTTTCTCGCGGAACGCGCTGGGAAATGCGGGTGCCGGCCCAAATTCCGACGAACATACCTAAGACTCCGGCGGGCCACATCACCCAAGGCAGGCCATCAAAATGCGCCGCACCAGTAAGCGTCTTGGTCATCACGGAAAAGAATCCGCCTACGACAAAAATCGGCTGCAGCGTCGCAGCGTAGACATGTTGGGGCCACTTTGCTGCCTGGGCGTAGACGGTAATAACTGGGCCGGCCACACCGGCCAAGGTATTGGTAAACCCTCCGAGAATACCGGCGGAGATGGCAGGGCCTTTGCCCTCCATCGGCGGGACAAACTTCTTTCCAAAAGTGACAACCCCCAGTGCGGCCAGAAGCGCAGCGCCCACTACGATCATGAGCCCTGCCGTGTCCATGCGCCTAATGAGCAGCGCCGCGGCCAAGGAACCAATCACCATGACTGGGGCGATGAGGCCGAACTTCTTCCAGCTCACATTCTCGCGCACAGAATACGTTGTCAGAATCGCATTTATGCAGGCCAGAACGTTGATCACCAAGATGCCTTCGACCGGCCCCATGATCAACATGAGGATGGGACCGCCGATGAGACCGAGCCCCATTCCGGAGACCCGCTGCAGCGTCGAACCAACGACAACGACGAGGAAAATAACCAGGGCGAGGCTCACTGACGGTATTTCTCCTTTACCGCACGGCCTACGGATTCGGGGAACATCCCCGTTACGTCGCCGCCAAACTTTGCTACCTGCTTACACAGCGAGGAACTGATATAGCCGTACTTCTCGTCCGTGAGTAGGAAGACGGTATCGATACCGGAAAGGCGCCGATTCATCTGCGCCATGGGCAGCTCATATTCATAATCCAGAGAGCTACGCAGTCCCTTCACTAGGACGTCTGCCCCATGCTCCGTGGTGTAGTCCACCAACAGCCCGGAGCAATAATCCACCTTGATGGAAGAATCCACGCTCTGGCGGATAAGTTCCATGCGTTCCTCCACGCTAAAGAGCCCAGAAGGCTTGTCAGGGTTACCGGTTACCAACACGGTGACCTCATCAAACATCTGGTTAGCGCGATTGATGATATCGACGTGACCTAAGGTAACGGGGTCGAAGGATCCAGGGCAGACGGCCTTAGTCATGCTACTTTCGCTTTCTTTTCAGGGGTTTAGTCTTCGGCGTCCTCGCTGCCGGGACGGGTATAAACCGCCATATCCATGCGTGCGATGCCAAAGGTGCGCTTCTTCAGCTTCTGGCCGGTGGGCTCAAAACCAGCAGGCCACACCGTATCTGCGGAATCGACGTGGCGCTCAATTACTACCATTGCGTGATCAGTAAGCACCGGTTCGATGGCAGCAATGAGTGCATCCACCTCATCGAAAGCATAGGGCGGGTCTGCAAGCACCAGGTCAAAGTGTTTGCGCGGGGCACTAGCCAGGTAAGTGCCTACCTTCATCTCTTGCACACGCACGCCGGGATGCTTGACGACGCCCATGTTGTGCCGAATGATCTTTACCGCATCGGCCGAAGATTCCACCAGTACTGCTTCATCTGCCCCTCGGCTCGCCGCCTCTAGGCCTAGGGCACCAGAGCCAGCAAAAAGGTCGAGCACCGAAGATCCCGCAAAGCCCCACCGTGCAGTAAGGGATGAAAACAGCCCTTCGCGGGCGCGATCTGCGGTAGGCCGGGTTCCTTCTGCGGGCACTTTAATGGTGCGTCCGCGAGCTTCGCCGGCAATAATGCGCGTCATTTATGCTTCTCCAATCTCCATCAAAAGGTCTCCGCCCACCACATCACTAAAGTCAGAGACCACGATAAGGTGGACCTTTCCTGGTCCCGGACTTTCTACGGGAGCCTCGAGCTTCGTGGCTTCAACGGTCGCAAGCGGTACTCCGGTATCAACAGTGTCTCCCACATTCACATGGCAGCGGACGATGCCCGCGAAGGGGGCGTAAATTTTCATGCTTCTAGGTTAACCCGTCTTAGTTCTTCTCCAAGTATTCCTGTTCGCTTTCGCTCAAATTACGCGTGAGTTCCTCAGCCAACTCGGGATTGCGCAACACCATGGCGCGCGCATCCGTGTGGGTGCGCTCCACAATGTCTTGGTCATCCGCCAAGTTCAGTAGCCGCAGTGTGCGGTGCGTTCCGGACTGCATGGTGCCCAAGATGTCGCCCTCTTGGCGCTGGCGCAAATCAAGCTCGGCCAGTTCAAAACCCGAGGACGTTTGGGCGATCTGAGTGATACGACGGAAGGACGGAGTGTTATCGGCTGCCGTCGTGTGCAAAAGGCAGACGGAGGCATTGCCACCTCGTCCCACACGCCCTCGCAACTGGTGCAACTGGGAAACGCCGAAATGCTCGGACTCGCGAATGAGCATCACCGTGGCATTGGGAACATCCACGCCCACCTCAATGACCGTGGTAGAGACCAAGATATCGATCTCTCCCCTAGCAAATGACGTCATTACCTCGTCTTTATTGGGCATCTTTCCATGCAAGATGGCTACCCGCAGTCCCTTGAAAGGACCGTTTTCTAGCTGCTGTGCAAGCTCTAGCACTCCGCCTTTGCCTTCAATGCGCGGGCAGACGATATAGGCCTGATGTCCGTGGGCAACCTCCTCGCGTATGCGCTCGAGTGCGCGTAGCACCCAGGTCGGCCGCCACTCGGCCACCACTGCTGACTGAATAGGTTTGCGACCACCGGGCAGCTCGGTCAGCGTTGATACGGCGAGGTCGCCAAAGACGGTCATCGCAATGGTGCGCGGAATCGGTGTTGCTGTCATCACCAGCACGTGGGGGCTAAGGGCTTCACGTGCCTTTAACCGCAGGCTATCGCGCTGCTCTACACCAAACCGGTGTTGCTCATCTACGACGACCAATCCAAGGTTAAAAAACTCCACGGTGTCTTGGATAATCGCATGGGTTCCAATGATGATGTCCGCGTCACCGGAGACAATATCCAATAAAGCCTGCCGCTTGTCCGCCGTACGCATGGAGCCGGTCAGGAGTACCACCTTTACCCCTTCGGGAACCGCGGTCCCGATGGAGGCAGCGTGTTGGGAGGCGAGCACTTCCGTAGGCGCCAACAGTGCGGCCTGCGTTCCTGCGTCAACAGCCTGCAGCATAGCGCAGGTGGCCACCATGGTTTTGCCAGAGCCGACCTCACCTTGCAGCAATCTCATCATGGGCAGCGGGCGAGCAAGATCGTCTTCGATCTCGCTAATGACGCGACGCTGCCCTTCAGTCAGATCAAAGGGCAGATGACTCAGCAATTCCTCGCGATAGCCGCCTAAGGTAGCCGGCATGGTAGAAGCGGTGCGGGCTTCGGCATCGCGCTGGCGCAATGCCATCACCAAACCAATAGACAGAGCCTCGTTGTACTTCAGCCGCTGAATCGCACGGTACGGGCCTGCTTCGCCCGGCTCATGGATTTCCCGCACTGCCTTATCGAGGCTGATGATCATCTGATAGTCCAGCGGTTCCTCAATCGGCGGGGTCTTAGATAAGACGAAGTGGATAGCGCCCATGATGTACCACGAGGTCACCTTGGACGTAGCCGGGTACACCGGTATCCATTCGCGTTCCAAGAGGAGCTGGTCGAGCCTGCCAAACTGCGACAGGCTCCGCAACGAGCCGGTGGCTTTTGGGCGGTGCTTCTTGCCTGATTCGGCCGCTGGCTGGCGGTAATCATCCAGTTCGCCATCGGGGCGGCCGAAAGCATCAATCTCTACAAAGTCCGGCTGCTGCAACTGCGGCTGGTTGCGAAAGAACTTAAGCTTGCCGCTCATCATGACGCGCTGTCCGCGGTGCAACATTCGCATCACGTAATTGGCATTGAAAAAAGTCGCAACGATGCTGCCATCGAGCTGCACATTGATGATGGTGGTCTTGCCCGAGTCATGGCGGGTGAATCCGGTAATGGTTCCGGTAACCGTGACGATATCGCCCTCAGCAGCGTCTCCTAGGCCGACGTCTTTGTTGTGGCGGATATAGTCTCGCGGATAGTGAGCTAAGAGCTCACCGCAGGTCTCATACCCCAGCGCTTTGGTAATCTTCGCGGCGTCCTTCGCCGCAAGCACCTCCGTCAAAGGGCGGTTGTCCTGCCAGCCGAGCATTGCTATTCCACTCCGATTTCGGTTGCGATATCCGGTACTTTCAGTGCCATAACGTCCACGCGAAGCTGTTGAGCTAGGTCCTCCTGGTCTAGGTCAAGGGCGCTTAAGACTGTGACCTGCTCACCGCCTTCTGCTAAGAGATCGCGGCAAGTGGCAATGATTGATTGCGGGGTTTCCTGGCTCGGGTAAGCCACTCGCATGGACTTGGCAGCATCACGCATGGCGGCGACGACGGCACCAGTATCTGGGTTATCCGGTTCATAGACGGAGATCGCGGCTAAGGCTGCAGCCAGGGATTCCGCGGGCACTACTCGCCCAGCAGCGGTCTGCGAACTCACGCCGGTAGCAAGAACGATGTCCTCGTGTTCCGCCGCAATGGGATCATCCGGTGGCACAACGCTCACCCCCGCAGATGCCAGAAGATCAGTGATGGGCCCGGCTGGTGCGGCGGCAAACACTCTACGAGAGATCGGCGTTTCGGAGGCAGGTTCGGTGTGAGGAGGCAGGACCTCAAGGTGGAGGTTGGTTACCTCTCCTGTACCAAAGGCGGTTTCGATGACCTTGCCTGCCTGGCGGGAGTGGATATGTACATTAGCGCTGTCCTCGGTGGCCCGAGCGATAACGAGACTATCTCCCAACGGTTCAATTGCTTTCTGCAGCGTGTTTATATCTCCCTCGAAGAAAAAGACCACTTCCAGTTCAGTTTCCGGCTCCGGTTCGGGCAGGCCTGTGTGCCCGGTCGAGCCTTCGATCTCAGCAAGGAGAGACTCTAAGAGGATAACGAGGCCAGCGCCGCCGGCATCCACTACTCCTGCCTCGCGCAGGGCTGGCAATTGCGAAGGAGTGCGCTCGAGGGCCGCTTCCGCGGCAACGATTGCGGCGCTCACAATACTGTGCAAGGTTGCGCCTGGGTGCGCTTCAGCGTCATCGGCGGCCTCAGCTGCTGCCTTCAAGACCGTGACAACTGTGCCTTCCACCGGTTCGACAATGGCTCGGTCCACCAGCTCCACGGCCTGCTGCAGGGAGCGGGCAAAGACAGCACCGTCGATAACTGAGTCCACAGTTGACTCGGCAATGCCGCGCAAAACCTGAGACAGCACCATTCCCGAGTTCCCGCGGGCACCACGCACCGCCCCGATCGCAAGGGAGTCAGCGACATCGCCGCCATTGTCCAGCTCCGCTACCGCTGCCTCCATCGTATGCGCCATATTTGAGCCCGTATCGGAATCCGGTACGGGAAAGACATTGAGCGCGTTGATCTCATCGCGGCGATGGGCTAATTCCCCCACGGCGCGGGTGGCCCAATTGCGCATTCCGTGGGAATCCAGCGTGCTGGGGTAGGACATGCGCAATAGTTTACAAGCGCCAGTCTATTTCCTGTGCGCCTTGGTCTCGCAAAAGGGCGTTTGCCCGGGAAAAGGGCTGAGAACCAAAGAAGCCGCGGGTGGCAGAAAGCGGTGAGGGGTGTGGGGACTTGATACAGGGGGCGTCGGGAAGAAAGCGCTCACACGCTTGCGCATCCCGGCCCCAGAGAATCGCTACCATGGGGCTGCGGTTGAGCGCGCGAATGGCAGCCTCTGTGATCTCTTCCCAACCGATGCGGCGGTGCGAACCGGCTTGGCCTGGGGCTACGGTAAGCACTCTGTTAAGCAGCAGCACTCCCTGGTCCGCCCAGGCGCTCAGGTCACCGTCTGCCCGGCCGTCGATACCCAGATCATCGTGCAGCTCGCGGTAAATATTGACCAAGGAACGCGGCGGTTTCACACCTGGGCGAGTGGAGAAGGCCATGCCCATGGCGTGTCCTGGGGTGGGATAAGGGTCTTGGCCGACGATGAGCACGCGGACATCGTCCAGCGGCATCTGCAACGCGCGGCAGACGTCCTCGGCCGGGGGCAAGTAGTCCTGCCCCTCAAGAGCATGGGAGATCTGTGGCCATTGGCTTTCTACTACCGGCGCCAGCACCGGTTCCCAGGAAGGGTGGTAAGTGGGATGCATGGTTAAAAGCTCAGCCAGCCTTTCTGATAGCTCGGTGTCGTGCCTCCCAGCGTAACCCCGCAGCCGCGGGTTACGGTGCCAATCTTTCGGAATCCCGAGGGCGCGTTCTTTGCGGTCGTGCCGATGAGGGTGTGGTCTTCCCCGCCGCTGAGTACCCATTCCCAGGGATCGCAGCCGAGTAGATCCGCGGCCTGGCACAGCAATTCTTCCGGTTGCAAGGCCTGCGGATCCAAGTCCATGTGCACGCAGGAGTGCTCGGCCATCGTCGTGCAGTCTTGAATCAGACCGTCTGAGTTATCGGTCATTGCGGTCACCCCCGCGGCACGGGCAATGACGCCGCGGCCGGGGTTGAGCCAGGGGGCACAGTGGGCGTCGATAAGCGGCTGCAGGTGCTCATACCCTGCAGGAAGGTTCCGGCCAAAGCGCTCCAACAAGGCTAAGCCGGCGGCCGAGTGGCCGATCTTGCCATGCGCTACCACCTGCTGACCTGCTCGCGCTCCGTCCAAGGTCAAGGCGGGAAGGCTGCCGCCTAAGAATCCTACGGCCGTGATATTAATGACCAAGAGATCGGACTTCGTAAGGTCGCCGCCTACCAACTCGGCGTTATAGAAAGAGCTATGCTCCGCGATTCCCTCGGCGATGCCGCGCACGAAGGGCACTGGGGTATCACCTGGCGCGGCGATTGCAAGGAGGGCGGCAACCGGTCGGGCACCCATAGCTTCCACATCGGCAAAATTGCGCAAGATGGCCTTCTTGCCAATCTCGCGCGGAGTAGACCACTCGCGCAGGAAATGGCGCCCCTCCACCATCAAATCGGTGGCCGCCACGGTGCGTGAATTTGGCGGCGCACTGGGCAGAACCGCGGCATCGTCTCCATTGAGCCCACTGGAGGCCACGGAGGTAATTTCCCGGATGGCGGCGCGTTCTCCCACATCTGCGAGAGTCTGAGTTAAGTTCACCAGCTTCCTTTCGATACTATGAGCCCTTATGACATCCCAATTTAACCGCACCGCGATCTTCATTTCACTTGGGTTGTCCATAGTGATGGTTCTGGCGGTCCTTTTCGGCGCAAAATACGTATTCAATAACGTCGCCAAAGCCCCCGTGGCGGTCTCCCCCGTGGAGTCTAAGGAGGCAGACTCGCAAGCCTGCCGCAGCTTTATCGACGCCCTTCCGGATCAGGTCATGGATAGGCCACGTGCCGATATTGCCGAGCCCGTACCTTCCGGTGTCGCGGCTTGGGCCGCTACCTCAGACGATAAGGTCACCGTGCGCTGTGGCGTGGATATGCCTTTCCAGTACACCGAGTACTCCCAGACCCAGGACGTAGAGGGCGAACAGTGGTTCCAGGTGCGTGATGCCACCCCTGGCTCCAACCTCACCACTTGGTATGCGCCGCAGCGCTTCCCCATTGTCGCGGTCACTGCCTCCACTGACGCAGAGCCAGGCGAGCTGAACGACGCCCTCTCTTCCCTCGAAGAAAAGCCTGCCACTGCCCACGAGGCGCCACTCAAGGCTCTCAAGGCGGGTGATGACCAGATGTGCGCAGAAGTAGACAAGGCCCTGCCCGATTCGGTGGCTGAGGGATACAGCCGCCGCAAGGTAGAGGAAAAGAATACCTATGTCTGGAGCGCCGAAGGCCGCGAAGACATCGTCGCGCGATGCGGCGTAGCCAAGCCGGAGAACTATCGCGCCGGAGTCAAGCTCCAGCAGGTTAACGATATTCCGTGGTTCGAGGACACCACCTTGGCTCACGGCACGACCGCAGGCACGTGGTTTGCCCTCGGCCGCGAGGACTACCTTGCGCTACACGCCCCACAAGATGCCGCGCAGGCGGCACTGGTGGAAATCGGCGACGTTCTCGCAGAGCACACGGCCGAAAAGTAGGCAGCGCTTAGGCCTACTTGGCTAGGGCCTGCTCGATAAGCGCCTCGAGCAGCGCCGGGTACTCGACGCCCGAGGCCGCGAGCACCTGCGGGTACATGGAGATCGGGGTAAAGCCCGGCAGGGTATTGATCTCGTTGATGTACACGGAGTCCTCGGTGACGAAGAAGTCGACTCGGGACAGACCCTCGCAATTGAGGGCCTCGAAGGCGCGGATTGCCATGTCGCGTAGCTTCTCGGTCAACTCGGGCGCGAAAGGTGCGGGGATTTCGGCGGTGACCACATTGTCGAGGTACTTGGTGTCGAAGCCATAAAAGCCCTCGTCGGAATCATCGATACCGGCGAGCAGCGCCGGGACGGAGGCCAGCAAGGTGCCATCGGCATAGTGAAGTACGCCGATTTCTACCTCTTGGCCAACGATTTCCGGCTCCACCAGGATTTTCTCGTCATCCTCTAGCGCCAGGGCGACGGCTGCGGGGAATTCCTCCCAGGTAGAGACCTTGGATACGCCAATGGAGGATCCACCGCGTGCGGGTTTAACAAAGACGGGCAGGCCTAGTCGCTGCTTTTCGTCTTCGCTTAGCTCGGTGCGGCCTTTGAGGATGACCTCGGGCGCTACTGGCAGGTCTGCCGCCGCCAGCACCTTCTTGGTAAATTCCTTATCCATGCCCACCGAGGACGCCAAGACCCCTGGGCCTACATAGGGCAGGCCGGAAAGCTCAAAGAGTCCTTGAACTGTACCGTCCTCACCAAAGGGTCCGTGCAGAATGGGAAATACCACGTCGACCTCTGCAAAGAGCGTGCCGTCGGTGACGTTGTGGAACTGTCCCCTGGCATTGGGATCAAGAGAAAGGGTCAGCTCCGCACCTGGGCTGACCTCCGGCATAACACCATCGACAATTTCTAAGCCCTCCGTGGTGCCGGGCGTCCACGTGCCCTCACGGGTAATGCCGATGGGCACCACCTCGAATTTCTCTGGGTCGAGGTGGTTCATGATCGCGCCTGCGGATACGCAAGATACGGAGTGCTCGGTGCTACGGCCGCCGTAGATAACGGCCACGCGGGTCTTTTCAGTCATGCCCGCAGATTTTACCCTCGACCTACTCCGACTTCTTGGACCGACCCATCAAAGAGATGATCATGTCTTCCACCGCCATGCCCTCGTAGCACACGCCATAAACCGCGTGCGTGATAGGCATCTCTACCCCGGCCTGCTGGGCGAGGCGATAGATGGAGTCACAGGAGTAGACGCCCTCTGCGACCTGGCCATTGGTCGCGGCCTTGGCCTCTTCAATCGTGCCGCCTTGGCCCAGGCGGTAGCCAAAGGTGCGGTTGCGCGACAATGTCGAGGTGCACGTTGCCACCAAGTCGCCCATGCCTGCGAGGCCGGAGAAAGTAAATGGATCCGCGCCGAGCTCTACTCCCAGGCGAGTAATTTCCGCCAGACCGCGGGTGATGATGGTGGCCATGGTGTTATTGCCCAGCCCCTTGCCAGAGGCGATACCACAGGCCAAGGCGATGACGTTTTTGCAGGCGCCGCCGATTTCCGCGCCTATAACATCGGTATTGGTATAGGGCCGCAGGTACGGCGCGGCGACCGCTGCTTGCACGCGCTGAGCGCGGTCTTCATCGGAGCAGGCAATCACCGTGGCGGCCACTTGGCCGGCAGCAATCTCCTTGGCCAAGTTCGGCCCAGACAGTACCGCCACGCGGTCTGCTGGCACGCCGGCTGCATCCATAATGACCTCGCTCATGCGCTTGAGCGTGGCGGTCTCTACACCCTTAGAAATGGAGACCAAGGTGGCGTCTTCCGGCAAGTGCGGCGCCCACTTTTCCACGTTGGCGCGCAAGGTTTGGGAGGGAACGCCGAACACGACGACGTCGGCAAGCGCCAGCGCTTCCGCATCATTGTGGGTGGCCCTCACTGCGGCCGGCAGCCGGGTATCCGGCAAATAGTCCGGATTGATGTGGGTCTCGTTGATAGCCTGCGCCAATTCCGCGCGGCGCGCCCACAGGCGAACGTCATTTCCGGCGTCCGCAAAGACCTTGGACAAGGTAGTGCCCCAAGAACCAGCACCCATCACGGCAACATTAACCATGGTGTCTCCTCCAAACGTGCAAATCTATAACCCCAACCTTAAAGCATGCCCGTCCCCCGTGGGGCGAGGATGCACAACGCGCCTTACCCGTGGGACAATGGGCGCTTAGACGTTGTTTTCAAACACCCAATTTGTGTGGAAAGGCCCCGTGGAGGCAGACGATGCCCAATATTAAAAAGATGCACGAAACCGACAAGGATCAGCAGCACGAGGAGTTTATTTCCGGCCGCCATCAGGAAATCCCGGTGGACCCCGCCAAGGAATTCCACCGCACTACCCTTGCCGCCGGCGCCGTAATCTGGCGCGGCTCCCCGCAGGACCCAGAAATCGCGCTCATCCACCGCCCCCATTACGATGACTGGTCCCTGCCCAAGGGCAAGGTCGATCCCGGCGAGTCCCTGCCTACCACTGCTTCCCGCGAAATCCTGGAGGAAACCGGCTTTAGCGTGCGTCTGGGCAAGCTCATTGGCAAGGTAACGTACCCAGTCCAGGGCCGCACTAAGGTGGTCTACTACTGGGTGGCCAAGTACCTGGGCGGAACCTATTCCGCCAATAGTGAAACCGATGAGCTACGGTGGCTGCCCATCGACGAGGCGCAAGACCTCCTGTCCTACGACGTTGATACCGCGGTAGTAGCCAAGGCGGCTAAGCGCCTACGCATCGCGCCCGCTACCCGCGTGCTTTATGTGCGCCACGCACGCGCGCATGAAAGCGGTAGCTGGCAAGGCGATGACAACCTGCGGCCACTGGATAAAAAGGGCCGCCGCCAAGCAGAGATGCTGGTGCCGATGCTCAGTGCCTTCCAGCCCACCGCGATTTACTCAGCCTTGCCCCAGCGCTGCCAGCAGACGGCTGCCCCGCTCGCCGACGAACTAGGCAAGGACATTTCCATCAACAAAAACTTTGGTGACGAGGCCTGGGAGAACGACCCAGAAGCAGCCAAGAAAGCTTTCCGCCGCGTGGTCAACGAAGGCGGCGTTCCCGTCGTCATAAGCCAGGGCGCCACCATTCCTGGCATCATTGAGGACCTTGCCCCGAAGTTCCTCAAAAAGCCCGTGGACAAGCTGAAGTTTAAGAAGGCTTCTGTATGGGTCTTGTCCTTTAACAACGGCGAGCTCACCGGTGCCGATTACCTTGCCAGCCCGCTGCCGGTGCGCTAGTTTCCTGGTATCTCACCGATCAACAATTAAGGCCCTGTCCGCCCACCGTACTCGGTGGACCGGCAGGGCCTTCTGTGCACTCCTATTGTGCGACTACGCAGCTTTCTAGCCGCGCAGTCCAAGGGTGCGGCGGACAAAGAGGACCGTAATGAGTGTATTCAGCGCCGGGAACAAAATGATGCCGACGATAGTAAAGCTCAGCACGGCGTACAGCACACCAATGAGCACGAGCACCAAGATGGTCACTCCAACATTCTTCTTTGCCACCTCGATGGATGCACCAAAGGTTTCGCCCACGGATAGCTCAGGGCGTGCAGCCTTGACGGCTGGCATCCACGTGAAGAAGAAGGCAGCAAAGAGGCCCGGGATAATCAGGAGGAAAAAGCCCAGAATGACAACCACGATCGACAGAAAATAGACCGCCATGAGTCCGGCGATATTCTTAAGGCTAAGGAAGTCCGTTATCTGCAGCGTGCCGGTATCCACCTGCTTATTGGCGGCCTGGTACCAGGTGCTATAGGCCCAAATCATCACGAGGAACATCGCAATAAAGACAAGAACCATCACTGCAACCAGCCCGCCAGTAAGAGCAGCATCGGACCCCGCACTGCTGTTGGCTAGGGCATCAATGGATGATCCGCTGCCTGCTAGGACCGCAATCAATAGCAAGTAGAGGATAAACATCACTACGCCCTGGATCAGTGGGCCAAAAATCCATTGTGCCCAATTGCGACCAAAATACCGGAAGCTATCGCCGATGACCTGAATAGCATCTACATCTTGGCCAAACAGGGAATCGTCTCCCGGATACGGGCTTCCGGCGTATCCGGGTTGGCCGTATTGCTGCTGTCCATACTGTTGCTGGCCAAACTGCTGTTGACCAAAGTGCTGTTGGCCGTAGCCAGGCTGGCCATTCGCATCGTGCCCATGAGAAGCAGACTCATTGCCGGCTCCGGGATACTCTGCCCCGTTGTTTCCTGAATTGAAGGAATCATTATTCGAATAGGGATTGCTCATAAGTCTAAAGCTAGGGTGATACTTTGTTGCGGGAAACTGGAGCAAACAATTGTTACCTATACGTTACCGAGTTGTACCCCCATTTACCCCAAGGCAGAAGTTTAAAGTTCACGTGTGAGCGCACGGCGCCCCTACGGCTTCTTCGCGTAGCAAAACTGTAGGGGCACTGCTGGCCCGTCGATCGCCATCGATTCTTCTGCTATTGGGCGTGAACAGCGGGCTTGAAGCTGGGGCGACGCGATTCGTACGCGGCGATAGCATCCTCGTTGCGGAGCGTAATGCCGATGTCATCCAGCCCTTCCATCAACCTCCAACGGGTGTAGTCATCAATATCGAAGCGGTAGGTATTTTCACCCACCGTGACCGTTCGGGCCTCCAGGTCCACGGTGACCTGGGTTTCTCCTGCTTCCAGCTGTTTCCAGATGAGCTCAATATCTTCTTGCTCCATCAATCCAGTAAGCAGTCCGGACTTTCCAGCGTTGCCGCGGAAAATATCAGCAAAGCGGGAAGAAAATACCGCGCGGAAACCGTATTCACTCAACGCCCACACGGCGTGCTCACGGGAGGAACCGGTGCCAAAATCACTGCCCGCGAAAAGCACCGAGCCGTCCTTGAATTGCGCCTGATTGAGCACAAAGTTGTCCTCGGAGCGCCAATTTGAAAATAGGCCATCTGAAAAGCCGGTACGCTTGACCGACTTCAAGTAGCGCGCGGGGATGATCTGGTCAGTATCCACGTTGGAAGCGCGCAGGGGCACGCCCGTTCCCGTATGCGTAATAATTTTCTCCATTGTCAATGCCTTTCTAAGCGCTTAATCCAGATCTGCCGGACTAGACAGGTAACCGGTCACGGCAGTCGCGGCAGCCACCTGCGGGGAGACAAGGTGCGTGCGCCCACCAGGGCCTTGTCGCCCCTCAAAGTTGCGGTTGGAGGTGGAGGCGGATCGCTCGCCCGGAGCCAATTGGTCTGGGTTCATTCCCAAGCACATCGAGCAACCGGCAGTACGCCACTCCGCGCCGAACTGTCGGAAGACTTCGTCGAGGCCCTCCTCCTCCGCTTGGGCCTTGACCACGGCAGAGGACGGCACGACCATCATCCGCGTATTGGCAGCGATGGTGCGCCCCTTGACCACGTCGGCCGCAGCGCGCAGGTCTTCAATGCGGGCATTGGTACAGGAACCGACGAAGACGGTATCGATCTTGATATCGCGCAGTGGAGTACCTGGCTGCAGGTCCATATACTGCAAGGCCTTTTCCACAGTGGCCTTTTCATTATCGTCACCACAATCTTCCGGATCTGGGACCTTCTCCCCTAGCGGGAGGCCCTGCCCAGGATTGGTTCCCCAGGTAACGAATGGGGTCAAAGCAGAACCATCAATTTCGACGACGGTATCGAATTCCGCCCCCTCATCAGTGGGAAGCGTCTTCCAATAGTCAACCGCAGCATCCCAGTCTGCCCCCGTAGGAGCGAACTCACGACCCTTCACATATTCAAAAGTGGTCTCATCTGGAGCGACCATGCCGGCGCGGGCTCCCGCCTCAATAGACATATTGCAGATGGTCATGCGCGCTTCCATGGACATCTTGCGGATTGCTTCACCACGGTACTCAATGATGTGGCCTTGCCCGCCGCCGGTACCAATTTTGGCGATAACAGCCAAGATGAGGTCTTTGGCAGACACACCTTCTTGCAGTTCGCCTGTAACCTCAATCGCCATCGTTTTAAAAGGCTTCAAGGAGAGCGTCTGCGTGGCCATGACGTGTTCTACCTCAGAGGTACCAATGCCCATTGCGATTGAACCAAAGGCACCGTGGGTGGAGGTATGCGAATCGCCGCAGACAATGGTCATACCTGGCTGCGTGATTCCCAATTGTGGGCCAACTGTATGGACAATGCCTTGCTGCGCATCTCCCATGGAGTGCAAGCGCACACCAAATTCTTCGCAGTTTTTCCGCAGGGTCGATACCTGGGTGCGAGAAACCTCATCCTTGATTTCCAAGAGGTTTCCGGACTTGATGCCTTGCGTGGGTACGTTATGGTCCTCAGTGGCCAGGTGCAGTTCAGGGTGACGAAGCTTGCGGCCGGCCAGCCGCAAGCCATCAAAGGCCTGCGGGCTGGTAACTTCATGTAGTAGCTGAAAGTCAATAAAGATAAGGTCTGGCGCCCCAGCATCGCCGTGTTGGACGACGTGATCGCGCCAGACTTTTTCTGCCAATGTCAGCTTCTGGTTCATAAACATCTCTCCACACTTGAAATCTCATAATTTGGGACGTAGATTTCATTGTATGGGAGAGTATAGCGAAGTTTCCGGAATTAAAGTGTTGGATCGAGCAATGGCCATCATGATGGCTGCCGCCAACCACCCCTCCACCCTCAATGAATTATGCGAAACCACGGGGCTGCCTCGGGCGACGGCACATCGATTGGCCACCGCACTCGAGGCACACCGCATCCTCGTTCGCACCCCCGATGGAAAGTGGAAGGCCGGCCCTGCCCTCCCCGGCAACCGCGATCATCTCCTCGAGGCAGCCGGGCCAATCATGGAGAAACTGCGCGAAGACACCGGAGAATCCATCCAGCTCTACGAGGTCACCGGAAATACCCGTACCTGCATTGCCACCAGGGAGCCGGAATCCGGCCTCCACAACGTCGTACCAGTCGGGCGCCAGCTACCGCTTAGCTCCGGCTCTGCCGCGCGCATCATTGCCGCATATGTAGACATCAATATCGAAGATGCCTCGTTTACCCAAGAAGACATTGAGGCGGCCAGAAACCAAGGTTACTCCGAGTCTATTGAGGAACGCGAAGCCGGCTTAGCCTCCATCTCCGCGCCGGTTTTCGATGGTTCCGGCACCTTCCTCGCAGTATTGTCGATTTCCGGATCTGCCGAGCGCTTCCAACCTTCCCCGGCCCAGAAATACGCCCACATGCTCACTTCCGCCGCACTCGAATTGAGCAACCGCCTCTAAGGCCCTCCCTAGCTTTACGACGCCCGCTTCCACCTAGCCCCAGGGAGGCGGGCCCTTTTTATTTCCAAACTGGAAAAATTAGAGAAACACACCCACACCTATTGAAACCGAAATGAAAATACGGTGTTAATGAAAACACACTGAAAACAACGGGGAACGTCCCCCACCAGAGAGGATCAAACATCATGACCCACACCACCCACGAAGACCACACCCACACCCATGGCGCCGATTGCGGCCACGTTTCCTTCCCACACGGCGACCACACCGACTACCTCCACGAGGGCCACATTCACCGTGAGCATGATGGCCACTGGGATGAGTGCGAAACCACCGAGCACGTTGAAGCCGAGGCCCACGCCGACCACACCCATGGTGAAGGCTGCGGCCACGTAGCGATCCCGCACGGCGACCACGTGGACTACCTGCACGACGGCCACCGCCACGCCGCCCACGGCGATCACTACGACGAGCACTAAGCGCCTATCGGGGCCCAGCCCCACGTGCTTGCCGCCTAGGTCCCTTGAACTGAGGACCCAGGCGGCTTTTTCTATGCCCACCCTACTGCTGAAATCGTCCCCGAAATTCACACCAGAAACATATCTGCAAGCTCGACGGGACGCGCTCTCTCATTTCTGTTAAAACTGACAGTCAGGCTATTAGTTCTTTCCGGTTGGGTGTTACGATTTTTCGAGTGATTACTAGTTGGAAGATTTTTCTTCAAGATTTTGTCCGCTTGTGGCGGACCCCGCAGGTCTGGGTGATCCTCATTGGTTTGATGATCACCCCAGCCCTGTATTCCTGGGTAAACATCTCCGGTTTCTGGGACCCATACGGAAACACAGAACACCTCAAGGTCGCCGTAGTTAATGAGGACAAAGGCGCATCCTCGGAAATGACTGGCCACTTAGACGTCGGCGGGCAGATGATTGACAAGCTGCATGACAATGACGAGCTGGGCTGGCAGTTCATGGACAGGCAGGAAGCCGAAGACGCCGTTAAGAAGGGTGACGTCTTCGCCTCGGTGATTGTCCCCGAAGACTTTTCGGCAGATTTCGTGAGCCTTTTTAAAGGTACCTATTCTCAGCCCACGCTGGAATATCACGTCAATGAGAAGCTCAACGCCATTGCACCGAAGATTACTGATACTGGCGCTTCGACACTAGACACCACCATCAGCTCGACCTTCAATGAGCAGGTAGCGGATTCGGTGGCTACGGAGCTAAAGAACTCCGGTGGCGATTTGAGCCAGAAGATTAACAGTACCGCAAGCAAGACCGCGGATTCTTTTTCAGAGACCGCAGATACGGTAGCTAACTCCCGCAGCCAACTTGCTGACGTGCATTCCACCATCGAGGATGCGCGCCCAACTATCGCGCAAGCCCGCAAGTCTTTGGGCACGGTGCAAAAGACCATCGACGATGCCCAGACCGCCCTGGATGAACTTAACTCCATTACTGCAGAGGTCCAGCGGGAAGTCACTTCTTTCTCGGACGATGCCACCGCTGCCTACGTAAAAGGCACGACCGCTATGGCGGACGGCACCGCCTCCGCCAATGCCACCGTGGGCTCGGTCTCCGGCAAGCTGCGCGGCGCCCTAAATCGCGTAGGTGCCGCATCTGCGGGCGCGTCAGGAATCGTCGGTGAAGCTGACCGGGCAATCGATCAGCTTGAAAAGCTTGCGTCTTCACCGGCCCTGCCACCACAGGTTTCCCAACAGATTAAGGATCAGGTAGGAGACCTCCGCAAACGCAATGATCAAAATAAGGCCGTTCTCGGTGACTTAGATACTCTCAACGGCGATACGAACGACACCATCGATTCGCTCAATAAGACCACGGGTATGCTGGAAAAGATGGCTGCCCAAACGCGCGATGATTCCCACGCGCTGCGCGATAATGTAGCCGAAGGCCTACCCAAGCTCAACGCTGCGCTGTCCGACGTCACCGCTACCACCGGCAAGCTTTCCGCCTCGCTCGAAAGCCAGCAGGCACTGGTCGGGCAAACCGATGGGCTCTTGGGGGGCGTCGACGAGCAGCTAAGCCAGGCCCAGCAAGTAGTTGAGCGTTTTTCTGTGGACCTCGACGGCATTGAGGAGGGGCTTCGCGCCTCCCGCAGCGACGTGATTGCGCTGAGCAATACTGCCAATAACAATTCCATCCTGCAGTCTGTCAAGGGCCTTAACACCGATGAGGTGTCTTCCTTCCTTGCCTCCCCTGCGGAGATGGAAAGCCACGCCGTATTCCCTGTAAAGCACTATGGTTCCGGCATGTCCTCGCTCTTTATCAACCTCACGCTGTGGATCGGCGCGTTCATGCTGCTCATCATCTTCCGTGCTGAGGTAGACCCGCAGGGCCGCAAGGACCTCACCATTACCAAGGCTTACCTTGCCCGCTTCCTTTTGCTTTCCTTCTTTGCCATTGCCCAGGCACTCATCGTGTCCATCGGCAACCTGGCCATTGGTGTTGAACATGCCAATGCATTGGCCTACGTCGCTACCGCGGTCATCGTGGGCCTGTGCTACCTGAGCATTACCTATAGCTTGGTTTCTACGTTTGGACACGTAGGCCGCGGCATCGCGGTGGTCTTCGCCTTCATCCAGATTCCGGGCGCATCCGGCCTCTACCCCATTGAGATGACGCCGGACTTCTTCCGCGCGGTGCATCCATTCCTGCCCTTTACCTACGGCATCGATGCCATGCGCGAGACCGTCGGTGGTTTCTACGGCAACCACTATGCGCGCGACCTTGCCGCGCTCATCGGCATGGCCGCGATCGCTTACCTCATCGGTACTGTGATGCGCCGCGGCCTGTCCAACGTCAACATGCTGGTCAATGACGAACTGCATAAGGGCGGTCTCGTTATCAATGAGCAGGTCCACCTGGTCGGCAGCCGGTACCGCTTTACCGACCTCCTCTATGCCTTGAATGACCGCGAGGCGTACCAACAAAGCTTGGAGGATAAGTGGAGCATGGCCCGCAGGAATTACTCCCAGCTGATGAAGATTACCGTCGCGGTAGGCCTAGCGTTAGTCGTCGCTTTGGGCATCTACTCACGCATTAACCCTGAAGAAAAGGCCATCATCTTCGGCCTGGCCTGCCTGGTGACGCTCATTGCGGTGGGCGTTATCTGCTCCCTTGAGTACATCAAGCAGAGCATCGCGCACGATAGCCGCCTGGCGGATCTCAGTGATGAGGAAATCCAGGAGCACCTCGAGCACCGACAGGAACACCCAAACCGCTACCTCCTAGAGGACTTAGACGAGGAATCCACATTTTCTAATGCCAGCGAGACCAAGGAAATGCCCGCCGTTGATGGCGATGACTCCGGAAAGCGAGGCGAGTAAGTCATGAAAAACATCCTGACCATTCTCCGCGATGACCTCCACGCCATTCGCACCAATGTAATCACCGCGGTCATCATCTTTGGCCTTGCCATCATCCCGTTGCTTTTCACCTCCTTCAACGTGTTGGCCAGCTGGGATCCCTTTGCTAATACCGACCAACTCAAGATCGCTGTGGCCAGCGAGGATGAAGGCCACGAAAGCGACCTCGCCTCCATGAAGCTTAATTTGGGCGATAAGGTGCTCTCGCAGCTCAGCCGCAATGACGATATCGATTGGGTCATTACTGATAGCGCCGATGCAGTTGAAGGAACAAAGTCCGGCGAATACTATGCCGGCATTGTTCTGCCCAAGGACTTCAGCGCGGATTTGCTCACGTTTTATGTAGAAGGAACCGAGCCAAGCAAGCTCAACCTCTATACCAATGAGAAGAAGAATGCGCTGTCTACCATCATCACGCAAAAGAGTGCGGACGGCGTCATCCAGAAAATCAACGAGTCCTTCACCCGCGTGGTATCCAATGTCGGCCTTGGCGTCGTCTCGGATTTTGATAAATACCTTAATGAGGACGATACCCAGACTGCACTCAATAACCTGCACAACCGCGTCAATAACGTCAGCACTCGCCTCGATGCTGCGGCTGGCACCGTAGGTGCACTAAGCAATCTGGTCGACTCCACCCTGCCGCTTACGCAGGCTGCGGACAATATCCTCGCCGAGGCTGGCCGCCAGGCTACGGAGACCGACAATGACCAAGGCGAAAACCCCATCGACGTTCTGCGCTCTACCCTCAATGACTCGGCTGGCTCGCTCGACGCTTCCTTGGCGGCTACAACGCAAAGCTACGACGCGCTCTCTGCCCAGGTTGATGAGTTGCTCGATAATGCAAGCACCACCAGCGCACAAACGGCGCAGACCTACCGCACCGCAGCTGAGCGTGTAGACGAGCAGACAAAGGCCTTTGAGGGAGTTCGCGCTTCCCTCAAGGACCAAGCCGATAAGGTAGCTCTACCAGCTCCAGTCGCGGGTGGATATAAGGCGATGATGGGTCAGATTGATGCCTCCATTGCGCAGAGCAACGCGCTGCATGATTCGCTGGTATCTACCGCCGATGACCTTGAGCAAGGTCGTGGCACGTCCCAAGACTCCCGCCAGCGCACCAAGGATGCCATCGCTAATGCCAAGCAGGCTGCTGAAAAGGCACGCAATTCCTATAACGAGAACCTCAAGCCGCAGCTAGACCAGCTCAACCAGAGCGTCTCGGTGGTCGCGGACGATATTGATGCTGTCAAGCAGGACATCGCAGGCATTCGCTCTTCGGTCTCCCAGAAGGAGGGGTCGCCACAGCAAAGCCTGGCGCGCGCCCGCGATACCACCGCCAGCCTTGCCAGCACCCTGCGGGAGCAAAGCGGCCGTTTTGCTGACATGGGCCGAAAAATCGACGAGGTGCGCCGTGGCGGCGATTTAGACAAGCTAGCGGATATCGTCGGCAACGATCCAGAACTGCTCGCCTCCCGCATTGCCGCTCCCGTGGCTGTAGACCGCCAGCCGGTCTACCCTGTCGCTGCCTTTGGCGTGGGTATGACGCCGTTCTACCTCGCCTTGTCCCTATGGGTAGGCGCCCTTCTGGCATGCGTGCTGGTGCATACCAACGCCGAGCGTAAATACTTGCGCAAGGACGAGAACGGAAAGTACGACGAGAGCGAATTCACCCGTGGTCAAGCGTTCTTCGGCCGCTTTGCCACACTCGGCCTGGTCGGCCTCGCGCAGGCCACCTTGGTGGTTCTCAGCCTCATCTTCTTCATCCAGATCGAGCCCGCTCACCCATTCATGCTCATGTTTGCTGCATGGATAGTCTCGCTGGTGTTTATGTTGATCATCTATTCACTTGTCATCACGCTCGATAGTGCCGGCAAGGCTTTGGCGGTGTTGTTGCTCGTGATACAAGTCTCTGGCTCCGGCGGCGCTTACCCGCTGCCTTTGCTGCCTGAGTGGTTCCAGAACGTGAGCCCGTGGCTGCCAGCGACGTACGCCATTGATGCTTTCCGCAGCGCCATTGCGGGCATCTACCACGGCGATATATGGCGCGAGTTGGGCATGCTATTGCTATTTGCCATCCCTGCACTCATCGTCGGCCTCATTCTCCGCCGCGCCATGGATGCCTATCACAAGCGCCTCAAGAAGGCGATTAAGAAGACGAAGGTCATGGCGTAGCCGCGCTTGGCGACGTCTCCCCTTCCGCACTTCCTACACCGCCCACCAAGCCCTTTTCACGGCTTGGTGGGCTTCTTTCATGCCTCGGGCCCCACACTAGTGCCCGAAAGACCTAGAAGCGGCTGAGAAAGCCGCATATGCATCCACTAAAGGGACTCGGATACCCTTCCTATCGCTAGGTCTAGCTCCTTCTTAAGAGATTCGCTCGAACGCGGCTATCGAGCACGAAACCACTTACGGCCCACCTGAGCCCCCTACTAAAAGACCGCTACGGGAGTCTGCGTCCCGCTTTACCTCGGCTCCCAAACCGTCCCCGGGGAGGACGGTTAGCCCTTGGACGTCGAGGCCTCCCCTACATGCCGCTAAACCCCACAGGTCTTAGGCAAAGAAAAAGCTGCGAGCCATGTGGCTCGCAGCTTTTTATTGGTACCCCGTACGGGATTTGAACCCGTGTTACCGGCGTGAGAGGCCGGCGTCCTAGGCCGCTAGACGAACGGGGCGCGTTCGCAGCAATCGCACACTGTGCGTTGCGGACTTGTTAAGAGTAAACGATGGGTTAATTCAGCACAAATCGCACGGTCAAGGACGGTTTTGAGGGCAGGCGAAGGAAAACGCAAAAATTCCCGAGTCCGGTACTGCAGTGAGGTTCTTCGTGGCCGAGGTGCGGATCGAATCAGTGGTTATTCCGCAAGCAATCTGTGGATAGTCCGTGGCCGAGAACGCTGTGCTAGTAGGACTCGGGATGGCGCTGTGCGTCGAAGTGCATATGCTGCAGGCTCCTATACTTCGTACAAACGTTGGTGGGAAGGAAGTTGTGGATTATAGCGTTACTACCTGGCTGTGCTTTCGGGCTGTGCGCCTTGGCTGTGGTGCGTTTCGCTTTCTGTCACCCGCTCTCCTTTCTGTCTGTTTTCTGCTGTACTTGCAGTCTATGCCTACGCATGCAGGACAGGAAGGGTTTTGCACAACTTCGCGGTGGTCTTAGCCCTGGTCTCATTGGCACCAGGCAGCTGCCTGCGCGGACGAGGCCAATGGTCTGGGGGTAGGTTATAACCAGTTGTAGCCGCCCCCTACTCGCACCCCGTATGGCGCCAGGAAATGACGACGCCAAGTAAAGAATTGCCCCGAGTATGAAAAATCCTCCAGCCTTTAGGCTGGAGGTCTTTGTACCCCGTACGGGATTTGAACCCGTGTTACCGGCGTGAGAGGCCGGCGTCCTAGGCCGCTAGACGAACGGGGCTTAGAACTAGTGAGCCTGCCGTTTAAAGCATTTTCACTGCTGGCCTACCAGGACTCGAACCTAGAATGGCGGTACCAGAAACCGCTGTGTTGCCAATTACACCATAGGCCATTTGCTAACTTGCGTTGGAAGCTTACTGCCTTCCGGCTGTGCTCCCTTGCTCGCTGCAACGTGTAATAACTATAATGATCAACGCGTAAACTGCCAAATCGCCAGCGCACACGCCATTTTCAGGCCAGTAGAGTGATTAATAAAAGTGCGGCGAATGACAGCGCTGTAGTTCAGCTGTCATTCGCCGCATCGAAGGGCGGGATTAGATATCTATCGCCGCCTTATGGGAGACGCTCCCCCTACTGTGCCGCCGGCACATAAGGAGTCACTTCACGGGCCGCACGAAGGCGGGCCAGGGTGGACTCCTTACCCAGTAGCTCCATGGACTCAAAGAGCGGTGGGGAAACCTGGGCGCCGGAAATGGCTACACGCAACGCGCCGTAGGCCTTACGGGGCTTCAGCTCGAGGTCTTCGATAAGCGCCTTGGAAAGTGCAGCCTCAATATTCTCGGTCTTCCACTCCGCAACACCCTCGAGGGTCTCAATACCCACCTCGAGCGGCTGAATGGCCTCTTCCTTGAGGTTCTTCTTCGCCGCCTTCTCATCGAGCTTTAGGTCGGCATCCGGGGTAACCAAAAAGCTCATGAGGCCATAGGCATCAGACAGAGTCTTGATGCGGGTTTGGACAAGATCTGCGGCGAAGGCGAACTTCTCGCCGTCGTAGTCGGCCGGGAAGTCCGTGTACTCGGTCAAGTAGTTGCGCAGACGGAAGGCAAACTCTTCCGGGTCCAGCTGGCGGATGTGATCAGCGTTGATAGCCTCGAGCTTCTTCTGGTCAAAACGTGCGGGGTTACCCAGCACGTCGTGGACGTCGAAGTTTTCTACCAAGTCATCCATGCTGAAGATGTCCTGGTCCGCGGACAGCGACCAGCCCAGCAGGGACAGGTAATTGAGCATGCCCTCAGGGATGATGCCGTTATCGCGGTGATTAAACAGGTTGGACTGCGGGTCGCGCTTAGATAGTTTCTTATTGCCCTCGCCCATCACAAAGGGCAGGTGACCAAACTCTGGGGTGAACTCGGCTACGCCGATCTTCTTAAGGGCGTCGTAAAGCGCGAGCTGACGCGGAGTAGAAGAAAGCAGGTCCTCACCACGCAACACATGGGTGATGCGCATCAGGGCGTCATCAACCGGGTTAACCAGGGTGTAGAGGGGCGCACCATTGGAACGAGCCACCACATAGTCTGGCTGGGTCTCAGACTTGAAGGTCATCTCGCCACGCACCAGGTCGGTCCAGGTCCAATCCTGCTCCGGCATGCGCAGGCGCCAGACCGGCTTGCGGCCTTCAGCCTCGAAAGCGTCGATCTGCTCCTGGGTGAGATCGCGGTCAAAGTTGTCATAACCCAGCTTCGGGTCACGGCCAGCAGCCTTGTGACGCTCCTCCACCTCTTCGGCGGTGGAGTATGCCGGGTAGACAAATCCGCCGTCGATAAGCTTATCCAGGACCTCTTTGTAGATGTCCATGCGCTGGGACTGGCGGTAAGGCTCGTGCGGGCCGCCAACATTGATGCCTTCATCCCAGCCCAGGCCGAGCCAGGTCAGGGAATCAATGATGGCCTGGTAGGACTCCTCGGAGTCACGGGCGGCATCGGTGTCTTCGATGCGGAATACCAGCTTGCCGCCGGTATGGCGGGCGTAGGCCCAGTTGAACAACGCGGTGCGCACCATGCCTACGTGCGGCGTACCGGTTGGGGACGGACAGAATCTAACGCGTACTTCAGTCATGCCCACCATCGTAGTGGAGGTCGCAATCCCAGTCCGCACCAGCCCAAAGCGGCCCCACACCACCCCGGCGCGCGGAGCTACTTTCCGTGTGTACTTACACACAAATAGGGGTAGATGGAAATGGATTTCAGTAGAAATACACAGGTCAGTGAAAACCGCTTCCATTACCACTAACAGTTTATGAATTTCATTTTCTATAGTTTCTGGTGGACTTATGAGAACTGTAGAAAGGCCTCCCCAACAGTGGCTTCCCCACGCATCCGCTTCCTTGCCGCGCTCAGCACGCTAGCGCTTATCACGCCCGCCACGGCCGTCGCCGGCCCCGATGATGGCAAGCACATTGCCACCGATACCCACGTTGACTCCCCTAAGTCTTTCTGGGAGAACAACGACTTCGTGCTGAAGTCTGAATTTGGCGGCCAGGAACCACCGATCTCTGACACCGTAGCCTGGGTGGGCAGGGGCTACAGCGCTATGGACGGACACAATCAGTACCTCTATACGCTGCCGGAAAATGGCACTCAGGACTATATTGGGGCGCCCGGCACCACGTACTACACCGCGCCGCACCAAGTGTCCGGCAATACCTCACCCATCTGGTTGGGCTTTGGCGCCGATACCTCCCTGCCCACTGACAAATTCCGCGATGGCGTAGCTTTCCTCGACTTGCTAAGCGTTGATGGCCCTGGCGAGGTCGAGCTTTTCACCAATAAAGATGATGAGGACGGAACCCAGCTGCACCGTATGCTCGGCTCCTTCCCTGATTCTCCGCATTCGGCCTATCTCGTTGCCGGCACGCACACCCACAACTCCACGCTGTTTACCAAGCCCGGCCGTTACCGCCTGACCTACCGCACCAGTGCGCGCGGCAAGGACGGCCAGCTCATCGCCAATGAACCGCAGACCACAACGATTCAAGTAGGCGGCCGCAAGCCCAAGGATGAGAAGACTCCAAGCCTGCAGGAACGCTTTGCCCAGTCCGCGACTGGCGACGCCGCCCCTGCCGGCTACAGCCTGCGCATGGCACCTAAGCGCAATCCCGAAAAAGACGGCGATGACAAGCTCACCACTATTTCCTTCGACGCTAAAAATAAGGCGCAGGGTACCCTGACGCTGCTTATCGACGGCTACTTCCTCACCGACCTCCCCGTTAAGAATGGCCGCGCGCAGTGGGACGAGTACATGGGACCAGATCCGTCCAAGGTCCAGGCCGTATTTACCCCGGAGGGTGATGCCCCGCGCTGGATTTCTAGTCCCCTTGATGTCCAGCCTGGCGCGTCCGTCCAGACAGATTCATCTTCCTCCGCTGATACGTGGCAGGAAGCCTCCCACCCGCGCCAGCTTGCCCCTACCCAGGAAACCGAGCTGGAGGAGCTGGGCTATACCATCCGTATGCGCAAGCAGGGCAAGGGTGGCACCAAGATCGTGGTCGATACCGAGGATAAGAACTTCAACGGCCTGCTCACCGGCGGTCTTTATGATGCCAAGGATTCCAAATACCCCACCGTGGATCTTGAAACCCCCATTACCAACGGGCACGGCGAGGTTGCCTTTGACGAGGGCGAATACTTCACCGGCTCTTATGCAAAGGTCAATCTCTTTCCTCATTCCACCGTGAAGGCCGGGCATGCAAGCAGCGTGATTACCGAGTCCTTTGCCTTCGGCGAAAACTACGAAACCACGGGGCGGTTCTCCACTTCCAATGAGGAACCGGACACCACTCCCGGCAAGGAAGACTCGCCTTCCCAAGCGCCGCAGCCAGGCGCAAATGAAGCGGAAGCCGACACACACCAGTGCAGCGAGAAATACCTACTGGACCGTGGGCACGTGGATATCAAGGCTCAACCTGCCGAGGGCGGCTTTAGTACCGTTCTGCGCGATGACACGGCACAGGTGGATAAGAAGTCTGTCGACCGCAAACTTGATGACGTGGTGCTCGGCGTACACGATAATGCGCTCACCCGGCGCAACGAGAAGCTTGCGGGCAAGGAGTTCGATTTCCTCGGAAAACCCGGTGAGCGCTTCTATCACCTACCGCAGACACAGAATCAACACATTATCTGGCCCGGTTATAACACTCAGGACTTGGATTATTCCGCGACCAAAGACAATGCCGTCAACCTCAACCTGAAGCCCACCTCCACCCCAGACGAGGCCGAGTGGGGCGCCTTTATCGACGCCTCCCATGGCAAGGGCTTTTCGGTCTTGGCGAACTCCGCGGCCGAGGACTACACCATCGAAACCAACTTTCCGGCCCACACCCACACGCACTGGGCCTTTTCCAAGCCCGGTGTCTATACCTTCGAGGCCACCTATACGGCCACGGGGAAGGACGGCAAGGAACTTAAGTCCGAGCCGCAAACTCTGACCTTTGCCGTGGGCGATAAAACCCTAGATTCTTGTTCCTCGCACAAGCCTAACGACTCCGAGGGCGAGACACCCAGCGAGAGGCCGACCGAGAAGCCGGACGATGCCGCTAAGCCCGAAGAGCCAAAGGGGTCCTCGTTGAGCCCGTGGAGCTTAGTCCTCCCAGCGGTCCTCGTGGTGGTCTTCAAGGCCTTCTATAACTTCTTCCGCGATAACGAAGACCTCATCCGCCGGCGCTTCGGCCTCAAGTTCTAACCCACCCCAACCCAACTCACTAGACGGGACACCACAATGCACCAATCCCACTCTCCTGCCTCCCGGCGCGCCCCACAGTGGCGCCGGTTCATGTCGGTACTTGCTGCTGTCTTTGCCGCAGCTTTAGCCTTCTTCTCCCCCGGCGCGGCACTGGCCTTCGATGAGGTCTTTGATTCCGGGCACGTCGACGCCTTCTATGTCACGGCCCCTGATGGCACGCTGCACCTTTCCATGAAGGAAGACATCACGGGGTCTGCCGTTCCGCGCTCGGGCGATGACGTAGTGCTGAAAGTCGTCGAGGATGCCTGGTCCGATGCCACCGAGGGCGTGCCAGAAATCGGCCAACCCACCTATTTCCTGCCACAGGCCCAAGACCAGCGCATCATCTGGCCGGGTTGGGATACTCAACCCGCCCGCGATGGCGGCTTCGAAAGCGTTGATCTGGAATTTGCTGAGGTCTCCGGCCCGGGCTCTGTGTATGTCTTTGAAACCAGCAGTTTTGGTGGCCTCAATGCCGTGACCGATTCCGGTTCCATGGAGCTCACCAGCGGTGAGGTCATCAACCAGCCCAATCCCGCTCACCGGCATGTCAACTGGGCTTTTAGCGAGGCCGGCACCTACACCATGACGGTGCGCGCCCATTCCAATGGCGAGTCCAGCAATGCGGTGACCTACACCTGGGAGGTAGGCGACGGCGGCGATGCCTCCACCGCGGATCGCGCGGCTGACTCCGGCGATGGCACCACTGACCAGGGAGATACAAATACAAAGCGACCTGCAGGCAAGAGCGACGCGGCAGGCTCGGGCACGTCCGGCGCAGCACCAGGCGAAGAATGCACCCCGGGCATGACCCCGCAAATCAAGGACGATACGGTCTCGCCCTCCGAGTGGCGCGATGCCGATGGTGCCACCTTCTACCTCTCCGATAAATCCAGCGTGGATCTCCCCCAAGAAGTAGGACCAGTGCCAGCAGGAAAGGCCTGGATGATTGGTTCTACCCAGGTCGACGGTGTTCCGTGGTTAGGGGCGAATACCCAAAGCCCATCGATGCGTGAAAATATCCCCGGCGATGTCACCTGGGAGCTGGTGGGCTTCAAGGGCCCCGGCCCGATGATGGTCTACTCCCAGGGCGGGCTGGGCAAGGTCGTTGGCGAGGAATGGTTCCGTGGCAACGCAGATGCGGCGGAAGGCACCCATTCCATCGCCCCGAATACCCACGTGCACCCCAATTGGGTCTTTGGCGCCCAGGGAACCTATGACGTCACCATCCGCCAAGTGGCTCAAACCGGTGAGGGAAAGCAGGTTGCCGGTGAGGCAACTCTCCATTTCGTCGTCGGCGGCGATGAACCGGCCAAGGCGTTTGATAACGGGCACTTCGACCTGGGAGCTGCCGTGAATCCAGACGGCGGCGACTGTGGGAATGGCGCGGCGGCAGGTGGGGCGTCGGCAAGCGCTAGCGGCTCTGCCGCACCCACCGGATCCAGCAACGGTCAGTCGGCGCAGGCACAAGGCACGGGCGGTTCTTTAGCCAATACTGGGACCCCCATCGTGCCCCTCGGCATCGGGGTGTTGGGCCTAGGCATGCTCTTCCTCGGCCTGGGCATTGCGCGGCTGGCCGTAGCTAAGGCAGCGGACTAATGGAGCGTTCATGTTCCCACAATCGCCGGCGCCTTACCGTGGGGGCACTTCTGGCCTGTTGCCTGCTCAGCGCCGGTTGTGCGTCCTCGGCCGCTCGTGATGCTGGGACCGGAGAAGGATTCAGCGTGGTGGCCACCACCCCAATCCTGGCAGACCTAGCGCGCAACGTGGCAGGAGAAGATGCCCAGG
The DNA here is from genome assembly GCF_030229345.1 of Corynebacterium tuberculostearicum. GTDB lineage: Bacteria > Actinomycetota > Actinomycetes > Mycobacteriales > Mycobacteriaceae > Corynebacterium > Corynebacterium tuberculostearicum_G. Next base: position 158,201 of record NZ_JASPGP010000002.1, on the reverse strand, counting down.
TCAAAAGCCTCATCCCCAGCGGCAAGGATCCGCATACCTTCGAGCCAACGCTGCGCACGGTGCGCGATATTGCCAATGCCAACCTGGCGCTTAGCAACGGCTACCTGCTGGAACCGCAAGCTCTTATCGATACGCTGCACGAGTCCACCGACGCTCCCGTGGTGGAGGTCGCCGACGCTGCCTCCACCCGCGGTGCCACCCTGGTGCCGCTGGTAGAAGATGTCTCCTTGGATGCCATTTGGCTAGGACTGCGCATCAGCGGCGCCGCGCAACGCTCCTCCGGGGTGGACTTTCGCATGGTCTCCGCCGACGGACCGGGCGACGTGGCGGCCTACGTGGTCTCCGCCTTCGGTACCCCGGAGGTCCTCTTTAACTCGGCCGATGGCGTCGATGGCAAGGAAGACGCAGTAACCCTTCCTGCCAACGCCCACACCCACGTCTCCTGGGGCTTTTCCCAGCCAGGGATCTACCGCCTTGGGTTTCAGGCCGAGGGCACCGAAGTCCAGCACCTCACCGTGGCCGTGGGCGTCAACCCACCTAAAGGAATGCAGGCCATTGATTCCGGGCACCTGGATATTGAGGCAAACCTGGCGCAGCACCGCATTGACCTGCGCGACCAAGACAAGCGCTTTGACCCCGCCACCACCGCGGTATCTATCCCCTCGTCAGTGCTGCAGCCCATCCCGCCGGATCCGGCCTACCGCTTCCTCGGCGCGCCGGGCTCGGATACCTATCTCCTCCCGCAGGCAGTGCTGGGCAAGCACATCCATGGCGAGGTGGATCCACACTTGTGGCACAACGTAGACAACGCTATCGCCTATGTCGATGTCATTGCGGAGGAGATGGCGCAAGCAGATCCCTCCCATGGTGCCGCCTACCGGCAGCGGGCAGCGGCCTATACCAAGCGCCTGCGGGACACGGATGACTATGTAAGCCGCGCCATTGCCTCTATCCCTGCTGAAAACCGGCACCTAGTGACCACGCACCATGGCTACGCCTACCTCGAGCAGGGCGATGACATTTCGGTGGCGGGTTTTGTTACGCCCAACCCGGCCATCGAGCCTTCCCCGCGGGAGGTCATAGCGTTGCGCCGCACGCTGGAGAACCTGCATCTGCCTGCCGTTTTTGTCGAGCCCGTACAACAGGCCAGCGCCGACACCCTTACCCAGGCCGCCGCGGAACAAGGCGTGGCGCTGTGCCCCATTTATGGCGACACGCTGGACGGCACCGTCGGCTCCTATATCGACCTCATGAAGTTCAACGCTGATTCACTCCAGCGTTGCCTGAACCCCAATTCCACTGATGGAGAAAACAATGCTTAAATTCGCTACCCGTACCGCTATTCGCACCGCCGCCTGCGCCCTTACTGCCGGCCTTGCTTTTTCTACGAGCCCTGCCTGGGCCGGCGACCTCGCACAAGTGGTCGGCGCCGAGGAACAGGTCGCCCCACAGGGCGAGGACAAGGTCATCGACACCGGCCACGTTGACGTTGGCGCTTTGCTCAACGGCACCGATTCCGAACTCATGGCCCGCGATGATGCCGGCGACAAGCCCGTCTGGCGCCACCTAGATGATCTTGTCTTTGCCGTGGGCGATAAGGCGCAGCAAACCCTACCGGAGACCGATGACTTTGGCTTTGTAGGCGCCGATTCCGGTGAAAAGGTCTGGGTAGTTCCCCAAACCGAGCAGGTCGGGGTTCCCTGGCTGGGTTGGAACACCCAAGCGCCTTCGCTTGTCGATGCCGCCGATCGCGGAGTCACCATGGAATTCCTCGGCCACTCCGGTCCTGGCGACTTCTCCCTTTTCCTGCAAAACGGCGGCTTTGAAGCACCACAGCTGTTGTGGTCTACCGCGCAAAAGAGCGACGAAGACTTCTGGGTGGACCTCAATACCCACACCCATGCCAATTGGACGTTTACAGAGCCAGGCACCCATCAGGTAGGTATCAGGGTCAAAGGCAAGACCAAAGATGGCGCTGATTTCAGTACCGATGGCGTGCTCACCTTTGCCGTGGGCGATGATGCTGACGTCCAGGCGGCCCAAGACACTACTTGGAATCCAGACGATGCCCAGACCACAGGCTCTTCCATCCCCACTTGGGTCTTTATCCTCGCCGGCGTGGGTGCCGTCGTACTCCTGCTGGCCCTTGGCCTAGTACTGCGCTCTTCCAAGCGAGGCGATAGCCGTGGCTAAACCGCTCATTTCCGTTGCCGACCTGGAAGTATCGCTATCCCACCGGCGCGTAATCACAGGTGCGAACCTAGAGGTCCGATCGGGCGAATTCATTGGGCTCTTAGGCCCCAACGGCGCGGGCAAGACCACGCTTATGCGTGCCATTTTAGGGCTCATCCCCTCCTCCGGTACCCGAGAGATCGGGGGAATCGTAGGCTACGTGCCCCAGCGGCACGAGGTGGAATGGGGCTTTCCCATCAATGTCTACCGCACCGTACTCAGCGGGCGCACCGGCATCATTGGCTGGCTCAAACGGCCACGTGCCGCGGACCACGCCGCGGCGGCAGAGGCTCTTCGCTTGGTAAACATGGAAGATTTTTCCACCCGCCCCATCGAGGAGCTCTCCGGTGGTCAGCGCCAACGCGTCCTCATCGCCCGAGCGCTCGCCACGCAACCAGACGTGCTGCTGCTCGACGAGCCCTTCACCGGCCTCGACGCCCCCAATACCGAATCACTACTCGAGCTATTCGAAGAGCTTTCCCAGCGCGGCAAGGCCATCCTCATGTCCACCCACAACCTGTCTGAAGCGGCGCACTCCTGCCACCGCTTGGTCCTCTTTAACGGCACCGTGGTGGCCGATGACTCCGCTCCGCGCCTTCTTCACCAGACCGCTCCGTGGACGCAAACCTTTGGCGTACGCGCCGGTTCTCCCCTGCTTTCTGCCATTGGAGTCTCCGCATGATAGAAATTTCCTTTCTCGATTTCCTCCGCGACCTGGCTAACCCCCACCTCGACTTTCTCGCCCGCGCGGTAGGTATTTCTGTGCTTGCGGCCATTGTTTGCGGCGTCGTCGGCTGCTACGTGGTGCTGCGCGGCATGGCCTTTATCGGCGACGCCGTCTCCCACGCGGTTTTTCCCGGTTTGGCCATAGCCTTCGCTTTGCAAGCCTCCGTGCTCGTCGGTGGCGCGGTGGCCGGTGCGGTTGTGGCATTGCTCATCGCCGCCTTTTCGCAGCGCCGCCACGTACGGGCAGATTCCATCATCGGCATTTTCTTCGCCGCTGCCTTTGCCTTAGGCATGGTGATCATCTCGCGCACCGATGGCTATAGTGCTTCGCTGACCAGCTTTCTCTTCGGCTCGCTCACCGGCGTATCCCGCAGCGATATCATCGTCGCGGCCAGCGTGTGCGCACTGGTTATCGCCGTCGTCGTAGCTTTTGGCCCCCAGCTCAACGCCACCTGCCTGGACCGGGAAACCGCCCGCGCCATGGGTCTGCCCGTTGTTGTGCTCGACATCATGTTGTACCTGTGTGTCACCGCCGCCGTGGTCATTTCTGTGAGCACCATTGGCAATATCTTGGTTCTCGCGCTTCTCATCACCCCGGCCGCGACGGCACGCCTGCTTACCACGCATCTTGCGACCATGATGTGGCTTTCCGCCCTCATCGGCGCGCTGTCCAGCTTCTTCGGCATCTACCTGGCATGGGCCATTGACCTTCCGGCCGGCGCCACCATCGTGCTCACGCTCACCGTCATTTTCTTAAGCGTTTGGGCCATCCATCCACTCCTCGGCGCCCGCAAGCACGTCGGTGCCTCGCTTTCCGACGCCCCACGTCCCGACACCCCACGAAAGGAATCCGTTACCTCATGAAACCAGTCTGCCGCACCACGGTGGCCCTAGGCGCTGCCAGTCTCATCGGCCTCGGCTCCCTTTCAGGGACGGGCGTAGCTGCCTTAGCCCCCGCCTCCGCCCACGCAGAAGAGTCCGCCGCGGCCTGCTCCGCCAGCGACTTCGATCTCATTACCAAGGGCCACCAAGACATGGCGCTTAGCGGCGATTCCGGCGACCTCAGCTTCACGGTCAAAGACGATGACAAGGGAATCAAGCATGACTCTGGAACCTTTGCTATTGAGGTATCCGATGAGTTGAAGCAGCCACTATCTGAGCTCGGCGATAGTTCCCTTCCTGAAGAAGGCTGGGTGCTGCCTCAAACCCAAAACCCCACCGCTCCCTGGCTGGGCTTTAACACCCAGGAGCTATCCCAAGACCTACTCGCTACTGATGACACCGCAACCTTGAGCATGGCGATCGCACAGGGCCCAGAAGATGGGCGCATTGTGGCCTACCAGGCGGAGCTAGGCGAACCCACGGTGCTCATGGACACTGAAGATGGATCCGCCTGGGATTACCCAGGCAATTCGCATTCCCACCCGGCATTTGCGTTTACCAAGCCCGGAACCTACGCGGTGAGCTTTACCTTTGAGCTTCCCGATGGCTCCCGCCACCACCTCCATGCCGGCTTCCTCGTAGGAAAACAAGCTGAGGCGAAGGACCTGTGCGGCGTGGACTATTCCGAAGCGGATGCGGCCACTGGTTCTGGCAACGGCGCGGATAGCCGCCCCAAGCAACTGGAAAAGGACATCAAAGATGTAGACAAATCCATTGCCGGGTTGGACAAGGAACTGGAGAAGACCCTGCAGGAAGGCCAAAAATTCCTTGACGGCGGAGCACCTGACGATACCGAAAAGGACAAGCACTCAACGCACAAAAAGCCGGCGAATACTGAAAAGTCTGGAGCGCCACAAAAATCCCACGCTCCGACATCAACCCGATCCACTGCCCCTGCGCAAAAATCCAGTTCTGGTTCACAAACTACGACCCACCACTCGGCTAGCCGTGTCAACGAATCTGCCTCCACCGCAAAATCAGGCAAGAGCACGTCATCTGGCTCGCACCGCTCCGCTTCCACCAGCGGTTCTTCCCACTCGACTGCGAAGAAGTCCGCCAGTAAGAAGGACACAAAATCCTCCTCCCGTACGAAAGCAAAGTCCGCCGACGCCCGCAGTGCACAGCATGTTCCAGATGCAACCGACACAGAGAACAAGGACAGCAAGAATGTGCTGACCGATGCCGCTGCCTATACCTCTACCCTCGCAAAAAGCAGCTTCTGGGCGGGGATTCTGGCCGGACTGGGCGCATTCGCCTTAGCGCTCGGCATCGGGCTGTTGGTCTATGTCCAGTTCTTCCGCAAAAAGAAGACACCGCACCAGCACCAGGCCAGTGATGCCACGGCGAACTTACCGGGCGTCGATTAGCGCAGGCCCGGCTTAAGAAAGCACAAAGCCCAGAGGATCTCTCCTCTGGGCTTTAGCGGTGGCTAAGGACTAATGCTTCTATACCCGGGTCTTGGACGATAGGAAGTCCCAGACCACGTTCGGCGTATCTGGCTGCCAGAACCAGGTGTGGTCTTGCGGGACCTTAACCAGTTGCACATCCTTTTGGCAACCGTTAAAGCTCAAGCGTTCCGAACCGCCTGCTTCCGGGGTGGACTGGAAGGTCATATCGCAGCGATTGCGCTTCAGATAGCCGCCGAGCACCGTACGCACAGGGAGGTATCCAGCCTCGTGTCGGTCACCGCCCTCATAAGTCATCATCTTGTCGTTAACGCCGTGCATGATGAGGGTATTCATCGGCGCATCGGCACAGTTGACCTCAACCGGGTTATAGAAGGCACCCGAAACCATAGCTACGGCAGCAAAGGTGTCCTGTGCGTGGCAGCCAAGCACCGAGGTAAAGCCGCCTCCATTAGACATACCCATGGCGTATACGCGGTTTCGATCAACGTGGTAGTCCTTGTCTACCGAATCAAGAATGCGCTTGATAAAGCGGATATCCTCCCCATCGCGCGTCTTAGCATAAGGCGCCGCCTCCCAGGCGCGCTCGAATCCCTCTGGATAGACGATGATGGCCTCGTTATTGGCCTCAGTGGTCTGCATGCGCGCGTAGCTGGAGTAGTTCTCCGGGGAGTCTCCCCAACCACCAAAGCCGAAGAGAACGGGGGCCGCCTTTTCGGGCGAATAGTGGTTAGGAATGCGCAACAAGTACCTGCGGGTCTTACCCTCGTGCTCCATCTCTAGGGACTGCATGGAACCCGGCGTAAACGGCGGGTTCGGATTGATGCTGGTATCTACCATTGCCGGCCGCGGCGCTGGCTCGGGAAGAGACGATCCCTCAGGACCAGGCGCTGCATTGTCATCGCTGCTGCCACCTTCTACTGGTGCCGGGGTGGATTCCTTAACACCTTCTGGAACTAGGTGGGACCCATCAGGCTGCGGGGTAACTGGCTTTGCATTTTCGGGAGCAGGTGCTGGAGCCGGGGCCGGTGCCGGCGCGGGAGCAGGTACGGGCGCTGGACCTTCCTGTGCATAGGCAGGAGCAGCGCACACAAGCGCAGCGCTAGCCAGTGCCGCAGCGAGGATCAAGTATAGGGAACCATAAAGAAACTTAGTAACATTAGCCACAAGGTTAAAATTAACCACATCTTTCACTTGATTCACTGTTTACACGCCCAGTGCACACTCAATTCTGTAAGAAAAGCCCTAGGCATTAAGCTAGATCCCCATGCACGAAGACAGACCAAGCACCGCCCCCGATTTTTTGCTTTCGCGAGCAACGGGGTCTGTCCGTACCCAAGGTGCGCGCCACACTTTTAATGACACCGACGCGGCGATTTCTGCCCTGCGCAGCAAAGATGTTGACATGGTCGTCGGTGCGATTCCGTTCGACTCTGACACACCCGCCGCGCTAACGGTGCCGGAGGCCATCATCCACGAAGAGGGCCCTTTGGAGCCGCACGCCTACTACCGCAATAAAAGCCTAAACTCGCGAGTGGTCGGATTCGATCCGGAACCCGAAGAGCACCTACGCCGCGTAGAGGCGGCCATAGGCACGATCGAGACCTCCAAACTGGACAAGGTGGTTTTGGCCCGCGCCGTAGATATCGAATTCCCTGAGGCTATTGATCCGCGCCTCGTGGCGGCGCGCCTTATCGACCTTTCCGCCAACCGCGACGGCTTCATTGCCGATCTCTCCCCAGCTGGGCGGCCGGGCGCGATGCTGGTTGGTTCTTCTCCAGAGGTTTTGGTCAAGCGTCAGGGCTCGACGGTGTCTGCTTTCCCCTTGGCCGGATCGTCACCGCGCCGCGCCACAGCGGCTGAGGATCACATCGCAGGTCAAGATCTCTTGCACTCTGCCAAGGATCTTCATGAGCATTCCTTCGTAGTAGAACACCTGCGCCGGGTGCTGAGCCCACTGTGCGAAAGGCTAGATATTCCGGATACCCCGCAACTTATTAGCACCAATGAGATGTGGCACCTTGGCACGCCAATTTCCGGAACCCTCAAGGATAAAGACTTGACCGCTCTTGAACTTGCCTTGGCAGCACACCCCACACCGGCCATCTGTGGCACTCCAGCAGAGGCCGCCCAAGCCCTCATTGAGACTGCAGAAACGGACCGTGGATTCTATGCCGGAGCGGTGGGCTGGTGCGATAGCTCCGGCGACGGCGAGTACATGGTGGCTATCCGCTGCGCAGAAGTGGCCGGCGATGGTCTTTCCGCGCGCGCGTGGGCGGGCGGCGGCATCGTAGGCGATTCCGACGCCCAGGCCGAGCTGGAAGAAACCACAGCCAAGCTGCGCACCATATTGAAGGCGCTTAGCCTCTAGGCTGCACGCTTGGCGACGAGCACGACGTCGCTTTGGTGGTGCGCACACGCGCCTTCCCCACATCCAATGCCGAGGGCGGTGCCGGGGTTAAGTCCCGCGGCGTAATCGACAAGGGTCTCATTGGGGTTGCCCGATCACACCCGCCCAGAACTCTGGTAGTGTTCCCCCATTTCTTCGGAGGTGGGTACGCAGGCGCGGTGCTCCTAGTGGCTTGGGTTATGCACGGTGGATGGAATTGCGCAGGGTGCCGAGGCCTGGGATCTCGATTTCGATGGTGTCACCTGGGACCATAGGAGCGGTACCAGCTGGGGAGCCGGTGGTGATGACATCGCCGGGCAGCAAAGTGTAGGCAGCGGAGATCTCCTCCAAAATGCCCCCCATCTTCACAATCATCTGGTCCGTATTGGAATCTTGCTTTTGCTCGCGAGAACCCTCGTGCGTCAGGTAGGCATTAATCTTCTGATCGTCTAGATTCAAGCTATCCAGATCGGTTTCGATCCACGGGCCGAGCGGGCAGAAAGTGTCAATACCCTTGGCGCGGGCCCATTGACCGTCTTTGAACTGCAGGTCGCGGGAGGAAACGTCGTTACAGATGGTGTAGCCCAGCACATGGTCTTTCCAGTTCTCGGCCTTGATATTCTTCGACGGCTTGGAAATGACCACGGCAAGCTCGCCCTCAAACTCGACGTTGGTGGCGTAGTCCGGAATCTTGATTGCAGCATCCGGGCCAATGACCGCGGTAGATGGCTTAATGAAGATGGTGGGAGGAAGACTATCGGCAGACTTTTTGAAAACCTCGGCAACGTGGTCCGCATAGTTGCGGCCAAGTGCTACCACCTTGGTGGGAAGGGTCGGCGCCAAGAGGCGAACCTCGTTAAGTTTCCACTCGCGGCCGGTCGGCTCCGGTGGGGTGAAGGGCGTGCCGGCAATTTCCTTTGCTACTAGCTCTTCCATTGGGGCGTCTTTTGGCCCACCGATAATGGCGAAACAGATTCCTTCTGGGTGTGCAATTCGTCCTAAACGCATAGCGGCAATCCTACTCAATCGCCTCCTTCACATGTGTGCAAAGGGTACGGTGTTAATTAGTTAATTTGAGTAAATTCCCATTGTCCTTTAATCACCGTTGCTAACCCCAGTGCGGACTACGCCAGGACGCGGGGGTTGGGGACGTCGGCAAGCGCCCAGCGCAAAACCCCCTTCTATTCGACGAGCAGCTTGGCGATTCGGTCACCCACTTCGACGGTCTTTACCGGTTCGGCACCGCGGCGGGCAACATCCTGCGCCACCGCATCCTCAATCCGCTGCGCATTAGACTCATCGCCCAGGTGACGAAGAAGCATGGCGGCGGACAAGATTGCCGCCGTTGGGTCTGCAATCCCCTTACCCGCAATATCTGGCGCAGAACCATGCACCGGCTCGAACATGGAAGGATTCGCGCCTGAGGCATCGATATTTCCGGATGCAGCAAGGCCAATACCGCCAGTTACCGCGCCCGCCAAATCGGTGAGAATGTCTCCAAAAAGATTATCGGTGACAATGACGTCATAGCGCGCCGGATCGGTCACCATATAAATGGTTGCAGCATCAATATGCTGGTAATCCACCCGAACCTCGGGAAACTCGGCGGCGACTTCATCAACGGTGCGCTGCCACAACCCACCAGCATTGACCAAGACATTTGTTTTGTGCACCAAGGTCAGATGCTTACTGCGCTGCGCTGCCCGCGCAAACGCATCGCGCACCACACGCTCCACGCCGAAACGAGTATTTTGCGATACCTCGCTGGCCACCTCGTGCTCAGTACCCTCACGCAAGGTACCGCCGTTTCCGCAGTACAAACCCTCGGTACCTTCGCGCACCACAACGAAGTCGATATCGCCCGGTTCAGCGAGCGGCGAGGAAGCGGTGGGATAGAGCCTGGAGGGGCGCAGGTTCACGTGATGATCCAGCGCAAACCGCATCTTAAGCAACAGCCCCCGCTCCAGAACGCCAGGCGGCACCTCACCTGGGGCGCCGATCGCCCCCAACAGGATCGCATCGTGTTCGCGAAGGCTCTTCAAATCAGCGTCCGTGAGAAGCTCCCCATTGTGCAGATATCGCCGCGCACCGAGGTCATACTCGGTGGTTTCTATATCGGAGCGTACGGCGCGCAGCACCTTGAGCGCCTCGGCCGTCACTTCTGGTCCAATTCCGTCGCCGCCAATCACCGCTAGTTTCATTATGTAAGATTCCTTTCTCACAGAGTGGATATCAAATTACCTTAGCAAAAGAAACCCGCGCGGCGCAGGAAATTACCTAGCACCACGCGGGTTGAGATTCTGTTGCAGTCCGCAGCCTTATGCATCCATGTTCAGCTGTTCGCATTCAGCATCCAAGGCCGCATTAATTTCGGCAATGAGCCCCTCTGGCACCTCGGCCTCCACGCGCAGAATCAGCACAGCATCAGATTCCTGTTTACCGTGCGTAAGTGCGGCCGCCACGATATTGATTCCCGCAGCGCCCAACTTGGTACCTACCGTTCCCAGTGCACCAGGGGCGTCCGCGTAGCGGAAGAAGAGGTTGCGGCCGGTAGCACGCATATCTACGCCACGGCCGTTGATGCGAATGAACTTTTCGGTTCCATCGATGCCGATAAGTGCGCCGGTGAGCGAGGACGTCTCGCCATCGGCACCGATAACCTTTACCTGCAGGGAAGAACGGTGCCCCTTAGACTCCGTATTAGTAGATACCTCCACCTCTACCCCACGACTATTCGCGATCTGCATTGCATTGACAAAGGTCACCGGTTCCGAAGTCACACCGCTAAACAGCCCCCGGACTGCAGAAAGTCCTAGCACCTCCACGTCTTCGGCAGACAACTCGCCACAGGCTTCCACCTCGACGGCCACGGGGGCCTGACCCAAAAGGCGGCCAGCAGTAAGTCCTAGCTTGCGGGCGAGGTCCAACCAACCAGCAACCTCTTCTCTCACTGGCCCGCCCGAGACGTTGACCGCATCCGGCACGAACTCTCCTTTAAGCGCCTTCAAGACAGACTCCGCCACATCGGTTCCCGCACGGTCCTGGGCCTCTACAGTGGAGGCGCCTAGGTGCGGGGACACGGTGACTTGCGGCAGCTTAAAGAGCGGAGAATCAGTGCACGGTTCCGTGGCATAAACGTCAAAGCCCGCACCTCGATGATGTCCCGACTCGATAGACTCAGCCAGAGCCGCCTCATCTACCAAACCGCCTCGCGCTGCGTTAATGAGAATCTGTCCTGGCTTCGCCTTGGCCAAAAGTTCCTTATCAAACATTCCGGTTGTCTCCGGAGTCTTTGGCAGGTGAATGGTCACGAAATCGGAACGCGACATCAGCTCTTCTAGCTCAACTAATTCCACGCCCAACGCTGCCGCGCGAGCCGGGTTGGCGTACGGATCGTGCGCGATAATAGTCGTCTCAAAGGACTTCAGACGCTGGGCAAAGAGCTGGCCGATGTGTCCAAAGCCAACAATGCCGATAGTCTTTCCGTAGACCTCTACGCCCTTGAAAGAAGAGCGCTTCCACTCCCCTTCGCGCAGGGACTGGTCGGCCGCTGGTATCTGGCGCGCCGTCGCTAAGAGCAGTGCAATTGCCTGTTCACACGCAGAATGAATATTCGATGTTGGCGCATTCACCACCATGACACCCTTGTCTGTGGCCGTCGGAATATCGACATTGTCCAGTCCCACCCCGGCACGGCCCACAATCTTGAGCTTTGTGGCCGCTTCCAATACCCCTGCATCAACGGTTGTGGCAGAGCGCACCAGCAAAGCCTCTGCCTCCGGAACCGCGGCGAGGAGCTCGGCACGATTCGGCCCATCCACCCAACGGACCTCAACAGAATCCCCCAAGGCCGTAACCGTGGACTGGGCTAATTTATCGGCAATAAGGACTACCGGCTTCGACATATTTTCCTTCGCTTAAGTGAAATGCGGTGCACGCGGGTTGCCCGCGTGTCAAGGAAGTGTAGTTCAGTCAGGAGTGCCCTGCTTGATTTTTGCCTTAAATTCTTTCACTCGACCGAATTCCGGCCCCAAAGCTACTAAGGCGCCGTCCTCAAGGCCCGCTACAGCAGCCATGCTGTGCTTATCCGCTAGCGGATCAGCAGTCGGCACGACCAAAACTCTTCCACCGTATGCTGCCGCAGTAATAACGTTCGCGATGGGGCTATCCTTAGTGGCAACGATATTTGGCGCCATCTGGCCGTCCCTGCGGGACTGTGCTGGGATGGGTTGGTTCTTCTTTTCCTCTCCGACATCAAGTTCGCCTTCATACGGCACCCAAGCAGGGCGCAGCTCCACTTGAGGAGTCTTATCCAAACGCGCGATATCTTTCACCATCTGCTCTGGGGAAGCAACCACCTTGGAACCATACTGGAATGCCGTGAACTCCCCCAATGCTTTATGCGTTCCCGGATCCTTGATCACGTTGAAGTCCCCAGATGTTTCCGTCCACGGCACGTCTCCAATTACCACCAAGCGATTTACCCCTAAGTCCGTGAGCAGCTTATGGATTTCCAAACGTCTAGCATCGTCATACTGCACCGCCGGCAAATGCTGGTTTACCGCCAAGGTCGCTGCACGAAGAACAGATTTATCGTCCGGGGCAAAAAGGACAAGCGAATCCGAATCTTCAAAAAATAGTCGGCTGGCTTCAATTCCAATGGGGTCATTAACAATGACCAACTTGCCATCAAATTTCGGATCAATAAGACGGTTTTGGTTTTCCGCCTTGGCCTTGCTGAGATCGATTTCGGACTCATCCAGATCGGACAGACCACGCCTGACCAGCTTGGATTCTGTGACCGGAGTGCCACAGGCTGCTAGCGCAAGAGAAGCAACAAGCACTGTAGCGGCCAAGCGCACAGATTTAGCGATCAAAAGCTTGCGGACCTTCCTCTCCACCAAAAAGGTTTGCTTCATCCACATCGCGGATAACGGGTTTACCTAAAGCATATTCCACAATGCCCAAGAATCGGTGACGGCGGTCCGCAAGGAATTCACGCGGCTGCGATGCGCGCAGGAAATCCAGGTTCATTTCGTGGGATGCTAGCACCTCATCAAATTGCACATCTTCCATGATGGACTTGGACTGAACGCGAGGTAGGTAGCGGTTGGGGGCGAAACCGTCGAGCACTACCTCGGTTCGCTTGCCCATCGGGGTGTAGTTCATCACCGACTCAGCCAAGACGGGATCAACTCCGTGACGCTTGCACCAATTGAGCGGGAATACAGGGAAAAAGCCTGGCTTGAGCTCTTCAAAGGTATGCCGGGTGAAGGTCTTTCCGGTGCGCCAGTCCTTCGCACCGCGCGCCATGAGGAGGGCATAGAGTCCGTGCCATACGCCGTCTTTGTCATCTACGGAAAGCAGACGGGATTCACGGAAGGTGGCATCGGTGACGGTCTTCGGCGTCTCATCCGTTGCACCGGCTACCCATTCGGTGACCTCATCTACGTCGCGAGCTGCACGCAGCTGCACTGCAGAAGAGCCGTAGAGCTCGCCAAAGACGCCACACCAGAACCATTGGTTGATGCGGTTCCAGGACTGCTCGGTAGAAAGCGCTCCCCCGCGCTTGGCCAGGCGGGCGATAATGACTGCCAGGGGAACAATCTGCTCATTAAACGGAACCTGATCCATGCTGAGGATGCATCGCTCCGCCAAGAACTCTGATACCTCACGGAAGGTAATGCGCAGATCGTTGGCTGCCGACTTGTACTCCGCCAATGACAATTTCAAGATATCCTCGCGCTGGCCACCTGCACAGCCCTTTTCACCGGAAACCAGAAGCGATACTGCGGAGAGAAACTCGGTGCGCCCAATTCCATCCAAAGCTGGGGACTTACGCAGATCCTTTTCCACTTCTTGCCAATCAGCGGCCAAGTGAAAGCTGGGATCCTCAGAGGCAAAGACGGCAGTTAGGAGATCGAATACGTCCATCTGCAGGCCGGCCGAGTTCGCTTGGGCAAAAATCGAGCCGATGCCGGCTCGCTCCGTTTCGCGGGAAAGTCGAATCATTGGCAGGTCATAGCCGGACAATGGCCGAATGATGCGATTATTAAAGGCCGCCAGTTCCGCGCTGTATTCCTGCTTGGTCGCCGCAAGTTCAAAAAGCATGCCGACGCCGTCTTCACTTAGCAGAGAGGCCACGGGAATGCACATATTCTCTAGCGCATCTTCGCGCGTTAGGATTTCGCTCTCAATTGCCGGTGCGAAGTGCGAGCAAATCTTGCCGTCTTGATTGACTGCGAAGATGGCATCATCCGGCATAAGATTGCCGCGTACGGCTGCGCGGATATCGATAAAGAAGCGGCGGTGAATCTTCTTCTTGCGGAAGTCAGTGGTATCTACAAAGCCCTCGCCGTTAAAGCAGTGATACAGGGTGGTCAGGCGCTGCTGCCCGTCTAAAAGGAGCAAGCCGGGGTCGACGCCAGTGTCAGGTGCGCCCGCAAGGGCACGGGGACGAAAGCGCATCTTTTCGTTTCGGGTGTCAAGAGCCATGAGCGCGCCGATGGGATAACCGCGCAGCACGGAAACAATAAGAGATCGAATACGATCTTCATCCCAGGCATAGCTGCGCTGGAAGTCAGGTAACTGGATATCCCCGCGATCAATTCGTGCAAAAAGGTCTTTGAGATCATAGCTTGGCGTCGTAAAACCCATGGCCCTCATCCTACTCCCCGCACCGGAGTTTTACCTGACACAAATAAGGCAAAACCCACGGTAAACATGCCTGTTCACCGTGGGTGTGCGCTGCAGACGCCGCCCTTTATTCCTAGGCAGTAGCATCCAGCGGGTTCTTGACCCAGCTCATCAAATCGCGCAGCTTGGTGCCGGTCTTTTCAATTTCGTGCTGCGCAAATTCCTCACGCAGACTCTCCAGCTCCTTGTTGCCGCCCTCAATATTGGCCAGCAGGCGCTTGGTGAAGGTGCCATCCTGGATATCGGACAAGATATCCTTCATGCGCTGCTTGGCATCGGCGTCAATAACGCGAGGGCCAGAAATGTAGCCGCCAAACTCGGCGGTATCAGATACCGAGTAGTTCATGTTGGCGATGCCGCCCTCAAACATCAGGTCCACGATGAGCTTCATCTCGTGCAGCACCTCAAAGTAGGCCATTTCTGGCTCGTAACCAGCCTCAGTCAGAACCTCGAAGCCGGTGCGAATCAGGAACTCTACGCCACCGCACAGGACGGCCTGCTCGCCAAAGAGGTCAGTAACCGTCTCTGCTTCGAAGGTCGTCGGGATAACGCCGGCACGCGCACCGCCGATGGCTGCAGCATAAGACAGGGTCAGATCATGGCCTTCGCCCTTAGGATCCTGTTCGGTAGCAATCAAACACGGAACGCCCTTGCCGTCAACGAACTGGCGGCGAACCAGATGTCCAGGGCCCTTAGGGGCAACCATGCCGACGGTGACATTGGCCTGTGGTTCAATCAGCTTAAAGTGGATATTCAAGCCGTGCCCAAACAGCAGCGCATTGCCGTCTTCCAGGTTGGGGGCAATTTCATCTTCAAAGATCTGCTTCTGAGAGGTATCTGGTGCCAGCAGTATGATTACGTCTGCCCACTTGGCAGCTTCTGCAACGGTCTTGACCTCAAAACCGGCTTCCTCGGCCTTTGCCGCCGACTTGGAGCCTTCACGCAGACCAATAACAACCTCGACGCCGGAATCGCGCAGGTTCTGCGAGTGCGCGTGCCCCTGGGAGCCGTAGCCAATAACGGCTACCTTGCGACCCTGAATGATAGACAGATCCGCATCATCGTCGTAGAAGGTTTCAATAGCCATGTCGTAGTCCTCAATTCTGTAGTAATTGTAAGTTCAATGAATTAACGTCCCACCTAGCACTATACCACTGTGCGAGACGGAGTGACCATATAGTGGGATTTAATTTCGCGGGGGCGCCATCGCCTTGGGACCACGCCCCAAGGCCACGTCACCAGACTGCACCAGCTCGAGCACACCGAATGGCTCCAGGACATCGAGAAGCGCCGCCAGCTTTCCAGGGGTACCGGTAGCCTCCACCACCACTGATTCTTGTGCCACGTCTACCACGCGGGCACGGAAGATATTAACGGCATCGACCACCTGCGGCCGGTTGGCATTATTCGCAGCCACCTTGACCAGCATCAGGGCTCGCGCCACAGTCGAGTCTGCTTCGAGCTCCACCACCTTGATGACCGGCACAATCTTGTTGAGCTGCTTGGTCACCTGTTCCATAATCCTTTCGGATGCATCGACCACGATGGTTAGTCGGTTAATCCCTGGATTTTCCGTTTGCGCAGAAACCAGCGAAATGATGCTGTAGCCACGCCGGGAAAACATGCCGGTCACGCGCGACAGGATTCCCTCTACGTCTTCTACCAGGACCGACAGGGTATGCCGGGAAACGCCACTGGGGGCCATGCCTATACCTCCTGGATAGTCTCGTCGATATCGGCAGGAGTTTCTGCTGCCGATTCATTTTCATCAAAAAGCGGGCGCAAGCCGCGGGCATATTGAATTTCTTCGTTAGACGCCCCACCGCCAATCATTGGCCAGACTTGAGCGTCCTCACCAACGATGAAGTCAATGACCACGGGGCGGTCATTGATTGCGCGGGCCCGTTCAATGGCCGGCACCACTTCTTCCTCACAGGTGACGCGGATAGCCTCGCACCCCAGCGCCTCTGCCAAGCGGACGAAGTCTGGGGTATAGACATCTCGTTCTCGCAGCTTGGTATTGGAGTAGTTCTCATTAAAGAACAGTGTCTGCCACTGACGGACCATGCCAAGGTTGCCGTTATTGATGACGGCAACCTTCAACGGAAAGCCCTCCAATGCCGCGGTGGTGAGCTCCTGGTTGGTCATTTGGAAGCAACCGTCACCGTCAATCGCCCACACCTCCTTATCCGGGCATGCCGCCTTGGCGCCGAGGGCCGCCGGCACGGCGTAGCCCATAGTTCCGGCACCACCGGAGTTGATCCAGGAGCGTGGGTGTTCAAAGTCAATGAACTGTGCCGACCACATCTGGTGCTGACCCACACCGGCGCAGTAGATAGCCTCAGGACCTACGGTTTCACTCAGCTTTTCCAACACAAATTGGGGATTGAGCTGCCCATCCGGAGTGGGATCATAGCCACGGGGGAACCGTTCCTTGAGGCCATCGAGGTAGCCCCGCCATGGGCCTAATTCCGGAGATTTCACCGCGGAGTTCTTGCGGTACTCCTTTAAGAGACCTGCCAACACGTTGCGGGCATCACCCACGATTGGCACGGCAACGTCGCGGATTTTCCCAATTTCAGCCGGATCAATATCAGCATGAATTACCTGGGCCTCAGGGGCAAAAGTGGAGGTATCACCGGTTACTCGGTCATCAAATCGCGCGCCGATAGTAATCAACAGGTCAGCTCGCTGCATGGCCGCAACTGCAGGGACGGTGCCATGCATGCCCGGCATGCCCATGTGGAGCGGATGAGATTCCGGGAAGGCGCCCAAGGCCATGAGCGTAGTCACGACAGGGATTCCGGAAAATTCCGCAAACTCGCGCAGCTCCTTGGCCGCCTCGGCCTTGATAACACCGCCGCCGGCATAGATGACCGGCTTTTCTGCCTGTGCAATGAGCTCAACCGCTTGCGCGATCTGGCGATGGTGCGGCTTGGTTGTCGGTTTATATCCAGGCAGATCAAACGTAGCCGGGAAGGAATATTCCAATTCACCGTTTTGCACGTCCTTCGGGATATCCACCAAGACCGGCCCCGGACGGCCCGTAGACGCCAGATGGAATGCGGCTGCAATGGCAGCTGGAATCTGGCTCGGTTCCGTCACGATGTAGTTGTGCTTGGTAATCGGCATAGTCACGCCGCGAATATCGGCCTCTTGGAAGGCATCGGTTCCCAAGAGGTTGCTGCCCACCTGGCCGGTGATGGCAACGATGGGAACGGAGTCCAGGTTGGCGTCGGCAAGCGCTGTCACCAAGTTGGTCGCACCCGGCCCGGAGGTGGCAAGGCATACGCCTACCTTGCCGGAAGCTTGAGCGTAGCCTTCGGCGGCGTGGCCGGCACCCTGTTCATGGCGGGTGAGCACATGGCGCAGCTTGGTCGAGGTGTGCAAGGCATCGTATAGAGGAAGCACGGCACCGCCTGGAATGCCGAAGACGAGATCGGTTCCCAGGTCTTCGAGAGTGCGGACAATGGCGTGGGCACCACTCATCCGCTCCGGAGCGTGGGCGCGTGAGGCTGCAGCCACCGAAGCGGGCGTGGGCGAAGTTGTCGTAACCACGGTTAATGTGCTCCTTGGAATGGTCTATTACAGGTCCTAATCATCATCGATACCGGCCCCAGATATGAACAAAGCCCCCGCGGGCTTGTCTGTCTGCGGGGGCGAAAAGCGTCGACGTCACGAGGCGTCGCGGTCACCACCGCGTTGGTACTACCTGAAGTCGAATAATGATCATGGACATGACTATACCTTGATAGGTATTACCCTCGTGGACATTACCCCCTTTTGGGATCGCATTCCCACCTGGTGGGACACGCCTGAAAATAGGTTCGCCCTCGCCCGCCTTAGTGAATTAGGCTTGCACACTATGACTCCACCACCTAAGGACAACAAACCTCGTCAGTCCACCACCCAGGCAGAGGTTTTCAAGCCATCCCGCGACCACATCTTGGGCATCCTCATCCTGTCCGCCATTGCTCTGCTGAGCATCGGATGGGCCCCCAAATACCTCGCATGGCTGTTCATAATCCCCATCCTCGGATTGTGGTGGGTCATAAAATCCCGCACCAAAGTCTCCGAATCTGGAATCGCTATCTCTTACGCATTCCGGAAAAATATCCAGATCGCATGGGACGATTTTGCCGGAATCGGCTTCCAACGCGCCCGCGCCTTCGCCCGCACCAAGGCCGGCGCGGAGCACAGCCTGCCCGGCGTTACGTTTAACTCGCTCCCGCGACTTTCGGAGGCCTCCCGCGGCCGCATCCCTGACGCCCTTACCCAGGGCCGTGAAGCGGCAGATGACAAGGTGGTCATTGTCCACCGCGACGGCCAACAAGTCCTCCTCAGCAAAGAAGAGTACGAGGACTACCTCGAGCGCCACCCCGAGCTCAAACCTTCGGCCGAAAACTAAATACGCCGCCTACACTCTCCCCCACATCCTTTGAAGGAATGGTGACTGAAAACCATGTTCCCGCTGCGCTCAAAAGTAACTACCGTCGGCCGCCAAGCCTCTGGTGCCCGCGCCCTTTGGCGGGCCACCGGCACCAAGGAAAATGACTTTGGCAAACCGATTGTCGCCATCGCCAACTCCTATACCCAATTCGTCCCCGGCCACGTACACCTTAAAAACGTTGGCGATATCGTCGCCGACGCCGTACGAGCGGCCGGCGGCGTGCCCAAGGAATTCAATACCATCGCCGTCGATGATGGCATCGCCATGGGGCACAGCGGCATGCTCTACTCGCTGCCTTCGCGCGAAATCATCTCCGATTCCATCGAGTACATGGCCAATGCCCACACTGCCGACGCCCTGGTATGCATCTCCAACTGCGATAAAATCACCCCGGGTATGCTCAATGCGGCGCTGCGCCTGAACATTCCCACCATTTTCGTCTCGGGTGGACCGATGGAGGCCGGCAAAGCCGTCGTGGTTGATGGCGTAGCCCACGCCCCCACCGACCTCATCACCGCCATTACCGCCTCCGCTAATGACGCGGTATCTGATGAGGGCTTGGCCCAGGTAGAGGAATCCGCCTGCCCCACCTGCGGCTCCTGTTCTGGCATGTTTACCGCCAATTCCATGAACTGCCTGACCGAGGCGCTCGGCCTGGCGCTGCCCGGCAACGGCACCACCCTGGCCACCCACACGGCTCGCCGCAGCCTATTTGAAAAGGCCGGCTCCACCATCGTCGATATGTGCCGCCGCTATTACGGCGAGGAGGACGAATCCGTTCTCCCGCGCAATATCGCTACCAAGGAAGCCTTCACCAATGCCATGGCGCTTGACATGGCCATGGGCGGATCCACCAACACCATCCTGCACACGCTCGCAGCCGCACAAGAGGGCGAGGTGGATTTCACCCTCGATGACATTAATGACATCTCCTACCGCGTGCCCTGCCTGTCCAAGGTCGCGCCCAATGGCACCTACCACATTGAGGATGTCCACCGCGCCGGTGGCATCCCCGCCATCTTGGGAGAGCTTCGCCGCGCCGGGCACCTGAACTTGAAGGTGCATACGGCGCTCTATGACAACGCCGAGCAGTGGCTCGATGACTGGGATATCCGCAACCCCCACGCCACCGATGCGGCCCGCGAACTGTACTACGCCGCGCCGGGCGGCGTGCGCACTACCGAACCATTTTCCCAATCCAACCGCTGGGACGAGCTCGACACTGACGCCGCTCATGGCTGCATTCACGACGCCGATCACGCCTTTTCTTCCGACGGCGGCCTGGTTGTCCTGCGCGGAAACCTGGCTCCAGACGGTGCCATCGTAAAGGCAGCGGGCGTTGAAGAAGAGCTGTGGACTTTCTCTGGACCTGCCCGCGTGGTCGAATCCCAGGAGGAGGCCGTATCGATAATCCTGAATAAGGAAGTTCAGCCGGGCGACGTGGTGGTCATTCGCTATGAGGGCCCGTCCGGCGGCCCGGGCATGCAGGAAATGCTCCACCCAACCTCCTTCCTGAAAGGCGCCGGTTTGGGCAAGGCATGCGCCTTGATTACCGACGGCCGCTTTTCCGGCGGCACCTCCGGCCTTTCCATCGGCCACATCTCCCCCGAGGCGGCCCACCAGGGCCTTATCGGGCTCATCGAAAACGGCGACACCATCACCATCGACATCCACGAGCGCCAACTCACCCTGGATGTGGACGAGGACGTGCTGAAGCGCCGCCGCGCCGCCCAAGAACAGCGCGAGCAACCGTGGACTCCGGTGAACCGCAATCGCCCCATCACCAAGGCGCTGCGCGCGTATGCGGCCATGGCTACCTCTGCCGATCGCGGCGCGGTGCGCGTTGTCGATGGCCATGTAAATTAGCCAGTATTAACTGCTAAATCCCTGTGAGCCTCGGTGGGGTGCGCACCCGTTTACCTGCAGATCGCATAAAGTGTACTGCGATGAAACTCGCGCGCACCCCACTTTTTCGTTATGCCTTAGTTCTGCTGGGCCTCATTTTTGGTGCCAGGAAGATTGTTCAAGACACCCGCATCACGGACTTTCCTATCGACATGGTGGTCTACCGCGAGGGCGTCAAGGCCTTCCTTGAGCATCGCTCCGTCTATAGCGAGCCCATGCTGGCCGGGGACATTGAACTTCCCTTCATTTATCCACCCTTTGGCGCGCTCGTCATGGTTCCGCTTACGGCCTTTGACGGCATTGACCATGATATGGCGGGCGACATCATGGTCGTCCTCTCCGATCTACTCCTGCTCGTCTGCCTCTACTTTGTCTTCAAGGCGGTGCTGAAGAAGCCGGATTTCCTCTTGCCAGTTACCGCCATTGCCTGGGCCATTGCCTTGCGCTTTGAGCCGGTTGACCTCAACAATGGTTTTGCGCAGATCAATATCGTGGTGATGGCGCTGGTTATCCTCGACCTCGTCCCACGCAAGCGCTTCCTGCCCCAAGGCATCTTGATTGGCTTGGCCGCCGCTATCAAAATTACTCCGCTCGCGATGCTGCTTTACTTCCTCGTGCGCAAGGAATGGAAGCAGATTGCCACGGCCCTCATTTCCGCAGTCGCTGCCACTCTCCTCGCCGCAGCCTTCCGCTGGGACGCGTTCGTGGAGTTCTTCAGCTCTAAATTGCTCGATATGGGCTCTGGCGGCGACTTCGGCGTCGCAACCGAGTACCAGTCCAATAGTTCCATCAAGGGAGCCATTCAGCGCATGTATTCTTCTACGGAAGCCATGGACGCCAATGGACTGACCATCAACCTTGCGTGGCTCGCAGCTTCCCTAGTGGTTATTGCCTTTGCTGCGTGGCTTATCAAGCGACTGTGCGAGGAGCATCTGCTTGTCGACGCCCAATTGGTCACCGCCCTCACCCTCCTCCTTATCTCCCCTGTTTCCTGGTCGCACCACTGGGTCTGGCTCACGCTCATCATCCCGGTCTTTGTCTTCCGCGCCTGGACCTGGCTGCCGTCCGGATGGGCTGCGGGCAGCCTCCTGACCGTCCTTATCGCCTGGGCAGCCATGCTGTTAACCGTCCCTCCCAAATGGTGGTGGGGCGATCAAGTCGATGTCCACGCCATGGAGCGCTACCAGAAGTTCTGGGTGGATGACTTCGTGTGGCTAACCATACTGACCGTCGCACTTTTCGCAGCCGCTTTCTATTCCTCCCAGCGCAATAACCGGAACGCGAATACCGCTACTCCTGCCCCGCTAGCGTCTTAAGCGCTGCAAGGTGCGAATCGAATGCGGCCTTACCTTTAGCCGTGAGCATCACCCACACCGTGTCCTTGCCTCGCGAGGATCCATACTCACGAAAGCGACTGACATACCCCTCTTTTTCCAGTGCGCTTAGCTGCTTAGACAGCGTGGCATCGGATTGATTCACCTTGTCTCGAATCGCAGCAAAGCGCATTTCTTTGTTGATGGCGCCTTCCACCGCCCCAGCAGCATTGAGTACCGCACAAATCTTAAACCGGTTGAGCGGGTGAATTATTGGATCAAGTTCACTCATTGTCGCTCGCCTGCTTATCGCCTTCGTGGCTTCGCGTGGACAGATCCATCGCCCCAGAGTTGAGAACCCAAAATACAGCGATGCCCCACATCGTGAATACTATGGCCGCAATTACCATGTGTCCTTCGAGAAGGCGCTGGAAGAACACCGGAGCAAATAGGATGGGAAAGGTAGCGTAGTACTTTTTATCCGGCTGCGGCTGACTGAAAGGATCTTGCCTATAGCTCGGACGCACATCACTCTGATGAGCGCCAACCCACATAATCACTCCGAGCCAAACCACCATAAATCCGAGGAACGCCCACAGAGAAATATCCTCTTCCCACTGGTTCATAACGAAAAAGCTTCCTGCAAGCGCTGCAGCAAACAGAGCATTAAGCACAGTCTTACGCTTGCCGCTTTGCTCCTTCTCCACTTCCTCGTTGAAGGACAGTGCCTCGTTCACGCTTTCGTCCATGATCGCCGTTCCTTTCGCCTTCGACTTTTCGTTGTTTTCCACTTTAGAAAGTATCATACTTTCCACCCCGGAAAGCAAGGGGAAAAGAAAATCCGCCGCTATTGCGACGGACAATCCATTAGCGCCTAGTTCAGCGGATTAACGCCTGCGCCGAAGAACCAGAGTGCGGCAAGGATGGCGATGCCGATGAGAACAAAGGCCCAGGAAGTACCCAGTGGGCGGCGTGCCCACGAGCGCTTGAAGTCTAGGGAGATAAAGCCTGGGCCAGTAAACTGCAGGCCCACTGCGATGACAAAGAGGACCAAGGAAAGCCATACGGATTCCGGCCAGCTAAAGACATCCAGGCCGGCATCGGTCTGGGCGAGCTCGTGGACGGCGGTAAAGCCGGTCACTACCAGGCCAATCATGGCTGCCAGCGGCGTAATGAGGCCGAGCAGCAAGAAGACACCAGCGATAAGCTGCATGGTCGGCACCGCGATGGACAGTGCGGTATCCCAAGCATAGTTGGCAAAATCGCCTTCCAGGCCGGACAAGCCCTCGCTATCGCCAAGCGTGAAGAAGGTCTTTGCTCCGGCGACGATGAGGTAAGCGCTCAGCGCCAAACGGATAAACAGCAGGCCGAAGTCGATAGTGCCGCGGCGACCATAGCGCTGATAGCCTTCCTTTTCTTCTTGTTCCGCCTGTAGGCGTGCCTCGCGCTCCTCTGCGGTTTCGGTGCTGAGGGTGCTCTCTACGGGGGCGTCGGCAGTAGCAAGTGCCGTTTCTTGCTCTGGGGTAGCCGGCGTGGTGGACTCCGGTTGCGCGAAGGCTACGGTCTCCTCGCCTGCACCGCTGTCCTGACGTGCGGCTTCATTTGCACTGGAATAGGACAGCACCTCGGTTTCAGGATGGTCCTGCTGCGCCTGAGAAGGCTTGATCTCCTGCGGCTCAGCGCGGCCGGCGCGCTCGAAAAGGCCCGGCTTCGACTTCTCCTGGCCGGAAACAGAATCCTTACTAGCGGGCTTCGCGTTGTAGGTAGGCACGTCCATATCCTCATCAAACGGGGTGGCTTTATCCGGTTGCTGCTTATCGCTCATAGCTCCAACTTAGGGCACGTGCCTGCACTTTTGTGGTACCTACCACGGCGCGCCGCGCGAGCTTGCGCGCTATGTGGCCACCAAGTCGCTCGCAGCTTCGATGACCGAACGCGTTAGTTCGCTCAAGACCTCCGATTCCAAGCGCCAACGCTGCCAGTAGAGGTCGATATCGAGCGGGGAGTCGTCGAGAAGCACCAGCTCTTTTGCCGCCAATAGGGGCAGCGCTTGGGCTTGGGGCAGCAATCCCCACCCCAGGCCAACACGAACGGCCTCGAGGTAGCCCTCGGAAGAAGGAATCTGTGACACCCGCGCACGGACCACGGCCGAATCAATGAAGCGCTCGCGCATCGCATCATCCAGTACTTGATCGTTGGGACCATAGCCAACAAGGGGCATAGTTTCCCAGGTCAGCCGGCCACTATGGAAGCTTTCTGCAATATGTGGTGCCGCGACTGGGAAGTAGCGCATCGTACCTAAGAAGCTAGACTCGCAGCCCGAGACCGGCGTGGCTTCCCTCGTCACCGCGCCAAGCACATCGCCCCGCCGCAGCATGGCTAAGGTGCGCGCCTCATCTTCAATCCGGATGCGCAGGGCAACATCGCCCCGCCCCGCGGTATCGCTAATGACCCTGCGAAACCATGTCGCTAGGGAATCCGAGTTCACTGCGACTGAGAGCGGGACCCGAGCCAAGCGGTGGCCTAGGCGGGCATCCGTCTCTGCCTGTACCAACGCCATGCGGCGTGCGGATTGCACCAGGATCTCCCCCGCTTCTGTCGCGGTTACCGGGGTGGCACGGCGAAGGAGCACTCGACCGGTGCTGGATTCTAGGGCTTTAATTCGTTGACTTACCGCGGACGGCGATATGCCGAGTACGGCTGCGGCAACATCGAAGCTGCCTTCGTCCACGATGGCGAGCAAAGTTTCTAGGTGCACCGGGTTCATGAAGCTATTCTAAACCAACTGTAGATTCATTAACTGGACTAATTCAGGCCGGGAATTCACACTAGAAGGCATGTCCATCGTGCTTGCTGGTTTCTTCCTGGGATTATCGCTCATCGTGGCCGTCGGCCCGCAAAATGCCATGCTGCTCAAATACGGCATTCGCCGCGACCACATTGGCCTCATCATTGTCGTCTGCGCGCTTTCCGACGTCATCCTGATCACCTCCGGCACGGCCGGCGTGGGCTACTTGGTAGAAAAATTCCCCAACGCCCTGCAGGTTTTGAAATATGTTGGCGCCGCCTACCTGGCGTACTTCACCTTCACCTGCTTCCGCGATGCGCTCAAGACCAAAGGCGAGGCCATCGAGGTGGAATCCACGCAGCCAAAGGTCCCGCAGGAAGTCGCCTCCTTCGATGGCTCTCAGGCACGCAGCACGACCAAGACCGCAACTCGCGTCGAGATTAAGCGCTCCCCCTCCTGGGTTAAGCCGCTGCTTACCGCCCTGGCCTTAACGTGGCTTAACCCAGGCGCCTACGTGGACGTAGTGGTCATGCTCGGCAGCATCGCTAATCAATATGGCGAATCGGGGCGCTGGCTTTTCGCCGTCGGTGCAATCTGCGCCAGCTTCACTTGGTTCCCTTTTATTGGCTTTGGCGCCGCGCGCTTTTCCCACGTGCTGTCCCGGCCCACAGTGTGGCGCTGGATCAACTTCGGCATCGGCGTCATCATGATTGGCCTAACGCTCAAGTTGCTCCTGCTCTAGGGCCGGGGTTCAGCCCGCCTAGTTTCCTCGCACGCGGGAGGCGGTGGCGCCGGCCCAGCGGTTGATGCCGGCGTCATGGGCGACGTCGTCAATCGCAGCCAGCTCCTCCGCGCTAAAGTCAAGGTGATCCAGCGCGCCCAGGTTGTGCTCGAGCTGCTCCACCGAAGAAGCACCCAACAGCGCCGAGGTAAGCGTGCGATCCCCCTGGTCACGCAGCACCCACGAAATGGCCATCTGGGCCAGCGACTGCCCGCGCTTGCCTGCAATATCGTTGAGCGAGCGGATCATGGAAAGGTTCTCCTCATTGAGCCAGTCCTTTTCCAAGGTCTTATTCTTCGCCGCACGCGAATCTGCGGGGATGCCGTCGATATAGCGGTCCGTGAGCATACCCTGCGCCAACGGGCCGAAGCCGATGACGCCTAGGCCGCTGCGCGCCGTGACATCAAGCAGCGACTCGCCGTCTTCGCCCGGGCGCTCAATCCAGCGGTTCAAAATGGAATAGCTGGGCTGATGAATCAGCAGCGGGCAGCCTTCATCTTCCATAAACTCCACGGCCTCTGCGGTGAGCTCCGGACCATAGGAAGAAATGCCCACATAGAGGGCTTTGCCGGAAGCTACGATATCGCGCAGCGCGTACAAGGTCTCCTCCAGCGGGGTATCCGGGTCCGGACGGTGGTGGTAGAAGATATCTACATAATCCAAACCCATGCGCTTCAGGGACGCATCCAAGGAGCTCACCAGGTACTTGCGAGAGCCACCGAAACCGTAGGGCGAATCATTCATTACCCAACCCGCCTTGGAAGAAATGATCATTTCATCGCGGAAGGGGCGGAAATCGCGGGCGAAGATGCGGCCGAAGTTGTCCTCCGCGGCACCTGGTTCAGGGCCGTAGTTATTGGCCAAATCGAAATGAGTAATCCCCCGGTCATACGCCGCGCGTAGAATGTCGCGCTGCGTGGCCAGGGGACGGTCGTCGCCGAAGTTCTGCCATAGGCCAAGGGAAATGGCCGGCAGCTTCAGCCCAGAGTTGCCTACTCGGCGGTACTCCATCGAATCATAACGGTCAGATGCGGGTGCATAAATACTCATGACACCCATTGTCCGCTTAATTCTTGGAATTGTCAGCCTTTGGCAGTTCCTCATCTTCTTCCGGGTCGCCGGATGCGCCGGTTTCTTCGACCCACTTTTCAATCTCTTCCGGGGTGCGGTCAGTTTCTACCGCGTCACGCTCGGTGTAGTAGGAGTAGTCGGGGCGGTTTTCCTCGTACTTTTCCTTGTCAAAGTCCACGTCGTCGTCACCATCGAGCTCTTCGGTGACCTCATCCACCAGCTCATCGTAGAGGGCCTCGTTATCCATATTGGAGTCCTCGATGTGCTGGCCAATCTCGTCATCATAACGCTCAGCGTCATAATCCTTGTTGGGGTTCAGCTTCAGGTGCATAAGTGAACGTACGCGCTCACGGCGCACGGCCTCATCCTGGATCTGCGACTGGCTGCGGAACCAAGCAAAGACCAGGATGGCCACCATCAGAATGCCCATGTAGCCGATGACGGGGTAGATGTAGTTCATCAGGGTCTTGAAGCCGGCGAAGGAAACGGCGAAACCAGCCAAGCAGCCGATAACGAAGATAACCGGGAAGCGCTTCTCATGACCGGCAGATAGGCGCTTGCCCAGCGCGTAGAACATGCCGATAGCGGTATTGAAGATCATCAAGTAAATGATGACCGCCATGATGGAGCCGAGCGTCGGGTTAACGCTATCTACCAAAGACAGCATCGGAATATCGGAGCCTTGCGCCTGGTCCGAGTTCATCAGCAAGGAGAATCCGGCAAGGCCCATCATGATGGAGTAGATGACGCCGCCTACAACGCCGCCCCAACCGGCCTCGCGCGGACTAATATTATCGCCACCGATAACCAGGGACATGGACACGGCGAGCATCAGGGCAAGGCCGTTATAGTTGAGTGCTGAAATGAGCCAGTTTCCAATCGGGGTGTCGATCTGGCTGGAGGCGTCCATAGCGGCGCCGATGTCATCCGGCATATTGAGGCCGGTGTAGATGGCTACACCAATGACCGCAATGATGATGGTCGGTGTTACAGCACCGATAACCTTGGATACCTTGTCCACGTCGAGCATGCCCACGATAAGCACCAAGACCAGCATGAGCGTGGAGCCGATCCAAGTCTTCCAGCCAAACTGCTGCTCCATGTTGGAACCTGCGCCGGCCAACATCACAAAGCCAATAGCAAAGAGGGTGATGATGACCGCGATGTCCAGCAACTTGGAGACGATCGGGTGGGTGACATTACGGAAAACGGTGTTGTGTTCAGAAGCGTGGAAGTAGCTGCCCAACTGCAAGAACACGGTACCGGCAAGGGTCATGATGAGTGCGGCGATAATGAGGCCGGGAATACCCCAGGAACCAAAGGCGGTGAAGTACTGCACCACCTCTTGGCCCGTGGCAAAGCCGGCGCCGACCAACAAGCCCACGAAGGACATGGCAATGGCGATAATGTTTTTAGAAGACACAGTTGCCTAACTTTTGTAGCGAATATCTTTCGCATACTGGTGCGCGCGGCCCCTGTCCCCCCACTCCCCAGCACGTGGGCTACACAACACCGATATGCGTTCCTTAAGGAATGGTACGTAAGTGACCCGTTAAACACCTACTGGCGCATACCGATGTTGTGGTAAATCACATTCGGGCGTTCCGTGAATTCAACCTAACGCTTTAGTCGTCAAAGGTCGCGGTATCAATCACGAAGCGGAACTTTACATCGCCTTGCACCACGCGCTCATAGGCGTCATCAACATCGTTGACGCCAATCTTTTCAATAGCGGCGCCGATACCGTGCTCGGCACAGAAGTCCAGCATCTCCTGGGTCTCTGCAATGCCGCCGATGTTATTGCCCGTAAGCACCTTGCCGCCGCCGACGAGGCTGCTCATATGGATCCCCAGCTCCTCCGGCGGAAGTCCGACAACGGACATGATGCCGCGCGGCTTCAGTAGCTGCAGATAGTCATCGAGGGAGTACTGGGCAGAAATGGTGGACAGGATGACATCGAATTCGCCGCGGTGGTTGGCAAAGAAGTCTTCCTCTTCACCGGTGGCCAGAATATGCTTCGCACCCAGCTCATAGGCTTCCTTTTCTTTGCGCAGGGAGCGGGAAATCACGGTTACTTCCGCGCCCTTTGCCGCAGCGATCTGCACACCCATGTGACCCAAGCCGCCTAGGCCCACTACGGCAACCTTGTCGCCTTCCTTGACCTGCCAGCGAGCCAGCGGCGAATAGGTGGTGATTCCGGCGCACAGCAGCGGGGCTGCGACATCAAAGTCGATACCCTCCGGAATGGTGCACACAAAGTTTTCGTTGACGACTACCTTCTGGGCGTAGCCGCCTTGGGTAATGGTGCCGTCTACGTCTTCGGAGTTATAGGTGCCCACATTGCCATTCATGCAGTTCTGCTCCTGGCCGTTGCGACACTGTTCGCACTCACCACAGGAGTTGACCAGGCAGCCAACGCCAACGCGGTCGCCGACTTTAAATTTCGTGACCTTATCGCCCACGGCTTCCACGACGCCGGCAATCTCGTGGCCCACCGTCAGCGGGAAGTGGGCTTGACCCCATTCGTTGCGGATGGTGTGAATATCGGAGTGGCAGATGCCCGCAGCCTTGATATCAATGACCACGTCGTCTTCGCGCGGATCGCGGCGCTCAATTTCTACGACCTTGAATGGAGCTTCAGGGCTTTCCTTTTGCAATACTTTGCTCTTAATTGTCATGCCCACGACCCTACGCTTAACCCCACTGACCTCGCCTAACGAAAATAATCACCAACTCTAGCGGGCAAGGAAAACGTAAAAAGCCAGCCACGCCCCTCTCGTTGAGGAGAAAACGCGGCTGGCTATGTGGGGGTCTTAGTTCAGCTTCTCTGCGATGAGCTTATTGACCTGGCCCGGATCGGCCTTGCCCTGGGTGGCCTTCATGACCGCACCCACGATGGCACCGGTGACCTTCTTATTGCCGGCACGGTACTTTTCCACGATGTCCGGGTTGGCGGCCAGCGCGTCATCTACGGCCTTCTCGATGGCGCCGTCATCGCGCACAACCTCCAAGCCGCGCTTTTCGACGACCTCGTCGACGTCACCCTCGCCCGCCAACACACCATCGACGGCCTTGCGTGCGAGCTTGGTGGTCAACTTGCCCTCGTTGACGAGCGCGATAACGCGCGCCACGTGCTGCGGGGTAATGGACAGACCAGCAAGATCGGTCTCCTGCTCGTTGGCCTTGCCGGCTAGGTAGGAAACCCACCAGGAGCGTGCCTCGTCCGGCTTCGCACCGGCTTCAACAGTATCCACGATGAGGTCTAGGGCACCGGCATTGACCAAGTCGCGCATCTCCTCATCCTTGATGCCCCACTCTTCCTGGATGCGCGCACGGCGAACCCATGGCAGCTCCGGAAGGGTCTGGCGCAGCTCTTCTACCCACTCGCGCGGTGCGATGACCGGCGGCAGGTCCGGATCGTTGAAGTAACGGTAGTCCTCCGCGGTTTCCTTCGGACGACCCTTGGCGGTGGTGCCGTCGGTCTCCTGGTAGTGGCGGGTCTCCTGATCAATGGTGCCGCCATCTTCGAGCACCTGCGCCTGGCGCTGCATTTCGAAGCGAACCGCCTGCTCCACGGAACGCAGGGAGTTAATGTTCTTGGTCTCGGTACGGGTACCGAACTCTTCCTGGCCCACCGGGCGCAGGGACAAGTTGGAGTCCACACGCATGGAGCCTTGATCCATGCGGGCGTCGGAAACGCCCAAGGCTGCAACGAGCTCGCGCAGGGCGGAAACGTAGGCCTTAGCCACCTCCGGCGCGCGCTCACCGGCGCCAATGATCGGCTTGGTAACGATCTCAATGAGAGGAATGCCCGCACGGTTGCAATCCACCAGGGATGCCGTGGCGCCGTGAATACGGCCATCCGCACCACCGAGGTGGGTCAACTTGCCGGTGTCTTCCTCCATGTGGGCACGCTCGATTTCCACGCGCCACTCGGTGCCGTCTTCCAGCACAACGTCCAGGTAGCCGTCGTAGGCAATCGGCTCATCGTACTGGGAAATCTGGTAGTTCTTCGGCTGGTCCGGGTAAAAGTAATTCTTGCGGGCAAAGCGGGAGGACTCCGCAATGGAGCAATTAAGCGCCAGGCCAATCTTGATGGCGCCCTCCACGCCCTTGGAGTTAACTACCGGCAGCGCACCGGGCAGACCCAGGGAGACCGGGTCAACGTTGGAATTAGGCGCTGCGTTGAAGTTCGTAGGAGAGGTAGAAAACATCTTGGTTTCCGTATCCAGCTCTACGTGGACTTCCATGCCCATTACCGGTTCGAACTTTTCTAGGACCTCATCGAAGTCCATCAGGTCATACATCGCAGCAGTCATGCGTGCCATCTTAATACGTCCATGCGCCCGCGCGCTCACGCCCCTAAGCTGAATATTATGACTACACCACATAGCGTTGATGCCGCGCTTATCGATGCCCCATTGATCAACATCGCAGTCTTCCGTACTGCCCCTACCCCTGAGGAGGTAAGCGAGCGCCTGACCACCACTTTTGGCGATCGCCTGGGAGATATCATGCCGGGCAAGAATCCGGGAAGCATCATGGCCGAGCTTGATGATTCCTTCTTATTGCACTACCAAGCCGTCGATACCCCACCCACCCGCGATAGCTATGGCCTCCACCCCATTTTGAGCGCGGATTCCCGCGGCCTCGATTCCGCCACCGCACAAATCCTCGTATCCGTCCTTCCCCGTGAAACCGAAGATGATCGCGCGAAGCAATTCCGCGAGGCCCGCCGCGATCATCTTGAGCTACTCTCCAAGGCCACCGCGGTGGTAGCCGAGCACCCCGACTGCCTGATAGTCCACAACCCCCGCGGAAACGTATCCATTGCGCCGAATACTTTCCTCGAGGCCGTTCGGGATAACCTTGCTCCAATGCACATCGCTCCGGTGTGGCTTACCCAAAAAGAAAACAAGATCTTGGGTTATACCGTTGGGCTGGTCCAAGCCGGACACCCCGAAATCCAGGCGGCCACCAAATCCATGGATCCCACCGATCTCTATTACAAGCTGGCCAATATCGCAGACCACGTGCTCCAAGGCGCCACCGTCAAAGACGGCGACACCCTCTCTTTCGAGCAAGGCCAGCCACCTCTCACCGTACAGAAAGAGCCCTGGTTTGTAGACGAGTCCTATCCTGCGGTCACGATTATTTTCTAGCGGAATCCCCCTACTTTCGGGAATCCGAATAGCGGCAGATGGCTGCCAGCACCGCACCAGAAAGGTTGTGCCACACCGAAAAGACGGCTCCTGGCAGGGCGGCCAATGGGTTCATATAGGTCGATGCCAGGGAGGTGGCCAAGCCAGAATTTTGCATGCCCACCTCGACGGCCATGGTGCGCCGCGCGGTAACCGGCTGCTTGGTCAGCATTCCGGCCAGGTAGCCCAAGCCGTAGCCGCAGGCGTTATGGATTACCACTGCGGCAAAGACGAGTACGCCTGCGGTAGCGATGGTGTCGTGCGCTCCGCCGACCACGATGCACACAATGGCCGAAATGGCCGCAACCGAGATCCACGGCAATGCCGCGTTAATCTTTGTCACCACTCGGGGAACCAGCATGCCGATGAGAATGCCGGCGATAACCGGAATGAGCACGACCTTCACAATGGACCACGCCATGGCGGAGGCGGAGACCGGCATATACTCCCCTGCCAGCCACAGTGTCAGCAACGGCGTGAGGACCGGCGCCAACAAGGTGGAAATGGACGTCATGGTCACCGACAAAGCCACATCACCGCGCGCAAGATAAGACACCACGTTGGAACTCGTGCCGCCGGGCGCGCAGCCCACCAAGATAACGCCGGCAGCTACAGCATCGGGAAGATCCATCACCGCGACTACCAGGAGCGCCACTAGCGGCATGATGACAAACTGCGCTACTACTCCGATGAGAACAGGCAGCGGACGGCGTGCTACCAGGGCAAAATCCACCGGCTTGAGGGTTAGGCCCATACCGAACATGACAATACCCAGCAGCGGGGTGACCTGCGGGGCGAAGGAAGCTGCGGTCTCTGGCGCGAGGTATCCCACCACGCCGCCGATAATCACCAGCACGGGAAAGCCGAGCGCTGCAATGAGCGCTTGGCGGTCTTGCGCTGAGGAAGGCGCAGCGGGCGCCTCCACCCGATTATCTGTCATGCTATCGATACTCATAGCCAAAAGAATACGCTCCCACCCAGTGGGAGCGCTATCTTAATATTCGGAACGCGGAATGCCTCTAGCCAAAGAGCGCCTGGGCGTTGCGATAACGCGATTCCGGCACCGTCTTGAGCGTACCCACTGCTTCTTCCAGCGGGACGAGGTCAATATCCTCACCATGGAGGGCAACACACATGCCGGACTTGCCCTCGTGGATGGCGCGCGCTGCGTGCACGCCGTAGCGAGTAGCAAGCACGCGGTCATAGGCAGTCGGCGTGCCGCCGCGCTGAATATGCCCCAGCACGGTCGTACGCACGTCATACCCGGTGCGTGCCTTGATTTCATCGCCGATTACCTGGCCGATGCCGTTGAAAGTCTGGTGCCCAAACTGATCGACGCCGCCGGCCTCGAAGTCCATAGTCCCCTCCTTCGGGAGGGCGCCTTCTGCCACGCAGATAATGCCGTACTTCTCGCCCATCTGGAAACGGCGTTCCATCGCTTTCGTAATCTCCGCAATATCGAAGGGCTCTTCCGGTACCACGGTGTAGTGCGCACCGCCAGCCATGCCCGCATGCAGGGCAATCCATCCCACGTGGCGGCCCATAACTTCCACAATCAGGATGCGGTTATGGGACTCCGCGGTGGTGTGCAGACGGTCGATAGCATCGGTGGCCACAGAAACGGCGGTATCGAAACCAAAGGTGTAGTCGGTGGCGTTAACGTCATTATCAATGGTCTTCGGCACGCCCACTACCGGCACGCCGTTATCAGAAAGCCACTTTGCGCCCTTGAGGGTACCTTCACCACCGATGGCGACAAGGGCATCCACCCCGGCATCCGCCATGTTGGACTTAATCTGGTCAAGGCCGGCCTTGAACTTATCCGGATGCAGGCGGCCGGTACCCAGGATGGTGCCGCCGCGCAACAGAATACGGTCGATTTCCGCATCGTCATAAAGATCGCGGCGGCGGTCTTCCATCAGACCGACCCAGCCGTCTTCATAACCTACAACGGTATCTCCAAATTCATTGGACGCGGTACGCACTACCGCACGGATTACAGCATTGAGGCCGGGGCAATCGCCGCCGGACGTTAAAACACCTAGACGCATATCTACCAATCTAGCGCGCGATTTTTAGGCCTGCAGAGTGTCCCTAAAACCTAGGGCAGAAACCAGGCCCACCAGCAGCGCAGCCACGATGACGAGCAGCGAATTAATAATTGCCGCCTCTGGGCTACCCGTTTGCATAACTGCGGATACCAGGGCAACTCCCACCACGGAACCCACCTGGCGGGAGGTGTTATACACACCGGAGGCAGCGCCCATGAGCTCCGGCGAGATATCACGCAAGGTGGTAGCTGCGTTGGAACCCCAAATCAAGGACTGTCCCACGCCGAGCCCGGCAATGGGTAGACCGAGGACCCACGGAAGGGCGTCGACCTGCATGACCCACCATGCCGCAAGGAGCGAAAGTATCAGGATGGAAAATCCCAGCACCCCCAGGATCCGCGGGTTAACATAATCCGCCATGATGCCAGCGAGCGGAGATATCAGGAGAGACACCAGCGCCATAGGAGCCACGATGATGCCGGCTTCGCCCGCAGGCACTCCCTGCATGGTCTGCAGCCACAACATGATGGGCAGCATCACCGCGGCAGCCATAAAGCCCATAGCGATGATTCCTACCGAGCCCGCCAGGTAATTGCGGTCACTAAATAGCGCCAGCGGCACCAGCGGACTCGACCCGCGGGCCTGGGCAGTTGCCTGCAATCGAATAAACCAGACGCTAGCGACAACTCCGGCGAGCAGGATCAGCCAAATGGTCCATCCCCAGCCAAGCACCGGGCCCTGCTGAATACCAAAGACGATTGCCGCCAAGGCGATGAGCGACACAATGGCCGAGGGCGCATCGATAGACCGCGCGGTCGTGGGTAGCTCAGGCACCCACAGCAGCGCGAAGACAATAGCTAGCACCACGAAGGGAACGTGTACCCAAAAGGCGGCCTGCCACCCAAAGTGCCCGACCAGAAAGCCACCAGCGAGTGGACCGGCAAGTGCAGCTACCGAGCCGATGACGCCCCACACACCCAGTGCGCGCCCACGGCGCTCACGCGCAAAGATGCGATTGATAACGGACATGGTCTGTGGCATCTGGAGGGACGCACCCACGCCCTGCACGGCACGCGCCGCAATGAGCACTTCCACAGTCGGCGCTACGGCACACGCCACCGCACCCAGCCCGAAAATGCCCACGCCTAAACAGAACATCCGGCGCTGGCCCAAAACATCGCCCAAGCGGCCGGCAAAGAGCAGCGGCACCACCACAGCCAACAAATATGCCGCGGATACCCACATGGTGTGGTTTACCCCTGCATTTAGCTCACGTTGCAGGTCAGGCAGCGCCACCGCCACCATGGATTGGTCCAGCAGGGATACAAAGAAGCCGAGGGACAGTGCAAACATGGCGCGCCATGCTTGGCGCTCGGGCGGCAGATGCGTCTCCACAGTCATGGCCTTAGAGTCTAGCGGTCCGAGAAATGTCGACCTAGACTGGCCACATGTCCATGATCGATATTAAAAAGCCCCAAGACGTTTCTACCGCCACCACTGTCACCCTCGGCCTCATCGGTGGCTGGGTCACCGCCCGCGAGACCGGCATTCGCCCGCTGGGCGGCGTAATCCTCGCCGCCGCCGGTGTCTGGGCGGGTCGCTCTTGGGCCAAGAAAACCACCCCGGCTACCACCGCCGGCCTGTGCGCACTCTACGTGGGCGCATTCGGTGCCTCCCACCCGCTGGCTAAGAAGATCGGTGCGTGGCCGGCGGTACTCAGCGTCACCGCAGCCTCAGCGGGCGCGGCTTATGCGCTTTCCGACGCCAAATAGTCCCCACCCACACAAATGCGCACCACGTCCCAAGACATGGTGCGCATTCTTTTATCCTGCGTGCCGCTAGTTTCTACTTGGCCACCGTGAACTCAACCGCAGCATTCTCGCTACCCAAGGCAACGGTGCCGCCGGGAAGGTTATAGAAGGAGGGGTTGGAGTCAAGGAGGCCCCGGAGGGCGTCGGAAAGCTGCTGCGTATGCTCATCGCAGGCCGCGCGGGTGGAGTTGAACTCGCCCACGCTGATGGTGCCATCCTTGGCCACCTCGTAGGTAGTGGTGTAGGTATTGCAGCCATCATTGACCGCCAAGGTGCGGTCCTTAGCAAAGGAGACGCTCAGCTTGCCGTCTTCCTTGACGGAGTGGAGCTCGCCGGTGATGGTCTGTCCTTCAATGTGAGGCTCCAGCTTCTCTGCGCCCTCCGGGAGCGGAGAAATCAGATCAGACTGAGTCGGCGCAGTCATGCTAAACCCCGGATCGATGTCGGGGACCTGCGCAGCGTTAGCAACTCCAGCGCCCATCAGCGCAGCGGCGGACAGCGAAAATAGTGCGGTCTTTTTGAAATGCATACCCAATAATTTACCCCCGCCGAATTTAAATTCAACGGGGGTAAAGAAACCTTTATGGAATCGTCAGGGACTCCACAGGCGGCGATTTACTTATCGCGGCCAGCCTCATAGGCAGCGCCCACCTTGTACAGGCGATCATCCGCAAAGGCCGGAGCCATGATCTGCAGGCCGGTGGGCAGGTTGGTATCGCTCGCCATACCGGACGGCACAGACATGCCGCACAGGCCGGCCAGGTTCAGCGGCAGGGTGCACAGGTCAAAGTTGTACATTGCCATCGGATCCTCGGCCTTCTCCCCCAGCTTGAATGCGGTAGTCGGGGTGGTCGGGGAAACGAGCACGTCAACCTGCTCGAAGGCACGGGCAAAGTCCTGCGCAATGAGGGTACGCACGCGCTGCGCCTGCAGGTAGTAGGCATCGTAGTAGCCCACGGACAGTGCATAGGTGCCCAGCATGATGCGACGCTTTACCTCGGGGCCAAAGCCCTCCGCACGAGACTGGGACATGACCTGCTCCGCGGAGTGAGAGCCGTCATCGCCCGCACGCAGGCCGTAGCGCATGCCATCGAAACGTGCCAGGTTAGACGAGACCTCACACGGCATGATCAGGTAGTACGCCGCCAGAGCATCGTCGAAGTGCGGACAATCAACCTCAACGATTTCGGCACCCTGCTCGCGCAGCTGATCGACGGCGGCGTGGTAATTCTCCATCACGCCTTCCTGCCAGCCATCGCGCTCAAACTGCTTAATGAGGCCCACCTTGACGCCAGAGAGGTCCCCCTTGGCACCTTCGCGGGCGGCGGCGACGACCGGTGCTACCGGCTTATCCACGGAGGTCGCATCGAAGGCATCGTGGCCGGCGATGACCTCGTGCAAGAGCGCGGTATCCAGGACCGTGCGGCCACAGGGGCCGGCCTGATCCAGGGAAGATGCCGCAGCAATAAGGCCATAGCGGGACACGGTGCCGTAGGTTGGCTTAACACCAACGGTATTGGTCAGCGCGGCCGGCTGGCGGATGGAGCCGCCGGTATCGGTACCAATGCCAAGCGGTGCCTGGCCGGAGGCGAGTGCAGCGGCGGTACCGCCACCCGAGCCGCCCGGGGTGCGCTCGGTGTCATAAGGGTTATGCGCTGGACCAAAGGCAGAGTTCTCATTGGAAGAACCCATGGCAAACTCATCCAGGTTGGTCTTGCCCAGGATGGGAATGCCGGCCTCGCGCAGACGCTTGGTCACGGTGGCGTCATACGGAGAAACGTAGCCTTCCAGCATCTTGGACGCCGCGGTGGTCGGCGCATCGGTGGTAACGAGCAAATCCTTCAGCGCCAGCGGCACGCCAGCCAGCCCGGAAGCAGGCTCTTCGCCGGCATCGAGGGCCTTATCCACGGCGTCGGCAGCCGCGAGGGCTTCTTCCGCACCCACGTGCAGGAAGGAGTTAAGCTCCTCATTGGTCTCTGCGATGCGATCCAGGAAGGCCTGGGTGACCTCGCGGGAGGTAATTTCGCGGGAGTGAATCTTTTCCGCCAGCTCGGCGGCGGTCAGGGAGGTCAAGCCCTCCGCAGGAACGGTCAGGTTAGACATTTATTCTCCTCCCAAAATCTGTGGCACGACGAAGCGCTCATCCTCTACGGCCGGCGCCTGATCCAAAGCCTGTTCTGCAGTAAGGGTGCGCACAATAACGTCCTCGCGCATCGGGGCGTCCACGGAGTGCGGGTGGCTCATCGGCTCCACACCCTCGGTATCCACGTTTCCTACCGCGGAAACGGAATCAACAATTTCATCAATCTGCGTTGCAAACTGGGCTAGCTCTTCCTCACTGAGGGCCAGGCGGGAAAGCTTGGCGAGGTGGGCTACCTCATCACGCGAAATCTCAGACACGCGAACTCCATCCTTTATCTGCATAATCGACATGCGGGTGAAAAATATTCACACAATGCATGTACTATGTGAATTGCTAACGACCCATGGTACTGCACCTACCGCGACGGCTGCCGCGTCACCCCAAATTTGCGTTGCTTGAAGCCCGCATTGTGACGCACGTATCATGTTTGGGACTACAAACTACCGAAAGCGTGCGAGACAATGTCCTTTTTGATCCGTGTACTGCTCCCCGATGCCCCTGGCAGCCTGGGCCAGCTTGCCGACGCCTTTGGACTCGTCGACGGCAATATCCAATCGGTCGACATCGTAGAAAACTTCCCCGATGGCACCGTTATGGACGACATCGTCATTGAGCTGCCCCAAGGCGCCATGGCCGATGTCCTTATCACCGCCGCCTCCTCCGTCGACGGCGTGGAAATTGACTCCATCCGCCCGTTTAGCGGCCGAGTAGACCGCCGCGGCCAGATCGAGCTGCTCGCGCGTGTAGCTAACGCCACCAATGTCACTGCGGCCATGGAAGAGGTCGTCGCGGCTATCCCGAAGGCACTCACATCCACCTGGTGCATCGTCATTGACAATAACGAGCCCATCCGCCGCTTGGCCTCTTCCAACGCAGCGCCAGAAGATGACGGCACCGTTCCTCACGACATTGAGGTGGAAAGCGCCCGCGTCCTCAGCCCCGAACGCGACGAGTGGGTGCCGGAAAGCTGGTCCCTGCTTGACTCCGCACTCGCCGCCGCCCCACTCGGCGATACCGGATTAGTCATCGCCATGGGTCGAACCGGCGGTCCTGACTACCTCGCCTCCGAGGTCGAGCACCTGGGCCACATCGGCACTATCTTGGGCAGCTTCCTAAAGTAACTGGAGCGAATTAGACTTCGCCGGTCTCTAGTAGTTGCTGGAATTGCGCCTCGTTGAGAATCGGGATGTCCAGCTCGCGAGCTTTATCCTCCTTCGATCCAGCCTTTTCGCCGGCAACTAGGTACGAGGTTTTCTTCGACACCGAACCGGTGGCCTTGCCGCCGCGAGAGACAATAGCTTCTTTCGCGGAATCCCTGGTGAAGTTCTCCAAGCTGCCGGTAACCACAATGGTCAAGCCCTCGAGGGTCTGCTCCTTGTGATCCTCGGCCGCTACCTCCATGGCCACGCCCGCAGCAGCCCATTTGTCCACAATCGTGCGGTGCCAATCCACCTCGAACCAGTCGTGGAAGGATTGCGCGATGGTCATGCCGACGCCATCGACCTCCGCAAGCTCGTCTGTCTTTGCGGCGCGCAGCTTGTCCATGGATCCATAGCGGGAGGCAAGCGCCCGAGCCGCAATCGGGCCCACGTGACGTATGGATAGCGATACCAAGACGCGCCAAAAGTCTCGACTCTTGACCTCCTCCAGGTTGTTCAGCAAGTTCTGCCCGGCCGTATTGACCTTGGCGTTGCCCTCCTTCTTGGAGCGCTTGTCTTTGGTGTCCTTCTTTGCGGTATAGACATCTGAGGCCAAGAGCTTTTCCGCCGTGAGCTCAAAAAGCTCCGACTCATCGACGAGGATGCCGTTGTCGATCAGGTCCATCGCACCCTTCTCCCCCAAAGCCTCAATATCCAGAGCCTTGCGGGAGGCCAGATACTCCAATCGTGCCGAGAGCTGCGCCGGGCAAGACTGCGTATTGGGGCAACGCCAATCCGCGTCACCGTCCTTCTGCGGAGCCAGCTTCGTGCCGCACGCAGGGCAGTTCTCCGGGAAGGTCCACTCATACTCGCTACCATCGCGCTGCTCGCGCACCGGCCCAAGGACCTCCGGAATAATTTCGCCCGCCTTGCGGATAATGACGGTATCCCCAATGAGCACGCCCTTGCGCTTGACCTCGGATTGGTTGTGCAGGGTAGCCATCTCCACCGTAGATCCGGAAACGAAGACTGGCTCCATCACTGCGTACGGGGTTACTCGCCCGGTACGGCCGACCCCCACCTCAATATTCTTAAGCTTCGTGGTCACCTCTTCCGGCGGATACTTGTA
The DNA here is from genome assembly GCF_030229345.1 of Corynebacterium tuberculostearicum. Lineage (GTDB taxonomy): Bacteria > Actinomycetota > Actinomycetes > Mycobacteriales > Mycobacteriaceae > Corynebacterium > Corynebacterium tuberculostearicum_G. The sequence goes on along the minus strand of NZ_JASPGP010000002.1, from coordinate 118,028 downwards.
GGCAATGGCCCAGCGCGGTGCGCGGGAAGTCGCACCCAGCGCTCGCTGCGACGCCAAATCATCCACCTTGACCACGAGACCATCCATTTCAAAGATGGCGTCGTGGCGGTGTTCTGCCCAATGCGCCACCTCGTCCTGAACCTCTTTGGCTGAGTGCACCTGCTTGGTATACGGGGAAACGGGCAGCCCCCAGGCCGCAATCGCCTTATAGGCATCGTGCTGTGAGGTGGGCGAGAATCCCTCGCGCGCGCCCAAGCCGTGGCACACCATCTTCAGGCGGCGCTTTTTCACCTCGGCGGGGTCCTTCATGCGAAGTCCACCGGCCGCGGCGTTGCGCGGGTTGGCAAATTTATCCTTGCCATCAGCCGCGCGTTCCTCATTGATCTCCTCGAAATCCTCGGGTCGCATATATACCTCGCCACGGATCTCGATAAGCTCCGGGACAGGGTATTCAGCAGTTCCCGTCAACCCATGCGGAATATCCTCGATTACGCGGGCATTGGCAGTGATCTCCTCGCCCACCGTGCCGTCGCCACGAGTAGCAGCGGTGGTCAAGCGCCCATTGCGATAAACCAAGTCGATAGACAAGCCATCAATCTTCAGCTCGGTGAGATAGGTCTTAGCCGGTGTTCTATCCAGCCAATCCTGCATCTCGCCAGCGCTAAAAACATTGTCCAAGCTCATCATGCGCTCAAGGTGCTCAATATCCTCGCCGGCGCTCGGGGCAGCACCCACCTGCTGGGTGGGCGAATCAGGCACGGCAAGCTCTGGGTGCTCTTCTTCTAGCGCAAGAAGGCGCTGGAAAAGTGCGTCAAAGTCGGCGTCGGGAATAGCCGGCTCACCGTTGTAGTACAGGTTGCGGTGGCGGCGCACTTCCTGCGCGAGGTCATTCCATTCACGGTGCAGATCAACTGGATTAGTCACGCTGCCCAAGTGTAGCTATCCCTCGTGTCGGGGCTAGCTACTAAGGTATGGATCATGAATTTCGACGCCTCCCGCATGCTCGCCTTCGACCTTGAGACCACCTCGGCTAACCCTAAAGAAGCTCGCATTGTTACCTCTGCCCTAGTCCGCATTGACGGTCGTGATGTGCAAAAAGTAGAGCATCTTGCCGATCCCGGAATCGAAATTCCGCAGGAAGCGACCAATGTCCACGGAATCACTACGGAAAAGGCTCGCGCCGAGGGCCGCCCGCACGAGGAGGTGCTAAAAGATACGGTCGAGGCCATCAAGGCTGCATGGGAGGATGGCCTGACGCTGATCGTTTACAACGCAGCATTTGATCTCACCGTCTTGCGCAGCCTGACCGGAGATTTTACGGTGACCGGCCCGGTCTATGACCCCTACGTGATTGACCGTGTCAGCGATAAGTGGCGTAAAGGAAAACGTACCCTCGGCGCTGTGTGCGAGCACTACGGCGTTGAGCTTGGCAATGCTCACGAAGCTACTGCCGACGCCCTCGCAGCCGCCCGCGTGGCTTGGAAGCAGGTTCGCCAGCACTACCCCAACCTGGCACAGATGGAGGAAAACGAACTCATGGAGTTCCAGGCCGTCAAGTGGTACGAGGACCGTGTCGCCTTTAAGAAGTACTTGGAAGGCAAGGGCCGCGATGCCTCGGATGTCTCGACTGCATGGCCGCTAATCGGATAAAGTCTCCCAAATCTCCACATTGAGCCGAAAGTCTCCCAAATCTCCGATAAAACGGGTTACACTAACCGCATGGACAATCCATTCCGCCCGACATTCGGCGCCCCTCCTCTGTTCTGGGTCGGTCGCGGCATCGTGCTCGATAGTTTCCGCACTGCCCTCGATGGCTCGGCAGGCAATGCCTCCCGTTCCATGGTGCTAAGCGGCGCTAGGGGCATCGGCAAAACGGTCCTCATCAACGAGCTGGAAGACATTGCTGAAGCGCGCGGTTGGGTAACGCTGCGTGCCTCTGGGCGCTCCACCATGGTGGAGGAACTGGTCAACACCACGATTCCGAGGCTTCTCGAGCGGCTCTCGCCCAGCGATAAGAAGAAGGTCAGCCGCATCGGCATCGGCGGCGTAGGATCGATTGGCTTCGACCACCAGAAGGAAGACCGCTTCACCCCCACGTTGAATACCCGCCTCCGCGAGCTATCCGCCGAGCTAAACGGCACCGGCATCCTCCTTACCATCGATGAGGTCCAAGACGCCGACGTCGAAGAGCTCACCACCATCGCCGTGGCCTACCAAGACTTGGTGCGCGATGAAATCGACATCGCCTTGGTGGCCGCTGGCCTGCCGCAGGGGGTCAACCACTTGCTGGACCTGCCCGGGGTCACCTTCCTGCGCCGGGCCCAGAAATTCGTGCTCGGCCCCTTATCGCCGGCCAATGCGGAGCAGGCGCTCGAACATACAGCCTCGGGCTCAGGGCTGGAGTTTAGCCAGGGCGCGATTACGGACGCCGCCGCGCTCACCCGCGGCTATCCCTACCTCGTGCAATTGGTCGGCTCACTGGCGTGGGAGCGCAGTCGCCGGAACCAAGAAAGCGGCATTTCCCAGCACACAATTGCCTCTATTGCCCCAGATGCAATATCAATCATGGGCGCGCAGGTGCACCAGCCTGCGACGCTGGCCCTGCCGCCGGCGCAGCGGGAGTTCCTGGAAGCGATGGCCGCAGTCGAAGTCGATGGCATCGCCACCATCGCAGACATCGCGGGCCACATGGACCGCACGGTGCGCTCCTTGTCAGCCACCCGCCAGCGGCTTATCGACGCCGACCTCATCGAACCCACCGCACATGGCAAGCTACGCTACGTCATTCCCTATATGGGCGAGTACTTCACCACCACGGATAGCCGCGGGCGCGTCGATTAAAGATCGCCGGCGTCACGGATGAGGATGCCCGCCACCTCAGCGGCTAAAGAATAGCTGTGCGCGGACTTTTCCACTGGCCACGGGAAGATATCAACCTGCCCTGGAATTAGCTCCCGCGATAGCCCCATGCGGTCGAAGTGCTGCGCGATAGCAATAGCCTCCGTGCGAGCATCGTGCCCTGCCACGCCGAGACCAACGCGAGAGCCACCATCAATCCACTGCCCCAAGCCATCGAGATGCTCAGGCGAGGCTAGACCAGCGAAATCGAGCAGCACCGTCTTCGCTCCCACTTCCCATAGTGGCTCGCGAAGCCTTAAGTAATCCGCGCCAAACTCCGCCAGTGTCGCATTGACCTGGTCCGCGGGAACAGCTCTAATCGTATCGAAGTCGGTGGTACCTGGAAGGGTGCCTGAAAGGACGTCGGCAAGCAGGGGCTCGTCCAGCTGCACTCGCACTTCTGCCCCAAAGCGCTGTGCTACCTGTGCCGTGTGTTCCTGAATTCCGGCCAATAGAGCACCACACAGGTCCCGGAAAGCGCCCGAATCAGTAATCGCGCGGTGCCCGTTTCCTAGCTCCACAGCGGCCGCCAAACTCCACGGGCCTACCGCTTGGACCTTGACGCGCGGAACTGACTCGCCCCACACCTCCTGAATCTCGTCCAGGTCCCGGCTCATCTGGTCGCCAATCCGATGCGAGATGAGCTGCGGCCGATCGCTGAGCACCCATGAGCGCGGTCCACGGTCAATGGATACTGCTTCCAACAAGCCCGCCGTTCGCCCAATGACCCCGGCATGAATCCCGCGGTCCGGCAACTGCGGAAGGTGCGGGAGACCACCCGTCTCCCCCATCACGATTTCTGCCGCCTCACTCATGGAGTATCCCGGCATGGGGCCTAAGCCAAAAGCGTCCATTTTCACCTCGGCGCTAGTATTATTTCTCAGAATTATCTATTCGATACGCGACGTATCACTTGGAAAGGAACCTTACTATGGGCGTGGAAAAATACTCCGGCTGGACCTTCTACAACGAGTGCGAAATCCCTCAGGACATTTCCACCGTCTTGGCTGACCAGGAATATCCTGTCTGCGCTTTCAAGACCGTCCGTGATGCCGCCGTATTTACCAATAGGCGCCTCATCATCCGCGACGCGCAAGGCCTTACAGGCAAAAAGGTGGAGATGTACTCCCTGCCCTATTCCTCCATCACCATGTGGTCCACGGAAAACGCGGGAAAGCTTCTTGACTTCAATGCGGAGCTGCAGCTGTGGACCAGGGCCGGCGAATTCAAAATCAACATTGGCCCCAATATCGATGTCCGTGCCCTAGACCGACTCATTGCCAACTGCGTGCTTAATTAGTTCCGCAGATGGTGCCGGAGCCGATGACGATGTCTCCCAGCTCGTCCGGCGAAGGCAAGTACAGCACCGCCGCTTGGCCGCGGGCGACACCAGATAACGGCTCCTTAAGTTCGAGGCGCATCTCGTCCGCCTCGCGGTCAACATGGGCGGTACAGGGCACCACGGAGCCGTGTGCGCGCACCTGAACCTCACACTCGAAATCCCCATCCATGCCTGGGTGGAGATACTTCAGACGATCGGCCTGGATAGAGGTGACGGCCAGGTCCTCGCGGGCACCGACGGTAACCGTGCCGGTAGCAGCATCAATATCGGTGACGTAGCGAGGGCGGCCGTCGGCAGCCGGCGCCTTAATATCCAGGCCCTTGCGCTGACCGATGGTGTAATTCCACGCGCCATCGTGCTCCTTGAGCTCCGTACCCTCTTGATCCACGATCATGCCGGGGCGCAGCCCAATGCGGGCGCCCAAAAAGGCCTGCGTATTGCCGTCTGGAATGAAGCAGATGTCATAGGAATCCGGCTTCTTCGCGGTGGAAAAGCCATGCGCCGCAGCCTCTTCACGGATCTGCGGCTTGGGGGTATCGCCGATGGGGAAAAAGCAGTGCTCCAACTCCTCGGCCGAAATCACGCCGAGCACATAAGACTGATCCTTATTCTCATCCAAGGAGCGGCGCATATAGCCGTCCTCGTCGATCGTGGCGTAGTGGCCCGTCGCAACCGCATCGAAGCCAAGCGCCATGCCCTTTTGCAGCAGCGCTCGGAACTTAATCTTCTCGTTACAGCGCAAGCAGGGATTGGGCGTCTCACCGCGGGCGTAGGAATCCACGAAGTCCGTGATGACCTCTTCTTTGAATTCTTCCGAAAAGTCCCAGACATAAAAGGGAATGCCCAGCTTATCGCAGATGCGGCGGGCATCGGCCGAATCCTCCAATGAGCAGCATCCGCGGGCTTTTTCCCTGGTCTGCTGTGCGTCTTTGTGCAGGGCGAGGTGAACGCCAATCACCTCGTGGCCGGCTTCTACTGCGCGGGCGGCGGCAACCGATGAGTCCACGCCGCCGGACATGGCAACCAATACTCGCATTGTGCTCCCCATTTCACCTTGACTACAGGCCCGAAAGTCTACTCCCTAGCCCCAACGCGGTTTAAATCGAATCCATTCCCTAAGCTTGTGTGACATGGGCAGAAAGCGAGCTTCCACCGATCCGGGAATCACCGGCACCTACGAGATTTCTACCGGCTCGGCCGAGGTTGTACCGGATGAGTTTCGCGACGGTGCCTTTATCCTCAACGTTAATGGCGTGCCAAGCAGCCACATTGTGCTCGGTGAACCGGAGGAGCTCGAGTTCGAGTACATGCGCTGGATTGCGGCGGCGGTTGAGCACCTCAATACTCGGCCCGCGAATAAGCTCCGCGTCACCCACCTAGGCGGCGCGGGGTGTTCCCTTCCGCGCTACTTCGCTAGCAGGCTCCCGGGAAGCCGCCACACAGTGGTGGAGCTGGACGCCAAGCTGGGCGAATTGGTGCGTACGCTTTTCGACGTCCCCCGTTCCCCTACCGTCAAGATCCGCGCCGGCGAAGCACGCAAAGAAACCGAGGGGTTTCTTCCATCCAGCCGCGACATCATCATCCGCGATGTCTTTGCTGGCGACAAGACACCAGCCAACCTCACCACTGTGGAGTTCTTTAAGGCGGCAAAACAATCGCTTGCGGCGGGCGGCCTCTACGTAGCCAACTGCGGAGACCATTCCGATCTACAGCTGGCGAAGAGCGAACTGGCGGGACTAGATCAAGTATTTGATCACCTCGCCGTCATCGCAGACCCACCGATGCTCAAGGGTCGGCGCTACGGGAACATCATTTTGGTGGCTTCGGATAAAGAAATGCCAGCCGAGGGCTCCGTCGAAGCCGCCCAGCTGGCAAAGGCACTCCTGGGCGGGGCCGTTCCTGCCCATTACAAGGACGAGGAGTGGACCCGCACGTTTTTCGCTGGCGCTACTGCAGCACGCGATTAAGCAGCGTAGCTACCTGCGCCGCGTCGAAATCAGGCACGTCAGCGCCGGCATTCTTGGCGGCATTCTTAGCTTCCGATACCTCCGACTCGGAGACGTTGCCTGACTTAACGTTGTTCACGTGACCGGCATTGTCCAGCAGGATAGCTAGGTCGCTGACAGAGAAATTGCCCTTAGCCATATCGCCCAGGTCCTCCACTGGAAGGGCATCCTTGTCCTTAAGGGTCTTTACGAAGCCAGCCAGGCCCTCCGCCGCTTGGGGATCGAGGCCGGACTTTTCGGCGGCGTCGGCAAGCTGCGGAATCGCAATCAGCCCCGCCGCCAGGGCCAAAATAGCACCGATGAGCGGCGTACTATCCGAGCTCAAGTCAAGCCCATCGCTGACAACCAGCTGCTCTAGCGCGCCGCCGACGTCGACGTAATTGCCGTCACTGAAAGACTGCAGCTGCTGCTTCGAACCATTAAACAGGTTCATATCGACGTCGGTAGAAATGCCTGCTACCTTGCCAGAACCAGAACGCTGCCAGAAAGATAGCTCGTTCCATCCGCCCACCGCTTCAGGCGCCTGGTCCTGATAGGCTGCAAGCCACAGTGGCATATCCGAGAACTTCTGGGAGTTATTCATCTGCCCCATCCAGAAGTACTTGTAGGTGTAAATCATGGGCGTGCGGCCGGTAAGACGCTTGAGCTCACTAGTAAATTCTTCAATCCACTGCTCCAGCTGTGCCGCAGACTTTCCTTCCGCCACCTCGATATCAAGTGCAGGAGGCAATGTCTGATCTGGGGCAAGGGCGATCTGCGCGGCAAAATTGGCCGCCTGAGTCTTGGCGTCGCCAGCCGGACGTGCGTAGTGGTATGCACCGGTCTTGAGTCCAGCAGCATTAGCCGCCTGAATATCCTCTACATAGTGGGGGTTTACCCAATCACCGCCCTCGGTAGCCTTCACGAATGCAAAGGACTGACCGTCGGTACGCACCTTTGACCAATCGATAGGTGTACCGCCTGGATGCTGGTGCGCTGCAACGTCAATGCCCTTAGGTGCACCGAAGCTCACCGCCTGGGCGACGGCGGTACCACTTACGGCTAGTGCAGCCACGGTGACCACCGCAGTAATGCTCTTTCGGAGTGCCTTCTTTGATGTCATGCGCGTGAGTCTAGCAACGGAATCACTCTAGTCACATCTTTAACACGCGCCACTAGACATAATTTTCCTTACTTCCGTTTCTCCCTTCTGGGAATACAACCTTTTAGAACACATATTTGCCCATAACCCTTGCGAAGCGGCAGGACACGACTTAAAATGAACACCATGAAGCTACGCACACTTGTTCTACTATTCGGGGGATTTAATCTTGGACGCCTACTACATAGTCAATAACCCCAACGATCCCATAGCAGTTAAAGCCACAGAAATCAGAAAGCAAGATTACCTATTCTGGAGAGAGGTCAATCCAGATCTAGAAGACGATTTCGATATCTCCTGCCACACACTTTCTACTCGAACGGGCTTAAGCGAGCGACGCACACGCGACATAACAATGGCCCTTTATCGACTCGCAGAGCTACCACTTACTAAGACACTCCAGGAAACTTATTACTTCCTGGATTTCTCTCGTCTTATTACTATCGACGCCGTGCTGAGCAAGCTTGGTGACATCCCGACCGAAATTCTCGAGCGGATAGACCAAGAGCTCGCCCGCTACCTGACCCCCACTAAGCCCGGGCAGGTACTGCCTTCGAATACGAATTTGCGGAGAAAACTTAATGGCCTCATCGCTGTAGAGGACCCAAACCCCAAAGAGGATACGAGGTCTGACACAGGGAACAACTCCTATTACACCTACCCCAGCTTCGGCGGAAAGGCCGGACTAGCAGTCGAATTCGATGAAGCCACCATGATAGCTATCGATGAACACGTCAGTAAGGCTGCCGAAGAACATAACCTCACCAAAGCTGAAGCCCTAGCCAAGCTGATTCTGGGCGAAATAGAGTCGCGGACGAAAGTGGTTCTTCACATGTACCGAGCCCACGACCAGGAGGCGGCTCCCGCATTTATCCGGGGATTCGGATGGGTAAGCCCAGAGACCGCCGACAGTCTGCGCCCCACCCAGACGCGAGACATGGATCGTGCCAAAGTAAAGGAGAGCGAAAGCTACGTCACTCCCCCGCTCATTGGCGCCTACGTAGAAGGCCGCGATGGCGTGTGCCGATTCCCGGGCTGCAATCGCCCCGCAGAAAATTGCCAAAAGGACCACCGAATTGACCATGCACAGGGAGGAAAAACGGCGGGGAGCAACTTGGCATCACTCTGCCAGCATCACCACAACATCAAAACCGATGGTGGCGCCTTCTACATCATGGATCCGCATACTGGAGACATAGTGTGGCTCTTTGACGATGGCCGCTGGGAATACGATGAGCCCCATGGACCGCTAGCGCCCAAGAACAAGAACTGGGCGCTAACGGTAGGCCGAGCTATCGCCGCCCGGCGAGCTGCGGCGAAAGAAAGGAATGATAGCTAGACGGAACGGGCTCGTGAAATAACCTCCGGAAGATGAGCCAAGACGTAGTCAACATCCTCGTCCGAAGTAAGCCTGCCGAGAGTAAAACGCAGGGAACCGATTCCTTCCGCCTCACTTACGCCCATTGCCTCGAGGACATGAGACATGCGATTTACGCCAGCGCTGCAAGCACTGCCGGTAGAGGCCTCGATCTGCAAGGAATCCAGCAGCATGATGAGGCTATCGCCATCAGCACCGGGAAATGATACGTGCAGGTGGGAAGGCAAGCACGGCTCGGCAGAGTTGACCACTACGTCGTCGATGGTGGCGAGAATTCCGTCGCGCAGCTTATTGCGGAGAGCAGCAATTCGCTCACCCTGGGAGGCGATTTCGGAGACGGATTCCTCCAACGCCGCAGCTAGACCGGAAGCGCCCGCGACGTCCACGGTGCCAGGGCGGATGCCCCGTTCTTGGCCACCGCCGTAGGCAATCGGCTTGGGCGCAGGACTGCGCTTGGCCAAAAGCAGACCGATGCCGCGGGGGCCGCCGAACTTGTGGGCGCTGGCGGCGAGGCTGGTGATCCCTAGATCAGAAAAATTGATGGGAACTTTGCCCACGGCCTGCACCGCATCCACGTGCACGGGTGTGCCTGTCGCATTCGCACGTGTGGCTATCTCTTCAATGGGCTGAATGGCGCCGGTCTCGTTGTTGGCCCACATGCAGGTAGCGACGTCGGCAAGCGTGTCTAGGGCCGACAGATCTGCAATGTGCCCGGAACGGTCGACGGGAAGGATATCGACAGCTGCTCCGGTTTTCTCCAGCTTAGAGACGGTATCGCGCACGGCCGGGTGCTCAATATCGGTAGAAATAATGCGGTTTGTTTGCCCAGCCGCGTAGAGACCCTGAATGGCGATATTGTCCGCCTCGGTGCCAGAAGAGGTAAAGATGACTTCGATGGGCTCGCAGCCGAGGAGGGAAGCCACCTTTTCACGGGCATCATCCAGCACGGACCGTGCTTTGCGGCCAGAACCATACTGCGCGCCGGAATTGAGGGAGCCGGCCGCCGCCACCCACGCGTCAATCGCGCTCTGGCGCATCGGCTGGGTAGCGGCATAGTCAAAGTAGTGCGGCATTACTGGCGCGCCTTCAGTTCCTCGGTCAGGGCTGGTGCGATTTCATGCAGGTCGCCCACGACGCCGAGATCAGCGATCTGGAAGAACGGCTCATCCTGGTCTTGGTTGACCACCACAATGGTGCCGGAAGTCTGCATGCCAGAGGTGTGCTGGATAGCGCCAGAGATACCCAAGCCGATGTAGAGGTCGGGCGAGACGGTAACACCGGTCTGGCCGATCTGATAGGCGGCGTCATAAAAGCCTTCATCGACGACGTCGCGGGTGGCGCCGACTGCGGCCCCGAGGGCGTCGGCAAGCGGCTCGACAACGGCGCCGAACTCGTCGCCCACGCCGCGGCCGCCGGCGACGACCGCCTTGGCTTCGGTAATTTCTGGTCGTGCGGACTTCTGTGCCGGGGTAAAGGAAGTTACCTTGACGTCTTTGCCCGTGGCGGCCGGCAACGGCATCGGCGCCGGCTGCGCCTCCACCTGCTGTGGTGCGGCCTCCACCGCACCCGGTCGAAGAGTGTAGATCGGGCATTGGCCAGCGGCGGTAGAAGTGGTCTCATAGGAACCACCAAAAATGGTCATCTGGGCGGAGCCATCGGCGGCGATGCCGCTGACATTGACCAGTGCGCCAGAGGCGAGGCGGGCGGCTAGGCGGCCGCCAATCTCGTTATTGGCCGGAGTTGCGGCCAGCACGATGGGCGCTGGGTTCGCAGCGCCAAGCGCATGCAGGGCATCAACCTCCGGGGTAAGGAAACGCTGTTCATAATCCTCGGCCGTTGCCTGAACCACCTGTGCGGCACCGAGGGCGGCAAGGTCGGCATCGAACTTATCGGCCTGCTTGCCGACGACCACTGCGGACACCGTACCCAATTCCCGCGCGGCCGTAATCAGCTCGCCGGTAACGGGAAGGAGGTTGTCCGCGTCGTGCTCAACTAGTACGTAAACGTGCGACATATCTACTCCTAAATCAAGTTCTTTGCGGACAGGAAGTCAGCGATCTTCTTCGCTGCATCTTGCGGGTTGGGCTCCGAAATAACTTCGCCGGCGGTGCGCGGCGGGCGCTTCTCAGCGGCCGACACGGAAGTTGTCGGCGCGATGGCCTCGATGCCCAGGTCAGCCAGGGTGAAGGTGGTGATTTCCGCCTTCTTAGCTGCCATAAGACCCTTGAAGTTGGGGAATCGTGGCTTGTCGCTCTTATCGTTCACCGTAACGATCGCTGGCAGCGGCGCCTCGAGTTCCCAGGTGCCGCGCGCATCATCGCGGGTTCCTTGCAGGGTGCCGTCAGCTAGCTCTACCTTGTGCAGGCCGGTAAGGGCCGGCAGCTGGCGGTATTCGGCGAGCAGACCGGCAAGCAGGCCGGTGGAGGCGTCGGAAGCTTCGGTGCCGGCGGTGATCAGCTGGACGTCGTCAAGCTGATTGAGCGCGGCGTTGAGGGTCCACGCGGTCGATAGCGCGTCCGCTCCGGCCAAGGAATCATCGGAGATGAGCACGGCATCGTCGGCGCCCATAGCCAAAGCCTTACGCAGTGCCTCGTCGGCCTGGGCCGGCCCCATCGTCAGTGCTACGACTTTGTAGCCCGCATCGGGGTTATTGTCGCGCAGTCGCAGGGCTTGTTCCACGGAGTACTCATTAACCTCATCAATGACGTTATCCACGGAGGTGCGATCCAGGGTGTGGTCATCGTTCAAAGACTTGGTAGACCACGTATCCGGCACGTGTTTGACCAGAGCCACGATAGTTGGCATTGGGCACTCACCTTTCCGATATATTTATGTTGCGTAATTATCCTCGGACGATGATACTCGGGGTTGACACAGCAAGGCGATTCCCTGTGAGCCAATTCGCGTAATGATGACCGCAAAAGGCCTCGTCCCCTTCAGCTTCATCTTCTTCCGCAGCTGGTCAGGGTCCACTTCTACCCCGCGTACAAGGATTTCTAAGCTTCCTGCGTCATAGGATTTAAGTACGGATTTTAATCTCTTTAGGGGTACTTTTTCTATGAATGGAAATCCCGAAGTCCCCTCCGGAATCCTCTCTCCTGTCAGGTATGCGATGCGCGGATCGATTTGATGCAGCCCTTCCCTGGCCGCGTAGTGCTGGACCAATCCCGCTCGAACGATGGCCCCATCCGGGTCGATGAGGTAACTGCCAATGTCTCCAGCATCGGGTAGGTTATCTGCGCGGTCGTCGAGGACATCCAGCTTGTTTCCTCGAATCATTACCGCTCTTCGACCGCTGCCAAGGCCTGGGGTATAAAGGCAGGCTTCTTTTACCCCGCCATCGACGCTCGCGACGGTGACGAGGCCGTCCCACTCGCTAAAATCAAGGCCAGGAGCGCACTTGATGGCCAGTTCCTTGTCGCGATGCTTATCGACGACCTCCGGGAGCGGTGGCACCAAATCCTCCGGCCGCGTGATTCGCCTGCCACCGGCGCGGCGGGCCGGGTCTGCAAGGAGAACATCGGCGGTGGTAGTAGTCGTCAGCGCATCCGCACGGAAAATCTTGGCGGAAGAAAGGTTATGCCTCGCCATTCTTACCCGTGATTCATCCAGGTCTGAGCCAATGTAGTCGAGCGGAGAATTATAGCCTTCGGTGCCGATGGAACAGGTGACGTCGTGGACGCTGCGCACCCCCTGCTCGGCGAGGAATTTCGTCCGATACGCCGCCACTTCGATGGGGGTTGCTTGCTGGGCAGAGTCTGCGTCCATAAGCCAATCGTGCGGGAGCTTTCCGGAACTGCGGGCGGTTACTAGCTCCATGACTGCGCGGCCATACTCACCAAACTTAGCTTTGAGGATTTCGGTGTCTTTGAGCCGAGAAGCCTTGGTTAAGGTGAGGTCGAGGTGTGCTATTTCCTCTTGATGTTCGGCAAGGAAATCGACTTCTGCGGGGGTATAACTCATATTCGGTCTAAAGGGGTGGTGGAAAAGAATTCGCGGTAACGGGGATCTTCGCGTGGATCCCCAATGACGGGGCGCAGGTCCGAAAAGGACGCGTCCTCTAGGACCTCTTGTACGGAGGAATACTTGCTCAGCCTTTGCATCTGTGCCCACGTGGGGATGACAAGGCGCACCAGCCCGGCGCGCCAGCCGTCCAGGATGAGCTGCGGGGAGAACCATCCAGCATCGTCTGCTTCATCGGTATCCCCATCGGGTTCTTGGCCGGAGGGCAACACCCCAACGAAGAAGAAGGTGTCGAACCAATGGCTTTTCCCCTTTCCTACCCAGCGCGCCCAAGGAAGGAGCATATCGGCGTCGACGCGCATTCCGTTATTGCTGAGGAATTCGGTAAAGGAAATGGTGTGGTTTTCTAGTAGTTTTCGCTCTTTGTGATAGCGCCGCGCATTGGAGACAATGCCGTCCTCGCGGATGGCGAAAAGGGTGCCGGCCTCTTCGAAAAGCTCGCGGGCAGCGGCGAAAACAAGGGCGTGGGCCTTGTACTTGGTCACCCCCATCCGGCGCGCCAAGGAGATGACAGACTTTCCGGCCCATAGCTCGCCCGAGTCCCAGGAACGCGGTGGAAAGTCGCGCGGATCTACGCCGCCGCCGGGAAAGACTGAATGCCCCGGGTAGTTGTGCATGGTGTGGACGCGCTCTTGTACCCACACTTCAAGACCGTCAGCGCCGTCCCGCAGGAGCAGGACGGTTGCCGCCAGGCGCCCACCGTGGAAGCCGGTGGTATCGCTGGCGTCAATGGCATCGAGACGGTCATGAAAAGGATTGGTCATAGAGAAGCTCGGCGGGCGAAGTATCGCTGTCCAATGCGGTCCACCTGAATGGGCTGGTGGAAGGCGCGAGTCAGGTTTTCGGAGGTGAGGACGGAATTAATCAGTCCTTTTGCCACAACTTTACCCTCATCCAACAGCATGGCGTGGGTGAAGCCATAGGGGATCTCCTCCACGTGGTGGGTGATCATGACAATCGCTGGGGCATCGGGATCCATAGCTAGATTGCCAAGGTATCCCACCAGGTCTTCGCGGCCTCCCAGGTCCATTCCGGCGGACGGCTCATCGAGAATGAGCAACTCCGGGTTAGACATGAGTGCGCGAGCGAGGACGACGCGCTTCTTTTCTCCCTCAGACAGGGTCCCCCAGGTGCGCTCTTTGAGGTGGGTGGCGCCAACTTGGGCCAAGATGTCATCCGCGCGGGAGAAATCCATGTCCTGGTATTCTTCGCGCCAGCGGCCTAGCACTGCGTAGCCAGCGGAGACAACTAGATCGTCCACGCGCTCAGTGTCCGGAATCCGCGATTGCACCGCCGCGGAGGAGATGCCGATAAGCGCGCGCAGATCGCGCATGTCGGTTTTGCCGATTTGCTCCCCCATCAAAAAGGCGGTGCCTTTCGAGGGGAACTCTTCGGCCGCGGCCATGCGCACCAGCGAGGTCTTGCCCGCGCCATTGGGGCCGATAATGACCCAGCGCTCATCGAGCTCTACTTGCCAGTCCACGGGTCCGACGAGGGTCTTGCCGCCGCGGCGCAGCTCGACGCCGCGAAAATCTACGAGCCAATCTTGATCAGTGGGAGTTACGTCGTTCACGCCTTCCATTGTGACTGATTTGTTCTTTGCCCGGTGAAATTGACACAGCTGCATTAGTCTTATGGGCATGACTTCTCGCCTTGGTATTGACGATGTCCGCCCACTTATCTCCGCCGGTTCTGTAGCCTCCAAAGCAGTTGTAGGCGAGGTAATTCCTGTCACCGCCCTCGTCTGGCGCGAGGGCCACGATGCGGTCTCGGCAACCCTGTCTGCGTGGGCGGCACGGACCACGGCTACCTCCTCGGTCACCATGCAGGTTGATCCCGATGACCAGGATCGCGTGCACGGCGTATTTACCCCGGGCACCCAAGGCACCTGGTACTTCCGCGTCGACGCCTGGTCCGATCCCATCGCCACGTGGAAGAACGCCGTAACCAAGAAGATGGCGGCCGGGCAATCCGCGGCCGAGCTGGCCAATGACCTGCAGCATGGCGCAGAGTTGTTTTCTCGCGCGGCGCTGCAAACCCCGTCGGATGTGGTGGAACCGCTCTTTGCGGCCGCTCGGGACTTGGAGGATGAGTCCTTGGACGTCGATAAGCGCGTGCAGGTAGCGCTCTCGGAGGAGGTAACAGGCATCCTGCACTCGCATCCCCTGCGCGACCTGCTGGTGGAGGGCGCAATCCACGAGGTATATGTGGAGCGCCCGGCCGCACTATATAGCTCGTGGTACGAGCTTTTTCCCCGCTCCACGGGAGGCTGGGATGAAGAGGGAAATCCAGTCCACGGCACGTTTGCCACCACTGCCAAGGCACTGGAGCGGGTGGCCGATATGGGCTTCGATACGGTGTACTTTCCGCCCATCCATCCCATCGGCAAGGTGCACCGAAAGGGAAAAAATAACTCCGTCGTTGCCGAGCCCGGCGATGTGGGAAGCCCCTGGGCCATCCAGGACCACTCCACCACCCATCCGGACCTGGGCACCATGGAGGATTTTAAGAAACTGGTCTCCCGCGCCCAGGAACTCGGCTTGGAGGTAGCACTCGATTTCGCGCTACAGGCGTCGCCCGACCATCCGTGGGCGAAGAGCCACCCAGAATTTTTCACCGTCCTTCCAGATGGCACCATTGCCTACGCCGAGAATCCGCCGAAGAAATATCAGGATATCTATCCACTTAACTTCGATAACGCTCCTGATGCCATCTACCACGAAATCTATGAAACCTTGATGATTTGGGTGGAAGCCGGAGTGAATACATTCCGCGTGGATAACCCGCACACCAAGCCGGCAAACTTTTGGGATTGGCTAATTACCCGCGTGCACGCCACCCATCCGGATGTCATCTTCTTGGCGGAGGCCTTTACCCGCGCGCCTCGCCTCTTCGGTCTAGCGAAGGCGGGCTTTTCCCAGTCCTATACCTACTTCACCTGGCAGACCTCTAAACATGAGCTCACCCAGTTTGGCCAGATGCACGTCGACCAGGCAGATATCTGCCGCCCCAACCTCTTTGTTAATACCCCGGATATCCTGCACGAGTCCCTGCAGACCGGTGGTCGTGCCATGTTCGCCATTCGCGCTGTCCTAGCCGCGACCATGTCGCCTCTATGGGGCGTGTACTCCGGCTTTGAACTCTACGAGCACACCCCGGTAGCCCCAGGTTCTGAGGAATATCTCGACTCTGAGAAGTACGAAATGCGCCCGCGCGATTTTGCGGCGGCGGCTGCGTCAGGAGATTCCCTTGAGTCCTATATCCGGCTGCTTAACCAGATCCGCCGCGATAATCCCGCTTTGCAGCAACTGCGCACCCTGCGGTTCCATGACACCGACAATGAAGCCATCATTGCCTATTCGAAGGCGGATCCAGCCTCCGGCAACGTA
Source organism: Corynebacterium tuberculostearicum (assembly GCF_030229345.1). GTDB lineage: Bacteria > Actinomycetota > Actinomycetes > Mycobacteriales > Mycobacteriaceae > Corynebacterium > Corynebacterium tuberculostearicum_G. The sequence continues at coordinate 101,851 of NZ_JASPGP010000002.1, read as the reverse complement.
GTCCTCATTGTGGTCAACCTGGATCCGCGCAATGCACAAGAAGCCACCGTCACGGTAGATATGCAGGCTATCGGCCGCCACCCCGGCGAGTCCTATACCGTCCAAGACACGATTACCGGCTCTGCCTACCACTGGTCCGAGCGCAACTTTGTGCGCTTAGAGCCGCTTCGCGACGTCGCCCATGTCTTCGTCCTTCCCCCTGCCGACCACGACCTCCAGGAACAGCTCACCTGGCGCGTAGTTAGCGACTATCGCCCGTAAACATTCGCCCACCGGACCGCACTCGAACTAGGTACTCTGATTGTATGACTATCCCGGCCGCTGACCTCGCTCGCCTCAATGACTGCCGCCACCATGACCCGCACGGTTTCTACGGTTGGCACGAAGGTACTATCCGTACCCGCCAACCGGGTGCTACCGCGGTCCAGCTGCACACCCCCACGCAAACCCTCTCCATGGATTCGGTGGGCGATGACATCTGGGAGGCGGAAATTGGCGATAACTGCGATTACCGCCTAGAGATCACCTACCCCGAGGCCCCTACGCGCACCGTGGCAGACGGCTATCACTTCCTTCCCACGGTGGGCTCCCTGGATCTGCACCTAATTGGGGAAGGCCGCCACGAGCGCCTCTGGGATGTCCTCGGCGCCAACCTGCGTTCTTATGACACCGAAATGGGTACCGTGTCCGGCGTCTCCTTTGCCGTGTGGGCTCCTAATGCCCAGGGCGTTGCCGTAGTAGGCGATTTCTGTGGCTGGAATCCTACCCAGTACCCAATGCGTTCACTAGGCTCTACCGGTGTGTGGGAGGTCTTTGTTCCCGGTATCGGTGCTGGCGAGCACTATAAGTTTGCTATCTTTAGCCACGAGGGCCGCAAGGACAAGGCCGATCCCCTAGCCAAGCGCACCGCCTGCCCGCCGGAGACGGACTCGATCGTGGATTCCACCAGCTTCGCTTGGTCCGATTCTGCCTGGATGGACAAACGCACCGGCAACCTCGATGTCCCGATGAGCATCTATGAGGTCCACGTCGGCTCGTGGAAGGTCGGGGCGAATTATAACCGCCTTCGCGAGGAGCTCATCCCGTACCTCAAGGAACACGGTTTCACCCACGTCGAGCTCTTGCCCGTGGCCGAGCATCCCTTCGGCGGGTCTTGGGGATACCAAGTCTCTGGCTACTACTCGCCTTCTGCGCGTTGGGGCTCGCCGGATGAATTCCGTGAATTGGTCAACGCGCTGCACGAGAATGGCATCGGCGTCATCGTGGACTGGGTGCCGGCACACTTCCCCAAGGATGATTGGGCCTTGGGTCGCTTTGATGGCCAAGCTCTCTACGAGCACCCCGATCCCCGCCGCGGCGAGCAGGCCGATTGGGGCACCTATGTCTTTGACTTCGGCCGCAATGAGGTCCGCAATTTCCTCGTGGCCAACGCCCTCTACTGGGCCGAAGAATTCCACATCGACGGCCTGCGAGTAGACGCCGTGGCTTCCATGCTCTACCTAGACTATTCCCGCGATGAGTGGCTGCCCAACCAACATGGCGGCCGCGAGAACCTAGAGGCCGTGCAATTCCTGCAGGAAACCAACGCCACCCTCAACCGCACGCATCCAGGCGTACTCACCATTGCTGAAGAATCCACCTCCTGGCCGGGCGTTACCGCCCCCACCTCTGAAAACGGTCTAGGCTTTTCCCTGAAATGGAATATGGGCTGGATGAATGACACCTTGGAGTACTTCAAGCACGAACCCATCCACCGCTCTTATCACCATGGCGAGCTCACCTTCTCCATGGTCTATGCCTATTCTGAGCGCTACGTGTTGCCGTTTAGCCACGACGAAGTAGTCCATGGCAAAGGCTCGCTGTGGCAGCGCATGCCTGGCGACGACTGGAATAAGGCCGCCGGACTCCGCGCCCTCTATGGCTACATGTTCTCCCACCCCGGCAAGAACCTGCTCTTCATGGGCCAGGAATTTGGCCAGACTACCGAGTGGGCCGAGGGGAATTCCGTGGACTGGGGCAACCTCGACGGTTGGGGCAGCGAATGGCACCAAGGCATCAAGCGCCTCGTGCGGGATATTAACCTCGTCTACCGCGATACCCCAGCGCTGTGGAGCCAGGATTTCAACCAGGACGGCTTCCAATGGGTCAAGGCGGATGACTCGACCAATAACGTTCTGGGCTACGTCCGCTACGGCGCAGACGGCTCTGCCCTGCTCGCCGTGTGCAACCTTTCTGGTTCTTCCATCCCCAACTATGGCCTCTGGGTTCCACACGACGGCGAATGGCAGATGGTGCTCAACACTGACGACGCCGTCTATGAAGGCGCCGGGAACCCACTTCCCCAGCGCATCCGCGTGGAGAACAACTCCACGACCCTGCATCTGCCGGCCAATTCCGTGCAGTGGTATGTCTTGAAAGGCTAAAGAGCTACCGCTGCGCGCACACGAACTCCGCCACGCGGGCGTCGATATCATCGCGCAGCGCGTCCATGCGCTCTTCCCCTTCCAATCCGCGTAGCGATGGATCCTCGATGTCCCACCTCTGCGCTGGGCCATCATAATCCGCATCGCCTACCACCACCACGTGGTCAACAATTGCGGCAATCTGGGGATCCACGAGAGTGGGCGTACCCGACATCTCTACTCCCACCTTCGCCAGGGAAGCTTTCGCCTCTTTGTTGATTCCCTGCTTGACGTGCTCATCGGTAGTTTGCACGCCAGCAGAGTAAATATCCCAATCTGGTGCATGTTTGAGGGCGAGTGCTGCTGCCATTTGCGACTTGCCTCGGTTGGTATTGCAAAGAAAAAGCACTGAAGTCATGCTTTCCCATGCTACCCAAGCTAGTACAGGGCGCTCGCCAACTTGGTGCGCGCCTCCAGGACGCGTGGGTCATTGCGCTCAAAGAGCCCAAAGAGCTCCAGCAGGCGCTCGCGTACGCGGGACTTCTCGTCGCCGGCCGTTGTCTTCATCGTCTCGATGAGGCGATCAAAGGCCTTTTCTGGGGCTCCGGCTACCACTTCGGCGTCGGCAGCCCGCATTTGCTTATCGACGTCCCCTTTATCCCCTTCCGCGGCCGCAATCGGATCCTCGGTCTGGTTGGCAGGGTCGAGGCGCTTGAGCAAGACTGTGGTGTCGCGCGCCTGCTTGATCTGCACATTATCGGGCTCAGATTCCAAGATGGAGTTGTAGACGTTGAGAGCGCCATCAAAGTCGCCGGCATTCAAGAAGCTTTCTGCTTCCTGGAGCCGCGGATCCTCTTCTTCCTCCTGTGGCTGTTCCGATGCCTCATTGCCTTGCAAGCCCTTCAGCTGTGGACCAACATTCTGCACCAAGGTATCGACCCATTGCTTTAGGGCTTCTTTGGGTTGCGCGCCCTCAAAATTGGTCAGTGGCTGGCCAGCACCCAAGGCCACGACTGTCGGCAGGTTCTTCACACCAAAGGCCTGCGCAACCTGCGGAGTAGCATCCGCATCCACGTAAGCAACCAAGAAGCTCAAGTTTCCTTGCGCGGCCAAATCCGCAAGGTCAGTCTTCAACTGCTCTGACTGGGTAGAGCGAGCAGTACCGATGAGGACCACGACCGGAACTTCCGTAGACCGGCGAACCACATCTTGGTCGAAGTTGGCCTCGGTTACCGCGAAGAAGGGCTGGACGCCGCCGGCACTTGGCTGCGGCGATTCCTGCGCCTTCTGCCGAGCCTCGGCTCGCGCCTTGACTTGGCTGAGGTCGAGCGCTCCTCCTACATAAGCATTATTTGGTGAAGTCATCTAGTCCTCCTTTGCAAGGCGGCGGTTAACCGCATCTACCTTGTCCGTTAGCTGGTTAGTTACGCCTTCGCGAATATCGGCCTTAACCACCAAAGAGGTGCGCGGGGAAACCGCACGCACCGCATCGGTGGCCTTCTTAATCGTGTCAAAGACCTCGTCCCATTCGCCTTCGAGCAAGGTGAACATGGCATTGGTCTCGTTAGGCAGGCCGGATTCGCGGACCACGCGCACGGCCTCGGACACAGCATCGGCCATTTCTTGGGAGTCATTATTGACCACCGCAGGGGCTACAGAAAATGCAACAATCATGCCCGCTAGTCTACCTACGCTCCCAGCAGTGGCGGTGCCAGTGCCGGCGATCGTCGCCCTGGCGGCCCACGTCCCGCGGCCAGGCAACGATGTGTGCCACCCCGGGTGGGATGTTCTGGTTACACCCCGGGCAGACGTAATACTTCTGGGCACGAGCAGAGCCGATATGCCGCATGACATAGGGCTCGCCATGAGTCTCCAGCGAAAGTGATACTCTCTATTAACTATGAGAGTACTCGGAAGAATCAGATTGTCAAGGTCGAGCGAAGAATCTACCAGCGTAGAACGACAAAGAGAGCTCATCGAAAACTGGGCTAAGACCAACAACCACGAAATAGTGGCCTGGGCAGAGGATGTTGACGTATCAGGCGCAATTTCCCCGTTTGACACGCCAGCACTAGGCCCCTACCTCAAAGAACCCGCTAGTAACGAGTGGGACATCCTTGTGGCTTGGAAACTAGACCGCCTAGCCCGCAACAGTATCAACATCAACAAACTATTTGCTTGGGTTACAGACAACGATAAAACTCTAGTTTCAATCTCTGAAAACATTGACTTAAGCACCTGGGTAGGGCGCATGATTGCCAACGTCATCGCCGGTGTTGCTGAAGGCGAACTCGAGGCTATTAAAGAACGAGTAACAGCCTCAAAAAAGAAACTACGAGAGTCAGGCCGTTGGGATGGTGGAAGAATCCCATACGGCTACCGCCCCTCACCTATCAACACCGGCGGCTTCACGCTGGAAAAAGACCCCGAGACCTTCCCCGTTCTGAGAAGAATCATCGAGGATTTCATCAATGGTAAACCAATCCGCGTAATCGCAGACGAACTAAACAAAGAGAATATCCCCACTGCTCAAGCTGGAATATCTGACACTCCTACACAGTGGCGGCACGGCACACTAGGAAGAATCCTAAAATCCAGGGCTCTCCTAGGATGGGCACTGCACGAAAGCAAACCAATCTTCAACGAAGACGGTACACCTGTACTCAGGTGCCCTCCGGCTGTCACGAAGGAAGAGTGGGACAAGATTCAGGCCACCCTCGAAGGTAGGCGTTGGGCAAAAGTAGCACCAGACCGCACAAGCCCACTTTTAGGCGTACTCGAGTGTTGGGAATGCGGTGGCAACATGCACCACAAACGCTACCGAAACAAGCCTAGCGGGTCTTACACATGCGCTAACAAGTGTAAACAACTCAGTGTGAATGATGAGCAAGTCCTAGGCACAGTAAACGAGCAGTTCCACGAAATCCTAGGCGACTACGAGGTTCTGGAGAAGAAGGTAACCCGAGGCTCAGACCTAACCCAAGAGCTCAAGGAAGCACAAGACACCTACACAGACCTTTCAGAATTCATCACCACGGCTACTACATCAACCGCTAGAAAAGCATTATTCGCACAACTTGAAACACTGGAAAACAGAATCAAAGTTCTAGAAGCTCAGGAAGTGACCGAAGATAAAGTTGAATGGATTCCCACGGGTGAAACCTACCGGGAAAAGTGGGATGCACTAGACCTCGAAGGACGTAGGCAACTCTTAATCAGCATCGGAGTACGTGTTAGAGCGCGCCAACTCTCACGCGGATACCGAAACCGGCCAGGAATCCAAGAGGTTGAGCTTATTGTTCCTGAGGACCTGAAACAACGGTTGGTAAACAGGCCTTAGCCACTGCTCCGGTGCCTATGGTCGGATAGGAGATATATCCTTACATCTAAAGACCCAACAGGGTAACTAAAATAGCTCCTATGGTTGCTTACTTTCAGGCGGTAGTTGGGTTGGGGTCAGTGGTGTTTATATCAATCCACCTAGACCGAGGTTTAAACCAAACAAACGCCCGAAGCAAACTATCGGTAATCCTATTCACCTTAGGAACCTTAGCTACCGTCTTCTCAGTAGGATTCTCACTGTTCGCACTATGGCACCTTGGGGACGGCAATAGCTGGCAAGAGGTAACCGGCTTATTCAGATTCCTATCCCTTGCCAGTGGTGCAGCCCTAATAGGTACTCTCCTAGGTCAAGTTGCTGTTGGTGTGATAACTCTTAGGCAAAGAAAGCATGAACTAACAGAAAATGAAAAATCTCTACAAGCACTAAACGAAGCTAAAGAGGAGTTTGAAAGGTTCAAGCGGAAATGGGACACAAAGGGCCCTAAGAAGCCGTAGCATTCAGCCCCACAGAGCACACCAACACAGAAAGCCTCAATCTCCCACGCCTGAAAAGTCAGGAAAACAGGCCCTCTCATTAGCCCCCTAAGAGAATGAAAATAACTCTCCGGGCCATTAGTCCAAAGAAATTTTAAATCGCCTTAAATGGCAATACAGCGAATTAGCGTTTCTAAACATGCAGTTCAGATAGGGTGGAAAATCAGCCAAAATCAGCCCCACAGCACCACAGAGCAGAGCTCGAGGCGCAATTCAGGCAAAGCCGAGGAGCGTATCAACGGGAATCAACCTGTGGTTGAGTTCCCTCAACCGAGGAGCCCGCATCCCCAACAGGCCTTAGGGCCTATCAACGAGCCCATAGGCCTAACCCCACAGGCCTAGTAGGCCCGTAGGGCATGGAAACAGCTTATTCTTCTCGAGGAGCTATCCATTGCACCCCAGCCGGGGCAGAGCCTAGGTCGGTAGCAAACACCGCGCGGAACCAATCGGCCAAAGACACCCCTGCAATCTCACCAGCTTCGCAAACATACCCGTGGTCTGTGTTGCCAGCGATTAGATAACAATACGCCTTTGTCTCCTCAGCCCACTCAGAAAAAGGGACTTCCACAGGATATGTCTCCACTGGAACCCTTACAGCAACATCAGCCGGAGACACACCCCGCTGTGAACCCTTGCGGATAGTCATCGGTTCCCCCACCTCGTTTGAGCTGCCTTCTTAGCCTGCCGTCGCCTTTGCTCTGCCTTTGCTGCGGTATCCTCATCCGTATCAGGGAGCCCGAGGCTCTTCAAAAGCTTATCAAGCAAAGAAGTCTGTGCCCGAGCTTCGGCAACCAAAGGGTTAATCACAGCCTGCCCCATACTTCCCTTAGCAGTCAGGGATTGAGTAGCCGCCTCAGTCTCGAGGGCGGCTATCGTGTCCGCAGTTCGAGCCGCACGTTCAAGGATCGCCAGCTTTCCAGGTTCCTCACTAAAATCAAACGTATTGGTAATAGTTTCCACTAACCGGGTGCCAGCCTCTCCAAATTCTCCAATCAAAATAACCAACTTTCTTAAAAATCCATAAATAAACAGCATACAAAGGAGCGCACGCAATACTCCCCGGTCTTCCTTTTGGGGGCGAGGGTATACCCGGTGGGGCCCCCATGGTGGGGGACCACCAACTAACAGGACATATTGCCTGCTCAGAGGGCATTTTAGGGAGCCTTAATGCTCGGGCTCCCCAATGGCCCTTAGAGGTTTATAGCTTTAGGCTACGGCGTAGGGTTAGCCAAGCCTCATTGCTCATCTCCGTACGCGCCCGCTCCTGCTCCTCTGCGTCTGCACGTGCCTGCGAAGGCGTAGCGATACGCAGATATGCACCCTCACGCAGGGCCCGTAGGAGGGGCGGTAGGAGGGCGTCATACCCCTTCTCCCCAGTGTGCTCCTCCTCAAGGAATAGACAGGTAAGTCCAGCCACAGACTCGGGAGCGCATACCAGGAACCACTTACCCCAGTTCCCCAGGCTCTGCCCAGGAAGGTCTAGCAGTTCCCACAACCAGTTAGCCGCCCAGCTGATAACACCGGCTGCCTCTCGGGCGGTATGATAGGCCTCCCGCTGTGATTGACTAAACCCCAGTACTTCCTCAGCGGTGAACTTAGAGGAAGGCAACTGCTCTACAGCCTCTGCATAAGCTTCAGCAGCAGGGTTAAAGATTGCCTCAACCTGCTTCACATAATTATCAAGGTTGTTATTTACTTCAGCCTTTAACTGACGTTCGATAGTGTTTCGCGCTAGGTTGATAGCTTGGCGACGTTCATCGCCATGATAAAGGGCGTGAAGCGTATGCTCGTTCAGAGCAGCTTCGAGAGTGTCAGCACTCAGGAAACCACCGGTACTTGGCGAGGGGGCGTGTACCGCTTCCTCGAGCTTAGCTTGAGCTTCTAGCAGGTCTTTGACCTTTTTTGGGTGCTTCAGATTCCAAGATTCAACGTTCGACATATTCATAAACTCCTTCTTATTAATAAACAGCCTTCATTAGCGCGTCCATGAGTGGGTCCGGACGTTGCGATTTGCCCGGGTATCCGGTTCCCTGACTTGGGTCCACTGCTTTTCTGACAGGCTCTGACTTCGTAGCTCCGTTAGAACCATCGGCGGCGTCCTCATTAACCCCGGTCAATGCCTCTCGTAGCACAGTGGCGGGTGTTTGACGGCGTTCTAATTCACCGTTCGCTTTTTCAATCACTTTCGAGCCGTTTAACGGTATATAACTCATAACTTATCCTTCCTTTCCGTAGAACATGAGCTGTTGCTCTTCCACTGAGAGCGGGTAAAAATAAACCCCGCCACACTCTGGGGCGGGGCGGGCTAAATCATCTTGACTACAAGGCAATTTCGATGGTGGCGGGTCTTGCAGCCTAGGGGTGTAGGGATTGTTGGCAATCAGCTTCTTCACTCTTCTCCTCACTCAGGGCTAAAAGGGCTAGTAGACGGAACGGTAAAACTTTCCGATTAAACTTTCGTTTATTCTCGGATTGCGTGCAGGGTGCCAGGTTTGTCGGGGTGTGACCTGGCGTATCAGGTACACTCAGCGGAATAATATGGTCTAGCCCGTAATTCTCTGGAGTTAAGGGCTGGCCGGAGTACGCAGAAACCCAAGGATCAATTCCCACTGCCCGCCAGTATTCGTAAACGTCTTTTGCTTTGAACTCTTCAAAAGGAGCCCCTAGCTCTTTAGCCCGTCGATAACCATTCCTAATTCTGCTTTGCAACGGATTGAGCTCCCTGTATCGCTTACACTGTGCAGCAATAGCCTCAGCGTTATCAGCCTTATATTTCCGCATACGAGCTAATTCCCTCTCGTGGTTTGCATAGTGGTAACCGTGTTGGCATTCACGGCACTGTTGGCGGAACCCGCTGCCTTTGCGGTTATATTCACTCAAAGGCTTAACAGTCTCGCAGTAATAGCAGTACTTTAAGCCCTCTGAATCCAGTTCTTCCCTAAGCGCCTTACTTAGCTTCTTGTGCTTCGGGTCTGTGAAATATTCCCGAATGCGAGTCTCTAGGCCGCTCACTCTCTTCGAATCCTTCCTTAATCAGCGCGGCAACACGCACCGCATCAAACTTCACTACGTCTTCTTTTGGCTCATTAAGAGCCTTAGCAATATCAGCAATCCAGGTTCGAGCAGCCGCCTGCTTACGGCGATAATTTTGGTTATGGCGGGCCTGCTCTTCCTGCGTTTTGCCATTCGCATAAACCTTCATTTAATAAACCCTTTCTAATCCGGCTAAGTAACGTTACTTTTATAAAGCAAAAGAAAAAGGGCTCCGGCTAATTAATCCGGAGCCCGAATCCTCCAAGAAGGAGCGAACCTAAGTTGAGACGGCCTACAAACCCAAACCTAGAGCTAAAACTGAATGCAACCGTTTACGAGCGCTAAAAGACGGCAGAGTGCGAGAGTAGAAAATAAAAACTCTCACTATATACATAGGTGAGAAAATGACAGTTTATGTCACTAAGAAGCCTCTGTGTTACCAAATTGTTACACTAACGGGGCCTAGGCAACTTGAGCTAGCCGCTGGTAATGCTCAAACAATACCCCCCTGAAAGCTCACAAAGAGCTTCATACACTCTCACAAGTCTCCAACCAAAGGCCCGCACAGAGTCTAGAAGAGGTAGTGGGAGATAACCCCAAGCTCCTAGAACCTTCTATCAAATCTGATAACCACAGCGCGCCGCTTCTCGTTTGATTCAAAACCGGGAAAACGCTCCCGATTCAAGGTGATAGAGAATCTAAGACGCAACCCTATGCCGCTCCCGATAGTGCGTTGATACGCCTTGAATTACTACCCACCAGAAGACAAACAACGTTTTATGACAACCATCCAAAAGGCTTATCGGTAACGTGTAGACAACCTAGTCTGAGTGCCATAACCTACCACTGTAAAAGGCCACAATCACAGGAAAATGAATTGGAAAAACCGTCAACCTCTATCGTCGAATCCCCGCTCTACGAAAAGACACAGGGAGCTGAAACAAACAACAAAATTGTATGGGTAAATATTGGCCTCGGAGCCTCAGCTACTGTGCTCTGGCTAGCAGTTGGTGGAGTAACACTAAATCCAGGAACACCGCAATTTATCCGCGTTACTATAATTGCCACCGCTGCCCTACTCTTTGATAGAACCTTGTGGCTACTTTGCTTCCACCTACATAAACAATGGACAGCAACCGACAGCGCCGAAGCTCATAGCTTCGAGCGTATCGCCTTATTCCTAACCTTTTTTATATATCTTATTTCCGAAACTATCCAGAACCAGCAATGTGGTACCAACGAGCACGGCGCTGAAGAAGCCTGTGACGTTATCTTAGATAGCATAGCCCCCACACTGATATATGGACTATGCACTGTCCCAATCCTGCATATCCTCGGTACTGGCTGGAAAACACTCAAAGCAATCTCAAATCAGAGCAAAAAGGAAACTATTTGGCTACCTTTCTCGGGCATAGGAACTTTACTCTATTGGAAAGGCCTAACGTTAATTAGAATTATAGTTTCAATTATCGTATTACTTGCCACAGCGGTGGTGTATTGCTTGTTATGGTTAGGCAAGTTGCTACGGCGTTAAATGACACCACCACTATTAGGCATAATAATATTCACCCGAAACACCGCCAGAACCTGCCCAGCCTCAGTTACCTCTTAGCAGTACCTAGGGTACAAATTCCAAGAAACGGAAATAGCCTTTCCTTTGGTAATCGCCCTTCACATGTGCCGCTAATATATGACCATGAAGAAATATCTCCCTCTTGTCCTTATTCCTTTGTTCCTAGCAGGTTGTAGCACTTCGGAGGACAGTAACGCTGTCTCTGAGAACCAGGAAGCTCCTGAGTTCAAGACTCAAACTGAAGCAGGCGTTGACGTTTCAGACCAACTCCCTCCAGAAGATGCGTGGAAATGTGACTCTCGCACTATAGAGACAACCGACGGCCCGGAAACTGTTAAGAATTTCAATTTCGAGGGAACCGAAGCTACTTTCTATTTCGCTCCAAAGTCGAACCACGAATTCAATTCCTACTCCTACCGCCTGAACTTTGAACACGGAATAATGGTGATGGAAGATAAGGCAGCGGGTACATTCAACTCGTTTATACAGGTCTATCCGTCAACCGAGAAAGAGACCGTAAACACCGGGTTGGGCTCAAACTACCTAACTGCTTCTTTTGAAGTTCCAGGAGAATATCTTGACAGACTAGGGAGCTTGAAGGGTGCATACGCCTCCATTAACGGAGAACTAGCGGGCTCCTGCTCTAACTAGAAATAGCTACCACCGACCCTTGTGGTAGCCACTTCTTAGGGATTCGGTCTACACAGAACGCCCCTAGGAGCGTATCCAACCACACAGTGGGCTCATAAAGGGCCCTAGAAGGCTCATAGACGGCCTAACAGCCTCTACCCCTAGTTCCCCCTAGATAATCACTATCAAGCCCTTAGAACGCAATCTAGGGACCTAACTAAAGGTAGATCCCGTTGACGCTCCTCGAGCTTCGCTCTGTGGTGCTAGAGCTCTTGTTTACTCCACAGCAAGCACCCCTAAGACAACCACGGGTGCAACCTTCAAAACCCGCTATTCCACTTCATTAGCCGGGGATAGTAAAATAATCCCGTCAAAACCACATATTCCCGAGTGTGGTTCAAACTAGATAGGAAAAATTGGAAATGATTTGCCCAAAGTGCAAGGACGAAAACGTAACTATTGCTTACGTCGGTGAAGGAAGCCGTACAAAGTCCAACAGTATCGGCTTTGGCGGACACATGAATAACACTGCTCGAGCAATGACCGCCGTGGGCACCCTTGGCATGTCCAACCTTGTCTGGAAAAAATCCAATGGGACTCACAAGACCAAAAACAAAAACACTAAAAAGGCTATCTGCCAATCCTGTGGTCATGACTGGAAGATTCGCTAGAAAGAATTAAAGGCCCCTTGAGGGGCCTTTTTTAATTCCCATTTTTTCTTCAGAGGAGTTGGCTTTCTTACTCTGGTGAAGCACCGCAGTTCTGGAAGACCGAGGAGCGTTACGCTCTATAAACTACACCCGAAGAAGCTCCAGGAGACCTAAGCCCAGCACAAGCAACGAGCCCCGCACAGCCCAGCGCATATCACTTAGGAAGAACCCGAACACGATAAAGGCACAGGCTGATAAGCAGAACGGCCAATAATGAGACCAGGCCCACTTCATCGCAAAAACTCCTCAGGGAATCACAGTGTGTTCCGTGCCCCACCGTGCAAGCAGACTACGGGCAAACCAATAGGTGATTAAAGGGCCTTGTTTAAGGCCCAAGCACCAAGGGGTGCGTTAACAGGCCCGTAGAGGGCCCTAGCCCCGCAGGGCAGAGCTCGAGGAGCTTTACAAGAGGCCCGTAAAGGCCCCTAGGGGCCATTCTGAGAGCCTTACAGACGTTCCAAGGGGAATACACCAGACAGAGGATTAAAACGCTTAGAAGGGAATATAGAGCGTTACAGCACCACGGAGTAGAACTCGAGGAGCGTTACCGTTAACGCTCCACGGGCTTAGCCGTGTGGGCTTAGGAAACCTAGCCTACTACTCATCCAAGGTGTACCACCCTGTTCAATGGAGCATAAATAATTACTAATACGAGGTGGGCTACCTCGTCCTTAGGAGAGTAATTACCCACCGGCCACTTTGGCCGGGTAATAGCAGCGATAAGCCGCTTTATCAATGGGAGGCCACTAGGCCGACTAAGGGCAATAGCCCTCGAGGGCTATTGCTACTATGCGGCCACTCAGGCCGCTGTATATCAGTGGAGGTCGATAGACCGACTAACCGCAATAGCGCTTTACGGCTATTGCTAATACCTAGGAAATAGATATATACAAGGCGGCGATTCTGCCGCCTAATGAATATGCTCATACACAACCCCCAGAGTCGGTTGCTACTCGCACAACGCAACGGGCTTAATACCCATAAGCCCTTATGCTTTATCCGGTCGATTAACCGCCCGACGCTTTGGAGGTCGGGCTAATAATCTCCCTGTGTTTAATCGTTCAAACAACAGCAAAGACAATTGCTGTTATTCTCACTCTCTCGTTCAATCATAAGCACGAAGTAATCGTGCTCATTCTTTCACTTCCTATGCTCACAATCACGGCTAGACCATAGCCGTAATTATTCGCTTCCCTACGCGGGCGCTCATTGCGCCCTTATAGGGAAAATAGAAGTGGGGGATATGAGGCGATAGCCTCTATAAGGGGGGTGCAGTGTGCATGTGCACGTCTTTGACCAGCGGAAATACAGAACAGTGCACACCCTAGGTGTGCATTTCACAACGCTGTGACCTGCATAAACAGAAAAAGTGCACACCCTATATTTTCAGCTTAGGGCCGGGCGAATACACACCGTTGGTCTTATTTTGGTTCTTTACCAACAGCCCGATACTCACAAGCTCTGGAAGTTTACGAGCGCTCAGCGTGCGAGCAGTTGTTCCAACCTCGGAAGCAATCTCCTCAGCTACACCCGTAACAGTAGAAGCCTTAGACTCAACGGCTAGCCGGGCAATCCGAGCATTCTTATCCAACGTATCCGAAGCCCGCTGCTTAGAAACAGACTCCTCAGCCTGCTCTTCTTCCACAATGATACCGGGGTCTACAATGCGGAAATTTCGCACAACGCCTTGACCATATCGGCTTTTGCTCCGAAGCTCCCTTAGCGGCTCAGAGGCAAACTTAATATTCCCCTTGGTGTAAACCTCAACCTCACATCTAGAGAACTGAGTAACACCCGAGTTACCCATTGGCCGGTGGGAGACTTGTCCTTGAAAAGTGGAATCCGAAGAATGAGCCACCACAATAGTAGGAACATTCAGACTACGAACATGGTCTTGCCAAAACCTCTGCCACGGCTCACGAGCAATAACGTCACCATCAACCACGCCCGTAGCATGGTCAATAATCACATAGTCATAGCCGATATAACGCACTGCTTCTACAATAAGACCCCACTGTTCAGGGCTGATAACCCCAGCGTCAGCCATGTACTCCACCGCGCCGGTGGCGTTAATGTTATGCAGCCGCTGCTTGTACTCGAACTCAGCCTTAGCATCAGAGCAGATAACCAACCCTTTTAGCCCGCTCTGAGCTGGTTTAATATCAAAAAAGTTTCTACCATCAAACAGACTAGCGATTATGTTACTAATAACCATTGATTTACCAGCCGAAGCTTGACCGTAGACAACGGTATTCGTGGTGCACACAACACCGGGAATAAGCCAATTATCCGCCTGTGTAGGTAGGTCTAAATCTTCATCTTTAACGATGCCCAGGATGTCTCGTAACACCTCCGGGGTATCAAACAAACTCTGCTCCATCTTTCTTAAAACACTCCTTCTAATCTAAACGAGTAGCCCCACAGGTCAGGAAGACCGAGGAGCATACTAATAGCAGCCCCGTAGAGGTCTCTAGCAGCCCCGTAGAGCGCCTAACAGCGCCCCAAAGGGTAAAAGTATAGAAACTATATTCCAACGCCTTAGAATGGCTCACAGCGTTTAATATCAGGGTGAGGGCTTGGCACCAGCTCACCATCAAGCTCGAGTAACAAACCATCCTGAACCAACTGCTCCAGCATCTCCTCAACACTCCAGCCCAACTCAGGAGCTGCATCCGCGATACTGACTAGTTCATTCGCTTCTTCATTCCAGGCCTCTACCGCTTCGCTTGCAGATTCATAGAGCCGCTTTTGGATTTCTAACTGAACTTCCGGGGTACGGGGTAGAGCAGCGAGCTGTTCATCGGTTAGGCAGTGCAGTTTTCCGCTTCCCTCCTCGAGCAGGGTTAGCAAAGCATCAATCTCAGCACCTACCAGAGCCTCATCAACCCCGCACAACACACACAAGTGTGCAGCAACCCTGTACGGGTCTTTAGCCCTGAACATGTTCAGAGTGAACTCATCTTGCAAAACATCAAAGGAAACCAGCTGCTCCCCGCTGACACCGCACTGTGTTTGAACATCGCGGAATACATCCGCACGAGCGTTAGAACGACGCTCAGCACCGGATAGTTCAGGCCACTGAGACAACCGTTCCTTATACGCGGAACGGTAGAACTCTTTCCCCTGTTCTGAGGCGACGAATACAGCTACACGAGCTACGGCGTTAGCAATCTGCTCAGTCAATTTATTCTCCCTTGTTTCACCAGCTCAGGGCTGGAAAATACCAATATTTAAAAATAGGGAGAATCACGCTCGCTTGAAGTCCAACTTGGCCCCTCGACCGTTTGCGAGCCGAGGAAAGTTGAGCCGTCCTTAGGCAGGGATCGGATCTCTACGGGTTTGCGCCTATTTCGCCGCGGCATTAGAACAGTCGCAATTCATTCGACTCAAGCCCACGCAGCTCCTGGTAGTCAAGTACGACGCACCGAATGCCGCGGTCCTCAGCCAAGGTACGAGCCTGCGGCTTGATTTCCTGGGCCGCAAATACACCGGACACAGGGGCGAGAAGCTCATCGCGGTTAAGCAGCTCCAGATACCGCGTCAGCTGTTCTACGCCATCGATGCCACCGCGGCGCTTAACCTCGATGGCGACGTTATTATTGTTCTCATCCTTCGCCATAATGTCCACGGGGCCGATGGCGGTGGGATATTCGCGGCGCACCAGGGTGTAGCGCTCGCCCAAGGTATCAATCTGGTCTGCCAAGAGCTCTTGAAGGTGAGCCTCGACGCCATCTTTGACTAGGCCGGGGTCCTCACCCATGTCATAGGAGATTTCTTCGTGAATCTCGGCAATGGTGATGCGCAACTGCTCGCCCTTGGGGTTTTCCACCAACCACAAGACCTCGCCTGTGTCCTCACCGTCGAGGTCCTCAATCGCGGACTCCTTCAAGGTGCAAGGAGGTGTCATCCAATTGAGCGGCTTATAAGCGCGGTCGTCGGCATGCACGGACACGGAACCGTCCGCTTTGACGATGAGCAGGCGGTCTGCCATCGGCAGGTGGGCATCTAAGCGGCCCACGTAATCTACTGAGCATCGGGCGATTACTAAACGCATGTTTTCTACCCTAGCGGGTGGGCCTATCGCTTGGATTGACGGGTAGCGCGCTCGCGCAATTCCCGGAAGTCAAAGCGCTGCTGGCGCTTAGATGGGGCGGCCTCTACCCATGCGCCAAAGGCCAAGATGCCATGGGCGTCGGAAGCCAGCTCATATTCTTTTCCTTTGGCCCGAAAGCGAACGACTTCGGTGGCAGCGGACATAAAAGAAGCCTCGTCATCATCAAGCGGGCGGGTGCTCACTACTTCGATGTCGAGGCGGTTGATGCGCAGATCGCAGCGCGGAGAGACAGAACGGAGCTTGAAATACTCCACGAATTCTCCTTCATAACGCAACGAACCATGGCGCCAGGAAAGGGAATTCTTAGCCGGAACTCGGCGCAGGAGGACTGAAGTACCGCGCGATCGCACGGTGAAAAAGCGAAGCGCAGCCAGAAAAATAACTAGCAGCAGGGCCACTCCAAGGGCCCACAGAAGCACTGCAACCACCGTTGAATTCATGGGCTTTTCACGCCATCCTCGCTCTGTGGAGAAACTGATTCTTTGGATTGTAGCGCCTTGAAGGCCCCACACGCCAATAAGAAAAGGCAAAGAAAAAACGAAGAAGGCGCACCGGCTATAAACCGATGCGCCTTAAGAGAGCAGGAAGGGCGGCTATTGCTGCCCTCTCCTACCAATCCAAGGTATTAAGCCTTGGCGCGGCGAACTGCACGCTGTGCGGCCTCGCCACGGGACTTGGTGAGCTCGTGCTCAGAAGCGAAATCATTCTGAGCCTTCTCCTCATCCACCTCATCGGACCAGATGGCCCAATCAGCGAGGACGGTGATCTTGTCCTGGGTAACGGAGAGGAAACCACCCTGCACGGCGGCGACGCGGCGCTCGCCGTCCACTGGGTGGATGGTCACCACGCCATTATCGATCAGCTGACCGATCATTGGCTCGTGACCGGGAAGCACGCCGATCTCACCCTCGGTGGTCTCAGCCGTGACCATGGAGGCCTGTCCAGACCACAGCAGGCGCTCGACGGAAACCAATTCGGCGGTGATGTCAGCCATGTGCCTCTCCCTACTTCTCGTTCAACTTCTTGTATGCAGCCTCGACGTCGTCCAAGCCACCCAAGCCGTTGAAGGCCTGCTCTGGGTAGTGGTCAAACTCGCCATCGCAGATGCGCTCGAAGGCATCGATGGTCTCAGACAGCGGCACGTAGGAGCCCGGCAGGCCAGTGAACTTCTGTGCGACGAAGAAGTTCTGGCCCAAGAAGCGCTCAATACGGCGGGCACGCTGAACGGTGACCTTATCCTCCTCGGACAGCTCGTCCATACCGAGGATGGCGATGATGTCCTGGAGTTCCTTGTTCTTCTGCAGAATACCGATGACGCGCTGCGCAACCTCGTAGTGCTTCTCGCCAACGATACCCGGCTCGAGGATACGAGAGGTAGAGGTCAGCGGGTTCACTGCAGGGTAAATACCCTTGGAAGCAATAGCACGGTCCAGCTCGGTGGTGGCGTCCAAGTGAGCGAACGTCGTTGCCGGAGCCGGGTCGGTGTAGTCATCGGCAGGAACGTAAACGGCCTGCAGGGACGTAATGGAACGGCCCTTGGTCGAGGTAATGCGCTCCTGCAGAACACCCATCTCGTCAGCCAGGGTTGGCTGGTAGCCCACAGCGGAAGGCATACGACCCAGCAGGGTCGAAACCTCGGAGCCGGCCTGGGTGAAACGGAAGATGTTGTCGATGAACAGCAGAACGTCCTGGTTCTGCACATCGCGGAAGTACTCCGCCATGGTCAGGCCGGACAGAGCCACGCGCATACGGACTCCTGGCGGCTCATCCATCTGGCCGAAGACAAGTGCGGTATCTTGCAGCACGCCCATCTCTTCCATTTCCAGGAAGAGGTCGGTGCCCTCACGGGTGCGCTCGCCGACGCCGGCGAAGACGGAGGTACCGGAGAACTCACGGGCGATACGGGTAATCATCTCCTGAATGAGAACGGTCTTACCCACACCTGCGCCGCCGAAGAGGCCAATCTTGCCGCCCTTAACGTACGGGGTCAGCAGGTCAATGACCTTAATGCCGGTCTCCAGAATCTCGGTCTTACCCTCGAGCTGGTCGAACGCTGGCGGTTCGCGGTGGATGCCCCACTGCTCACCATCGCGGCCGAGACCCGGCTCGTCGAGGCAGTCACCGAGGGCGTTGAAGACGTGGCCCTTGACGACGTCGCCGACCGGCACGGAAATTGGCTTTCCGGAGTCGATGACCTCGGCACCGCGGACGAGGCCGTCGGTCGGTGCCATGGACACGGTACGGACAAGGTTGTCACCGAGGTGCTGAGCGACCTCGAGGGTGACGGTCTTTGCAACAGCTTCGAGCTTAATGTCGACGTGCAGTGCGTTGTACAGGGCCGGCAGTGCCTCACGTGGGAATTCCACGTCCACAACCGGACCGATGACGCGCACGACACGACCGGCGACTGCCGAAGACTGTGCATTCTGCTCTTGCAGAGCTGTAGTCATAATCTAGTCACTTTCTGCGCTGTCAGATAGCGCGCCAGCGCCACCGACGATCTCTGAAATTTCCTGGGTAATCTGTGCCTGACGGGCCTGGTTAGCCACGCGAGAGAGGTCCTCGACCATCTCGGTTGCGTTGTCAGTAGCAGACTTCATAGCTGTACGGCGTGCAGCGGACTCGGAAGCAGAAGCTTCCAAGAACATAGCAAACAGGATACGCGAGACGTACTGCGGAAGCAGCGCTTCCATCAGCGTCTCTGCGTCTGGCTCGAACTCGAATCCTGCGGCAACGTCGTCCGCAGATGCAGAGTCAGTCAGAGCGGATTCACCGAGGTGATACTCCTCATCCTGAATAACCGGCTGAACTGGCAACAGCTGCTGAGCACGCGCGGTCTGGGTCAGCATGGACTCAAACTCGGTGTAGACAACGTGTACCTGGTCAAAGCCACGTACACCGGCGCCCTCACCTTGCGCATGCAGGCCGTCGCGGCCCTTGGTAGTGCCATGGGAACCAGCAATGAAGCCATCAATCAAGTGACGGCGCACATCGTGGGTGGTCTCCCAGGTTGGATCCTGAGAGAAACCGCCCCAGCTGCCAACTACCTCGTCCTCGCGGAACTTGTAATGGCCGATGCCCTTATTACCGGTAACGTAGCGAACTACCTCGTAGCCCTTGCTTTCCAGGAGAGCTTGCAGCTGTGCAGCCTTCTTGAAGACGTTGTTGTTATAGCCACCGCACATACCGCGGTCAGAAGTGACCACGAGGATGGCGGCGACGTTTCCGTCTTCACGCTCACGCAGCATGTCATGCTCCAACGTAGAGGCGGCAGCCAGCTTGTTCATCATGCTGGTCATCTCAGCCGCGTACGGCTGAGAGGCCTCTACCCTAGCCTGCGCCTTGGTAATGCGCGAGGTAGCAATGAGCTCCTGGGCCTTGGTGATCTTCTTAGTCGAATTGACGGACCGGATGCGGTCACGTAGTTCGCGAAGATTAGCCATCGTTTCTCCTCCCTTCTTTAATCTAGACGGTTAGTTGTGAGTTCTGAACTCTACTTAGCCGTCTTGCGGGAGACGTTGAGCTCGGTGTTCTTTACGTCGCTTTCATCCAAAGGCTCTACCGGCGCCTCGGAGCCCAAGTTGTGGCCCTCGGAGGTGCGGAAGGTCGGCTGGAAGTCCTTAGCTGCCGCAACCAATGCGTCCTTGGACTCATCGGTCAACGGCTTGCCGCCGGAAATCTGCTCAAAGACCTCTGGGGTATTGGCGTTGAGGTACTCGTGCACCTCGTCCTCGAAGCGGCGGACGTCTTCAACGGGAACGACGTCGAAGATGCCAGCCTCGGCGAGGTAGATGGACACCATCTGGTACTCCACCGGCTGCGGGGAGGACTCGGACTGCTTCAGCAGCTCGACCAGACGGGAACCGCGCTCCAGCTGAGCCTTGGAAGCAGCATCCAGGTCAGATGCGAATGCCGCGAAGGCCTGCAGGTCACGGTAGGAAGCCAGGTCCAGACGCAGGTTACCGGCAACCTTCTTCATGCCCTTGGTCTGTGCAGCGCCACCGACACGGGAGACGGAAACACCGACGTTAATAGCCGGGCGAACGCCCTGGTTGAACAGGTCGGACTCCAGGAAGACCTGGCCGTCAGTAATGGAAATGACGTTGGTCGGAATGAAGGCGCCGACGTCGTTTGCCTTGGTCTCGATGATCGGCAGGGCGGTCATGGAGCCAGCACCCATGTCGTCGGAAAGCTTTGCAGCACGCTCCAGCAGGCGGGAGTGCAGGTAGAACACATCGCCTGGGTATGCCTCGCGTCCCGGCGGACGGCGCAGCAGCAAGGAAATGGCACGGTAGGCCTCAGCCTGCTTGGTCAGATCATCGTAGATAACCAGGACGTGGTTGCCCTGGTACATCCAGTGCTGACCCAGCGCTGCACCGGAGAACGGTGCCAGCCACTTGAAGCCGGCGGAATCGGAAGCCGGTGCGGCCACGATGGTGGTGTAATCCAGCGCGCCGTGCTCCTCAAGGGTGCGGCGCACGCCAGCGATGGTCGAGCCCTTCTGGCCGATAGCGACGTAGATGCAGCGTACCTGCTTATCCTTGTCGCCGGACTCCCAGTTAGCCTTCTGGTTCAAAATGGTATCGATGCAGACCGCGGTCTTACCGGTCTTACGGTCACCGATGACCAGCTGACGCTGGCCGCGGCCGATCGGGGTCATTGCGTCGATAGCCTTGATGCCGGTCTGCATTGGCTCTTCAACCGGCTGACGCTGCAGCACGGACGGTGCCTGCAGCTCGAGGACACGCTCCTCTTCAGCGTTGATTGGGCCCATGCCGTCAATCGGCTGGCCCAATGGGTTAATTACGCGGCCGAGGAATTCCTCGCCCACTGGGATGGAGAGAACCTCGCCGGTCCTCTTAACCTCGTCGCCCTCCTTGAGGGACTCGAAGTTGCCCAGGACCACGACACCGATGGAGTTAGTGTCAAGGTTCTGTGCGACGCCAATTACGCCGCCTGGGAACTCGAGCAGCTCATTCGCCATAACGGATGGCAGGCCAGAAACCTGCGCAATACCGTCAGCTGCCGAAATGACCACGCCGACCTCCTCACGGGAGGCCTCCGCGGAGTAGCTCGAGGTGTAGTTCGCAATCGCACTACGGATCTCGTCGGAGGAGATCGTCAGCTCCGCCATGTTCTTCCTGCTCTCGGTAGTATCTTCCAGCACTTACTTGAATCGTTTCTGTCGTTTCGGCTACGCCATCTGGGCACGCAGGCGGGCAATCTTGCCTGCCGTGGAGCCATCAATGACTTCATCGCCGACGCGGATGCGCATGCCACCGAGGAGGCTGGTGTCAACCTCAGAGTGAATGGACATCGCACGACCATAAATTTTGCCCAGCTTCTCAGCGAGTACTGCTTGCTGGCCTTCGTTTAGTTCACCCGCTGCGGTAACGCGCGCAATGGTACGGTCCTGCAGGTCAGCTGCAGTATCGGCCAGTGCGGCTACGTCATCGATCGGGTTCTGCTCTGGGCGGGAGATGGCCTGAAGCACGAGGGCCTCAGTAAACATCGTGACCTTGCCGTAGAGCACGTTTGCCAGCAATCCGCGCTTGCGGGCGGAATCAGCAGTTCGGTCGGAAAGCAGCTGGGTGAGCTCGCCCTCACGGTCAAGGATCTGGGACAGGCGGAAGAGCTCGTCTTCTACCTGGCCCAGCTGACCCTGCGCCTCAGCACCGCGCAGCAGTGCGCGGCGGCCCAGGGACACCAATCCCTTGACAAAGTCCTTCGGGGTGGACCACTGTGCGGCCGCAGCTTCTTGGATGATGCGCAATGCGCCATCAGAAATCTTGGAGCCAAACAGGGTTTCCGCCAGGGACTTGCGTACCTCGCTCGGGGCGGCGATATCGGTGAATGCGACTCGCAATTCGCGGTCTGCATCCAAGACATCGACAACCTCAAAGATATCCAGGCCCGCCTGCGCGGCGGTGGCGACATTGTTGTCGCCTGCCAGGATCTCATCCAAGCGGGTTTGTGAGGTTGCGAGTGCTTCGCGGCTAGCTGCCTTCATAGTTGCCTACTTTCCGGCCGGTGCCACAGAGTCGAGCTCGGACAAGAAGCCATCAATGGTGGAGGACTTCTTAGAGGCGTCGGAAAGCTCGCCGCCCAGAATCTTCTCCGCCAGGTTGATGGAGTTCTGGCCCATTTCGGAACGCAGCTCAGTAACAACCTGCGAGCGGGAAGCCTCCAGCTGCTTCTCGCCATTGGCGACGATGCGGCGGGACTCTTCTTCCGCGTTGGTCTTAGCCTCGGCCTCAATCTGCTTGCCGCGCTCGCGCGCCTGCTCGCGGATCTCGGCTGCCTCTGCACGGGCATCAGCCAGCTGAGCATTGTACTTTTCCAGAGCAGCCTTAGCCTCGGCCTGCTGGGCCTTGGCACGCTTCAAGCCGCCCTCGATCCGGTCTTCACGCTCCTGCAGCATCTGGCTGTACTTCGGAAGAACGAACTTCGCGAAAATCAGCAAGATGATGGCGAACGGAATGATTGACCAGACTAAGTCGTACATCTTGGGCAGGAGGATGGAGTTGCCGCTCTCCAGCGGCAGGTGCTCACTTCCTTCTGCTGCAAGGTAGTAAATGACGTTGTTCATGGGTCTCCGTTCTTAAAGTTCGATTTACTTGTGTAAAGCGTTCTTTAGAACAGGAAGCCTGCAACGAGGCCGATGAGGGCAAGTGCCTCAACGAAGGCGATACCCAGGAACATGGTGGTACGCAGCTGGCCGGCCATCTCAGGCTGGCGTGCCATGCCCTCAACGGTCTTGCCAACGAGGATGCCGATGCCCAGGCCCGGGCCGATGGTGGCCAGGCCGTAGCCGAGGGACTGAAGGCCGTCGAAGGAGGTGGTTGCTGCGTCCTGAGCCAGGATGATCTCGTTCATGTGAAAGTCGTTCCCTTTCAATGTATATCCCGCGGGAGTGTCCTGCGGGGCGGTGTTGGTTTGATTTTGGGGTATTTAGTTAACCGCGAGGTTCGCGTTGTTGTTAGTGCGAATCTGCATGCAACGACAATTCGATGTATACCGCCGTCAGCAGGGCAAAGATGTATGCCTGCAAGAAGATGACGATAAGCTCGTAAAGCGTGAACAGAACCGCTGCGACCAGGGTCAAGCCACCCACTGCGGTCCAGGCGTTGAACTGGAAGAAGAAGAAGTTCGTAGCCGAGTACAACAGGACCAAAATGAGGTGACCAGCCAGGAAGTTCGCCATAAGACGAAGAGCCAAGGTGACTGGGCGCATAACAAACGTAGAGAAAGCCTCAATCGGCACGACAAGAATGTGCAAGGCCGGCGGCAGGTTAGGAATAACCACCGAGGACTTGATGAACTTGCCAAAGCCATAGCGCTTAGCGCCGGCGTAAATCATGGCGATATACGCGACAGCGGCCAAGACGATTGGCATACCGATACGGGCGTTCGGAGAAATGTTCAGGCCCGGCACAATAGTTGTGAAGTTCCAGAACAAAACTGCAAAGAAGATAGAGGCCAAAAGTGGAAGGAAGCGACGTCCTTCCTTCTTGCCCAAGATGTCTTCTGCGATCTGAACTCGCACGAAGTCAATCGCATGCTCGCCTACGTTTTGAATTCCTTTAGGAACCAGCTTCGGGTTCCTGAAGGCGACAACAAATAGGAGCACCAGCACGGCCGCCATCAGAAGGCGAACGAGCATGATGCGATCCAAAGCGAACCAACCGTTGGCAAAATCGCTCAACCAGAGGTCAACGACTCCGCCATCATCGGTTACGTGCCCCGGGAAAAATTCTGGGTCCAGTTCGGGTGCGTGGAAGCTACCCTTCATGGCCAATGTTGTAACGCTCAGCGTTCTCTCCCGTGTTCGGGCCACACAGCTTGTCGAAGGCCGTGTGGTGCGATGGACGTCTCAAACTCTCTGCCTCACACACGGACTCCGTCGCACATCAGCGTGCGCAAGACAGGGATTCACCGCTGCGAAAGCCAGCTTTTGTGCTAGCCCGCGGTAACCCGAAGAAAAGCGTATCAGTTAGATCAAGAGTTTTCGCACGTGGGGGGCCACTAACGAGCCCAGTTTCGCCACTGTGGGCTCAATTCCGCCACAAATTCACAACAAAAAGGCCACATTCTGCCTAAATCCTGCTACGTGGAGTTCATCACACTTGCCTATTTCCCCACCTTGACGGGGGTAACCACAACAGAAACGATTGCATGAGCACGCAGCAAAAGGGCCCACCACCTTTCCTTCCGGAAAAGCGGTGGGCCCTGACAAAGGCCACTTCCCTGCTACGAGACGTACGTAACCCGCGAGGTGACGACGGCCCACACCTCCGTGCCCAAAGTGGCAAAAAGTGCCAGCATAACGGTCACGAATAGCGCCAAGGTGTCATAGAAATCCATATCTCGGATTACGAGAAGCACCATGACCAAGACGATGACCTTGAGCAGCCAACCGCCCAGCACCACGGCCATGGTGTTGGCAGGAGTGGTATTGGCAGTCAGCAGGACCGACAAGGCGGTAAACAAGACGAAGCCGCCTCCGATAGCGGCACCGACCAGGACTCCCCAAATACCGGGGAGACCACTGATACCGCCCCAAACGGCTAAGGAGACCACCGTGATAACCAGCAGGGCAAGACCACCCAGCTTGACCGCCCTTTGCATGGGACGGCGGTGGTCATCAAATTCCGAGGGTTGCGTAGTCGCTTGTGCTTCACTCACGGCTACACACCCTACCTCACGAGGGCTCGGATTCCTTCACCACGACGGTCTCTCGCGCGGCAGGCCCAATCTTTCCTTGGCGCAAAGGCACGAGGGTCGCCGCGAACGCGAGGAGCAAGGCAACGATGGTGACGCCAATGGCCACCGGCGCGGGCACGATGGAAAAGGACACCGCGCCGAAGGCTACGGCGGAGACCCACAGGTAAAGAACCAGCACGGTCCGGCGGTGGGTATGGCCGAGCGAGAGTAGGCGGTGATGGATGTGCGCCTTATCCGCAGAAAACGGTGAGCGGCCCTGGGACAGACGGCGAATGACGGCCCAGACAAGGTCTAGGACTGGAATAAACACCGCTGCGGCCACCACGATGATGGGCGACATCAAGGCGACAATGTCCACCGTGCCGTAAAGCGACATGTTGATCTTGCCAGACGCAGAAGTCGAGGCCGCAGCGAGCAAGAGACCGATAAGCATCGAGCCAGAATCCCCCATGAAGATGCGCGACGGTTCGAAGTTATGCGGCAAGAATCCAGCGCACATGCCCACCAGGGCAGCGCTGATGATGGCCGGTGGGTAGGCCGAGACCGCACCGCCTTGGTCATGGAGAACGGTCAAAGAAAACACCAGAATTGCCCCGCCCGCAATCATGCCAAGGCCTGCCGCTAGGCCATCGAGTCCGTCGACAAAGTTGATGGCATTGATCAGCAAAACGGTAAAGAATGCGGTGAGCAGGGTGCTTTGCAATTGGTCGAGGACGACCGTGGTGCCGCCGCCAAAGGGGATGAAAAGCAGCGTCCAGGTAAGGCCCAGCCCACTCATCAAGGTGGCCGCAAAGAGCTGGCCAAAAAGCTTCACTATGGCACTCAGTTCCACCAAGTCATCAACCACTCCGACAAGGACTAGCGCCAGGGCGGCCCAGAGCACTGCATTCATCTCCGGAGTGACGGGCATAAAGCCCCGAGTCAAGGCTGGAAGCTGGGCTGCGAGGAATATCGCCGCGGCGAAGCCGGTAAACATGGCCACCCCACCCATGCGCGGGGTGGGCTGCGTGTGGGCGTCGCGCAGGCGAATCTCCGCCACGCGGCCGGTGCGCACCAAAAAGGAGCGCACCACACCTGTGGTGAGATACGTAAATGCTGCTGCGACGAGGATGACGAGGGCCAGCTCGCGCAGCGGGACACCACTGCCGCTCACGCGAATTCCCCCTTAAGCTTGTGGGCGGGTGCGCAGGGTCTGCGCGTCAATGCCAATGACCTCGCCGATTTCCTCGGCCGAAAGCGCGCCTTCGCGCAGGAGGTACGGGCGCTCACCGGAGAGATCAATGATGGTCGAGGGCTTGCCGACGGCCGTCTCTCCCCCATCCAAGTAAACCGTCACGGCTTTACCTAGCTGCTGCTTGGCCATAAGCGCCGTGGTCGGCGGCTGGTGGCCAGAAATATTGGCGGAGGAGACAGCCATGGGGCCGACTTCGCGCAGCAACTCGATGGCAATGGGATGCAACGGCATGCGCAACATCACGGTGCCGCGGGTATCGCCGAGGTTCCACGGCAGGGACGGCGCTTGCGGGACGACGATGGACAGGCCACCGGGCCAGAAGGCCTCCACCAAGTCACGCGCGGTATCGGTATAGGAAGCAACGAGACCGCGAACGGTATCCCAGGACCCCACCAAAACCGGCACCGGCATATCCGGGCCGCGCTGCTTGGTGGCCAAGAGGTTGGCTACGGCATCATTATCAAAGGCATCGCAGCCGAGGCCATAGAGCGTATCGGTGGGCATGACCACAAGGCGACCGGATTGCGCGGCCTTGACCGCAATGTTCATGCCCTCTTCGCGCTCGGCATCATCGGCGCAGTTAAAAATCTTTCCTTGCATATTCTTTTCCCCTTCTTGCCCTCAATGGTGTCTTAGTCTACTCCGCGCACCGCAGTGACAAACCGGGGCGTTCCCGTCAGATCCTGCAGCGGGGCGATCTGTGCAAAGCCGCCGTGTCGGGCCAACGCGGCTTGTACGGCCTCGCTCGTGGAATCGTCGTGTTCGATGGCTAGCTTGCCGCCCGGGCGCACAAGGCGCGCAATGGTCGGGATAAGGCCGGTAATGACCCCCATCCCATCCGCTCCGGCAAAAACCGCGTTATGCGGGTCGTGGTAGACCTCCGGTTCAAGATCCGGGGTCTCCGGCACGTAGGGCGGGTTGGTCACGAGGAGATCCACGGTCCCATTCCATTCCGCCAAAGTATCGTCGGCCGTGGCATCAGCCTGGATGACCTCTACCCCGGTGTTACGGGTATTGGCGTGGGTGTAGGCCAGGGCGGCGTCGGCAAGCTCCACTGCCTTCACCTGTGCGTCAGGCAGATAGTGGTGCAGGTAGAGCGCTAAAGCGCCCGTGCCGGTGCACAAATCAACCAGCCGCGGGCCATCTGCGTTGCGCACCGCCCAGTCCGCCATAACCTCGGTCTCCGGCCGCGGGATAAACACGCCCGGGCCCACCTTGAGCTCCAGCGGGCCGAACCAGGCGCTGCCTAGTACGTACTGCAAAGGCTCGCGGGCCTCCCTTCGGCGCAGCAGCGCATCATAGGCCACGTCGAAGCCGGGCATAGGAGCCTGATCGAGCGGGATATCCATGTGGCCGCAGTGGATGAGGTGCGCGGCCATGATGCGTGCATCCCACTCAGGGCTGGCCACCCCGGCAGCACGAAGGCGCTGCACCCCGCGGCGCAGCGCCTGTCCATACGTGTTTTCCACGCTGGTTTAGCCCTCGGCCTCGAGGCGCTCGGCGCGCTCTTGGTCCTGCAGGGCCTTAATAAGGTCATTCATGTCACCGTTCAGCACGGAGTCCAAGTTATTGGCCTTATAACCAATGCGGTGATCCGTGATGCGGTTTTCCGGCCAGTTATAGGTGCGGATGCGCTCGGAACGGTCCATGGTGCGCACCTGGGAGGCGCGCTGCTCGCCGGCCTCAGCCTCGCGGGCTTCGCGCTCCATTTGATCCAGACGGGCCTGCAGAACCTGCAGCGCACGCGCCTTATTTTGAATCTGGGAACGCTCCTTCTGGCAGGTCACGATAAGCCCGGTGGGCAGGTGGGTAATACGCACCGCGGAGTCGGTGGTGTTCACGCCCTGACCACCCTTACCGGAAGAACGGTAGACGTCGACGCGAATATCCTTGTCATCGATATTGACGGACTCGACCTCTTCCGGCTCCGGGTAGACCAGCACGCCGGCGGCAGAGGTCTGAATGCGACCCTGAGACTCGGTAACCGGAACACGTTGCACGCGGTGCACGCCGCCCTCAAACTTGAATACGGACCATGCGCCATCGCGCGACGGGGACTTGGAGCGGAAGGAAATGGTCATATCCTTCACACCGCCCAAATCGGACTCATTGAGGCCCAAGACCTCCCAGTTAAAGCCCGTCTTATCCGCATAGCGCTCGTACATGCGGGCCAGATCGCCGGCAAAGAGGGCTGCCTCTTCGCCGCCCGCGCCGGCCTTGATTTCCATAATGATGTCCTCGGAATCCTGCTCATCGCGGGGCGCGAGCAGGTCAGCGAGCTTTTCTTCCAAGCTCTCCACGGACTTTTCTAGCCGGTCCGCTTCCTCCTGGAAGTCATGGTCCTCATAGGCCATCTCCTTGGCATCAGCGAGATCCTCGCGCGCCTGGGTCAGCTCATCATTGACCATGATGATGGGGCGCAGCTCCGCGTAGCGCTTGGAGAGCTTGCGGAATTGCTTCTGGTCGCCGGCTACTTCCGGATCGGCCATCTGCATCTCAATGCCCTGGTACTCGGACACGATGTCATCAACGAGTGAAACCTGATTAGACATAATCTTCTTCATCCTTATCCGCAGCCATCGGGGCCGAGGAGGCCACCTGCATCAAGAACTCGCCATTGGAGCGGGTCTTCTTCAGCTGCTTAATGAGCAGGTCAATGGCCTGGTGGGAATCCAGGGCGGAGAGGATGCGACGCAGCTTGGTCATGATGCGTGCCTCCTCTGGAACGAGCAGCAGCTCGTCCTTACGGGTGCCGGACGGGTTGACATCCACGGCCGGAAAGACGCGGCGCTCAGAGATGCCACGATCCAGCTTCAGCTCGGCGTTGCCCGTGCCCTTGAATTCCTCGAAGATGACGGTATCGCCGGTAGAGCCGGTCTCCACCATGGCGGTGGCGATAATCGTCAGCGAACCGCCCTCTTCGATATTGCGGGCGGCACCCAGGAAGCGCTTTGGCGGGTAGAGCGCATTGGAATCCACACCGCCAGAGAGAATGCGGCCAGAAGCCGGGGAGGAATTGTTATAAGCGCGGCCCAAGCGGGTAATGGAATCCAGCAGGACCACGACGTCCTTGCCCTGCTCCACCAGGCGCTTGGCGCGCTCGATAGCCAGCTCCGCCACGGAGGTGTGCTCTGATGGCGGGCGGTCAAAGGTGGAGGCAATTACCTCACCGTTGACGGAGCGCTGCATGTCCGTAACTTCCTCAGGACGCTCGTCTACGAGGACGACCATGAGGTAGCACTCCGGGTTATTGGTAGAAATCGCGTTGGCGATATTCTGCAGAATCGTCGTCTTACCGGCCTTTGGCGGGGAGACGATAAGCGCGCGCTGGCCCTTACCAATCGGCATGATGAGGTCAATGACGCGGGTGGTGAGGATCTTCGGATCCGTTTCCAAACGCAAGCGCTTATTCGGGTACAGCGGGGTGAGCTTATTAAAGTGCGGGCGCTGCTTTGCGCCTTCCGGATCGATGCCGTTGACGGTATCGACCTGTACCAGCTGGTTGTACTTGCGGCGGTTGCGGCCATTGCCGTGCGTATGCGTCGGGCCGGAGACCTTGACCTGGCCGGTGATGGCGTCACCAGAGCGCAAGCCCAGGCGGCGGACGATGCCGTTGTTCACAAAGACGTCGGAAGCCGCGGCACGGTAGCCCGTGGTGCGCAGGAAGGCGACATTATTGTCTACGACGTCCAAGATGCCGCCGACGGCCTGCAGCTCATCGCCCTCGCGGACCTGCAAATCGTTGCCGCCGTTATTGTCATTGTTATTTCCGCGGCCGCGGCGGTTGCGGCGGTTGCGGCGCCCACGGCGGTTGCCGCGCTCGTGGTTATTGTTGTCCTCATGGCGGTTGCCGCGCTGCTTATTATCGCCGCGGTCATTCTTCTCGCCCTGACTATCGGAGCCGTCCTGGGAGTTTTTGTCGCGGTTGTCCTTAGTGCCGCCCTGCTCCTCGTTGCGGTTGCGCTCCTCGCGCTCTTGGCGTTCCTGGCGCTCCTGACGCTCTTGGCGGCGGGCGCGGTTGCGGCGAGCGCGGCGGGCCTGGGAGCGCGACTCATAGCGCTGCTCCTCGCCAGAGCTCTGCTGGCGGTTATCCTGCTTCTCGCCGGATTCTTCCTGCTTTTCTGCCTTGTGCGGCGCTTTATCCTGCGCCTTAGTGCGCGGCTTATCTGCTTTCTCAGGCTTCTCTGCCTTTTCTACCTGAGCGGCCTTTTCCACCTTGGCCTTGGCCTTAGGCGGAACCTGTCCGGTCTTGATGGCGGTGATGAGATCCCCCTTGCGCAGGGCAGAGACACCACGTAGGCCGCGCTCTGCGGCCATTTTGCGCAATTCCGGCAGCTTCAGGGATGCAAGATCCTGTGCCGCGGTGTTGTCCGTTTCGCTCACGGATATCCTTTCGTTGCTTGACCAGGTCCGATTATGCGGGAGCCGCCGCAGCCTATGCTCGCGGCGTTGCACTGGAAGCCAATGTGTATTTTTCTAGGACTTCTCGCCCTCGTGCCAAGGCGCATGCGCGTCCTGCCGGGCAATAAGTATGAGGCCTCTTCCGTGTCCTTGTGGAGACTTCGCGCAGCGAGTGCACGAACCGGAAGAAATCAAGAAACGACTGCGGGCAAAAATACTTCTCTGGGCCCGAATGCATAGGAAAGGGGAGCTAAAACTTTCCGGTTTCCTACCAGTCGCGAACAAGTATAACGCATAGGGAGCAACGCCCGCACCATGACACCGCTACAGTAGAGGCATGCTTTCCACGATGATGGATATCCCCCTCTCCCTGACCCGCATTTTGGAATACGGTGCCTCGGTACACGGGGACACCACGGTTACCACCTGGCACGGTGAGGGCACCGGCTCGGAGTTCGATCCGGCCGAGGAAGTTACCTTCC
Source organism: Corynebacterium tuberculostearicum (assembly GCF_030229345.1). Classification (GTDB taxonomy): domain Bacteria; phylum Actinomycetota; class Actinomycetes; order Mycobacteriales; family Mycobacteriaceae; genus Corynebacterium; species Corynebacterium tuberculostearicum_G. The sequence goes on along the minus strand of NZ_JASPGP010000002.1, from coordinate 70,672 downwards.
GCGATATCGCTGCCCGCGCCGCCGCGTTCGCCCACGCCATTCACGATGAATTGGGTATCACCAGCGATGAGCGCGTGGGCAGCTTTATGTGGAATTGCGCCGAGCACTTGGAGGTAATGTTCGGCACCGCCTGCAAGGGTGCGATTTTCGCCCCGCTGAATAAGCAGCTGATGAATGACCAGATTCGCCACATTATTAACCATGCGGAAATCTCCGCTATCGTGTGCGATCCCCGCCTGGCGCAGCAGCTGGGCAAGGTGCTCGTGGGCACCGACTCCGTGGGAAGCGTCATCATCACCGGCGCCCAACCAGCGCAGCAGTTTGCCCACCTTTTCCCCCGCGGGGTTGAGGTGTATTCCTATGAGGCTCTTATCGACGGCCGCTCTACCGTCTATGACTGGCCCGAACTAGATGAGCGCACGGCCGCGGCGCTGTGCTATTCCACGGGCACCACGGGCGCACCCAAGGGAGTGCTGTATTCGCACCGGTCCCTTTACTTGGAGGCCATGCAGCTGCGTTCCTCGGACTCGCTGTGCATTACCCACGGCGAGACCTTCCTGTGCTGCATTCCTATCTGCCACGTGCTCAGCTGGGGCGTTCCCTTCACCTGCTTCATGACGGGCACCCCGCTGGTGCTTCCCGACGCCGACGTGTCCGCCCCCACCCTTGCCAAAGCCATCGCCGCTACCTCTCCGCGCGTGGCACACGGCGTGCCCACCATCTGGATTCAGCTCTTTGTCCACTACATGCACCATCCACCAGAGCGCATGACGCTTACTGAGATCTACGCCGGCGGCTCCCCCGTCCCGCCGACGCTGATCAAGATGTGGGAGGAGCGCTACGGCGTCGATGTGGTCCACGTGTGGGGCATGGTGGAAACCTCCACCGTGGGCAGCGTTGCCCGCCCGCCCCAGGGTGCCTCTGGCGATACCCGCTGGGCCTACCGCGTATCCCAGGGCCGCATCCCCGCCTCACTGGAATACCGCGTGGTCAATGATGGGCAAGTCGTCGCCCGCACCGACCGCAACGCCGGCGAGCTGCAGGTGCGCGGTAACCTAGTCACCGGTTCCTACTACCACTCGCCCACCGCTGAGCCGGGCGAAATCGCCTCCGAATTCCGCGGCAAGCAAGTCGAGGCCGCGGAGGATAAGTTCACCGCCGATGGCTGGCTGCGCACTGGCGACGTCGGCTCTGTGACCAAGGATGGCTTCCTTACCGTGGAGGACCGCGCCCGCGATGTCATTCGCTCCGGCGGCGAATGGATCTATTCCGTGCAGCTAGAAAACCTCATCATGTCTGACGAGCTTGTCGTCGAGGCCGCCGTCATCGGCTACCCCGATAAGCAATGGGTCGAGCGCCCACTCGCCGTCACAGTATTGGCCGAGGGCGCTTCGCCCACCATCGAGACCGCAGAGCGCCTGCGCGCCAGCATGCGCAAGGAACTGCCGAGCTGGATGCTGCCGGAGTATTGGACCTTTGTGAAGTCCATCGATAAGACATCCGTGGGCAAGTTCGATAAGAAAGATTTGCGCGCCCACCTGGCAGAGGGCGAGTACAACATCATCCGGCTCAAGGGACCGGGTGAATCCCAGCGCCTCGATGTCACCGACACCGCCGATTAAAGCCGGGAAAACTAGGAATAAATTCGCGTCAGTCGCCGTTGCAGCTTGGTGTACCTCGTCCCCTCTCTTAGACTGGCACCAATGACCTCTTCCTCCCAGCAGCCCGTGGTTTCCTTGCCCCTGCCTACCGTAGGCCGAGCGAAACCGCCGGCGGATCTACCTGAACCGGCCGCTGATGGCACGCGCGCACTGCTGGATCGCTATGGACGCCAAGCCCGTGACCTGCGCGTCTCCCTCACGGATCGCTGCAACCTGCGTTGCACCTATTGCATGCCGGCCGAAGGTTTGGAGTGGATGCCCACAGAGCAAACCTTGAGCGATGAGGAAACCATCCGGCTGATCCGGATAGGCGTCGGCAAGCTGGGCATCCGCCAGGTGCGCTTTACCGGCGGCGAGCCCCTGCTACGCAAGTCGCTGGAAAAAATTATTGCCGCGACCAAGGAGCTGCGCACCGACCAGGGCCGCTCCCCGTCCACCGCGCTGACCACCAACGGGCTTGGCCTGGAAAAGCGCGCCGGCGCCCTCGCCGCGGCCGGGCTCGACCGCATCAATATCTCGCTCGACACCATCGACCGCGAGCGCTACGCCGCGCTCACCCGCCGCGACCGGCTCGACCACGTGTTGCAGGCCATCGCCGCCGCGGATGCCGCGGGCCTGCACCCCATCAAGATCAACGCCGTGGTCATGCCCGGGGTCAACGAAGAAGACATCGTTCCGCTGGCGGACTATGCCGTCCACCACGGCACCCAGCTCCGCTTCATCGAGCAGATGCCGCTGGGACCCCGCGAGCAGTGGCGCCGCGAGGACATGGTCACGGCCGAAGACATTCTCGCCCGCCTGCGCACCCACTTTTCCATGGAGCCGGCACGCGAACCACGCGGTTCCGCCCCCGCCGCCCTGTGGGAGGTCAGCGCTCCGGATGGCACGCACGGCACGCTGGGCATCATTGCCTCGGTCACCCACCCCTTCTGCGGCGATTGCGACCGCACCCGCCTTACTACCGATGGCGCCATTCGCAATTGCCTCTTTGGCAATTCCGAAACCCCACTGCGAGACCTGCTGCGCTCCGGCGCAAGCGATGCAGAGATCATGGAGGCTTGGGCCGGGGAGATGTGGACCAAAAAGCCCGGTCATGGCATTGATGACGAGGGCTTCCTCCAACCAGACCGTCCGATGTCCGCCATCGGCGGCTAACCTGAATCTTATGTCCACGCCCCGCAGCATCTCCGCGCATCTCGATGCCGTACTCGCGCTGGCTTCCACTCCACCGGCCGAGTCCGCGCCTGTCGACGCCTCCCTCATCGGCCGCGTCCTCGCCACCGACGCTACCGCGCGCTTCCCCGTGCCGCCGCATGCCAATTCGGCGATGGATGGCTTCCTCGTCCACGCCGCGGATCTTTCCTCCCCCGGCCCGTGGACGCTCCCCGTCGCCGGCGATGTACCAGCCGGCACCGCCCCCATCGACGTCCCCGCAGGACACGCCGTGCGCATCATGACCGGCGCACCAGTAGCTGATACCGCAGGAATGCTCGTCGTTCCCGTAGAAAACACCACCACCCCGGCCGGCCCGGTAGCATTTCCGGACGAGGTCACCATCACGGAGGCCCCCACCAAGTCGCATATCCGCCCCGCCGGCGAGGACATCCAGCCCGGCGCGCCAGTCGCCACCGCCGGCACGCTTATCGACGCCGCCGTCATTGCCGCGCTCACCTCCGCCGGCGTATATACCGTTACGGCCTACCGCCGCCCGCGCATCGCGGTCATCTCCTCCGGCGAAGAACTCGTCTCTTCCCCAGCGCAGCTCGCCCCCGGCCAACTACCGGATTCCAATGGCCCGATGCTCGCTGCCCTTGCAGGTGCAGACGCACACGTCCACGTGGGTGATGCCCCTGCGGACTTAGCCTCTGCGCTAGATGAGCTTTCCTCCTCCCACGACCTCATCATCACCTCCGGTGGCGTATCAGCCGGCGCCTTCGACGTCGTGCACACCGTGTTGGGAGGCACGAATTCCGCGTGGTTCGGGCACGTCGACCAGCGCCCGGGCGCCCCGCAGGGCTACTCCCTGTGGAATGACACCCCGGTGCTGTGCTTGCCCGGCAATCCCGTGGCAGCCTTCGTCGATTTCCAGCTCTATGCGCGGCCACTGATCGCCGCGCTCTCCGGACACCCCGCGCCACGCCAGCGGTTCAACCTGCGCGCCCGGGTGGATTCGCCCCTTCCCGCCTCCCGCGGCCGGCCGACCATTATTCCCGTCACCGTAGACTTTCAGGAAGCGCCCGCCATCACCTCGCACCTGCCCCACGGCAGCCACCGCGTGGTGTCGCTGGCCGGCACCAATGGCTTTTGCCTCGTCGACTCCGAGCCGCCGGCCATGGGCGAGGACATCACCGTTCATCTGTATTAAGGAGCAACCATGGAATTTACCCACCTGAACTCTGACGGCGCTGCCTACATGGTCGACGTCACCGAAAAGCAGCCCACCGTGCGCACCGCGACCGCTGAGGGCGAGGTCGCCTGTTCTCCGGAGGTCATGGCCACTTTGCGCGATGGCACCGTACCCAAGGGCGATGTCCTCGCGGTAGCCCGCATTGCCGGAATCTCGGCCGCCAAGAAGGTCCCCGAGCTGCTTCCACTGGCACATACCATCGGCGTACACGGCTGCGCGGTGGAGCTCACGCTTGCCGACGACCACGTGTCCATCTCCGCCACCGTCCGCACCGCCGACCGCACCGGCGTGGAAATGGAGGCGCTGACGGCCGTGAACGTATCCGCACTCGCCATCATCGACATGGTCAAGGGCGTGGACCGCTCCGCGTATATCCGCCGCTGCGGCATCGTGGCGAAATCCGGCGGCCGCTCCGGGGACTGGTCCCGCACCCTCCCGGAGTCCTAATGCTCGGCGCGGTCATCCTCGCCGGCGGCCACGGCAGACGCATGGGCGGCACCGATAAGGCCTCCCTTTTTGTCCACGGCACGCGTTTTATCGACCGCCTGCTCGCCCAGCTTCCCTACGGCACCCCGACCGTGGCCGTCTCCCCGCATCGCCTCGGCGTGCCCCAGGTGTGCGAGTCACCGCTCTACGGTGGTCCCGTCGCCGGCATCGCAGCCGGCGCCCAGGCGTTATCCCACTGCTCCGAGCTCGCCCTCTTCGCCGTGGATGCCCCCGATTCGCCGCAGCTGCTTCCCCGCCTGCGCTCGACCCTCGCTTCCTCCTCGGCCGATGCCGTCCTCACCCGCGCCGCCGACGGATACCTCCAGCCGCTGTGTTCCCTCTGGCGCGCTCCCGCGCTCCGCACACAGCTCGAATCCCTTCCCACGACTCGGAACGTCTCCGTCCGCCGCCTCATCCGTGGCGCCAACTTCATCGAGATTTCCGGCACCGGCGCCGAACGCGACTACGACACCCGTGCGGAGCTGCGCGAGGTTCCTGCGTTCCCTCCCCACACCGCCCTTCGCGCTCACCGGCAGCCGCTCGGCTAGTCCTCCACTTCCGCCGGTGACCGCCAAGGGAGAAGTCTCCACCTCCCCGCCCTTCGCGCTCACTGAGAGCCGCAGCCAACGCGAAATTACCGTCCCGGTGAGCGCGAGGGGTGGACGAATACAGAAACCCGCCCTTTGCGCTCACGGTGGGCATCAAATGTGACCACGAACGGTCGCTGGTGAGCGCGAAGGGCGGGAGGAACGGGAGGGGCCGTACCGCTGGAGGGCTACTCGGTAACGATGAACTTGCCGTGCTGGCCCTTCTCCGCGTTAGTCATGATGTGATTGACAAAGGAATAGGTACCGGTCTCGTTGAAGGTCATCTCGACGAATCCGCCTTGTGCCGGGAGGAGGTCCAGGGCTTGCGAGCCGGTCGAGTCCTCATTCTTGATGAGGTAGGCGCCTTCCTTGTAGGCGGTATCGAACTGTTCGCCCACAACGTGGAAGCTCAGCGGCTGGTCGGGGCCTAGGTTGGTCAACCACAGGCGGACGGTATCGCCTACCTTGGCCTTGATGGGCTCTGCGTCATACTGGCCAGGGTAGTAATTGAAGGCCATCAGGTCGAAGCGGCCGTCGGCAACGCGCTGGGCGTCGGCTCCGGTAGATTCCTCGCCCAGGAAGACATCGGTAGCCATGAAGTTGTACTCCGCGTCAACGGGCTTGAGGTCCGGCGGATCGATGATGACGTTGCCGGCCATGCCGTTGGCGATGTGAAGGGACATGGGCATCGTGGAGCAGTGATACATCCAGATGCCGGAGCGGTTCGCGGTGAACTTGTAGGTCAATTCCTCGCCCGGCTGGATGGATTTCATGGTCTTATCTGGGTTGACCTCGCCGGCGTGGAAGTCGATGGAGTGGGCCATGGAGCCCTCGTTCTTGATGGTGATTTCGAACTTATCGCCCACCTTGCCACGCAGGGTGGGACCCGGGGCTTGGCCGTTGAAGAGCCAGCGCATCTGCTTGATGCCGGGGGCAACCTCCACGACTTCCTCAGTCATCGTCCAGGTCTCTTTGTGCGTCTTCGTCTCAGCGGCCGGCTGCAAGGTGGCGTCAAAGGCGGAAAAATCGTCGCGCTGTGCGCCGAGTTCGGCGGCGGTTGGCACGTCTACGTGCGGATTGCTAGCTGAGGACACCGCATGGTCATGTCCTGCAGCGGCGCCGTCTCCCACGTTGACTTGGAAGGTCATGCCCTGCATCTTGTGGCCGGCGATGGTGCAATAGCCTTCCTCGGAGGAGTCGATGACTCCGGCGTCGAGTTGGACGGTCTCGCCGGGGTCGACGCGGCCGGTTTCGGCGTCGCCTATCTTGAGGTCATGGACTTGGTCGCCGGAATTGGTGAAGTTAACCACCAGGTGGGTGCCGGGGTCGATATCGATGGACGAGGGGGTAAAGGCCATGCCGTCTACGCCCACGTCAATGGTCTGCGTTTCGCCAGACGATACCGGTGCCGCGGACTCCGTGCCCTTACCGGTGGAATTAACCACCGCGAGCGCGATGACCGCCGCTAGTGCGATGCCGATGAGCAGCCACGAGGCCCAGGAGGAATCCTTCGGCGCGGGTTTGTCCGCAGGTTGTGAGGAAGAAACGCTCAGCATTTAGTTCTCCAGTCTTTTCTGTAGGTAGATGGCTCGGCCAACGGCGAAGACGTTGGCGGCAAGGCCTATCCCCATCATGATAAGCCCGGCCGCGGTAGCGCCCAGCAATGTCAGCAATCCGCCTAAGTTGATGAGCAACAGGCGGGCGTAGCCGGTGCGCTCCGCGGTATTAGGGCGCGCGCCGGTCAAGATGGGAAGCAGGTGGTGCAGGACGCCGGTGACCAACTGCAAGAGGCCGGCTCCGAGGAAGGCGGGCAGCAAAACTAGCGTGATGGTGCGCGGGTAGGCGCCCACCGCTGCGGAAATGGCATCGCCAGCGCACAGCGCCAGCATCCATAGCAATCCCGCGATGACGGCCACGGTGGCGGTGGTCAGCCGCGGTGAGCGCCCCATGACGGTGGCAAGCACCGGCTGGATGATGAGCACCGCCGCCAGGACCACGAGCAGTTGGGCCACGCCTGCGGCGCGGGTAAGGCCCACCGCGTACAGCGCCATCGCCAAGGACAAGCCAACGCAGTGCACGATGAGCGCGCGACTACACCGCGCGCGAGCGGTGGGCGAAATCGCGGTGGCCGATAGCGTGGGGAGCAATGTGACCACCGTGCCGATGACGGTAAGCCACGCGAAGCCCCAAATCATGCCGCGCGAGTGGGCGCCGACGAGGAGAGAATACTCGCCTACCCCATTTCCGCTGAGGATGACCAGCACCACGGAGGCAATCATGAACACGGCCGCCGCGATATAAAAGGGCACGGTCACGGCAAAAGAACCAGACAATGAGCCGCGCAGGCGCCGCGCGATGAACCACAGGTGCCAGGTGAGGGCGGCGATGATGAGGGCAGAGGCGGCGTCGGCAAGCGGGCCCCAGTCATACCCCGCCCTATCAATGAGCAGCAAGATAAGCCCGAGCTGCACGAGGCCCACGCGACTGCCGACGCCCCGATAGTCCCCGCCCGCAGTCCGGGTCAAGGCCTCGGTGAAATGGGTGGAAAAGACGATGATTGCCGTGGTCAGCGCACCAATGGTGAAGGGATGGATGATATCCCACCACACCACCGGAGCGCCCAAGGAGCCAGCGATGAGTAGGCCGAGGCCGATAAGGATCCACAAGCCGATAATGGCGGCGCTCAGGGTATGCCAGCGGCCGCGCGCGGCCAGGGACACGTCATGAATGCGCACGGCGCGACTCCTTTCCGGTCAGGACGATGCCGCAGGCGAGAAAAACTAACACTGCGATTATCGTAACCACCCCGCCGGTGCGGAGGGCAGTGGTGTGCTCGGCGCAATCGGCAAGGATGCGCAGCGCGAGGCCGCCATGTAAGAGCGCCACCGGCACATACAGCACTGGGTGGTACGGCAATCGGCGGCGGATAACGGAGGTGAAGATGATCGGTGCGTGGGCAAAGATCATGGACATGACAAAGCCCAAGAAGATGGCGTGCACTGAGGCATCATAGGCAAAGCCCGTGGACTGCCCGTGCAGCAGCCAGAGGTAACCGCCGAGGGCGAGCCAGGCGTAGCCGGCCAGCATGCATGCCGCCGAGTAGCGCGGCAGGCTGTGAGAACGCACCAAATTCTTGGCCACGTCTACCCGCGCGGTGGCCGCAGCGATGGCGATGAGCACCAAGCCCATGGCGCGATAGCCCACCGCAGGGGCAAGCACGTAGATGACACTGGCCGCCGCCAGCCCCAGAACCAGAAGGGTGAGGTGGTTTTCGGCGCGGGTTCCGGCCATGGTGACGCGCGCTAGTTCCATGCGCTCGCCGATGATGGTGGCCACGGCGTAGAGGACGCACAACGGCATCGCCGCGGCGAACCCCGGGCCCATGGCCCACAGGGCAGCTGCTGCTACTCCCCCGATAACTCCGGCTGCCTGCACCAGGATCGCGAGGCTCGCCTGGCGGCGATAGATGGTGGCGTAAATGAAGCCAAGGACAAGGAAGCTGGCGGCAAAACCCACTGCGGGAACCGCCCGCGGCAGGCCGGCGAGAATACCCAACACGCCGGCAACGTGGCACACGGGCCCGGCCCATGCCCAGGAGGTGCGCACGGCAACGGTGCGCTCAAGGCCGATGGCTCCGCCCACGAAGCCGAAGACCATGAGCGGTCCATGATCGGCGGCGAAGGACGCGCCAGGGGTGGCGGTCAACCCCAATAGGGTGGCGCCCGCAGCCAGGCCTACCAGCAGAGACAGGCCTGCGAAGGCGAGGCAGATGAGGCGATGCGCCACGCTATTATTTTGCACGGGTTTTATCGTACTAATATTGGTTGCAGAGCGAAACTCGCACCCCTTTAGAAAGGACCACTCGCTATGCAACTGCCCATCTCCGATGCCAATAAGCCACACTCCATCCCAACCCTGAATGCCTCCGAAATTCCGCACGCCGTTCGCCACGGCGCCATCCATGGCGCACTGGGCACCTTGAATGTGGGCGAGTCCATGATCCTCATCGCCCCGCATAATCCGGTTCCCCTGCTCAAGGAGGTCGAGGCTCGCGAGGAGAGCTTCGAGCTGGACTACCTCAAGGAAGAAGAAAACGACTTCCACATCAAGTTCACCCGCGTGAGCTAAACCCTCGCGGGGCGGAGGGCTATCCTAGGTAGGTCACACTCTCCGCTGTAGAAGGAGCCCTCCGCAGATGAAGAAGCGCGCCGCCGCACTCCTCGCCGCCCTCGCATTCGCCCTTACATCCTGCGCTCCCCCAACGTCAACGACCTCCGCCCAGGACGCGGATGCTGCCACGCTCAATGTCTTGGCTGCATCCTCCACCCGCGTCATCAATGACGAGCTCACTTCGCGCGCCGGCCAGCTCGCACCACCGGTAAATCTGAACTTTGAAAATGGCGGCTCCTCCGACCTGGTGAGCAAGCTGCGCGAGGGCGCCCCGGCCGATCTACTCCTCACGGCGTCGAAAAAGACCATGGATAAGGCGGTGCAGGATGGCACGGTTGCCACGCCCGAGGTGCTTGCCACCAATGTCATGGTCATGGTCGTGCCCAAGGGCAACCCGGCGGGAATCCATTCCGTGGAGGATCTGCCCCACTCCGACCACTTTGTGCTGTGCGATCCCCAAGTTCCCTGTGGCGATATCTCCTCCCGCATCATCGACGATAAGAGCCTGGACATCCACCCTTCCTCCCAGGAGCGCCAGGTAGCCGACGTTTTAGGAAAGGTTGCCTCGGGTGAGGCCGATGCTGGGTGGGTCTATTCCACCGACGCCGCCGCGGCCGCCGATGATGTCGACGTGATTGACATTCCTGGAGCAGAGAAATTCACTAACCAGATCCTTGGCGCCGTCGCCAAGGAGACTTCCCACCCGGATCAGGCTCGCGCGGTGCTCGATATCCTGAGCGGCGACTTTGCGTCCACCTGGCGCGAGCGCGGCTTCACCCCGACGGAGTAAGCAATGTCCGCCCCACAGCCTATTCGCCCCAAAGCCCCGCTTCTTATCGGCCTTATTGGCCTCATTGCGGTAGCGACCATCATCGTCCCCGTTGCTGCCCTTGGCCTGCGCGTGCCCTGGGCGCGCATTAGCGACTATCTCGCGCGCGACGAGATCCGGGACATGCTGCTCATCTCAGTGGCAGCCGCCTTCCAATCCATGATCCTTGCGCTCGTGCTGGGCTTGGGGCTGGCCCTGTGGGTGCAGCAGCTCGGCCGCGGCAGCGCCGTAGTGCGTCTCTTGGTCTACCTGCCCTTGGCCATGCCACCGGTAGTGGGCGGCTTGGCCCTTACCGCAGCCTTCGGCCGCAAAGGGTACTTGGCCCCGCTTCTCGACGCCCTAGGCATCCACTTCGCCTTCGCCTTCCCCGGGGTCGTTATGGCGCAGACCTTTGTGGCGCTGCCCTTTGTGGTGGTCGCGGTCGATTCGGCATTGCGCCAGCTGGATCAGGAAATCCTCGCCTCTGCGCGCGGCGTGGGCTTGGGCCGGTGGGAGGTCCTGGGCAAAATCACCCTGCCGTCCATGGCCCCGGCCTTGGCTACGGGCGCGGGGTTGGCCTTCGCGCGCTCGCTGGGTGAATTTGGCACGACCCTGACCTTTGCCGGCTCGCAGCCTGGGGTCACCCGCACCATGCCGCTAGGCATCTATTTAGAGCGCGAGGTCGATGCGGATGGCGCGTACGTGCTCTCCGCGCTGCTAATCGGGTTGGCCTTGGCCTGCCTGGCGCTTGCGGGCTTGCCTGCCCTGCGGCGGCGGAGCTACCAGCCGCAGGCCAGGAGGTTGCATGGGATGGACGTCGATAAGCTCCGCGCCCTTACCCGTCCCACCGATGCGCCGGCGCTGTCTGTGACCGTCGATGGGGTGCGCACGGATTTTTCCCCGCGCGCCATAACGGCCGTGGTGGGCCCGAATGGTTCCGGCAAAACAACCTTGATGGGGCGCGTTGCCGGGCGCCTGAGCGGCGGTGAGATCTCCCCGGAGGGCGCCGACGTCGTCTTGCTCACCCAGCGGCCGGGATTGCCGCCGCGCTCGACGGCCCTGCAGGCGGTCGCCATGGTCACCCGCAATAAGGTACGTGCGCAGGAACTCCTGGCGGCGGCGGGATTGCACGAGCTTGCTGACGTCCCCGTTCCCGCCCTGTCCGGCGGCCAGGCCGCCCACGTGGCGCTGGTGCGCGCGCTGGCTGCACGGCCGGCGGTGTTGATTGTGGACGAACCCCTGGCCGCAGTCGATGTAAAATCCGCCGAGAGGTGGCGCCGCTTCTTGCACGCGGCCCGCGCAGACCGCACCACACTGCTTGTTACCCATGATGCGCTCGATATTGCGCACCTGGCGCAGGACATGTTGGTCATGGAATCCGGCCAGGTCCGGGCCCACGGCGCAACCGCGCGTCTGCTCGAGGCACCACCGACAGGATTCGTTGCGGCGCTAGCGGGTCTTAACCGCCTCGAGGGAACCGTAACCGGGATCGGCGCGTCCGCGGTAGAAGTCGCGTGCGGCGATATTACGGTTCTGGCGGCCACGGAGCATGCGTCTCTTGCGCCCGGCCAGAAGGTGGCGGTGACCTTTGACCCGCATGCGACCACTATTGGCACCCCGCAGGAGGCCTGCAATCAGTGGGCAGTGCGTGTCTTAGCAGTCGAGGCCACCAGCCTCGCAGGGGCACAGCTGCGCGTTGAACTAGGCGGCCAAGAGGCTACCGTACCGGTAGACCGCGAGTTCGCTTTAGACGTTGGGGTGGGTAACGTCGTATCCTTAACAGTGTCTAAAGTAAACGTTTTTGTCCACCCCAACTAAGATTTCTGTTTTCGCAGACCCCAAGGCGGATTCCCACCATGCCTGATTCACTTCCTCGGTCCACCACCGAACTTTTTCCGGAGGCCCTCAACCTCTCGCCCAAGCAGCGCGAGGTGCTCACCGCTGTGCAACGCCACCCCGAAGGCGCCAAGGCCGGCACCGTGGCCGAAGAACTAGGCATGCACGTCAACACCGCTCGCGGACACATCGATGAGCTGGTCAACGCTGGGGCCGTCAACGTTGTGTCCGCGCCGAGTAAGGGCCGCGGGCGCCCCTCCCTCATCTTCCAAGCCCGCATTCCGGATAACAAAGCGGTGGCAGAGGAATACATCACCTTGGTGGAGGTGCTGACCACGATGCTGGCGAAAGAGAAAGAACTTGATGACGCCGCCTCGGCCAAGGCCCTCGAGATCGGGCGCCGCTGGGCGCGCGCCGCGGGCGCGGATAGCTCCGATGGTGCGCTCGATACGCTTTTTGCCACCCTGCGCGATATGGGCTTTGACCCCGCCACCAAGCCGGACTCGACCGATATCGAGCTCCATGCTTGCCCGTTTGTCTCTTCGGGTCTTGAGCCTTCGCCGTTCCTGTGCGCGGTACACGCTGGCTTCCTGCAAGAAACCAGCGATGACGACACCTCGATCACCTTGGTGCCGCGCCAGCACCCCAACGTGTGCCGGCTAAAGATTAAGCCTGCGTAAGCTCCACGCTGACGGGGCCGGCCACGGTGAGGTCGATGACGCGGAGGTTCTGCTCGCGGGCGTCGGCAAGAATGCCCTCCTCAATATCCTCGGTGTGCAGCACCATGACGGTAGGGCCAGCGCCGGATAGGTAGGCCGCATAGCCGCGGTTGCGCAGGCGGTTGACCCACTCCGCGGTCACGGGAAGCACATCCGCGCGGTACGGCTGGTGCAAGCGATCGCGGGTTCCCTCCCACAGGAGATCCGGGTAGTTCTGCAATGCCGCCACCTGGACCGCGGTGCGCGAGACGTTGAACGCCGCATCCGAATGCGTCACGTGCGAGGGCAGGACGCGGCGCACCGCCTGGGTGGAAGCGTGGAAATCAGGCACGAGCGCGGTGGCGCGGATATCTTCGTGCACCTTGATGGACGCGGCGCGGTAGTCCGGCAAAGAATGGCCGTCGACGGGGACATTGGTCCACGACACCACGGCGTCACCCAACACGGAGGCGGCCGCATTATCGGGGTGGCCCTCAAAGGCGGAAGAAAGCTGCACCACTTGCTCTTGGGTCAGCGGGCTTCCCGCCAGCGCATTGCCTGCGGCCACGCCCGCCACTGCGGCGGAGGCGGAAGAGCCCAGGCCGCGCGACTGCGGGATATTATTGTGCGAGACCACGCGCAGGCCGGACACCGTGGCGTCGGCCGCCGAGAGTGCGGAGCGAATCGCCTTGACCACCAAGTGGGAGCCATCGCGCGGCAGGTCTTCTGCGCCCTCGCCGAAGATTTCCACCGTCAGGCCCGAGGTGGTGACCTCTACCTCGACGGTGTCATACAGGCTCAACGCCATGCCCAAGGTGTCATAACCCGGGCCAAGGTTCGCCGTGGAGGCAGGAACGGTCACGATGGCTTTAGTGCCGACTTCAACTTCGATGCTCATAGCTATCCAGTCTATGGGGCCGGGCTAGCTGCCGAGGCGGATTACGGAATGAACGGCCTTGACCTCTTCAAGCTCGCCCAAGGCAGCCACAATGGTGTCCAAGGTGGCCTCCTTCGCGGCGTGGGTGACCACGATGAGGCGGGCGGTGTCCGCACCGTCTTCCTGGCGCACGGTGCGCAGGGAAACGTCATTATCGGCGAAGACGGCGGAGATGGCGGCCAGCACACCGGTGCGGTCTTGGACTTCCATATCGATGTGGTAGCGGGTTTCTACCTCACCGAAGTCTGCGATAGGCAGGTTGGCATAGGTATTCTCGCCCGGTGCGCGGCCGCCGTGGACGATATTGCGGGCTGCCCCGACGACGTCGCCAAGCACGGCAGACGCCGTAGGATTGCCGCCCGCACCATTGCCGTAGAACATCAGGGAACCTGCGGCCTCGGCCTCGACGAAGATGGCATTATAGGACTCGCTCACGGAAGCCAACGGGTGCTCCTTGGGCACCAACGTGGGGTGCACGCGGGCGTTGACCGCCTCGGAGCCGTCCTCGCGCTGAAGGCGCTCGCAAATGGCCAGCAGCTTGATGGAATAGCCGGCATCATTGGCCGCGGCGATATCCGCGGCGGTGACCTTGGTAATGCCCTCGCAGTGGACGTCCTCAAACTTCACGCGAGTGTGGAAGCCCAAAGACGCCATGATGGCGGCCTTGGAGGCGGCGTCATGGCCCTCAACATCCGCGGTGGGATCGGCCTCGGCATAGCCCAGGCGGGTAGCCTCCGCCAGCGCTTCATCATAGGAAGCGCCCGTGGACTCCATCGCGTCCAAGATGAAGTTGGTGGTGCCATTGACAATGCCGGAGATGCGCTCTATCTGATCGCCGGCCAGAGAACGACGCAGCATGCCTACCACCGGAATCGCGGCGGCTACGGCAGCCTCAAAGTAGAGATCTACACCGGCGCGGTCGGCGGCGTCCGCCAGCTCGTCTGCGTGCGCAGCAACCAGGGCCTTATTGGCGGTCACCACGGACTTTCCGGAATTGAGTGCGGCGAGCACCAGCTCGCGTGGGAAGTCGATACCGCCGATAACCTCAACCACGAGGTCGATATCGTCGCGGGCGACGAGCGCCTTGGCGTCATCGGTCAACAGATCCTGGGGCACGCCCGGGCGCAGCTTATTTTTGTTGTGGATGGCGATGCCGCGAATCTCGGCTGGGCCACCGATGCGGTGAGCAAAGGCATGAGCATTCTCCCCTAGCAGGCGAAAGACCTCAGCACCAACGGTGCCAAAGCCCAGCAGCGCGATACCGACGGTCTCGCCCTCGCCCTTGCCGGAATGCTCGTGTACCTGAAGCTCGCTAGTCGATGCAGCCATAATCCGTCTCCATTGTGCGGTTGGGGTAAAGGTGTCGTGCCCGCTGATTGCGGATACAGGACACTATACAGAACAAGCTGTCTACTTTCGCAGCAAATGGGTCAACAGATAGAAAAGTCCCCGTCACAGGCCCTGAATAAAATTAGGCGCTGTGACGGGGACCGAGTGCGTGGGCTAGTCCACTTCGAGGGAAAGAAGATCCTCGATGGTCTCGCGGCGCAGCATCGGCTTGGTCTGGCCTACGCGCGTGGCGACGACCGCCGGGCGCACCGCACCGTTGTAGCGCGAGGACATCATGTACTGGTAGCCACCGGTAGCAGCAAAGGCGATCAAGTCTCCCGGCTGGATATCATTGGGCAGCTCGCCGTCTTCAAGGAGAATATCGCCGGACTCGCAATGGAAGCCCACCACGCGGGAGGGCACCTCTTCCCCATCGCTAAAGCGGTTGACCACGCGCACGTCATAGGCCGAACCGTAAAGTGCCGGGCGGATATTGTCTGACATTCCACCGTCGACGGAGATATAGCGGCGCAGCGGCAGATCCGACTTGCCAGTTTCTACATCCTTGACGGTACCCACGCGGTAGACGGTCACCGCCGAGCCGGCAACCAACGAGCGACCGGGCTCAACCAAGAGGAAGGGCGCCTCAATGCCCAACTCCTCTGCGGTGTGCTTGACTGCGCCGAGCATATCGCCGGCCACGCGCTCGATATCCAGCGCTTCCTCATAGGGCATATAGGGAATACCAAAGCCACCGCCCAAATCGAGCTCTTCCAGAGTCACCCCCAGCTCGGTATAAATCTGGCGGTACAGGCCCATGACGCGCTCGGCGGCAAGTTTGAAGCCTTCCGCATTAAAGACCTGGGATCCCACGTGGCAATGCAGGCCGCTTAGGTGCAGGTTGTCCGCCTCCAAGCAACGCTTGGCCGCAGCAAAGGCCGCGCCCGTGGCGAGCGAAATGCCGAACTTTTGGTCCTCATGCGCCGTGGCGATGAATTCGTGCGTATGCGCATCAACACCCGGCTTGACGCGGATCATCACCGGCTGGACCTTGCCGGCCTCGCCCGCAATGCGATTGAGCTCTTCCAGCTCGAGCTCGTTGTCAATGACCACGTGGCCCACGCCGGCGTCTACACACAAACGCAGGTATTCATCGTCCTTATTGTTGCCGTGCGTGGTGATGCGCTCGGCCGGAAAGTCCGCGGCCAAGGCAATCTTGAGCTCATTGAGCGAGGCAGCATCCAAGCACAGGCCTTCCTCATTCACCCAGTTCACGATCTTCTTTGAGATAAATGCCTTGGAGGCATAGTGCACGTGCTCTGGGCCTCCGAAGGCGCGGGCCATATCCTGGCAGCGGGACCGGAAGTCATCTTCATCGAAGACATAGAGCGGGGTCTGGAATTCCTCCGCTAAATCCGGCAGCGGAACACCAGCAATGGTTACTACGCCGTCTTCCTCGCGCTTTGCATTGCGCGGCCAGACGTGGGCCGGCAGCTCATTGAAATCCGCCACTTACATCTTCTCCGGGGTGCTCACACCCACCATGGTCAAGGCATTAGCCAAGACCACGCGGGAGGCTTGTGCCAGCGCGAGGCGGGCACCATGGATAGGAGCTTCATCCTCGCCAGCCTTGGGCAGGACCTGGCAGGAGTCATAGAAACGGTGGAAGACCGCAGCGAGGTCCTCGGCATAGCGGGCGATGCGATGCGGCTCACGCAGCTGCGCGGCCTCTTCCACCACGGCCGGGAACTCACCCAGGGTGCGGATGAGGTCGCCCTCCCGATCATGGGTGAGCAAGGAGAGATCCGCGCCTTCCGAATCGACGCCCAGCTCGGCTGCCTTTCGGCCGATGGAGCACAGGCGGGCGTGGCCGTACTGCACGTAGTAGACGGGGTTATCGGAAGACTGGGATTCCCACAGGCCCAAATCAATATCGATGCTCTGGTCCACAGAGGAACGCACCAGGGAATAACGGGAGGCGTCCACACCGATGGCGGCCACGAGATCTTCCATGGTGATGACCGTGCCCGCACGCTTGGACATGCGCACTGGCTTGCCATCGCGCAGGAGGTTAACCAGCTGGCCAATGAGCACCTCGACGGCGTCGGCGTTGTAGCCCAGGGCGGCTGCGGCGGCCTTCAAGCGTGGTACATAGCCGTGGTGGTCAGCGCCCAGCATGTAGATATTCAAATCGTGTCCGCGGTCGAACTTATCGGCCACGTAGGCAATGTCACCTGCAATATAAGCTGCATTGCCATCGGACTTAACCACCACGCGATCCTTGGAATCGCCGTAATCGGTGGACTTGAGCCACCACGCATTCTCGGCCTCGTACATATGGCCTTCGGCCTTGAGCTTTTCCAGCGCGGCATCGACCGCACCGGATTCGAAGAGGGAGTTCTCGTGGAAGTAGACATCAAAGTCCACGCCAAACTCGTGCAGAGACTGCTTGATCTGCGCAAACATCATCTCCACGCCGTCTGCGCGGAAAGCTTCCTGGACCTCTTCGTCGCTGCCCTCTAGCGCGGATGGGTTCTTCTCCACAACAGCCTGGGCGATGTCCTGGATATAGGCTCCACCGTAGCCATCCTCCGGAGTA
The DNA here is from genome assembly GCF_030229345.1 of Corynebacterium tuberculostearicum. GTDB lineage: Bacteria > Actinomycetota > Actinomycetes > Mycobacteriales > Mycobacteriaceae > Corynebacterium > Corynebacterium tuberculostearicum_G. The sequence continues at coordinate 53,154 of NZ_JASPGP010000002.1, read as the reverse complement.
GGCTCGCCCTTCGCGGCAGCCACCAGGGAACGGGAGAAACGGTCAATCTGGCCGCCATGGTCATTGAAGTAATACTCGCGGGTGACCTCCGCGCCAGAGGCCTCCAGTACGCGGCCCAGGGAGTCACCCACGGCCGCCCAACGGGTGCCACCGAGGTGAATCGGGCCAGTCGGATTAGCGGAGACAAACTCCAGGTTAACCTTCTTACCCGCAAAGGAATCATTAGAACCGTACTCCTTGCCGGCGCGAAGGATCTGCGCGACGATCTCTCCCTGGGCGTCGGCAGCAAGGCGAATATTAATGAAACCAGGGCCAGCGATATCGGCCTCTGCAACGGCATCATTGTCCGCCAAGGCCTCTGCCAACCAGCCGCCCAGCTCGCGCGGGTTTGCACCGGCCTTCTTAGCCACCTGCAATGCCACGTTGGTGGCGTAATCGCCGTGCTCAGGATTGCGTGGGCGCTCTACGGTTACCGTTTCCGGCAAAACGGAGGAATCAAGCTCATGGCTTTCCATGACCTTAACGGCAGTTTCTTTAATCAATGTGGCCAAATCAGCTGGTGTCATGTCGCACGATTCTAGTGGACTGAAAAGTCAAGTGTGAAAAGGGCCGCGCCAGAAAACTCCCTTTTGCAGCGCAAACGGTTGATAGCCACTTTCTGCAACATTAATATTGCGAAATAATCGCTGGTCAACGAGGGGACGCATTACGCACGTACTGCTTAAAAGGAGTAGGGTTGTGCCTACCCCCCATGTCAAGAATCAACGAGGAGCACCGTATGCGCATTGCGCTATTTTCCACTTGCATTGGTGACGCCCTTTTCCCGGACGTACAAAAGGCAACGGCACTCGTTCTCTCCCGCTTGGGCCACGAGGTGGTCTTCCCGGAGGAACAGACCTGCTGCGGCCAGATGCACATCAATACCGGCTACCAGAAGGAAACTCTGGGCATGATCCGCTCCTATGCGGACGCCTTTGCCGATCCCTCCATTGATTATGTCGTCGCGGCCTCCGGCTCCTGCGTCGGCGCCGTTCGCGAGCAGCACGAGCGCATCGCTGACCGATTTGGCAACTCCGCCGATGTCGACGGCGCGCGCAAGACCACTCAGAAGACCTTGGATCTCCCGGAATTCCTAGTGGATGTCGCCGGTGTGACCAACGTCGGCGCATTCTTCCCGCACCGCGTGACGTACCACCCTTCCTGCCACGGCCTGCGCTTTTTGAAGCTGGGAGACCGCCCACTGCAGCTTCTCCAGGAAGTAGAAGGAATTGACCTAGTTACGCTTCCCAATAAGGAAGAATGCTGCGGCTTCGGCGGCACCTTCGCCATCAAGAACGCAGAGGTATCCCGCGCGATGGTCACCGATAAGACTCGCCACATCAAGGAGACCGAAGCAGAATTCGTCACCGGCGGTGACTCTTCCTGCCTGATGAACATCGGTGGCTCCCTGAGCCGCCAGCGTTCCGGCGTCCGCGCCGTTCACATGGCTGAGATCTTGGCTTCCACCAAGGAGCACCCATGGACTCCGACCTCCGCCGCTTACTCCAAGGAGACGATGCTCTAATGACCTCTTTCCTCGATACCACCCCACCGCGCGCGCCGGAAGGCTACGGCAACCTGCGCGGCAGCAAGGCCTTTGTTCCCCTGGCACATGTTGGCCTGAATAACGCCACCCAGCGCCACAACCTGCAGCACGCCACCACCTCTATTCGCGAGAAGCGCTCCAACGCTGTGGAGGAGCTGGATGATTGGCAGGAGCTGCGCGCTGCAGGTTCCGCCATCAAGGAAGACGTTGCCGCCCGCATGCCAGAGCTGCTCGAGCAGTTCGAGGAGGCAGTCAAGGCTCGCGGCGGCGTCGTCCACTGGGCACGCGACGCCAAGGAAGCTAACCAGATCATTGAGGGTCTGATTCGCGCCACTGGCGAGACCGACGTGGTCAAGGTTAAGTCCATGGCCACCCAGGAGATCGGCATGAACGAGCACCTGGAGGCAGCGGGCATCAACGCACGCGAGACCGACCTCGCAGAGCTCATCGTGCAGCTAGGTGAAGATAAGCCGTCCCACATTCTGGTTCCGGCTATCCACCGCAACCGCGCGGAGATTCGCGATATCTTCCTCAACAAGATGCCGAATACCGATGACACCCTGCAGGCTGAGCCGGCAGAGTTGGCCGAGGCATCCCGCCAGTTCCTGCGCGAGCAGTTCATGCAGGCCAAGGTGGCCATCTCCGGCGCCAACTTCGGCGTAGCAGAAACCGGCACCATCAACATCGTGGAGTCCGAGGGCAATGGCCGTATGTGCCTGACCCTGCCGGAGACCCTCATTACCGTGATGGGCATCGAAAAGCTGGTTCCTACCTTCCAGGACTTGGAGGTCTTCCTTCAGCTGCTGCCGCGTTCTTCCACCGCGGAGCGTATGAACCCATACACCTCCATGTGGTCCGGCGTTACTGAGGGCGATGGCCCGCAGAACTTCCACTTGGTGCTGCTGGATAACGGCCGTACTGCGGCCCTGTCCTCCCCGATTGGCCACCAGGCCCTCAAGTGCATCCGTTGCTCGGCTTGCCTGAATGTTTGCCCGGTCTACGAGCGCGCCGGCGGCCACGCCTACGGCTCTGTCTACCCTGGCCCGATCGGTATTTCCCTGACGCCGCAGCTGACCGGTATGAAGGACCACAACGATCCTTCCGCCAGCCTGCCTTATGCGTGCTCGCTGTGCGGCCGTTGCGACGAGGTGTGCCCGGTGAAGATTCCGCTTTCCGACGTCATTTTGGAAAACCGTCACCAGAAGGTCACCCACGCCACCCCACCAATCGAGCCGAAGCTCTTCAAGACCATTCAGCTGCTGTGGAGCAACCCGAAGCTGTGGAACAAGGCAACCCACATGGTCGCCCTGGGCCGCATCTTGGGTGGCACCAACAAGACCATCGAATCCCTGCCACTGTTTATGTCCGGTTGGTCCGAGGGCCGCGACACCGCGGTTCCGCCAAAGAAGTCCTTCCGCCAGTGGTTCGAGTCCGAAGAAGGCAAGGAACTTCTTGCCGAGGCCCGTGAGGAGTCCAAAAAGTGAACGCAAAGCAGGAAATCCTAAGCCGCATCCGCTCCGCCCAGAAGCAGGCTGGTCTCCCCGACCACGTTGATGCCCCGCGCGATTACCACCACGAGGGCACCCTGAACGCGGACGAGCTGCGCGATATGCTCATTGACCGACTCGAGGATTACAAGGCCGAGGTGCACGTCACCGAGGAAGGCGAGCTCAAGCAGACCATCGCCACGATCCTCAAGGACCGCGAGTGCAACGACATTCGTTACGCCGAAGGCATGGACGCCACCCTCTTCGAGGGCTTCGACGCCAAGCCGGACGATAAGTCCGTCGATCCGCGTACCCTGAACGAGACCGACGCTGTGGTCACTTATTCCCACGTCACCTCCGCGCAGACCGGCACCATCGTGCTCGAGTCTGACGAGCGTTGCGGTCGCCGCGCACTGACCCTGGTTCCGGACCGCCACCTGTGCATCGTCCACCAAAATGAGATCGTCTACGGCATCCCCGAGGTCATCTCCCGCATGAACCCGGAGAAGCCAGCGACCTGGATCTCTGGCCCATCCGCTACCTCCGATATCGAGCTCACTCGTGTCGAGGGCGTACACGGCCCGCGTGACCTCATCGTTGTCATCGTCAAGTAGTTCTGTGTAGCCCCTCTCCTGCCTCGGCCGGTGAGGGCACCCACCTACTGTGAATATGATGCTAAAAGCATCAAAAAAGCATAGGCTAGGTCTACCAATTACTTTTATTCTGGAGACCTAACCTATGCTTTCTTTTTCTTCTAAGCTTGCGGCCACGCTCGGTGCCGCTGCGGTCACCATTGGTGTCACTGCGCCGATTGCCACGGCTGCACCGGCCCCCGCGCCGCAGGACACCAAGCCCGCCATTTCCTGGGAAGACTGCCCCGAGCAGGTAGACGTCGCCAATGCCGAGTGCGGTCGCATCGACGTGCCTACGTATTACGACAACCCTAAAGCCGACACCATTAGCGTCGGCTTCGTGCGCGTTCCCGCCGCAAAGCCAAGCGCACGCCGTGGCGCATTGTTTACCAACCCTGGTGACCCAAGTGGCGATGCCTATGGATGGGCCGGCAATACCGCTGTTCCATGGCCACAGGCCGTGCGCGATGAGTGGGACACCATCGGCGTACAACCGCGTGGCTTGCCCGGCTCCACGCCAGTAAAGTGCGATGCCACTGCAACCACCGATCCGCTCCAAGAAAGCCTCCAGGTAGGAAAGATCACCCGCGATGCCTGCGAAAAGCACACCCCGGGCTATACCAACTCGCTGACCACCGCGAATACCCTGCAGGACTGGGAAATGGTGCGCCGCGCCTTGGGCGAAGAAAAGATTGACATCGCTGGCACCTCCTATGGCACCTACCTCGGCTCCGCTTACGCCACCAAGTATCCGGAGCACACCGGCAAGGTCCTGCTGGATTCGGGCATGAGCCCCAAGCTGGCGTGGAATGGCATCTTTGCTTCGCAGCAGCGCGGCTATGAAAAGGGACTGCACGACCTCTTCGGGTTCATTGCTAAAAATGACGCCAAGTACCACCTCGGCACCACCCCATTGCAGGTCTATGAAAAGTGGTCACAGAAGGTAGCCCGCGAGGCCGGCGTTCGCCCCACGGTCTTACCTCCGAATGCCAAGATTGGTGACCTGCCTCCAGGGCTCGAGTTTGCCGGTCAGCCTGGCGCGGACATCATGACCGCCACCGGCCCGCTGCGGGTGCAGGCGGAGTTCCTCAGCCAGAAGATTCAGCAACCCAATGCCGTGCAGGCATTCTCCCCGCTTCTGATGATGACGCGCGACCTCGTCCCGATTCCTGCACAGTGGGATGCCTTTGCTAAGCACTTAAATGGCAGCGAGCCCATGGATGCTGAGCAACCCGACCCGGAGACAGTGCGCAAACACCAAGAATCCGTGGCTCAGGCGATGAATATGCAAAACCTCATTGTCTGCAATGAAAACACCGTGCCCGGCAATCCGCTGCTGTACCCAAGCTACCTGTGGACCAACTTCGTCAGCGTGGATCCCTTCACCCACTTCAATTCCCTCTACGGCTCCGGCGCGGGTTGTGGCGGCCGCACGCCAGTGACAGGCCAGGCGCCTCTCGATGGCTCTAAGCTGGCCACCAAGCCCCTCCAGATTCAGGCTACGGGCGACCCACAAACGCCGTATCAGTACCACACCAGCCTCTCGAAGCCGATGCAGTCGCGAGTGGTCACCGTCCATGGTCCTGGCCATGCCCACTTCGCATCCAAGAATAAGGTCGTCGATGACATCGGCGTGCACTACCTGCGCACCGGTGAGGTCACTACCACCGACGCCCCCGGGTTGATTTAGTCCCCCACTAACCCATGCGCTAAAATCACATCGTTGGGAATTCTCCCAGCGATGTCTCCGTAGCTCAGCGGATTAGAGCATCGGTTTCCGGTACCGAAGGTCGCAGGTTCGATCCCTGTCGGGGACACATTCACCGCTGACCACCAAGATTTTCTGGTGGTCAGCGGTTTATTTTTCCTCCGGCCAGCTAGGTCTTTCCAGGCTGGACACGAGCCTTCTATTGCCACTCCGGCTTGTCGGTATCCACCCCTTGCGCCTTAGCTGCATGCTCAATCGCGTCTGCCAGCCACTGCGCCAACCCCTCCTGCTGCGCCTCATAGTGAGCACGGAAGCGTTCATCAGCCACATAGCCGCGCGAGATTAAGAAGTGTTTCGCTGGCGTGACGGGAAAGAAGGCACTGAGGGCTGCACGGTGCTTGTCGACGAGCCCCTGGGCCTCCTCCGACCCAGCAGCCACACCGCCTGCTACGGCCTCGGCCAGTTCTTTTTCCACCTCAGCGACGCCGGCTTGCGCATCGCTCCAGTTCTTCTCCGACCAACCGGCCGTGCGCTGCTGATAGATAGACCAGTCCTCGCTCGATCCATAGGCTTCTTCGGCTTCTTGTTGATGCGCGGCGAAGTTGGCATCGCCGACAATCTGTCCGATTTCTTCGGTGGTGAGCTTTCGGTTATTCATTGCATCCTCCATCAAGGTGTCAATTGCTGCCAGCATGTCGCTAAGACTGTCTCGCTGCGCGAGCAGGATTTCTCTTTGCCTCCGTAGATGCTCCACATCGGAGGAACCGCCATCTAGCAGCTGTTTAATATCGGTCAATTTCATACCGGTAGCGCGGTAGATCAGAATCTTCTGCACGCGGGCGCAGTCTTCCTCGGTATACAGCCGGTAATTGGACCAGCTGCGCCACGTAGGACACAGCAAGCCTTGTGCCTCCCAGTGGTGCAAGGTGCGCACCGTAATGCGGAAGAGCGCTGCTACCTCGCCAACGGTATAAAGAACTTCATCGATGTCGTCCATGGTGACATTGTCGCGCCTAACGTCGCGTCAGGGTCAACCCCAAAGAAAATCTGCAGAAACTGTTGCCAGAGTGTTGGGTTTATGCAACACTTGAATGCATGACAGCAAACGACGCCCCTGTTTCAACAACGATCCGCGCCGAACGGTTCCGCCGTCCCGGCCCCGCCCGTGGATTAATCGCGGCAATGTATGGCTGCGTAGCTGTATCCGCGATTTTCCTCATCCTCGCATTGGCGATTTCTTCTTACTGGGCACTGTTAGGAATGTCTATCGCAATGGTGCTTTCTTGCATTCCCTGGACCATTCTGCGGGTGTCCATTGATTCCAAAGACCGCAAGCCGCTGTCCTCTCTTGATGAGTACGAGGCCCGGGTTCTCGACCAGTGGCGCCGGAAGGCTTTCCAGCTGTCTAACGCGTTTCTTTTTGCCGGCGGTCTTGTCACCCTTCTCGTAGGCAATTGGTTCCTAGGCGGAGGAATTACCGGCACTATTGGCACCAAATATTTGCTTGGAGCTGGCTACTTCTTGCTCTTTAGCTACTTCATCTCTGCCACGTTGCCCGCTGTCGGATACGCACTGACCTTCAACCAGAACTCGGAGGACTAAACATGCCCACCTTGACCATTGACCACCTCAATAAGTCCTTCGGGGAGACTCAAGCCCTGCGGGATATGACCTTTAGCGTTGGTGACGGCGAAATCTTCGGTTTCGTCGGATCCAACGGCGCCGGAAAGTCCACCACCATGCGCATTGCTCTTGGTGTGCTGGCCAAAGACTCTGGCGAGGTCTACTTCGATGACGCCCCGATTAATGACGATAACCGCCGCCGCATTGGTTATATGCCAGAAGAGCGCGGGCTCTACGGCAAGGAGCCGCTGCTGAGCCAGCTGGTCTTCTTAGGCACCCTGCACGGCATGGATAAGCCCGCCGCCAAGCGCGCCGGCACTGAGCTCCTAGAACAGTTAGGTCTGGGCGAGCGCATGGACGATAAGCTCGATGACCTCTCCTTGGGCAATCAGCAACGAGTACAGCTCGCAGCCTCCCTTATCCATGATCCTGACATGCTGATTCTGGACGAGCCCTTCTCCGGGCTGGACCCGGTTGCGGTTAATGTCATGTCAGACATGCTGCGCGAGCGCGCCAGCCGTGGTGTGCCCGTTATTTTCTCCTCGCACCAGTTGGACTTGGTGCAGCGCTTGTGTGACCGCGTGGGCATTGTGACGAAGGGGCATATGGTGGCTGAAGGGGGCGTCGATAAGCTGCGTAGCCAAGGCCCTCCCCGCTTTGAGGTCGCTACCCCAGCGCGTGGCTGGTACCCGGAAGGCACGGAGTTGGTGGCAGAAACTGCCGACGCCGTCGTGCTCGAGGCCGATGAAACCATCGATGACCAGGCAATCCTGCAGGCAGCCCTCGCCGCAGGCCCGGTTCATTCCTTCGGCCGCAAGATCCCAGACCTGACCGAGCTTTTCCAGGACGTCGTCACCAGCAACCAGAACGAGGAGGCCTAGGCCATGCAGTATTCCGCAATGAAGACCATCGGAGTTGTAGCCAAGCGTGAGATGGCGGTCGCGCTGAAGTCGAAGATGGTGGTGGGCACCATGCTGCTACTCATCCTCGGTGCCATTATCGGCCCTATCGCTATCAATTTCTTCAGCGGCGATGACGAACCAGATTCCGTAGCCGTCGTGGGGATGGAAGCGTCTGCCTTTGATGATTCCGGCATCGATGCCACTGCGGCAAATGACCGCGCGGAAGCCCAGCAACTGGTGGAAAATGACGAGGCCGATGCCGCCCTGGTGCCGGCAGAGAGCGACGGCTGGGATCTCCTCAGCAAGGGCGACACGCCTGCCGCGGTAACTACCACGGTCAACCAAATCGTTGCTTCTCAAGCACAAGCAACGGCACTGGATACGCTCAATATTGACCCGCAGGAGCTGGAAGACGCAACGCCATCCACCACGGTCAATCAGGTGAACTTAGAAGAAGAGGACGGCACGGAACAAAAGATGGCCGGCGTAGCCACGGTCCTCATTGGCGCAATGGTGGTCGTCTTTTCCGTCATGACCTTCGCCGGCCTCATTGGCGGCCGCGTCACGGAGGAAAAGTCGTCCCGAGTGGTGGAAATTATCTTGTCTTCTGTGCGTCCGGTGGACTTTTTGGCCGGCAAGATTCTGGGCAATACCATCGTTGGATTCCTAGCCACGCTGCTCATTTTGGGCGGCGGTGCAATCTCGCTTGCTGCGACCGGCCTGGCTAGTGACATCGAGCTGGACTATGGCTTGGTAGCCGTGCTCCTTGTTGGCGAGATTCTAGGCCTGCTCTTCTTTGGCAGCCTCTACGCTGCAGCCGGCTCGATGGTGCAGCGCACCGAGGATCTCCAGTCCACGCAGGCCCCTATCCTGTTCCTCGTATTTGCCACCATGTATGTACCGATGTTCGGCTGGATGCACCTGGATGCCACGTGGATGCAGGTCATGACTTGGTTGCCGCCGGTGTCCATGCTGGTCGCTCCGCTGCAGGTGGCCGGAGGCAACCTCAGCTGGCTAGGCCTTGCCGCAAGCTACCTACTGATGGCCTTGACCACTGCACTTATTATCGTCATGGTTGGCCGCATTTACCGCCGCGCCATTTTGAACAATGGCCGCAAGATGACCTGGCGCCAAGCACTGAGCAAGTAAAAATAATCCGGCTCCCCGCCGATTGTGTGGGAGCCGGATTCTTTTATGTGCCGAAGCTACTGAGTAATGAACTCGTTGGTGATCGGCTGGGTGATGTCCAAGGTGCCGTGCTCGATGTAGTACATACCGAAGAACATGGCTGCCAGCATCACTACGGATAGCAGCATGGAAGGGATCCACTGAAGGAATACGGGAACCCAGCCATTGCCCTTATCGCGAGCTGCCGCTTCGCGCTGTTCCTGAGCCTCACGCTCGTTCATAATGATAAAACCTTTCGATCCACCGAGGATTAACTACGGATATCTTAACAGTTAAGTGCTTACAAGGCCGCATTCCTCGCACTTTTGATTGACACCGAAATTCGGCAATTAAATTCCTGGGTCCTCATCATTGAGCAGCGCCTCTACGAAGGACTCGCGGTCACCAAGCATGCGCTCAATGTCCTCTTCTGCGCCGACGATCCACAGCTCGGTGTCTTGGTCATAGGTGAGTGCGGAATCTGGGTATGCCTCTAGTGCCTCCTCCATGGCGGCAACCTGGTCCTCACTGGCGGCGTCGTCCAAGTGCGCCTCTGGATCGCCGATGCGCGGGCTAAGCTCCTCCAACGCGGTGATCCCGTAGGTCTTATATTGCTTCTTCGGGTGCTCAAAGAGCTCTTGTCCCATCATGGAGCTTAATCCTTTCCGTGTAGTAGCGAATCGGGCACGTACCCCTCATAGCCCGGGATGTTCTTGACCTGAAGAACTCCGGTGAAAAAGCGCCGCAGCGCCGGTACGTCCTCGGGTTGCAGATGGTCAAAAACCATACGGCGCACGGATTCCACGTGCTCAGGAGCGGCACGCCGCAGGTGTTCTAGGCCAACATGGGTCACGCACACGTTGATGCCGCGAGCATCCTCCTCGTCTGGTTCCTTGGTGAGCAGGCCGCGCTTTTCCATGCGAGTTACTTGGTGGGAGGCGCGGGAGCGGTCCCACTCCAGCTGCGTGCACAGTTCGTGCAGGCGCAGGCGTTGTTCCGGTGCCTCGGACAGGGCAACGAGGACGGCGAACTCGGAAGCAGATACCTCGCCGCCAGCCTTAAGCGTCTCATCCATTCCCCTATCGATCTTGCGCACGGCGCCAAGGAGCAGGCGCCATAGCTCCTGCTCTTCGTCGTCTAACCAGCGAGTTTGATAAGGCATGGCACTAGGTTACCCCTTTGAGCGCGGCAATGTCGCGCTCACTGCGCCCCGGCACGCGGGAGTAGCGCTCCGGCATGCAGGTAAAGACCAATACCTGATTATCCCGGCCGACATGGGAAAAGAGCGTGGCCATAAGTTGCAGGCGGTGTGCATCAGTAGAGCCCAACGCGTCATCCACAATGACGGGAACCGACTCCGCCCCCACTAATTGCGCAATGGCAAAGCGGGTGAGTATGGCCAATTGCTCGCGGGCACCACCGGAGAGGCTGGCTAGGCTCACCGTCTCATTGTCCTGGGTACGGGTGGTCACGCGGAGGTCGTCATCGAGATCGAAGGTGATGTCACCGCCGTACACAGTGCGGGCCAGCCGCGACAGTGCAGCCACGAAGGGCGCGGCGTAGCGCTGCCGGGCGGCATCGCGATGCTTGAGCAAAAGTTCGCGCAGATAGCGGGCGGCTTGCGCACGCTTGTCCACGCTTTCATATACCGCCCGCGCCATCTCCACCGCCGCGGTGGCCTGTTGGGCGCGCTCGGCGGCACCGGAATGGAAATTCACCTCGCTAGAAAGCCGGCCAAGATCCACCTCGCAGCGTTGGATGCGGTCGGTGAGGTAATCCAGGTGGGACTGCGCGCCTTCTACCAGGGACTGCGCGGTAGCGAGGTCTACGGCTTCCATTTGTTCGAGCTGCCCGCGCAGGTCTCCCACGACGGCTTCTAGGCGGCTGACCTCGGCACGCAGGTCCTCGTCGGCGGCGCGTTCGCGCGCGGACGCGAGCTCTCGGGCCACTCGCTGCGCATTTTCGCGGGCCGCAGCAAGTTCGGCATCGAGGCGCACAGCCTCGTGAGCCAGGCGGCTTTCGCGGTACGGCACGAGTTCGCGGTCGAGCGCATCGACCTTTTCGCTCGCGGCTTCCTCCGCGGCTTCGGCGGCGGCGAGGTCTACCTCTTCCACGTCCGCAAGGTCCGCAATCTTCTCAGCTAGCGCAGCATGCTGGGCGCGTAACTCGCTCAAATCATCCGGTCCCAGTTCCGCGGCAAGGGCACGGGTGGCGGCATCGAGGGCATCGTTCTGTGCACGGTGCGCCTCATGGGCTTCCTCGGCCGCGGCCACTGATTCTACGCCGAGGGTATCGAGCAGATCCCGCAGCCGCGTGCGCGCCTGTTTCACATCACGCTGGGTGTCCTCCGCGGAATAGGAACCGGCCGAGAAGCGGGCAGTGATATCGCCGATGGTGATTACACGGGAATCGACAAGCTCGACGGCGGTGTCCTCCCCCACCTCGATGTCCTCGCCATCGACTCGGATGCTGGAGCCAGCAGGTCCGGAAAAATGCACCTTGGCGGCGGCAGCCTCGTGCAGGCGCTCGGCCACCGACAACGCAGAATCCGCCTTATGCAGGCCGGTGATATCGGCCGCGGTGACCTCGCGGCCACGCTGAGCGATGGCCGCACGGGCTTGGTCTACTTTGGCGGCTAGGCCGTCAAGCGATTCCAGCCGGGCGTTGAGCTGCTCAAACTTCTGCTTATCCTGCAGGCGGCGTGCCTGCTTCAAAGTGCTGCGGGCCGCGGCATAGTCCTCTTTGGCCTCTGCCAGTTGCTTCTCCAGCGATTTTTTGGACGCGGCTTCTTCTTTCGCTTTGTCCTGGGCGGCGGTGAGCTTATTCTGGGCGGCCTCGGTGACCGCGGCAGCTTCCCCGGCCGCGGTGACGAGCCCGGCGCGCTCGGAAACGGCGGCTTGCGCACGGGCAAGGTCATCCGTAGCACGGGCAAGGGTGGCCTTATGGGAGTCCAAGGTGGCCTGCGCGGTGGCGGCTTCCTCGGCCTGCGCCTGTTTGTCGGTGAGATCGGCGCGGGCGGCGGGGAGCTCTGCTTCAGCGGCGACTTGGTCACGCTCGAGTTGCTCGTAACGCTCGACCACGGAATCGAGCTCGCGCAGTACGCGGGTGGCTTCTGTGTATTCCTCTTCGGCGCGAGCTAGGGCTGCAGCGGATTCCTTGTACTCGCCGGCCGGATTACCCTTCGCTGCAGTGAAGTAGCGCTGATATTCCTTATCCACTCGGGCCAACAACGCGGAGTCATCGCCGGAGACTTCTTCCTCAGCCAGGCCGGATTCGCGCTCAAGTGCGCGGGTTAGGCTGGGAATGCCGACGGCAGAAATGGCCTCGCCGGTGTCGTCTTGGCGCATAAAGAGGGCGTCGACAAGCGAGCGATCCAAATGCTCAGAGAGGATGCGCTCCAGCTCATCATCGGCTTGGCTGCCGGTAAATTGCGCCGGCCGGGGTGCGGTGATATTCAGCTCGCAGGACTTCTTGGATAGCCAGCGTTTGGCAATGCGGAAGCGGTACTCCCCTACGCTTAGCTCGGCCGTAACTTCCGGGGCAACGTCCTTGCCCACCGGCTGCAGGGAGCGAATGCGCTTGGAGCGGCCACTGTGCTTTTCGGTGAGCACCACGTCGAGCGCCTCCACGATAGTGGACTTGCCAGCCTCGTTCTCGCCGTGAATTACCACGACGCCGGTCTCAGGCAGCTCATCGAGGACCAGGTGCTCAATGCCGCGGACGTTGGTGAGTTCTAGGCGGTGTATGCGCATTAGGACTGTCCCTCCAGGCGGAATAGCAGGTTGGCGGCGTCGCGGGCGACGGGATCCTCGCGGTTATCTAGCAGTTCATGCAGGGCTTCGGCCGCATAGCCGGAGATATCGAGGCTGGCTAATTCCTCCTCGCTGGGTTCCAGGTAAAGGTCCATGGTGCGCTCGCGCGGGCGCAGGGAGGCAAACACGGCCTCATACTCGTCCAGGCCGCGCTGCAGACGGGCGTGGGCCTCGACGCCGAGCGTGCCGCGCAGGCTATACTTCACGGCCGTGCGTACCTTATCCGTGTACTCGCCCAGGCGCGCGAGGAAGCGTTCGACGTCCTCGGCAGAATCCACGGCGGCATCGAGGGCTTCAAAGGTCCAGCGGCCGATGCGGCGCTTGTCGACGTCCACCTCATCCCCCACGCGCACCACCAACGCATTGCCGGAATCGGCCTCGCCGCCACCGGTGCTGGTTTCCTTATAGTCCGTGGTCTCCGGGCTGCCGGAGAACCACACCCGGCCGGTGGTGCCGAGGCTCGCGGTGGAGTGGGTATCGCCCAGCGCCAGGTAGTCGATCACCCCGCGCTCCAAGCAGTCCTCGACGAAGGCAAGGTCGATGGTATCGGCGTCATCCTCGCCGGAGCGGGAATCCACCTGGCCGTGGCCGATGGCGATGCGGATGCCCTCAGCCGGCTCCAACGGTTCGAGCGCTTGGCGGACCAAGTCGTGGTTTGCTCGCTTGGACAGGTACGGCGCGCCGACCAGCTCCACGCCGGGTGCGACCTCGATGGGCTCTGAGTCTGCGATGACGTGGACATTCTCCGCGCTGGTCTTATAAAAGACCGAATCCGCCACCAGCGGATCGTGGTTTCCCGGCAGGACATAAACCGGCACCGGCAGGCGCTTAAACATCTCCGTGGCGCGGGCAAGGATGTCGCGCGAGAGGGCATTGTGCTCAAAGACGTCGCCGGCCACGACGATGAACTCCGCACCGGTTTCCTCCGCCAGCTCGCCTAGCCGCACGATGGCGGCCTCGCGGTCATCGTTAAACCGGCCTTGGGCCTCGCCCTTCAAGAACCACCGGGTCATGCCCAGCTGAAAATCGGAGGTATGGATAAACGTGGTAGCAGTCATTAGTGCGAGAGGTGGTAGTAGAGATCTTCAATATCGGATACCGCGCGCAAGAGATCCAGGTTGGTATGCGAAACCGAGCGCATGGCCTTGCGCAGCAGGTCCGGATCGGAGTCATCAATGGCCGGGGCAACCTTGGGCTGCGGCAGCTTCGGCAGCTCGCGCCCGTTCCAGAAGATGTCATTCTTTTCTTCCTCGGACAGGTCGCTCGGGGTGAAGCTTTCGCGGCTAACCGCCTTGGCCTGTTCTAAGACCATGCGCTCGAGCCGGGCAAAGTCCAGCCCGCGCATATTAAAGATGACGGCTGGGTCCGCATCGGCGCGTGTGGCGAGCTTATCGCCTACCGCCACGATGTGCTTGCACACGTACTCGCCATCGGGGCAGTCACAGGTCAGGCGCAGGTCTTCGGCCTCGGGGGCGAAGAGGGTGTCTAGGGCGGCGTCGGAAAGCAGGCCCTTGCGCGCATTGGCCACGGAATTGGGGGTGCGGGCGAACTCGGTGGCCAGCTGAGCAATATCGTCGTTATTGCGGTACGGCAGCTGGATGAGCACCGCAAAGGGCTCGTTCTGGGAGCCGGCCACGCGCCCGTGGATGGCTCCATTGCGCACCTCGAGGCCCACGACGTGTCCGCCCTCGGCATACTGGCGGCCGCGGGTAATCCGGCCGCGATCCGCGCCATGCGAGGTAAAGGCCGCAATCCGCGAGGCCGTAGTGGACAGGATGCGCCCGCTGCGGTCTACGTGATTGACCTCGGCCGGGGTGCTTACTCGTTTGCGGGTGCCAAAATTGGCATAGATGACGTTGTCGTCGCCTTTAACGGCCATGGATTACTCCCTCCCCCGGTAGCTCATGAGTGCGGCCAGCTGATCTGGGTCCAGCTCGGTGAGCCATCCCTCGCCTTCGCCCACCACGGCGCCGGCCAGCTGCGTCTTACCGTCCAAAATGTCCTGGATGGATTCCTCCAGCGTGCCTGCGGTGATCATCTTATACACCTGCACATTGCGGCGCTGGCCAATGCGGAAGGCACGGTCCGTCGCCTGGTTTTCCACCGCCGGGTTCCACCAGCGGTCCATGTGCACGACGATAGATGCGGCCGTGAGGTTCAGGCCGGTGCCGCCCGCCTTGAGCGACAGGATCATCGCCGGCGAGCCATCCTCGGACTGGAAGTCCTCCACCATCTGGTCGCGCTTGTTCTTGCTTACCCCGCCGTGCAGGAAGGGGATCTCGCGGCCGAGCTGGTCGCTTAGGTAAGGCTGCAAGATATCACCAAAGGCCTTGTACTGGGTAAACACCAGGAGACGCTCGCCGGATTCGGTGGCCTCATCCACGATGCGCATGAGCTCTTTGACCTTGCCGGAGCGGTGCTTTCCCTTGAGCACCACCGGTGAGTTATCGCCTAGGTAGTGCGCGGGGTGATTACAAATCTGCTTAATGCGGGTGAGTGAGGCCAGCACCAAACCGCGCTTATTGATGCCCGTCGCTTCCTGCAGGTCCTTTTTCACCTGGTTGACCAGCGCCTTATACAGGGCAGCCTGTTCGGTGGTCATGGATACGGTGAGGATCTGCTCGGACTTTTCCGGCAGGTCATCGATGATATTCGGATCCGTCTTGACGCGGCGGAGGATAAACGGCGCGGTGAGCTGGCGCAGGCGCTCGGACATTTCCTCGTCATTATTGCGCTCGATGGCCTTGGCAAAGTGATTGCGGAAAAACGAGGCGGTGCCCAGCACGCCGGGATTGCAGAAATCCAGGATGGAGCGCATCTCAGAGAGGCGATTTTCCACCGGGGTGCCGGTTAGCGCCACGCGGTGTTCCGAGGGCAGCGAGCGCACGGCCTTGGACGAGCGCGTCGCGGAGTTCTTGATGGCCTGGGCCTCATCGAGGACAACGCGCTGCCAGCCGACTTCGCCCATGTCATTAAAGTCGCGGCCCACGGTGCCGTAGGTGGTGATGACGAGGTCACACTCGCTGGCCTCCTTTAAAAAGTCCTCCCCGCGCGGGCGGCTGGGACCGTGCTGCACCATGACTTTGAAGTCTGGGACGAAGCGCTGGGCCTCGCGGGCCCAGTTGCCCACCACGGACGTTGGTGCCACCACGAGTGTGGGGCCGGTCTGCTCGCCGCGGTCCTTCTCCACCGCGAGGAGGGACAGTAGTTGGAGGGTTTTGCCGAGTCCCATGTCGTCGGCAAGCACTGCCCCAATGCCACTGCGCGACATCCAATACAGCCAGTCGACGCCGCGGCGCTGGTACTCGCGCAGCTCCGCATGGACGGATGCGGGAATCTCCACGCGCTCCGGGGCAACCTTGTCCACCCCGCCGAGCAGCGCCGTGTGCCAGGTGCTGCCGGTGAACTCGATGGGCTCTTGGGTCATGGACTCTAGCGCCAGCTCGCGCAGTTCGGCCACGGTGACCTGCTCGTGCTCCTCGCCGCCCTCGTTGAATTCTTGGCGGCGGCGCTCCACGTCCGCCATCAGGGCTTCCCACCCTGGTTGGTCGAGCTGCTTGGCCATCTCCGCGGAGGCGGCTAGCTGCTCGAGCTCCTTCTTTTTGCGCGCTATGGCCTTCTCCCGCAGCGCGTCCATGTAGCCGGAGACTTGGGAGACGACCTGCTTATCGGCCATGACCCACTTGCCGCGCAGCTGAATGAGGCCGGACTTGGAATTGACCAGGTCCTCCATCTCTTCCTCGGTCAGCTCCACATCGCCCACGGACATGCGCCAGTTATAGTCCACCAGCTTATTCATGCCGATGTGCTTCTTCGTGGCGGCCTCGGCCGGATCGCGGGCTTCGTGGGTTTCCAGCTTGGCCTTAGTCTCCATCTGCGCCCATGCTTTGGGCAGCATGACGGTCACGCCGCTGGCCTTGAGCTTATCCACCTCGTGGGTAATAAAATGGGTGAGCTGGTGGGTTTCAAGGTAGACGTCCCAGTCGCCGTCGCCAGGCTGCGGCAGCTGCGCGGTCTCCCCCAGCGTGGGTGCGATGCGCACGGCTTTGCGGTGAGCCTCGCGCAACTTTTCCACACTCGCCCTATCCAAACTCTGCGCCGACACCGGCCGCGGAGAATCCGTACCCGAACGCACCCGCACGCGCACTGGCCACTTGGCCGCATCCGGGTCGTCGTCAAGCGGCTCCTCCACGATATAGACCAGCTGGAGCTCAACCTCGTAGATGGAGTTCTTCCACTCATTGAGCCCGCGCAGCAGCTGCGAGCGCCCCCGTCGGATCGGCCGCGTATCGAGTAGGGCGCGGGCAAACTCGTGCCATGGCATCGGGCGCGGCGCCTCCGCCACGGGCCGCAGCTCGCGGAAGGCAATCCAGTGGGTGAGCTCATCGGCCATGTCATCTGAGAGTGCCCGGTTATTCACGTGCAAGATGCCCGGCGCGGCCGTCATCATCTCCGCGAGCCAGCCGCGCTCGCCCAAGCCCGAGGCCAGCTGCCACATGGGGAACCACTCATTGGCCTGGTAAGCCAGCCGGAAGGTCACGCGGCCAGCGCGCACGAACTTGCATAGGCCGCTGTAGGCATGGATCAGCCACTGGAGGTCCGGCGCGATGGTGGCGGGCGGCTTGTGGTTCAGGTGCTCCATTTGGGCAAGCGCCGCCACGGCCTCTTCGGGTCCGAACATCGCCATGGGCACCATCAAGGAGACATCCTTACCCTTGGGCGTGCGCAGCGATACCCGCGCTCGGTTGCGGAAGGATTTCTTCGCCAAGATGGACTCCACCGCTGGCGGGAAGGTGCCCTCAGGAACGGCATTGGGCATGACGATCTTGTGTCCTTCTACCTGTTCGATCCATAGACCTAGTCCCGTAACGGGGAGCCACAGTCCATGCACGAGGTAAGAAGCCATAGCCGCCAGCATAGCAGCCCATTTGATTTTGTTACACGCTCGTTATGTTCCACCCTTTTCCCAGTTGAACGACAGAAAATCGAGCCGGAGATCTATGCCACACCTGTATTTTCACTTGGGTTAACCTTGTGACCTCGTTAACGTGAGAATGTCATCACTCATCTACAAGGAGTACAACGTGCAAGATTCAACTTGGTACGTCATTGCGATGATCGTCTATCTTCTCGCAATGGCAGCCATTGGCTACTGGAGCTACAAGCAAACCGATCAATATGACGATTATGTTTTGGGCGGCCGTGGCCTGCACCCATTCGTAGCGGCCCTCTCCGCAGGCGCTTCCGATATGTCCGGCTGGCTACTCATGGGCCTGCCTGGCGCGCTCTTCCTCTCCGGCATGTCCGAGCTATGGATGGCCATCGGCCTGCTCGTCGGCTGCTGGGCAAACTGGAAGTGGGTCGCACCGCGCCTGCGCTCCTACTCGGAGATCGCGGCCAACTCCATTACCGTGCCGTCCTTCTTTGAAAACCGCCTGCACGATAAGTCCCGCCTGCTGCGCATCATCTCCGCAGCCATCATCATCTTCTTCTTTACCTTCTACGTCTCCTCCGGCATGGTTTCCGGCGGCCGCTACTTCGAGTCCACCTTCGGTGGCGACTACCTCACCGGCATGCTTGTTATCGCCGCGGTGACCATCTTCTACACCTTCGTCGGTGGCTTCTTGGCGGTGTCCTACACGGACGTCGTCCAGGGCGTGCTTATGTTCGTCGCCCTGATGATCGTGCCGATTATGGCAATCGTCTCTCTCAGCGATCCTGCTTCCATCTTCTCTTTCGCCAGCAATAATACCTACGGCACCGATGGCGTAGTGGAAAATGACAACTACTTCTCCATGTTCGCGGGCGTTTCCGCTGGCGTCATCATCGGCAACCTGGCCTGGGGCCTGGGCTACTTTGGCCAGCCACACATCGTGGTCCGCTTCATGGCGCTGCGTAAGCCTTCCGACGCCCGCCAGGGCCGCTTCTACGGCGTTACCTGGATGGGTCTGTCCGTTATCGGCGCTATCTTCGTCGCTCTCTCTGGCACCGTCTACTTCACCCAGACCGGCCACAGCATCACCGACCAGGAGAACTTCGAAACCATCTTCCTGGATATGGCGCAGGCCATGATGCACCCACTGCCCGCAGGCTTCGTCTTGACCGCGGTTCTGGCCGCCATTATGTCCACCATGTCGTCCCAGATGCTCGTCGTCTCTACTTCCCTCATCGAGGACCTCTTCCTCATCTTTGCTAAGAAGAAGCCCAGCGAGCAGGTCCTCATCAATCTCTCCCGCACCGCCATCGTCGCCATCGCGGTCATCGCCGCCCTGCTGGCTATCAACCCGTCCGATTCCATCCTCGGCCTGGTTGGATTCGCCTGGGCAGGCTTCGGTTCCGCCTTCGGCCCCATCGTTTTGCTGTCCCTGTACTGGAAGCGCTTCAATTCCACCGGCGCGATTGCCGGCATGGTAACCGGCGCCGTCGTGGCCATTGGCTGGGGCATGTCCCCGCTTTCTGACGTCCTCTATGAGATGGTCCCAGGCTTCTTCCTGGCCCTCCTCGTGGCCGTCGTAGTCACCAAGCTCACCAAGGAACCAAAGCCGGAGGTTGTTGCCGAG
The DNA here is from genome assembly GCF_030229345.1 of Corynebacterium tuberculostearicum. Taxonomy (GTDB): domain Bacteria; phylum Actinomycetota; class Actinomycetes; order Mycobacteriales; family Mycobacteriaceae; genus Corynebacterium; species Corynebacterium tuberculostearicum_G. The sequence continues at coordinate 33,678 of NZ_JASPGP010000002.1, read as the reverse complement.
TTCGAAGAGGCCACCAAGCTGGCCAAGCTCGTGGAAAATAACTCCAACCTCGACTTTGAGGAAGCCGCAGAAAAGGTCACCGATAAGTAATCGGAACCAACGCGGACTCCTCGCAGTCCAATAGGACATGAAGTCCTATTACCTGGCCGCGCTATCATGCATCACCGTTCTCATCGGCGCATGGTATGCGTGGCCTTTTCCGCGTTTTGACGTCACCACGCTCCCCTCCCGCCCCGAAGCCGCCGGCTACAACCGCGAAGACTTCGGCATCTGGCAGCCCCATGGTGCCTGCACCACCCGCGAGGTCATTCTAGAAAGCCAATCCAGCGAACCCCTCCACGCCTGCCACGCCCGCAGCGGGACTCTTTACGACCCCTATAGTGGCACCACCATTCCCGCTACCTCGCCCATTGAGATCGACCACATCTTTCCCCTCTCCGCGGCCTATGACATGGGCGCTTCCGAGTGGGACCGCGAGACCAAGGTCCGCTTTGGCAACGATCCGCTCAACCTCGTAGCCACCAGCCGTGAGCTCAACCAAGAAAAGTCAGACGCCCTCCCTGCGGAATGGCTACCTCCCGCCAACCGCTGCGATTATTCCCGCCGCCTTGCTGACATCGCCCGAAAGTACTCCCTTCCCCTCCCTTCCAAGGACGTGCGGGCGATGCAAAGGCAATGTCGGTTAGCCGTACTCACCGGAAATTGATTAGGGTTGACGTGGCAACTTTCCGCGATTGAAGGGTTCTTTCAATGACTTCTTTCCTTGTATTCCTCCACGTGGCCGCAGCCATTCTATTGATCGGCCCAGTATGCGTATCCACCTCCAGCTTCCAGACCCAAATGGCCAAGGCAGCACAAGGCGACCACGCAGCGCTCGGCTCTGCTCGCGTCCTGCATAACATCACCAATACCTACGGCTACATCTCTGCCATCGTGCCTATCCTCGGCCTCGGCGTATTCCTTTCCGATATCAGCGCTTACAAGTCCGAAGTGAACTTCCACATCGCCATCTTGGTTGCCATCGTCGCATGGTGCCTGCTCTTCTTCGTCATTCTGCCAAAGCAGAAGAAGGCAATGGCCGCCCTCGAATCGACTCAATCCTTCGACTACGCGGCAGCTAAGAAGCCACTGTCCGCATTCGGCGGCGTATTCAACCTCCTGTGGATCATCTGCCTCATCCTGATGTACGTCAACTTCTAAGTGGCCTTCTAAAAAGCCATTTACTCCTCTGGGACAGTGTCTTCACTGTCCCTCTTTTCGTTTTCCAGCTCTTCCTTCAACTTTTGTGCATCTTCGTGCGCATTTTCTCGACGCCGCCGCGTCGCCTGCGCCACAGTCTGCGCCCACCTCCGATTCTTCGGCGCGAGCGGTCCGCTGGCTTCGTCATAGACCCAAGTCGAATCTTCAAAGAGCCAGACGACGTCCCCGCTAATCGGGTCCTTGATATAAAACGCCCGCCCATCAGTCTTGATGTTGTGGTGATGTTGACACAGGCAGGTCAAGTTTGCCGCCGAAGTAGGTCCTCCGTCAGCGAAATCATGCCGATGATCCATCTGGGAAGCCATCGCCGGCCGCGTACATCCGGGCCACCGGCAGGTCCCGTCCAGCCCTTCCACAAAGGCGCGAATATGCGGCGGCGTGACGTAGTTTCCGCTTTCATCTTGTGCCGCCTTCTCCATGTCGCGCACGGTCGTGGCCCGCGATTGCATGTCATCGGCCACCTCCGGCGAAACCCAACCCAAGCTTTGGACGAAGGCGGGAGCATCCGGCAGATCGCAGCGGTACATATTGAGCACCACCTTCGCCTTGGCTTCGGCCTCTCCGGTGAGCAACTCGACCGCAGCCTGAGCCAAGGAGATGTCCTTCTCCGTCGCCACACCGCGAATATTTCGGTCGATGATTTCGGCAGTCTCTAAGCCCACGTCGAGGCACACGGCGGCCCACTCCCCGCCCGTAGGCTCGAGGTGATAGGACTCCTTGCGCCGCGGATCGCGTGCGGCGATGGTGGGATCAAGGCGGACAATGAGCTCCCGCAGCTTTCGCCGCAGGTTGCGATGGGACGGTAATTTTTGGTTGGGGCGTTTGGGGGTGAGGTAGGTGGTTAATTCGGCGTCGATAAGCAGGCGTTTTTCGGTGTCAATCTCGCCTAACTTGGACAGCGTCTGGTCAATAGTAATTAAGCGGTCTAAATCTAAGTGGTAGTGCTCTTCCTGCCGGGCTTTAAGGCGCGGCAGCTCCTGCAATCGTTCAAAGGCGAAAATAATATTTCTAATTCGGGACTGCCGTGTTCCGGTGAGATCCGACAGTGATTGGCTAATTATTTCGATATCGTCATCCGGGTCTGGATGCAGGCGTTTCCAAAGGAGGTATTCGGCCTTGCGAATGTCTGTTGCTGCTTGTGATGTGGAATTTGCTGGATTGGTATTGGCAAAGTAGGGCGCATTCATGGACTTCCCCCGCAGAAGTTTCTCTAGAACATGTTTGCGCTTTCAGTATACAAAACGCCTCCGACACACTACCCCCGTTTATAGTAAAACCGCAGGTCAAAAGGCACGAAAAAATGGGCCTCCGAAGAGGCCCATTCAGTCGAAAATGCTAGTCTCGCCAGCGTCCTCCGCGCTTGCGTCCGCCGCCGTGGTCACGGCGTGGCGGGCGGCCGGTGTCCTTTTGAATCTTGATCAACTGGCCGGAAATGCGGGTATCCTTCAGGCGATCCAGCACTGCCGGGTCGAGGTTCTTTGGCAGGTCAACCAGGGTATGGCCGACCGCGATGGTGATGCGGCCGAAGTCCTTGGCAGACAGGCCACCCTCGTTGGCAATAGCGCCCACGATGGCTCCCGGTCGCACATTTTGCCGCTTGCCGACGTCCAGTCGGTACGTCTCAAAGTCTCCGTCCGGCCGCTTTGGGCCGCGACCCTTACCGCCGCCCTTGAAATCGCGCTTGCGATCGTCGCGGCGGTCGCGGTCGCGCTTCGGCTTGGGAAGCGGCTTATCTTCCATCAGGAAGTTCTTGCCGCCCTGCAGCATGACGGCGAGGGCTGCGGCAATGTCATCCATGGCCGCGTTATTGTCCTCGGAGTACTTGCGCACCAAGGTGCGGAAGAAATCCGCCTGCTTATTGTCCATGGAGTTGGTAATGGACTGCGCGAACTTTTCCTTGCGCTTTTCGTTGACCTCATCGACGGACGGCAGGTCCATCTCTTCCAGGCGGGCGTTGGTCACGCGCTCGATGGAGCGCAGCATGCGGCGCTCGCGCGGGGTGACGAACAGGATGGCTTCGCCGGAGCGGCCCGCGCGGCCGGTGCGGCCGATGCGGTGGACGTAGGACTCGGTATCGTTCGGGATATCGAAGTTGACCACGTGCGTGATGCGCTCGACGTCGAGGCCACGGGCGGCGACGTCGGTAGCCACGAGGATGTCTAGGCGGCCATCCTTGAGCTGGTCGACGGTGCGCTCGCGCTGCGCCTGCGCAATATCGCCGTTGATGGCGGCGGCGCTGAAGCCGCGGTCACGCAGGGTCTCGGCCACCTCTTCGGTCTCGTGCTTGGTGCGGCAGAAGACGATGATGGCGTCGTAATTGATGACCTCGAGGATGCGGGTGAAGGCATCCATCTTTGCGCGGTGCGGAATGAGGAGGAAGCGCTGCGTGATGTTGTCATTGGTGCGGCGCTCCGACTTCACCGTGACCTCGGCGGGGTTGTCGAGGTACTGCTTAGACAGGCGCCGGATAGCGTTCGGCATGGTGGCCGAGAAAAGCGCCACCTGCTTGCGATCCGGGGTGTCCTCCAGGATGCGCTCGACGTCTTCCTGGAAGCCCATGTTCAGCATCTCATCGGCCTCATCGAGGACGAGGAACTGCAGCTGGGACAGGTCCAGCGAGCCCTTCTCCAGGTGGTCGATGACGCGACCCGGGGTGCCCACGATGACCTGCGCACCGCGGCGCAGACCGGATAGCTGAATGCCATAGGCTTGGCCACCGTAGATAGGCAGCACCTCGACACCCTTGAGGGACTCGGCGAAGGACTGGAAGGAGTCCGCCACCTGCAGGGCCAGCTCGCGGGTGGGAGCGAGCACTAGGGCCTGCGGATGGCGGGCCTTGGTGTCAATCTGTGACAGAACCGGCAGCGCGAAGGCTGCGGTCTTGCCGGTACCGGTCTGGGCGAGGCCGACGACGTCGCGGCCTTCCATCAAGATCGGGATGGTTTCTTCCTGAATGGGGGACGGCTTGGTGAAGCCTACTTTCGCAACGGCCTCCAGAATTTTCTCTGGCAGGCCAAGATGCGCGAACCCCTGGGAGTTGTCGTTGGCTGAGTCTTGGGACTCAGCGCCGGTGTCCTCAGAAGTATTCGCAGCCCTGGTGTCCTTGGTGACACCTTGCGAGTTGTCCTGAGATTCCGACTTATTAAAATCTTCCGGCTCGTTGACGCCGCCGGTGGCGTTATCGGTAATGCTCATTGCTTCACCAACCCTACGCGATTGCCGCCCCAAACTCCATATCCTAAGCGCCCGCGACGAAGGTGCGGTAGCTCAGTGGCATGCCTGGCCGGTAGGCCAAGTGCACGGCGCTGGGGGCGTCGAGCACGTGCAGGTCCGCGGCGGCGCCCTCCACGATGGTGCCCTTAGCGGGGCGGCCCTGCGGGTCGAGGCCATTGCCAACGTTGTGGCGGCGCAGGGCGGTCGCTCCGCCGGTGGTGGCGGCGTGGATGGCCTCATCGACGGAGAGGTGTTGCTGCAGGACCGCGGTGGTCACGCAGTAGTTCATCGAGGAGGTATAGGACGTGCCGGGGTTGAGGTTGGAGGCGATGGCGAGGGTGGCGCCGGCGTCGAGAAGCGTGCGGCCCGGGGCGAGCGGCTCGCGAGTCGACAGGTCACAAGCCGGCAGCATGGTGGCCACGGTATCGGAATTGGCCAAGAGCTCTACGTCCTCGTCGCTCAAGTGGTTGACGTGGTCTACCGAGGCGGCGCCCAGTTCGACGGCGAGGGCAACGCCCGGGCCCTCGCCCAGCTGGTTGCCGTGCACGCGCAGGCCCAGGCCCAACTTCTTACCGGCCTCCAACACGCGGCGGGATTGCTCCTCGTTGAAGGCGCCGCGCTCACAGAAGACGTCGATCCACTGCACGTAGGGGGCAACGCCTTCGAGCATGGGGCCAACGACCTCGTTGAGGTACTCCTCCGCGTCCGCCCCCGGCGGGACCAGGTGCGCACCCAAGAAGGTCACATCATCGACGTGGCGGGAGGCTACCTTGGCGGCCTCCACCTCGGACTCGGTGTTAAGGCCGTAGCCGGTCTTGGTCTCGAAGGTGGTGGTGCCACCGCGGCGGCCAGCGGCCACGCGGTCCGCCACCAGCTTGTCCAGGCGGTCGGTGCCGGCCTGGCGGGTAGCGTCCATCGTCACGGCGATGCCGCCTGCCTCATAGGAACCGCCGGAAATGCGGGCCTCGAATTCGGCGGAACGGTCACCGTCGAAGACCATGTGGGTGTGCGAATCTACCCAGCCGGGCAGGACGGCGCGGCCGCCCAAGTCCACCTTCTCGTCGGCCGCCGGCGCCTCGGAGGCTGGGCCGACCCAGGCGATGGTGCCGGATTGGGCGATAATGGCGGCGTCGTTAAGCGTGCCACGCTCGCTGACCGTACGGAGTTCTGAAATGCCGGTAAAAAGTGTGCTCATCTAGTCCCTTGCCTTGAATTCCATCGGAATGCGGACGCCGCGATCGTCGGCGACCTCCTTCGCGCGAGTGTAGCCGGAATCGACGTGGCGGATAACGCCCATACCCGGGTCATTGGTGAGCACCGCGCGCAGCTTGGCCGCGGCGAGCTCGGTGCCGTCTGCAACGGTAACCTGGCCGGCGTGGATGGAGCGGCCCATGCCCACGCCACCGCCGTGGTGGAGGGAAACCCAGGTAGCGCCGGAAGATACGGCGGTCATGGCATTGAGCAGCGGCCAGTCGGCCACAGCATCGGTGCCATCGAGCATGGCCTCGGTCTCGCGGTACGGAGAAGCCACGGAGCCAGAATCCAGGTGGTCGCGGCCGATGACGATCGGCGCCTTGATCTTGCCCTCGCGGACCAGGTCATTAAAGAGCAGACCAGCCTTGTGGCGCTCGTTGTAGCCCAGCCAGCAAATGCGTGCCGGCAGACCCTCGAATTCGACGTATTCTTCGGCGGCGTCGAGCCAGTTGTGCAGGTGCTCGTTGTCCGGGAAGAGCTCCTTGAGCGCCTGGTCGGTGACCTTAATATCCTCCGGGTCGCCGGAAAGCGCGGCCCAGCGGAAGGGGCCCAAGCCCTCGCAGAAGAGCGGGCGGATATAGGCCGGAACGAAACCCGGGAACTCGAAGGCGCGCTGGTAGCCGGCCTTGCGGGCCTCATCGCGGATGGAGTTGCCGTAGTCAAAGACCTCGGCGCCCTCATCCTGGAACTCGACCATGGCCTGCACCTGGGCTGCCATGGACTCGCGAGCCTTCTTGGTAAAGGTGGTCGGATCTGCCTTGGCCTCGTTGTGCCAGTCTTCCATGGTGATTTCAGAAGGCAGGTAGGACAGCGGGTCGTGCGCGGAGGTCTGGTCCGTGACGATGTCTACGGTAAATTCCCCGGCGCGCTGGCGGCGCAGGATCTCCGGGAAGACCTCGGCGGCGTTGCCCACGAGGCCGACGGACAGGGCCTTCTTGTTTTCCTTGGCGTCCAAGACCAGCTTGAGGGCCTCGTCGAGGTCGGTGACAACCTCATCCAGGTAGCGCTTGTGCTGACGACGCTTCAGGCGGGTCTCGTCCACGTCCACGATGAGGCAGGCGCCGCCGTTGAGGGTGACGGACAGCGGCTGTGCGCCGCCCATACCACCGCAACCGCCGGTCAGAGTGAAGGTGCCGGCCAGGCTGCCACCAAAGCGCTTCTTAGCCACGGCCGCGAAGGTCTCGAAGGTGCCCTGCAGGATGCCCTGGGTGGCGATGTAGATCCAAGAGCCGGCCGTCATCTGGCCGTACATCATCAGGCCCTCGTCCTCGAGCTTGCGGAAGTGCTCCCAGTTAGCCCAGTCTCCCACGAGGTTGGAGTTAGCGATGAGCACGCGCGGTGCCCACTCATTGGTCTTCCAGATGCCCACCGGCTTGCCGGACTGCACCAGCAAGGTTTCATCGGATTCGAGGTCCTTCAAGGATTCTACGATGGCGTCAAAGGCTTCCCAGCTGCGTGCTGCGCGACCGGTGCCGCCATAGACCACGAGGTCCTCGGGGCGCTCGGCAACCTCGGGATCGAGGTTATTCATGAGCATGCGCAGGGGCGCTTCGGTCTGCCAGGACTTGGCGGACAGTTCGGTTCCGCGCGGCGCGCGTACTTCGCGTGGTTGAGACATGGGCTTCCTTTCGTCGTGCTTTTCTGACGCCCTCCCAAGCCCCCTAGGCCGGTGTCCCGGGGCTGTCCCCGAGGGCTCGTTTGGCGTCACACGTCACAACTTACTGTGAGTCACATCTATGTAACAGGCCACACAAACCCGAACTGTCTCGCATATGAGACACCCGCGGGATGATCTACGATGGCCTGCATGCGCCGGTTCATCCCCCTCCTTTCCGTGGCCCTCCTCGCCGCTTGTTCCACCCCCGCCGAGGAACCGCAGCCACCCCACTATGTAGCGTTGGGAGATTCCTATGCGGCCATGGGCTCGACCACACTGCCGCTGGATCCGCCCAATACCTGCGTACGCGCACAGGATTCCTACCCCGAGCTCGCAGCCAAGGAGATGGACGCGGAGCTCAGCAATGTCACCTGCCAGGGCGCTAGCACCCTCGACGTGCTTTCCTCGGCCGGCGAGCACCCCGCCCAGGTGGACGCCCTGCGGGAAGACACCGACCTGGTGAGCCTATCCATCGGCGGCAATGACGCCAGCTTCGTGCGCCTTACCCAGTGCGCCACGGACGATATCTGCCAGGCGGAATCCGGCGCGCAGATTGACTTAGAAATCCGCGATCTGCCCCGCCGGCTCGACAAGGTCTACGAGGAGATTCACCGCCGCTCCCCCGATGCGAAGGTCCTTGCCACCGGCTATCTGCCATTGATTAAGCCTGAAGAGACCTGCCCCTACATAGAAAAAATCCCGGCCAGTGACCGGGAATGGTTGGCCGCCTCCATCGAGCGCATCAACCAGGCGGTGCGCGAGGCCGCCGAGCGCAACGGGGCTACTTACGTGCTTGCCGACGCCGCCCTCGACCACACCGCCTGCTCCCCCTCGCCGTGGGTGGACTTTACGGGAAAGGACACCAATTCCTTTCCCATGCACCCCACCCACGCGGGCCAGCAGGCCATGGCCCAGGCGCTACGCGCTGCCCTCTAACCCGGCGCGCGCGGTGTCATCGGAACCGGGAACACGCATCTCAAACCGCTCTGTGACCACGGTGTAGTCAAAGTAACCCATGCGCGCGATGGGCTTAATCTTGAGGATGTCCAGCTTGCCGTCCTCGTCGATGACGGATTCATCGATGTGAATGGTCTTGACATCCGCCACCACGAGATCGATGGTGCCCACCTTGGAATTGCCTGGCACGCGCAAGGTGGTCTTGTACTGACACTCGAACTTCACTGGCGATTCCTTCACCATGGGAATGCGGTGGTTGTCTGCATATTCCTTGGTGACGGAAAGGCGGTCCCATTCGCTTTCGCCATAATCGAGTACCTGGGCCGACTTATTAACTTCCTCGCGCAAGTCATAGGTAGCCATATTCCATACGAACCAGCCGGTTTCCTCGGCATTGAGGACCGTGTCCTTGCGGCGACCATCCGGGTACTGGTTAGCCGAGAACATCACCATGGGTGGATCGAAGGTGAGGTTTTGCCACTGGCTATAGGGGGCGATATTTTCACGACCTTGGCCGTCGACGCTAGAGAGCCAACCAATAGGTCGTGGCACCGTGCTCGCCTTAAAGGGCGAAAATGGCAAGGGGTTAGGTTCGGTCTGTGGATGCCAGGAAATGGTCGACATATTAACCACGCAGCTTTCCAGTAGCGTCCTCGACGGCGTCGATAAGAGCGCCCTCCTTGACTAGGCGTACAGTCTCCTCGATTTCCGGCGACAGGTAGCGGTCGACGCCGGGGCCGTCCACAGTCTGGCGCAGCTTCTCAATCACCGCGCCGGTTCCCTTGGCCGGGGTGCCCTCGCGCATGTCGATGGCGCGGGCAGCGGTGAGGATTTCCACGGCCAGCACGCGCTGCAGGCCATCCACAGCCTTGCGCAGCTTGCGGGCGGCAGACCATCCCATAGACACATGGTCTTCCTGCATGGCCGAAGACGGAATGGAATCAGCCGAAGATGGGGTAGCCAGGCGCTTCATTTCGCTCACGATGCCGGCCTGGGCATACTGGGCGATCATGTGGCCGGAGTCGACACCGGGGTCGTCGGCAAGAAAGGCATTCAGCCCGCGGTTGCGCGCCGGGTCCAGAAAGCGGTCGGTGCGGCGCTCAGAAATGGAGGCCAAGTCCGCGGTGACAATAGCCAGGAAGTCGAGCGCATAGGCTACCGGTGCGCCGTGGAAATTGCCATTGGAGACCACGCGGCCGTCCTTGGTTACCACCGGGTTATCCACCGCTGCGGCGAGCTCGCGCTCGGCCACCTGGGTGGTGTGGGCCAGGGTATCGCGGAACCCGCCGGCAACCTGCGGGGCGCAGCGCACGGAGTACGCATCCTGCACCTGGTTCTTCTTGAACTCCTCGAGCGCAGCTTCCAAGATCTGTGATCCCTCGGCTACCTGGAGGATATTCGCCGCGGCATCGGCCTGGCCTGGGTGCGGGCGCAACTGCTGCAGGTCATCGGCAAAGACCACGAGAGTGCCGAGCAATCCTTCCACGGTCATGGCGGTGGCAATATCGGCGGTCTTGGCGGCCGCGCGCAGGTCAGTAATGGCCAGGCAGAGCTGGCCGAGCATGCCATCGGTGCCGTTGATAAGCGCGAGGCCTTCCTTCTCGCGCAGCTGCAGCGGCTCGATGCCGGCCGCGGTCAGGGCGTCGCCTGCGTCCTTGAGTTCGCCGTTGACGCGCACCTCGCCTTCTCCCAGCAGGGCGAGCGCGCAGTGAGCAAGCGGCGCCAAATCGCCGGAGCAGCCCAGCGAGCCGTACTCGCGTACCACTGGAACGATGCCAGCGTTCAGCGCCTTGGCGTAGGTTTCTACCACCACGGGGCGCACGCCGGTACGACCGGTACACAAGGTGGACAGGCGCAGCAGCATGAGCGCGCGGATGACCTCTTCTTCCACCTCTGGGCCGGTGCCCGCGGCATGCGAGCGCACTAAGGAAAGCTGCAGCTGGGCGCGCATCTCCTCCGGAATGTGGCGGCGGGCAAGCGCACCAAAGCCGGTAGAAATGCCATAGACCGGAGTGGGATCCTGTGCCAGTTCTTCCACGCGCTCGCGGGTCGCGGCTACCTCTTCGAGAGCCTCGGGCGCAATCTCCACCTTCGCCCCATAGCGGGCAACGGCAACGACGTCCTCGATGCGTAGCGCACCGACAGTGACGGTCACGGTGGATGGGTAGGCGTTAGGCATGGCAAAAACTCCTTGAAGTAGGGATTAATAATCAAAAATGTGTCGCGCGACAACCCAACGCGATAGATGTATGCTACATCATATTTTTGCCATGCGAGGGCTCGGTCGTTAATCTGCCGCCTTCTTGCCATAAATGCGACGCGAAAGTTCTGCAGCCAAGAGCGCCAGCCGGTCAACCACCACGGCTTCCCTGGCAAGGTTCTCCTCGTTGATGGAAAACGTGACCGCCAACGCCGCCGACGGCCGGGCGAGGTGATCCTTGACCGCCACCGCAACCGTGGCCTGCCCCTTAGATACCTCTTCCCTCTCCTCCGCCCAACCGCGCGCACGCAAGGTGCCCACCTGCTTTTTATACGGAGCGAAATAGGCAGATGCCCCCTTATCCGAAAATGCAGCGCGCACTTCACTCTCCGATTGAAAAGCCATCATGATCTTTCCGGAAGCAGTTTTATAGGCCGGCAATCGAACCCCCTTATCCGTCACCAGAGACACAGCGCCCGGCGCGCGAACCTCTTGCAGGTAGACAATTTCAGCACCAGACATGCGGGCGATGTGCCCGGAGCCAGCCACGAAAGTGGCAATGTCGCGCAGCTGGTTTGTCGCCAAGCGCACGAGGGGCTGCTGGGTCGAATAGGCCGAAGCCATGGAATATGCCGCGAGACCAAGTCCGTAGGTTTGATTTTCCTCAATATGCACTACGAATCCGGATTCCACCATTTCATTAAGCAAGTGATAGGTGGACGAGCGGGGAAGGTCCAGTTCAGAACGGATGCGACTGGCAGAGATTGGGACATCAATAGTGGAAAGCAGCCGCAAGATAGCGAGCACGTTTCTCGCCGCTGGAACATGAGATTTAGCCACGGTCACCCGCCTCCACTATGGAAATAACTATTACTGTACAGAAATAAATTACTCCTTAACGGTCTCATATACAAGACTTTCCGCCCGATTCGACTAGTGCTTTCCCATTCCGCTCACCGTAGTCTATCTCACACAGAGTGTTACAGATTACATTCTGGCACCGAATGTGTGTTGCCTAACTTATTGGATTGGAGAACCCTATGCCCGGCCGCTACCCAGACGGAGACTTTTACGGATTCGAGCAGGACCTACCCGCGGAAGAACTTGAGATTCTCCACAAGGTCCGCGATTGGACCCACGACAAGGTTCGCCCCATCGCCACCGACTATTGGAATCGCTGCGAATTCCCCCACGAGCTACTTCCCTCTATCCAAGAACTCGACATCATCAGCTTGGTTCGCCACCAGGGCCGCTCCCATCTGCTGGCTGGCCTAGTCACGGCGGAAATTCACCGTGCCGATGCCTCCGTCGGAACGTTTTTCAGTGGCCAGGATGGTCTGTTCACGGGATCCATTGAGCTGCTCGCCTCCGAGGAGCAAAAGGAGCGGTGGCTCCCAGACATCTACGCGGTAAAGAAGACCGGCGTCTTCGCAATCACCGAGCCGGATGCCGGTTCCGACGTCGCGCAAGATATGTCCACCACCGCTACGAAGGTTGACGGCGGGTGGATCCTCAACGGTGCGAAACGCTGGATTGGTAACGCCACTTGGTCCGATTACGTCGTCGTTTGGGCTCGTGACCCTGAAGACAACCACGTCAAGGGGTTCCTCGTCGATACCTCCTGGGAAGGCTACAAAGCCACCCTCATGCAAAACCGCATTGCGCTTCGCGCCGTGCAAAATGCCGATATCACGCTTAACGACGTCTTTGTTCCAGATGATTACAAGCTGGCCCACGCCAATACTTTTAAAGACACCAACAAGGTGTTGAAGTCCGCTCGCTCCACAGTGGGCTGGCAAGCAGTAGGACTGCAAATGGGCGTACTGGATACTGCTTTGGACTACACCGGCAAGCGCAATCAATTTGGAAAGCCGCTGGCTAGCTTCCAGATTAACCAGTCCAAACTTTCCACCATTTTGGGCAACCTCATCGCTTCCGAATCCATGATGGCGGCCCTTACTCGCTTGGAAGCCCGGGGAGAGACCCGCGGCGAGCACTCTGCACTAGCTAAGGCACACGTATCCAAGTTGATGCGCGAGTCCGCCGCACTTGGCCGCGAACTCCTCGGCGGAAACGGCATCATTTCTGACTACACCGCCGCCAAGCACTTCTGCGATGCCGAAGCAATCTACTCCTACGAAGGCACCTTCGATATCAACCAACTCGTTGCTGCCCGTTCCATCACCGGCATTTCCGCCTTTGTCTAAACCACTTCCCTGGAAAGGAGCTCCCCCATGGTCGATACCGGACACCCACACTCCCTCGAAGGCCTGCGCGTGCTGGATATGTCACGCGTGCTGGCAGGTCCCTTTTGCTCGATGATTCTGGCTGACTTAGGGGCCGAGGTCATCAAAATCGAAACCCCCTGGGGTGATGACTCCCGCAATTTTGGCCCAGATTTCAAAGGTGACTCCGCCTACTACCGGCTATTTAACCGGTCTAAGAAAGGCATCACCTTGAACCTCAAAGAAGAGGCAGACTTGAACACGTTGCGCGAGTTGGTGCAGCGTGCCGACGTACTGGTAGAAAACTTCCGGCCCGGCGTAATGGAAAAACTGGGCATTTCTCCAGAATCCCTTATGGAACTCAACCCGCAGCTCATCGTCACCAGCATCAGTGGCTTTGGTCAAACCGGATCGATGAGCAAGGCACCAGCCTACGATCTCGTCGCCCAGGCTATGAGCGGCATCATGTCCATTACCGGCTGGCCAGGCGGGCGCCCCACCCGTGTAGGCATCAGTCTGGGAGATCTGATCCCCGGACTCTATGGTGCTATCGGCACGCTCGGCGCCTTGCAGGAGCGCCATCGCACCGGCCATGGACAGCATGTTGACGTCGCCATGTTTGATTCCTTGGTGTCCATCCTGGAATCGGTGGCCATGCGAGACCTGTACGAAGAAGAGGTACCCACGGCCGTTGGCAGTGACCACGCCATGACTGTTCCCTTCAGTACTTACCGTGTGGATGACGGTGAGGTGGTCATCGCCATCTTGAATGAGAAGCTCTTCGGCTGCCTCACGCGTGCCTTGGGCTTGGAGTACATGGTTGACGATCCGCGGTACAACTCCAACGCTGCCCGCAAGGAGCGCCGCGAGGAAGTCCGCTCCATTATCGAGGACGCCCTGCGGGGCAAGACCGTCGAGCAAGCGCTCGCCCTCTTCCAAGAACACGGGGTTCCCACCGCGCCGGTCCATTCCGTTGACGAAGCCCTGCACGGAGACGTAGGCACTGAACGCGAAGTTCTCTTTACCGAATCCGATGGATTTACTACCTTAAGCTCTCCCCTGCGTCTGACTGGCTCCCGCCAGCCGGAGCCAGCACCGCGCCTAGGAGAGCACAACGCGCATATCCCCGAATGGCTCGCTGAGCCGGTGCGCGGATGATTCTGAAATGGAAACACCATGACTGACACCACAAATCCTCGCACTAAAACCTCCACCCCTCCAGTGAAAAACACCTGGCGATTCTTTGTATATAGCGGACTCGGCATCTTTGCCTTCTTCGTCCCCTTTCCCTTCGGCGGAGAAAACACCATCCTGTTAGATCACCTGGTGGGTTGGATTTCTGACACCCTAGGTAGCGGCTCCAAGTACGTAGTGCTGCTGCTCATCGTTGCCGGTGCCATCGCCCCATTTGCCACGGGCACATGGAAGTCCTCTGCCGCACGCATGGTCTTCGCGTTCTTGAATATCTTGGCGGTGGTCATCACGGCCATGCTGGTGTTTAATTTCGGCCCCGCCTTCGTCTTTGAAGAAGACCTCGGTCCATTTCTCCTCAATAAACTAGTCATCCCCGTAGGCCTCTTAATCCCTGTGGGTGCCATTTTCCTCGCACTACTGGTTGGATTCGGCCTCATGGAGTACATGGGCGTGTGGGTCCAGCCCATCATGCGGCCGCTGTACAAAACGCCCGGGCGCTCAGCTATTGATGCAGTGGCCTCCTTCGTCGGCAGCTACTCGCTAGGCCTGCTGGTAACCAACCGCGTGTATAAGGCCGGTGGATATACCGGGAAAGAAGCGGCCATCATCGCTGCTGGATTTTCTACCGCCTCCGCCACATTCATGGTGGTCATCGCCCGCGCCCTTGACCTTATGAGTGTGTGGGGAATGTATTTCGGAGCCACCCTTATCGTCACCTTCCTGGTGACGGTAATAATGGTGCGCATTCCACCCATCGCTACCATCCCGGAGGATTACTACCCCGGCGCGGAACCCAACCCGGAATCCGAGGTCAATGACAGCCGTGCGCACACTGCCTGGGAAGAAGCAAAGGCAGTTCTCCGTGATTCGCCACCGCTCTGGAAGGTACTGTGGCACAACTTCCGCGATGGTCTGTTCATGACCATGCAGGTTCTACCAGGCATCATGTCCGTGGGCTTCCTTGGTTTGGTAGTGGCCTTCTACACCCCGTTCTTTACGTATTTTGGCTACCTTTTCTACCCAGTGCTGTGGATCTTGGGAGTACCGGATCCAGGCCTTGGCTCCGAAGCCCTCGCCATTGGCCTATCTGAGCTCTTCCTACCAGCCACCTTGGTTGCCGGCGCGGAATCCGATGTCCTGAGGCTTATTATCGCCATGGTGTCAGTCTCCCAGATATTCTTCTTCTCCTCTATGGTGCCTTCCGTGCTGGCCACGGACATTCCACTGAGCATTAAGAACATCATCATAATCTGGTTCGAACGCGTCATTTTGTCCACCATCATCGCCGCACCGTTTGCCTACGGCATCGCTGCGCTGATGTAACTCGCCGCCTAACATCGATAACCATGAACACCGAAAAAGCTGAACTTTTCACCCCCGCCCCCGAATGGTCCGGTCGCTCCGATGGCCCAGGCCCAGAGCATGCCCGCTGGCATAGCGTTATCAATCAGTCCACCGACTCCCCCGCCCCGGTAACCCTCCTGGGCTTTGCCTCCGATGAGGGCGTGCTGCGCAATGGCGGCCGCCAGGGTGCAGCCGCAGGCCCGGCCGCGCTGCGAGCTGCCCTAGGTTCCTTGGCAGTCCACCATAAGCATGCGCTTGCCGACGCCGGCACGATCACCACCCAGGCCGACGACCTCGACGGCGCCCACGATGCTCTTTCCGATAAAGTGCAGGAACTCGTCGAGGCCGGCACCCTCCCCATCATCCTCGGCGGCGGGCACGAGACCGCTTTCGGCTCGCACCGCGGCCTCTACCGTGCGGTAGGCGCCACCAAAATCATCAACCTAGACGCCCACTTCGATCTGCGCCGCGCTGATCAAGCCACCTCCGGCACCCCGTTCAAGCAGATTTCGGAGCTCACCGATGACTTCGACTACACCGTGCTGGGCATATCCCGCCCCAATAACACCGCAGTGCTTTTCGACGAAGCCGAATCCCTCGGCGTGGCCATCACCCTAGACGAAGAGCTGGTCAACCTCTCCCCGGCCGAATGCGGCGAGCTTGCCGCCCGCGCTACCAAGGGCAAGGACAAGGTCCACCTGTCCATCGACCTCGACGTTTTGCCAGCGTCCACCGCGCCGGGCGTATCCGCCCCGGCGTCGCTGGGCGTCAGCTACGAGCGCATCCGCGCCATGGCCGTAGCTATTGCGCGAACGGGCAAGCTGGCCCTGGTGGACGTCGTCGAGCTCAACCCCACCTTTGACATAGATAACCGCACCGCCAAAGCAGCGGCGCGGTTAATCGATGACATCGTCACGGCCCACCTCGGGGCCTAGCTCCTACCTCAAAACAGCAGGTGGGCAATCGGCGTGGCGATGAGGATGGTCAGCGCCACGCGCTCAAACCAGATGATGACCAGGTGGGTGAGCTTCACCGGAATCTTGGTAGCCAGGATGCACGGCACCAGCGCGGAGAAAAAGATGATGGCGGAGACTGCCACCACGCCGATGACGAACTTGAGCACCATGTTGTCGCTGTCTGCCACCGCGGTGGCGGGCAGGAACATCTCCGCAATACCCATGGCAGCGCCCTTGCCGGCTTGGACCGGTTCCGGCAGCTGCACTACCCACGCGAATGGGTAAAACAGGTAGCCAATCCACTCGAAAATGGGCGTAAAGCGCGCGAGCAGTAGGCCGATAAGGCCCACCGACATGATGGAAGGCACGATGGCCGCCGCCATGCGCACGCCATCGCGCAGGTTCTCCCAGATGGACTCCCACAAGGACGGCGCGCGCTGCAGTGCCAGCATTGCTTCGCGCCACGCGTTCTTGATGCGCGAGCCCTCCACCGGCTTTTCCGGGTCTGGGTGTGCTTCTGCACAGTACTCATCCGGAATGGTGCGCAGCGGCGGAATGCGCACGGTAATGGCCGTCACCACAAAGGTCACGATGAGCGTGACAATGAAGTAGGTGCCCCAGATTTTCATCAGGTCCAGCTGCTTGGCCACAATGACCATGAAGGCCGCAGAGACCGTCGAAAAGCCGGTGGCAATAATGGCCGCCTCGCGCCCGGTATAGCCGCCCTTTTGGTAGACGCGGTCGGTCACCAAAATGCCCAGCGAGTACGAGCCCACGAACGAGGCCACCGCGTCAATGGCGGAGCGCCCCGGCGTCTTCCACAGCGGCCGCATGATGGGCTGCATGAGCACGCCAACAAATTCCAGCAGGCCAAAGCCAATGAGAAACGCCAGGAACGCACCACCGATAGGCACGATGAGGCCTACCGGAATCGCGATGGAGTTCCACAGGAACGGCACCAGGTCTTCATCGCCCAATACCCACGGCAGCGCATCGATGACCATGAGGAAGGAGACCACCGCGCCCACAATGTTGAGCACTGCAAAGACTGCCTGCAGCGCGCTTTCCTTAAACGCCCCGGTGGTAAAGCTGCGCACCGTGCCATAGACCGCAAGCGCAAAGATAATCCACGGCACCGCCGCTGGAATCCCCTCGCGCACCATGGTGACCATGTGGTCCAAAGGAATGGAGCGCTTATCCTGGTACGTCACCGGCAGGAAGAATACGAACGCGCCGATGGCGCTATATAAAAAGAGTTTCCACCGTCCCCCAGGCTGCGGGATCTCCCCGTCATGGCTCTGGTGAGAGGTATAGACAGATTCGGTAGAAGTCACAGTAAAACCGTCCCCTCAAGCTTGCATACAAAAATCAAGCCCGCGTGACAGCCTTACGCGAACATTGGGGATATGTTATCTAAGTAACAGCTCACTGTCTAGATGTTTCCGAGATCCAAGGCACAATGGAGTTATGTCTAACCCCATACGCGTCGTTGGCGCCGTCTTCCACGACGGCGAGCGGTTCCTCGCCTGCCGCAAGAAACCAGGCAAACCACTGGAAGGCCATTGGGAATTTCCGGGTGGAAAGATCGAGCCTGGCGAAACCCCTGAGCAAGCTCTAGCTCGTGAAATTCGCGAGGAGCTCAACCTCATCGCCGAGGTCGGCCAGAAAGTGACGACAACAACCTATGAGTACGAATTTGCGACCATTGAGCTAACCACTTTCTATTGCACGCTTGTCGACGGCGACCTACGCCTGACCGATCACGACGCTACAAAATGGGTTACCTCCACAGAGGCCGCGCACCTGGCGTGGGCTCCCGCAGATATCCCAGCAGTAGAAGCTATTGCTTCTAGTCACAGCTAAGGAAAGAAAGAGTCTTCCTTTCGTATTTGCCTTCTGCCAGCATGCGGCGGATATCCTCCGCCAAACGCACTACCAATTGCGGATCGGATTCCGCCAATGCTGCGATTTCCTGCGTTGCCTTTCCTCCGTTGGTCGTTTGTCCTTCATAAGAGGGGCGCGCCGAGTAGAGATCAAAGTATTTTCGGCTCACGCCATTGACATTCCTAAATTTAGGACCTGGCTGGAATTCGTCTCCATACATGACTCCCCTGGCCAGAAGGTTGGAAACCCGAGATATTTCCTCCTTAGGTCCTGTAGCCGGCCATCCTAAACGGATTCCAATTTCGGCGACCAAAAGAATCTCATCACGTAGCCATTTTGGACTTCTCAATCCGATCTCCAATCGACAGGGATATTGGTCTAGGCTGCAGGGATTGATCTTCTTAATTGAGATCAAAGAACTCTAGTGAATGCCATGCCTCAAAATCACTGAAGGGCAACACCGCCTGGAGAAAAATTACTTCGCCAATCCTTGAATCAGCCAATTTGCATTCCGAAGCCTTTAGAATTTGGTCATTATGAGTGCTAACCCTGACTCTTCCCTACCTTTCGGCGTTTACGAGACCCCTATTACGGCCCGAATCCGTGAACGCATGAACGAAACGTTAAGCCAACATCCTGCTGCAGGATTCGGTATTGGAAGAAGCTCCGATGAAGAAGCTCATGGCCGCTATACCTCGGCGGTTTCACAACACATTGGTTCACTTCTAGAGCGACGGCTATACGGTTTAAAGTCACCCGAAGACCGGGTTGCCCTAATCAACAACATCGCGCTTCTACTGGGTGAAGATGAAGAGATTGATTCCGAAGAACTCCTCTACGCCGTATACAACTCCGGGTTGGCAGAGCCTCCTCTGCTTCCGGATGTTTCACTCACCAAGAGTGCACTATTCACCAATGCCCAGGGAGAATCTAGTTTAACCAGCGAAATCGAGAGAGAAATTAAAACTGCTGATTCGGTTGATTTGCTCTGTGCGTTCATCAAGAACTCCGGCATCAGCGTTCTTGATAGACAACTCGAGTACCTTCGCGATAACGAGATCCCTTTCCGGCTACTCACTTCTACCTACTGCGGTGCGTCCGACGCAGCTGCGCTCGAGCGATTGGTTGAAAAGTATCAGGCCGAAGTAAAGATTTGCTATGAGCACAAATCCACTCGCCTTCATGCCAAAGCTTGGCTATTCCGCCGAAAGTCCGGATTCGATACTGCCTTTATCGGCAGTTCCAACCTTTCCCGATCTGCTCTCGTCGATGGTTGGGAGTGGAATGTCCGCGGGTCCAATACCGCGACTCCTGAAGTAATCGATAAGTTCATCAAGACTTTCGATAGCTACTGGCACGACAGTCATTTCAAGACCTTCGACCCAAATCGCGACATGGAGAGACTCGAGCGGTCTCTTCGCGTTGCCAAGGGTGGCGAAAACTCCGGAGCACTTCGCCAACTGGAGTTATCTGGCCTTGAGGTAACTCCTTACCCCTACCAAGAAGAAATGCTCGAAGCGCTACGCTCAGAGCGTGAGGTAAAAGATCGGCATAGGAACCTCCTGGTTGCTGCTACAGGAACAGGAAAGACAGTAGTTGCCGCATTGGATTACCGGAACCTATGCGAACAATGGAAGCGACGCCCTCGGCTGCTTTTCGTTGCACACCGGAAAGAAATTCTTCAACAAGCCCGCCGGACATTCCAGGAAGTGCTTAAAGACGCGGACTTTGGCGAGCTGCTAGTCGACGGCGCTCAGCCTCGCCGCTGGGACTATGTGTTCGCCAGCGTGCAATCTCTCAGCGCTTCCCGTTTACAAAACCTAAATAGCAAGCATTTTGATGCCGTAGTAATCGACGAGTTTCATCACGCACAAGCCCCCACTTATAAAGCACTTTTGGACCACCTCCAGCCACAAGAGCTCCTGGGTTTAACGGCAACACCAGAACGTGGTGATGGCGAAAACGTCCAGAAATACTTTGACTATCGCGTAGCACATGAACTGCGTTTGTGGGATGCCTTGCGTCTACAGCTCTTAGTCCCTATGCATTACTACGGGATTGCCGATGGAACGGACCTTTCCTCATTGACTTGGAGCCGAGGAAAAAAGGACTACAACACCGAAGAGCTCTCCGAGTTTTACATCAAAGCGGGAGAAAAGCGCACCCGCTTCATTGTTAACGAGCTAAACCGGCGCATCTTCGACCTCTCAGATATGAAGGCTATCGGGTTTTGCGTCACGATTGCTCACGCAGAATATATGGCGCAGCAGTTCCAGCAATTCGGAATCCCAGCACGAGCGGTAACAAGCAATCTCACAGCCACCGAGCGCGCTCAGGCCATTAAAGATCTGGAGACTGGCGACGTCAGAGTCCTGTTCTCTGTAGATATATTTAATGAGGGTGTTGATATTCCTGCTGTAAACACCCTTCTTTTGCTCCGCCCGACACAAAGCCCTGTGGTCTTTCTACAACAACTGGGTCGTGGTCTTCGTCTTTCGCCGGGCAAGGACTCCTGTGTCATTCTCGATTTCATTGGACAGCAGCACGTCGATTTTGATTTTGAGAGAAAGTTCCATGCCTTAACCCGGAAGCGGGGCAAGCGCTTAGCTGAAGAAATTGAGCAGGGCTTCCCCACCACCCCACCGGGTTCGCATATCCAGTTCGACCAAACGACGACCGAGCAGGTTCTTCGAAACGTCAAGAAGGTCTCACGGAATTCCTTACGCAAAGTGCGTGCATTGCTCTCTGAGATTCGAACCACGAATCTCAAAGAGTTCCTTGAGGATTCGAACCTGCAATTAGAGGATATCTACCGGCCATCCAAATATTCATGGACCCGGCTACTTCGAGAAGAAGGGCTACTACAGCAAAACACGGATGAGACCGAATCGTTTTTGCTTAACCGAATTCGGGTCTTCCTTCACGTCAACGATCCACACCGAATCGATGCCTATCTGCGTATCCTTTCCTCCTCAAATCTTCGCTACTCCGACATGGGGCCATCCGACCAGGCCTTCACCCGAATGCTCGTACTCGGATTCTGGGCGAACTCAAATTCTCCGCACCCTGGTTCCTATGACGCCGCCCTGACGATTTTGCGCCAGCATCCACAAGTTGCTTGGGAGTTGGAGCAGGTTATGCAACTGAGCAGTGACTCCTCGCGCATCGTTCCACAGCATAGCGATAGTTCAGTTTTGGAAACGCATGCGGATTACTCGTTGGCCGAGCTTATTGGTGCTTTAGAGTCGGGAAGCCTTCAGCAGCTTGTAAACCTGCCACGCGAAGGTGTGAAATATTTTCCCGATATCAACACTGATCTTTTCTTGGTGACGTTTCAAAAGGACGAGCAAGTCAGTGCCTCCACGAATTACCGAGACTATCCAATATCACCCGACCTTTTGCACTGGGAATCTCAATCAACAACAACTTTGAAATCGAAGGCGGCTAGGCGATACATCGGCCATCGGGAACGTGAAGGAAAAATACTTATTGCCTCGCGCTTTACTAAGAAGAACGAAGTCGGGACAGCGAGCGCATATACCTACCTCGGGGCAGTGGATTATGTTTCCCACCATGGGGAAAAGCCAATTCAATTTGAGTGGAAGCTCCAGAGGTCAATGCCCAAGGCTCTTTATGCTGCAGGAAGAACGGTGGCTTAAATCTCCGCTCGAGGAATTGAATTCCTCGTTTTCCTGATACTAAGCAACACTCTCCCTATAGTGATTAGAAACACAATCAATCGAGAGGGTGCTATGAGCCAGACCAGCGAATCGAATTCCGCCCGGCCTGCAGGGGGCAAGCACGACACAGAATCAACCGACCAGACAAAAGTGAAATGGACCCTGGTTGGTCCGGGGCTAGTTGCGGCAGCAACAGGCGTCGGCGCAGCAGACCTAGTTGCCACCATGATTGCCGGTCAACGCTTTGGCTACGCACTCCTTTGGGCGGTCATTATCGGAACAATTATGAAAATTGTGCTGGTGGAAGGCGTCGGTCGGTATAGCCTTGCTACCGGAAACACGATGTTCCATGGCTGGCGCGAGTTGGGACGGTGGACTTCCTGGTATTTCGCCCCTTATATCGTGATTTGGGGTCTTGTCTACGGTGCCGCATCGATGTCCGGCGCTGGTCTCGCCCTTAGCGCTCTTTTCCCAGGTACCAGCCTAGAAATGTGGGCAATTATTGCCGGAATATCCTGCTTCACTCTAACCTGGCTTGGGCGATATCAGCTTTTCGAGAAGCTATCAGCCATCTTGGTCGGAATCATGTTTGTCACTGTGGTGGGTATCGCAGCCATTACGGCCCCGAACCTTCCCGAAGTCATCGGCGGTTTGGTACCGCAGATTCCGGATGGCTCCTTCGTCTATGTGTTGTCCATCGCCGGCGGAGTGGGCGGCACAATCACGCTTGCCGCTTATGGCTACTGGCTGCGAGAAAAGGAATGGTACACACCGAAATGGATGCAGGTCATGCGCATGGACAATGCGGTGGCTTACGCAGTCACCGGTATTTTTGTCTTGGCCACACTGGCGCTGGGCGCTGAACTCCTCTACAGCGCCAACGTCGCGGTCTCTGATAATGACCAGGGCCTCGTCGATATGGCGGACGTTCTCGAGGACCGCTACGGAACGTTCATGTCTAAGTTGTTCATCGTCGGGTTCTTCTCCGCCGCGTTCTCTTCCTGCCTTGGTGTGTGGAACGGTGTATCCCTGATGTTTGCTGACTACATCGGTCACCTCAAAAAGATTCCGCAAGGCGATCCCCGAACCAGCACTGGTGGAAAGTACTACCGCGCTTACCTCATCTGGCTGACCTTCCCACCAATGCTGCTTTTGCTCCTTGGAAAGCCAACCGGACTCATCATCGCCTACGGCGTCCTGGGCGCATTGTTTATGCCGTTCTTAGGCCTTACGCTTTTGGTCCTGCTGAATACCAAACACACCCCAAAGCAATGGAGAAACGGTTGGATCGTCAACACCTTGATGGCGGTAATCTCCGTTGCCTTCGTATACCTATGTGTTTCCCAATTGGGTGAAATTCTCTAGCCGAGAATAAGTGCCTACTCCCCCTGCGGCACTCGCTTCGGTTTATTCCCCACCCCGGCGTGCGGGTCGCGGCCGAATGCCCAGGCAATGATGCCGATGAAGGCGATGGCACCGCAGACGGTGAAGGCGAGGGGGAAGCCGGAGGCGTCGGCAAGCAGGCCGATGAGCATGGGGCCCAAGATTTGGCCGAAGTCTCCTGCCATCTGGAAGGTGGATAGCACCTTGCCGCCGGAGCGGTCATTGCCCACGATGTCGCCCACCGCGGCCTGCTGGGAGGGGTTGATTAGCCCGGAAGAGGCGCCGGCAAAAGCAGAGACGAGCAGGAGGAACCACACGCTGGTGGCCATGCCCATGAGCACCATAAAGATGGCGGAGCCAAGAAGGCCGATGAGGATAAGTGGTTTGCGGCCGTGGATATCGGACCACTTGCCGGAGAACTGCAACACGATGGCGTTGCCGGCCGCAAAGACTGCGAGCGCCAGGCCGGAGGCGGCCGCGCCATTGTGGAAGATGGAGGCGGCAAAAAGCGGCAGGACGGATACGCGCACGCCCATGTTGATCCAGCTATGGGCAAAGTTGGAGGTCAGCACCGCGCGATAGGCGGTATCGCCCCAGGCCTCCTGCAGGCGCATGGGTGGCAGCTTATCCTGGCTGGCTTGTTTGTGGTTAACGCGGGGCATTTGCCACCAGACGACGAACGCGGCCAGCGCCACGCCCACTCCGTAGATGAAAAATGGCCAGCGGAACCCCAGGAAGGACAAGCTGGCACCAAGAACGGGGCCGGCGACGTTACCGAGCAAGAAGGCCGTGGCATAGGTGGCAGAGCACTTGCCGCGAATCGTCGGCGGGGACATACGCACGATAAGACCCATGGCCGAGACGGTGAACATGGTCGAGCCAATGCCGGCCAGGGCGCGCAGGGCCACGATGTGCCAGTAGCTTTGCGCAATGGAGACTAGGCCCGTGGTCACCGCGACTGTCATGAGTCCGATGAGATAGACGCGGCGCGAGCCGACGCGATCCTCAAGCGATCCGGACATGGGCGCGAAGATAAGGCGCGAGGCGGCGAAGATGGAGACCACAAGGCCCGCGGCAGCCATGGAGACATCGAAGCTCACCACGAACTGCGGAAGCAGCGGGGCGATGAGGCCGTAGCCCAAAGCGATAATAAAGGCGGCCGTAACCATGACCCAGATTTCGCGCGGAATCTTGGGCGCTTCCTCGTGTTCTACTTCCCCACTGCGTGTATTCATCATATCGGCTGCAACTCTAATCCTTGGCGTCAGGGAAAGCCATTTGCGACTTATGTTCGAACATTTGTTTGTTTTTGGTGGGGTTGTGTCCGCGTTGGGTTCTAGTGTGATGGCCATGCACAACGTACAAAAGAAGTTTCCCCAGCCCACCGCGATGAACCTGCCTCAGTCCGCTTCCGAGATTGCGGCGGACTTGCTCTACCACGAATATGACACCATCAATTCCATCGCCGCCATCATGCACCACCCGCGCTCCCTGGCGCGCCCTACTCCCACCTGGCGCCCACCGATAAAGCAACTGCCGACGCCCGCCGGTGGACCGGGCGGAGAGTATTGCATGAGCATTACCCGCCACCGCGTGGGCGCGCGCGTGAAGGCCCGCGTGCGCGGCTTTGGGCAAGACCGCATTCCGGCCTATCTGATTACCATCCGCATTACCGAGAACTTTGGTCAGCCGGTAGAGCCTGCTGTGGCCGAGGGCTGGATACGCACGCTCGTGCCGGCAGAGATGGTGGGTGCAGTCCACGAGGTCTCCCGTGGCCCGAATGCCACTTATGTGTGGCTCGTGGATAGCTCCTATCAGCCGGTCCACTCCCCCGAGTCACTCTTCGCCGGCTTCAGCCAAGCCGCCTAGGCGGTCGCTCGCTGTTGTGTTGACTGCGCAGATGCGTCTGACTCTGTATGCGGGTCAGGCGCATGCAGCACCTTCTTCATCACCTCGTGGTTGAAGGTCACCGTGTAGTGCCGGGCGATTGCCTTAGGCATAAAGCGCAGGACCAAGCATGCGATGAGGACGGTAAAGACCTTATCCAGAATGTCCGAGGTAAGGCCCTGCAAGATGATGGCCAGGCGCTCGTCTTGGAAGATCATCTCGTAGAACTTGGTGAGGTTTTGTGGCCCCTTGCGCGGGCGACCGCTGAAGGAAAAGATGAGCACGTACACGCTCATCACGCCGGAGCCGATGCCCATTCCGAGGCCGGAGAAAATGATCCACGACAGCTTGTTGAATACCCCGCGGCGAGCCAGCAGGCCTACTGCGGCGCCGATAAAGATACCTACGGGCGCAAAGGCGAGATCATAGGCAAAGTACACTCCACCCAATACGGTGGTGGTAAGCCCCGTGGCCATGCCGAGCACGGGACCCGCGATGATGGCGACGATGGCGGTGCCGACAGCATCGAAGAACATCGGCACCTGCGTGCGCACCGTCAACGAGCCCAACAGCAGGTTGATGGAGGCGCCAAAGATCGGATACAGGAGGATGCAGTTAGGCACCAGCCCATGCTGCGAGGTATATAGCAGCACCGCGGCCACTAGGAGGAGGCCCCAGACGCTGGAGGTCAGGTAGGACTCGAAAGTCACATTTACCGTGGAGTACACCCCAAAGACCGTGCAAAACCACGCGGCGAGTGAGAGTGCCACGGCGACTACAACAAGGACGTAGCGCTACGTGGTATCGCGGGTCATCGCCATGGTCTTCTCCTCCTCACAAGGCTAGGTTTAGGGCGGATTTCCAGCTGCAGGCTGGGAATGTCCTAAAGCCTAATTGGCGGCGCGCGAAAGTAGCAACACAAAAGGGCCCCTAAAACGGGAAAGGCCCAGCCCGGCCGCGGAAGGCGGCGGGGCTGGGCTATGGGGAGGTCGGGATTACTTTTCGTCGGCCTCGGGGGCGTCGGATTCGTCGTCCAGGTCGGCATCGTCGCCGTCGAAGAAGTCCTCGTCTTCGTCCTCGTCGTCTGCACCGAAGATGTCGTAGACGTCAGGTTCTTCGTAGTCTTCGTCATCGAAGGAGACGAGCTGTGCTTCCCAGTCCAGGGCCTGCTCAGAGACGAGGCCTAGGACATCGAAGAGGCGATCAAAGTCGGTGTAGGTGCCAAGCTCAAGGGCCTCGGCGGGAACCTCCACGATGGGAACGTCATCGAACTCGGCGTTATCAAAGAGGGCGAGGCGGTCAGCCTCGTCGAGGTCCTCATCCTCTTCGTCCACTTCCCAGGCGAGGGCGACTGCCTCATCCTCCATGTCATCGAGATCGTCTTCGTCGAAATCGAAGGCAAGGAAGCGCACGATGGCGGACGGGACACCGTCGATGGTTTCCACGAGCACGCGCAGCTCCGAGTCATTGGCCACTTCGGCCACGACGAGGTGCGGGTTGAGCTCATCTTGGGCAAATTCCAGTTCCGCGATGCGCTCATCGGTGCCCTCCAGCAGGTCCCGCAGAACGGTGACCACCTGGTCGGTAGCGATGTGGCGGGACACCGCCTCCACGGCATCGTCTACAGAGAAGGCGACGGAGACGAGGACTGCCTCAAATTCCTCATCGTCTTCATCGACATCCGCCGCGGCAATGTAGACGTTCGCGGCGGGAAGAAGCGGATCGATTTCAATAAATTGGATTTCCAGATCAGAGGTGATTGGAACGAACATGACGTCATCGTTGACGCGGGACTCGATGCCCTCGGCATCCAATGCAGAAGCAATATCTTCGAAAAAGCTCATGGTGGTTTAAAATCCATCCTTCGGAAGCAGAGGTTCCCACGGTAGGCAAGCCGCCGCCCGCGGTCACTGTGGAGTCTACCGTTATTCCCACCCGGATGGTTGGAAGCCCAAAGATCTCACCAGCTCCGGGCGCCCACTTCCCCACTCCAACATGTGGTATCCCTCCCAGGCTTGCCGCTTGAGCTCGTGCGGGGCGTGCTCAATATAGGCCTCGGCATCGAAGATCATGGTGGCGCGCTGAGTGGACCCGTAGCGCGGCCAACTCATCTCCGGGCGGCCGCCATGGATGAAGGCAGACCAGTGTTGCTGCATGGTGGCGGTAAGTTCCTCCATCTCCGCGCGCGAGCCCCAGTTGGTAAGGAAGGACGCACGCGAAGAGTAGGGGTCACCGAAGACATTGCCGAGCTCCATCGAATGCATGGCGCCCAGGCCCAGCCACTTGAGCACTGCAGAGGCGAAGTCGAAGCGATACATCCACGTTGGCGCCGCCTGCGCATGCGCGGTAGCGATGCGGGTGGAGGGTGCCCAAAAGAGGGCGTCGGCAAGCAGGTGCGCAAAGTCCTCCCGGGCTACCGCGCCGTCATAGGCGGCAACGACCTCGGGGGCGTGCTGGGGATCGAAGGAAGCCAGAAGGCGCAAGGCGGCGCGCTCGCGGGAGCTTTGGCGCTGGAAGAGGAATTTGCCAAAGCTAGCCTCGTCCGAGTTCGTGCCGATGAGCAGCGGAATCTGGTGCTGGTGCCCGTTTTCGAAGGCGGCGATGGGGTGTTCCGGAATGAGCTCATCATCCACCGTGGGTGCGTAGCAGGAATTGAGGTGAATGAGCTCGCCGGCCCGCCACATCATGGATTGGCCCGAGCGCACCAAATCGGCATAGTTTTCCTGGCGCAGGTCCTCCACCGAGGTACGCCGGGGCAAGGCCATGCGGTGGACCAGCTCGCGCGCCCACAAGGTGGACTGGGCGCGGGAATGGATCATGGCAATCGGCGGGGACTGGGCAATGGCGCGGTGGAAGAGGCCCTCCGCGGCCGGGCTCGCCATGAGGGTGAGCACCGCCGCGCCACCGGCCGATTCGCCCATGAGGGTGACGGAATCAGGATCGCCGCCAAAGGCCGCGATATTGTCGCGCACCCACTGCAGCGCCAGGATCTGATCGGCCACCGCCGGGTTAGCGCTGCAGTCCCCGCCCAGGCTGCGCAGATCCAAGTAGCCCAGGGAATTGAGGCGGAAGTTAATGGATACGTAGACCACGTCCATGCGGGTGGCCAGCTCAAAGCCGCGGAGCATGAGCATATGGGACGAGCCCATAATGAAGCTGCCACCGTGCAGGTAGACCACCACGGGAAGCTTCTCTTCAGTGCGCGGGCGCACGATGTCCAAGTGCAGGCAGTCCTCGGAGCCGATAATGCGGTCGGTCCAGGAATACGTAGGCTGCGGGGCCGGCGGGCCGAATTGGCTGCAATCGCGCACCCCCTCCCAGGCCGGTGCGGGCTGCGGGGCGCGGAAGCGGTTGTCCCCGGCGGTGGTATCACCAAACGGGATACCCCGCCAGGTAAGCACCGGCCCGGCGCTAATGGGGCGATCGGTGCGCAGGTCTTCCTCTATAACGCCGCGCACCCACCCGGAGGTAGTGCGCACGGTGAGCTCATCTGCCAGGGCGTTTTGGGCCTCTTCGTGCGCGCGGCGGGCGCGTTCGTGCGCTTGTTTCGCTTTAAGGCGCGCCGCCGCGGAAGACTCCTCCAGAGGGAAACCCTCGGAGTCGCGGTTGTTCTCGTGCGGCGTAACCATACCCACTAGCTTAGGTCGCTTGCACGCCCTCGGCGATCTCATTACGGCGCGGCGGCGCATTAATAGAGCCTTTACTATGCTGGGCGCAGATAAGTTTTAGCGAAAGAGAAGGACACATGGGCTTATTTACTAAAGACAAAAAGGACAACTCCACCGAGGTCGACACCGTCGATACCTATGACATCGATCCGGAAGATACCAACCGCTTTACCTCTGCCCTGCTCAATTCCCTGGACCGCGCAGTGGCCGTACAGTCCGGTGTCATCATCAAGTACGTCGAGAACTTAAAGAAGCGCAATAAGGACGCGAGCCCGCAGCAGCTGCAGGAGCTCATTGACAAACACTTCCTCAATATCACCTCCGGCACGGGTGCGGCCGCGGGCGCTTCCGCTGCCATCCCAGGTGTTGGCTTGGTAACCGGCGCAGCTACCATCGCCGGCGAATCCGTGGTCTTTTTGGAGGCGACCGCGTGGTACATCTTGGCTTCGGCCTACCTGCATGGCGATGACATCAAGTCCCCCGAGCGCCGCCGCGCCCTTGTACTTTTGGTGCTGACCGGTTCGAAGGGCTCCGCTTTGGTGGATACCTTTGTGGGTGATCTCAATAGCGTGGCGGGCATGCGCTCGGCCGCTAGCCTGTCCCGTTTCTCCGGCCCGACGCTGTCTGGAATCAACGGCCGCCTGACCAAGCTTTTTACCAAGCAGATCACCAAGCGCCTGGAGTGGGCGTGGATCAGCAAGCTCATGCCCATGGGCATCGGCGCCGTGCTCGGCACTACCGCCAACCGCAAGCTGGCCAAGCAGGTCATCGAGCACGCCAGCGAGCAGCTTTCTCCCCTCACCCAAGCCTAGGGGTAGCCGGGAACCGATAAGTGGGGCAATTGATACCCCTAACATAGTGAGTTTAGGGGTATGACCCGTATCATGTAGGCAGACTCTTTGGCGAGTGACGCATGCGCTCGTGCAAAGGCCGCACTAAAGTCGAATAAACGACCATTTTAAAGCAGAGAAATGAGGCGAATACCTGCCGTGAGCACATCGAATATCTTCGGCCCCAATGCGTGGCTGATAGACGAGCAGTTCCAGCAGTACTCCAAGGACCCTAGCTCCGTAGATAAGGAGTGGCGCGACTACTTCGAAGCAAACGGCGCGCCCAAGTCTGAGGCACCTGCCAAGGAAGCCCCGAAGAAGCCGTCTAAGCCTGCCGCGAAGAAGACTGAGGGTACGACTACCGCCCGCAAGCAGGAGGCCCGCGAGACCAACGTGGATAAGTCCGTGGCCAAGGCGCAGGAAAAGTCCGCTAAGGCCAAGCAGTCCGTGAAGAAGTCCGAGTCCCCGCTCGACCGCATCGAAGACTACAAGGGCGGCGAGGAGCACCAGCTCAAGGGCATGTTCAAGGCCATTGCGAAGAACATGGAGGAATCCCTGGAGATTCCTACCGCTACCACCGTGCGCGATATGCCGGTCAAGCTCATGTGGGAAAACCGCTCCATGATCAATGACCACCTCAAGCGCACTCGCGGTGGCAAGATCTCCTTTACCCACATCATCGGCTACGCCATGGTTAAGGCCGTACAGCTGCACCCTGACATGAACGTGCGCTACGAGGAAAAGGATGGCAAGCCTTATGTCATCCAGCCGGAGCACATTAACCTGGGTCTGGCCATTGACCTGCCGCAGAAGGATGGCTCCCGCGCGTTGGTCGTCGCCGCCATCAAGGAGTGCGAGACCAAGTCCTTCTCCGAGTTTGTTGAGGCCTACGAGGACATCGTTACCCGTTCTCGCAAGAACAAGCTCACCATGGATGACTTCTCTGGTGTGACCATTAACCTCACCAACCCAGGCGGCATCGGCACCCGCCACTCCATCGCCCGCCTGACTAAGGGCGCCGGCTCCATCATCGGCGTGGGCTCTATGGATTACCCGGCCGAGTTCGCTGGCGCTTCCGCGGACCGCTTGGCAGACCTGGGCGTCGGCCGCCTGGTTACCCTGACCTCCACCTATGACCACCGCGTCATCCAGGGTGCAGAGTCCGGCGAGTTCTTGCGCACCATTGGCCAGCTGCTTGTCGACGGCGCCTTTTGGGACGACCTCTTCTCCTCCATGGGCGTGCCTTATGAGCCGTTCCGTTGGGCACAGGACGTGCCGAACTCCGGCGTGGACAAGAACACCCGCGTCATGCAGCTCATCGAGTCCTACCGCTCCCGCGGCCACCTGCTGGCCGATACCAACCCGCTGGGCTGGGTACAGCCGGGCCTGCCTAACCCGGACCACCGCGACCTCGACATCGCGACCCACGGCCTGACCATCTGGGACTTGGACCGCACCTTCAACGTCGGTGGCTTTGGCGGCAAGGAGCAGATGACCCTGCGCGAGGTGCTGTCTCGCCTGCGCGCCGCCTACACCCTGAAGGTCGGCTCCGAATACACCCACATCCTGGACCGCGATGAGCGCGGCTGGCTGCAGGACCGCTTGGAGGCGGGTATGCCGAAGCCGACCAACGCGGAGCAGAAGTACATCCTGCAGAAGGTCAATGCCGCCGAAGCATTCGAGAACTTCCTGCAGACCAAGTACGTGGGCCAGAAGCGCTTCTCCCTCGAGGGCGCCGAGACCCTCATCCCGCTGCTGGATTCCATCATCGATACCGCCGCCGGCCAGGATCTGGACGAGGTCGTCATCGGCATGCCGCACCGCGGCCGCCTGAACGTCCTGTTCAATATCGTGGGCAAGCCACTGGCCGATATCTTCGGCGAGTTCGACGGCAACTACAAGGGCGGCCAGCTCGGCGGCTCCGGTGACGTGAAGTACCACTTGGGCTCCGAGGGCCACCACCTGCAGATGTTTGGCGATGGCGAAATCAAGGTCACCCTCGCCGCCAACCCATCCCACCTCGAGGCCGTCGATCCGGTCATGGAGGGCATCGCCCGCGCTAAGCAGGACATCTTGGACAAGGGCCCAGAGGGCCACACCGTTGTTCCAGTCATGCTCCATGGTGATGCTTCCTTCACCGGCCTGGGCATTGTTCAGGAGACCATCAACCTGTCCCAGCTGCGCGGTTACACCAACGGCGGCACCGTCCACATCGTGGTCAACAACCAGGTGGGCTTCACCACCACCCCGGACTCCGGTCGCTCTACCCACTACGCCACCGACCTGGCCAAGGGCTTCGACTGCCCGGTCTTCCACGTCAACGGCGATGACCCAGAGGCAGTTGTCTGGGTTGGTCAGATGGCAGCAGAGTACCGCCGCCAGTTTGGCAAGGACGTCTTCATTGACCTGATGGTCTACCGCCTGCGCGGTCACAACGAGGCCGATGACCCATCCATGACTCAGCCGGAGCTCTACTCCGTCATCGACGAGCACAAGGCAGTGCGCGAGCACTACACCAACGACCTCATCGGCCGTGGTGACCTTTCCGCTGAGGATGCCGAGGCAGCCGCACGCGACTTCCACGACCAGATGGAATCCGTCTTTGCTGAGCACAAGGAAGCCGGCAAGGCTCGCCCGAAGGAGCAGACCGGCATCACCTCCTCCCAGGAGCTCACCCGCGGCCTGGATACCTCCATCACCGCCGAGGAACTCGCCGAGCTGGGCGCCGCTTATGGCAACCCACCAGAGGACTTCGAGTACCACAAGCGCGTGGGCAAGGTAGCCAAGGAGCGCGAGAAGTCCTCCCGTGAGGGCGGCATCGACTGGGGCTGGGGCGAGCTCATCGCCTTCGGTTCCCTGGCCGGCGAGGGCAAGGTTGTCCGCCTGGCTGGTGAGGATTCCCGCCGCGGTACCTTCACCCAGCGCCACGCCGTCACCTTCGACCCGCGCAACGGCAACGAGTACAACCCGATGCACGCTATCGCCACCTCCAAGGGCAACGGCGGCAAGTTCATGGTTTATAACTCCGCGCTGACCGAGTTCGCCGGCATGGGCTTCGAATATGGCTACACCGTGGGCAACCCAGACGCCCTCGTGGCATGGGAGGCACAGTTCGGTGACTTCGCCAACGGCGCCCAGACCATCATCGACGAGTACATCTCCTCCGGTGAGGCCAAGTGGGGCCAGCTGTCCAGCCTGGTGCTCCTCCTACCACACGGCTACGAGGGCCAGGGCCCGGACCACTCCTCCGCCCGCATCGAGCGCTACCTGCAGCTGTGCGCTGAGGGTTCCATGACCGTGGCTCAGCCTTCCACCCCGGCTAACCACTTCCACCTGCTGCGCCGCCAGGCACTCGGTGAGATGAAGCGCCCGCTGGTCGTCTTCACCCCGAAGTCCATGCTGCGCAACAAGGCGGCCACCTCCGCCGTGGAAGACTTCACCGAGGTCAAGCGCTTCCAGTCCGTTATCAACGACCCGAACTTCGTTGACGTCAACGGCAAGAAGGTCGGCGATACCGACAAGGTCAAGACCATCATGCTGGTCTCCGGCAAGCTGTACTGGGATCTGGAGAAGAAGCGCGAGGCCGATGGCCGCGATGACATCGCCATCGTCCGCGTGGAAATGCTCCACCCGATTCCGTTCAACCGCCTGCGCGAGGCATTCGAGGCTTACCCGAATGCCACCCAGGTTCGCTTCGTTCAGGACGAGCCGGCCAACCAGGGCCCATGGCCGTTCTACAACGAGCACCTGCGCACCCTGATTCCGGATATGCCGGAGTTGGTTCGCGTTTCCCGCCGTGCTCAGTCCTCGACTGCCACCGGTAACGCCAAGGTGCACCAGATTGAGCAGAAGAATCTGCTGGAAGAGGCCTTCGATATCTAGTCGCCTCTACCCCGTTTAAACCCCAGTGAGGACCTCCTCACTGGGGTTTATTCATGCCGACACCAGCATGGCGGATTCTAGTGGTCGTGGAAACACTTCTTATGTTTCGGTTGAGTTTATCAGTGCGGCCATTTTCTCGGCTGGTGTTTGAAAGCCCAGGGTTTTGCGGGGGCGGCGGTTGAGTTGCATGGCGACGAATTCTAG
>NZ_JASPGP010000029.1:0-482 GCF_030229345.1 Corynebacterium tuberculostearicum | reverse complement strand
TCTACTTCTGCTGGCCGGTCGGAAATCATCACCATAGGGTCAACAAACCGCCTGCGGGCACTGCGCGTGCCACGAGGTCGACGTTGGGCGTGACCGCGACGCAGTGCAGCAGCGACTTCCTTTTTCAACTCGCCTTTAGCCTGGAAATACAAAGACTGATAAATAGTTTCAGGACACACGTACATAGTCTCATCACCGGGATAGCGACTGCGCAACCTCCCAGAAATCTGCTCCGGCGAGTACCTATCTTTCACCATCGCCCAGACCACGGTGCGCAAACGTGGATTGGCATCAATCTTGCGCTTTTTCGGTCTAAACCTACGCAACACCGATTTACGGTGCGCATGCGTGGGAAGATACACCCCAAATTCATCCCGGTTGCGTTTAAGCTCCTTGCTGATAGTGCCAGCAGAGCGCTGAAGACGCCGAGCTATCTCACGTACACCTTTGCCTTGCCGGTCAAGATCAAAGATGAGCTCGCG
>NZ_JASPGP010000028.1:0-1001 GCF_030229345.1 Corynebacterium tuberculostearicum | reverse complement strand
GCCGAAACGCCTCACGGAAGAGGAAAAGCTTCGCCGCCAGGTTGAGCGGCTGGAAGCGGAAAACGCCTACTTAAAAAAATTGCGAGACTTGAGGAACCAGGGACACGCCTGAAAGCCCAGGCAATCGTCATCCTCAAGTCACACCACCGCTTGGACTACCTCCTGGATGCGGCCGGCATGGCACGCTCGACATTCTTCTACCACCAAAAACGACTCACCGCACCGGATAAACATGCCGAGCTCAAACAAGCGATCCGGGACAGTTTTCAGCGCAACAAACACCGCTACGGCTACCGGCGGGTACTGCTCGACCTGCGTAACCAGGGCTGGGTGGTCAACCACAAACTTGTCTACAAGCTCATGCGCGCCATGGGCTTGAAAGCCAAGATCCGCCAGCGCAGGCCCTACATCTCCTACACTGGCACAATCAGCTACATCGCTGAGAACACACTCGAGCGCAACTTCACCCCCGATAGGCTCAACACTGTCTTCGTCAGCGACGTCACCGAGTTCAAAGTCGCTGGCCGCAAGGTGTATCTCTCACCGGTGATGGACCTGTTCGACCGCTCAATCGTCGCCCACACAGTGGCCACATCGCCGTCTACAGCGTTTACCTCGGCTTCGTTGGCGCAGGCGATCAAAGCGTGTGCTCCAGAGCCGGGCTGGATGATCCACACCGATCAAGGATTCCAATACCAGCACTCATCATGGCGCACCCTGATTAGCCAGCACCAGGGAGTCCAATCGATGTCACGCAAAGGCAACTGCTACGACAACGCGGTCATGGAGAACTTCTTCGGCCACCTGAAAACCGAGATGTACCACGGAGAAGCCTTCGACACCGTCGCAGAGTTCAACCAGGCAATCGACGAGTACATCCGGTGGTACAACACCGAACGCATCCAACAACGACTCAAGGGTCTAACCCCGATGCAATATCGAAATCAGACCCTTGAAGCCCTAACCGCCTAGAATTAAACCAGTCCAACTTTCGGGGGCCA
>NZ_JASPGP010000027.1:0-1013 GCF_030229345.1 Corynebacterium tuberculostearicum | reverse complement strand
TGCGACGGTGTCGAAGACTTCTCCGTGGTACATCTCGGTTTTTAAGTGCCCGAAGAAATTCTCCATGACCGCGTTGTCGTAACAGTTGGCTTTACGCGACATTGACTGAACACCACCGTTGTCATGAATCAGGTTGCGCCAGGACGAATGCTGGTACTGGAAACCTTGATCGGTATGCATCATCCACCCAGGCTCAGGCGCACACGTTTTAATCGTCTTAGTTAAAGAATCGGCGGTAAACGCTGTCGACGGCGATGTAGCCACGGTGTGGGCAACGATTGAACGGTCGAACAGATCCATCACCGGTGACAGGTAGACCTTGCGGCCTGCGACCCTGAACTCGGTGACGTCGCTAACAAAGACGGTATTTGGCTTATCTGGAGTGAACTTGCGGTCAAGTGTGTTGTCGGCAATGTGGCTGATCGTCCCGTTATAAGAAACATATCGCCTGCGCTGGCGGACCTTGGCTCGAAGCCCCATCTCGCGCATGAGTTTGTAGACGAGCTTGTGATTGACCACCCACCCCTGGTTGCGCAGGTCAAGTAGCACTCGTCGGTAGCCGTAGCGATACTTGTTGCGCTCGAAGCTTCCCCGGATCGCGTCTTTGAGCGCAGCGTGCTTATCCGGATCGCTGAGTCGTTTCTGGTGATAGAAGAATGTCGACCGTGCCATGCCGGCCGCATCCAAAAGGTATTGCAGACGATGCCGTGACTTGAGGATGACAATCGCCTGGACCTTCAGGCGTGTCCCTGATTCCTCAAGTCCCGCAATTTTTTTAGATATGCGTTTTCCGCTTCCAACCGCGCGATCTGGCGACGCAGCTTCGCTTCCTCCGAAAGCGGCTTCGGCGTGCCCGAACCCTTGGGCCTGCCCTTCGGCTTCGGTTTTAGTGCCTCATCGCCACCTTTACGCCATTTCCTCGACCATCCGCCGACCAAGTGCTCTGATGACAGGCCAAACTCGCGCGCAAGATCCATCGCTGTCTCACCAGAAAGGTGGCGTTGGACAACTTC
>NZ_JASPGP010000026.1:0-1386 GCF_030229345.1 Corynebacterium tuberculostearicum | reverse complement strand
GGCGGATTCTAGGGGTCGTTGCAACGATGATGGTTAGTTTGGTTTGATGCTACCGGTTTGTGTGAGGGCGTTGGTCATGACTTCGGCTGGGGTGCGCCAGTTGAGTGCTTTGCGCGGTTTGTGGTTGTGAATGTTGGCGATCATTTCTAGGTCCTCGGCGCTGTAGATGGACAGGTCGCTGTTTTTGGGAAGGTTTCTTCTGAGCCTGCCGTTGGTGTTTTCGTTGCTGCCGCGTTCCCATGGTGATCCTGGATGGCAGAAGTAGATGGGAATGTCAGTGGCCATGGTAAAAGCTTTATGACCAGCCATTTCGCTTCCTTGGTCCCAGGTAATTGATGACCAGATAGCTTTATCGATTCCTGTAACTGCCTTGTGCAGGGCTGTGAATACTTCTTTGCTGGTATGCCTTCCCGGTAAGTGGCCAAGGACAACAAATCGGCTGACGCGTTCTACTAGCGTGATTACCGCTGATTGGTTGTTTTTACCGAGGATGAGGTCGCCTTCCCAGTGGCCTGGCAAAATACGTTCACTTACCTCATCTGGCCGGTCGTCTATGAGGATCATGTCGTCGACGAAGCGTTGCTGGGCAGGTGTGCTGGAGCGGGTTTGGCGTTTCTTGCGTTTCTTTCTACCGGTCGGCAAGTCCAGGCCAAGGTCTTTGAGTCTTCCTTTGGCCTGCAGGTAAAAGGCGTCATAAATCGTTTCGTGACTAATGCGCATGTCCTTATCAGTGGGGTAGTCGATGGGCAGGCGATTAGAAATCTCCTCAGGTGACCATTGTGCCCGCAATTGTGCGCATACATAGTCCCATAGTCTTTTGTTGGCTAGTAGTTTCGGTATTTTCGGCCGCAACCTCCGCGCACAGGCCTTTAACTGGGCTGTTTCTGCACGATACGGGCCTTCCGCACTGTGGTTTCTGCGTACTTCACGCTGAATTGACGATGCACTTCGCCCTAAACGGCGCCCAATCTCACGCAGTGGCACATCTTCGCGGAGAAGATCGGCGATGATGACGCGTTCTTCGAAGCAAATGTAGCGATTGCTGATGCGTTTATACGGATCTACCCCGCTAGGTAAGGCGGGAGGGGCAAGCCTTCCGGATTCGATGACATCATGGCGTTGGCGCAGCGCTTTCATAAGTCTGTTATACGTGCTGGCGTCTTCGCCGACGGGTATGAACTCTTCTCGTCGACCCTGGGATTTGGTGAGTCCTTTTTCGAAATCTAAACGCAGTCGACGATCAATTCCTACTGCCGTGCCAGCATCACCACCAGGCAGGCTCGCCAGCCGAAGGCGCAGGTATTCCACTCTTAACTGCGTCTGGCGGACTTTCCGAGCATACTGACTTAACCGGATATGGCACCCAGCTTCCGTAGCTACGGCATA
>NZ_JASPGP010000025.1:0-1475 GCF_030229345.1 Corynebacterium tuberculostearicum | reverse complement strand
ATGCAATATCGAAATCAGACCCTTGAAGCCCTAACCGCCTAGAATTAAACCAGTCCAACTTTCGGGGGCCAGTTCATGATAGTGGGAGCGGGGCGGGTTTCTTTTCAGGAAAGAATGAGTAGAATATAAGGAACCTGTCCATCCTGCTTATTTCCTGTGAGGAACTCCACTGACGATGCGCCGCCGCTCTTTGCGTCTCGGTATTACGACGCTCCTGTCTGCCACCTTGCTCGGTGGCGCCACGCCGGCCGTGGCCTATGAGGCGCAGCGTGATTCTGCCACCTCGTTGCGCATCATTTTGGATTCGGGCGAAAAAATTGAGCAGGATAACGCAGCTGCGGCCATCCTGGCCATTGCTACCCAGCGCAAGGAAGCATTGGTGGCCGATGGAATTTTGTCCCAGGATAAGGCGGACGCCGCCTTCGAGTACTACTTTGGCAAAGCCCGGCTCAATACCGCGCGCACCGATGGCAATATCTATTCCACGCCGCTGGACTTCCCGTGGGAGCCAGAGGAGCGGACGCAATCCCTAGACGGCAAGCAGTACACCGAAGCGGCCGTACTGGACTACCTCGATATGCTGGGCGCCAATTACGCCCAGGCGGTAATTCGCGCCGAGCTGGGTGAGTTTACCAAGGAAGTGCCGCAGGCCCCCTCCGGCAAAGCGGCGCCCTCTCCGCGTGCCCAGCTGCCGACCATCGGGGATACAGGCTCCGCCTTCCCATATGAGTTTCCGGCCTATGCGGCGGCGCTGCGCGATATTGTCACCATCACCAAGCAGGTCAATGCACCCCTAGAGTGGGCCGCCGCGTCGCACCATACTGCAGGATCCGTGCCCGCGGATGCGACGGCGGACGAGCATTCCGGTCTATCCGCCTTTGAAGGCGGCCTCCTAGCCACCGGTTTAGCGGCGCTGACCAGCGCCGCCGGATTCGGATGGTCCGCGCTCGATTGGTCCGACATCCTTTCTCACCTGGGCCAGTTCTTTTCCTAGGCGCTAAGCCCTGCCCGCTGAGTTAGAGTAAGCGGAACGACGTTAAACCGGTGGGGCTTGCCGATCCCGTAAATGCATGCTGCTGTTGGCCTATGTAGGCGGAGCCAAAGTACTCGCCATTGGACCGCGCATGCAGGCTGGTCAATTGCAGTCTGTCCGTGGCATAGGGGCTTGTGCGCCGCCGCACCCACGATCCAATGTGCAGGCGGATGGCATCGGAATAGCGCGCGGAATTGAGATGGGCTAGCGGGCGATAACCGGCGGCTACCTCGAGCGCAAAGACTACCCAGCCTTGGATGCGGTGTTGGGCGGCGACTTCCGCGGACGTCGGCAAGCGGCCATAGCGCACGCGGTGGGGCGCAATGAAGAGTTTGAGGTGCGAGTAGCCGGGGATGGGCTCGTACTGAACTGCTCCCCATTAGTTGGACTGAGAAATCAGTTTCCGATTAGTGGGGAGTAGTTTTCATTGAGAGCTCGAAGT
>NZ_JASPGP010000024.1:0-3275 GCF_030229345.1 Corynebacterium tuberculostearicum | reverse complement strand
ACACCTTTGTCTATATCAGCAGCATTACGCGGATGAATGCCACAGGCTAAAGCGGCATCTTTGCGCCCTAAAGCATTCGCACGCAGTTGCAGATAACTACACCGGCGAGTTGTTGCTGCAGCTTTGCGGCCGTACGGATTGCGCTTCCACAAACCAAGCTCAATACCGATGCGGTACACCGGAGAAGAGCCTATAGAAAGCTGGCGCGCAATATCCATCGGTGCCACACCTTCCAGCCACAGGCGAGCTATTTCCTCACTGTCATCCGAGCTAGTAGTCCTGCGGCGCTTGCGCGGCAAGTCCAACTCGCCAGCAAGCCGATAAGCCACCGACCGCGCTAAACCAACCACCCCAGCAGCCGCCCGTATTGAACTACCAGCCCGAACCAACGACGCAAACCGCGCCACGACAACAGAATCCGGAACCCATTTCGACTCCACACAATCACCTAACCCATGTCAGGTGTTTCCACGACCACTAGAAATCAAGCGCCGAACGGTACTAGTTAAGCCCCCTTACTTGCCGCGTTTCTTGCGTGGGAGGTAAGGGGGCTTTTGCATTTCATTGAAGCTTGGCGAATACCTAGGCCGCGCCGGATGGCCGCCCTCGGACCGCGACGCTGCGGCTGGCGAGGGAGCGGACCAGGGTCAGACCGAGGAGAGCGCCCTTGCCTTGATCTGGTCGAACTCCTGCTGGGTAATCGCTCCCGAGTCGAGAAGGGCCTTCGCCGAGGCGATCTCATCGGTCGGGCTCGATCCGGCGGAGCCGCCGGCGACGGACTTGATGTACTCATCCTGCCGCTGCTGGAGCTCCTGGCGCGCCTCGACCGCGCGGTCGGTCATCCCCCGACCTCGAACAAGCAGGTACGCGAGCATTCCGATGAACGGCAGCGCGAGGATGAACACCACCCACAGCGCCTTTGCGAAGCCGCCGAGGTCCTTGCTGCGGAAGAGATCTCCGAAGATCCACCACAGGGACATGAGCCATGCGAAGAAGATGAAGAACTCGAACATGGCGAGTAGGAATGAGCCGTTGTCGTCGAACATTTGCTGACTGCCTCCTGACTGGATGGACGCTGGCCGAGCGGTCCACGCGGACCCCAGCGCACGACGGTTAGGAACAAGGACGTGCCCGGGCCGTCGCCGAACCATGTTAGCAGCTTTTCCTCACCAAGCGTGGTAGCCGGGTTGCGACGCGCTGACCGGGTTGGGCTGGTGAAGACGGGCCTGGGACTCCACGATTCGTAGCGACCAAGCAACGGATCGAGAGGAGTCCCAGGTGAGTGTTGAGGCTACCGTCCTGCCCGCTGCGATGCTCGGCATCTCGGGGTTGGTGGTGCTTGCCGTCGGTGAGTACGGCGGTGAGCTGGAGCTGTTGGTGGAGACCTCCGAGTCGGTGACCGGGTGCCCGCGGTGCGGGGTGGTCGCGGTGGCCCACGGCCGGCGTGAGCATCTGGTGCGTGACATCCCCTCGGCGGGGCGGCCGGTGCTGCTGGTGTGGCGCAAGCGGCTGTGGCGGTGCGCCGAACCGGCGTGCCCGCAACGTACCCGGTCAGTACACCTAATAAAGCGACGTCAGTACGTTCGCTAATGCTCGAGCTGATCTTTCATCGCTCGTACCTCTTGGCTGCCAGCGTGGTCACTTATTCGCAACCGCCCACCGTGCGTTCTCTACACCCCTCACCGTTGCACTCATGTGAGACATTTGAACGCGCTGTGGCCTTATCCGTCCCCGCGGATTGCTCCTCGCCTGTCATTCCTGAAGGGTGTCAGGAAGTTTGTGTGTGAGGCTCTGATCTAGAAGGAGTTTCACCGATAATGACTACGGTGTCACCGAAGAAAACCATGACCCGGCGAGGGTCAACGAGATCAGCGAGAAGCTGATGGAAAATTCTGAAATCGCCAGCTTGATTAGCGAGCTGTCGAGCTCCGCTGATGATGCAAGCGAGCTGGTCAAAGGCCTGCTGCAAGCATCAATCAACGCTGGCCTTAAGGCGGAGATGGATGCGCACTTGGGCTACGGCCATTCCGACCGCAAAGCGAAATCCCAGGTCGAAACCGCACAGGAGAATAATCACCGTAACGGGTCGTACACCAAGACCGTCAATTCTGGCTACGGCGCAGTTGAGGTGACCGTGCCCAGGGATCGTGCCGGCACGTTTACTCCCCGGATGGTGCCCAAGGGTGCACGTCGGCTCACAGAACTCGACGACATGATTATCTCGCTCTACGCCGGTGGGATGACCGTGCGCGATATCCAGCATCACCTCGCGACCACCCTTGGGGTGGATATGAGCCCGGATACGATCAGCACCATTACCGATGCGGTGTTAGACGAGGTCATGATCTGGCAAAACCGCCAGCTCGACGAGTTTTACCCGGTGATCTTCCTCGACGCGCTACGCGTGAAAATCCGTGACGGCCACCGCGTGGTCAACAAGGCTTGCTACATGGCGGTTGGTGTCGACATGGACGGCATCAAGCACATCCTGGGACTGTGGATCGCCGACAATGAAGGAGCCGCATTCTGGGCATCGGTGTGTGCGGATCTGGCTAACCGCGGTGTCCAAGACGTGTTCATTGTGTGCTGCGACGGGCTCAAAGGCTTGCCGGAAGCCGTGGAGGCAACCTGGCCGAATTCCATGGTGCAGACCTGTATTGTGCACCTGATTCGGGCTGCGAACCGGTGGGTGTCGTATCAGGACCGCAAAGGTGTCTCCCGGGCGCTGCGTGAGGTCTACACGGCCGCAAACGAGGACACCGCCCGTGCCGCCTTGGATGCGTTCGAAGCCAGTGAACTGGGCCGGAAATACCCGCAGTCGGTCAAAGTCTGGCGCGACGCTTGGGAGCGGTTCGTGCCGTTTCTGCAGTTTCCGCCGGCGGCACGCCGGGTGCTCTACACCACCAATTCAATCGAGTCGCTGAATGCTGAACTGCGTAAAGCTACCCGCAACAGGGGCCAATTCCCGAACGATACCGCGGCGCAGAAAACGCTGTGGCTGATGATCTGCAACATCGAACAAGCGTGCCGCCCAGCGAGCGAAGAAAGCAAAGCGCAACATTGAGTGCAACGGCTATATTGAAGGAGCGAAAGCCACCGGGTGGAAACAAGCCATCAACCAACTAGCCGTGGCTTACCCCGACCGATTCGCGGACTACTTGTAAACCACCCCCCGCACACAAACAATCGGACACTCTCACTTAACCGGATATGGCACCCAGCTTCCGTAGCTACGGCATAAGCCGCAGTCAGATGCATCCCACATCTTTTGGCGG
>NZ_JASPGP010000023.1:0-4358 GCF_030229345.1 Corynebacterium tuberculostearicum | reverse complement strand
TTCGAGCTCTCAATGAAAACTACTCCCCACTAATCGGAAACTGATTTCTCAGTCCAACTAATGGGGAGCAGTTCACCCTCCGGGGCGCTTTAATTTTGCCAAAAAGGAGGGCACACGATGAGACCTAATCCCGCATAGCGCGGAGACCCGGTATTCCTCAACAGACGACGGGGAATGGGAGATGTATAGGACGCTTGCGAAAGGTGGTAGTGAAAAAGACTCGGCCGTTTAGCTGCCGAGATGATCTTTGAGGTATTCGGTAATGATTTTCCCGGCTTTTTCATGACCTGCTGTGTTGAAGTGGAGCTCGTCATAAAACAGGGCCGGATCGCCGCTGATGATCTGCTCCAGGTCCAGCAGGGGGATTTCCCTCAACTGTGCCGTTTCCCGGTACGTGTTGGTAAGCTCGGCGCGGGCTTTCTGGTATTCGCCTAGAACTCGTTTATTTCCGAAATTGAGCCGAGACCACTTATCCGTCTCCCAGCTCAGGTACCGGTACGGGGAAGTTACCAGAACAATATCTAGGCCTAAGCCCCGAACGAACGTCGTGATGGATTCCAGTAGGGCGCGGGTGTCGCCGAAGCTGAACTGCCACTTCGGGGCCTGCGCCGCGGCTGGGCGAATGGCAGTGTAGGTAGAATTATTGGTCCAATACCCACCCGGTAAGCGCGAAGCATTTGCATCCGACTGAGCGGTGAACAACACGATCACGTCATGCTTCTTCGCCAAGGTGGGAATCTTCGTCATGATCATGACGCATGCCTGGAGCAGGGTCATGCCGGAATACCCCGCGTTATACACATTCCAATCAACGTTCTGAGCCACCCGTGCCACGAACCGCTGGTGGGGCTGGGCGAAAGACGACTCGACAAAGGAGCCGCCGATGAAGAAGAGCGACCTTTTCTCCGGGTCAGTGTTAACACCCGTGAGGATAAACCCGTTGTCGTCTGTGTCGAGCGGGTAGTCGACGTCGTCGAGTGTGCCATCTGACCTTTTTATGTTCGCTTTGGTCGGGTGCGCTGGTCGGGTGCGATTGCGTTGCTGTTCTTTTAATCGAATACGTGCCACGCTTGACTATCCTAGCCGTATCCTCTCCCCCTCCTGTAATCGCAGTGAGGGGCTTTCTCATTCTCTGACCGCCCCACCCGGTGCGGGTTTACTAATGCCCGAAGGAGGAATCCGTGACTGCTTGGCAACCGGGAATGTTCATCATGCACGGCATGGTCTACGAGCACGACGGCAAGCATTACCGCGCCCGCTACGGCCATACCGCGCTGCCTGAATACCCACCCGACAAGACACCAGACCTATTCGACCCCATCGACAGCACGCCGGTGGGGTCTTCGCATACCTAAAGGAGACACTAATGGATTGGAAGAACGTAGAGCCGGACGTGTACCGGCTCATCAATAAGCACTACACACCAGGCCGTGGTGGACAGCAGATTAAGTACATAGTCCGTCACCACAACGCCGGAATCCTCACCATTGATGGGTGCTGGCAAGTCTGGCAAGACAGGCCCGCATCAGCCCACTACCAGGTGGAAA
Organism: Corynebacterium tuberculostearicum; assembly: GCF_030229345.1. Lineage (GTDB taxonomy): Bacteria > Actinomycetota > Actinomycetes > Mycobacteriales > Mycobacteriaceae > Corynebacterium > Corynebacterium tuberculostearicum_G. Next base: position 2,811 of record NZ_JASPGP010000023.1, on the reverse strand, counting down.
CTTCCGGCCGTATCGGCCAGCTCGTCAACGATTCCGACACCGCGTGGCATGCCGCTAACCAGCTCCGCAACCAGCAAAGCATCGGCATCGAGCACGCCAACTGTGGCGGGGCAAACGAAGACTGGCCTATCAGCGACACAGTCATCAAGCAGGGCGCACGTCTCGCAGCAGCCCTGTGCCGCTACTACAACTTGGGCCGCCCCGAATACGGCAAGAACATCCGCGACCACAAAGAAACCGGCCAGACTGGATGCCCCTACCACCTCGCCTACGGCGGCAAATACCACCAAGCATGGATGAATGAAGCGCAACGTTTCTACGACGAGCTCACCCACGGCGGAGGGCAAAAGCCTGCCGCTGCTAAGCCGGTGAAGAAAGAAAGCAAGGGGATAACAATGAACGCAGTGGACCAGGTTAACGCCCACACCAGGGCTTTCATCACGGGGTTTTTCACTCCGCAATTTGACGCAATTCAAGAAATCTGGCGACAACTTCGAGGCCGGGAGGGTAACGGATGGCCCCAATTAGGCCAGAATGAGCGCGGCCAGAACCTCACATTGGTGGACGCAGTAGCCGCAATCCGCCAAGACCTCGCCCGCATCGAAACGAAACTGGAGGAACGCTAATGGCCAAGCACTACACCAACCCCGCACCAAAGCCCCGCGCCGTCATCGGCACCCCATGGTGGATACGCCTAGCCGTATACGTCGTGGTCGCCGCCGTGGGCCTGGCCCTCGTCGCATTCGGCATTGTCAGCCCTGACGAGGTAGACGGTTGGCTCGGCCAAACCGGTGGACTAGCAGCACTCATTGGTGGCGCCCTCGCCGCAGTGAACACAGGCCGTGAATCCGACGAAGCCCCAGTAGGCGTAGTCATCGAGCAGCCCGCCACACCGGAGCCGGAGGATGCGCCCGCCCTGCCGGTCTACACAGGCCCCACCACAGCAGGGGAGTGAACCGTGGACTGGGAAAGATTTAAGCGCCGCGCCGCCAGGTGGCTGGTCTCAGACGCTGCCGGGTTGATGATTCTGGGCAGTATCTCCATCGCTCGCGGACTGTCCTACACGCCGCTGCTGGTGAACCCGGAGCGCAGGCCAACGCACTTTATGGAGAGTGTGCTTAATCCTCCCTCGTGGGCGGTGGTGTGGCTTCTCATGGGCCTGCTGTGCGTGTGCGCCGCAAAGTGGCACAAGCTCGTTCCTGCTGCCGTGGGTGCTGTTGTGGGCCTGCATTCCATGTGGGCGCTCAGCTTCATTTTCGCCACGATTCTCGGCGACCTGCCCCGCGCTTGGGTGTCCTCCCTCGGCTACATCGGAATCGCCACCATGACCCTCTACGCCTACGGACGCGGCCAGACCAGTGAGCTGAAAATCGTAGACGGGAGGTGACGGTGATGCCCGTAGACGGGCCATTGGCTACCATCATCGTCGCCGTCATAGGTGTGGCCGGAACGGTGATTGGTAGCGTGCTGACCGAGAAGAATCAGAAGAAAAAGGCGGAGCTGGAAACCCGAGGCCCCGAGTGGGAATCGTTTACCAAAAGCATTCGTGAGTGGACGAATGAACAGCTGGAAGCCCGCGACAAGTCGATTGCGGAGATGCGGGGCGAAATTGCGGAGCTACGCGACAAACTGGAGGTCTGGAAAAGCCGGTACTTTATCGCGGTGAACCACATCCGCCAGTGGCGACTGAAGCACCCTGAAAGCGTGGCTGACATGCCCATACCTGACGAGCTAGAGAACGATTTCTAGACTGACCCTCACCCCACGCGGGTGGGGGTCTTTTTCGCGTTTTAGGGGGCAACCTCAAAATCAAAGTCCGCCATCGTGTATGCCATGTGGATATGCCCCATAAGCGCGGTGTGCTCATTACGGCTAAGACCGTCGCCTGTAACCGTGTTGGTGAGTATCACGGGTTTGCCTTCTGCTTCTGCCTGCTCGGCAATCTGTAGGGCTTGGTCGATACAGTCTGCAAACCTCACCCACTTGTCCTGGAGCCAGATGCCGGCATCGAGAGGGGGCTGGTGGGTGGTTTCCCAGCGTTGTGCGGTGCGGATATTCACGTCGCAGGCGTTGGCTACGTCCTGGGAGGTTAGGCCCATGCTGGTCCGGAGGATGCGGAACTCGTTTGGTGTCATGCTGCTTGTGTCCTTACTTCTGTGATGATGCCGAGGTTAAAATACTGGCTTCCGACTTTGCGGTCGATGGTGCCCCACTGGCCCGCGGTGTTGGTGCGCCGGAACGTCACGTCTTCGGGGAAGTGCTCTTTGAGGATGGTGTACATGTCGCGTCCGGTGTAGGTGCCAAGCGTAGTGGTGATGGTTTGCATGGGTTATGCTCCTGCCACTGCCGCGTTGATGATGGCGTGCATTTCATCACCGGTGCGCAGCTGGATGGTCACGCCGTCGATGGCGCGGGCGCGGGGGAGGTCTAGGCGGGTGCCGCGTAGTGTCATGCAGTTCTTTACCCACTCGTGGCGGGTGCGGTTGTAGCCGAAGCCTTGGGCCTTGAGCTGGCGACGGATACGTGGGGCGTTGGTGGTGTCGGTGATGTTTGCGATGAGGAACATGTCGGACTCTCTTTCCGATTCTTGCGGCCTCTTCCAGGGGTGGTTCCCCTTGCCATCTAAACTAAGTATATGCCATAAAATACGACATTGCAAGTGGATCAAAAACGGCCATGCATTTCCACGACATACGGGGCAGGAAACCACCGCAAACCACCGGAAACCACGGCACTTGATTTCTAGCGGTCGTGGAAACACCTGACATGGGTTGGGTGATTGTGTGGAGTCGAAATGGGTTCCGGATTCTG
>NZ_JASPGP010000022.1:0-5362 GCF_030229345.1 Corynebacterium tuberculostearicum | reverse complement strand
GTCTGGCCTATCTACCCTATCGTCTTTAGGGGACCTTAACGAAACCTCATCTTAAAACAGGCTTCCCGCTTAGATGCTTTCAGCGGTTATCCCTTCCGTACGTAGCCAACCAGCGATACCCCTGGCGGGATAACTGGCACACTAGAGGTACGTCCGTCCCGGTCCTCTCGTACTAGGGACAGCTTTCTTCAAGTTTCAACGCGCGCGGCGGATAGAGACCGAACTGTCTCACGACGTTCTGAACCCAGCTCGCGTGCCGCTTTAATGGGCGAACAGCCCAACCCTTGGGACCTACTCCAGCCCCAGGATGCGACGAGCCGACATCGAGGTGCCAAACCATCCCGTCGATATGGACTCTTGGGGAAGATCAGCCTGTTATCCCCGGGGTACCTTTTATCCGTTGAGCGACACCACATCCACAAGTAGGTGCCGGATCACTAGTCCCGACTTTCGTCCCTGCTCGACATGTCTGTCTCACAGTCAAGCTCCCTTGTGCACTTACACTCACCACCTGATTGCCAACCAGGCTGAGGGAACCTTTGGGCGCCTCCGTTACATTTTGGGAGGCAACCGCCCCAGTTAAACTACCCACCAGGCACTGTCCCCAACCCAGATCATGGGCCAAGGTTAGATGCTCAATCCGATCAGAGTGGTATTTCAACAACGACTCCACCACCACTAGCGTGATAGCTTCCAAGTCTCCCACCTATCCTACACAAACCGAACCAAACACCAATACCAAGCTATAGTGAAGGTCCCGGGGTCTTTTCGTCCTGCCGCGCGTAACGAGCATCTTTACTCGTAGTGCAATTTCACCGGGCCTGTGGTTGAGACAGCAGAGAAGTCGTTACGCCATTCGTGCAGGTCGGAACTTACCCGACAAGGAATTTCGCTACCTTAGGATGGTTATAGTTACCACCGCCGTTTACTGGGGCTTAAATTCTCAGCTTCGCAGTCAAAGACTACTAACCGGTCCTCTTAACCTTCCAGCACCGGGCAGGCGTCAGTCCATATACATCAACTTAACGTCTTCGCATGGACCTGTGTTTTTGATAAACAGTCGCTTCCCTCTATTCTCTGCGACCCCACAACGCTTAACACCGCAAGGATGCTCACGTCGTGAGGCCCCCCTTCTCCCGAAGTTACGGGGGCATTTTGCCGAATTCCTTAACCACAGTTCACCCGAACGCCTTAGTATTTTCAACCTGACTACCTGTGTCGGTTTAGGGTACGGGCCATACACACACATCGCTAGAGGCTTTTCTCGACAGTACAGGATCACCACCATCAACCCTTTTGGGTCTACGCATCACGTCTCAACCATAATGTGCGGCGGATTTGCCTACCACACGATCTACACGCTTACACCACCAATCCAATAAGTGGCGTGGCTACCTCACTGCGTCACCCCATCACTTGAACCACACATCAGGCCCCACGACATCAACACCACCAATCTTCAAAGAAGACTAGCAATGCATCCGCGGTGGTTAGTATCAGTGCTTTATCATGGGCGCGCATGTACGGGTACCAGAATATCAACTGGTTATCCATCGACTACGCCTGTCGGCCTCGCCTTAGGTCCCGACTCACCCTGGGAAGACGAACTTGACCCAGGAACCCTTAGTCATCCGGCGGATAGGATTCTCACCTATCAATTCGTTACTCATGCCTGCATTCTCACTCGCACACAGTCCACGCCTCCTTACGGTAACGCTTCAACCCATGCACGACGCTCCCCTACCCAAACAAAAAAGTTTGCCGCGGCTTCGGCGGTGTACTTGAGCCCCACTACATTGTCGGCGCAGAACCACTCGACCAGTGAGCTATTACGCACTCTTTCAAGGATGGCTGCTTCTAAGCCAACCTCCTGGCTGTCTTCGCGATCCCACATCCTTTTCCACTTAGTACACCCTTAGGGGCCTTAACCGGCGATCTGGGCTGTTTCCCTCTCGACTATGAAGCTTATCCCCCACAGTCTCACTGCCGTACAACACAATTAGTGGCATTCGGAGTTTGGCTGACATTGCTAAGATTGTAGTCCCGCTCAACCAACCAGTCGCTCTACCTCCACCAAGCTATAATACGACGCTGCACCTAAATGCATTTCGGGGAGAACCAGCTATCACGGAGTTTGATTGGCCTTTCACCCCTACCCACAGCTCATCCCCGCAGTTTTCAACCTACGTGGGTTCGCGCCTCCACAACCTCTTACAGCTGCTTCACACTGGCCATGGGTAGATCACCCCGCTTCGGGTCCAGGACATGCCACTTAACACCCCATTAGGATTCGGTTTCCCTACGGCTACCCCACACGGGTTAACCTCGCGACATGCCGCTGACTCGCAGGCTCATTCTTCAAAAGGCACGCCATCACACACAAACGGTGCTCTGACGGATTGTAAGCACATGGTTTCAGGAACTATTTCACTCCCCTCCCGGGGTACTTTTCACCATTCCCTCACGGTACTCATACACTATCGGTCACACTGAGTATTTAGGCTTACCGGGTGGTCCCGGCAGATTCACAGCAGATTCCACGAGCCCGCTGCTACTCGGGCAACCCAACAACCCACATGCCATTGTCTTCAACTACAGGACTCTCACCTTCTCCGGCAGGCCATTCCAAACCACTTCACCTAACAACAACACAAGAGCACGATGATGGTAGTCACCGCACGTTGGGGCCCACAACACCGCACACACAACCCCTACCAGGTATCACATGCACACGGTTTAGCCTCATCCACGTTCGTTCGCCACTACTAGCAGAATCATTATTATTTTCTCCTCCTACGGGTACTGAGATGTTTCACTTCCCCGCGTAAACCCCCACAACAGCTATGAATTCACTGAAGGGTAACCCCACATAACCAGGGCCAGGTTTCCCCATTCGGACATCCTCGGATCAACGCTCAATTGACAACTCCCCGAGGCTTAACGCAGCCTTTCACGTCCTTCATCGGCTCAGCATGCCAAGGCATCCACCATGCGCCCTTAATAACGAACACACAAACCACCCACACCAAAAAGCGCAGGTGGCCACACAAGTGAACTTGACAAAAAATTGATTAAAGAAAAAAGAAATCACACAAACACACACAAACAAACCACAAAAGCAATCCATCCGTGCGTGTTTAATGCTCGCGTCCACTATACAGTTCTCACACAACACCCCAACCACAACCAGCCAACACAATAAGTGTCAACAAGACTCATGGTCAGGCACAAAAAAGGGGGATAATGCCCCAGACACCCAACAATGCACCAACATACAAACAACATATTTTTCGTTTAACTGTGCATGGACAACGTGTGTCACAAAGCGCCATTCAAACACTTAGTTCATCTCATCAGGTGTGTGTTTCACCCGGACAATTTTTCATAATCAAAGTTGGCAGCATGACACTCGCATACTCAACCAACCAAGGGTGCAACTGCACCCGAAAAATAAAAGCTCCTTAGAAAGGAGGTGATCCACCCGCACCTTCCGGTACGGGTACCTTGTTACGACTTCGTCCCAATCGCCGATCCCACCTTCGACGGCTCCCTAACAAGTTTGGGCCACCGGCTTCGGGTGTTACCAACTTTCATGACGTGACGGGCGGTGTGTACAAGGCCCGGGAACGTATTCACCGCAGCATTGCTGATCTGCGATTACTAGCGACTCCGACTTCATGGGGTCGAGTTGCAGACCCCAATCCGAACTAAGGCCGGCTTTCAGCGATTCGCTCCACCTCACAGTGTCGCTGCGCGTTGTACCGACCATTGTAGCATGTGTGAAGCCCTGGACATAAGGGGCATGATGATTTGACGTCATCCCCACCTTCCTCCGAGTTGACCCCGGCAGTCTCTCATGAGTCCCCAACCAAATGCTGGCAACATAAGACAAGGGTTGCGCTCGTTGCGGGACTTAACCCAACATCTCACGACACGAGCTGACGACAACCATGCACCACCTGTACACCAGCCACAAAGGGAAAGACTATCTCTAGCCCGATCCGGTGTATGTCAAGCCCAGGTAAGGTTCTTCGCGTTGCATCGAATTAATCCACATGCTCCGCCGCTTGTGCGGGCCCCCGTCAATTCCTTTGAGTTTTAGCCTTGCGGCCGTACTCCCCAGGCGGGGCGCTTAATGCGTTAGCTACGGCACGAAAGTCGTGAAAAGACCCTCACACCTAGCGCCCACCGTTTACGGCATGGACTACCAGGGTATCTAATCCTGTTCGCTACCCATGCTTTCGCTCCTCAGCGTCAGTAACTGCCCAGTAACCTGCCTTCGCCATCGGTGTTCCTCCTGATATCTGCGCATTTCACCGCTACACCAGGAATTCCAGTTACCCCTACAGTACTCAAGTTATGCCCGTATCGCCTGCACGCCCGGAGTTAAGCCCCGGAATTTCACAGACGACGCGACAAACCACCTACGAGCCCTTTACGCCCAGTAATTCCGGACAACGCTCGCACCCTACGTATTACCGCGGCTGCTGGCACGTAGTTAGCCGGTGCTTCTTATCTAGGTACCGTCACAAAAAGCTTCGTCCCTAGCGAAAGGAGTTTACAACCCGAAGGCCGTCATCCCCCACGCGGCGTCGCTGCATCAGGCTTGCGCCCATTGTGCAATATTCCCCACTGCTGCCTCCCGTAGGAGTCTGGGCCGTATCTCAGTCCCAATGTGGCCGTCCACCCTCTCAGGCCGGCTACCCGTCGCCGCCTTGGTAGGCCATTACCCCACCAACAAGCTGATAGGCCGCGAGCTCATCCTACACCGAAAAAACTTTCCAACCATCACACTAAAAATGGCTCCTATCCGGTATTAGACCCAGTTTCCCAGGCTTATCCCGAAGTGCAGGGCAGATCACCCACGTGTTACTCACCCGTTCGCCACTCGAGTACCCTGCAAGCAGGGCCTTTCCGTTCGACTTGCATGTGTTAAGCACGCCGCCAGCGTTCGTCCTGAGCCAGGATCAAACTCTCCACAAAAAAATTTCAGAACAAAAATCCGAAACAGGCCGTGAAAAGCCCGAAACCCAACAAAAGAACAAACCACCACAAACCACAAAAGCCTGTGCTGGCGTCCAAAAAATTACTACAAAGAAAAAATAAACAGTTCCCTCAACCCGACGGGGTCAAAAATAAGGAAACCAAAAAGTTGAACACAATCACATGCCAACCAATCCATCTCAATGCAGCCGAAACACCAAACAGCATTCAAATAGGTACGTGTTTCACATACCCAACCGGCACACACCAACCAACAAACCACCTAAAGGCTCATTGGCAGACAAACCAATCAACACACAACCATGCACACAAAAAATAAAAAGTACATTGGCACACTATTGAGTTCTCAAACATCATC
>NZ_JASPGP010000021.1:0-7181 GCF_030229345.1 Corynebacterium tuberculostearicum | reverse complement strand
TGCAATATCGAAATCAGACCCTTGAAGCCCTAACCGCCTAGAATTAAACCAGTCCAACTTTCGGGGGCCAGTTCAGTTACGGGCGACCCCCGAACCCGATAACAACATGTGGTTATTAATGGGGCGCTGGGGGCGCGGTCACACACCTCCTGATTCTGCTCTTCTGAAGCAGGTCTTAGAAGCCTCTATCTCCCCGTCTACGTCCTCGTTGGAAGAGCTGGGGTTCGAACAAGCGCCGCCCAGAAATAGGCCTAAGACTTGGTACCAAGCTCTGAAACAAGCCGGCTCGGCTTCGTAGCGGTCTAAGGCACCGTAACCCGGGAAATAGAATCATCAAGTGCCAGTTTGGCTGCCTTTCGTTCCGGCAATCCAGTACTCTAAGCCCCGAATTTGGGCAACCTGTTCTTAGGTAGATTCAACTGGCTGGAAGCCTAAGTGCTATCGGGCTGGCGATGCCACTAGGCGGTTTTACTACTAGGCCTAAGCGTTGTATTAAGAATGCTGCTGATTCTCAGTCCTGTCAGAGGTGACGCGAAAACCGCAGGCCGTGACTAGCGGTTTGCGGCAGCCGAAAGGTGTTAACTCCAAGAGGTACTCACCTAGATTGAGCTGAGCCGAGCCTGCATAAATCTATGCAGGCGTTCTTGTTAGCGTTTTCGATGTTGAGAAATGAAGTCGGCACCGTCTTGGCCACAAGGGCAACTCGAGCTAGATCCACCGATTTTCTGTAAATCTTGGCTACGGTGCCGGAGAATTCTTCGAAGTGGGAGTGGGCTTACAGGTGCGCTAGAAAGACATTTAGGCTTCTAATAGGCTGCTATCTCACGCGGCCAACTACTGGTGCAGAGGCTTTCACGCTTATCGTCGGCGCGTGGAAGTGAGTAGTCAACGCTATCTACAGCGCCCCATGAGGTTATTAGTTGTGTGGGTTTTCCTTCCACACGAAAAGTGCTCCCTGCACTATTCAGATGCGGCCCAGTCCAGTCAACGAGAGACTGTCAGGGCCAACAATTGTATAGCTACCCGCCATAGCGGCGTCCCACATGCACCTCTACGCCGCCGAAGAGGCTGTAGCAATTGACGTTGATTTCTGGAGCGTCTACCGGGAGGTCATTCGGATGGATGGCGCCGTTCTCTACCTTGAGGTCATGTCCGCCAAAAAGGCCTACGCCGCTGACGTGGACGCGGAAGCCTTCGGGAATATAGACATCGACGCCACCAAAGACGCCCGCCGCGTTGATGGTGGTAGTACGACTGTGCAGGGCGACGCCCGTGAGATCAATATCCACTCCGCCGAAAAAGCCCAGGGCTGTCAGGGAACGAGCTACTGCCCCACCGCTGACAGTGGACCCGCCGAAAATCCCCACCGCAAGGGAGCGGGTCTCCTGCACGCTCGGCTGCACCTGGCGGATAGCCTGCTCCACCTTGGCGATGGCTTTGGATTCTTGCTGGCCCGCATAGGGCTTTGCGATTTTTCGTTCCTGCTCAAAAAGGAGAACTTCTGGGTTCTCTACAAGGTCAGCCAGCGGCTCGATGAGCTCAGCGCGGGTCGTTGCATCGACGCACGCAGCCGAGCGCTTTTCAAAATCATCGAGGTCTATCTGCCCTGCCGAAAGCGCATCTCCTAAAATGTCTGCGGCTTTCATACGCTCTTGGTGGTTACAACGGATTTCCAGCGGTTTCATACTTTTATAATATCCGCTATAGCCACCATGCGCGCGGCTTATTCCTCGCCTTGGGGCCCCTTAGAGGAATCGGCCTCCGGCAGAAAATCTTCTACGCGCTCGCCTACCCCGGTCAACTCTGCGATAGCCGCAATAGCGCGCTGCGCGCCCTTGCCGTCACCATAAGGATTGACGGCGTTGGCCATGGCGTCGAATGCGGCGGCGTCGGAAAGCAAAAGCTTTGCCTCTGCCACAATGAGCTCGCGATTAGTGCCCACCAGCTTAACCGTGCCGGCAACGACGGCTTCGGGGCGCTCGGTGTTTTGGCGCATGACTAGCACCGGCTTGCCCAATGCTGGTGCCTCCTCCTGGACTCCGCCGGAGTCAGTCAGGATGATGGTGGCACGGTTTTGTAGCTGCGTGAACTGGTCATAAGGCAGCGGATCCGTGATGATGATATTTGGCAGGTGCTCGACCTCCGGCAGTACCGCTTGGCGCACCTTTGGGTTTAGGTGCAGCGGCAATGCGAAGTTAATCTCCGGGTAGGCTTCTGCCAAGTCCTTAACTGCCCCACCAATTTCCTTCATCGCCTCAAGGTTCTCGCGGCGGTGGGTGGTGACTACGACAAGCCGCTTATCGGACTCGGCGGCTTCCTGCAGGGCAGGGTCCGCGAACTTCGTATCCCACGATGCTGCTTCCAGCAGAGCGTCAATGACGGTATTACCGGTGACCACGATGTCCTTGGAACGCACGTTCTCGCGACGCAGGTTCTCCATCGAGCCTGCGGTTGGGGCCAGGTGCAGTTCGGCTACCTGACCAATGAGCTTACGGTTAGCTTCTTCTGGGAACGGCGAGTGGATATCGCCGGTACGCAAACCGGCTTCGAGGTGAACGATCTTTACCCCACGGTGGAAACCGGCGAGCGCTGCAGCCATAGCGGTAGAGGTATCGCCCTGGGAGATGATGACGTCCGGCTTTTCTTCCTCAATGATGGAGTCCAATCCAGCAATGGCGCGGGAGACAAGTTCGTTAAGCCCCTGTCCCTGTTTCATGAGCTCCAGATCGTGCTTCGGCTGGATGCCAAACATGGTGTTGACCTGTTCCAGCATCTCTTTATGCTGGCCGGTAGAGACTGGGATGGATTCAAAGCGCTCATCTTTATCCAGCGCCTTGATGACCGGTGCCACCTTGATAGCTTCCGGTCGGGTGCCATAAATGGTCATTACCTTGGGCTTAGTCATTATTCTCTTCCTTTAGAGTGATGGAGATACTTCTTCATTGAACCATGTACGGGAGAGCTGTACCCCCGCTCTGGTTTTGGAGCGTTCTAGTCGCTGACGCTCACGCCGCCGTCTGGGACAACAGTCGCCTTGGCCGCCATGGCGCGGGCTAGATCGAGGCGTTGCCACGAGCCTCCCTCTGCCTGCCAATCCAATGGATTGCCGGCTGGGCGCGCGGTCTGGCGTAGCACCTCGGCACGCTGGTCCCAGCTGAGCTCTGGATGGGATGCGGCAAGCAGCACTGGGGCGGCCTGCGGGACGACCATCGGGGCGTCGGTGCGGTATCGCGGGGCGAAGTCATAGTCCATGAGCTTGGAATATTGCTCCACCGCATCCTCTGTGGACCGATAGTCGGTACCCTCTGCCCTATCCTGGGCCACCAATTCTTCCACCGTTTTTCCGGTGCGCCACTTAATTTCCTTGCGCACTTCCATCGAGGCTTCCCACAGGGCATGGCGCATGCGCTTGTCATTGAGGCGGTCGGCTGCGGCGGCCTGGCCAGTCATGCGGCCGCCGATGACATCCAGCGGGTAATGCACTCCTAGGACCACGCGGTGGTTGCCGGCCTCCGCGCCCCGCAGCATGAGCTGTGGACCTACCTCAGGCAGCATGAAGGACATCAGCGTGGTAATCCACGTTGCCTGATTGGTATGGCCCGAAGGGAAAGCTGGCGAGGTGGGATAGAGATCCTTGGAACCATCGTCGTAGCGCTTAATCGCCTGCGGCGCGCGCTGATACGGGCGTTGATAGTTGAAGTAGTACTTCTCAGACATCGTGGAATTGGCCAGTCCGCCTGCGCGGGCCGCATAGCCATTTCCTAGGAGGTATTCGGTCTTGGGCAGGCGGTGCTCGGCCAAGGCGGCGCGGAAGGCATCGCCTAGGTTCTTGCCCATCGAGTCAGAAACGGCGTTGAGCACGCTGGTGGAGCTAGCCCTGGCATCGGACTGCGCACGCTGAATAAGGGCTTGGTCCCCTGCCGCCGCATTATTGATGGCCACGGCCTTGTCCATATTTTCTTGGCGGATTTCTGGCTGAGCCTTGATGTGATCAAAAAGCTGGACTACCTGCCAGTAGTTGCCAAATTGATAAGACGAGACATCGGATTCAAAGCCCGCGATATAGTCCGTGCTAAACGGCTCTGGAACCGGGGCACCGGGGTGCTGGACTGGGGCTGCGCCGGTGGACTGCTGGGTGACAGGCTCACGCAGCTGGGGTACGGCTACGGGAAGGGCTGTGGCCGACGGTGCGAGGGCTATAGTCAGCCCAGTAGCCGCACACAGGGCGAGCCCACGGACTGCGGGGCGAAGATTATTCCGATAGTTCAACGTAGAAACCTTTTACTAGCATCAAATTCCCACGAATAATATCTAACTAAAGTTAAGGAGAAGTGAACGCGACGCTAAACTCGCATGCATAATCGTGGATTGGCGGGTAGACCTTTGCGGCCACCACTCAGCGTTCTTCAGGCCAATTGGGGCCTTGGTGCGCCGCGGCGGTATCCGGTTGGTGGCCGGAAGATTCCGCAGAAATGCTCGCGGTAAAAAGCGCGGCCAGCGCCACTGCTGATGCCGCCGCCGAATCCCTGCGCTTGTTATTTTCCACACATTTAAACTAGCGCGTATTGCGCACCATGAAAAGTGCTAGTCCAATGCGGGGCTAGCGCCACCCCTCACTCGTGGTTGGCGGCGCGCGCCAAAGCTTCGCGGTAGGCTGGTGGGGAACTTTTACTCGCACAGGAATAAGGGGACACGCTAAGCAATGATCCAATTCGTCTTCGGCGCCGCAGCAGGATACGTTTTTGGCACCAAAGCAGGCCGCAAGCGCTACCACCAGATCAAGGGCGCCTACGAAAAGGCCGTCAACTCCCCCGTGACCAAGTCCGCCGTCACCTCGGCTCGAAAGGCAGTAGCCAATCGCCTGGACCCAGAACCGCGCATGCGCGAGGTTCGCGATTTGTCTTCCAAGCGCAAGGGCAAAGGCCGGCTGCGCGGATCGCAGGTGGATAATGCGGACCGCATTTATGAGCCCGATGAGGACTAGGTCGATTGCAGACTAGTCTTAAGGCCTCCTCCCCTCCCCTCGGCACGCACCTTATTTAGGGTCGCGCCGAGGGGAGATTTTTATGCCTGGGGAGGCGTACCGCGGAAGGCGCGGTCATTGAGTTCGCGGCGGGCCTGCTCGAGAGCGACTAAGTCAGCGAAAAGCGAGTTATAGCTGGCCTCATCATCAGAGGGGCGCATGCGGCCGAGGCGGGCCTTGAGCTGGGCGATTTGGTCCCCCACCACGGTTTCTTGCAGGCGGGATAAAACGGAGTCGGCGTATTTCTCAGGGCCGACGTCGGTAGGCAAAATGGCTTCCACGGCAAGCTCGGAGACGAAGTTGCGGGCGGTTAAGTCCTGCATTTCGCCGGCTACTGCAGCAAGCCACTCCACGGCGGGCAAGGTGGCACCATGGGCGGCACCACCGACGGTGGAAATGGCCTCGCGGACGAGGCGGTAGGCGTCATTGGTATAGGCATCAGCAGTGATGCCATCGAAGTAGGAGCCTGCCACCTGCGGCATCTGCAAGGCCAGCTTGAGGGCCTCGCGCTGTGGCCACAGGTGGGTTTCCTTGGGGCTCGGCGGATGAATTACCGGCGCATCCTGCTGGGCCGGTTGCTGCTTCGCGTTATCGAAGCGGCGAAGGGTGGGTCTTTCGGCCTTCTTGGGCTTGCGCGCCTCCGCGCGGACCTGCTGCAGGACCTCTTCCGGGTCGGGCCAACCCACCCAACCGGCAAGACGGCGGGCGTACTCGCGCTGCAAAGGCTGATCGCGGATTTGCGCCACCACGGGGACCGCGCGACGCAGGGCCTGCAGGCGGCCTTCGGCACTGTCGATGCTATAACCCGAGATGACGGATTGGATGACGAACTCGAACATAGGGATTCGATCCGCCACCAGATCACGCACGGCAGCATCGCCTTTTTCCAAACGCAGGTCGCACGGATCCATGCCATCCGGGGCCACGGCGACAAAGGACTGGCCGGTGAATTTCTGCTCGCCGTCAAAGGCACGCATGGCGGCCTTCTGCCCTGCCTCATCGCCGTCGAAGGTATAGATGAGCTCGCCGCTGAAATAAGAATCATCCAGCATGAGCCGGCGTAGCACCTGGAGATGCTCGCCACCAAAGGCAGTGCCACACGATGCGACTGCGGTTTTCACTCCAGCGGCATACATGGCCATGACATCCGTATAACCTTCCACCACCACTGCCTGGTGGTTATCGGCAATATTGCGCTTGGCCAAGTCGAGACCGAAGAGCACCTTGGACTTACGGTAGAGCATGGTCTCAGTGGTGTTCATGTACTTGCCGAGCTTGTCGTCGTCGAAAAGCTTGCGCGCACCAAAGCCAATGACGTTGCCGGAAAGGTCCTTAATCGGCCACAGCAAGCGACGATGGAAGCGGTCGATGGGACCACGCTTGCCCATCTTGGAAATGCCAGCTGCTTCCAGTTCTTCAAAGGAAAAGCCTAGGCGCAGCAGGTGCTTGGTGGCCGTATCCCAACCCTCCGGGGCATAGCCGCACTCGAAGTCATAGATGACCTCGCGGGAAAAGCCGCGGTCCAGCAGGAAATCGCGGGCGGTGGCCGCTTGCGGGGTCTCCAACTGCTGGCGGTAAAACTCGTGGGCGGCCTTATTGGCAGCAATGAGGCGCTGACGCGTGCCCGGCTTCTCATTGCGCGCGCCTGTGGAACCGCCCTGGTAATTAATGTGATAGCCGATCTTCTGCGCTACTGCTTCAACGGCTTCTGGGAAGGAGACCTGCTCCATTTCCATCAGGAAGCTGAATACATCGCCCCCCTTGCCGGTGGAAAAGCAGTGGTAGTAGCCGCGCTGCGGGCGCACGTGAAAGGACGGGGTCTTTTCATCCTTGAAAGGGCTAAGGCCCTTGAGCGAATCGTGCCCGGCGGGCTTGAGCTGCACGTACTCGCCGACGATTTCTTCTAAAGGCGCGCGTTCACGGATAGCTTGGATGTCGCTGTCCGGAATTCTGCCTTTTGCCATGCGTACAGACTACCCCGCACGCGGTGGGAATGTTCAAATGGCTGGGCCAGGATGGTGTGGTGCCTGTGGGTTCACGGTTTGGGCGGAAATTACCCTCTGATGGGGTGTATTCCACCTGGGCGGATTCTAGTGGTCGTGGAAACACTTCTTATGTTTCGGTTGAGTTTATCAGTGCTGCCATTTTCTCGGCTGGT
>NZ_JASPGP010000020.1:0-28106 GCF_030229345.1 Corynebacterium tuberculostearicum | reverse complement strand
GATGCAATATCGAAATCAGACCCTTGAAGCCCTAACCGCCTAGAATTAAACCAGTCCAACTTTCGGGGGCCAGTTCAAAGAGCGCGGGGGCTGGCTTTTGTATGCGGCCAACAGGCACTGATTATGCGGAAACGGCATCTTCCAGCTCGGCCAGCAAGGAATTGGTGCGCTCCACCTTGGCATCTACAGGGCGGAACTCGCCGTCGGCCCAGTCAGTAAAGAAACCGAAGTCGAGCTGATTGCGCAGCTGCGGCATGGAGAAGTTGACTACGATGGTGCGCCATGCTTCCACGCCGCGGATTGCGCCTGCTGGACCGTAACCGGCGAACGCGACTGGCTTACCGGTCCACTCCCCGGCCAAGCAGTCGAAGGCATTCTTGAATGGACCCGGCACGGAGCGGTTGTACTCCGGGGTAACAAATACGAAACCATCGCAGGCATCCACTGCATCAGACCAAGCTTGCACCTTTTCATCTGCATACTGCTTATTAGCGGTGGCAGGAATGACGTCAGTGGTCAGCAGCGGAACATCAAACTCCTTGAGATCCAGCAGCGTGTACTCCACGCCATTTTGGCGCCCCTGGGCCACCTCATTGAGCCACTCGCCCACTACCTTGCCGGCCGAGTTATCGCGGGTAGTGCCGATGATGATGCCGATACGAGACATAAAAGGACCTTCTTTCCTTCAAGCTTTATGTAACATCCCTAGCTTACCGCCCGTACAGATACTTGTCTGATAGTGATGTTGATACGTCCCTCTTTAAGCCCACACCCCTGCGGCAACGTGCCATCATTGACGCGCACTACCCCGTGGTAGGCAAAGCGCTTCGGTCCGCCAAAGACCACCAAATCCCCTGAGCACAACGTGATATCGTCCCACGGACGCGTGCGCGCCTCGGTATGCCCCATACGGAAAAGTGCCTCATCCCCAATGGAAAGCGAAATCACCGGCGCAGGTGATTCCTCAAAGGCATCCACGTGCATACCCATGGCCGATCCCGGTGGATAGTAATTCACCAGCGCCATCTCCGGCACGAAAGTCTCCACCCATGGCTCTAGCTCGGGTGCTACCTCCGCCGCGGCGCGCAATGCCCCCGGAACAATCCGCCGCAGGCTCTCCGGCACCGGCGGAACCCGCGTGCCGTCTATATTGTCCACGTACCGATAGCTGGGATAATGCCAATACCTACCCATATGCAGCTGAAATACACTCATTTGCCCGCCGGATTTCAACCGCGGGCGCACCATCGCCATCGGTGTCGCCGCATACTCGCGCGCAATGCCGCGCATCTCTTCTACCAAGGCCTTCTGCTTATCGACGCCCGCCCATCCCGGCACATGCCCCACCCCCGGAGCTACACTCACGCTCGGCCGCGGCAGCGAATCAAAAAGCATGACCTCACCCTAACCCAACGCCCCGATAAATCGACCAAGACCTATTATCCTCGTCAAGGATCAGAATCTGTTCAAGACCAATAGACCCAAGCCTAGGGCGCCTCACGCGGGTTTCACCGGCTGGTTTATCTGGTTCCAAATGGCCTATTGAAGTGCCCCAGACCACCACTGCACACGTCCCGTAGGAACACAACAACCTCGACTTTCTCACCAGCCTCGAACTAGGCGAGGAGGCTCCTACCGGCTACCAGACCGTGGATAACGCACACGACACCCAGAGTGAGAACAAGGCACCAGAGCTGGAAGCACAGCATGAAGACGATTAGGACGCCGAACTCTAATCAAACCGGAGCCGGAACAGGATTTGTCCTTAGTCGGTGCTTTCCCAGAAATCATCCGGGATAGCCTCTTCCAACTCACGGTCTAAATACTCGATGGCTTCCTTCTCGCTCATGCCCTGGTTCATTAACTCATCAATCATGTAATCGGTGGCAGCGTTTAACTTCTGCTGGGAAATATCCCGCAGACTCGGCCCTCGCCGCTGACCATCGTCAGCGGTAGTGGGGTTACCCGCAAGTCGTGGACACGTTGTTAAGCTGCTCAGGGGTTAAGCAGCGGCCTTCTTATTACCGTTTTGATCAGCGAGCTGGGCTTCGAAATCGACGGGGCTTACCATCCCGATGGACGAGTGGCGACAGCGCCGGTTATAGACGATCTCAATCCAGCGACCCACCGTCTTCCGGGCTTCGTTGCGGGTTTGTCATTTCTTCCGATCGTAAAATTCGGTCTTCAATGTCGACCAGAACGACTCGGCCATCGCATTGTCAAAGCAGACACCAGTACGGCCGACCGATTGTGCAATCCCTAGTTCTTGACAGACCTGCCACAGCTGTTCACTGGTGAACTGGGTACCACGATCAGCGTGGAGAACCACGCCGTCGGGTACTTCACCACGCAGGATGTAAGCCATGCGCAGTGCACGTTCAACCAGGTAAGAATCCTGCACACTATCCATGGACCAGCCTAGGACTCGGCGGGAGTGTCCATCGCGGATAACGCATAGGTACAGCCAGCCCTCATTCGTGCGCAGATGGGTAAAATCCGACATCCACACTCGATTAAGCTGCCCTTGATCAAATAGGCGTTTTACCAGGTCTACAAGCGTGAACTTCTGCTTGGATTGAATCGTCGTTACGGGAACAAACGCCCTGTGTGAGATACCCTCAATACCCATCATCCGCATGCGTTTGGCCACGGTTTAGCGATTGACATAGACCCCATCCTCAGAGAGTTCTGCACTAATCCGTGGGGCACCGTAGACTTCGTCAGAATCTTCCCAGATGTCATGAATTTTCCTGTCTAACTGGTCGAGGAATCTCTGACGCTGATTTCACCACGATGTCGTACTGCTTGAGCCTTTTGCCATTTATAATAGCCAGAATGGGAAACCTCTAATAACCTGCTCATCCGTTTTATGCTGTAGTTCGCCTTCTCCTGGTGTAGTAGCTCAAATTTTTCCGATCGCGTTGCCTCAAAGCGACGAAGGCGGTGGCTTTTGACAAGAACTCATTACCCATCTTGGCCTCAGCTAACTCACGACGCAGGCGAGCGTTTTCGGCTCGTATATCGGCATCACTGCGGCCATCTACCGAGCCTTGGCGTTCCCGCTCGAGTGTGACCCACCTGCCTAAAATTGTGGCTGATACGTTAATTTCCTTAGCCGCATAAGCGATTGGGCGCCCGGACTCAATGACCAGTCTGGCAGCCTCCTGCCGGTACTCCGGGGTGTACTTCTTCCCTGACGAACTCACAATGAACACCCGCTCCTACAGGCACAAGATCCGTACTAATAGGGTGTCCACTAAACGAGGGTAACCTCATTCTTTGCTTGCCCTCAACCGGTGTCCATCTCCTCTGAACGCTTGCCTCTGCTTCTGGCGTGACGCAGCGATTAGTGCCCACCGGGGGTAGCGGTTCTTGGCATCGAGATCATGCCCGTGGCACGCAGCCCAAGGAAAAAGGGGCGGGCTCAGCGTTGTGTGCTGAGCCCGCCCCTCCTTTATGTGCCTACTACCTAGGTCAGGTGGCGCGATGCACGCGCCACTCCCCTGCCTGGTTTTACCGCTTAGGCGGTCTTACGGCGGCCGAGCAGGAGGCCCGTGCCTGCGAGCACGGCACCAATGAGCCCCACGAGGGCCACGCCGTACCCGCCGGTCTTCGGGAGCTTACCGGCAGTGGTGTCCGACACCTGCAGGATCATCTTATCGCCTTGGCCACTCACTTGGATTTGTCCGCTGCTAGTGCTGACCGCAGAAATCTTATATTGCTTAGTCTGCTCATCCACTGAAATCTGAAACTCGACCGGCTGGGCCAGCAGGTTGAGCCCCTTAGGAGCCTTCGTTTCAACGAGGAAGAACGTACCAGTCGTCTTCACTTCGATAGACTCCTGCCCGGGCTTGATGGTGTAGAGCTCTCCAGCGCTGTAGTCCGGCTGGCCTCCCTTGGACGGGTAGATCTTGAAGGTCGCGCCACCCAGCCCAGACATCTCCACGATCTTATCGCCGTCGTAGTGAGCCTTCTTGAAGGTCAGCTTGCCCGGCGGAGTTTCCGGCTGCTTGTAGTTATCAACTACGCAGGAAACCGAAGACAGCTTCTTATCTTTTTCGCTCATCCTGACCTTGAAACCGAACTCACCGTCATTTGTGACCTCAACCGGTTTCGTTACCCCGTCACGGGTTTCGGTACACACGGCATTCTTGTCATTCCTCTTATAGAGGTTGAAACCCGGTTGCTGTGTCTCTACCAGAGTCAGTTGCTGCTCTTGTTCGCTCATGATGTTCCAGGAGGCAGTGCCAAGGTCCCTGTCGGCCGAGGACGTTGCCTTCAGCGACCTCCGAACGAGCTCGCCATTACCTGGGTCGATGATGTCCTGGCCACCGGCAGACAGGGTGAACTCCCAGCCTGGGACACCGTCTTCAAGAACCTTGCCGTTTTCGTCAACGATCCGCTTCTTGACGGTCACCGCACCATTGCATCGTGTGGTTACGTCTTGGGCGATTTTCTTCATCTGTTCGGTAAGGTTGCTGTAGTTAGACACCTTCACCGTGTGACCCGTGCCCGAGATATCCTCGCCCATGGTCTTGACACCACGTGCACCGTAGGTCCACCTCGACATGTCCGAAGTGACTGTCACTGACCTCCCATTAGGCAACCGCTCAAACACCTGCAGTGCCCGATTCGGCGCCAGCTTCGCAGCTCTCTCTAGGTTCGCCATAATGAGCTCGCCACTCTCGTTAGTTCCTTTACGTTCCTTGTCGTTGTAGTTTGCTTCTCGCGCGGCTTGAATCCCGGAGTTGATTTTGTAGTAGACACCAGGTTGTTGCGGCACTTCGGCATTCAGACCGATGCGTTTGATGTCCTTGAGAACATAGTCTTGCTCAACAACCCAATCTTTACCCGTATTTCCGCCAAGCGTCAGATCAACCATGATTGGCACAACACGGGTACCGGCAGCTTTGAGTTCGTTGGCTGCCTTAATCGCGTCGTTGAGAGCACTAGCCTGAACGAATTCACCACCGAGGCCCTTGCTCTTGATTGTCGAGGAGGTCGTGGGCATACCATCCGTGATGAAGTACACCACGTCGTAGTCGTGATCCTTGACCTGCTTCAGGCCCGCTTCCCAGTTCGTAGCACTGTTATTTGCGTTATAACTCCAGTTCTTAACTACGTCCTTTGCTCGTTGGACGCCCTGCTCCGACAGCATTGAAATATAGGGTGGGTTCTGACCGTGTGTCGTTCCAGCCTGATTAGCCGGACCGCCACTTGCGAAATTATAGATTCCGAGTTCAGCTGGGGTGCCCTGCAGGGAATCGATGAATGCATTCGCGGCCTTTTTGGATGCCTCGAAACCATCAGTATCTGCGTAGCGGAGCGATGTCGAAAGGTCTGCTACAACCGCAATTCGGAGCCCACAGCGCAGGGGAAGCTCCGGGTTAGGGACACGTCCGTTAACCCACTGAGCTCCATCCGGCGGAGAGATAATCTCTGGTGGTTTTGGTGTGCTCTCATTCGCGCCATACACATCAAGAACGACCTTCAAATTCTTGTTCTCCGAGAGATTATTAGTGAAGGTGAATACCGCATCCTTCGGTACAACGGCAGAGTCAACCGGTTTACCATCCTTTACCGGAACAACGTCCATGGTGATGAAGCCGTTGCCAATATTGACGTTGCGTTTCTGCAAGGTCACACCTGGCTCAATCTGATCCAGGGTGAGGTTGTACTTCTGCGGATCCAAGAAAGTCGCGTCAGTCTCGATACGCACGGTTGCGTACTTCATGTGAGATTCCGCAGTCACCTTAGCCGTAAAGGCATTGGGCTTGGTCGGATCTACTGGGTCAGCTTTAACTGCAAACTCGTGGCCGATGGCATCAAAGTGACGCCCTTCGACCGCCGGTGGCTTGGGGTCTTCAGAAGAATCTGAACAGTCTTTCACCTCGCCGCTGAAGTCGAAGGACCACTCGGTCTTTGCACCGGCAGCGAACTGGTATCCGTTCTGCGGCTTCGCCGTGACCTTAACGGTGGCCTTTTTGCCCTCGTAGAAATGCTGACCGGCTTGCTTGCGCTCGCCACCAATGAAGTAGTCGACACCCTTCGTGTCTGGAATGTTGATGTAGCCCTTCTCAACACACGATGGCGCGGTGGCTGGATCAACTGCGGTTGGCGCCGCAGGAGTCACGGACGCCCCCGGGTTCGGTTCCGGAGTTGGCTCTGGGTCAGGCTGCGGCTCCGGGTTCGGCTCGGTTGGCGGAGGGGTACTGCCGCTCAAAGTCCCCTTCGGGCTAACGGACACCGTTCCCGATACTTTAGGCGCAGTAAAGTACGGCGAAATTCTAATGATTTCGCCCTTTTTCACTGCAATATTCAGACCATCATGGGTAACCGTCAACGGAGCTTGCTGTGCACTGCCCGATGGTGAAATTTTCGGGGAAAGTGTAGTGTTCCCGACTTTCAGCTCGTATGCCTTCAGCCAGCCAGAACCACCAATTTGAAAATCAAGGCTCGTGATCGTGGCGTCTTCCTCAACCGTGAACTCGAACGGCGGGTTGTACTTTCTGGTATCCAGGTCTTTGAAGTCTCGCTTCTGCGGGCTCACCGGGATCGCCGTGGTCTGCGCCTGCGCAACAGGGGCCGGCAGGCTCGGTAGCGCGCCCGGGATAGCGACGCCGAAAACCAGCGCAAGCGCTGCGGTTAGCGCGGCCGCTACACCCATGAACTTTGTTTTCATTGTCGCTACCCTTCTTGCTTTCGCTTCTTCGTGATCAACAGCATCAACAACCCAGCGCCCATCAGCGCCACCGCGGCGAGGACGAGCCCGATGATCTGCACACCAGTCATCGCCAGGTCGCCCTGTTCGCGTTCTTTCTCTTCACCCGGCCCGGGGGTTTCCCCTGGTGGCGGTGTCTCGCCCGGCGGGGTTTCCCCTGGTGGCGGTGTCTCGCCCGGCGGGGTTTCCCCTGGTGGCGGTGTCTCGCCCGGCGGGGTGTCCCCTGGGGGCGGGGTGGTGGGCGGCGTCGTCGGAGGTTCGGTCGGCGGAGTGGTCGGCGGAACCGTCGTATTCGTCTTCGCCACGATCACGCCCTCCACCGGGCGAGGGTTATCAGCGACGGTGTGGAACGGCACCGCCACGAGGAAGGGCTCGATTTCCCGGTACTCCCCCGCCGCGGCACCAGCCGGCGCCTGGGAGGTGACCAGGTATATGCCCTTCTCGAGCCCCTGGAATCGGACCTGGCCGGCCTCGTTGGTCACGGCTGTGATCGTGCGGTCGGTCGGCCAGTCAGCGATCTTGTCTGCGCTGGTGTTGCGGACTTTCGCCTTATCGGCGGCGTTCTCCGGGTCGATGCCCTGCAGCCGCTCCAGTTTGATGGTCACGCCCGCGACCTTGCCCGTGGCAGGATTGACTGGGTCCCCATTGCCCGGGGAAAGCGTGATACTCAGCGTGTCGGTTCCGTAGTCGCGGGATACCCCGGGCTGATCACTCAGCCCGGCTACCTTGGCTGCGTCGGCAACCCCGACGCCACCATATGCGCCGCCGAGCAGGCCAGCGCTGAGGGCGATGGCCACCACAAGGCTGCGGCTGATCCGCACCGCGCGTGCGTGGCTAGTCATCTGATCCAGCCCCTTCGTTATTCATCGTCTCTGTCGTTTCTTGGGATTCGCCATCCCGCTTGTTCTTCAGCAGCCACCGCAGCAGCAGGAGCAACACGACGACCGCTGCCGCGAGGAGCGCGTACATCCACCACTGCCACCCGGGGCCGTGGTTCTTGTCGAAAACCTCGTGATCCTCTGGGTCCAGCGGGACCTGGTGGCCGCGCACCAGCAGGCGGTGCGTGTTGATCCCGTAGGGGGTGCAGGTAATCAGGGTGATGTAGTCCTTGTCCTGCTCCGGGCGGAGGTCCTCGGTTTCGGTGGGGAGCACAACCTTGATCTGGTCGACCACGTACTTCAGCTTCTCGCCGGAGACCTGGACGTAGAAGGTGTCACCCTTCTCCGCCTTATTGAGGTGGTCGAACATGGTGGAGTTCGCCAGGCCCGTGTGGCCGGTGATCACCGAGTGCGTGCCCTTGCCGCCGACTGGCAGGTCGGAGCCGAAGAGGTGCCCCAAGCCTTTTTGCAAAGTGTCGTTGTCTGTCCCGTGGGAGATCGGCAGGTCTGCCTTGATCTTGGGGAAGATGAGGCGCGCCATCGCGTCGTTCGCGTCGAGTTGGTCCAGGTATTCCTGGTAGTCCGGGTTGTTCTCGTCGAAGCGGGCGAGCCAGGGGTCGAGGATGGGGCCGGTTGTTCGGTTCTCGTTGTACTCGTGGGCACGCTCCCACTGGGTGTTCTTCACCTCTTGTGGGGTGCTCTTTTCGAGTTTCGCGTATTCCTGCGTGGCCTTCGTGGCGAGGTGGTTATTCCACAGGGTGGACGTCACCGGGTACAGCATCACGAGCACCCCGAGGATCACGAGCACCGCGGCCAGCACGGGACTGGTCTTGGTGCTGTTGGCACGGCGGGGTTCCTTCTTCGGTTCCACGTCTGTGCTGAGGGTGTGATCCACGGGGCACTCCTGGGTTGGTTCTGCTTGGCTGTGCTTTGGGTGAAACCTCCGCCCGCGGGGTTGTCCGCTGGGCGAAGGTTTTACCGATTCAGCGGGCTATTAGTTCTTAGCGCCGCGGCGTGCGAACCATGCACCGGCTGCCACGATGGCGGCACCGATTGCGGCCAGGATGCCAACACCCATGCCACCGGTCATCGGCAGGTTCGGGGTGGTGTCGTCAGAGTTAACGACCTCACCCTCGTTAGCACCAACCTGGACAGAAGCCAGCTCGTAGACACGCTCCGGGGTGGTCTCCGAAGCAACCAGCTTGAACTCGAGAGCCTCCGGGAGCAGCTCCTTGCCCTTCGGCGCCTTGACCTCGATCAGGCAGTAGTGAGACTGCTCGCCAGCGGCGACCTCAGCATTGTCTTCGAAGTCATTGACGTGGAGACCAGTGATCTTGACAGTACCGTCCTGGCCAGAGACGAAGGTGGTCTTAACCTGGCCATCCTGCTCACCGTTGACCGGAGCCCAGGAATCCTTCTTGGTGGTGTCGATGTCGGAGCACTGCTGGCCAGCAGCCTGGCGAGCAATCTGGAACTCGGCGCCTTCCAGACCGTTGCGGTCGCCATCGACCTTCTTGAACTGAAGGCCGCCCCAGTAGGTCTTGACCTCCGGGGTCTCCTTCGGGGTCTGGCTCTCGGAACCATCCGGGTTGTTCTGGAAGACCAGGGCCTTATTCGGCGCGATATCGGTAGCGTTCTTGAACTCAGGCTTGAGCGTAGTCGTGATGATTACCTCAACCTTGTCGCCGGCCTTAAGGGACTTAGCAGTTTCCTCATTCAGGGAGACGTCGACGTTGTTGCCCTCGTAGAACTTCCCATCAACGTCCTGCGTCGGCTGAATCTCCTGTCCAGCGACCTTCACCGTCACATCGGTGATCTCGAGCTTCGGATCAATCTGGTCCGTGATCTGGAACTGGGTGCGCTCAGTGTTCGGCTTCAGCTGACGAGCGGTACCAGTGACGGTGTAGACCAGATTTTCGTCGCCAGCATTCTGGTCCTTGTCCTTGACGGTCTTGGTCGGTTCTTCGTCCTTGTAGTTCTTCGGGAAGGCGTGGACATCGTAGTTCCAGCTAGTGCCCTGGTTATCCCCACCGTTATCCGCGGTCATTGGGACGAATGCGATGAACGGAACAGCCGGGTCGTAGCCCTCCTTCGGGGTGGTCTCCACGACGAGGTAGGCACCGAGCTCCAGATCCTTACCTACCTCCCAGGTGCCGTTTTGACCGGTCGTGCCAGAAGCGACCTTGGTGAGGACCCCAGCCGACAGGCCATCCTTGAGCTGCGCCCCCTGGGAGAAGTCTGCAGCCTTGAGCTTGGAGGCAGCGACGAGCCCCTCATTCGTGGTGACATCGATGTCGGTAGCGCCATCCGCAGTCTTGTTGATCTTGTACACGGTGAAGCCGACACCGTCCAGAGCCTCGCCACCGTTGCGCTCGACGTCTTTCGCGTCTTCAAGAGTACCCGACGGGGTACCTTCATTGATCGGGTTGCCGAACTTGTGGATGGTCAGTGCACCCTTGGCGTTCTTATTCACCAACGGGGAGTCGCCGGCAGCCTGGTTGATGGCAGTGTCCTGAGCGATTGCAGCCGGGGCAGCGATACCCAAGGAGAGACCAGCGACGGCGGCGAAAGTGACCGAACGAATGGTCAGAGTGTTCTTCTTCACTGGAGTGATTTCCTTTACATCAGTAGTGACTGGAGCGCGTAGCACCCCTCGACGTTCAGCGACCCACTCCGGTTAGCTACTTTTAAGCTTGCCGCCGTTTCAACCACGACACCTTAAAATTCGCTGGTGGTCACACGCGCCCCAAACCCCATTGTTGACATATCACTTTTGTTGTGATATCACCAATTCTCGGGTTTCAGCCCCGCAATTCCCACCTAGTGAATCGCACATCATTAACTTATCACTTCGACACCCCTCAACAGCTAAAATAATTAAGACATGCCTTATTGATCCTCCCAACACAAATCTGGCTGGCGCGACTCAAAATCGCTCCTGACCTAGACTGTTGAACAGTTTTTCGCTCTAAGCGCACCAGTAATATACTCCCCCACATTAGGGTAAAAAGTGATAAACATCTCACAGCAAAAATTACGCTTTTTGTAACCTCGCAGCGAAGAATAGACTCCAACTCTCCACGTTCCACCGGAGCGAGCCCCAACCCCTCAGTAGAAGTTAAGGCCTATGACAGACCAACCCCCAACGCCGAACACGACGGACGCGACCCCGCCCCGCCAAGACAAGAAACTGAACACCAACGCGATCATTGCCGTCGTCCTCATTCTCGCCGGCCTGGGCGTACTGTTATACCCGGTGCTTTCCACCCAGTGGAATAACTACCAGCAGTCCCGCGCCGCCGAAGCCTACTCGCAGCTGGAAAAGGGCGTGCCCCCAGAGGTCCTCAATAAGGCCTGGGAGGAGGCGCAACAATACAACGCCAACCTCGGGGATATCGATCCCAGCGATGCGTGGACCAGCTCCGACGACGAGAGCTCCCCGGCGTATCAGCGCTACCTGAATTACCTCTCCGTCTTGAATGAGACCGAGGCCATGGGCCGCATTGTGCTGCCCTCCATAAATTCCGATCTGCCAATCTTCCATGGCACCTCCGACCGCGTGCTGGCCCGCGGGGTCGGCCACCTTTACGGCACGGACTTGCCTGTTGGCGCACCCGGCGAGCTCGGCGAGGATGGCGCTATCCCGCCCGCCCCACCAGAGGGCCGACTCTCCGCGCTTTCTGCTCATACCGGACTGCAGAACGCCACCCTGTGGGACAACCTCGACCAGATTGAGAAGGGCGACCCGGTCTACGTCGCCGCGGCGGGCGAGAAGCTGAAGTACGAGGTCCGGGACATCGAGGTCGTCACCCCGGATAAGACCAGTCTGCTGCGCCGCACGCCGAATAAGGACTTGGTCACGCTCATCACCTGCACCCCCTATGGCATCAACACCCACCGGCTGATCATCACCGCCGAGCGCGTGCCGATGGACCCGCAGGAAGAGTCCGTCTTCGACGGGCAGGGCACAACCTGGCAGTGGTGGATGTGGGCCATCCTCGCTGCCGCGGCAATCATCGTGCTGCTGCTAATCCGCTGGTGGTGGAAGAACTTCCGCAAGCAGGAAGGCGAGGAGGGCCCCGCAACCTCCGGCGCTGGGGACACCACGGAGAGTTAACGGGCTTTTGCCTGGTGCGTTGATTAACATCATGAACTCATCCTCCTCTCAGGCTTCTACTACGCGCCGCCTCACCACCACCTGCGCAGTCGCCCTGGCGGTGGACACCGCCGCAACCCTGGCTACCGCGCCAGCCTTCGCAGCGCCCCACCCGGTGCAGGATCCCCGGGGTTTCATCGTCTCCCCGGCGCGCTTGATTTCAAGTGGTCGTGGAAACCCCCAGTGTTCCTGATCTCCGTCGTCACCTAGATGAAGCGCGTTGGCAGTTATTACCCTTAAAGAGTGATTACTAACGAACTTCGAAATTTGCTGGCCAAAGCAACCACCCATGCACAGCGTTTTCAAGACGGAGAAGACCACACTGTAGCCGCAGCACTCCTTACCAAATCAGGAAAACACGTACTCGGTTTGAACGCGCACCACTTCCTTGGTGGTCCTTGCGGGGAAGTCTCGGCTTTAGCCAACCATGCTGCTAGTTATCCAGAGGACCCAATCCAAGCAGTAGTCGCTGTATACGGACCTACTGGTCAAGTTATTCCTCCCTGCGGTAAGTGCCGCCAGGTACTTTTTGATGTTGATCCGTCCATTCGCTGTATCGTGCGCGGAAGCAATGGGCTTGAAGCACCTGCTGTGAAAGAGCTTTTACCGTTCGCATTTAACTGGCGAGATATGGAAAAAGAACAGCGCATCTACATGTGGGAAGGCTACGAGGAATCAATTCGTAGCGGAGAAAAGCAACAAACCATCCGCGTAGATGATCCTTTCCATGAAGGAAGTGCCCAAATTGTCTTCGAGAAAGAATCTGGAGAGATCGTCACCATTCCTGCACAGGTCACGGCCGTTTCCTCTACCCAGCGAAGTGAATTGTCGGAAAAGCAAGCTAAAAATGACGGTTTTGGCTCTCTTTCCGAGCTTCAGGAAGCGCTAGATACTCACTATCCCGGATTAGGTGACGATGACGAAGTAGACGTCGTCGAGTTCAAACTGCGGTAATCCATCCATACCGAAAGGTGGAATAGCCCTCCTCCCCACGTGCAGAATTCACCTCATCGATAACGTCATCCTTGCGGGGTGAAGATTGCGGGAGCTACCGCTGGGGGTCTTCTATTTCCCTTATCCAGAAGTTCATCATCTCACCGATAGGATCCGAGGAGGAAAACACTTCGCTCGCTATTTCCCTAGGAGACCAAGTATCCGGAAGGTCTTGAAATCCTGCGCCGATCTTTCCAAGCGTCACTGCTGAAGAGTTTTTGATTGCGCTGAGGATGGTAACGACATCATCATACGTAGCATAAACGAGTTTTTCCCATTCGCCCCAGTTGCATCAGCAATACAGATCCAGTCGTTAAGTTCCGCCATATCGCTCAAAATATTATCGACGATTTTTCTTGAATCTGTTTCCATATGCTCACTCATTGTGCTTGGCCTTCTACTAACACTCAACCTTAACTCTGAGAATCAGCAACCGCTTTGCCAATGTCGTCTACAAATTTTATCGAGCCAACAAAAGCGGCATGTGAGTTTGTGATTTACCGGAACCTAAGTGATTTCCGCAGATACTTATTAAGCACCACCCACCCTCTACAATGACACCCATGGATGCACAGGAGCGGCAGGACTTGGAACGCTACGGCTCATGGCAGCGGATGACCGGTGGGGAGTGGTTCCTGCCGAGCATGCCGGAGGCGAAAGAAGAGCACCAGCGCACTTTTCGCTTGGTTAAACAGCTCAACGAACTACAGAATACGGACCAAGAGCGTGCCGAAGGCATCCTGCGCGAGATACTGCCGGAAGAATCTGCGGTGCCGGGCCTGCACGTGCCGCTCAACCTAGAGTATGGCTGCAATCTAGTATGCGGCGAGCGCGTCTTCATTAATTTTGGCGCTACCATTTTGGCCCAGGCCACGGTAACGCTCGGTGATGGCGTCATGGTGGGCCCCAATTGCTCCCTGATTACGGTGGGGCATCCGGTAAACGATCATGAGATGCGCGCCGGCGGCTGGGAGATAGCCAAGCCCATCACCATCGGTGATAACACGTGGCTGGGTGCCAATGTCACCGTGCTGCCGGGCATCACCATTGGAAAGAACTGCGTCTTAGGCGCAGGCACACTTATTACCACCGATATCCCGGATAATTCGCTGGTCCTGGGATCACCCGGCCGTGTGGTGCGCAAGCTGGAAGACAATGAAGAGGTCTGGGAACGCCAGGATCTCAACGGTCCTGTCGAAGGTTTTGGAGCCGCGCACTAAATGTTTGATCTCGCTCGCATCGGCGCGGGCTTGCCCGTAGCCGAGACCATCGATTCGCTGCCTGAGACCGGAAACGTCGTCATCCAGGCCCCGCCCGGTACGGGTAAGACCACACTCGTGCCACCGGCGCTGGCCAATCACGCGGCAGGGCGCGGCAAGGTCATCGTCACCGCCCCACGCCGTGTGGCCGTGCGCGCGGCCGCGCAGCGCTTAAGCACACTTAGCGGCACCCCGGACAAGGTCGGCTTCGCTATCCGGGGCGAGTCCCGCAAGGGCAGCGAGGTCGAGTTCGTCACACCGGGTGTGCTGCTGCGCCGCCTGTTGAAGGATCCGGAGCTCGAGGGCGTGTCCGCCGTTGCCATTGATGAGGTCCACGAGCGCCAGCTCGATACGGATTTGGTGCTGGGCATGTGCCTGGAGCTGGCCGAATTGCGTGAGGACTTTCGCGTCATCGCCATGTCCGCCACCGTGGATGCGCAGCGCTTTTCCCAGCTTATGGACGCGCCCGTGCACGTGACCGAGGCGGTGACCCATCCGCTCGATATCCATTACGCGCCCATGCCCGGCAGGGCGGCGGGAACGAGGGAGTTTTATGGGGACGTCGCCAAGCAGGCAGCCCGCCAGCAGGAATCAACGCTGGTCTTTGTGCCCGGCGTGCGCGAAGTAAACCTCGTCTGTGAAGCGCTGCAGGGCCATAATGTGTTCCCGCTGCACGGCAAGCAGACCACCGCGGAGCAAGACGCCGCGCTATATACCGATGAACAGCGCATCGTCGTGGCTACCTCTATCGCGGAGTCCTCGCTTACCGTGCCGGGCGTGCGCGTGGTGGTAGATGCCGGGCTTTCCCGCGTTCCCCGGCGCGACACCCAACGCGGCATGTCCGGGCTAGTGACGGTGTCTACCTCAAAGTCGAGTGCCGACCAGCGTGCTGGTCGTGCCGGCCGTGAGGCACCGGGCACCGTTATTCGCTGCTATTCGCAGGACGATTACCAGCACTTTTCCCCGCACACTACTCCGGAGATCCTCTCCGCGGACCTAACCCAGGCCGCACTGTTTTTGGACTGCTGGGGCGCGGGCCCCGATTTCCCGCTGCTCGATCCGCCGCCGGCCCAGGCCCTCGCATCCGCGCAGGCAACGCTCAAGCGCATTGGTGCCACGCAGGAGCTCGCCCTCCTGCCCACCGATCCGCGCCTCGGCGCCTCCTTGCTCCGCCACGGCAGCCAGGCCGCGCCCATTATCGCCTCGCTTGCCGACGCCCCCTTAACCCCCGATCTCACCCGTCACCGCCCACCTCAAAATGAGGTCAAGCGGCTTGCACGTCTCGTAGACGATCTCGGCCCCGCCGATCCCGGAGAGGTTGTTGCCACCGCCTTTCCCGAGCAGGTGGCCAAGCGCATGGGCGAAGATTACCTGCTGGCCAGCGGCACCCGCGCCCGCCTGCTCGATAACTCGGGCCTGGCCGGCGCCCCGTGGCTCGCCATCGCGGAGGTATCCCTGTCCAACGCGGGCAACGCCATCATCCGCTCGGCCGCCCGCATCGAGGAAACCGCAGCCATCGAGACCATCGGCGTCACCGAGGAAACCCGCGCCTTCCTGCGCGATGGTCGCGTGCGCGGCATCAAGGTCAAGGCTGCGGGCGCCATCACGCTCTCTGAAACCCCGGTCAAGGTCACCGGCCCCGCGGCCGAGGAGGCGCTTGCCGCCGGCATCCGCGAGGAAGGCTTGGGTCTTTTCACCTTCAGCAAGAAGGCCCAGAGCCTCAAAGACCGCCTGCGCCACCTGCACGCTCACTACGGTAATCCTTGGCCCGATGTCGATTCCGCGGATCCTGCCGAGTGGCTCGGTCCCGAACTGCATAGCATCGCGGAGGGAACTCCCGCCGCCAAGCTCGACATGTACCCCGCGCTACAACGCCTCCTGCCCTGGCCGGAAGCCACCCACCTGGACGAGCTCGCCCCCGAGCGCCTTCCGGTGCCCTCCAGCCGCGATGCCGCCATCGACTGGTCCGGCGATCGCCCCGTGGTCCACATCAAGCTGCAGGAATGCTTCGGTCTGGCCGAATCCCCCGAATATTGCGGCCACCGCGTGCAATTCCACCTCCTCTCCCCCGCCGGCCGCCCGCTCGCGGTGACCGATGATCTCGCCAGCTTCTGGTCCGGTCCCTATGCTGGCGTGCGCGCCGATATGCGCGGCCGCTACCCCAAGCACCCCTGGCCGGAAGACCCGTGGAATGCGGTGGCTACCGCGCGCACCAAGAACCGGATGTAGTTATGCCCACTGCTGCCAGCCCAGGTAGCAGCTCATGACCACGACCAGGATGAGCAGCGCGTAGCGAATCAACTTGGCGCCGCCACCCAACACGGTGCGCGCGCCCAGCTGCGCGCCGGCAATATTCGCCACCGCGAGCACGATCCCGAGCGTCCACCACACGTGACCACCGAGGGCGAACACGACGAGCGCACCTAAGTTGGTGGCGGTATTAACCACCTTGGCCATCGCCGCAGAGGTCAGGAAGCTTTGGGCAAAGATAGAGGTAAAGGCCATGATCAAAAACATGCCGGTGCCAGGCCCAAAGATGCCATCGTAGAAGGAAAAGATGCCGGAGAGCACGAGGACCACCACGGTGCGCCAACCGCCGCGGACACCGGCGGCGTCGCTGCTGCCAAAGTCTGGCTTGAAGGCCACGAAAATCCCCACGGCCACCATGAGGACGATGATGATGGGGCGCATAACGTCTTTGTCTAGGCTCGAGGCCACGCTGGCTCCCAACCCAGAACAGACCAGCGCGATGAGGATAAAGCGCGCCATTTCCGCCTTATCTAACTTCACCTTGCGCGCAAGGGTCACGGCTGCCGAGCCGGTGCCGGTTACCGAGGCCAGCTTGCTCGTTCCCAACGCCGCCGCGGGTGCGAGGCCGGGAAGGACTGCGAGCAGCAGCGGGATGAGGATCAATCCTCCACCGCCGATGACCGCATCGATCCATCCCGCAGTCGCGGTACCGAGAAAGAGAATCACCCACTGCGCCACATCGATTTCCATGCCCCCGATCATAAATCTTTAGTCATGTATTGTGATAACCCGCCTATACAAATCTCCCCACTGTAGAGGGAGGAAAGGGCGCTACACTCTAGTCGCAAAGATGTTTCGAGGAGGACAGGGCATGGCCACACGGCAGGACAACGCTGGACTTGATGCCCACACAGTAGCGCGGTGGGCCATCGTTGTCCCGGTCTCTATTCTTTTGGGCTGGCTGTTTAGCCTGTGGCACGTGCCCGCCGCGTGGATTTTGGCGGCCATTATCTCCTCGGGCGCGATGGCCCTCATTACGGGCGAGGATCTCCAGGTCAACCGGACTTTTTATAATATGTCGCGCGGATTTATCGGCATGATGGCAGCGCTTCCCCTCACCGTAGTGCCGCTGGGACAGCTGGTCGGTTTCCTACCCGCGGCCGTGACCATGTCCTTCGTCACCATCATGGTCGGCATCGTCGGCGGCCTGCTGCTGCACCGCGCGCAGCCGCGCGATGTGTCCTCAGAGACCGGCATTTTATCCATGCTGCCGGGTGGTGCCTCGCTGATGCCCGCGCTTGCCGACGAACTCGGTGCCGACTTCCGCTACGTCGCCCTCACCCAATACCTGCGCTTATTGGTGGTCTCGGTATCGCTACCGGCCGTCGTCGCGCTCCTTGATACCCCGGCCGGTAAAGGCGCAGACCTCACGGTGGAGGGAGAAACCACGTGGTGGATCATCGCGCTGGTCCTTGCCATCGCCTTCCTGGGTGAGAAGGTGGGAAAGCTGCTGCACCTTCCCGCCACGGCCGTGCTCGGCCCCCTTCTGCTGACGGTGCTGGTCTCCTTCGTGCTGCCGGAGGGCCACACGCTCGAGCCGCTCTACGCCTTCAAAGTGATGGCATTCTTATCCATCGGCTGGGTCTGCGGTGGCCAGCTCTCGCTTCCGGCACTTAAGGCCTTTGCCAAGCAATTGCCCGCCACGGTTCTTTTCATCGTGGTCATCATCGGCATCTGCGCGGCCACCGCCTGGCCGCTGACTAAGTGGCTACACATCTCCTACTTTGAGGCCTACCTGGCCACGAGCCCCGGCGCGCTCGAGACGGTGCTTGCGCTCTCGGCCGAGGGCGGGGCCGGGCCCGCGGTCATCGCGGTACAGCTCACCCGGCTCATTGCGGTACTAGTCATCGCAGGCTACCTGCCGCAGCTGCTGCGGCTGGCGAAGCGCCTGCTGCGCCGCTAGTTACCCAGCACGGCCTCGCGCAAGACGGACATCGGCACGGAGCCCAGGGCAAGGGCCTCGGAGTGGAACTCGCGCGCGCTCATACCCTGCTTCTCGGCCTCGGCGCGGGTTTCCTGCCACAGGCGCTGGCCCAGCGCATAGGACGGCGCCTGGCCCGGCCAACCGAGGTAGCGGTTGACCTCAAAGTTGAGGTTGGCATCATCCATGGCGGTGTTTTCGCGCATGAAGGTCTTTACGTGCGCCTTGTCCCAAACGCCGGAGGTAGAGCAATCCGGCAGCTGCTTGCCCAGGTGCAATCCGATGTCCACGACCACGCGGGCGGCGCGCAGGCGCTGCGCATCCAACATGCCCATGCGGAAGCCCGGATCATCCATGTAGCCCAGCTCGGCCATGAGCTGCTCGGCGTAGAGCGCCCAGCCCTCGCCGTGGCCGGAGTTCCACGTCACCGCGCGGCGCCACAGGTTGAGGTCTTCTTGCACCAGCGCGGAGCCGAGCTGCAGGTGGTGGCCCGGCACGCCCTCGTGGTGGACGGTGGTCAGCTCCTGCCAGGTGTGGAAGGTGTCCTGGCCCTCCGGCACGGACCACCACATGCGGCCCGGGCGGGAGAAGTCATCGTTCGGCGGGGTATAGAAGATGCCGCCGGTACCGGCCGGATCGATGCAGCACTCGATCTCTTCTACTTCCTCCGGAATATCGAATTCCTTGCCGTTGAGCTCGGCAATGACGCCATCAGCGGTAGACTGCATCCACTCCACCAGCGCATCGGTGCCGCGCAGGGTGTAGCGTTCCTCGTGGTTAAGCTTGCGCATCGCCGAGCGCACCGAGCACTCGGAGCCGTAGAGCTCGTGGGCGATCTTTTCCTGCTCCGCGCGCAGGCTGCGCACCTGGTCCAGGCCCCATTCATAGGCCTCGTCGAGGTTGACGGCATCGCCGACAAAGAGCTTGGAAAAGCGCTCGTAGCGCTCGCGGCCCACGGCGTCCTTGTTGGGTGCTTGGGGCTGCAGGTCATTGGAAAGCCAATCGGAGAACTCGCCAAAGGCCTCCTTAGCCTGCTGCACCTCGGCGGAGTCGGCGTCGAGGCCGAGGGACTCGAGCATCGAGTCGGCGTCGGCAAGCCGCTCGCACTGCACAATGACCTCAGAGATCTGGCGGTGCGGTGCCACCATGCCGTGGGAGGCCGCCTCCTCTAGGGAGCTGCGGTAGCCGGCCAGGGAGGTCTTCACCTTGGACAGGCGGGAGCGGATGGCATCGCGGTCTTCGTCCGTATCCTGCGGCATGAGCAGCAGGGTATCGCGGATGGTCTGCACCGGGGAGGCGATGTTATTCAGGCAGCGTACATCCTCGCTGTGGTGGTGCAGATCGAGGTCAAGGCAGAGGCGATCGCGCAGGACGGCCGCGGTGACATAGTCCACGTCATCAAAGTCATCCTCATCATCGGACTCATCGGTGGTGTCATCCAGGGCATCCAGGTCCGCGACCATTTCGCGGGTGCGGTCTGCGATGGCGGTGAAGTACTCGGGGGAGAAATCCTGCAATTCGCCCTCGTAGCCGTCAATGCCCCACGCGGTGGCGTCGGTGGGGGAAAGCTCGGCTAGGTCGTGAACGAAGTTATCGCACGAAGCATCCAGTAGAGAGGGCTGGCGCTTAGCGGTCTGCTCAGAACTCATAACGAGGAAGTCTATCCCTAAGTATCGCCTATAGGCCACCCGGGCGGGCGGAAGTTGCGAACTTGTTAACTAATCGTTGTCCCACTTTGTTCCGGGGTAGCTCCAGCCGCTGAATTTATCCAGGATATCCTGCGGTTTCTCCTCCATCACCAAGGCATCGACAAAACGCGGCAGGATGAAGCCGGACTCGGCCATGGCGGCGTACATGGCATAGAACGGGCGCCAAAAGTCCTCCGTATTAACAAGGCCTACCGGACCGCGGATGTGGCCCAGCTGCTGCAAAGTGAGCACCTCGGTGAGCTCTTCGAGGGTGCCGACGCCGCCGGGGAGGCAAATATAGGCATCGGCAAGCTGCTCCATGCGGGTCTTGCGCTCGGCCATGGAGCCGACCACCTCGAGGGTGGTCAGGCCGGGGTGGGAAATCTCCAGATCCACCAGCGACTGCGGCATCACGCCGGTGACGGTACCGCCGGCGGCCAGGCAGGCCTCTGCTACCTCGCGCATCAGGCCGATATTGCCGCCGCCGTAGACCAGGGTCAGGCCTCGTCGGGCCAGCTCCGCGCCCAATTCCTGTGCCGCCTGCGTATAGGCCGGCGAGTTTCCTGTTGCTGAACCACAATAAACCGCTACTGACTGCATGCTCTCCAGCATAGATATCTGCGCAGCCACCACCACCTTTAGACCATTCGGTACATGGTGAGTTTATGAGATTAGACAAAGCAGTCTGGAATATTTATACTTCTTTTTATGATCAAACCTGGTCCAGTGTTCACGCGCCCCCGCACACCGGCCGCAAAGTGCCTTCATTTGGTGCGCCTGAACCCGATCATCACCCGGAGCGAGCTGGTGGAAGCCACCGGACTTTCCCAGCCCACCATCACGCGCGCTACTACTTCTCTACTCAACGCGGGCCTCATCCAGGAACGCACCGACCTCACCCAGTCCCGCGGGCGCGGCCGGCCCACCGTGCCGCTTGAGGCGGCCGATAATGACTGGGCGCTCGGCGGCATTTCCGTGGGCACCAAACAGACCTACATCGGCCTCTATGACATCAAGGGCCGCACGTTGAGCGAAGAGGAATTGACCACCCCGGTGGCTAACCTCAGCGAGGATGACTTCCTCGAGCACATCATGGCCGGCATCAACCGCATGATGACCAACCTGAACCACCGCCTGGCCTCCCTCGGCGTGACCACCTCCGGCACCGTGGATGACAACGGCCTGGTCACCGCGGAAAACCTCAATTGGCACGGCGTGGACATTGCCGAGCGCCTGCGCTTCCAATTCGGCGTACCCGTGGTGGTCTCCTCCGCCATCCCGGCCATCCTCGGCTCCGAAACCCAGGCGGCCGAGATTGGCGCCAGCGAGCGCGTCCTGGTCCTCTTCGCGGACGATTCCATCGGCTCCGCCCTCTCCGTGGAGGACGAGGTCAGCCCCATTATTCCCGTGCCCCCGACACACTCCGAGCTGCTGGGCCACGGCGCCTCCGAGCACCTGCTGGCCACCCAGCACATCCTGGAGGCGATACGCCATGAGGGCGTGGAGGCAGCCTCGCTTGCCGACGCCGCCCAGGCAGCCGACTCCCACCCCGCCGTCCGCGCCATTTTGGACGAGCGCGCCCGCCAGTTGGGCACCATCACCGCGGAACTGGTCAAGGCCCACTCCCCGGCCACCGTGGTTATCGCCGGCGGCGCGTTTACCGACGACCCGAAAGCCCCCAAGCAATTCGCCGCCACAGTCCGCGCCTCCGCGGGCGAAGAGCTGCAGCTGCGCATGATCCCCGGCCATAAGGAAATCGTCCGCGCGGTAGCCCGCACCGTGGCCACCGATCAGCTACTGCGCCAGCCGCTGGATCTGGGCCGCTCACTCCAGCACGCTTAGCACCTCGCGTACCGAGTCGATGCCGCGGAAAAGATGGGCGTTGAGCCCGCAGTAGTTCGCGCCTTCCACGTAGTCGATGCGGTCATCAAAATAGTGCGTATCCTTCGGCTGCGCGGCGAGCGCATCCACGGCCACCCGATAGGCTTCTGGGTGCGGCTTAGCCACGCCAATATCGCAGCTAAACGTCACCGCCGCGCAGTCCTCCAGCCACGGCTGCTTCTTTCGCACCTGGCCCGCCAGCGTGGTGGGGATATTGGACAAGATGCCCACGCTATAGCCTTCCCCGATAAGCCCCTTGACCAGCGCGACCATCTCCGGGTCCACCTCCAGGAGGCCACTGTTTTCGCACGTTACCGCCTCCGCGACGGAAACCTCCCCTAGCCCGGCGCGGGCCGCTACTTCGTTCCAGTAGTGGCTATCGCTAAAAATGCCGGCATCGTAGTCCGGCCGATAAAACCCGTAGGCCTCCCACATCGCCTCTGTATCTGGCGGTGCGAGGAGGCGCTCCAAGTCCGCATGGCTTTCTGGGGTGGCCGGGCGCATGAGCACGCCGTACATATCAAAGAGGAGTTTGGGCATAACGGGTGCCAGTTTATGCGCGCTTCGGCGCTTGGGTCAGCACGGCCACGATCCCCACGCCCGCACCAGCCACAAAGAGAGGCAGCATCGCAGGCGCCTGGTCCATGGACAGGGCGAAGATTCCGCCGATGGCGCCAATAATCAGCATGCCGCCGAGGCTGTAGAGCGAGCGCGTGACTCCCCCACGCTTGCCGGCCACGCCATAAACCAGCAGTGCGAGCCCGGCGAATGGGCCGAGCATCAGCGCCGCAGTGGTCAGAAATACCCCCAAGGCCATGTGCGTGGACATGATTGCGGCTCCGACGATGAGGAAGAGCGCCAGAACTAATAGGGTGATGGCGCACAAAGCCTTGCGTTGCGTTGACATAGAAACAATCCTCCCACCGCACCGCAGTGCCATGGGAGGATTGAGCTAAATCTTGATGGGTTTGTTATTCACCCCAGCGCGCTTAGGCAGCGCCGCCATCGGGGCGGCCGGCCAGGCGCTCATCGATGCGCAGCAGGCCAGAGCCGTCATTGCCCACCAGCTTGATCTGGTCCAGAATCTCAGAAACGGTAGCTTCTTCTTCTACCTGCTCGCTTAGGAACCAGTCAACGAGCTGGCGGGATTCCAGATCCTGTGCGTCCAGCGCCGCGCGGGCGATGGTGCGGATCTCCTCGGACACCTTCTGCTCGTGCTCGAGGGAAGCCTGGAAGGCATCCTGCGGGTTAGCGGCCTTGACGGAGCCAACCGGGATGTCATTGAGCTCTACGCGGTAGCCGCGGGAGAGCAAGTGGTCCGCAATCTTCTCGGCGTGCTCGCGCTCCTCGGCGGCCTGGCCCATGAACCAATCGCGCATGCCCGGGAAGGAGAGGTTATCCATCTCGAAGGCCAGCTGGGTGTAGACCATGGAAGCGCCGTATTCGCTAATAACCTGGTCATTCAACAGGGTTTGCAGCTTCTCGTCCATTGTAAAAACCTTTCTGTGTGGGGAAATTAATTAGTGCTAAGCACCACACTACCGGAGAATCTCCCGCGATCCAGCAAGGCCTACTTAAGTAAACTTGCACGTCATTATGCTTTTTTAGATTGGATAACCTAAGTTAGCCAAGACAAAGCTAGCCCCCAAGCGCGGGCAAAGTTCCCCTAAGAACTCGAGGTCATCGCGGATACTCTGCTTTTATGCCGACGCGAGTCCGCGGCCAGCTCGGCATCTACTACTTAAGCCCTCGCACTCTAGGCTACAAATGTGACTTTAATCACCCAAACGGCCACTCAGGCGATTCAGGCGCTGCGCGCTCGCCCCTTCCAGGCCACGGAACTCTACCTCGATGCCACGCTCGGCGTATTTCTTCTGCACCGCATCCAACGTCGCCACCGTAGAGGCGTCCCATACCTCGGCCTTGCTCATATCAATCACCACGCGCTGGGTATCCAGCGTGTAATCAAAGGCATAGACCAAATCATTTGAGGAGGCGAAGAAGAGCTGGCCGCGCACCGCATACTCGGCATCGCCCACGTGCTCCACCTCCACCAAGTGGGCCACGCGGCGGGCAAAACCGATCGAGGCCGCCACCACGCCGAGCACCACGCCCACCGCCAAGTTATGCGTGGCCAGCGTGCCTACCACCGTCACCAGCATCACCAGCGTTTCTGATAGCGGCATGAGCTTCAGCGTGCGCGGGCGAACCGAATGCCAATCCACCGTCGTTGCGGCCACGATGATCATCACCGCCACCAGCGCGGCCATCGGAATGCGGCCGACGGTCTCGCCAAAGAGCAGGCAGAGGATGAGGAGGAAGACGCCCGCGAGGAACGTCGACAAGCGCGTGCGCGCCTGGGATGCTTTCACGCCGATCATGGTCTGGCCAATCATGGCGCACACGCCCATGCCGCCAATGGCCGCGGCGAGGATATTGCCCACGCCCTGGCCAAAGGACTCGCGCGTCTTATCGGAGTGGGTATCCGTAATGTCATCGACCAGCTTGGCCGTCAGCAGCGATTCCATCAGGCCTACCAAAGCCATGCCAAAGGCATACGGAGCAATAAGCTGCAGAGTATCCAGGTTCCACGGAATATCCGGCACGAAAAGCCCCGGCAGCGAGGTGGGCAGCTCGCCCTGGTCCGCCACATCGGGCACCTTCCACCCAGCCGCCACGGCAATGATGCTGACCACCAGAATGGTAATCAGCGGGGCGGGAATCACCGTGGTCAACCGCGGTAGCCCCAGCATGATAGCCAGGCCAATGGCCACCAGCAGATACACCATCCACGGCACATCAATAAGGTGCGGCAGCTGCGTAGTAAACATCATGATGCCCAGCGCATTCACAAATCCCGTCATCACCGAGCGCGGGATAAAGCGCATGAGCTTGGCCACACCCACCGCGGCCAATACCACCTGCATAATCCCCGCCAAGAGCACCGCGGCGACCACATAGTCATGCCCATGTTCATGCGCGAGCGGTGAGACTACCAAGGCCACTGCACCGGCCGCGGCGGAAATCATCGCTGGCCTACCTCCGGTAAAGGCGATGGACATGGCCATCACCACGGAGGAAAACAATCCCACCCGCGGATCCAACCCTGCGAGGATGGAAAAGCTTAAGACCTCCGGGATCAAAGCAAGCGCCACTGCCAATCCGCCGAATACCTCCTTGCGCAGGCGCGCAGGCGAGGAAAATGCATAACGAAAACTGGCGATGACGCCGGTAGGGGCAGGCTGTTCTTTAATCACGCCTGCACATACTAGTGGACTTTAAGAGCCTTCCTTAAATGAGCCATCCGCGGTGATCACGGGCAGCACGGACCACGCGAAGTTGATCCACTGATCGGTCTTCTTCCACGAAAAGTCCGGTTCAAAAATGGTCTTCGGTTTGGTGTAAATGACGGCCGAGCGCACCTCGTCTGCGGTTTCCTTAAGCAGATTAACCACCAGATCCAGGGTCTTGCCGGAGTCCGCGACGTCATCTACCACCAATACCTTCTTGCCCTTCAGCGAATCCGTGTCCAGCTGCGGGGACAAGATGATCGGCTCTTCCAAGGTCTGTCCGATATCGGTGTAGAACTCCACATTGATAGCGCCCATGGCCTTCACACCGATGGCATAACCGATAGCACCGGCTGGGATCAGGCCGCCGCGGGCGACGCCCACGATAAGGTCAGGGAACCAACCAGATTCCACAATCTGTTCCGACAGGTTACGGCTCGCCTCGCCGAAGACCTCCCAGGTGAGGTTTTCCCGGTCCGGGTGGATCCAATTTTCAGTCACGATTGTGTGGCTCCTTTTGCGTCATGGGATTTCTTTGTAGTTTAACGAGCATTGCCTGCCAAAGAAAAGGCACCTACCGGAATGGAACCTCGCCCAAAGTCCGGCGCAACTTGCGCGTGCGCAGGCGCTCCGGATTTTCGGCTAGATGCTCCATCGCTCGCACCGCGCACATCACGTGAGCTTCCTTCGAATTGGAGTAGAAGGCCTGCGCCTGGGCCGGCAGCTTCGGCACCGCGTGTAGCGGCAGGTCAGAGACCGAAAGGAGAGTTCCATAAGGAACGCGGTAGCGGTAACCATTGGCCGCGAGCGTGCACGATTCCATATCTACGGCCACCGCGGTGGAGGTACGCAGCCACTCCCACAAATCCCGGTTAGTGCGCCACTCCCAATTGCGATCATCGGTGGAGAGCACCGTACCGGTGCGCATGAGCGAGTTGTCGTCGCCGTACACCGCCTTCACCGCAGACTCGAGCATGCGCTGCACCTCCGGAATCGCAGGGATGGGAGAGGTCGCCGCAACCTTCTGATCCAAGATGTGGTCATTGCGCTGATAGGCATTGCCCAAAATGAGGTCACCGATGCGCATGCGGCCATCCATGCCAGCGCAGTGCCCAATCATGATCCATGCCTCTGGGCGTAGCACTGCCAAGCAATCCGTAATGGTCTTGGCATTCGAGGGGCCTACGCCGATATTGATCATCGTGATGCCATCGCCACCGGCAGTGATTAAATCAAAGCGCGGCATTTGGAAGCGAGAAGTTAAGGTCAGACCGTCCACATCAAGGTCCACCGCATCATTGGGATGGATGGTCTCCCCATTGGGCAGCACCAAGGCGGTATAACGCGAGTCTTCCTTGGTCAGCTCACGCAGACCAAACTTCACAAACTCGGTAGTGTGCATCGCGTAGTTAGTAAACAGAATGTATTTCTGCACCGTATCGACCTCGATGCCGGTGTAATGCTCGATACGCGCACAGGCGATATCGAAGCGCTGGGCTCCAAAGTGGAACAGCGGCTTTTCCTCGCCATGGAAGGCATCCCATTCACCATCAATGATCGCATCGTTGACCTCATCCAACGTCGGCCGCGGAATGGGCCCGCGCTCCTGCGGGGCCGTGGCGGTGTCCTTGATGTACTCCGGCGGAATGCGCTGGTCCGACTGGCCAACAAAAATATCGCACGGATAATTGCCCGCCAAGCGGGTGAGCTGCTCGTGCAGGTAGTCCCGGATAATATGCGGCTTGGAAATGACCGCCGAATACTTGCCTGCCTCGTTGACGTAGCCGAAGGGCTCGGAACGATCGATCGGCTGCCACTTGCGGATATCCACCGTGACCTTCGGATAAACCACGTAGCGATAGTCATCCAGGTTTCCTGATTCCAACGTCTTGCGGGCAAGCTCGCAGGAATTCTCATAGAGCTCAATCAGGCGGTTTACCGCCTCATCAACGGAGTGGACATGCTGCAGGTCGGTCATAGACGTGAGTGTAGCGGGGACTTAGCAGCGCGGCAGCGGTCTGCGCTCTTCATTCTTCTTTTGGCCACGGCTTCGGCGATGTCGCTGCTGATACCACTGCCAAAAAAGGAAGGCGCCGGAAAGACAACGAGCCAGGGCCTGACCCCCGGAAAGTGGACACGTCTGGGATCAGGCCCTACCCAGGCCCGACCCTATTACGCCGATTAGCCACAAACTGAATAGGACCAAAGAGACTGCCTATCCCGGCATTGTCTCTTACGCCGCTCCTGTGAGTGTTTGATTCCCGCCGAGTGTTAATGCGGAAAGTATCGACAGTAAACTATTTTCGTTATACGATATTTTCATGCCTGTGAACATCACTCAAGCCCAACTCGACACTTGGGTTTCCGAAGCCGAAGAAGGCTACGACCCAGAAGTGTTGAAAAAGCGCGGACGCGGACGCCCCGGTCGCGGAGCAGAGCCTGCTCAGGTCGTCGCTGTACGCCTCACCACCGAGGAACTTAGCGCTCTAGACCGGCTGGCAACGAAAAAGAATCTCACCCGATCTGAGCTTGTTCGCCAAGCAATCAGCACGCTCACGGCGGCATGAAGGCTGCCAAATCTGCCACTAAACACGGTATCGCAGAAGCCGATGGAATCCATGCGGCTTCCTATCCGCTGTGGATAGAACCTCTTGACGATAACCCTAGCCAGTGGAGAGAACTCCGCCTCGGTTTTGATACCCATGCTCGGCTGCTGGAAACCGTCGTTATTGTTGCCTCCGATGGGGACGAACTATTAATCCATGTGATGAAAGCTCGCCCTCACTACAGCAAGCTCCTCGAATAAAGTCCTGTTCCCCGCCAGTAGTAGGAGTACTGACTGCCATACATCCCCTACTGCTATCGAGAAGCAGAAACCAAGGCTTTCTGCGATTTAGGTTTCATCTAACTGCCTATCGGCAGAGGAATCGTATACTGAACTGCTCCCCATTAGTTGGACTGAGAAATCAGTTTCCGATTAGTGGGGAGTAGTTTTCATTGAGAGCTCGA
>NZ_JASPGP010000001.1:0-346606 GCF_030229345.1 Corynebacterium tuberculostearicum | reverse complement strand
ACAACGCGGTCATGGAGAATTTCTTCGGGCACTTAAAAACCGAGATGTACCACGGAGAAGTCTTCGACACCGTCGCAGAGTTCAACCAGGCCATCGACGAGTACATCCAGTGGTACAACACCGAACGCATCCAACAACGACTCAAGGGCCTGACCCCGATGCAATATCGAAATCAGACCCTTGAAGCCCTAACCGCCTAGAATTAAACCAGTCCAACTTTCGGGGGCCAGTTCACCGCTAAGGTGGTGGGGGTGAACTTATCTCAGCTGCTGCCAGATTTAACGGAAGTACCCGAGTCCCTCGTAGACGAGGCAATTTGGGATACCTTTACCTCGTGGACCACCGGCCGGGGTATCAATTTGTACCCAGCGCAAGAAGAAGCCTCGCTCGGTATTTTGGCCGGCGATAATGTTATCCTCGCTACCCCTACGGGCTCGGGAAAGTCCATGGTGGCTAATGCTGCACACTTCATCACCCTAGCGCGTGGCCAGCGCAGTTTCTATACCGCGCCGATTAAGGCCCTTGTGAGCGAGAAGTTCTTTGCCCTGTGCGATATCTTCGGCGCCGAGAATGTGGGCATGATGACTGGCGACGCCACCGTTAATGGCAATGCCCCCATCATCGCCGCCACCGCCGAGATTGTAGCCAATATTGCGCTGCGCGATGGCGCCGAGGCCAATATCGACCAAGTAGTGATGGACGAGTTCCATTACTACTCCGAGCCGGACCGCGGTTGGGCCTGGCAGGTACCGTTGCTGGAGTTGTCCAAGGCGCAGTTCCTGCTCATGTCCGCCA
Source organism: Corynebacterium tuberculostearicum (assembly GCF_030229345.1). GTDB lineage: Bacteria > Actinomycetota > Actinomycetes > Mycobacteriales > Mycobacteriaceae > Corynebacterium > Corynebacterium tuberculostearicum_G. The sequence goes on along the minus strand of NZ_JASPGP010000001.1, from coordinate 345,811 downwards.
CTTTGGGCGATACTCAGTGGCTAGAAGAAGATCTCACTCGTCGTACCGGCCGCGCCACCAACCTCGTCGCCGGTTCCACGCGTCCCGTCCCACTGGACTTTTCCTATGTCTTTAGCGCGGTGCACGAGACCATCGAGGAGCTCTTGGCCGATAAGAAGGCTCCCATCTACGTGGTGCACTTCTCGCAGCGCGAAGCGGCCGAGCGCGCCCAGGCGCTCACCTCGCTTTCGGGGATCATCACCAAGGAAGAAAAGGAAGCGATTGCCCAGGAAATCGGTGGTTTCCGCTTCACCACTGCCTTTGGCAAGGATCTGTCCAAGCTCCTGCGCAAGGGAATCGGCATCCACCACGCGGGAATGCTACCCAAATACCGCCGATTGGTAGAGCGCTTGGCGCAAAAGGGCCTGCTTAAGGTCATTTGCGGCACCGATACCTTGGGTGTGGGCATTAACGTGCCCATCCGCACCGTGCTGATGACTGGGCTTGCCAAGTTCGACGGCCAGCGCCAACGCATCCTCAAATCGCGCGAATTCCACCAGATTGCCGGCCGCGCCGGCCGCGCCGGCTATGACACCGAGGGCACTGTGGTGGTCGAGGCCCCCGAGCACGAGATTGAAAATGCCAAGGAGCGCCGCCGCATCGGCGACGACCCCAAACGCTTGAAGAAGCTCAAGAAAAAGTCCGCCCGAGAAGGCGAGGTGTCCTGGTCCGAGAAGACCTTCGCGCGCCTTACAGAGGCTGAACCGGAACAGCTTACCTCTCAGTTCCGCGTTTCTAATTCCATGCTGCTCAACGTCTTGGCACGCCACGGCAATGGCTATGACCACATGCGCCACCTGCTGCGGGACAATCACGATAACCGCAGCAAGCAGAATAAGGACATCCTCACGGCACTTGATCTCTTCCGCGGGCTAGTGGATTCTGGCGTGGTGCAAAAATCCACCAAGGGATTGGATATCTACGGCCGCCCCTACCATTTGGTGCGAGAGCTGCCGCGTGACTTTGCGCTCAATCAACCGCTGGGCCCATTCGCGCTGGCGGCGCTCTCGCTGCTGGATCCAGAGGCGGAAACCTATAATCTGGACGTCATTTCCGTGTTCGAGGCCATCCTGGATGACCCGCGCCAAGTGCTCATTGCCCAGCAGAAGCAGCGCCGCGGCGAAGAGATCGCCGCACTGAAGGCGGACGGGGTGGACTACACCGACCGCATGAATATCGTAGAAGACATCACCTGGCCGAAGCCGCTCGAGGAGCTATTGGAGCAGGCCTACGATACTTTCGCTGAGACCAATGCGTGGGTCAAGGAGTTTGAGCTGCGACCCAAGTCCGTAGTGCGCGACATGCTCGAGAACGCCATGACCTTCTCGGATCTGGTCGCCACCTACGGCTTGGCCCGCTCCGAGGGCGTGATTTTGCGCTACCTGACCGACGCCTGGCGCACCCTCAAGCAGTCCATTCCGGACGAGTACAACACGCCAGAACTCGAAGACATCGTTGTCTGGCTAGGTGAGCTTATCCGCCAGGTAGATTCCTCGCTTGTCGACGAATGGGCGCAAATGGCCGGCGAAGACTCCCCCATCGACCAAGACACGGTGGATCGCGAGCTGGCCTTTGGCGTGGAGGACCCCACCGCGCTCACGGCCAATCGCCGCGCCTTTACCATCATGGTGCGCAATTACATGTTCCGCTTGGTACAACTCTTTGCTTTGGAAAAGGAAGACCGCTTGGCGGAGCTGCTCGATTACTTGGACGAGGTGCCGGACTTCGGCGCTATCCTAGATGATTACTTCGATGAATATGATGACATCGATTCCGGCCCCGAGGCCCGCGGCCCGGAGTTCTTCCGCCTAGGCGATACTGACTCGCGAGCCTGGTCGGTGCGCCAGATCATCAAGGACCCAGACGGTGACCACGCCTATCAGTTCGTCGCTACGGTAGACCTAGACGCCTCCGATGAGGCCGGCGAAGTCCGCCTAGCGGACCTGCGCGTAGAGTACTAGCCAGCGAAAACGACAAAGCCGCCCTGGTTGCCGCGCCCCGGAATAAGGAGGGCGTCGGCAAGCGCGAGGGCGGCTAGAGGCCGGCTATTTTAGCGCGCGGCCTCGATCTGGACAGCCTGTGCCACAGCCTGGACAACGGCCGCAACCTTGACGGCCTCCCAGACCTGCTCCTTGCTCAGGCCAGCCTCGTTGAGCTCGTGAGCGTGGGCACCCAGGCAGTGCTCGCAGCCGTTGATGGCGGAGACTGCGGTATTCCACAGCTCGAAGTTGGCCTTGTCTACGCCCGGCTTGGAGATGATGTTCATGCGCAGGCCGAACTTAACCTGTGCGTAGTCATCGCCCAACCAGCCCTTGGCGCGGTAGGCAACATTGTTCATCGCCATGACGGTGGCTGCGCCGTAGGCTGCCTCGATGGCTTCCTCAGAGAGGTGCTCCTTTGCTTCCTCCGCAATCTCAGACAGCACGGTGTCATTGCGGGTTGCGGCAGCCGATGCCAGCAGGCAGCCCCAGAGCTGCTCTTCGTCCAAGTCCTTGGAACGGGTCAGGGCGCCCAGGTTGAGCTTTTGGTCCTTGGCGTACTCCGGCAGGGAGGACTTCAGATTATCGATAGACATAACTTTTCTCCTTTGCGGTTTTGATAGGAATTTTCTGCACTGGATTTAAAAGGAAACCCCGCCACGAAAGCGGGGTAAACCTGCATCTCAGTGAGATTTAGAGTGCGGACTGAACGACGTCCATCTTGTTGATGTTCTTGGTTGGGTCGTTCTTCTCCCAGTTGCAAGCGCAGACCTCTTCGGACTGCAGGGCGTCGAGCACGCGCAGAACCTCGTCTACGTTACGGCCGACAGCATCCGGGGTGACGGATACGAACTGGATAACACCATCCGGGTCGATGATGAAGGTGGCGCGGTCAGCAACGCCATCAGCGTTTTCTACGCCCAGCGCACGGATGAGGTCGTGGCGCACGTCAGAGAACATCGGGAAAGGAACTTCCTTCAGCTCTGGGTGGGTTGCGCGCCAGTTGAAGTGAGCGAACTCGTTATCGGTGGAGCCGCCGAGGATCTGGGTATCGCGGTCCTGGAATTCCTCGTCCAGCTTGCCAAAGGCAGCGATCTCGGTCGGGCAGACGAAGGTGAAGTCCTTCGGGTAGAAGAAGACGACCTTCCACTTGCCCTCGTACTTGTCCAGGGATACCTGCTCGAAGTAGTCCTCCGGCTGATTAGCGTTAACGTCGTGCAGGTCGCCACCGGTCAGGGCGGTGAGGTTGAACTCTGGGAACTTCTCGCCGACGGTCAAAATAGGCATAGTCTTCAACTCCTTTAGCAAAGGCTTTTCCTCTAAGTTTCCTGCCGCTTGGCGTACAAGCAGCGGGGCCGGACCGCGTCCGGCCCAACACGATCAGTTATACCATCTTTTCAGCACGCGTCAATAGCAAATCCTATAGGTAAGTGTTAGAGTGATAGGCATGCATAATAAAGAGTATCGCCCTACACTTGCTCAGCTGCGCACCTTTGTCACCGTTGCAGAAAACAAGCACTTTGGTACCGCGGCCGCCAAACTCGAAATCTCTCAGCCCTCCCTCTCTCAGGGCCTCGTTGCCCTCGAGCAGGGTTTAGGTTTGCAGCTCATCGAGCGCTCCACCCGCAAGGTCATCGTCACCTCGGCCGGTGAGACCCTCCTCCCCTATGCCAAGGCCACTCTTGAAGCCGCCGATACCTTCCTGGCCCACGCTCGCGGGGCCAACGGCACCCTTGCCGGCCCGCTGACCATCGGTGTTATCCCCACCATCGCCCCCTACATCCTCCCCGATCTGCTCTCCATGCTTGCTGAGGCCTACCCGGACCTCGAGCCACGCTTCGTCGAGGAGCAAACCCAGCACCTCATTACCCGCCTGCGCAATGGCAACTTGGATCTTGCCATCATGGCCCTTCCATCCGAGGCCACCGGCATGGTCGATAGCCCGCTGTACACGGAGAAATTCTCCATTGTCTGCCCGCCCGATCACCCCATCGCCGGCCGCGAGGATGTCGAGCTTGCGGAGCTCAAGGACCTGGATTTGCTGCTGCTTGACGACGGCCACTGCTTGCGCGACCAAGTAGTCGACCTTTGCCGCCATGCCAATATCAACCCGGCCGAGGCCACCAATTCCGTCACCCGCGCCTCTTCCCTGACCACCATCATGCAGCTGGTCATGGGCGGCCTGGGCTGCACCCTCGTCCCCGAATCCGCCCTAGCCACCGAATGCCATGGCAAGGACGTCGCCATCGCCCACTTCGCCACGGATGTCACCGCCGAACGCGAGGTGGGCCTCGTGTTCCGTTCCTCCGCCGCCCGCGCCGAGGAATTCCGCGAATTCGGCACGCTCATCACCGCCGCCTGTAACAAGGCGATTGAGCGCTCCCGGCAGTAATCGTTCACGGCAAGCCCCACACGGGGGCGTCGCCAAGCACACCAAAGGCCACCGCCCCTAACTGGAACGGTGGCCTTCAACTATGGTGCGCTACGCCTGTGGAAAGATGTTGCGGCCCGCGCACTGGCGGAACATATGCGCCTGTGCCAAGAGCGTCACCGGATACGCCACGATGAGGCCGATGCCCAAAAGCAAGAAGCCACCGATGATGATGAAAAAGTTCAAAATTGCCAGTAGCAACATTTGGCCGTAGTTATTCTTACCTGCCTGAAAGCCCTTCTTCACGGCGTCACCAACGCTATCGCCGTCGGCCGCGAACCATTGCATCAGCGAGAAGAACGGTTGGATAAAGAAGCTAATCAGCGAAATCACGGCCAAGACACCGAGCATGCCCATGACGGCGGCGAAGGCTTCTTCATCGGAAAGCTGCTCGGCATTGCCGGCCAGCCCCTCCGCAGAACCGCGCACAGCGACGAAGGAAATCAGTCCCCCCACAAGGCTGATGACGACCATAATGACTAGTGGCTGCCACCAGCGCACATTCTTAAATAGGTAGCCCCACCCGGTGCGAGAATCATCAATCTGGAAAAGCGCTAGGCGCATAAGCGCCAGAGTTAGCACGATGCCAATCACCCAGGAAATGATTTGCATGATCGTGGAACTAGCGGAGAGATCGCCATCGGCACTCGCCGTTGCAGCGCCCACTCCGCCAGAAATAGCGAAAAAGACTACGCCGAGGAAGCCAGCAAGCAACGTTCCTAAAATCCATAGCTTCCAGTTGCCAAAGACAGTCCGAAAAGCCCAAGAAACGGCATCTATGGCCGAAACCTTTCCGGTGTGCTGTGGCTGACCCGCGTGGTAGCCGGCGTAGCCTTGGGCGTTGCCCTCGTGGCTCCCACCATACGATGGAAGCTGGCCGTAGTCCGGCCGATCCTCGGGATGGTTGGTCGGCTCATAGCGAGGAAAATCGTCATTTCCACCCGAATACGGGTTCGTCATAGGCGGTGCTCCTCCTTCAGGAATGCACATAGAAAAATGGATAAGTATTTTAACTCTAACAACTTTTTCCTCATTTCAGGTGGGCGGGTAAACTCGTTGCCTAGTCATGACTAAGAACGAATCCCCTTCTCGCGACGAGCTCTTCGCCGCACTCGAAAATGTCACTTTGGCCGAGGCCCGCTCCTTCCGCCGCCGCCTCAAGAAGGCTCGCGCCCCTAAGGCGCTGCAAGAAATCGGCGCTGAAATCCATGCCGCGGCCGATCGCGTCGCACTTACCGACGCCGCCGTTCCCACCATCTCTTACCCCGACGCCCTCCCCGTCACCGCCCGCAAGGACGATATCGCCGAGGCCATTCGGGATAACCAGGTCGTCATCATCGCTGGTGAGACCGGTTCTGGTAAGACCACCCAGATCCCGAAGATCTGTCTCGAGCTGGGCCGCGGCCGGCGCGGGTTCATCGGCCATACCCAGCCGCGCCGTATTGCAGCGCGCACCGTGGCTGAACGCATTGCTTCGGAATTGGACCAGAAGATCGGCGAGTCCGTTGGTTACGCCATCCGCTTCGATGACCGCGTCTCTGAGACCACGGCCGTCAAGCTCATGACCGACGGCATCCTGCTCGCCGAGATGCAGCGCGATCGTTTCCTCAATAAGTACGACACCATCATTATCGACGAGGCCCACGAACGCTCGCTCAATATCGACTTCCTCTTGGGCTACTTAAAGCGCCTATTGCCCAAGCGCCCAGACCTCAAGGTGATCATCACCTCCGCTACCATCGACCCAGAAAGCTTTGCCGCCCACTTTGCCGACGCCGACGGCAACCCCGCCCCCATCATCGAGGTCTCCGGGCGCACCTACCCCGTAGAAATCCGCTACCGGCCACTCGAGTTCGAGGCCGGCGGAAAAGTCGTGGACCAAGACCCGCTCGACGGCTTGACCGAGGCCATCGAAGAGCTCATGCGCGAAGGCGACGGCGATATCCTGTGCTTCTTCCCTGGCGAGCGCGATATCCGCGATGCCATGGAGGCTATCGAAGGCAAGAAGTGGAAAAACGTCGAGGTCACTCCCCTCTTTGGCCGCCTATCTAACCAAGAGCAGCACCGCGTGTTTAGCGAGCACCGCGGCCGCCGCATCGTCTTGGCTACCAATATCGCCGAAACCTCGCTTACCGTGCCCGGCATCCGCTATGTAGTCGATACCGGCACCGCCCGCATCTCGCGGTACTCCACACGCACCAAGGTCCAGCGGCTGCCCATCGAGCCTATCTCGCAGGCCTCCGCCAACCAGCGCTCCGGCCGTTGCGGCCGCGTTGCCGACGGCATCGCCATCCGCCTCTACAGCGAACAGGACTTTGAAAGCCGTCCCGAGTTCACCGATCCGGAAATCCTGCGCACCAACCTAGCCAGCGTCATCCTGCAAATGGTTTCGCTCAAGCTCGGTGATATCGAACAATTCCCGTTCATCCAACCTCCCGAGCACAAGGCCATCCGCGATGGTCTCACTCTCCTCCACGAGCTCGGCGCCCTCCACGACAAGCAGGACAAGCCCTCGCTCACCACCATCGGCCGCGATCTTGCGCGCATCCCACTGGATCCGCGCATGGCCCGCATGCTCATTGAGGCCAATACCAACGGCTGCCTCGATGATGTGATGGTCATCGTTGCCGCCATGACCATCCAAGATGTGCGCGAGCGTCCCCTCGACTTCCAAGCCCAGGCCGACCAAGCCCACGCCCGTTTCAAGGACAAGACCTCGGATTTCTTGTCCATGCTCAAGCTATGGGATTACATCAAGCAAACCCGCAATGAGCAATCCGGCAATAAGTTCCGCAAGCGCATGAAACAGGAGTTCCTCCACTACATGCGCATCCGCGAGTGGTTTGACTTGGTGCGCCAGCTCAAGGACGTCGCCAAGCAGCTGGGCTGGACCTACCAGGAAGGGACAGAGCGCCGCTCCGATGACATCCACATGTCCCTCCTTTCGGGCCTGCTATCCAATATCGGCGCCCGCGATGGCAATTCCAAGGAGTTCCAGGGCGCGCGCAACACCCGCTTCCTGGTATTCCCCGGCTCCGCTTTGGCCAAAAAGCCGCCGGAATTCCTCATGGCCGCCGAGCTGGTGGAAACTTCCCGCCTCTGGGCGCGCGATGTCGCCGCCATCGATCCTGCCTGGGTAGAAAAGCTCGGCGCGGACCTGCTCAAGCACAACTACTCCGAGCCCACCTGGTCCCGCAAGCGTGCCGCCGCCATCGCGCACCAAAGATCCACGCTCTACGGCGTGCCCATCGTGGCCGACCGCACCGTGCCCTACCACCGCGTCGATCCCGCCGCTGCCCGCGATATGTTCATCCGCAACGCCCTTATCGCCGGCGACTGGAACACCCACCACGCCTTCTTCAAGGCCAACGCCCAAGCGCTTGACGACGCCGCCGCATACGAAGAAAAGGCCCGCCGCCGCGGCCTCATTGTGGACGAAGACACGCTCTTCGATTTCTATGACCAGCGAATTCCGGCAAAGGTAACCACCGGCCGCCACTTTGACTCGTGGTGGAAAAAGGAGCGCCGCCGCACCCCGGACCTGCTGGATTTCGATCCCGCTAAGCTCATCGATGACTCCCACGAGGTCACCGAGGAATCCTTCCCCGACCACTGGCGCAAGGGTTCTATCGATTACGAACTGACCTACAAGTTCGAGCCCGGCGATCCTCTCGACGGCGTCACTGTAATGGTTCCCATTCCTATGCTCGCTGGCTTGGATACCGAAGGCTTCGATTGGCTCGTTCCAGGCCTGCGCCTCGAGCTCGTCACTGAGCTCATCCGCAGCCTGCCCAAGGCCCTGCGCCGCACCGTCGTACCCGCGCCCGAATTTGCCGAGCGCGCCATCGACCGCCTCATCCCTTATGAAGGCACCATCACCCAGCAGCTTGCCGACGTCCTCCGCGAACTCGGCGGTCAAGGAATCAACGCCACCGACTTCCAGGCCAGCAAGCTACCCGCCCACCTGCGGATGAACTACGGGGCCATCGATAAGCGCGGCAAAATCGTCGACTCCGACCGCGACCTCGCGGCGCTCGTCCGACGGCAGGCCGGACACATCAAGTCCTCCGTATCCCGCGTCTCGCGCACCTCCGAGTCCACCGCCGTCAGCGAATGGACCGACGACACCCTCGGCACCATCGATGACACGGTCAAGACCACCGTCGACGGCCACGAAGTCACCGCCTACCCTGCCCTGGTCGCTACCAAGGACGGCGTCGAACTCAAGGTCCATCCCACCAAGGCCGCCGCAGATGCCGCCATGGTAACGACCACCCTTACGCTCCTCATGCGTGAGATATCCGTCAACGCCTCCCAAATGGTCAAGGGCCTGCCATTGCAACAGCGCGTCACCGTCGATTCCTATCCGCACGGCGGCGCCGACGGCTTGGTTAACGACGCCCGCGTAGCCGCCATCCGCGACTTGATGCTCGAAGCCGGCGGACCCGTCCGCACCCCCGCGGCGTTCCAGAAGCTTAAAGATACCGTCAAGCCCCAGGTCCCAGGCCGCGTACGCCAGGCAGTGGTAGCTATTGCCCCCGGACTCGCCGAGTACTCCAACCTGCGAGCGGAACTCGCTCATTGGGACGGTCCAGCAATCGATGACATGCGCGCACAATTGGACTTCCTCCTCCCCCGAAATGCCATCACTGTCCATGGCATGTCCCACCTGCGCCATCTCCCGCGATATATCCAAGCCATGCGCATTCGCCTAGAGGATATGAACCTTGACCCCGACCGCGATGCAGACCGTCAAGCCGAGGTTGATAACGCCAAGGCCTACCTATCCAACCGCCTGCGCAATCTACCGGCCGGCCGCGAAAAGACCCGCGAGGTCAAGGACGTGCGTTGGATGATAGAGGAACTTCGAGTTTCCCTTTTTGCTCAGCGCCTTGGCACAGCCCATGCCGTTTCACTCCGGCGCATCCAAAAGGCGGTGGACAAACTGCGCTAAAAGTCCTCGCGATCGCGCCTTCGCATCAGGCGAATCTCGGATTCAAAGTCATCTGCGCTTTCAAAGGATTTATACACGGAGGCGAAGCGCAGATAGGCCACCTCGTCAAGGTCCCGCAGTGGTTCCAGGATAGCCAAGCCAATCTCGTTCGCGTTGACCTGCGAGGAGCCATGACTGCGCACGGTCTCCTCCACTTCTTGCGCCAGCTTCTTCAGGGCATCGTCGCTGACATCTCGCCCCTGGCAGGCACGGCGGACACCGCGAATCAATTTATCTCTGCTGAAAGGCTCGGCCAGACCGTTTCTCTTCACCACAAGCAACACGGCCTTCTCAACCGTGGTAAAGCGCCCCTTGCACGAAGCACACTCGCGCCGGCGACGAATCGACGCTCCAGCATCGACCACACGCGAGTCGATGACGCGGGATTGCTCATTGTGACAAAAGGGGCAATACACAGTGGTCCTTTCACTGACGTTGTTACGCCAGTAGTTTACTCACCTTCAATTCCGTGCGACCACCGGGCTTCGCCCCCCCACCGGTCCTCTAGCGTGTTACTGCAGCTTCTACTTGTTGCACATTAGAAGCCGGCGGTTGCGGTGCACTGTTTCCTTCAGCACCAGCTAGTCCGCCTAACAAAGTGCCCACAAAGACCGCTACACCAAACACTGCGCCCAATGCGTAGTTACCTGTGTTCGACTCACCCACGCTGTTTCGGACCCTATCCGATCTGTTCCCAGAGCCTCCGGCCGACGTACGGTTCGAACGATAGGTCGTGCGATCTTCCAGTCGTGCGATCTTCCACACGTAGAGTTCGAACATACCGAGAGTTTGCAGTACCGCGGACCGCAGAACCGTAGCCACGCTCCACATCCCATACGGATGCAGAAGGCACCACTACAGGTTCGGTAGCGTTGCGAGTTACCAGGTTATTGCGAGAATTGATCAGCAGAGACATGACTTTCCTTTCGACGACTGAACCCACCGTAGGCGCCTCATGCGACACGTCATGACACCCAGTCGCCATAATGTTCGATTTAGTTGGTACGTTCGATTTATAGCATCGCTTCGAATACTTGTCCACCCCAACGAGCAAATCTCGAACATCTGTACTTTTCGTGCTACAAATGACGTGTGGCAACTTTTCAGCGCCGCCAGCTAACAGACCACCGATAAATCCACCCGACCCCCTCCGAGGAGCCAGCAATGGGCCGCAAGCCAAAGAAGACTACCGAGAAGACCGACTACGCTTCCCTATCCGACCGCCAGCGACGCATTCTCAACGTCATTAGTGACGCCGTTATGTTGCGTGGCTACCCACCAAGCATTCGCGAAATTGGTGACGCAGCAGGCCTGCAGTCCACATCATCGGTTGCCTACCAGCTAAAACAATTGGAAGAGAAGGGGTTTTTGCGCCGGGACCCTAATAAGCCGCGTGCTGTAGATGTTCGTCACCTTAATACGGATGAAGGCGCCAAAAAGCCGGGCCGCAAGCCGGCCAAGTCTGAGCAGCAAGTTCCCGAGGATGCAGGTGCCGTTTCCTATATTCCTGTGGTCGGCCGTATCGCTGCGGGAGCACCCATTACCGCAGAGGAAAACGTGGACACATACTTCCCCATGCCTGACGAGGTGGTCGGTAGCGGCGACCTTTATATGCTGCAAGTAGTCGGCGACTCGATGCAGGATGCCGGCATCCTTGACGGCGACTGGGTAATCATTCGTTCCCAGTCAGTTGCAGAGGAGGGCGAGTTCGTCGCCGCCCTGCTCGAAGGTTCTGAAGCTACCGTCAAGGAGTTCCACCGTGATTCGTCCGGCGTGTGGCTGCTTCCCCACAATGATGCCTACGCTCCCATCAACGGCGATGATGCGGAAATCATGGGCAAGGTTGTATCGGTATTCCGTAAGCTTTAACCACTCACCTGACGCAGATTCCATTACCCCGCAAGGGCCGAGCGTGGCCCTCGCGGGGTCTATCTATGTACACCCTTCGTTGACGCAGCCCGTATCCTGCCACCCCCATTTTGGCTCTATTTCGGACCCGGACACCAAAAGAGACGAAAATCCCACTTTCCCACTTTTCCTGATAACCAGGCATTTCAAGGTACCGGCTCTAAAATGCAGCTGTGCAAGTTTTTGCTTTAGTCCGTTTATTCCCGATTTTTGAGACAATAGACTAAGCAAAACAATATCGCCGGATTTTCACTTCCGCATACAATGGCAATTTTTACCCCCGCGCCATGACGCGATGTCTCTAGATTCAAGGAGGAATCATGTACGCAGAAGAGCGGCGTCGCCAAATTGCTTCCCTCACCGCCGTTGAAGGCCGCGTCAACGTCACTGAGCTCTCAGAACGCTTCGAAGTTACGGCCGAGACCATTCGCCGCGACCTTGCGGTGCTTGACCGTGAGGGCGTCGTCCATCGCGTGCATGGCGGCGCAGTAGCCTCCCAAACCTTCCAGACCGCGGAGCTTACCCTGGATACCCGCCAGCGGTCCGCCTCCGGCGCAAAAGCGGCTATCGCCCGCGCGGCCCTAGATTTTCTCCCCCAGGGCGGCGGCAGCATTTTCTTGGACGCAGGCACCACCATTAACGCGTTCGCGGAGCTCATTGGACAGCAATACCCTCAGGCGCAGTTTAATATTGTCTCCAATAGCCTGCCCATCGCCCTGTCGCTAGCGGGCAATGGCGTGCCTGACGTCCAGCTACTTGGCGGTACGGTCCGCGCGATTACTCAAGCCGTCGTTGGCGATACCGCGCTGCGCACCATAGCTTTAATGCGTGCCGACGTCGCCTTTATCGGCACCAATGCCCTAACCCTGGACCATGGCTTGTCGACGGCCGACTCCCAAGAGGCAGCCATCAAGTCCGCCTTTGTCACCAATGCCCACAAGGTAGTGGTCATGTGTGACTCCAGCAAGCTGGGCAATGACTATTTGGTAAGTTTTGCGTCTGCCGCCGATATCGACGTCGTCATTACGGACGCCGCTGCCCCCGATTCTTTCGTGGAAGCGTTGCGCGAGCGCGAAATTGAGGTCGTGCTCGCCAGCGAATAATCCCCCGATCCTTCGCCTACTTTAGGCGAAGGACTCCATGCGTTCTACCACTGCGGTACGGGCAGCGTCAGGGCTTTCCGCATCCAGTGCCACCTCGGCAAGCTGTTGGCACTGTTCCAAGGTAACTTCTGCCAGCTGCGCGCCGACGCCTGCTACCGCCGTCGACGCTGCGGATAGCGAATTCACACCCAAGCCGGTAAGCACGCAGGCCAGCATTGGGTCGGCCGCCGCCTCACCGCACACGCCTACCGCAACGTTATTGGCCTGGCCCACGATGCAGGTGTGCTGAATGAGTCGCAGCACAGCCGGCTGCCATGGGTCAGTCAGGTAGGCCAGCTGTGGGGACAAGCGGTCCGCAGCCATCGTGTACTGAGTCAGGTCATTGGTGCCGATGGACACGAAATCAAGGTGTGGCATGATTTTATCCGCCATAAGCGCTGCGGCTGGAACCTCGATCATGGCGCCGGCAGTCAGGCCGCGCTCGCGGCACAGGCCAGCAAACCACTGGGCCTCAGTAGAGGTGGCAACCATAGGAGCCATCACCCAAGTCGATGCTTTGTCATCGCGAGCCTTAGCCGCCTGGGCAATCGCATCCAGCTGGCGGGTCAGCAGAGCCTCATTATCGCGTGCAATACGCAGGCCACGAACGCCCAAGGCTGGGTTTTCCTCGGAACTTAGCGTGGCATAAGAGATAGGCTTATCGGATCCGGCATCTAGCGTACGCACGACAACCTTTGATTCAGGAAAGGCATTAAAGACCTTGCCGTAAATTTTTGCCTGCTCGTCAACGCTGGGCTCTTCACTGGCCGAGAGGAACGACAGCTCCGTGCGGTACAGACCAATGCCCTCTGCCTGCGAATCCGAAGCAATGCGGGCGGCGTTGCCATCAGCGACGTTGGCAAGCAGCTGCACGCGGTGGCCGTCCTTGGTTTCAGCCGGGCCGCGCCACTGGGCAACGCGTGCCGCCCGCTCGCGGTACTCAGCTACAGCCTTCGTGGAAGCCTCTTCGTCGGCCCCAAGGGTGACGGTGCCCACTGCACCATCGACGAATACCAGCGTGCCGCTTTCAATATCGCTCAGCGCGGCGCCCACAGCAACGATGCATGGAATATCCAACTGACGGGCGATGATGGCCGTATGGCTGGTAGGTCCACCAAGTTCGGTGACAAGGGCCTTGATGTGCTTGGTATCCAGCGTCGCGGTATCGGCCGGAGCCAAGTCATCCGCGAACAGCACGGCCTCGCCGTCTACGAGCGGCAGGCCCGGCTCGTCCTCGCCGCGCAGCTCTGCGATTACGCGGTCGCGCACGTCCTTCAAGTCAGTGGTGCGCTCGGCCATCACGCCGCCGGCGGCCTCGAACATGGTGACAAACTTATCGGTGGCACCGACAGTAGCGAATTCCGCGTCCCGGCCGGTGCGGATATTCTTGCGCACCGCCTTATGCCAACCACGGTCCTTAACCATGCCGGCCGTTGCCGTCAGAACTTCCGCAGCCTGGCCTTCGGCGGCAGCAGCCCGCTGCTCCAAGCGGCCAGCGACAGTATCTACGGCCGCAAGGAAGCGGTCGTATTCAGATTCGCTCGCTTGCTCTGGGTCAATGCTTCCCTCGGTAGGCAGGGCCGGGCGAGGGCGGACCCACACGGCTTCGGCGTAGGCGACTCCGGCAACGACACCGGTTCCTTTGATTGTGGACTCAGACGCGTTTTCCATGAGCGTACTTCCTTCGAAGATAGCGGTTTATTAACTTCCAGAACACCACAAATCGGATAGAAAAGCAATGTATACCACAGAAATTCTGTTGACTTTCGGACACAATCGGACAAGAATCAACATTAAGGGCGGGCCATGCCCGCGAGGTTCTCTCCAACGGCGTTCGGCCCCAATATACAACCTGCGAAAGGGACAACTTGATTCTCACGCTGACCCCCAATCCCAGTATCGACGCCACCCTTGTGCTCAGCGAACCATTGACCTCCGGTGATGTCCACCGGGCCAGCGAGGTCACACAGGTTGCTGGCGGCAAAGGCGTAAACGTCACCCATGCCGTGCACTTGGCCGGCGAGCAATCCTTGGCTCTTTTCCCGGCCCACGACTCCGATTCTTTCCTAAATCTCATCCACTCGGCCGGGCTGCCTTCCTCTGCAATCCCCATGGACGGCACAGTTCGCGTCAATACCACCATCACAGAGCCTGATGGCACCACCACCAAGGTCAACGGTCCAGGCCCTGCGCTTTCCGACGCCGACTCCCACGCCATTACCTCCGAGCTCACCGCCCGCGCCCTAGCCTCCGACTGGGTGGTTCTAGCCGGCTCCCTGCCGCGTGGCGTCAACACCGATTGGTATTGCGACCTCATCTCCGCGGTCCGCGCGGCCGCACCACAGGCTCGCATTGCCGTCGATACGTCAGATGCCCCAATGCAGGCCATTGGCGAAAGCCTCAATTCTGCTGCGCCGGATCTCATTAAGCCGAACGGCCTAGAGCTCGGCCAGCTCACCGGAACCGACGGCCGCGAACTGGAAGACCAGGCCGCACGCGGCGAGTACTCGGGGGTTGTTCGGGCGGCCCGGGACGTCGTCAAGCAGGGCATCGCAGAAGTACTCGTCACCCTTGGCGGTGCCGGCGCGGTGCTGGTTACCGCGGACGGCGCTTGGGCTGCAACTCCCCCGCCAGCAACGGTGAAATCCACCGTAGGCGCCGGTGACGCCGCGCTCGCCGGATACCTCCTCGGCCGCACCGCCGGTAAGTCGCCGGCCGATAGCCTCGCGCAGTCGGTGGCCTACGGAACTGCGGCTGCATCCAAACAAGGCACCCAATTCCCTCGCCCAGAAGAACTCGATATCGCACATACCCTCGTAAACTCGCTAGCCTAAGGAGTGCCTAATCATGGCTTCCGACCTCATCACTACCGACCTAGTCGCGCTCGACGCTGACTTCGGCGACAGCGTTGACTCCGTTATTACCAACCTGGCCACACTGGTCCATGACACCGGCCGAGCCACCGACATCGCCGGCTTGGCACAGCCCGCCATCGACCGCGAGGCCAAGGCCGGTACCGGCGTCCCTGGCGGAGTCGCCATCCCGCACTGCCGCTCCGAGGCAGTGACCAAACCCACCCTCGCATTCGCCCGCCTGAGCCGCGGCGTGGATTTCTCCGGCCCCGACGGCGACGCCCAGCTCGTCTTCCTCATCGCGGCCCCGGCCGGCGGCGGCAAAGCCCACTTGAAGATTTTGTCCAAGTTGGCCCGCGCTCTAGTGCGCAAGGACTTCCTCGAGTCCCTGCGCAACGCGCCCACCAAGGAAGAAATCGTTCGGCTTGTGCTGGACGTAGTCAATGCCGAAAAGCCGAAGAAGAAGCCAGTCGAAGACCCAGCCGCCCAGGGCGCTGCTGCCGGCACTGCCGCAACTGCTGCCGGCACTGCCGCCGCCGGTGCCGTCGGCTCCTCCGCCGCCGCGCCCTCGGCCGCAACCCCTGCCAGCGCAGAGCCTTCGGCCGATGTCACCCGCATCGTGGCCATCACCGCCTGCCCCACTGGCATCGCCCACACTTACATGGCGGCCGACGCCCTCACCCAAACCGCGGCCGAGCGCGATGACGTATCTCTGACCGTTGAGACGCAGGGCTCGTCCAATAATGAGTCCGTCTCCCAATCCACGATCGACGCGGCCGATGCGGTCATCTTCGCCACGGACGTCGGTGTGCGCGACCGCGAACGCTTCGCCGGCAAGCCGGTAATCGAATCCGGCGTCAAACGCGCCATCAATGAGCCCGGCACCATGCTCGACGAGGCCGTCGCTGCCGCTCACAACCCGCACACCCACAAGGTCTCTGGCACCGCTACCCGCGCCGACGCGGAAGAAGAAGGTCAGTCTCTCGGTTGGGGCAAGCGCATCCAACAGGCAATTATGACCGGCGTGTCCTATATGGTCCCGTTCGTCGCGGCCGGCGGCCTGCTGCTCGCCCTGGGCTTCCTTTTCGGCGGCGCCGATATGGCAAATGGTTGGCAAGCACTATCGACGGACTTTTCGCTCGGCAACCTCCCCGGCCACGACGTGACCGTTGACGGCGAACTCATGCACTTCGAGCGCTCCGGCCTGCTGCTCTACCTTGGCGCAGTTCTCTTCGCTATAGGCCAAGCAGCAATGGGCTTCATCGTCGCCGCACTGTCGGGCTACATCGCCTTTGCGCTGGCCGGCCGTCCGGGCATTGCTCCGGGCTTCGCTGGCGGCGCCATCGCCGTTATCTTGGGCGCTGGATTCATCGGCGGCCTGGTTACTGGCCTGCTGGCAGGCTTCATCGCGATGTGGATTGGCAACTGGAAGGTACCGCGTTGGCTAGGCTCGCTCATGCCGGTTGTTATTATCCCGCTGCTGACCTCTCTAATCGTCGGCCTCGCAATGTACCTGCTGCTGGGTGCACCGTTGGCAGCCATCATGGAAGGCCTGCAAAATTGGCTGTCGTCCATGTCCGGCTCCTCGGCTGTATTGCTGGGCATCATTCTCGGCCTGATGATGTGCTTCGACTTGGGCGGCCCAGTCAATAAGGCGGCCTACCTCTTCGCCACGGCCGGGCTGTCTACCGGTGACGAGTCCTCCATGCAGATCATGGCCGCCGTCATGGCGTCCGGCATGGTCGCACCAATTGCGCTGTCGCTGGCTACGTTTATCCGCAAGTCGCTGTTTACCCCGGCCGAGCAGGAGAACGGCAAGTCTGCCTGGCTGCTGGGTCTGTCCTTCGTCTCGGAGGGCGCCATCCCGTTTGCGGCGGCCGATCCGTTCCGCGTCATTCCTTCGATGATGGCCGGCGGCGCGGTGACGGGCGCGATTTCGATGGCTTTGTCGGTCGGCTCTCGTGCCCCGCACGGCGGCGTGTTCGTCTTCTTCGCCATCGACCCGTTCTGGGGCTACCTCGTGGCCATTGCGTCCGGCGTGGTTGTTTCGACGGCGGCGGTGCTGGCGATGAAGCAGTTCTGGCCTAACAGGGCCGCCGAAGAAGCCGCCCAGAACGTGGCAGCATAAACCAAACACTCGTACACTGGATTCTAAAAATCCCCGTAAGAAAGGATATTTTCCATGGCTTCCAAGACTGTAAAGGTTGGCTCCTCTGTAGGCCTGCACGCACGTCCTGCATCTATTATCGCGGACGCTGCCGGCGAGTTCGATGAGGATATCTTCCTCAACCTGGTCGGCGATGATGATGAGGATGAGACCGATGCGGCCTCTTCCCTGATGATCATGGCTCTTGGCGCAGAACAGGGCGATGAGGTTACCGTTACTTCTGAAAACGAAGAAGCAGTGGAAAAGATTGCTGCTCTCATCGAGAAGGACCTGGACGCTTCCTAAGTCCTAAAAAGGTTCCACTTTAGGCTCCCCGCCCTTGCGGTGGGGAGCTTTTCGCTTGCCGACGCCACCTATCCCCACGGTGGCACCCACGTCACCTGCCCGCGCACCCGGGCTAGCCGGCCACGGCGCGGCGGGGCGTTGGGGTCATCGTCATTGACACCATTGTGATAGGGACAGCAGGTCGCAAGGTTCGCAGCGTTGGTCTCGCCGCCATGCTTCCAGGCTTTGAGGTGGTGAATCTGGCACTTGTCGGCGGGGTAGTTACAGCTCTCCCACGGGCATACCGGGTTGACCGCAGCCGCCATGAGCCGCTGCTTGTCGTTGGCTACGCGCGAGGTGCGGTAGAGATTGACCGGCCCCTCGTGGGGATGGACGAGCGTGACATAGCCGTGGTCGCTCAGTGTCCGCGTGACAAGCTCCGCTCCGGTGATTCGAGCGCCATTGGTGAGTTGGAGGGTGATTTCCTCGCCGTCTCCGTCTACTACGCGGTCGAGCTCGTCGAGTGTGAGAACCACCTGCGTCGTCACCGTCGCCCGCGTCGCATCCGCCTTGCCAAAGAAGAGGTCTTTGGCAGATTCCAGGGGCTTATTGGCATCCAATGCAGCGTGCATATCCGCCACATCGGCCGAATCCCCGGTAATGGTCAGTGACCATGGGCCGCCGGAGCGGCGGGTAATGCGCACTCCCTTTTCGGGCGCGCGGCGCGGTCGCAGCTCGCGTACCAAAGCGCGGGCACGCTTTTCCAGGGCGGTGGCGCTGCCGCGAAAGGCACACAGTTCGGTGCGTAGGGTCCAGGCATCGCGCTGCGTCGGCAAGCGCAAGGCGTATTTTTCAATCAGCAGTAGCACGTCAAGGGAATGCCTAGTCTGCCGCGCCGCTCGCTGTTTGGCAGGAAAGCCGCACCGGCCGAAATAGGTATCGCATAGACGCAGCAGGTCGCGCGCGGCAATGTCGGAGGCGCCCCGCGCGATGAGCTCGCGATCGCTAAGCCCTTGAACGGCGGCGACAATGTCCATGCCGGCGTTCACTGCGTTTAAGTATGCGTCCAATGCGGTCATGCCGCTGAGTTAAATAGACCCCGCGCGCCTATGCGAGGCACATAGCGGCGCACTGTGGATAACCCGCGTTGGCCCGTCAACAACAATGCCCGCCGCGGTCGCGCGACGGGCAGTTATCCACAGGTTGAAAATTAGTACTTGGCGCCGTGACCCTCGCCGACGGAATCGTAAAGCTTCTTCATAATCGGATAAGCCACGATGATGCCTACCGAGCCCCACGCAATGCCCTCGAGGGAGACCCCGCCCACGGTGAGGGTCAGGTTGCCGATGCCCGCGATAAGCGCCACTGCGGCCGCAGTCAGGTTGACCGGGTTATTGAAATTAACCTTATTATCCATCCAGATACGCACACCCAGCATGCCGATGAGTCCATACAGCACGATGCAGGCGCCGCCCAGAACGCCGGTCGGGATGGTGAAAATCAGCGCACCAAACTTCGGCACGAAGGCCAAAAGGATGGCGGTAAAGGCTGCTACCCAGTAGGCGGCGGTGGAATATACACGGGTTGCGGCCATCACGCCGATATTTTCGGCGTAGGTCGTGGTACCGGAGCCGCCAAAGCCGCCGGCAAGGGTGGACGCGAGGCCATCGGCAATCAGAGCGTCACCGGCTAGGTCATCGAGATCGCGCTTTGTCATCTCGGAGACAGCCTTGACGTGGCCGACGTTTTCCGCGATGAGAACTACCAGCACAGGAAGTGCCACGGCAATGGCGGAGACGTTGAAGGAAGGCGCGTGGAATTCCGGCAGGCCCACCCACGGGGCGGCATCGATGGCCGCCACGGCGTCATCGCCGAGGTTGCCGGTCAGCGCGGCGAAAATCCAGCCGACGACCACACCGAGCAGGATGGACAGACGCGAGACCATGCCGCGGCCGGCGACGGTGGCCAGCAAGATGACGAGCAGTGTCACGGCGGCCACGAGCGGCTGGGAGGCGAAGTTCTCGGCCGCGTTCGGCGCCAGGTTCAGGCCGATAAGGGCCACGATTGCACCGGTCACGGCCGGCGGCATGACGGCGTCTAGGACGCGGCGGCCGGCGATTTTGACTGCCACACCCACCGCGGCCAAGACGAGGCCGGTGACCAGAATGGAGCCTGCCTGCGCGGCGATGCCGTACTGCTGCGACGCCGAAAGCGGCGCGATGAACGCGAACGAGGAACCGAGGTAAGACGGCAACCGGTTGCGCGTGATAAGCAGGAACAAAATGGTTCCGAGGCCGGAAAAGAGCAGCGTCGTATTGACGGGGAATCCGGTCAGGGTGGGAACCAAAAGCGTAGCGCCGAACATGGCCACCACGTGCTGCATTCCAATGCCGATGGTTCGGCCCCAGCTGAGTCGTTCTTCCGGCGCCACGACCGCGCCCGGTGCAATCCTTTTACCGTCTCCGTGGACGGTCCAACCTTTTAAGCTCACGAGCCTTAATTATGGATCACCCGGGGTGGTTTTAGGAAACTTCCTCCACGATGAATTCGGCGAGTTCGCGGGCGGTGGGTGCGGGAAGGCGGACGTCGACAAGCGTGCCATCGGCCGTGTACTCCTCGTGGCGCACCGTGCCCTCGGCGTGTACGCGGGCCACCACATCGCCGCGGGTGAAGGGAACCTGCAGCTTGACGTGGCTGTCGCGGGAGTTGAGGAAGAGCTCCACGCGCGCGGTAAGTTCGTCGATTCCCTCGCCCGTGCGCGCGGATACGTAGACGACGTCTTCGTGGTCGAGTACATGGCGCAGCTCGGCGAGCACTAGCGGGTCGGCCTGGTCGATCTTATTGATCACGATGATCTCGGGCGGGGCCTGTTCCCCGGTTTCCGCGACAATATCATAAATGACCTGGTTGACGGCCTCAATCTGCTTGAGCGGGAAGGGGTCAGAGCCATCGACCACGTGCAACATAATATCGGCGGCCAGCACCTCTTCCAAGGTGGATTTGAAGGCCTCGACCAGCTGCGTGGGCAGGTGGCGGACAAAGCCGACGGTGTCGGTGAAGACGACTTGGCGACCGTCGGCAAGCGTGGCACGGCGAGTCGTGGGGTCCAACGTGGCAAAGAGTGCGTCCTCCACCAGCACGCCGGCGCCGGTCATGGCGTTGATGAGCGAGGACTTTCCAGCATTGGTGTAGCCGGCAATAGCTATCTGCGCGATGGTTGAGCGCTGGCGCTTGGAACGCTTGACCTCACGGGCGGTCTTCATAGCGCGCAGCTCCTTGCGCAACCGGGCCATCTCCGTGCGGATGCGGCGGCGATCCGTCTCGATCTTGGTCTCACCGGGACCACGCAGGCCGACGCCGCCATTGGAGCCGGCGCGGCCGCCCGCCTGGCGCGAAAGGTTGCCGCCCCAACCACGGGTATGGGTGTAGAGGTATTCCAGCTGCGCCAAGGAGACTTGTGCCTTGCCTTCTTTGGACTTGGCGTGCTGGGCGAAGATATCGAGGATGAGCATCGTGCGGTCAATGACCTTGGTGTTAAGCGCGCGCTCGAGAGCGGTGAGCTGGCCAGGATTGAGCTCGCCATCGCACACCACGGTATCGGCACCGGTAGCTTCAACGATGTCGCGCAATTCCTTGACCTTGCCGGATCCAATAAAGGTGCCGGAATCAGGCTTATCGCGCTTTTGGTAGATCATCTCTACTACTTCGGCGCCGGCGGTCTCGGTCAGCGCCGCGAGCTCGTCCATGGTGGCTTCAACTTCGGCCACGGTGCCTTCGGTCCACACGCCAACCAGGATGACGCGCTCGAGGCGCAGCTTACGATACTCCACCTCATAGCCATCGGTGGTGTCTTCGGCGCGGATGGTGGTCTCACGGGTAACGCGGCGGAAGGCGTTACGCTCTGCCAGGTCAAGGTCACCGGTGGTGGGCGTCGCCTCTGGTGTGGCCGGGGCGTCGTTATCGCGGAACGCGCGGGCGAGGAGATCGTCGTTATTGTGCTGGGAAAATTCGGTCATACTGCCCTTCATTTTGGCACGTTGCGGCCGAAAGCGGGAATTGCGGATTCTTAGCTGGCTGCACAAGGCGATACAATGGCGGGCATGAACGATAAGGACACTGGGGTGAAGCAGAATACCGAGATGCAGGCCATTGGCCTCAATTTCGAACGCTGGCAGGACGCCGTCGAGGCCGCTATTGCTAGCGATCGCTTGGCCGTTACCGGTGAGGTACGCGGTGGCCAGCTGATTCAGTTCACCGATCCATCGGGCGCGCAGCTCAATATTCTCGCGGTGGAACCTTTTGCTACTTTCATCGGCTTCAATGCGGTTACGCAAGGGTTCGCCCACGTAGAGATGGTCAACGATGTTCTTGCCCTGCTGGAAATTATCGATCCTTTCGGCACCACCATCGCCCAGGCCACCGCGAACCTGGCGCAGGGGCCTTTGCTTGCCGACGAACCCTTGCAGCAATGGCAGCAAATCTCCCTCACCGCCATGGGCCTCGATGTCCGCACCTACGAGTCTGCCGATGCCTATGAGGCGGCCGAGGGCGAATTCCCGGCGCTCTTTGAGTCTGCGGGGGCGAAGGTAATTTCCTCCGGCTCTGGCGCGGAGGTTCCTACCCCAGCCGCTACCTTTGCGGCCCGCGTCATGGAATCCGAGTGGCGTACCAATGAGCTAACCGGCGAGAAATTCGCCCACCTCGTCATGGACGGCCTCTTCCCCTTCGATCTCTGCCTGCCGGCGGGTAGCGACGAGCTGCCTGCTAAGGACACTATCGTGGCCGGCACCGCCCTGCTGACGGCTTCTATTGAAATGCCCAGCGGTGGCTGCGGCGACGGCGCTGGCTGCGGTTGTGGCTCTAGTGGCTGCGGCTGCGGCGGTCATTAAGAGCTGACGCGAAGGTCTGGTGGAATAGCTGTGTGGATGCCCTTCCCGGAAAATGCGAGAAACCGGCGGGTACTGGTTCTCGCGCTGATCCTGGTGGGATCAGTGGCGGTTGTGGCAACCCTAAAACTTCCCGGGGTTTTCATCGCGGCACTACTTATCGCGGCGGCACTGCTTATGCTCCACACCCGGCCGGATGCCTCGGAGCAGGCGGCGCTGCGCAGCTCTATTCGGCTCTCTGCCGAAGATATTGAGGACGTCTTGGCGGAGTACGAAGACTTCCGGTCCTCCGAGGCGGCCGAGAAGATCGCGGACCGCACGCTCTACCGGCCGGCGCTTTTAGATCTGGATTGCTCCGACCCCACCATCGAAGCCTTCCACTATGAAATTTCGGGCGCCCGACGCTTCCTGCGCCGGTTGAACCTGCGCGTCAACGCGGAAGAGGTCAGCACCAACGAGCTGGAGTCCTTGCTGAAGGTGACCGATGAACGAGCCCGCGAGCTCAAGGAAACCTGGCTGTCGGCCCGCCGAGCCGCTTTTGCGCTCGGGCCGAAGTATGAAAAGAACGAAGTAAAAAATCGCGCCCTGCGCCGCCAAGCCCTCGAAGAGCAAGCGTTCGAGGAAGAGGAAGGCGAAGGGCGCAGCGCCTAAGCGCTCACCGCTCACTGCGTGCGCCGCGCGCTACGCGGCCTAAAGCGAGGTCTCGCCGGTGGCGACGATCGCGGACGGGCCGGTCAAGCGCGAGCCACCTTCATAGATGCCCACGGTCACTTCCCCGCCGGGAACGTGTACGTGCACGGTGCCGTGAGGGGTGGTGGTGTGGTCAACGGCGGCGTCGGCAAGCGCGGCGGTCGCGGCCGCCACGGTGCCGGTGCCGCAAGAGCGGGTCTCTCCTACCCCGCGCTCAAAGACGCGCATGTGCACGTGGCCATCGCGCAGAGGGGTCACGACCTCAACATTCACGCCGGCGGGGAAGAAAGAATCATCAATGACGGGCTGCTCGAAAGTCTTGGCCGCAAGTTCCTCGGCGTCCAGCCCCGGCACCACGGCCGCGAGGTGGGGGTTGCCCATGTCAACGCCCAGACCGGCGTAGCTTTCCCCTGCCATGGACGCGGTGGATACACCCGTTACTTCGGCCGGTCCCATCTCCACGGTGACCTCCGCCGCGTGCTCATCATACGAGTGCACCGTCACGCGCTTGGCGCCGGCGCGGGTGCCGATGGTGAACTCGTCTTCTTCCACGAGGCCGCGCGAGCGCAGCCAGTGGGCGAAAACGCGGGTGCCGTTGCCGCACATTTCGGCCACGGAACCGTCGGCGTTGCGATAATCCATGAACCAGTCAGTGGGCGCGATGCCCTCGGCCAAGGCCTCGATTTCTCCGGCCGCGAGCAACGCCTCGGCGCGCACGACGCGCAGCAACCCGTCGCCGCCAATACCGGCGCGGCGATCGCACAGCGCCGCTACGCGCTCGGGGGCAAGCGGCGTGGCGGCCGCGTGGTCTTCGACGATGACAAAGTCGTTCTCAGTTCCATGACCCTTGGCAAATTTCATGCTCCCTACCCTAGCGCGCGCAGCGCCTGGGCGGTCGTATCGCCCGCGGCATCCAACCACGCGATGCGCTTGTCGCGATTGAACCACGAGCGTTGGCGGCGCACATAGCGCCGTGTCCCGGTAATCGTGCGCTCAACGGCCTCATCCCAGGTGAGTTCGCCGCGCTGGGCTTGGAATACCTGCGCATAGCCGATGGCGCGCCCGGCCGTGGAATCGGCGACCAAGCCCTGGGATTGGAGGCGCTCGACTTCCTCGATGAGTCCGCGCTCAAACATCTGGCGGGTACGCAGCTCGATGCGCGGATTAAGCCAATCTGCGGTGGTGCGCAGGCCGAGCAAACGGGTACCCCAGCGCGGCGAGGCGTCTTTCGGCGGTTGGCTGGCTTTATAGGGCTTGCCGGTCAACTCGATGACTTCCAGGGCGCGCACGGTGCGCCGTGGATCCTTATCTTCAATGATTTTGGCCGCGGCCGGGTCCACCTGCGCCAGCTCCTCGTGCAGGGCATCGGTCCCGATTTCTACGCGCCGGGCTTCATACTTGGCGCGGACGGCGGGGTCGGTGGGTGGGAACTGCCAGTCGTCGACAAGCGCTTGGGCATAAAGCATCGAGCCGCCAACCAGGATTGGCGTCTTGCCGCGGGCCATGATGCTTTCCACGTCCGCGATGGCATCGCGCTGGTAGCGCGCCACAGAAGCGGTTTCGGTCACGTCCCACACATCGAGCTGGTGGTGCGGGATTCCCTCGCGCTCGGCCGGGGTGAGCTTGGCGGTGCCAATGTCCATGCCGCGGTAGAGCTGCATGGAATCGACATTGACCACCTCGCCGTCTAGCTCCTGCGCCAGCGCCAACCCCAGCGCAGATTTGCCGGAGGCGGTGGGTCCAAACACTGCAATCGGGCGCATTAGACCTCCCACCCTGCAACGTAGCGGCCAACCCCCAGGGTGGCGTCGGTGGCCAGCAACTGCGCCTTCTTTGGTTGTAGTCCTGCTAACTCCTCCCACAGTGCGGGCTCTACCACACCGCGCTGGGAAAGCCACTCGCCTGCCTTGCTTGCCGACGCCCCCATGAGCACCTCCTCGCACCACTCGTGCGCTTCCTGGGCACCGGGAACGAGCGCTAAGGGGGCGCGTTCGGTCAGGCCCGCGCTGCCATCTGCCACGACGATGGTGAGCGCCGCCGGATCCGGCTGGCCAATGTGCTCCCGGCTAGCGCGGGCGTTAAGCTGCGGCACGCTGTGCAGCACGTAACGGGCCATAATCTCGGGCAGATAATTGCCGCCGCCTAGGTTCGTGGCCGCACCCCACGCCTTTAAGCTGCCGGTGTGGGCGGTGTACCAGCGCTTGTCCTGGCTGCCGACGATATCTACCTGCGTTATGCCGGCGGCCGCAGCTTCCACCGCAAGGGTGCGGGCAGCGGCAAGCAGTGCGCGAGAGGCGGCGTCATTGGAGGAAAGCTCCACGGCCAGCGCGGGTGAGGCTGGCATTACCATGAGATTGAACATTATTCCTCCATACTATCTACCCAAGTGGAGGTAATTAAATAGAATCTGGGCACGCGCGGAATATTCGCGGTAATGTATCCAGTGATTTTATTCGGCAGCCGTGACGCGCGGCGATCTATGCATAGGAGGGCTTGTCATGTCTCCCATCCCTACCCCAGGTTCCATGCCCAAGAAGGGCCCTCGTCCCACCGCAAAGCCTGTTCCCGTCCAGACACCCAGCAAGAATGACCCGGCCAAGTGGGGCCGGGTCGACGCGGATGGTTCCGTCTTCGTTTCCGCTCCGGAGGGCGAACGCAAGATTGGCGAATGGCAGGCCGGCACCCCCGAGGAGGGCCTACAGCACTACGGCGCGCGCTACGACGATCTCTCCACCGAAATTGAACTGCTCGAGGCGCGCCTGCGCGCCAACCCCAGCGAGGCCGCTGGCATCAAAAAGACCGCAGCGCAACTGCGCGACACCCTGCCTACCGCTGCGGTCATCGGTGATATCGCAGCACTTGACCGCCGCCTTGTTGCCGTCATTGAGCACTCGGTAGAAGCCGGCGAGCAGGCGCAGGCCGATAAGGAGCGCCGCCGCGAGGAAGCTATCGCTGCCAAGGAAAAGCTGGCAGCTGAGGCAGAAGAAATTGCCGAAAACTCCACCGAATGGAAGGCCGCAGGCGACCGCATTCGCGCCATCCTGGAAGAGTGGAAGCAAATTAAGGGCATTGATCGCAAGACCGACGATGCCCTATGGAAGCGCTACTCCCGCGCCCGCGACTCCTTCAACCGCCGTCGCGGCTCCCATTTTGCCGAGCTGGACCGCGCCCGTGCGGTTGCCCGCAAGAAGAAGGAAGAACTCGTCGAGCGTGCCGAGGCCATCCAGGATTCCACCGAGTGGGGACCCACCGCCCGCGCCTACCGCGATTTGATGACCGAGTGGAAGGCCGCCGGCCGCGCCCCGCGCGACGTGGACGATAAGCTGTGGGCCCGCTTCCGCGCCGCCCAGGACAAGTTCTTCAATGCCCGCAATGCCGTCAATGACGAGCGCGACCGTGAGTTTGCAGAAAATGCCAAGGCCAAGGACGCCTTGATTGCGGAGTACGACGGCCAGATCGACCCGTCCAAGGGCATCGAAGGTGCGAAGGCTAAGCTGCGCGAGCTGCAGGAAAAGTGGGAAGAGGTAGGCTTCGTTCCCCGCAAGCAGGTGCGCGAGTACGAGTCCAAGATTGAGGCGCTGGAGCAGCGCGTCACCGAAGCAGAAAAGTCCGAGTGGCGCCGCACTGACCCAGAGGCGCAAGCACGCGTGGCGCAGTTCCAGGCTAAGGTCGATGAGTTTAACTCTCAGGCCGAGGCAGCTGAGGCCAAGGGCGATGCGAAAAAGGCCGCTGATCTGCGCGCGCAGGCCGAGCAGTGGCAGGCTTTCGCCGACGCCGCCGCTAACGCCGTCAACGATAAGTAGTGCACCTCGTCCACATTGCGCGGCCACCGCGGCCGCACTCGCCTACCGCTCACGCCCGGCCCAGCGAACCTGCGGACTGCATTCGCAGCTTCGTCTTTTGGGCCAACTTGGCGGCCCAAGAAGCAAGCGGCGATGCCGCGGCATCGACGTCGCCGGGCCGCGTGGTTCAACGTCTGCAAGGTTCTAGCGAATCACAGACCCATCTTTTTGCCGTAGTGGACGGCGACTCCACCCTTGGTGAGGTTTCTGAACTTGGCCTGCCGCTTATCCCCTCGGTGGAGCCGAGCCCGGAGCTGGATTACCTCGGGTTCATCCACATTAGCCTGCCGCTTTTGGAGGAGCGCGAGACCGCAGAGATTGAATGCGTGCTGTGCGATTTGCCCCTTCCTGGCGAACAGCTCGATGAGGAAGGGCGCAAGGTCGCCGAGTGGATGGGTGCGAAGGCGCTGGAGCTGGCCCGTAAACTCGGCCGCACCGTAGCGCACGTAGGACTATTGCACCCGCCGGGCGCGGACCCAGACTACGACGCTATGGGCAGTATCTACCGCGAGTTGGGATTTACGCAAAGGCATGCGGAGCACCAGCTGGTGATGGACATCCCCGAAAGCCCTGTCGCAGCGCTGCTCCCGGCGGGAATCACCGCCCGCGTCTGGCCGGATTACGACATCCCCGAGGACTACCTCGACGAGGTCATGCGGCTGCTTAGCCTAGCTTCCGCTGACGCGGAAACTGGTGATCTGACGGTGGAGCCCATCGTGTGGACGCGTGCTCGATTGCGCGAAGCGCACAGCCGCCTGCGCTCTCGCCGCGGGCACACGCTTCTTATCGCACTCACCGCCGAGGACGGGAGCATACTCGCACTAACCGAAATGGCTCGGCACGAGGACGCGAATCCTGAGGTATGCGAGTGGACTCTGACTGTCACCGATCGTCCGCACCGACGTCGCGGACTTGCACAGCTAGCCAAGCTCACAGCGCTGCATGAGGTGGCAGACTATTGGCCGCGGGTACGGCGCTGCTATTGTTCCGTTGCCGCCAAGGGCGCGGCCATGAATGCCATTTACCGCAGCCTGGGCGCCCGGGAACTCTCCCGCTCTTCTGCGTGGGAATTGCGGCTGCGGGACTAGTGGCGGTAGGCCTACTGCTCGCCGCGCTGGGCGCGGTGGCGTTCGGCGGCTTGCTTGCGGCGATTGTCCACCAGTGGCTCCCGCTGCGGTGCCGCGTCAATCCTGGATTGAAATTCGCCCACCTCATCGAGCTGTCCGGCGGTGGCGCGCACGCGGGCTTCGGCTGCCTTCTGCTCTGGGCTGCGGCGCAGCGCCACCATACTATAGGCCAGAAATGCTAGGAAGGTAGCCAGCATCCCTACCCACATTCCCAACGACGCCCCGTCGGCGGTAGAACCACGGAACCAGAAACCCCATAGGTTGGCGAAGAAGGACACCGTCACCAACATCCACGCGATGAGCCCCGGCGTAGCGCGACGGGTAAACAGCGTCACCGGAGTAAGAACGCCCAACCCAATGAGCGCGAGCCACGCGGAGACGGTTTCCATGATGGAAATCCTCACGCCACTAGATGTGGTGCCGAACGTCAATGCCTCCCAACCGTGGGCTGGACCGGCGTAGGGCAAAATCAGGTAGAGGATATACGCCACCACTGCAATGCACAGCGTAACCTTGTGACCGCCGAGGTCCATTGTTTGAGCTGCTCTCCGCTCAGCGTTAGCTGCATTGTGGGCTGCGGTGGTCGAATGTTCCTCAGTCATGGCTCCCTAGCCTACTCCCCTGCTAGCAACCGCAGGGATCGCCGGACTCGGCTGCCGCGGGCTTGCCAATCGACGGCAATCCCAAGCCGACACCAATAGGTGCCGTGGTAGGGGTTTCGCCGGCAGCAGACATATCGCCGGCCTTGGTGCGGGTGTGGGAGGTCACGGCGGCGTCGGCAAGCAAGAAGAAGGAGCCCGCACCAGTGACCTGGGTATGCACCACATCGCCCGGGCGAATCTCCGCCGAAATATCCGTGCCTTCCGAATCAACCGGGGTGAAATGCACTAGGCGGCCATCGCGGGCGCGGCCGGTCATGCGGTGGGTTTCATCGTTTTTGCGGCCGCCTTCGGCCTGCACCAAAAGCTCCACATCCGTGCCGATGAGCTTCTTGTTTTCCTCGGCCTGGATGCTATCTTGCAGGGCAACGAGACGCTCGAAACGATCCTGGACGACCTCCTTAGGAATCTGGTCCTCCATTTCCGCAGCCGGGGTTCCCGGACGCGGCGAATACTGGAAGGTAAAGGCCGAGGCAAAGCGAGCGCGGCGCACAAGCTCCATGGTGTCTTGGAAGTCTTCCTCGGTCTCGCCTGGGAAGCCCACGATGATATCGGTCGTGATTGCGGCGTGCGGAATTTTCTCCCGTACTTCGTCCAAAATCCGCAGGAACTTCTTAGTGCGGTAGGAACGGCGCATGTCCTTAAGGACCTTGTCGGAGCCGGACTGCAGCGGCATATGCAACTGCGGGCACACGGCAGGGGTCTCGGCCATGGCATCGATGACGTCGGAAGTAAACTCCGCCGGGTGCGGGGAGGTAAAACGCAGGCGCTCAAGGCCTTCGATCTTGCCTACCTCGCGCAAAAGCTTAGAAAAGGCGAAACGGTCGCGCGGCATATCGGGGTCGGCGAAATTGACGCCATAGGCATTGACGTTTTGTCCCAGCAAAGTTACCTCGGATACGCCCTGATCTACTAGGGCTTTGACCTCGGCCAAGATATCGCCGGGCCGGCGGTCCTCTTCCTTGCCGCGCAGGGAAGGAACAATGCAGAAGGTGCAGGTGTTATTGCAGCCTACAGAAACAGAAACCCAACCGGCATAGGCAGACTCACGCTTGGCCGGCAAGACGGACGGAAAAGCCTCGAGCGAATCAACGATTTCCACCTGTGCTTCATCGTTATGGCGGGCGCGCTCCAGCAGCGTCGGCAGGGCCGCCATATTGTGAGTGCCAAAGACAGCGTCAACCCACGGGGCATTATCTAGGACGGTGTCCTTGTCTTTCTGCGCCAAGCAACCACCCACGGCAATTTGCATGCCGGGATGATTTTCCTTTGTCTTCTTCAAGGCACCCAAGGTGCCGTAGAGCCGTTTATCGGCATTTTCGCGCACGGCGCAGGTATTAAAGACGATGAGATCTGGCTCCACGCCTTCGCCGGCGGCCGCGTAGCCGGCCTCCTCCAAGAGGCCAGAGATGCGCTCTGAATCGTGCACATTCATCTGGCAGCCGAAAGTTCGGACTTCATAAGTACGGTTATCTGCGATTGTCTGCTCCACGTCGGCATAGTTTAGCCATGAAGCTAGGCATCTCATAACTGCCGGACTTAGCCATTCCGGCGCTACCCTGCCTTGGCCGTATCAGTCCTCTGCGCGCAGTTCCGCGCACCGCGCGTCAAGGGCTGCGATTGCGATCTGTAGCGACATCCCTTCATTGAAGCCGCGGCGTGCCAGCACACCCACGATGCGGCGTAGGGCCTTGTCGCGCTCCTTGCGATCCTCCGGTACGGATTTAATGGAGCGAGCCTTCTTTTCCGCAAGGGCCTGTGCCATGGCTTCTTCATCGGCAGGGTCAATCTGCTCGAGCGCTTCAGCACGGTCGGCCTCGCTCACGTCCTTTTCCCGCAATTCCCTGTTGAGAACCGAGCTGGACTTGCCGCGCCGCTTATGTCGTTGGCGCACCCACTCGTGTGCAAAAGCGGTATCGTTCACCAGCCCCGCGTGGGCCAAATCATCCAGCACGTCCTCAACGACATCTGGCTCAAACTCGGCTTTGACTAGACGATCATGAAGCTCTTTCCGGGACCTAGAGCGCTGATCCAAAAGGCCCAGGGCACGAGAGCGGACTTTGGCCTTGGCCTCTTCTGCCTCTCGATCAAAAAGCCCGCCCCCTGCCGCTCCATTCTCATAGGCCTCGAGGGCCTGGCGGAGTTGGGCGAGCTTTTCGGGGGCGGGTTGATTCATGATGCAGATTCAAATGGTACGCGGACTGTATGGGGACGGGTTAGACGATTTTAGTCGTCATCAAAATCGACGTTTGGAACGAGATCAACGGACTCATCGGTCAATGGGTCATCGGCACCAGGAACGTCCATCGCAGCGCCCTCCTCGCCTTCGGCCGCAGCCTCGCCGATACCGAGCTTCTGGAAAATCTTCTGCTCGATTTCATTAGCCAGATCCGGGTTATCCTTCAGGAAATTACGCGCCTTCTCCTTACCCTGGCCCAGCTGGTCGCCTTCATAGGTAAACCAAGAGCCGGACTTGCGGATGAAGCCGTTTTCGACGCCAAGGTCAATGATGGAGGACTCGCGAGAGATGCCTTCGCCATACATGATGTCGAACTCAGCAATCTTAAATGGTGGAGAGACCTTGTTCTTTACCACCTTGAGCTTAGTGCGGTTACCGATGGCATCTTGGCCATCTTTCAAGGTCTGGATGCGGCGGATATCGCAGCGCACGGAAGAGTAGAACTTGAGCGCCTTACCACCGGTGGTGGTCTCTGGCGAGCCGAACATCACGCCAATCTTTTCGCGCAGCTGGTTAATGAAGATAGCGGTGGTACCGGAGTTGTACAGGGCACCGGTCATCTTGCGCAGCGCCTGCGACATCAGGCGGGCCTGGAGGCCGACGTGACTATCGCCCATCTCACCTTCAATTTCCGCCTTCGGGGTAAGGGCAGCTACGGAGTCAACGACGATGATGTCAATTGCGCCGGAGCGTACCAGCATATCGGCAATCTCCAAGGCCTGTTCGCCGGTATCTGGCTGGGAAACCAAGAGGTTATCGGTATCCACGCCAAGCAGGCGAGCATACTGCGGGTCGAGCGCGTGCTCGGCGTCAATAAACGCGGCAATGCCGCCGTCCTTTTGCGCGGATGCAATAGCGTGCAGCGCAACAGTGGTCTTACCGGAAGACTCCGGGCCATAAATCTCTACGATGCGCCCGCGCGGGAAACCGCCAATACCAAGAGCGACATCGATTGCGGTATTACCGGAAGAAATGGCCTTAATCGGTGGGCGGTTGTCATCGCCCAGGCGCATCACAGCGCCTTTGCCGTAATCCTTCTCAATCATGGCCATTGCGGCATCGAGGGCCTTTTGGCGGTCATCTCCCTTAGAGGCGGCAGAAGAAGACTTCTTTTTGGTTGCCATTAACTTTCATCCTTATCTTTAACGACGATGTACTAACGCATTATTAGACTGCCGTGGAACTCAAACGGTTCCCTCCGTCAACGCCATCCCACTGTAGACGACTGCATCGACACTTCCGCCATCTTACATACATCTGTTCGAATTTTGAAAGTAGACACGCCAGTCCGTCAAATTCGACGCCGCTATAAAGTAGGGTAATCGACCCCCAACCTGCGCTCCTTCGGTACATCAAAGTCATCGCACAGGCTCAGCCAGACGCGACGCGGATCGACGCCGCGTTCGATAAGCTCATCGGGCGTTGCCCCGAGGTCGGGCAAGACATGGGAGTGGCTAATCCACTTTCCCTTAGACTCGCCAAATTCATCCACAATGAGCTGGTGATACTCGGTCAATCGCATGCGCGCCATCCTACTCAGCACTAAAGCACGGACGCCAGCAGGCCGGAGAACGTCAATTGGGGGCCCGCCGCTATCTCTCTGGCTTAGCATTGTCAGCCTCAAATGAACACCGTTCAAAACCCTCAATTGTCTGCAGTTTTCATGCAGTGCTAACCTCTTGAGCATGAAAAAGAACTCTCTGGCAACCACCATTGCCTATGTTGCCGTGTTTACCGCTCTCGTCATCGTCCTTGCCTTCGTGTCCATTCCCATCGGTTCGGCCGGCGTGCCCATCGTGCTGCAAAACGCAGCACTGATCCTCGCCGGCCTTATTTTGGGCAGCAAGCGCGGCGGATACGTGGGGCTCCTCTTTTTGTTCCTGGGCCTTGCCCTCCCAGTTCTGGCAGGTGGCGGAACCACGCTGCGCGCGCTGGCAGGCCCAACCGCGGGCTACATCATCGGCTATGTTCTCTCGCCAGCGGTTGCAGGCGCAATTGCCTACCGCTCCCCTAAGAACAAGGGCGGCATGGCGGTCATGCTTGCCATCGCTGCCGTTGCCGGCCTTGCCGTCCAATACATCTGCGGCGCCTTTGGTCTCATGATCCGCTCCGGCTTGGAAATTGGTCCAGCCTTCGCCGCCCAATTGCCCTTCATCCCTGTCGATGCCGGAAAGCTTGTCGTCGCCGTCATCATCGCTCTCGGTGTTCACGCGGCCTTCCCCGATCTGATGGGACGAAAGGCCGCCTAGTGCCCACGATCGAATTTTCCTCAGTCTCGGTGGCTTTTGATGACACCGTGGTACTCGAGGACATCAACCTCACCCTCACCGAACAACGCATTGGCATTATCGGCCAGAACGGTGGCGGAAAATCCACCTTGACCAGGCTCATTAATGGGTTGGGCGAGCCTAGTGAAGGTACGGTGACGGTGGACCAGATGGACGTCGCCAAGCAGGGCAAAAAGGTGCGCGAAAAGGTGGGGTTTGTCTTTTCGGATGCCGAAAACCAAATTGTCATGCCCAATGTGCGCGATGACGTCGCCTTTTCGCTCCGCCGCTTTAAGCTGCCCAAACACGAGCGCCTCGCCCGCGTGGATGCTACCCTCAAGCGCTTCGGACTCGCCGAATTTGCTGAACGCTCACCGCATACGCTCTCCGGCGGACAAAAGCAGCTCCTCGCACTGGCAGCGGTCATGGTCATCGACCCGATTCTCATCATCGCTGATGAGCCCACTACCCTGCTAGATCTGCGCAACCGCGATCGAATCAAAAGAGAATTCGCGCGATTGGAACAGCAACTGATTGTGGTGACGCACGATCTAGACTTTCTAAGCGATTTTGATCGGGTCATTTGCATCGATGACCACCACATCGCCGCGGATGGCCGGCCGGCGGAGGTCATAGATTTTTACCAAGACCTCATGGCCCAGCGGCCGCTGTAGGGAGAATTGTCATGCAACGACGCACGAATCTCCCACTTTCCGTCTATGTTGATGGCACCAGCTTTGTTCATCGCATCAAGCCTAGTTGGAAGATCGCATTCCTCTTAGTCTTTATCCTGGTCACCAGCATCTTTTTCAAGTCCATTCCGTGGGCAGCAGGCGGCGTCATTTTTGTCGTCTTTCTCTATGCTTGCGCCCGGATTCCACTGGGCATTGCGTGGAGTCAGATCCGGCCGCCTCTCCTTTTCCTAGTCCCCTTGGCAGGCTTTCAATGGTGGGCAAAGGACTTCGACTATGCGGCGGTGATGTTCCTCAATGTCTTTGCCGCTATGATGGCCGCCTTCTTGCTCACGCTGACCTCCACGGTCGATGAGATTATGGAGTCGCTGGAAGAGTCGCTACAGCCCCTAAAGCGACTCGGAATACCGGTAGAAAACATCAGCTTGGCTATGTCACTGACTATTCGTCTCATCCCGTTGATGTTTGAAACCGTCTATGAAGTCCTAGATGCCCGCAAAGCGCGCGGTGCCGGGATGTCCCCGCTCGCATTTGGCACCCCGGTTATCATTCGCTCCATCCGGCGAGCACGCGCCACGGGTGAGGCTTTGCAGGCCCGCGGCGTCGGCGACTAGCAGCAATAGTTATCGCCTCCCACGCACCACCACATGATGGCCGAGGGAGGCGATAATTATTTAAAAGACTGTCGGGGGTTTACTCCCCACGCAGCTCACGCAGCCGGGCCTGCACAGCATCGTTGTTGGCACTGCCTGGCTGAGCAGCGTTGTCGGCAGCAGAGCCGGACGCTTTATTGCCCTCAATGGCCTGAGCCTTATTCCCTTCCACGGACTTAGAAGAGTTCATTTCGCTGCGAATCTGCTCCAAACGGGAATGACCGGCCATCTGAATACCAGCTTGTTGTACCTCGGCCATGCGGTTTTCCACGGAGTTCTCAGCCAGCTCAGCCTGGCCGAGTGCCTTGGAGTAACGGCGCTCAATCTTATCGCGCACAGCATCCAGAGACGGCGTATTGCCATTGGCGCTCAACTCGTTCATGGAGTTCAAAGACTCGGAAACCTTTTCCTGCATCTTTGCCTGCTCGAGCTGGGAAAGCAGCTTGGAGCGCTCATTGACCTTTTCACGCAGCGCGGCATTGTTGCGCTGAACCGCATTCTTGGCCTTTTCTGCCTGCTGCAGTGCTTGGTCGTGCAGCTTCTTGGTATCTTCCACGGACTCCTCAGCCGTAACCAGCTGGGCAGCGAAGGCCTCTGCCGCGTTCTCGTACTCCACGGCCTTATTTTCATCGCCCTTGGCACGGGCCTGATCAGCCAATTCCAGAGCCTGGCGAGCATTGCCCTGCAGCTTTTCTACTTCTGCCAAACGGCGGTTAAGCTGCATTTCCAACTGGCGCTGGTTACCAATCACGGCGGCCGCCTGCTGAGACAGCTCCTGGTGCTGGCGCTGAGCATCTTCAATAGCCTGCTCGATCTGCACCTTCGGATCGGCGTTTTCCTCGATCTTATTATCGAAGAGAGCCATCAGGTACTTCCAGCCCTTAACAAATGGGTTCGCCATGGTGTGCTTCAACCTTTCTAGGTTAAAAATGTGCGTAATGTTCTGCTGCTTATACTAGCGAAGCGCTGTTTCCACCGCTTGCACTCCCCGCGGTCGCGGGCGCTTGCCGACGCCCCCATAACCACCACAGCCGACCTTCCTCGCAAGAGAGTAGGCCGGCTGTTGACATAGACCGCTATGGGCTAAAGCTCTGATGCGGCAGGTGCCGTATGGGCAAGCTCCTCATCCATGGAGGGCAGGGCCATGTAACCGGCGGCTTCAATCAGTACATCAGAGACCGAGCAATCCAGCGCGTGGCACACAGACGCAAGAAGCTCAGAGGAGACCTCCTTGCGGCCGCGTTCGAGCTCTGAAAGGTAACCCGGCGATACGCGGGCCACCCCGGCCAATTCGCGCAGGGTCACTCCTTTGTCCGCGCGGAAGGCGCGCAGCGTCAACCCAAGAGCCTCACGCAAAAGCGGCTCAGGGGTACGAGCAGTGGCGGGCGCCGCTGGTGCAACAGCGCCGTTTACCGGGTGTTCGAGGACAGCAGTAGAAGTGTTCATCACTATGGTCAACGCTCCTTGTCTCGTTATTGTTCCCGCGGTGCCGGATTTTCTTCCAAAGTTGAGCACAGTAGACGCAGGGCGGCTGCGACCGTGGCCTCTCTGATTTCGTTGCGCTCCTTGCCTAATCCGGATAGCAACTGGGAGAATGCCACTCTGTCAGGAGAATAGATGCCGATATATACGGTGCCCGCCGGCTTGCCTTCTTGTAGGTCTGGTCCTGCCACTCCGGTAAGGCCTATCCCCCAGTCCGCGGCGGTTTCTGCCACCGCCGCGCGGGCCATTGCAAGGGCAGTCTGCCCAGAAACCACACCGGCTGCTTCGATATCGGCTACCGATTGATGCAAAAAGTGGGATTTCACATCGGTGGCATATGTTACAAGCCCTCCGCGCAACACAGCCGAAGCTCCAGGGACAGAAGCCACCGTGGCGCTGGCCAGCCCAGCAGTAAGCGACTCACAAAAGGACAAAGTTTCGCCGCGCTCGGTGAGTTCAGATACGAGGCGGGACGCCGTGACGTTCATGGACTGCCTAGCTATTCTGCTTCTTACCGTCGATGAGGTACTGGACGCCGGTAACCACGGTCACCACTGCGGCCAAAAGCATCACTAGGAAGGTAGGTACGTTCATCCACTCCGGCAACGGCCACAGATACAGCCCGACTGCCAAGGATTGCAATACAGTCTTCAGCTTGCCGCCCTTCGAAGCAGGTACCACCTTGCCGCGGCGCAACAAAACCATACGCCAGATGGTGATACCAAACTCTCGGATGAGAATGACCACGGTAATCCACACCGGCAGTACCCCAATGATGTTGAGGCATACCAGTGCGGTAGTCATAAGCGCTTTATCCGCGATGGGATCAGCAATCTTGCCAAAATTGGTGATAAGGCCACGGGCACGTGCGATGTCCCCGTCGAGCTTATCTGTGAGCATTAAGGCCGCGAATAGGCCAAAAGCCCACCATTCATGGCCGGCAATAACTAGCCATGCGAAAACCGGAATGAAAAGAATGCGCAGGCTGGTGAGAATATTTGGCAGGTTCCAATTGGATACCTGTGGATTCACATCCGAGGATTGCGCTGACTGTGTTCCGGGTTGATTCACGTTATACATACTACCTGTTAGCACCAAGCACCTGCGCTTGGATGCCCCTGCATTTTAAAATGCGAAGCATGAAGTATTTTGCTGTTAGCTACGACTACAACCCCAAAAATCCTGAGATTGCTAAGGCACGCCCCGCGCACCGCGAGTTTACCGCGCAACTTTTTGAGGAGGGCACCATCATTGCCACAGGCCCCTTGACGGATTCCAAGGGCGGCGCACTCATCATCGTGGGGCTTGCCGACGACGCCGTGGTCGCCGACGCCATCGCCCTCATGGACAACGACCCCTTCTACCAGGCGGGCTGCATCACCGGCCGCAGCTTCCGCGAGTGGAATCCCGTAAACGCCCGCTTCTAGTGTGGTAGCTCTTCCTTGGGCAGGTCTTTGGCCTTGCCCAAGAATTCGCCCTTCTTGTTGCGGACGATCTTATTGCCTTCCTCGTCCCAGTCGAAGTGATTGTGCGATACCGGCACTCCGCCTTGGTTCTCATCGCGCTTGTTTTTGATAATCGAGGCGATAACCGTGATAACCAGTACGCCCACGATCACGATAAGTGAGGTGATGGTGGAAAATTCTGGAATGGAATCCAC
This sequence comes from Corynebacterium tuberculostearicum, assembly GCF_030229345.1. GTDB lineage: Bacteria > Actinomycetota > Actinomycetes > Mycobacteriales > Mycobacteriaceae > Corynebacterium > Corynebacterium tuberculostearicum_G. The sequence goes on along the minus strand of NZ_JASPGP010000001.1, from coordinate 307,839 downwards.
GTTCTCGCCGCCGTTTACAAACGGCAAGTTATTCTCATGCAGCGCATGGAACATGAGCTTTACACCGATGAAGCCCAAGATGATGCCCAAACCATAGGGCAGGTACACCAAGCGATCCAGTAGGCCATCCAGCAGGAAGTACATCTGGCGCAATCCCATGAGGGAGAAAGCATTCGTGGTAAAGACCAAGAACGCTTCTGACGTAATGCCGTAGATGGCCGGAATGGAGTCGAAGGCAAACATCACGTCGATAAGGCCAATAGACACCAAGGCTATAAATAGCGGGGTGAACGCGAATTTCCGCTTGCCCGAAGAATCTTCCACGCGGTGCGTGAGCCTATCGCCGTGGTAGCGCGGGGTAACGTGGACTACCTTGCGAATCAGCTTGATGATGCCCATGTCATTGGGATCGGTTTCGGGGGCGTCCCGAATCTCATCAACGATGAGCTTAATAGCCGTGTAGATGAGGAATATCGCGAACAGGTAGAAGATATCGGACCATGCCGCGATGACCGCAGCACCCAAAAGGATAAACACTAGGCGGCATGCCAAGGCGATGACGATACCGATGAGCAATACCTTTTGCTGGTACTTACGCGGGATCTTGAAGGCGCCCATGATAAGCGCGAAAACAAAGAGGTTATCTACGGATAGCGCCTTCTCTGTCACGTAACCCGTGAGGTATTGAATGCCGTGCTCGTGATCCCAAACGGCCCACACACCGGCACCAAAAAGTAAAGCGACACCGACGTAGAATAGGGTCCAGAACCCGGATTCCTTCAGCGTCGGCTCGTGCGGGGTGCGCACGTGGGAGTAGAAATCAAAAACAAAGAATCCAAGAATGACGACGATAGAAATCGCCCAGATCCACAATGGCACATGCATTGGTACATCCCTCCGGTCGAAGATACAACAAATTGACCGGAGGTCTCCCCCGCCCGGCGAACTAAATTCCGCTGGGCCGGCACGACCGGGAGCGTAATGCTACCGTGCTGACGATCGATGCCGAAGAATGGGGTACTCCCCTCCAAGACCCGTCCAACCTTACACGATCTTAGAAGGCGCCTGCCGAAGGGTTATACGTCGCCTGAACGGTACGGGTGTCGCCGGCATCGCCCTGCGGGGAGGAATCGACGCCTGCGGAAGAATCGGCGTCGGAAGTAGCGGCAGCTTCCTCCTGCTCCTGCTGCTGCATCTCCTCCTGAATCTCCTTCGGGGCTTCGGCAGGATCGGCGCCCTTAATCATCCAGATGATGGTATCGAGCTCTTCCGGCTTCACTAGGACCTCGCGGGCCTTGGAGCCCTCGGACGGTCCGACGACGCCACGAGATTCCATCAGGTCCATGAGACGACCGGCTTTGGCAAAACCGATGCGCAGCTTGCGCTGCAGCATCGAGGTCGAGCCCAACTGGGCGGTGACCACCAACTCGACGGCTTCGAGGAGGTCGTCCATGTCCTTGCCAATTTCCTCATCGATTTCCTGCTTGGCCTCGGATTGCTTCTCTTCAGTCACGCCCTCGGTGTAGTTCGGCGCGGCCTGCGACTTGGCGGCATCGACAACCGCCATGACTTCATCATCCGAGACGAATGCGCCCTGCATACGCACAGGACGCTTGCCCTGCGGAATGAAGAGGCCATCGCCCATACCAATGAGCTTTTCAGCGCCACCCTGGTCCAAGATAACGCGAGAGTCCGTCAGTGAGGACGTCGCGAAGGCCAAGCGTGAAGGCACGTTGGTCTTAATCAGACCGGTCACCACGTCAACGGACGGGCGCTGGGTTGCCAGGACCAGGTGAATTCCGGCGGCACGCGCCTTCTGAGTGATGCGGACGATGGAGTCCTCAATCTCCTTTGGCGCAGTCATCATCAGGTCAGCCAGCTCGTCGACGACACAGACGATGTACGGGTACGGGCGTACCTCGCGCTCGGAGCCTGCCGGTGCTTGGTATTCGCCGGAGACCACCTTGCGGTTATAGTCCTCAATCTTGCGCACGCGAGCAGCCTTCATATCCATGTAGCGCTGCTCCATCTCTTCCACCAGCCACTGCAGGGCTGCTGCGGCCTTCTTCGGCTGGGTAATGATGGGCGTGATCAAGTGCGGAATGCCCTCGTACGGGGTAAGTTCCACCATCTTCGGGTCCACCAGGATGAGGCGAACCTGCTCAGGGGTGGCTCGGGTTAGCAGCGAGACCAACATGGAGTTGACGAAAGCGGACTTACCGGAACCGGTAGCACCGGCGACCAGCAAGTGCGGCATCTTTTGTACCGAGAACGAGGTGTATTCGCCTTCGATGTCCTTACCCAAACCGATGAGCATGGGATCCGACGAGCTGATCATGCTCGGCGCATCAAGCACCTCGCGCAGGTGCACCATCTCGCGGTCCGGGTTCGGGACCTCAATGCCGACGGCCGACTTGCCCGGGATAGGCGTGAGCAAACGTAGATTATCCGTGGCCACGGCGTAGGCCAGATTGGACTGCAGGTTCGTAATCTTCGATACCTTGACGCCTGGTCCCAGCTCGATTTCATAACGAGTCACTGTTGGGCCACGGCTAAAGCCGGTTACCTGGGCATCGACCTTGAACTCTTCGAAGACATCGGTGATGGCCTCAATGATGCGGTCATTAATCTCCGTGCGCTCCTTTGCTGGAGTACCCGGGGTCAGCAGGTCCGTGGTGGGAACCGCGTAATTCTCATTGCCAAACTGCGCGGACGGCGCAGGAGCGGCAGAAGTTCCCGTTTCCCTTGCGGCCTCGGCCGCAGGCTCGGTGGAGTCCACCTGTGCGCCGGTCGTAGCGTCGCGTCCGGAGCGCTCGCGGAAGAGTTGGCGGGCCTTCTCGTGCGCGGACGAGACCGCATCAGCGCCTCCTTCCATCGCAGATCCAGCAGCGCCTGCAGCTGCACCGGCTGCTGCAGCGCCAGCGGCACCGGCAGCACCCGCAGCAGCAGTCTTTGCTGCGCCACTTGCAGCTCCCGCAGCACCCGCGGCGCCCGCAGCCGCACCAGCGGCTGAGCCAATGGCGGTACCGGCGGCGGTGCCAGCATCGGCACCCGCTGCCGTAGCCGAGCGAGTAGAAGGGGAAGCGGGACGTTGACCAGTAGTGCCCAGCACTCGGGTCGGTTCCGGATCCCCGGAAGCCGGTTGTTCCGGCGACGACGCAGCGGCGTCGTCTACCACCGGAATCTCATCGGTATCGCCGATGTCACGAGAGACCTGCTTCTCGGCCGCGTTAGACACGGACTGGAACCCGCCTCGCGTTGGTGCACTAAAGGCGCGGGTGACATGTTCCTCCTCTGCTGCAGCAGGGGAATCCACCGGGTAAGAAGAACCACGCGGGGCGGGGTCTTCAGTGGGGCGTCGGAAAGCGCGCAGGCTTCCACCGCGCTCAGAGGAACGACGCTTGGCCACAGGTCGTGCTGGGCGCTCGCTGCGCTCGCGACCTTCCGCGATGTCATCAATATCGCCAGTTACATGGCCGTAGAGGTCATCGCCCTCTTCGTCGTAATAGTCTTCATCCGTACCACCAAAGCGGGAGAAGGCCGCAGCAATGGCATCAGCCACCAACTCATAGGCCTCGCGGATAGTAATGCCGGTGACTAACAAGGCGCCGTAAATAATGACGAGGAAAAGCAACGGCACTGCGACGAAAGAGGTAAAGGCCGTCTCCAGAAGGCCGCCGATAGCGTAGCCGATTACACCGCCAGCACCACCGGCGCTGTCCGGGGTAAAGCCAAGCTCAGGGGTGCCAGCAAAGATGTGGATCAAGCTGAGCATGGCAAGGACGATGATGCTGATACCGCCCACAATGCGCGGCTTAAAGTGCCCCGCTGGGCCGGAGATATCCATCATCAAGGAAATGGCCAAGGCCACCAGTGCCACCGGCAGCACCCAAGCGCCTGCACCAATGACATAGCGGACGATATTGCCCACCCAGGCGCCTACCTGGCCGGCAACCCCAAACCAGACGGTAGCCGCAAGCACGATGGCGATGCCGATTAAAACGAGTGCCACCGCATCAGGATTCTTCACCTGAATACCGCGTGATTCTTCCTCGCTTGCTTCCATCGTAGAAAGCTCTTCTTCCGCGGCTACATCGCGCGCCCGAGTAACCTTGCTCTTCTTCTTTTTCTCCCCGCGTGCAGAAATTTCTTCCGGCTCCCTCGTCGTCTCGTACTCCTCGGTGTCATATACGTCTTCGCTGGGCTTGAGCCCCGCCACGCCATGGCTTACGCCCCGCGCCATATTTCCCATGCCGCGGGCCGTAGCGCCAAAGGCAACGCCCAAGCCCTTGCCGACGGCCCGGAACGCACTGCCCGTACGCTCCTGCGAGGTCGCCGCCGCGCGCCGATGCGAAGACGTCATAGCCAAGGTTTCCGGCATGCCAGCACCGGACCGGCTGCGGCCCGACGGCCGTGAACGATTCGACTTTCGGCGCGTTCCGCGCGAAGAGGCATTTTTGACAGACATGCCTCTACCTTAACCGCGCCACCCCATAAATCACATTAGCCACACGCGTTTCCCTAACACCCGGGCCCACAATCTCACGGCGTGCGCATCGCACGCACCCCAAAGCTAAGAAACTGCGATTAAATCAAGATTAGAGAATTGACTTTACGATGGCTTCGGCCTCACCTTCAATCTTGACTTCAGCAGCATCACGCCCGAAGGACCAGAGGATGAGCTCGCCTACCTCGCCCGAAACGCGGACCACGGCATCGCCCATATCCGCCACGCCATGCGTATCTGCAGCAACGATTCGCGGCAATCCTTCCGGCTGCAGAATCACCGGACGTTCAGATTTGCGCAGGGCCACCTTAGCCAAGGGCTTTAGGTAGCTATGCATCTGCTGCTTGATGTGTGCCGAAAAGTCGCGTGGGCCCATGCCATTTGCGCGGCGAATATCCTCGTGGTGAACAAAGTGCTCCACAAAGTTTTGCTGTGCATCCACGAACCGAACCGGGTTATAGGCAGCAGGCCCCCTCCCCCAGTCATCAACCAGATCATCAAAGTCGCGCTCGGCCACCTTGCGTGATTCCTTTTCCAGCCGGCCGGACAGTGCGTTGACGAAGATGCCGGCGGCGGCATCGGGGCGGTTTTCCCTCACCCACAAATGCACGGCTAAGTCGCGGGTTGTCCAGCCCTCGCACAAGGTAGGTGCATCGGGACCAAGCTTATGAAATAGCGCTACCATCTTGGCGCGCTCAGCAGAAGAAAACGACATAAGCCCCAGCATACCGAGCTAACTGGCATGCTGGGGCTGTGTCTTACTTAGCGCGAGGAACCCGTATTACTTACAGGGACTCACGTGAAGCGTCGACGTCTTCTTCATCGGTAACCAAAGGGCCGGAGTTGGTCGGCACGATGGTCGGAAGAATAACCGGCTCGCGCTTGTACTTGGAATCCATGAGCTTGGATACCTTGCGGCGCAACTTTTGCACCATGCGGTAAGTATCGTTCTCGCCTTCAGCGGCAAGATCGTTCATGGTGTTTTCCACCATCTCCGCAACCTCCGGCACGATGCCGCGGTCATCATCGGAGAAACCTGTGGTAGATACCGTTGGGTGCTCCAGCAGGCGCGAGGTGCGGTTATCAATCACACAGGTGATAGAAACCACGCCGCCGGTACCCAGGTTGGTGCGATCAGCCAAGGTATCGGCATCCACATCGCCCATGGACACGCCGTCGACGTACAGGTTACCCACCTGCATCTGGCCTACGACCTCGGCGCGGCCCTTGCGCAGGTCCACGACGACGCCGTTTTGTGCCAGCACCGTACGGTCGCGGTCCACACCGGTGGAGATAGCCAGTTCCTTATTGGCGCGCAGGTGGCGCCACTCGCCGTGCACCGGCATAGCGTTGCGCGGGCGCGCTGCGTTGTACAGGAAGAGGAGCTCGCCAGCGTAACCGTGACCGGAAGCGTGCACCTTTACGTCCTGGTTAGTAATGACGTTGGCACCGATCTGGGACAGCATGTTGATGACGCCGTAGACGGCCTCCTCGTTGCCCGGAATGAGCGAGGAAGAGAAGATGATGGTATCGCCATCGCGGACAGTAATCTGGCGGTGCTCACGGCGAGCCATACGCGACAAAGCAGCCATTGGCTCACCCTGCGTACCGGTGGTAATCAGCATGGTCTTATGCGGAGCCATCTTGGCGGCCTCATCGATGGGGATGATGGTGCCGCGTGGAACCTTCAAGAAGCCCATCTTCTCTGCGATTTCCATGTTGCGCATCATCGAACGGCCGTTGAAGGCCACCTTGCGGCCGTTGGCCACGGCAGCGTCAATAGCGGCCTGGACGCGGTAAACGTTGGAGGCGAAGGAAGCTAAGATAACGCGCTGCTTAGCGCCGGCAACGAGACGCTTGAAGTTGGCAGGAATATCACCCTCAGATGCCGAAACACCTGGGACCGTGGCGTTGGTGGAATCACACAGCATGAGGTCAACGCCCTCATCGCCATAGCGGGACAAGGCTGGGAGGTCCGTTGGACGGTTATCCAGCGGGGTCTGGTCCAGCTTGATGTCACCAGTGTGGATGATATTGCCAGCTGGGGTGCCCAGCATGATGCCCAAAGCATCCGGTACGGAGTGGTTGACTGCCCAGAAGCGTACGCGGAACGGACCGTAGGTTACGTCGGACTTTTCATTAACCTCGACGAACTTCGGCTTCTGGCGGTGCTCCTTACACTTTGCAGCAATAAGCGCGATGGTGAAGCGGGAAGCAACGATGGGGATATCCGGACGCAGCTTGAGCAGCCACGGGATAGCACCGATGTGGTCCTCGTGCGCGTGGGTAACGACGAGGGCCTTGACCTTGTGGATCTTCTTCTCAATCGGGCCAAAGTCAGGCAGGATGAGGTCCACGCCTGGCTCACCAGAGGATGGGAAGAGCACACCACAGTCGATGATGATGAGGTCATCACCGTACTCGAAGACGGTCATATTACGGCCGATCTCCGAAATACCGCCCAGAGCGTAAATACGCAGGGCATCCTTCGGCTGCTTCGGTGGCTCCGGCAGGCGCTTGGTCAGATCCGCACCCTGCATAGACTTGGGCACGTTGCGGCGGCCACGGTTATTGCGGCCGCGGCCCTTACCGTTGCCGTTCTTTCCGTTGCCGTTGCCGTTCTTGCCGCCGTGGTTATTGTTTCCACCGTGGTTATTGCTATTGCCGTTTCCACCACGGCCACGGCCGCGGCTGCCACGGGAACGGGAGCGACGGTTGTTGCCGCCACCTTCGTTGTGATTGTCGGAAGAATTCTTCTTGCCAGAATTATCCTTGTCGCCCTTAGCGGAATTATCCTGCGCGGAATTGCCCGCATCAGTTGCTGGGGCTTGGAAAACTGGCGAAGCCGCCTCGTTGGAGGCGGTTTCGTTTTCCGCCGGTGGGCCCGCCTTGCGGGTCACCTTGCGGGAACGGTTACGGGGTTCATTCATTCTTAGAGGACTCCAGATTGTTCCAGATCACGGCGAAGTTCCTCGCGTTCCTCCCCGCTCGCAGCGGTGATAGGAAGACGGGTATCGCCAACTTCGATGCCCTGCAGGCGCAGGGCTTCCTTTGCAAACGTCGCTCCGCCCAACCGAGCTTGTGCATGGGTGAGCGGAAGGAGCGTAGTGACATTGATTTCTCGGGCGCGGGCCATATCGCCCGCGTCGAAAGCTTCATAAAGTTCTGCCAAGGCACGCGGTGCTACATGGCCGATGACGGAGATGAAACCGGAAGCGCCGAGGGAAAGCCACGGCAGGTTAATCGGATCATCACCGGAATACCAGGCCAAACCGGTTTCTTGGATGAGTTCTGCGGCCGCAGGAAGGTCGCCCTTGGCGTCCTTTACGGCCTGGATGGTCGGCAAGTCCGCAAGGCGGCGGAGGGTATCCGGCGCCACTGGGATGCCCGAGCGGCCAGGGATGTCATAGACACAGATCGGTAGATCCGTGGCTTGCGCGACTGCGGCAAAGTGCTCGTAAACGCCCTTTTGTGAGGGCTTGGAGTAGTAGGGAGTTACCACTAGCAAGCTGTCTGCCCCCGCTTCAGCGGTGGCCTGAGCCAGCTTAATGGAGGTTGCGGTGTCATTCGTTCCGGCACCGGCGCAAAGCTTTGCGCGGTCTCCTACTTCTTCCTTTACGGCTTTGAGCAGCTCCAGCTTCTCTTCAACTGAAGTGGTCGGTGATTCGCCGGTGGTTCCACCAAGGATGAGCGAATCAACGCCATTGTCAACGAGATGAGCTGCTAGGCGACGACCTGCTGCAACGTCCAGCGCACCGTCACGGTCAAACGGGGTGACCATGGCGATGCCGATGCGTCCAAAGGTGCCGACGCCAGTCTTTGCTGTCATACCTGTGCTCATAGCCGTCAAGATTACCCTTTTGGCTTGCAATTAGCCGCATCGGGGTCTCGCGCGTGTTAGGCGTAGGGGCTTGCCGCCATCTGGGTCCCATCAGCAAGAGTGGTGATATTGAAATCATCAAAGAGCACTGGCGCCTTGCTTTGCAGCAGTTTCAGGCACTCCACCGCAACGTGGCGAAGCTCCTCGTCGGCCTGCTCGGCGGCACGAGCACCAATAAAGTGACGCCACGCGCGATAGTTGCCAGTGACAACAATGCGCGTTTCTGTGGCGTTTGGCAACACAGCACGCGCCGCCTGACGGGCCTGCTTCTTGCGCAGGAGAGCGTTGGGCTCATCCAGCTTCTCTTCTAGTGCGCTAAGCAGTTCATCGTAGACAAAGCGGGTTTCATCTACCGCCTGCATGACCAATCGACTTAGTTGCTCGTCTTCGGCCACCAGTTTTGGTAGGACCACTTCGGTCTCTTCTGGGTGGACAAAGCGCTGGGAGAGCTGCGAGAAGGAAAAGTGCCGATGGCGGACGAGCTCATGGCTCGCCGAACGCGACAGCCCTGTGATGTACATCGTGGCCGTGGCATGCTCGAGCAACGCAGTATGGCCTACCTCCATGATGTGGTGCAGGTAGGCTTCATTGGTTGCTGTCCGGGGGTTTGGCTTATCAAAAGACTCGTAGCAGGCCCGTCCAGCGAACTCGACAAGTGCTTCCCCATCAGAGGCCGAGTCATCCGCGTGCCACTCCACGCCCCGCGGGGCGTGGAACTGCGTTGCGGCAATGAGCTGAATATCTAGCTCACTTGCTTTAGCCATGGCTTAAAGCCCCAGGTACTTATCGAGGCCCACGACTAGGCCCGGGTGATCTGCAATCTGGCGCACGCCCACCAGCACGCCCGGGGTAAAGGAAGCGCGGTCATAAGAATCCTGGCGGATAGTCAGCGACTGACCTTGCGCACCAAAGATGACCTCCTCGTGTGCCACCATGCCACGGGTGCGTACTGCGTGAACCGGAATACCGTCGACGGTGGCACCGCGGGCACCATCGAGTTGCTTTTCCGTAGCATCCGGCATGTCTCCCAGACCAGCCTCCTTGCGGGCGGCGGCAATTCCCTCAGCGGTATGGATCGCAGTACCGGACGGCGCGTCCAGCTTGGTTGGGTGGTGGAATTCAATAACCTCTGCAGTCTCAAAGAACTTCGCAGCCTGCTTGGCCAGCACCATCGTGAGCACTGCGGAAATGGCAAAGTTCGGCGCAATGAGAACATTGCCGGCACCGTCCTGCTTGGTCCATTCCTCTACCTGAGCCAAACGCTCCTTATCAAAGCCGGTGGTTCCCACCACACAGTGAATTCCGTTTGCAATGCAGAATTCAAGGTTGCCCATTACGGAATCTGGCTGGGTAAAGTCCACAATGACCTCAGCATGGGCGTCGATAAGCTGCTGCAAATCATCACCGCGGTCAATTTCCGCAACCAGATCGAGGTCATCTTCCGCGTTGACACCTGCAACGATTGCCTGGCCTACGCGTCCATGCGCGCCCAGTACGCCAACCTTGATAGCCATGGTGTGTTCTCCTTCTTCAGCCACATCGGTAGTACTTTTCTCCCCATCCTAACGCGCATGGGGTTTGCACAATTCCTCGCCTGCCTTGGAAAGGACTTGCGCTCTTCGACAATGCCCACAGTCTCACTAGGATGGCGTGCATGCAGATATATATCGCTTCCGTTCCTGTAGACGACGTTGCCCGCGCTCACGATTTTTACGTCAATACCCTTGGCTTCCGAGTTAAGGATGACGTCACCCACGGCGATTTCCGCTGGCTTACCGTTACCAATGCTGAGGGTGAGGGAGATACCGAGCTGCTTTTGGAGCCGAAGGGCCATCCCGCCGCCAAAGACTATGCCGCAGCACTCAAGACCGATGGCATTCCGGCCACCCAGTTCCTGTCCGCCGATGTGAAAAAAGAATACAAAGAGCTCAGTGACAAGGGCGTGAAGTTCACCATGGAGCCCACCGATGTTGGACCGTCTATCATCGCTGTATTCGATGACACCGTGGGCAACCTTATTCAGCTGGTGGAGCTAAAGAAGTAGCCGCACCCTCCCCTCTCACACTGGTTAACAATTGCATCACTTCCTACTGCCCGTCCCATCTGCCCCAGTAGAATGGGTGTAACAACACGGTAAGCACCAAGGAAGTGATGAATATGTCTCCCTCAAATTTCTCTCGCACTATCGCCGTGGCCATCAGCGCAGGATGCGCATTAGCACTTGCCGCTTGTTCCGATGAAGAAACTACGCAGGCAGGCGCACCGGCTTTCAGTGAGGTTCAGTCAACTACCGACACGGCTGATGCTCCGACCAGCTCCGCTACCCCCGCCGCTACTTCTGCCCCGCGCAGTACCTCTGCAGCGGATGCAGAAATGCAGAAGCTCCCCCAGGACTCAGCCCCAATTGCGTTCGCCGGTATGGGCACGGCCTCTCTCGAGGACCAACAGCACATGCCGGAGGGGCTCGGAAACCTCATTCCCGCGGGTGTGCGAGTGGGGGCACACGAAGGCTTCACCAGAGTCGTCATCGACCTGGAGGGAGAAGGCGAACCGGGCTGGTTTACGTCCTATACCGATAGCCCCGCCCACCAGGCATCCGGAAAACCAGTCGAGGTCCAAGGAAATACTTTCCTCAACCTCGGCATTGAGGGAACACCGTGGCCTTCTACCCCAGAGCTAAAAGAAAAGTACATGCAACCAGGCACTACCCCTGGTGCCGGGGTGGTCAGTGCAGTCAACTACACCACCACCTTTGAGGCGCAAACCCAGCTCATTATCGGTCTAGAGAAGAAGACCGCCTACTCCGTGACGTATCTGAAGGACCCATCGCGCGTTGTCATCGACTTCCAGAACTAAGGTATAGCGGCGCCTCTAAATGGTGCACACCTACGAAGAAAGGCTCTGCCTTCCAGCGAGTGAACTGGAAGGCAGAGCCTTTCTTTGGGTTTGGGGATTAGTCCTCCACCGGAACCAGGGAAATCTTGCCGCGGTTATCAATATCCGCGATTTCTACCTGAACCTTATCGCCAACGTTGATGACGTCTTCTACCTTCTCGATGCGCTCGTCGCCACCCAGGTTGGAAATGTGGATCAAGCCATCGCGACCCGGGGTCAAGGAAACGAATGCGCCGAATGGAACGGTCTTTACCACGGTGCCCAGGAAGCGCTCTCCTACCTTCGGCAGCTGCGGGTTAGCAATGGAGTTCACCTTATCGATGGCAGCATCCGCAGCCTCACCGGTAGCAGCGGAAACGTAGACGGTTCCGTCATCCTCGATGGAGACATCGGCGCCGGTTTCCTCGGTGATCTGGTTGATGGTCTTGCCCTTTGGTCCGATAAGCTCGCCGATCTTATTAACCGGGATCTTCACGGAAGTGATCTTCGGCGCAAGGCCGGACATCTCATCCGGGGTATCGATGACCTCGGCCATGGTCTCCAGGATGGTAGAGCGGGCATCGCGAGCCTGCTCCAGTGCCTGGGCCAGGACCTTAGACGGGATGCCATCCAACTTGGTGTCCAGCTGCAGGGCGGTGATGTACTCAGAGGTACCGGCGACCTTGAAGTCCATATCGCCAAAGGCATCCTCGGCGCCGAGGATGTCCGTCAGGGCGACGAACTTTTCCTTGCCATTTACTTCGCCAGAGACCAAGCCCATAGCGATGCCAGCTACCGGAGCCTTCAGCGGAACACCGGCATTGTACAGGGACAAGGTGGAGGCACACACAGAGCCCATGGAGGTAGAGCCATTGGAGCCCAAGGCCTCAGAGACCTGGCGGATGGCGTATGGGAAGTCCTCACGGGATGGGATGACCGGAAGCAGAGCACGCTCGGCCAAAGCACCGTGGCCGATCTCGCGGCGCTTCGGGGAGCCCACGCGGCCGGTCTCGCCAGTGGAGAATGGCGGGAAGTTGTAGTGGTGCATGTAGCGCTTGGATTCCACCGGGGTCAGGGAATCAATCTGCTGCTCCATCTTGAGCATGTCCAGGGTGGTAACACCCAGAATCTGGGTCTCACCGCGCTCGAACAGGGAGGAACCGTGAGCACGCGGAACCAGGTCCACCTCAACGGAGAGGTCACGGATATCGGTAACGCCGCGGCCATCGATACGGAAGCCTTCGGAAAGGATCTTCTGGCGCACGATCTGCTTCATCAAGGCGTTATAAGCGCCGCGGATCTGCTTGGAGGCATCGGCCTCCTCCAAGTCCTCGAGCTGGTCCAAGAGCTTTTCTTCGACCTGCTCCATGTATTCATTGGTGGCATCGTCACGCTCCTGCTTGCCCGGAATGGTCAGCAGCTTCTCTAGCTTCTTTGCAGCGGCCTTTTCCACTGCCGCGAAGACATCATCGCCGTATGCCGGGAAGAGCGGGAACTCCTGGGTTTCCTTGGCGGCACGCTCCGCCAGACCGTTCTGGGCTTCGCACAAGGTCTTAATGAATGGCTTTGCTGCTTCCAAGCCCTCAGCGACGGCTGCTTCCTGCGGTGCAGGAGCACCGTCAGCAATGCGCTCAGCAACGTTGGTGCCGGCACCGGCCTCAACCATCATGATGGCTACGTCGTCCTTGCGGCCCTTTTTGACGATGCGGCCGGCAACGACCATCTCAAAGAGAGCGCGCTCGTGCTGCTCGTGGTTCGGGAACGCTACCCACTGGCCTTCTGGGTGCTTATCGTCAGCAATCAGTGCCATGCGGACACCGCCGACAGCGCCGGAGACGGGCAGGCCGGACAGCTGGGTGGCGGCGGAGGCGCCATTGATAGCAACAACGTCGTAGTACTCTTCCGGATCCTGGGACATCACGGTGACAACGACCTGGACCTCGTTGCGCAGGCCCCTGACAAAGGTTGGGCGCAGCGGGCGGTCGATGAGGCGGCATGCCAGGATGGCCTCAGAAGAAGGACGACCCTCACGGCGGAAGAAGGAGCCCGGAATCTTGCCGGCGGCGTACATGCGCTCTTCTACGTCCACAGTCAGCGGGAAGAAGTCGAATCCCTCGCGCGGCTGGTTGGACGCAGTAGTCGTGGCCAGCAACATGGTGTCATCGTCCAAGTAGGTGGTCACGGAGCCGTCTGCCTGGCGAGCCAACTGGCCGGTTTCGAAGCGCAGGGTGCGGGTGCCAAAGTCACCATTGTCTAGCGTGGCAATGGCCTCGGTAATGCCAAAGTCCTCGTCAATATTGAACTCGACGGAGTTCTGAACGCTCATTAAAAAATGTCTCCTTGAGTGGTTTGGGCGATCGTCGATGCCGCCTGGTCGATTTTGTCTATGACAACGGTGTCAAATTCTAACAGAAAAACCACAAAAGCCCCGCCAAAGGGCGGGGCGAGGTGGCCGAAGCTGGGCCGAAATTAACGGCGCAGACCCAGGCGAGAGATCAGATCACGGTAGCGATCGACGTTGTTCTCAGCCAGGTACTTCAGCAGGCCACGACGGCGACCAACCATCAGCAGCAGACCACGACGGGAGTGGTGATCGTGCTTGTGGAACTTCAGGTGCTCGGTCAAAGTATTGATGCGGGAGGTCAGCAGGGCAACCTGTGCCTCAGGGGAACCGGTATCGGTTTCGTGCAGGCCGTACTCCTTGAGGATTTCGGCCTTCTTCTCAGTGGTCAATGCCATGAGTATTTCTCCTTTATTTCAGTCCACATTATCGTGACGCATAAGCCTGCGCTGCGCGCGTGACTTGTGCGTGCCGCAACTGCTGTGAACCGCAGTCGCTAAGCCAAACAAACACCTTACAGCGCTTAAGCAGAGAAAATCAAAACCCGTGGCGCCTAGGCTGTGCTTTTAGAGCTCGCTGAAGAGCGTCTCAAGGCGTTCCACAAACTCCCGCACAAAGCGCTCACTATCCACACCCACAGCCACCCGGGCGGTGGGTGGCGCATCCAATCGCTTTTCATCCGCGATTGTCCGTCCACGGGTAGGGCCGGCGGTGTCAGTCTTGAGGTTTATCGAAAGGACGTCGACAAGCGAGGCATCTGCTGCCACCGCAACGGCCAATGGATCGTGCAAGCCGCACCCGCCCAAGTGCGGCGATGTGGTGGCGTAAGCGCGGATGTAATAGTCCACCATGTCCGCAAAAATGCGGCCGGCGCGGGTACCGGTAGCGCGCCAACGAGCGGACTCCGCCGTGGTCAAAAGCGTGCGCAAGGTAACATCCAAACCAACCATGGTGGTATCGCTAGTGTGGCGGAAGAGGTAATCGGTAGCTTCCGGATCCTGGGAGATATTGGCCTCAGACCACGGCGTGACGTTGCCAGGAACGGTGAGAGCCCCACCCATCATCACCAGGTGTGCGGCCGTGCCAAAGGAAGGGTCCTGCTGCATGGCGGCAGCAATCGTGGTGGACGGGCCAGTCGGAATGATTACTACATCATCGCCGTGCTCGTGCACAGCCTCGATAAGGAAATCGGCCGCAGGTTGGGACTGCGCCTGGGTGGTTGCCGGCGGAAGCAGGACCTCCCCCACGCCGTTGTGGCCGTGGATAAAAGAAGAAATCTCGCTTGGCCGAAAACCATCCGGGCTAGGCCCGGCAAAGACTGGAATATCGTCTTGGCCCAGTAGCTCTAGAAGGGCCAGTGTATTGCGCACGGCTAAGGGCACGGTCACGTTGCCGTACGTGCAGGTCACGCCGATTAAGTCCAGGTCCGGATGGGCGATGGCATACGCCAGCGCTAGGGTATCATCAATGCCGGTATCAAGATCGAGAATCGCCTTCATTTATTTCTCCCGCAGGAAGTAGTCTTTTGCGGTCCAGCCCTGCGCCTTAGCATCGGCAGCGAGCACCTGGCGGGCCTTGGCTACGTCATTGGCCATCGCTTCTAGCAGCTCGTCTACGGAATTGAACTTCACCATATCGCGGAGGTGGCCCACAAAGTGCACCGTAGCCTCGTAGCCGTACAGGTCAGCGTCGCGGTCGAGCACAAAGGACTCGATAGAGCGCTCCTCATCGCCGAAGGTGGGGTTGGTGCCTACGGAAATTGCGGCCGCATAGGCCACGCCAGGGCGCATATCCCCTTCGATAGAGGAATCAGAGTGCACGATGAACCAGCCCGCGTACACACCATCGGCCGGGATGGCCACCGTATCCGGGAAATACTGATTGGCCGTGGGGAACCCGAGTTCCTTGCCTCCACGTCCTGCGCCGCGCACTACGGGGCCGGTCACGGTGAAATGGCGGCCGAGAGCCCAGTTTGCGGTCTCGATGTCCCCCTGTGCAAGGCACTCACGGATGTGGGTGGAACAAATGCGCACGCCTTCATCATCCAGCAGTGGGACGATGTCCACACTAAAGCCAAACTCAGCACCAAAGTCTTGCATAGCCTGGGCGGTTCCGGTGGCGCCGGCGCCAAAGGTGAAGTTCTCGCCTACCACGATGTGCTGTGCTGCGAGCTTTCCTACCAATAAATCTTCTACGTAGGGCCGTGGCTCCACCCCAGCAAGGTCGCGGGTGAAGTCAATAACGAGCACGGCTGCAATGCCCATCTCTTCGGCCAATTCCAGTCGGCGTTCAAAGCTCAGCACCGCCAACGGCGCACGTTCCGGGAGGAATACCGACACCGGGTGCGGGTCAAAGGTCACCATGACAGGGCGCTCACCATGAGCGCGTGCATGCTCCACGCAGGCGGAGATGAGCTGCTGATGGCCGCGGTGCAGGCCATCAAAAACGCCGATGGTTACTGACGTTGGGCCCACTTCCGCGGGGATGTCATCGATTCCGTACCAAATATCCACGCAGACCATCGTAGAGCATAGACTTAGAGGCTATGACTGATGCGCTCGCAAACTCCGGACTCGTCATCGTAGACAAACCCGCCGGCATGACCTCCCACGATGTTGTCGGCCGTCTACGCAGGTACTTTCACACCAAGAAGGTAGGCCACGCCGGCACACTCGACCCCATGGCCACCGGCGTGCTGGTTCTTGGCGTGGAGCGTGGCACCAAGTTCTTGGCCCACATGGTTGCCTCTACTAAGTCCTATGACGCTACCATTCGCCTCGGCGCCGCCACCACAACCGATGACGCCGAGGGAGAATACTCCTGGGGCGCTAGCGCTGCGGCCATTGACCGCGCCGCAATCGAGGCAGAGATTGCCAAGCTCTCCGGCGATATTATGCAAAAGCCCGCGGCGGTATCCGCTATCAAAATTAACGGCCGCCGCGCCCATGAGCTAGTACGCGAGGGCCAGGAGGTAGACATTCCCGCCCGCCCAGTAACGGTAGATAAGTTTGACGTTCTGGCAGAGCGCCGCGAGGGCGACTACATCGATCTAGACGTCACGGTGGATTGTTCTTCCGGTACCTATATTCGTTCCCTGGCCCGCGATTTGGGCGAGGCCCTGCAGGTGGGCGGGCACCTGACCGCCTTGCGCCGCACTGAGGTGGGCCCTTTTGCGCTTGCCGACGCCCTCTCGCTCGACGCCCTTGCCGAATCCCCTCGCCTGTCCCTCAGCTTGGATGAGGCCTTGGCTCGCTGCTTCCCCGTCCTTTCCGTTTCGGAGGAGGAGGCAGCCGCCCTCGCCATGGGCAAATGGCTAGAGCCTCGCGGGCTCAAGGGCGTCCACGCTGCTGTGGCCCCTAATGGCCAAGCGGTGGCGCTCATTAAAGAAAAAGGCAAGCGCCTGGCCACCGTGTTTGTGGCACGGCCCTCCACCCTTTAATGGCTAAAGTCTAAGGCCGGAACCGAGGTGGAGACGATAACGTAGCCGTCTCGAATTACCCAGCGCCCGGTGATAAAAGGCACCGGTGTGGGCCTAGCCAAAATATAGGAAATAAGCGTGCCGTCTTCGCGCAGGTCGATTTCTGCCTGGTCAAAGTCCAACCAGCGAAAGGTCATGGGAAACCACGACTTGTACGTGGCCTCTTTGGCAGAAAAAAGCAATCGGTCCGGGCAGGTAATCCCCGCCTCACGCAGCCGCAAAAGCTGCGGCATCTCCCCCGCTCGGGCGATCATGGTGAGCACATGATCCGGCAGCGGTTCGGCGGGTTCTGCATCCAGGCCTACGGATTTTAAGGCTGAGGTAGGGGCAACCACCGCAGCCCGCATGCCCTCGGTATGCGTCATCGAGCCTACAAAACCCTCGGGCCACAGCGGCATGCCGCGCTCGCCGCGCAGAATCGGCGTCGCCGGGCTGGCCCCCAATTCCTGCAAGGCTCGGTGCGCACACCACCGAGCATCTCCGAACTCGGCCTTGCGTACATCAACTGCCTGGGAAACCAGAGACTTTTCTTCGGCCGCGAGTTCTTCAAAATTGGCCAAATCCGTATAGCTCGAGTCCGTGCGCACGTAGCAATAGCGCGCACTTTCTGGAAATAGCTCTGGATACATCATCATGTCCCCTCCTCTACAAAGGAACGCAGTACCGGATAGGGCCACGCCTGGGCGCTCTCACGCCCCTGCCATTCACGCGGATACCCCAACGACGTTTCGATGTGGTCAACGCCGTCCACATTCATGCGAGACGGCATATGCAGGTGCCCATAGATTACGGACTGCGCGTTATAGCGCCGCGGCCACGACCGCGTATGCCGGGTTCCGCACCACAAGGCAATTTCCGGAAAACGCAATAGCATTGTCGGTTCTTGGACCAGCGGCCAATGGTTAACCAACACGGTAGGACCATGTACTCGGGAAAGGCGCTTGATGGAATAGGCCAACCTGTCCCAACACCACGCCCGCACGTCTACGAAGGGGGCGATGGCGAACTCATCGGTCATCATCAGTTGTTTTGCGCGCGCCGCGTCAATGGCTTCATCTACGGTAAGACCATGCGGACGGAAACTGTAGTCATACAAAGTAAATAGCGGAACGATGGTGGTCCCGTGAAATACCGGATAAGGGTCTTCGGGAGTAATAACTCCAATTTCCCTACACCTTTCCACCAGGTGCGCATACTTATCTCGGCCTTGATACCGGTCCTGGGAGCGGGAGAATAACTCATGGTTGCCCGGCACCCAGATGACCCTGGCATAGCGATCATTGAGCTGGCGCAAAATGCGAATAATGAGTTCGGTACGCTCTGCAACATCGCCGGCCACGATGAGCCAATCCGCGGGATCGGGCGGAGTGAGCTGCTCAATGCGTTTACTATTGGCGTTGACTGCTCCATGCAGATCAGAAACCGCCCACACTGTTGGCATAGGTTTCTCACCTGCCTTCCTAGAAGCTGCGCGCTGCACGGAGCCGCACACCGCGCGAGAGTATCAACACGCCCACTTTAGCGCAGCTAACTCTCCTGGACTACGGCCCATTTCATCGATCGGAACCGGTAGACCACACCCACCATGCGGAAAGCAATGAAGGCGGCGAGGCCACACCACACGCCGGTTAAGCCTGTGCCCATAAAGTGCGCCAAGATAACGCCCGGCAAAAATCCCACTAGGACCGAAGAAATGGTCAGCGTGCGCAGGAAGGCGGCATCGCCGGCGCCAAGCAAGACACCATCGAAGGCGAAGACCACTCCACCGCCGACAACCATGGCTACCAGGATCCACCACGGCTGGGAGATGGCATCGAGCACTTCCGGAGAGGAGGTGAAGATACGCGGAATAATCCCTGCACCAGTAGCAAATACGACAGCCAAGAGGCCAGAGAAAATCGTAGAGTACAACGCCACCTTGCTGCCCACACTGCGTGCGTGCCGCGCAGAGCCAGCACCTAGTGCAGCACCAGTCAATGATTGCGCGGCAATGGCTAACGAATCCAAGATGAGGGACATGAAGTTCCACAGCTGCATCATGATCTGGTGACCGGCCAAAGAAGCGGTACCAACGCGGGAAACCACAGCCGTGGCGGTAAGAAAGGCCACCTGGAAGCTGGCTGAACGCAAAATAAGATCGCGGCCTAAGATGAGCTGTTCGCGTACCACATGCCATTGAAATTGCCAGGAGCCGGTATGTTCCTTATGCAATTCGCGGACGAATAGCGCAGCAATAATGCTCATGCCTAATACCGTGGCAATGGCCGAGCCTGCTAGCCCCCAAAAATGGACGAAAATAGGCACCGCAATAGCGCCGGGAATCATGCCAGACAAAGTAAAGTACAGTGGCTTCTTCGTATCTTGGACACCGCGCATCCAGCCGTTTCCGGCCATTTCCACCAAAGTAACGGGAATAGCCAGAGCTGCGATGCGCAGCCACAAGGCCGTCCCGGCGGCCGTGGTGGGATCACCGGTTAAGGCGCGTGCAAATACTCCGCCGAAAATCCACATGATTACCGCGAGCAGCCCGCCTACTCCTAGAGCCACATAGGTGGCTTGCACGCCTTCAGCAACCGCAGCTTCGCGCTTGCCGGAGCCAAAGAGCCGAGCAGAGCGAGCGGTCGTGCCGTAGGACAAGAAAGTCAACTGCGTCGTCACCACGGAGTGAATTGTGGTGGCTGCAGCAAGCGAGGCGAGCTCTTGGGCACCAAGACGACCGACAACCGCGGTATCTAGCAAAAGGTAGAGCGGCATGGCCGCAAGTACGCCAAGCGCGGGAAACGCGAGGCCAAAGACCTCGCGTGCGGTTACCGTGCCGGCGGTGGAGCGATCCTGAGCGTTCATTCCATCCGTCTGCCTATTTCTCATTGGATAGCGGCCACCAATTCCTTAATAATCTCTTCCGGAGCCCCGTGGGCGGTATAGCCCGCGGCCGGTACATGCCCGCCGCCGCCGAAGGTTAGCGCCACCGAAGAACAATCAATGCGAGAAGAACGCAAAGAAACCGCCCAAACCTCCGGAGCTTGTTCCTTAAACACTACGCCGACGGTGGTTCCTTCAAGCGCGCGAACGAACTCCACTAGTGATTCGACAGCCGAATCGGAGTGTCCCTGGATATCTTCCAGCCGCGCGACGAGAATGCCTAGGGTGTGCTCCCCTGCTTCTTCGAGGCGCAAACCGGCCAATACCCTACCGATCATCTGAAGATCGTCCGGAGTGGTGGAATCTAAAAGGTCAGCTGCAATCTGCTTGGTATCCAGATCGTAGTGCATGAGGCGGGTAGCAATATCGTGCATAGCCGGCCTACCCCAGCGGAAGCTGCCAGTATCGGTCATCAAACCGGCATATAAGCAGTGTGCAATATGACGGTCAATCTGAATCTCCAATGAATCCAAGATGCTCAGCAACACCACGGTGGTGGATTCACATTCAGTGTCCACCACATTGATGGCACCAAACCCTGGGTTAGAAGAATGATGGTCAATGCACAGAACCCGGCCCTGCTTGGCTAGCTGATCAATCCGATCCGCAAAGAACCCCGTTCGGTCCAAAGAACCACAATCAACGGTGACGTAGAGGTCATAGCTTTCCGGCAGCTTAAGGCTAGTGGTGACGTCGTCGGCGGCAGGAATGGTGTAAAGGTTACGGGAAATTTCCCGCTCCTGGCCCACAACGGCACACACGTCTTTGCCCCGTTGGCGCAGCGCGAGCAGCAACGCCGCAGCAGAGCCGATGGCATCGGCATCCGGCCGCAGGTGCGTCACAATGCAGATGCTGTGAGCATCGTGCAAAGCGGCAACTGCCGGCTCATATTGCTTCTTGGTCACTTAAGCCTCGTCTTCATCGGAGGTCTTATACGGGTTCGCATCCCCTGCCGGCTGGGCGTTTTCCTTCAGCTTTGCCAGTTCTTCATCGCGGGCGCGAGCACGGGCCAGAAGTTCTTCCATATGAGCAGAGGCCTCCGGAACGGTATCGACCTCGAAGGTTAGCGTCGGGGTAAACCGCACCGAGAGTTGATCGCCCACAATCTTGCGCAGCTGACCTTTAGCGCGCTTGAGGGCTTCTTCTGCTTGTGCGAAGTCTGGCTCGGAGTCAATGTCTTTTCCGCGCACGGTATAAAAAACGGTGGCATCGTGCAGGTCGCCCGTCACTCGAGTATCTGTGATGGTCACCAACTCGAGGCGGCGATCCTTGATCTCGCGTTCTATGGCACTCGCCACGATTTCCTTAATACGCTTGGCCATTCGTGCAGCACGCGCGTGGTCAACCATGGTGCAACTCCCTCTCCGTCGAACTATCGATCTCTACCAAGATCTATAAATCTCTACCAAGATCTATAAAATTGTGTCCATCTTACATTACTCCGCATGCATGTCCTGTGGCAGAAAATTAACTGCACATGAAGGCAATTCTGAGGATCTCGAACATGCAATAAGACCATATATATATCTTATGGACCCCTTGAATTAAAACGTTTCCGAAACTATGGTCAAAAGTGTTTCACCCCACCACGAGCCTAAATGGAGAAACGTGAAACCTTATAAAATAGCCGCATCGATCACTACCGCCGCTTGTATCCTCGGCGGCTTTGCAGTCCCTCCAGCCTCTGCCACAAATGAAACGCTTAACGATCCCCTCAATTCGTCATTCTCAATGTAGATTCTGACGGCGCCCCAAGCCTGCAACCATATTCCACAGGGGAAAGAAGCCCGGGAGATCCTGTTCCTGCTTGCATTCATTCTGAGAAGGAAAAGGGCGCAATTCAAGTCTATAACGATTGCGATTTTGATATGAACGTCAAAGTAATCGTTGTAATCGTTGCATTTGATTTCGACACACAATGCCTGTTGGTAAAAGCACATTCGCGGAGGAACTTTTAATGGTCTCCGACAAAGCGAATGGACGGTATTCAAGAATGCTAGATACACGCAGCAGAATGAGGACCCTAATCATCGCGATTGTATCAGCATTTTCCCTCCTTCTTTCCTCAAATATTGCCACCGCCGACATCGGAAACTTCCTTTATGACACAAAAGATCAGTGTGAAAGATCGCTGAAGGAGTTACGTAAAGACCCAGCGACAGCTAATTGGGCGAGAAGAGCAAGTTGCAATTACGAAAGCAACTGGGGAAACGGAGTATGGCATCTAAGGACCTAGGATTTGCAAGACCAAAACCAATCTAAGCCAGAAACAGCGAGCGTCACGCCCCAGCCTTTAAATGAGTTTCACGCCGATGCTCCGAACAAAGCAGCAAGCTGCCTCGAAAGGGCTAAACTCACGCAAGAGTGGCTAAACGATCAAGAACAGATTAGTGAAGTGGTACTGCACAGGTTGCTCACTTCCAGCACAAAAGCCGAAGAAGGAAGAATAGGAATCACATACGTTTTGGGCCAATGGCTACTTTCGAAACGCACTGGAACGTGGTCGGACTTGGCCCACGGCGAGGCTACGGAAAATAGTATCGGCCTTCGGTTCAACGATGGCAACAAGGAAATGCTCCCACTTGAGGACTGGGTATTCGACCTGCTTGGTGAGCCCCAAATCAAGGCCGAAAAATTTCTTGCATTCCTCAACTTCTCTGCTAAACAAGGCACGCATTAGCAAACCCAACTTGTCGTAAACCTGTCTAGATAGTTTAAATACTAAAGTTCAGCAGAAGCTGCAAATAAAATCGCCAGGGCTTCCCCAATCGGGGAAACACCTGGCGATTTTATTTACGCCGCTTGCGGACTAGGTACGCGGAACCTCGACCTCTTCGTAGGCCTGGATGATGTCGCCTACCTGAATATCCGGGTAAGAGAGCACCATACCGCACTCGTAGCCGGCCTTGATCTCGGTTGCGTCGTCCTTTTCGTGACGCAGGGACTCAATCTTAGCGTCGGCAGTGATGACGTTGTTATCGCGCAGCAGGCGAACCTTGCCGTTGCGGACAACCTTGCCCTCGGTAACCATGCAGCCGGCGATGGTACCCACCGCGGAGGACTTGAACAGGGCGCGGATTTCGGCCGCACCGGTGTCGCGTTCCTCGTAAATCGGCTTGAGCATGCCCTTGAGCGCAGCCTCGACCTCTTCGATGGCCTTGTAGATGATCGTGTAGTAACGAATATCCACGCCCTCTTGGGTAGCCATCTCCGTCGCCTTGCCTTCTGCACGGGTGTTGAAGGCAATGATGACGGCGTCGGAAGCCGCTGCGAGAGAGACGTTGGTCTCGGTCACAGCGCCCACACCACGGTCGATGATGTTGAGCTCGACTTCGTCCTCGGTCTTGATATCCAACAGGGCATCTTCCAGTGCCTCGACGGAACCGGCATTGTCGCCCTTGAGGATGAGGTTGAGGGTCGAAGTCTCCTGCAATACCTTGTCCAGATCCTCCAGGGAGACGCGCTTGCGCTGCTTTGCCTGCAGGGCAGAGCGCTTGCGCGCATCACGCTGGTTAGCAATCTGGCGGGCAACGCGGTCATCTTCCACCACGAGCAGGTTATCGCCTGCACCCGGCACACCGGACAGACCCTGAACCTGCACCGGACGGGATGGGCCAGCCTCTTCGACGTCGCCGCCGAATTCATCAAGCATGCGGCGGACACGACCGTGCGCATCACCGACGACGATGGAGTCACCCACGTGCAAGGTACCGCGCTGAACGATGACCGTTGCCACCGGACCACGGCCACGGTCCAGGTGCGACTCAATGGCCACGCCCTGTGCGTCCATGTCTGGGTTAGCGGTCAGCTCCAAGGCGGCGTCGGCGGTCAGGATGACCGATTCAAGCAGCTGGTCAATATTCTTGCCCTGCTTCGCGGAGATATCCACGAACATGGTGTCGCCGCCGTACTCCTCCGGAACCAGGCCGTACTCGGTGAGCTGGCCACGGATCTTATCCGGCTGAGCCTCCGGCTTATCCACCTTGTTCACGGCCACGACGACCGGAATATCGGCGGCCTTGGCGTGGTTGATGGCCTCCACGGTCTGTGGCATGACGCCGTCATCGGCGGCAACCACGAGGATGGCCAAGTCGGTGGACTTAGCACCACGGGCACGCATGGCGGTAAAGGCCTCGTGACCCGGGGTATCCAGGAAGGTAATGGTGCGCTCGCCGTCCACGTCCACCGTGGTCTGGTAGGCACCAATGCCCTGGGTGATGCCGCCTTCCTCGTGGGCGCCCTCGTTGGTCTTACGGATGGCGTCCAACAGGCGGGTCTTACCGTGGTCAACGTGACCCATAACGGAGACGACTGGAGGACGATTCTCCAGTGCTTCCTCGCCGCCTTCGTCCTCGCCGAACTTCAGGTCGAAGGACTCGAGCAGCTCGCGGTCCTCATCCTCAGGGGAGACGACCTCAACGTTGTAGTTGATCTCGGAGCCGAGCAGCTGCAGCGTATCTTCCGATACGGAAGCGGTTGCCGTCACCATTTCACCGAGGTTGAACAGTGCCTGCACCAGTGCTGCTGGATCCGCGCCGATCTTCTCGGCGAAGTCAGACAGGGATGCACCGCGACGCAGGCGGACGGTCTGGCCCTTGCCGTCTGGCAAGCGCACGCCGCCTACGACGTGCTTCTGCTGCTCCTCGTACTCATGGCGCTTCTGACGCTTGGACTTCTTGCCCTTGCGTGGAGCGCCACCTGGGCGGCCGAATGCACCTGCGGTGCCACCGCGACGTCCGCCGCGTCCGCCTCCGCGGAAACCGCCTGGACGGCCGCCACCTGGGCCACCGTGACCCGGTCCGCCGTGACCGCCGCGACCGCGGCCGCCGCGTCCACCGCCGCTCGGTGCCTTAGACGGCATCGACGCAGGGTTCGGGTGGGACGGCATCATGGCCGGGGATGGACGACGACCGCCGCCACCCTGGTTATTGCCACCCTGACGGTTATTACCGCCCTCGTTCTGGCCACCGCGCTTACCGCGGTTATCGCCTGGCTTATTGCCGCCACGCTGGCCCTTGGAGCCACCTGGGCGAGGGCCCGGACGGTTGTCGCCGCCACCCGTGGAGAACGGGTTATTAGCTACGCGACGGGAACCGCCTGGCTTCGGCATTGGACGAGGCATGGAGTTGCCTGGGGTCGGACGCTCGCCCGACTTCTTGCCGCCAGCCTGACCTGGTTTCGGTGCGCCCTGGCCGGGCTTCGGTGCGGCAGCCTTAGCACCAGGCTTCGGGGCCTGTGCGCCCGGCTTCGGGGCAGCTGGCTTTGCGCCGGGCTTAGCAGCACCCTGACCTGGCTTCGGTGCGCCCTGGCCGGGCTTCGGGGCAGCGGCTTTCGCGCCTGGCTTTGGCGCCTCTGCGCCCGGCTTCGGGGCAGCAGACTTCGCGCCCGGCTTAGGGGCGCTCGCCTTTGCGGTGCTCTTAGCGGCACCCTTGGCAGGCTTATTGTCTTGCTTCTTCTCGGCGGCGTCATCGCCGCCGGACTGTGCTTCATAATGTGCTCGCATCTTCTTAACCACCGGCGGTTCGATGGTGGAAGAAGCAGTCTTTACAAACTCACCCTGTTCCTTCAGGGTGGCGAGCAGTTCCTTGCTGGTTACTCCGAGCTGCTTTGCGAGCTCGTGAACACGTAGCTTTCCGGGCACTTGTCTCCTCTTGGTATCGACTAGGAGTCAAGGCCGCGGAAACTGGCCTGACCCCTAGTTAGGTGTGTAGGACTTTCATCGCTGATGCTTCATCGTTGTGCGCTCATCAGTGTTCGGTCTTCCTTTGTAACTCTGGTTCGTACGAATCTAACGCGGCATTGTCCGCGCTAGGTACCTGTCCGCTATGCGCTTCCAAGTACTGCCGTACCTGACCTGTGTCCACGGGTGCGGACGTGCGAAGCGCGCGCTTGAAGGCGCGTTTGCGCTCCGCCAGCTCGAGTGCAGAAAGTGTGGGGCTAATCCACGCCCCGCGGCCGGGAAGCCGGCGGTGTGGATCTGCTACCAGACGGCGGCCGTGCGGATCATCGTGGTCGATGACCACCCGTAGCAAGTCCGTATCTGGCAGGCGGCGGCGAGTAGCGATGCAGGTCCGGAGTCTTTGCCTCTCAGACATTCATCTCCTTACTTTTCGCGTCGCCAATATGCCCCAATCTGCAACTGGGCCGTTTACTAGCCTACGCTACAAAAGCGCAGATCCTTAATTAGCGTCAGCGTCCGAGTGAATATCGATCTTCCAACCGGTCAAACGGGCAGCAAGACGGGCATTCTGGCCCTCTTTACCAATAGCCAGGGACAGCTGGTAATCCGGCACCACCACGCGTGCGATCTGCGCCTCGTTGTCCACAACGGTAACCTTGACCACCTTCGAGGGGGCCAAGGCATTGCCTACGTAGACCGTGGGATCCTCGCTGAAGTCGATGATGTCAATCTTTTCACCGCCGAGCTGGCGCATGATGTTGTTGACGCGCTGACCGCGCGGGCCAATGCAGGCTCCCTTTGCGTTCAGGCCCTTGGCATGGCCCACAACGGCCACCTTGGAACGGTGGCCTGCCTCGCGGGCAATGGCAATCATTTCTACGCTGCCATCGGCAACTTCTGGAACTTCAAGCTCAAAAAGGCCACGCACCAGCTCCGGATGAGTGCGAGAGAGATTGATCTGTACCTGGGCGCCATTGCGATTAACGCCTACGACATAGGCCTTAATGCGGTCACCGTGCTCGAGCTTTTCACCCGGAATCTGCTCGGCCGGCAGCAAGATGCCGTCCTGGGACTCCAGCTCAGAGCCCAGCTGGACCACGACGATTCCGCGGGCATTAGCGCGCGCATCGCGCTGGACGATGCCGCTGACAACGCGGCCGGTGAGCTCCGAGTAGGAATCATAGGTGCGCTCTGCCTCGGCCTCGCGCAGCTTGCGCAGGATGGCCTCGCGCACGGCCTGTGCGCCCACGCGTCCAAAGTTTTCCGGGGTGTCATCGTATTCGGTGGTTACTTCCCCAGTTTCTGGGTCGCGCTCCGAGACAATGACGCTGACCGCACCGGTGGTGGCGTCGATATCGACGCGGGACTTGGCGCCTTCTACCTTGCCGCCAGCATTAGACTCGCGGTAATCCAGGTAGGAATACAACAAGGCACCCGCAATCGCTTCCAGCAAGTCCTTTACGGGGACGTTGCGCTCGGACTCGATGGTACGAAGTGCCTGTAGATCAATATTCACTTGTCATTCCTCTCGGTTGCCGGTTAATTCTCGGCTTCTTCAAACGTCTTGCGCACTGCCTCTAACTCCTGTTCGGACGGCTGTGCAAACTCAATTTCTACCACTGCCCGGGCAATGTTTTCCAATCGTTCAGCGCGCGCCTGCACGTCCTTTTTGCTTGCCGTGATGAGGATTACGGCATCGGCGGCGTCGTTAAGCGCGCCAATGCGCGCCGATTGAGTCTTGCCATCGCCAAGGTCAAAGGAGACCTTGCGCCCCCGATTGCGGCGCCAGTGGCGCGGGGCGGTGAGCGGCAGGTCCACGCCGGGGGTGGAGACCTCCAAGGTATAGCCCGCACCGAAGTTCAGCTCTCCCTGCGCTTCCTTGTCATCAAAGAAGGCAGAAATCTCGTTGGATACTTCCTCCAGCACATCGGAGCTAGGGCGCTTATCGCCATCAATACGGATAATGACCTGGGATTTCTTTCCCGCCTTGGTGGTTTTAATGTCTTCTACGTCCAATCCCCGCTCAGCTAGTTTGGGTTGCAGGAGCTCGGTCAATTGTTGTGCATCTGGGAAAGCCATGTGCACTAGCCTACGTGCTACGGGGTACAGTCTTTTGCGTGAACCGCCGACGTTTAGCTTTAGCCCTCGTAGCCACAACCGCCACCCTGCCCACCTTGGCTGGGTGCCAAGCGGTTGATTCCGTCGTCGACTACTTTGGCCCGCGGCCAGAAAGCAGGCTGCTGGCGCTTGCCGACGCCGCCGCCACCGACGCCTTGTCCCTCAGCGGCGTCGATGACCATGCCGCAGGGCTGCGCAGCTCCCAGGCGGATGCCCTGTATGCCGAAATTACGCGGCTATGCGGCACGGATGATGCCGGCAATCCTCCACGATCCTGCGAGGTAGAGCGCCCTACCGAGGCCAACCACGCCGCAGACTCTGGCGAAATTATGGAAAATGCCGCTTCTGCGACGACAGAGGCAGCCGATGAGGTTACCGTTGAATCGCGCGTCCTAGTTACCGAGCAGGCCATCGCGCTCAATGCCTGGCTGCCTGGCGATGCCCCCGATATCCCCGAGCTTTCCCAACCGGAGCAAAAAAGCGCTGCCGATCTCCTGAGCTGGGAGTATGAGCAGGTATACGGTCTAGATTTCGCCCGCGCCTACGTTGGCCCCGAGCACGAGGACAAGGTGGATCATCGCCTAGCCGTTCATCATCGCCGCATCGACGCCCTCCAGGACGCACTTGCCCGCTACAGCAACACTCCACAGCCGGAGCCGGCCTATACCTCCGGAGAGCAAGAACTGCCCCACGATTCCGCTTCCGCCCTGGCCTTTATCGATGGCCTTGCCGAACACGACGGTCGCAAGTGGTCCGCTGCCGCTACGGGCGCAGCGCAAGAAGAATCCCCGGATCAGGAATGGGTTACTTGGCTCATTGGTATCGCGGCGGAGTCCCACGGCATGCACTAGACCACTGCGGCCCCAATCAGCCCCACCTGCCCGCCCGCTGGCAATCGGCCAGCGAAATGACAGCAACCTCTACGGCCCTATGCATTGCCTCGGCTCCTCCAGCATGCGTAGGTTGGTTCACCATGAGCTTGCAGGAGATTCCGCAAGCTAGACAGACACAAAGAGAAGGAGTTTCCTCTCAATGCGTTCTAAGAAGACCATGTTGACCGTATCCGCCGCAGCACTCGGCCTTGCTGGCTTGGCCGCGCCTGCTGCTACCGCCGCACCGGCTAGCGCCTGGGATCAGGTAGCTGCTTGCGAGTCCGGCGGTGACTGGCACATCAATACCGGAAACGGTTACCAGGGTGGTCTGCAGTTCAACGCGCAGACCTGGGCTGCCAATGGCGGCACTCAGTACGCCCCGACCGCTGACCAGGCAACCCGCGAGCAACAGATTGCCGTGGCCGAAAACGTCCTGGCCACCCAGGGTGCTGGCGCTTGGCCTAACTGCGGCGGCCCCGTCGCCGGCTAGTTTCTAGCTTCGGCATTTAACACGAAGCCGGCCTCCTCCCCTTCCCGCGGAACCCCGCGGAGCAAGGGAGGAGGCCGGCTTTTGTGTCCACCTGGCTGGCTAGCATGCAGCCATTGTGGCTTTAGGCCTCATGCTTGGCGATATTCCAGGCATACATCATCAACAACACCTGCAGCGGCTGGCGGATGATGTGGTAGAGCTTCTTTGGCCACCCTGCCTTGCGCTCGATCCAGGCGTGGTACATATTGGCCGGCCACACCGCAGCAAAGAGCGCGAGTGCGGAGGCACCTCCGAAGCCGCGGGTGGCACGGCGGCGAAGCAACGCACCGGTGGCAATCTCCCACAGGCCCGAAGCAAAGTTATAAAAGCGCGCAGGACCTGGCAGCTGCGGCGGAACAATGGATTCGAAAGTCTTCGCCTTCACAAAGTGCAATACGCCCATTGCTGAAAGCACCGTGGAAAGCCCATTCTTTTGAAAGTTCATGCCTTCCACGGTACCCCGCCGCGCAGAGTTGGGTCTTATTTAGCCATGCACGAGCTCGAGGATCTTGTCCACGATGTCCTCGGCTGAAACCTCGAGGGTCTCTCCACCGCGGATGCGCAGCTCAATCTTGCCTTCCTTGAAGGCACGGCCCAGAATTGCCACGAAGGGCATGCCAAGGAGCTCTGCATCCTTGAACTTCACGCCTGGGGAGACCTTTGGGCGGTCATCGAAGAGCACCTCGAGCCCCTTGGCAGATAGCTCCTCCACCAGCTTGTCACCGGCCTCCATGGCTGCTGCATCCTTATTGGCCACGGCTACGTGTACCTGGTAAGGAGCGACGGCAACCGGCCAGTTGAGGCCCTTGTCGTCATGGCGCTGCTCGGCCAAGACGGCCAGCATGCGGGTAATACCAATGCCATAAGAACCCATGGTAGGAACGGCGCGCTTGCCGTTTTCGTCCAAAATCTGGACATCGAAGGCCTCGGTGTATTTGCGGCCCAGCTGGAAGATATGGCCGAGCTCAATGCCGCGCTCCAGGGTCAAGGTGCCCTGGTTATCAGGAGCCAGGTCGCCTTTTTTAACCTCTGCGGCCTCAATGAACTCATCCACGGTGAAATCGCGGCCGGCCACGCAGCCAACCACGTGGCGCTCGCTCGCATCGGCGCCGGTAATCCAAGCCGTACCCTTGACCACGCGTGGATCGGCCAAGACCTTGATGCCATTGGCGTTCAAAGCGCGCGGGCCAACATAGCCCTTGACCAAGAAGTCATTGTCTGCAAAGTCCTTGTCCCCGGCCAGCTCAAACTCCACCGGCTCGAGTGCAGCCTCAAGGCGCTTCTCATCCAGCTCGCGGTCGCCAGGGATGAGAACGGCTGCCAACTCGGACTCGCGCTCTTCGCTCTCCGCAGCCGGGTGGAAGAGCTTGACCATCATGCACTTGAGGGTGTCTGCCGCGGTAACCTCGCGGCCGTCGACAGTAATGCCGGCGCCCTGGGCCCACTCGACCAGTTTGTCAATGGTCTCGGCCCCCTGGGTGTCGTGCTCCTGTGCTTCCGGCTGGCCCTCAATATCCTTCTCCGCCGGTGCTGGGGTCACCACGGCCTCGACGTTGGCTGCGTAGTCGCCCTCGGTGGAGCGCACAAAGGTATCCTCGCCCACCTCAGAGACGGCGAGGAATTCCTCGGACGCGGAGCCGCCCATGGCACCAGAGGTGGCCTTACAGATGGCGTAATCGATCTCCAGGCGGTTGAAGATATTCTGATACGCCTTGCGGTGGCGGCCGTAGGACTCATCCAAGCCCTCATCGGTCATGTCGAAGGAGTAAGAATCCTTCATCGTGAATTCGCGGCCACGCAGCACACCAGCGCGGGGGCGCTCCTCATCGCGGTACTTGGTCTGAATCTGATAGAGCGTGACCGGGAAATCCTTATAGGAGGAGTACATATCCTTGACCGCGCTGGCAAACATTTCCTCGTGGGTAGGGCCAAGCAGCATATCTGCGTTCTTGCGGTCCTTAAGGCGGAAGAGGTTATCGCCGTATTCAACCCAGCGGTTGGTCTTTTCATAAGGCTCGCGCGGCAGCAAAGCAGGAAAGAGCATCTCCTGGCCGCCAATGGCGTCCATTTCCTGACGGACTACATCTTCAATCTTGCGCAGGGTGCGCAGACCCAACGGCAGCCAGGTATATACGCCCGGCGCGACGCGGCGTACATAACCGGCGCGTACGAGCAACTTGTGGCTAGGGACCTCGGCATCTGCGGGGTCCTCACGAAGGGTTCGGAGAAATAGTTCAGAAAGGCGGGTAATCATGCACAAAAATATACCCCGCTACCCTGTATACATGCTCATTATCCTCCCTCCTTCAGAAACTAAGGCCCATGGCGGTACGGGACAGCCCCTTGACTTTGGGCGGCTATCCTTTCCAGAATTGCACGATACCCGGCGCGAAATTGTCGCTGAGCTGCAGTCTCTCCCGGTAGACGAGGCAATGGAGGTACTCAAGCTCTCGGAAAAGCTGCGCGGTGAGGCCGAATCCAATCAGGGGCTTTTTACCACCCCCACCATGCCGGCCGTGTTGCGTTATACCGGCGTGCTTTTTGATGCCTTGGATGCCCCTTCCCTGCCCACGTGGGATCGCCTTGCTATTGGCGACGCCCTCTTTGGCGTCCTCCGCGCCAGCGACCCCATTCCGCATTACCGGCTTTCGGGTGGCTCCAAGCTTGGCGGTCGCACCATGAAGTCGCGCTGGGGCACACAGATTACGCAGGCACTCGAGGGGGTAGACGAGCTTATTGTGGATCTGCGCTCGGGTACGTACCAGCAATTGGGCCGGGTAAAGGATGCGGTAACGGTACGGGTGGAAAGCGTGCAGGACGATGGATCGCGCAAGGTGGTCAGCCACTTCAATAAGCACTACAAGGGCCTTTTAGCCCGCGAATTAGCGCTCTCGCCTGCTGACGCCTATAGCGCCGCCGACGTTGCCGCCATCGCGCGCGCCGCGGGTATGACCGTTGAGGAGCCGGGGCCTGGGTCGAGTGAGCTTACGCTCGTCGTCAAGCGCTAAGCCCACCTTGAACGACTCACCACAGCGTGCCTAGCGCAGCTGTGGGTTATACAGCAGGCTATTGCGCTGTACCGAGCATTCGGTAGCTACGCGGACCGAGCGGGCAACATGCCCGGACTCGCGCAGGGAATAAAGCTGGCTTACTACCCTATCGCGCAGATCCCAGGGCGAGATGGTGTTGAGATAAATCTTGGTGCCGCCTTCAAATCCGGCAAGGGTAGAAATGCGGAGCTTGATGAGAATGCGCCATGGCTGAGCGACGTCGACGTCGGCAGGCTTGTGGTGCCACTCCTCATTGCAGGGTACCTCGCGGCCCACTGCGGCGTGGGCGGCGTGAACAAGGTCGCTCATGGCGCGAATTTCCTCTTCTGACTGCCGCCAGGGCTCACAGGTAGCGGACTTGGAGTAGACCTCCAAGGTGGGATAGCGGTGCCCAAAGCCGGCGAAGAGCACAGCATGGTCAGTTTCTGCAACGATGAGGTTGCGGCTAGCGGCATAGTCCACGGCCCACTCGTTGTACATGTTCATATTGCTGCGCAGCATCTGTACCTCCCGGTGGGAGGCCATGCCGCGGTCATCGATGGCAACGAGCTGCTTGTGCAAGTGCTCAAAGGAGGCGCCGGCTGGCTGCAGCCAGTTTTGGAAGGCCACCACATAGGGGGCGTAGCGGTTGCGCTCGTAGAGGTCGCGCATGGCATCGATAGTCAGCTGCATAAAGAGCAGGTGCTCTTCGGCGCTGAGGGTGCCAGAGGACACTAGCTGTGAATCATCCTGCGCACCACGCTCAAAATGGCGCCCAGCCACAATGACGTCGTGGCCTCCTGCGAAAAAGCCCGCCGCCTGTTCTATAAGTTCCTCTTCGCTTGCCTCGGGCAGGTGCGCTGCCTTGCGCTTGGTACGCACGATCTTGAGCACATGTTCCCGGCCGGCAGGATCGGCAAGGTAGTTGTCCATGCGTTGGCGGGTCTCCGCATCCATGTCGAAGCCGTAGTTGGCGTGCCAGTAGTCATAGGAGACGATTTCAAACAGATTGGGGATGCGGC
This sequence comes from Corynebacterium tuberculostearicum, assembly GCF_030229345.1. Classification (GTDB taxonomy): domain Bacteria; phylum Actinomycetota; class Actinomycetes; order Mycobacteriales; family Mycobacteriaceae; genus Corynebacterium; species Corynebacterium tuberculostearicum_G. Next base: position 274,587 of record NZ_JASPGP010000001.1, on the reverse strand, counting down.
GAAAGGCCGACACGGTGTGTCCGTATTCGCGCAAGGGCAACCCACGCACAATCCCGCCGGATGGCAGGATGCGGGCCTTTTCCGGTGGGGTATCAGTCATGCGCCCTGAGCAAAAGGCGCAGCGGTGGGTGAAGTCTTCTTCCTGCAGAGGCTGCGGGTTAGCCACTGGCGTGGACAGCGGGCGGTTGCCGCGGCCTGGCACGGTCCATACCTCGGTTCCGGAGAACGGGTTGACCTGCTTGACCGTGCCATCCCGCATGGTCTGGATAGGTTCTATGCGGGCAAAAAGTGCATCACTCATGCCCACCAGCGTAGTTAGTTCTGGGAGTTATTTGGCGACGGACCGACGGCGGGATACTACGCATGCACCACCGACGCAGACCGCGAGCATCACGCCAAGAATCAATGCGCACACACCGCGGGAATGGTCCAAGCCGCCTCGCTCGCTGCCAAGAACCAAGGTTTGCATATTGGCAAATGGCATGACGTTCAAGATGGATTGGGCCCACGAGGTATTGAAGGCTATAAGTGCCGTTTCTAGCACGAAGAATTCCACGACTAAGATCATCGCAGCGAAGGTGCCACTGCGCAGCAAATATGCCAGCCCCATAGCAAGTAGGGTGAAACCGGTCCATTCCACATAAGCCAGCACAATCTGGTTGCACTCCGGCCATTGGGTGAAGCTAGCAAAGTTAATATCGCCGCCGAATGCCGCAATCAGCAAAGTTCCCACAGCCATGCCCAGCGTGGCGGCAAGCAAGAGTGATACCAAGATGACTAAGAATTGGCTGAGCACGATGCCAACGCGGCGATTGGAGGAAAGATAAGACCATGCAACGGTTCCCTTCCCCAGGTCACCGCCGACCATCATCGCGGAAGCGAAAATCATGACTACGACAGCAAGTTCACTGGCAACAGAAACATCACCAGATTGAAATTTGCCATCCACGCTGCCGTTGAAGTCATAGCCCCAGGCCATGAGCACACCGCCGGCGGCCATGCCGAGCGCCACGATGGCGAGGTAGACCCAGGTAGAGCGAAGAGAAAAGAGCTTGCGGGATTCTGAAACCACAGTATTCATAGAAAATCTGTCCTTTGCGATTGAATTGTGCGTTTAGGCGGAGCGGTAGGCCACGTGGTCGGCGGTCGCGCCGAGGTAGGCCTCTTCCAGGGAGGGCTGTTTGCGTTCCAAGCTGGAGATAAGAATGCGGTTATCCAGGCAGATGCGGCCGATGTCGGAGCCTTCGAGGCCGCGCACGCGCAGGACCTCACCGTCAAAGGAGGTTTCCGCATCGGTGCCGTGCAATAGGCGCAGGAGTTCATCGGGCTGGTCAACGATGACTTCGAGGCTTGCGCCACCAGTTCCGTTGACGAATTCATCCATGGTGCCCTCGCCCAGCAGCTTGCCTTTGCCGATGACTACGAGGCGGTCTGCGGTGAGCTGCATTTCCGAAAGCAGGTGGGAAGATACGAGGACCGAGCAACCGGCCTCGGCGAATTCGCGGATGCGGGCACGCATCCAGTGCACGCCTTCGGGGTCGAGGCCGTTGACGGGTTCGTCGAGAAGCAAGTGCTTCGGCTCGCCGATGAGCGCACAAGCAAGGCCCAGGCGCTGCTTCATGCCTAGCGAATAGCCGCCCACGCGCTTGGTGGCTACCTGAGTTAGGCCGACGCGGTCCAAGGTGTCATCCACGTGGTTCATAGACACGCCCTGCAACGCGGCCATGTACCCCAGGTGGGCACGAGCGCTGCGGCCCGGGTGGAACCAGTTCGCATCCAGCAAGGTGCCCACCATGGTGGCGGGATTGGACAGTTCACGGAAAGGCGTGCCATCAAAAGTCGCGGTGCCGGAAGTCGGATTCTCCAGACCCACGCACATGCGCATGGTGGTGGACTTGCCGGAACCATTCGGTCCGAGGAAGCCGGTGACTTGACCGTCTGGAACCTCGAAGGAGAGGTCATCTACTGCTTTAAAGGAACGGAAATTCTTGGAAAGGTGTGAAACTTTGAGCATGGTTCCCATCGTGCCGCCTGACCGGCACAAAGTAACCATCCTTGGGAGTGATTTAGCAGGTCATACCTAGGGATGAGAGAGCAGTTCCTCCACCGAAACCACGCCATGAGTAAGCGCGTAGAGCACGGCATGCACGCGGTCACGCGAGCCGGTTTTCGTCAAGATGTGGCGCACGTGAGTCTTGACCGTGGCCATGGAGACGAACTCGCACTCGGAGATTTCGGTATTCGAATACCCCAGTGCCATTAGCTTGAGGACGTCCAGCTCGCGTGGCGTGAGTTCTTCTGCCGGAGGGGCGGTAGCCGCTGCCGCAACGGGGGTGGCATGTGAATTAGGCTGTGACGCGGACTGCTCGCTGCGCAGTTGCTGCAGCACCTGGGCGGTAATGCGCGGTGAAAGGACGGCCTCGCCGGAATGTACGGTGCGAATGGCGGCGAGGAGATCTTCCGGTTCGACGTCTTTGAGCAGGAATCCGGAAGCCCCGGCGGAAATGGCGCCATGGACAAAGTTCTGGTCATCGAAGGTGGTAAGCATGATGACCTGGGTGTCCGGGAATTCCGGCAGCAGCCTTTCGGTGGCGGCGATGCCATTGACGCGGGCCATCTGAACATCCATGAGCACGATATCGGCAGGCTGCGCGCGGGCGAGGTCGAGGACTTCATCGCCATCGGATGCCTGCCAGACAACGTCCAAATCCTCTTGGGAACCAAGAAGCATGGCGAACCCGGCGCGCACGAGAGGCTGGTCATCGACCAGGCCTATACGGATGGGGCCGGCGGGTGCACCTGTTGGTTGCTCAGGGTTAGTCATTGGGTACCTCCACGGTGATAAAGAAGTGTCCGTCCTCTGTGCGGGTAGCAACGCTGCCGCCATAGGCCTTAACGCGCTCACTCATTCCGATGAGTCCGTAACCGGGCTTGTGATTGTCTGGCGTGCGTGCGGCCGGGTTATCGGCGCTCAATACTAGGCCGTTTCCAGTAGAGCGGAAACGCAGCACTCCCCTTTTATCGCGGGAATGCTTGAGCATATTGGTCAAAATTTCTTGCACCACGCGGTAGACGGTGAATTGGTAGAGCTCGTCGCTTTCGGTCGGCAGGTCCTCCAGCCCGTGCACGGTGATATCGAAGCCGCTGCGACGGGCTTCCGAAATAAGGCCGGCAATATCGCTCGCGCCAGGCGCCTTGGTATCGGCGCGGGAATCGCCATCTCGCAGCACAGAGAGCAATCCGCGCATCTGCTTGAGGGAATCGCGGGAGGTAGAGGCGATGGTTTCTAAGGCTTCTGTGGCCGCTGCGGGATTTTTGGCGGCAGCGAACCGGGCGCCGTCGGCAAGAGCGATAACGCCCGCTAAGTTATGCGCCACAATGTCATGCATTTCGCGGGCAATGCGGTTGCGCTCTACCGCGCCGGCCATCTCCGCACGTTCAATCAGAAGCTGCTGGTCCTCGCGCTTTTTGCGGTCATTGGTGCCAAGCAGGAAGAAAAAGCCCATGACCGGCCACGCGATAATAACAACGGAGGCTAAGGACACTAGGGGATCAATCTGTGCTCCCTCGAGTCCAAAATCAATATCACTAAAGATAAGGTTTCCAAAATGCTGTGCCCACACAGAGAAAAGGGTGCCTACGCCTATCCAGGCAATCCATACACGGCGCATGCGCTTCGGGGAATGCGCCCCAATGAGAAAAACGCAATACGCCAAGGGAAAAGCATGGACGTTACTCAGCGCGGCCAAAGGGGTAAAAAGACACAGGGTAAAGACAATAGCGATTGCGCCTATCGCCTTTTCCTTCAACTTAGGATGCAGCCACAACGCCAATGGGAGAACCACGCAATAAAGAACTAAAACGCCCCTGTGAAAGAGGGAATCCCCGTCCACTACATCAGCAGCATAAGAAACCGAAGAAACCCAGAAAAACAGCGGAATGAGAATTCTCCACGGTGGGCCTACCCACGCGCGAAGTGCATCGGGCCATAGCTTCTTCATGGCTTTCTAGGCTAGCGCAGGCTCTAGGCCATAGTCCTCATCCCTGGGGCTGACTAGACTGGCGGGCATGCACCACGAGTTCTTTGAGGTTGATGTTTTTGCCACGGGTGCCTTTAACGGCAATGCCTTGGCGGTGATTGCGGGCGCCGATGGCCTAAGTACCGAGCAGATGCAGGCAATCGCGAACTGGACCAACTTTTCTGAGACTACCTTCTTGCTCGAACCTCACGACGCCCGCGCGGACTACCGCGTGCGCATTTTCACCCCGTACGAGGAGTTTGATTTTGCCGGCCACCCCACGCTGGGTAGCGCTGCCGCGTGGCGAGCGCTGGGTAATAACCCGCAGACGAAGGGAATTATCATCCAAGAATGCGGCGTGGGTCTGGTGACCGTCCGCGAAGAGGGCGAAGTCTTTTCCTTTGCTACCCCGCCGCTGCGCCACGAAGAACCGCTGAGCCCGGCGGAGCTGAAGGAGGCCTGCGCTGGGTTGGGGCTAGATAACGCGGATATTGTGGACCATGGCTGGGTGGACAATGGCCCGGGCTGGCGCCTGCTGCAATTGCCCGATGCCGCGGCGGTGCGCGCGGTTGAGCCCCGGGACGAGCGCCCCAAGATCGGCGTTGTGGGCCTTAATCCCAACGCCACAGAGAGCGAGCCGGCCTATGAGGTGCGGGCCTTTACCACCCAATTCGAAGACCCAGTCACCGGTTCTTTCAATGGCGGCGCCGCGCAGTTTATGCGCTCGCGTAACTTGGTGCCGGCGCGTTATACCGCAACACAAGGCAGCCAAATTGGCCGGGCGGGCGAAGTATTTATCAACGATGACGGCACGGATATTTGGGTGGGCGGCCGCGCCCAGATTCGCGTGCGCGGAACACTGGAGGTCTAGATGCAGCTACACCACGATTTTGCCCAGAAGCTTCCCCACTTGGTTCGCCCCACCGAGGGTGAGGAGCAACCGAACCCACAGATGGTCATCCTGAACGAGGATCTCACCACAGAGTTGGGCCTCGACCCGGACTGGCTGCGCTCCTCCGAGGGCATAGATTTCCTTACCGGCCGCGCAGGCGGCCACGCCATGGCATATTCCGGCTTCCAATTCGGTGCGTTTAACCCGCAGATGGGAGACGGCCGGGCCATGCTCTTGGGCGAGGTGGAAAAGGACGGCCGGCTATGGGATCTCCATGCCAAGGGAACTGGGCTTACTCCCTTTTCCCGCCTCGGGTCCGATGGCCGCGGAACGCTATCTTCCATGCTGCGCGAGTATTTAGTCTCTGAGGCTATGCATGCCTTGGGTGTTCCCACCACCCGGGCGCTGGCGGTTATCTCCACCGGACGACCCATTCAGCGCGGGCACGTGCAACCGGCCGGCATTGTGGTACGCGTGGCAGCCAGCCATATCCGCGTCGGCACCTTTCACCTAGCCGCGCAGACGGATTACACCCGACAGTTGGCCGACTATGCCATTGCGCGACACTACCCTGGCGCGGGCTACCAGGAATTTTTCACCCAGGTGATGGATGCACAGATCCGCACCGTGTCCCACTGGATGCGCTTGGGCTTTATTCATGGCGTGATGAATACGGATAACACCACCATCTCTGGCGAAACCATTGACTATGGCCCCTGTGCCTTTATGGAGGCCTATTCGACCGCCACGGTCTTTTCCAGCATCGATAGGCAGGGCCGTTATGCCTTTGGCAATCAACCCTCCATTCTGGGATGGAACCTGGCCCGCTTGGCAGAATCCCTCCTGCCGCTTTTTGATTTGGACATGAATAAGGCCATGGACTTTGCCCAGGAATCCATCACCGGCTTTAGCGACCGCTTTGCGGACCAGCGCAGAGCAGATTTAACACAGGCTTTGGACACCTCCCTGGAGGTCGCTTCTTCTTATGCGACCGCCATGCAGCTCAACGGCCCAGATATCACGCTCGCTCACCGCGCTCTTGCCGACGCCGCCGCGGGCCACCCCACCCTCGCCCGCGAGCTCTTTGCCGAGGGAGACTTCTTGGATGACTACCTTGCCTCCTCGCCCGATCCTTCCCGCGTCGATAGCGCCATGCCGCGGGTTATCCCGCGCAATCTCGCCGTAGAATCCGCGCTGGATGCTGCCGAACGCGGGGAGATGGGCCCGTATCAGGAGCTCCTCCACGCGGTCACCCACCCGTGGGAGCCCAACCCCACGTTCGAATCGCCGGATCCTAATGGTCTCGAGGGCTACCTCACCTACTGCGGCACCTAGGGCTGCCATTACCTGCCTAGGACGCACGAAACCCTCGCACCGGCACGAAGGGGGTGCGAGGGTTTGTGAGGCCGAAAGCTAGCTCTTAGCGGTCCAGCTTCAGGGTCTTCTGGGTGTACTCCCACATCTCGTCGTACAGCTTCTCATCGTTGCGCAGCTTGATGCCATAAGACGGAACCATCTCGCGGATCTTGTCTGCCCAATCAATCATGTGCTCGCCGAAGCAACGCTCCAGCAGCTCCAGCATGACGGCCGGGGCAATGGATGCACCCGGGGAAGCGCCGAGCAGGCCGGCGATATTGCCCTCCTGGTTATTCACCAGGGTGGTACCGAACTCGAGGGAACCGAACTGCGGGGCGCCAGCAGGCTTAATCACCTGGACGCGCTGGCCAGCGATAACGGTCTCCCAGTCGCTTTCCTTTGCTTCCGGTACGTACTCGCGCAGGGCTTCCACGCGGTCCGAGAAGCTCTTGCGCACCTCATCGACCAAGTACTTGGTCAGGCCGAATTCTTGCACGGCAACGCCGAGGTAAGAGGTGATGTTGTCTGGGCGGATGGACTTGAATAGGTCCAGGTAGGTGCCCTTCTTCAGGAACTTCGGGCTCCAACCACCGTAAGGACCGAAGAGCAGACCCTTCTCGCCGTCGATCACGCGGGTATCCAGGTGCGGCACGGACATTGGCGGGGCGCCCACGGCAGCCTTGCCGTAGACCTTTGCCTGGTGCTGCTCGATAAGCTCAGGGTTCTTGGAGCGCAGCCACAGACCGGATACTGGGAAGCCTGCGTAACCGGCAACTTCCTTCACCTTTGCCTTGCGCAGCAGGTCCAGGGCGTAACCGCCGGCACCTACGAAGACGAACTTGGCCTTGACTACGGTGATGTCGCCGGTGTGCTTGTTCTTGGAGTACACCTTCCACGCGGAGCCATCGCGCTTGATATCGATGACCTCATGTCCATAGCGGATCTCGGTGCCGGAGGCCTTGGCTGCGGTCAGGAACTGCTTGGTCAGCGCGCCAAAGTTGACGTCGGTACCAGCGTCGGTCCAAGAAATGGCCACCTTATTGGAGAAGTCACGGCCCTTCGCCATCAGCGGCAGCTTCTCAGCAAAGTCGGAATCGTCTGCGGAGAACTGCATGCCCGGGAACATGTGCTTCTCGCTCAGCACATCATAGCGGCGCTTGAGGTAATCCACCTGGATTTCGCCCTGTGCGAAGGACACGTGCGGAACCGGGTTAATGAATTCGCTCGGGTCGGTGAGAATACCGTTGTTGAGCTGGTGGGACCAGAACTGGCGAGACTTCTGGAACTTCTCGTTGATGCCCAGAGCCTTGGAGATATCAATGCGGCCGTTCTTCTCCGGGGTGTAGTTCAGCTCGCACAGTGCGGAGTGGCCGGTACCGGCGTTATTCCACGGGGAGGAGGACTCCAATGCGGGGCCATCCAGGCGCTCAAAGACCATTTGGGTCCAGCTGGGCTCCAACTCGCGGAGCATAGCACCCAGGGTGGCGCTCATGATGCCAGCACCGATTAGTGCTACATCGACCTCGTCTACAACCTGTGCTGTCTTCTTAGCGGAGGACACTGTGTTATTACCTCTTCGAATTGAAAATAGATATCCATCGGCGCGGTCTACGCCTTGATTTGTAGCGCTTAGCGCCCCGCGCCACCATCGCTGCACTATGACAACCTGGCAGTGCGTCACGCATTAAGGCCTTACTCTACGCTTTTCTCATCCAGTTTGGGATTTCTCCCCCAGACCAGTGGCAAAAATGTGGGAATTTCCGCCCCCACTATTTACACCCCACCGGCAACACCATAAATTCTTCATTGCACCTAGAATCGAGGCATGGTTACACACTCCCCGGTATGGGGCCCAGACAAACTTGGCCCTGACTATGAAGCTGCCACCATCGACTTGGGTACAGACCCCGATGGCGAGGGCGACGTGATCACCACGCTGGTGCACTACGCGCCGGAGCACGCGGGTGGTACTGCACATGAGTCAGCCGCCCCGTCACGCCCGGCACTGGTGTGGCTACACGGCATGACCGATTATTTCTTCCACACCCACGTAGCCGAGCACTTTGCCGCCGAGGGTTATGACTTTTATGCCATCGATCTGCGCAAGTGCGGCCGCTCGCGCCGCTCGGGCCAGTCGTGGCACTATGCTTCGGACCTGGCGCTGTACTTTACAGACCTCACCGCCGCTCTTGATGCGATCCCCAATGATGAAGTCATCTTCATCGCCCACTCCACCGGTGGCTTGATCGCCCCGCTGTGGATGGATCATCTGCGCCGAACCGACCAAGAACGCCACCAACGCTTGGCGGGCCTCATCCTTAATAGTCCATGGCTGGACATGATGGGCGTGCCCGGCCAGGTCCTCACTCCCCTCAAGCCGCTGCTCTACACATTGGGCCGCATCGCCCCCATGACTCCCCTGCCTGGTGGCAACCTCACTGCTTACGGCGAGTCCGTGCATAAGGATTTCTACGGCGAATGGAATTTTGACCTCCGCTTTAAGCCACTGGCGGGCCATAAGAAATATGTCGGTTGGATAGCCGCGGTATTCCACGGCTTTGATGCTATTCACAGCGGCCGCGTTGATGCCGGTGTCCCCATCTTGACGCTGCAGTCCACTCGCACCCAATTGGGTCAGCCTTACTCCGACAGCGTGAACCACGCAGATGTCATCATCGACGTTGCGCAAACGCGGCGCTGGGCAAAGGAACTTAGTGCCCACTACACCTTGCATCCCATCAAGGGGGCTAGGCACGATGTGTTCCTATCGCTTCCGGACCCGCTCCAAGAAGCTTTTGACGCCTGTGACAAGTGGCTGCCCACCGTCCTAGAAACCCCACAATCTACTCAGTAATTAAGCCCCTATATATAAGGAATAAACGTGACTACTTCACACCAGTCCCACACGCCCGCTGCCGAGGAACATTTCGACCTCATCATCATCGGCACTGGCTCCGGAAACTCCATCCCTAGCCCGGATTTTGATGACCGGAAAATCGCCATCATTGAAAAGGGCACCTTTGGCGGGACCTGCCTCAACGTAGGCTGCATTCCCACCAAGATGTATGTCTACGCCGCCGATATTGCCCTAGCGGCGCGCGAGGCCGGCCGGCTCGGCCTTGATGCTCAGGTCACTAGCGTGGATTGGGATTCCATCGTGGACCGGGTCTTTACCAACCGCATCGACCAGATTGCCCAGGGCGGCGAACAGTACCGTCGCGGCGAAGAAACCCCGAACATTACCGTGTTTGATGAGCACGCCCGTTTCGTCGGCCCGAAGACCATTCAGACCGGCGAGCATGTCATCAGCGGCGACCAGATCGTCATTGCCGCCGGCTCCCGTCCGGTCATTCCGGAGGTCTATGCCAACTCGGGCGTGAAGTACTACACCAATGAAGACATCATGCGCATGGACCACCAGCCAGAAAGCCTCATCGTGGTAGGCGGTGGCTATATCGCCATGGAGTTTGCTCATGTCTTTGACGGCCTCGGCACCAAGGTCACCGTGGTCAATCGCTCCGAGACCTTGCTACGCCACCTGGATGATGACCTATCTAGCCGCTTCAACCAGATTGCTCGCGATCGCTTCGACGTGCGCATAGCCAATGGCACCAAGCTCGAGGAAACTGACACGGGCGTGCGGTTGGAGCTCGACAATGGTGAGTCCGTGGAAGCAGAAGCGATTCTGGTTGCTACTGGGCGCACCCCAAACGGCGATCAGATGGATCTGGACAAGGCGGGCATTGAACTGCTTGCCGACGCCCGCGTGAGCACCGACGAGTTCGGCCGCACCACCGCCGAGGGTGTTTGGGCGCTCGGCGATGTCTCTTCTCCATATATGCTCAAGCACGTAGCCAATGCGGAGACACGCGCAGTGCAGCATAACCTGCTCCACCCAGAAGATCTCCGCCCACTGCCCCACGACAATGTCCCCGCCGCCATCTTTACCCACCCACAAATCGCCACAGTGGGCCTAACTGAGAAGCAGGCGCAACAGAAGGGCTTCGACGTCACCGTCAAGGTACAGAACTTTGGCGACGTTGCCTACGGCTGGGCTATGGAAGATCACACCGGAATCTGCAAGCTGGTAGCAGACCGTTCCACTGGGCAGCTTCTCGGCGCGCACCTGATGGGCCCGCAGGCCTCAACCTTGATCCAGCAATTGATTACCGCGATGGCCTACAAGTTGGACATGCGGGAATTCACTCGCAACCAATATTGGATCCACCCTGCGCTGCCAGAAGTAGTGGAAAATACCCTTTTGGGACTGGAGTGGAATAAGTGAACTGTTACGTGATCCTTCTCACACTCCTCCAGTTTCTTCCCAGGGTTTAGGGCGTTTTCCCACTTCACGCCAAGGAAGTCCCATTCACAATTTCAGGAAATTCACCACCATAAAGGGGCCCAAATTAATTTAATCGCTGAAATTCCGGTCTTTGACGTGCAAAAGGACGGGAGTTTTACTAAATTCACTTGGGACACCGGCTCGAGCCGATACGAACACGGCTACCGCGTGTTTATGAATACCGCCTGTGTATTCAATAACACTTTGGTTTCCCAGTGCGGAAGCCTTGCAAGTACGACTTTTAAGGAATTTTGATATGCGTATCCGCAATGCAGCAATCGCTGGCGCAACCGCTCTCGCCGTTGCCTTCGGCGGCACCACCGTCGCTTCCGCTGCCGACACCGTCAACCAGAACGGCAACAACGTCACCGTAGAGCAGGCTAACCCTTCCAAGACTGGTAAAGGCCAGGCCGAGGACCAGACTCCAGAGGACTACACCCCTTCCCTGTCCTCCAAGCTTGGCCACAAGCTCGAGGGCGACAAGGCAGCTAACGGCGTTGCCATCTTTGGTTCTTCCAAGGACTTCTCCGGCCAGCCAGCATGGGCAAAGGTCTTCTACGGTGCAACCGTTGTAGCAGGCGTTGGTGCCCTGCTCGGCGGCATCATCGGCCCTGTTTACAACTTCTTCGTACACGGCCCGTCCTTCTAAGCAACAGCCACACGGCTCAATCAAAACTTCCGAAAGGTAATTTTCACAATGCGTAACTTCCGCACCGCAGCCGTTGCTGCTGCTACCGCTGTCACCGTAGCTTTCGGCGGCGTTGCCGTCGCTTCTGCAGAGTCCTCCACCGCCAACGAGAGCACCGGTTCCTCCCTGTCCTCCAGCTCCTTCACCCAGAAGGGCAAGGAGTGGGGCGCATGGACTCCGGGCGAGGACGGCAAGCCGGTAGTAACTGCAGACAACCAGGTCACCGGCGAGGACATGTTCGGCAAGGAAACCTCCGAAACCATCCCGGAGTGGGCTTCCAACTGGAAGAAGGGTGCTACCGCACTGGGCATCACCTCCGTTATCGGCGCAATCATCGGCGCTTACAACTACGCTGTTTACAACGGCATCATCCCGCAGCACATCCTGGACCCAATCTTCCGCCGCTAATTGTTAGCCGCAGATTGGCTCTAGATAGCTAGGGCTTGCACGGGCCTCGTTCTTGTAACGAGGCCCTTTTTGCTATATATAGTCGCTCCGATACGGCCGACTGCTCCGTGGGAAGTCGGCAAGAATACAAAGGCCGCCTCCACTCCCCTTCTCTGGAAATGGAGGCGGCCTTCAGTTTGTTCTGAGACTAAGTACTAGTCCTCATCTGGAATGGTAAGGATTTCATTGCCGTCTTCGGTGATGACGAGGGTGTGCTCAAACTGGGCAGTGAACTTGCCGTCGGTGTTTTGGACGGTCCAGTCATCATCCCAGATCTCGTAATCCAAGGAGCCGAGGTTAATCATCGGCTCAACAGTTAGGGTCATGCCAGGCTCAAGGATGTCGCGGTACACGGTCGAGTCATGGTGTAGGACCACAAGACCGTTGTGGAAGGTTGGTCCGACGCCGTGGCCGGTGAAATCGCGCACGACGTTGTAGCCGAAGCGCTTGGCATAAGACTCAATAACGCGGCCAATGACGTTAATCTCACGGCCGGGCTTTGCGGCCTTGATGCCGCGCATGGTGGCCTCCTTGGTGCGCTCTACCAGCAGGCGGTGTTCCTCGGAGACATTACCGGCGAGGAAGGTGGCGTTATTGTCGCCGTGGACGCCGTTCTTATAAGCGGTGATATCGATATTGACGATGTCGCCATCCTCAATCACGGTGGTATCCGGGATGCCGTGGCAGACAATCTCGTTGAGGGACACGCAGCTGGACTTGGGGAAGCCGCGGTAGCCCAGCGTGGACGGGTAAGCGCCGTGGTCGCACATGTACTCGTGCGCCACGCGGTCCACGTAATCAGTGGTTACGCCCGGCTGCACGGCCTTTCCGGCCTCCTTGAGGGCGTTGGCTGCGATCTTGCAGGCCTCACGCATCTTCTCAATGACCTCTGGGGACTGGACGTAGGGCTCGCCTACGGCCTCCTGCACCTCGTCTTTCCACACGTACTCGGGGCGCTCGATGCTCTCCGGCACGGTGAGGATCGGAGTGGGCTTGCCTGGCTTTAGCTTTCCTCGATTACTCATGGTTTCCCATGGTAGTCCTCTGCGCCCATAATGCAGCAGCCGGGGTCACGAGGGCAGGCGGGGTTTCTACCCTTCGGCCGGCGGAGCCGCACCCTCGTGCGGTCCGGACCGGTAGTCATCGACCTTCTGCAAGAAGTTGCTAGTGATATTGACCGAGACATCGGAGCCGCCGCCCAAAACCACGAGGGTGGCAAAGGCGATATCGTCTTCTTCCCGGTAACCGGTAAACCAGGCGTGCGAGCCCTCGTTAATCTCGGCCTCACCGGTCTTGCCGTAAATCGTGCCGCCCGCCGCCATGCTGCGTGCGGTACCGCTAGTAACCACTTGGCGCATCATGGCGCGGACGTTATCTAGCACAGGCTTCGAAATCTGCTGCGGCTTATCGGAGGCTTTGGTTTCGTGGCCTTCGATAAGCGTGGGCGTAGGCGTCTTGCCATTGGCAACCGTTGCGGAGACAAGCGCCATGCCGAAAGGGCTAGCCAAGTCGTAACCCTGTCCATAGCCAGCTTCAGTGCGCTCGAGTGGTTCTTTGCCCTCCGGAATGGAACCGGTAATGGTAGTAAGGCCTGGGATTTCGTATTCCACGCCGAAGCCAAACTTTTTGCCCATATCCTTCAACTCACCAGGCTTAAGCTTGGTGGAGATATCCGCGAAGGTAGTGTTGCACGATTGTGCAAAGGCTTGGCTGAGCGGAACGCTACCTAGGGCGAAGGCATTGTAGTTGGTCACCACGCGGCCAAAGATATCCATGGTGCCAGGGCACGGAACGATGGTATCGGTATTAAGCCCTTGCTTTTCTACGCCGGCCGCCGCGGTGAGAATCTTGAACACCGAGCCCGGAGGGTACTGACCTTGGAGGGCTACGTCGCCCTCTTCATCGGCCTTCTCGGTTTGGGCGACGGCCAAGATATCGCCATTGGAGGGCCGAATGGCTACGAGCATGGCCTGGGAATCGGCACGCTCATTGACCGCCTCTTGCGCGGCACGCTGCACGTCGTAGTCCAGACCTACCTTGATCGACGGCGCCGCATCAGGGTCGTGCTTTTCCACATCAGAGAGCGCCGCACCATTTTCATTGACCACAGAAATGGACCAGCCGGTTTGGCCATCGACTTCATCTTGGACCGCGGAACGCACGCGCGACATCAGATCGGGTGCCAGGCCACGGTCGCGGGTGACCAGAGCCGGTTCTTCATTGAGGCGCACGCCGTCCATGCCTTCCACCTTGGGGCGCACAGCCTTGGCTTGATCCTCCGTAAACATGGTGACGGAAAAGGAGCCGTCTGCATCCTCCAATTTTTTCGCCAGATCCTTGGCATCCATCTCCGCAATGGAGTCATCCTGGCGGTGGGCGGCAGCCAGTGCGCCGCTGACCTTGGAAGCGGTGGGCCGCACATCATCCAGCGAGCTGGTATCTACCACCAGCCGGTAATTCAACCCCGGGCTCATCAATTCCACCCCGTTGGAAGAAACCACGCTGGCGCGCTCTGCTTCCAGTGCGCGCAGTTCCAGGTGCTGATTTGCTCCCAGGTCGGGGTGGATAAGGCTCGGCTTCCACCGCACCGTCCACTCATCCTCAGTCTTGGTCAGCGTCATCTGCGTGTCATAGCTCAAGGTGCGGTCCTTGGGCAGGTCCCAGGTGACCTTGTAGTTCGCCGTGGCGAGGTTCTCATCCTGGTCCACGCCTTCAAGCTCCATGTCGAGCCCCTCGGCTTGCAGGCCGGAGTAGGTGGCATCGAGAGCGGAGGTGGCGTCCGAGGGGGCGTCGGTAAGCGCGGCTAAACCGTCATTATTCCGGGACTCCATCCCCTGGAGGAATTCCTCCGCCACCGGTTCCGCGGAAACCGGCTTCGGCGTACAGGCAACCACGCTGGTGGAGGCGAGCGTGATAGTTGCAACCAGCGCGACCAACTTCTTCATGTCTTGGCACTCTAGCAGCGCAAGCGCCAAAAAAGACTGCCCCACACCGAAGTGCGGGGCAGTCTGCTCAAAGTGGGTGAATTACTGGGTTACGCGAACCTCAGCCTTGGCGCCTTCCACGGCTTCCATACCCTGCTCATCGGCAATGCGCATGGCCTCTTCAATGAGGGTCTCCACGATCTTGTCTTCCGGCACGGTGCGAACAACCTCGCCCTTAACAAAGATCTGACCCTTGCCATTGCCAGAAGCAACACCGAGATCGGCATCGCGGGCCTCGCCTGGGCCGTTGACAACACAGCCCATCACGGCAACGCGCAGCGGGAACTCCATGCCGTCCAAGCCGGCGGTAACTTCTTCTGCCAGCTTGTAAACGTCCACCTGGGCGCGGCCGCAGGACGGGCAGGAGACGATTTCCAACTTGCGCGGGCGCAGGTTGAGCGACTGCAGAATCTGGTCGCCCACCTTGATTTCCTCTACCGGCGGGGCGGACAGGGACACGCGAATAGTATCGCCAATGCCCTCTGCCAGCAGTGCACCGAAGGCCACGGAAGACTTGATGGTGCCCATGAACTTCGGACCAGCCTCGGTCACACCGAGGTGCAGCGGGTAATCAGTCTTTTCCGCCAGCTGGCGGTAGGCCTCCACCATCAGAACCGGATCGGAGTGCTTAACGGAAATAGCGATATCGCCATAACCGTGCTCCTCAAAGAGGCCAGCCTCCCAAATAGCGGACTCGACGAGTGCCTCCGGGGTGGCCTTGCCGTACTTTTCCAGCAGGCGCTTGTCCAAGGAGCCACCGTTCACGCCGATGCGGATGGGAATGCCGGCATCGCCTGCTGCCTTAGCAACTTCCTTCACGCGGCCATCGAACTCGCGGATATTGCCTGGGTTCACGCGGATGGCGGCGCAACCAGCATCGATGGCCTGGAAGATGTACTTAGGCTGGAAGTGGATATCCGCAATCACCGGAATCGGAGACTTCTTGGCAATGGCCGGAAGTGCCTCCGCATCGATGGGCTTAGGGCAAGCCACGCGCACGATATCGCAGCCGGAAGCGGTCAGCTGCGCGATCTGCTGCAGCGTGCCGTTAATGTCGTGCGTCTTGGTATTGGTCATTGACTGCACCGAGATGGGCGAGTCAGAGCCGACGCCGACCGGGCCCACCTGCAGCTGACGAGTCTTGCGGCGCGGGTGCAGGACTGGTGGTGGGCCGTCTGGGATTCCTAGACCGATGGGGGTCGACATGAATTCTCCTTGCTGAAGCACAGTAAATACATACGGTGGGTGATTAACGCCCCCACTCTAGCACTGCTTGCTTTATGCCTGAAGTGCACGCAGCGGGGGCTGCGGCGGCTAGCCAAATAGCCGAATGGGGTTGACCACATCGGCGACGATCACGATGGCCCCAACGCCCATTAGCAGCGCGGCCATGACATAGGTCACCGGCATCAGCTTGGTGTAATCGGCCGGGCCCAGAGCTGGCTTGCCCGCCAGTTTGCGGATGCCATCGCGCAGCTTTTCATAGATGATGACGGCGATATGCCCGCCGTCGAAAGGCGGCAGCGGAATCAGGTTAAAGAGCGCAAGGAAGAAGTTCAGCGTGGCCAGCATCATAAAGAACATCGACCACAGGGAGCGCTCCGCCAATTCGCCGCCCACGCGGGAAGCGCCGACGACGGACATCGGGCCATCGGCCTCGCGTTCATGGCCGAAGATGGAGGCCACCACACCCGGAATTTTGCCCGGGAATTGCTTCAGCCCGTCGATCGTTGCGCTCAGCGAGTAGGTGCTAAAGCGCCAGGTTGCCGGCAGGGCGTCGACGGCGCCGTGCTTTTCGACGACATCGATAAGCTGATTGCTCAGCCCGATCGAGCCAGCATCCACCAGATCGCCGTCTTGGTTCAATCGCTTGACCGTATCGAGGTGAACCGGAAAGTCCCTTTCTTCCCCACCGCGCTCAACCGTCAGCGTGATGGTCTCGCCGGGGCGCTGCATTACCTCATCGCGCAGCTGGGTAAAAGAATCCAGCTTCTGACCATCGAGGGCCACGACGATATCGCCCTCCTGCACGCCGGCCTTTCCAGCGGGGCCTTTACCCGTGCACGCCTCTAGCTCTTGGTTCGGTTTCTGATTGGCCGAGCAAGTCACCTCGCCCACGCGCGGGCGTACATCAGCATCCGGATTGGGCAGACCAGCCGTCATCGCCACAAAGTAGAGGATGACAAAGCCCAAAATCAGATTGACACCGATGCCGCCGGCCATCACGATAATGCGCTGCCACCACGGTTTTTTATACATCGCATGGGGCTCTTCTTCCGCGGTGAGGAATTCATCCTGGGCCGTCATGCCAGCGATATCGCAAAACCCGCCTACCGGGAAGGCCGCAAGCCCATATTCCGTGTGGCCCTTCCGGAAGGAAAATAGGCGCGGCCCAAAGCCAATAAAATAACGCCGCACGCGCATGCCAAAGGCGCGCGCGGTGAGCATATGGCCTGCTTCGTGCAGCGCTACGGTAAGCCCGATGCCGAGGGCGAAAAACACAATGCCCAGCAAGTTTGCCATGGTGTGAAAGCTTTCTAGTCAGCCAGCAAATCAATCAGCGCATTCGCGCGCCTGCGCGCCTCGCCTTCCACCGCGAGGATTTCATCGAGGCTAGAGACTACACCAGCAAACTCGGATGCGGAATCAAGGATCCTGCCCACGACGTCCACGATCTCCGGGAAATGGATGCGCCCGGACAAGAACGCGGCCGCTGCTTCCTCATTGGCGGCGTTGTAGATGACCCCTGTTCCCTCGGCCGCGGCCCGGCGGGCGAGGTTGACGGCGGGAAAGGCGGCATCGTCAAGCGGCTCAAAACGCCAATCGTGTGCCTGCGCAAAGTCCAAGGACGGCTGGGCTCCTGGGACGCGGTGCGGCCAATTCAGCGCTAGCGAAATGGGCAGCTTCATTGATGGCGGTGAGACCTGGGCGATGGTGCAGCCATCCTTGAAGGTGGCCATGGAGTGAATGATGGACTGCGGGTGCACGGTGACGTCGATGCGCTCAGGTGCGATGTCAAAGAGCAGGGTGGCTTCAATCAGCTCCAGGCCCTTGTTAATGAGGGTGGCGGAGTTGAGGGTATTCATCTGCCCCATCGACCACGTAGGGTGCTGCGCTGCCTGCTCAGGGGTCACGTCCCACATTTCTTCGCGCGACCAACCGCGGAAGGGGCCGCCTGAGGCGGTAAGGACGAGCTTATCCAGCTCCCCTTCCTCGCCGGCACGCAGGCACTGCGCCATGGCGGAATGTTCCGAGTCCACAGGGATAATCTGGCCAGGGCGCGCCTTTTGCGTAACCAGCGTGCCGCCCGCGACGAGGGATTCCTTATTGGCTAAGGCCAGGTACTCGCCCATTTCTAAGGTGGCCAAGGTGGCTTTGAGCCCCAAAGAACCCACCAAGGCATTGAGTACTGTATCGGCCGGGGTCGAGCGCACTAGGTGCTCCGCGGCATCGGCGCCACTCAAAACCGAACCGCCTAGAGCGGCCGACACCTCGGCCGCGGCGTCCTCGTTGGCCACAGCAACGTGGTCAAACGAAAGGTTGAGGCTGCGGGCCTGTTCGATGATGAGCCGCGGGTTGGAGCCACCCGCAGCGATTCCCACGACGTCGAATTTATCGGGATTATCCGCAATAACTTCCAGAGCCTGCGTGCCAATTGAACCGGTGGAACCAAGAATGAGTATTCGCTGAGTAGTCACGCCTCCACCCTAGCGCCCACCACCATTGGGCGGGCGCGGCAGGTACGCCGCACTGCGACGGGGGTGTTTAATCGCCATCTAAGGTGCGATGTTTTAGAATGTGTAGCAGACAAATGGCATTGGTGTGCCCGCATGCCCATCGCACAGACGGACACACGCAGAAGCGAAGGAGAGCAAGTGTCTTCCCACAAGCCGGTACCGCAGGTATTTGACGGTGTTTCTACTGAGGACGTCCCATCCGCAGGATTCGGTTGGTCCCGCATCAGCCGCTCTGGCGTACAGATCGCCGGTTGGATCTCTGTCCTGTTCCTGCTTGCCTACAACTTTGGTAACCACAAGGGCCACGTTGAGACCATCTGGCTCATTGCCTTGGCTATCTTGATCGCCGTTGGCCTGCTCATCCACGCTTTCCAGCCTAAGTTGCACCAGGTCCGCACCGTGACCGCCCGCAACCAGCCGGTGGGCCACCAAGAGCCGGACTGGGTCTACGACCAGAAGACCAACTCCGGCGTATACGCCGAGCTGACCGATTCCCAGCTGCGCGCGCTCAACATTGAGCCTTCCCGCGTTTCTCACCTGCGCGTTGAGCCAGGCACCAACAACGCCACCCCGGTTTCCTCCGGCAAGCACACGCTCTAAATTTTAGTACGCTTTAGCTACCGCCGCCCTTCCCCGCGAAGGTCGGCGGTTTCTTTTATGCCTCCGCTTGGCGACGCCCCCCCCCTACTCACCAACACATCCTGTCCTTTAGGCCCCACTCCCAGCCCCCACGGATCCAACCGCGCCCCGAGAGGGCCGCGATGCGGCCGCTGTCGCGGGGACCGGAGGATTAAGACACCCAGTGCCCCACCTTGGCGTAAATCTCAGGCAAGGAGTTGTCCACGCGTTTGCCGCTTACCCGGAGGGCAACGATATAACACGCAACTGGAACCGCAATGACGAGGATAAACCCCAGCGCAACCAGTACCATATTCGAGCCGTAGCCGATGGCCATTGGAATGACGCCAGGGATAATCGGCGTCCAGCCAATAAACAAATTCAAAATGGCGCTTAAGAAGGCACTGGCCGAGTAGCCGGATTTATCTGCCCACATACTGCCACCGGGCCGCGCGGTGGCAAAGGGATTAAAGGTGGATAGCAGCAATGACAATCCTGCAGAAGAAATGAAAATTCCCAGTGCGACCACCATCAAGCACCCGGTGAGCGCTTTGTCGGCGCTCACCGCGAAAAGCACCGCCGCCGAGAGGACGAAAGTTATGGCTGTGGGCGCCAAGTGCGCCCAGTGCCGCGCGTAGAGAAACGTGCGCGGACGAACTGGTGCGGCCATCTTTACCCACAGGCTTGGGCCGTCATAGCCAAAATCATTTGTGGCTACAATTCCGCCGAAGAGTCCCAGAAATAGCACTCCTATAGAAGGCATGACGGAATCAGTAGTAAAGCCCTGAATGATAAAGACGATTGCCAAAATTGGCTGCATGATGATGGTTCCGATAAGGCGGGAGTCACGGAAGATGTAGCGCAACGAGCGCGTAAATTCCATCGCAGCTGGTCCGCGATAGGAAAAGGAGCCCAAGGAAAAGCGGTTAATCCCTTTCGTCTTTTCGCGGCGCTGGTGCGCCGGAGACAAGAGTGTGCGGCGCTCGAATTGCAAGCGCAGCAACCGGTGCCACGCCCACACGGCTGCGCCCAGCGACGCCGCGGCGATGAGGACCTGTGCTAGTGCCACCGCCAGTTGTCCTTGGACGAGCGCGAGCGCCCAGCCCACAGGTGCGCCTACGGGCGTCCACGCCAGCCCCTCGCCCACCGTTCCCAATGGGAAGTCAGAGCCAGCGAGGGAAGCAAGCCGATTCGAACCAAAGATGAGCAAGAACACCGCCAGCGCACCCAAAACTTTGAGGGTGGTCGAGCTTAGCTCCGCGACGGTAACCCCGACATAGACCGCGAGGTCCACTAAAACCAGCGTCAGAATTAGGGCAAAGAGCATGCCCAGGCAGAAGGGCAGGATGAATAATGCCTCGTCATTGGCCGCCAAGATCACACTTCCCGCCACCGCGTAGGCGATGGAGAGCAGGACAGATACTGGAGCGCGCAGATTGAGTACTGAGGCAATAGCTAGTGCCGGTGTGATGTCTTTTAACCGCACCGGCAACGCGGAAAGCTCACGGGCAGAAAGCTGATTCTCCCCGCTGGGCATGATGAGGGTAATAACGATAAAGGCCAGCGTGCCTACAGCGGGGGCCACGGTAAGGGCTTGCACGTTCCCAGTTCCGATGGAGATATCTGCCGCAGCAAGAGCTCCTAGCGACGCAAGGCCGATGAGACCATAGAGCAAGAGGCAGATAGGGATCATGACCGCCGCGGCATTCGCCTTGAGATTGCGGACCCACAGTGTGCGGTGCAGCTTGAGGAGCGTCGAAGTCATTGCGTCTACGCCTCCCCGTCCCCACGCTGCGGCTTGCCGCCTTCACGGCGCAGCCAATCGAAAGAGTCCGCGTCAAAGTCACTCCCACCGGCAAAGTGGATGAAGGCATCCGTCAGGCTACCGCCTTGGCGCACCTCTTCGACGTGGCCAGCAGATAACACCTGTCCTCCCGCGATAATGGCCACATGATCACACAAGCCTTCTACCAATTGCATGACGTGTGAAGACAGGATTACGGTGCCACCGCGGGCGGCATAGGCCCGCAAGAGCTCCTGAATGAGCTGGCCGGAGACTGGGTCCACCGCTTCCAAAGGCTCGTCGAGGATCACTACCTCTGGGTTATGCAGGAGCGCACCTGCCAAAAGGATCTTCTTAGTCATGCCGGCGGAATAGTCCGCGATGGGTTTATCGGCGGCGTCGGCAAGCTGCAAGGCGTCCAGCAGCTGTGCGCTGCGGTGCTCCACCTCGGCCTGGTTCATGCTGCGCAAAGCGCCTAAATAGAACAAGTACTCCGGGCCAGACAAGCGGTCAAAGACGGGAGCACCATCAATGAGCAGGCCCATCGCCGCCTTGGCCGCAATCGGTTCCTGCCACGTATTATGCCCAGCGATGAACGCCTCACCGCTATCGGGCCGCAGCAGACCGCACGCCATGGTCAGCATGGTGGTCTTGCCAGCGCCATTAGGGCCGACGATGCCATAAATAGAGCCCCGCGGGATGTCGAGGCTCAAATTCGACACCGCGGGGCGTCCAGCGAAAGATTTATTCAGACCGCGCACGGCAAAGGCCTGCGTGGTGGGGTCATCTGCAAGCGGCGGATAATTCGGAATAATCATATCCGCCAATCTTATCAGTTAGGCGGACTTATCTTCCCGTTCATCGGCTGCGAGCTGACCACACGCTGCCGCAATCTCATCGCCCTTGGTATCGCGCACCGTGCAAGGAACGCCTTGGGCCTGCACGCGGCGCACGAACTCGTCTTGGCGGTCCTGCGGGGCTGCATCCCACTCCGAGCCCGGCGTGGGATTGAGCGGAATGACATTGACGTGAACCTTGGAGCCCAGCTTCTGATGCAGCTTGCGGCCCAGCATATCCGCGCGGAAATCCTGGTCATTCTTATCGCGAATCAGCGCATACTCAATGGACACGCGGCGAGCAGACTTATCCGCGTAATAACGCGCAGCATCGAGCACCTCATCGACGGACCAGCGGTTATTGACCGGCACGAGACCATCGCGCAGCTCATCATCCGGAGTGTGCAAGGAAACGGCGAGCGTGCAGGCCAAATCCTCGTCCGCCAGCTTACGAATTGCCGGAGCCAAGCCCACGGTAGACACGGTCACGTTGCGCTGGGAAAGACCAAAGCCGGCACCATCCTGGCCAGTAATCTGACGTACGGCCTGCACCACGCGCTTGTAGTTGGCCAGTGGCTCACCCATGCCCATGAAGACCACGTTGGACAGGCGGCCGCCTTCTGCCGCCATTGCGGCCGCAGCATGGCGGAACTGCTCAACGATCTCGCCCGTAGACAAGTTACGGTCCAGACCGCCCTGGCCGGTAGCGCAGAACGGGCAGGCCATACCGCAGCCGGCCTGGGAAGAAATACACAACGTAGCGCGTCCTGGGTAGCGCATCAGAACCGACTCCAGCAGCGTGCCATCATGCAAACGCCACAGGGACTTAGTGGTCTCGCCATCATCCGTGGAAGTAGTCCGGATAGGCTTCATGAGCTCAGGGAAGAAAGCTTCCTTAACTGCTTCGCGCTTGCCGGCGGGGATATCGGTCATATCCTCCACATTGTCGGTATAGTGCTCGTAATAGTGCTTAGCCAGCTGCTTTGCACGGAATTTAGGTAGGCCAATTTCTGCGAGCTTGTCAATGCGCTCGGTTTCGGTCAGGTCCGCGAAGTGCTTGGGGGGAAGTCCGCGGCGCGGGGCGGAGAAGTTAAGTTTCACTGGTTGAGCCATAGTGTTGCCCATCTTTCCACGGTCTGCGTGGGTTTTTCCAATTGAAAGCCGTGCCAAGTGGCATAATCGACAGGTTTAAAGAAATAATGGATGCATGACAAATCCGAATTACCCCGCAGATGACTTTTCTTCTTCCGACGCAGACCTCTCCTCGACGGAGATGAACACTTCTGCACCGGAAACCGGTTCTAGCCTAGAGCCGACGGTCTCTGACTCTACTTCTCGCTCCACCCAGCCTTCCGGCAAGGCCAAGGGATCTTTCGCAGCCAGCACATGGATCGCGCTCATCGTAGGTTTCCTGCTGCTGATTGTTCTCATTGTTTTCATCATGCAAAACCAACACGAGGTTCCCATGAACTTCCTAGGCTGGTCCGGTGAGTTCCCAGCCGGAATTGCTTTCCTCATCTTCGCCATTGGCGGAGCACTCATCATGGCGCTGGTGGGTGGCTGGCGCATGTTTGAGTTGCGCCGCCAGCTGCGCAAGCAAGCTCAGCAGGTATAGGTCTTAAAAAGCCGCCTCTCCCCTTTTCCTGCCTTCTTAGGAAGGACTATTGGGGAGAGGCGGCTTTTGCGTACCCACTGCTCCTATGGTGTGAACGTAGCCAGGAAGCTAATGGCCACCCAGGTAACCATGGCGGAAGGCAGCATGCCATCCAGACGGTCCATCAAGCCGCCATGTCCTGGCAGCAGAGCCGACATATCCTTGATTCCGAGCTCACGCTTAAACTGGGATTCCACCAAGTCACCCAAGGTGGCGCAAATGACAAGGCCAAGCCCCATCAGGCCGCCCACCCAGGCATCGTGATGGAGCAGGAACTTCACGGTAAGCGCGCCGGTGACCACGCCAAAGAGGATGGACCCAGCAAAGCCCTCCCACGATTTCTTGGGGCTCACCGCAGGGGCCATGGGATGCGAGCCAAACATCACGCCAGCGATATAGCCACCAGTATCGGAGGCCACCACGCACAACATGAAGACGACGATGGAAGCGGCACCACTGGCAAACGGGGTCGATACCAGCGACAGCATTGCTGCGAAGGTGGCAAAAAGCGGAATCCATGTCAGGACAAAAATGCCGACGGACATATCCCGCAGGTAGTTAATTGGCGGGCGATGGCGACCATTATGGAAGAGGCGACCAAACATGAGCGCCAGCACAGCGGTGACATAGACCGCGACAAGGCCGGGCGCGCCCAGTGGCCACGAGACCCACACCATGGCTTGGCCCAAAATAATGAGCAGCGTGCGCGGAATATAATAGGAATGCTCTCGCAGGCGGCTGAGTACCTCCCACATGGCAACGCCAACTGCAAGCGCCACGACCGCGTACCACGCGAGTGGGCCGGCCCATACGGCGAGCACGACAAGTGCGCCAAGGCCTACGCCAACGCCGATAGCGGCCGGCAAATCGCGGCCTGCACCATTCTTCGGCTGTGGCAATCGGCGGTTTATGGCTTCACTCACCGTGACCTGCTCCTTTCGCTGCATCTTTTCGCGCCCCTCGCTAACTTTCGCTGCTCGACCTCCCCTACTCCAAACTTCGGATCTGTAGGCCGCGGAACAGAAAAAGCGCCGCCGGCCGGGGACGGGCACGGCGGCAATGATGGGAGGTCTTAGACCTCCATCAGCTCGTTTTCCTTATTTTCTACCAGCTTGTCCACCTGCTCGATGTAGCCGGAAGTAATCTTTTCCATTTCCTTTTCCGCAGCGATGACCTCATCCTCGCCGGCGTCGCCGTCCTTCTGCAGCTTCTTCAACTGCTCCATGGCCTTGCGGCGAATATTACGGATAGCAATCTTGCCGTCCTCGCCCTTGCTCTTGGCCAGCTTCACCATTTCCTTACGACGCTCCTCCGTGAGCTGCGGAACGGTCACGCGCAGAACCTGACCATCGTTGGTGGGATTCACGCCCAAATCCGAGTTGCGGATGGAGTTTTCGATCTCATGAATCATGGACTGCTCATAAGGCTTGATGAGCAGCATACGCGGCTCCGGTACGGAAATGGTAGCCATCTGGGTAATCGGAGTAGGTACACCGTAGTATTCGGCTACCAAGCCGTTGAACATGGTGGGGTTCGCGCGGCCGGTACGAATGGTCACCAGCTGCTCGCGGGTGTGCTCGACGGAAGCGGTCATGTGCTCTTCTGCTTCGAGCTGAATCTCATCGATCATGAGGTTAAATCATCCTTAAACGAATAGGGGTGGCTGTATAAAAAGGTAGCAGGTTCGCAGCCCTTACAGTATTAGGACTGCACCAGCGTGCCGATAACTTCGCCTCCTGCGGCGCGGGCGATATTGCCCTCCTCCAGCAGGTTAAAGACCAAAATTGGCATATCATTGTCCATGCACAGGCTAAAGGCCGTGGCATCCGCAACCTTGAGGCCCTTTTCAATGACCTCACGCGGAGTGATTTCAGAGTACAGTTCCGCATCCGGGTTGGTGCGCGGGTCATCAGAGTAGACGCCGTCGACCGCCTTGGCCAAGAAAAGAACCTCAGCGCCAATTTCCAGGGCTCGCTGCGCGGCAGTGGTATCCGTGGAGAAGTACGGCATGCCCATGCCGGCGCCAAAGATAACCACGCGACCCTTTTCCAGGTGGCGGTCAGCGCGCAGCGGCAGGTACGGCTCGGCAATCTGCGCCATGTTGATGGAGGTCTGCACGCGGCAGTCGACGCCTTGCTGCTTGAGGAAGTCCTGCAATGCGAGGGAATTCATTACCGTGCCCAGCATGCCCATGTAGTCCGAGCGAGCACGGTCCATGCCGCGCTGGGAAAGCTCCGCGCCGCGGAAGAAGTTTCCGCCGCCGATAACCACTGCAATTTCGATTCCCTGGCGGGAGACCTCGGCGATTTGGCGGGCTACGTTTTCAACCACATCTGGGTCGATGCCGACCTTGCCGCCGCCGAACATCTCACCGCCCAGCTTCAGCATTACTCGCTTGTATCCGGTTCGCTTAATATCTGCGGCAGTCACGCCTACTTCGTCTCCTTAACGCGGGGCAGTTTCAATCTCCGCCCTATCTTACCCATATATCTTTCGCATCCTCACACCGCCCGCCGGTGCAGGCCAGTAGGCAATTGCGACGTGCCGGTCCCTTTCCTGCGGATTGTCCATCCGCACGAGTCGGCACGGTGAGCGCACAACAAAGCCCACGAAGGATAGTCCTTCGTGGGCTAGTTGTTAAAGCGCGGTGGGCTTAAGCGCCAACCTCGTAGCGAACGAAGCCGGTGATGGTGGTGCCAGCTTCTTCAGCAACCTGCTTTACGGTCTTCTTGTTATCAGACAGGGAAGCCTGCTCAAGCAGAACGATGGACTTGAAGAAGCCGTTCAGGCGGCCTTCCACGATCTTCGGCAGGGCTGCCTCTGGCTTGCCCTCCTCACGAGTGGTGGCCTCAGCGATCTCGCGTTCCTTCTCGACGATCTCTGCAGGAACGTCCTCGCGGGTGAGGTACTCAGCGTTCATTGCAGCAATCTGCAGGGCTGCAGCGTGAGCGCCTTCCTCGCTGCCCTCGTAGGAAACCAGAACGCCCACTGCCGGCGGCAGGTCAGCGGAACGCTGGTGCAGGTAAACGGCAACGTTGTCGCCCTCTACGGTAACTGCACGGCGTGCCTGCAGCTTCTCACCGGTCTTTGCGGACTCCTCGTCCACGACCTCGGAGACCTTCTTGCCGTCGATCTCAATGTTGTTGAGCTCGTCAGCGGAGTTTGCCTTGGCCTCAGCAGCAGCGTCAGCAATCTTGGCTGCGAAGGTCTTGAAAGCCTCGTTCTTAGCAACGAAGTCGGTCTCACAGTTGATCTCGACCATGGTGTTGCCGGAAACGGCGATGAGACCCTCGGTAGCCTCACGGTCAGCGCGCTTGGAGACGTTCTTAGCGCCCTTAATGCGCAGGTACTCAACGGCCTTGTCGTAGTCGCCGTTGGACTCTTCCAGAGCCTTCTTGCAATCGAGCATGCCGGAGCCGGTAGCTTCGCGCA
Source organism: Corynebacterium tuberculostearicum (assembly GCF_030229345.1). Lineage (GTDB taxonomy): Bacteria > Actinomycetota > Actinomycetes > Mycobacteriales > Mycobacteriaceae > Corynebacterium > Corynebacterium tuberculostearicum_G. Next base: position 247,796 of record NZ_JASPGP010000001.1, on the reverse strand, counting down.
GTGCCTTGACGTCTGCAGCAGTGTAGTTCGCCATAGTTGGGGCGATCCTCCTTGAAAATCAAACAGTGTTCGTTCAAACAGCGTAGTCGACGCGGTGAAATCGCGCCGCTTTAGGGTGGCAGAAACCACCCCTTTCCCACCTCTGCATAAAGGTGGAGCTGGCTTCAGCAGAACCCAGCATAGATAAAACCAACCCCCGCCGCCGTTAAAGCACGGTGGCGGGGGTTGGTAAACAGCCTTGGGTAGGAATTACTCCCTTGCTGCCCCACACCAAAAGTGCGTGGGGTATTCAGTTAAACGAAGGTAAGGAAGATTCCTAGCGAGAAGTTAAGACTACTTCTCGGCCTTGTCTGCGGATGCTTCCTCAGACTTTTCCGCAGAAGCCGGGTCGGAAGCTGCGGCAGCTGCCTCAGCGTCACGCTTTTCCTTCTCAGCGGAGTCGCCGGCAGCTTCCTTAGCTGCAGCTAGCTGACGCTCCTCACGAGCCTTCTTGCCTTCCTCAACAGCGGAGGCAACGATGCCGGAGAGCAGCTTGGTGGAGCGGATGGCGTCGTCGTTGCCCGGGATCGGGAAGTCAACGTCGTCCGGGTCGCAGTTGGTGTCCAGGATGGCAACAACTGGGATGTTCAGCTTGTGAGCTTCCTTGACCGCGATGTGCTCCTTGTTGGTATCAACAATCCACAGTGCGGACGGGGTCTTGGCCATATCGGAGATGCCACCCAGAACGCGCTCGAGCTTGGCGCGCTCACGGTTGAGCATGAGAACTTCCTTCTTGGTGCGGCCCTTGTAGCCGTCCTCACGCTCGTCCATTGCCTGAAGCTCCTTCATGCGCTTCAGACGCTTGGAAACGGTCTGGAAGTTGGTGAGCATGCCGCCCAACCAGCGGTGGTTGACGTAAGGCATACCGACGCGGGTTGCTTCCTCAGCAACTGCTTCCTGAGCCTGCTTCTTGGTACCAACGAACAGGATGGTGCCGCCGTGTGCAACGGTTTCCTTGACGAACTCGTAAGCCTCGTCAATGTAGGTCAGCGTCTGCTGCAGGTCGATGATGTAGATGCCGTTACGGTCAGTGAAGATGAAACGACGCATCTTCGGATTCCAGCGACGGGTCTGGTGGCCAAAGTGCACACCAGCGTCGAGGAGCTCGCGCATGGTTACAACTGCCATGATTCGCTCGCTTTCTTTTATCTTGTCTTTCGGTTTTCCAATTGTGCGGTGTTTTATTCCGCACCCTAGCAACGAAGGCCCCGCTGACACCTTGTTTCCAAGGACCACGTCAACCGTCAGGCTGTCTCTTCCTTCCAGCAGGAAGCGACAACTTCGCCGCGCGTAGTCAATGCCTCCACGAGGTGGACACACTGCTGCCACAAAGAATAATCCCCTTACGCTGGTTTTTCCAAACCGAAGTCAGCTTATCCACAACTTCGCCGCAGCCACTTTGCCTCAATCGTCACAATCGACTCAATCACATCATGCAACCCAAGTTGTCCACAACTAAATGGAGAACTCACTTCCCAACCGCTTGCCTCCGGCGGACACTGTGCCCATGAATCAGTTTCTTTCCCCCTCCGCATTTCCCGCTTGCCGACGCCCCACCTTCCTCCCCACCACTTTCCTCACCCTTCTTTCGATTCTTATTCTGTCTTGCCCACCGGCCACGGCCTATGTCGACCCTGCTTCCGGCAAACCTAGCCCGGCGCGGGTACTACGCGGATTCAACGCCCCAGAACAAAAGTGGAGCCCTGGCCACCGCGGCGTCGACATGGCCCTATCGGTGGGCTCACCGGTGGTAGCCGCCGAAGACGGCAAGGTCGCCTTTGTGGGCACGGTTGCTGGCAAACCAGTTGTCTCCATTGCCCACGCGGATGGAGTGAGAACGACGTATCAGCCCGTGCGCGGCTCCGTAAAGCAGGGCCAAGAAGTCCGCGAGGGCCAAGTGATAGGCCGTTTAGGCAATCCCGTCGATGGCTATCCCGGACTGCACTGGGGCGCACTCATTGCCAAAGATACCTACATCGATCCTTTAACCCTGCTGGATATGCCGGTAATTCGCCTCAAACCGCTTTAGGCTCGGGGATGGGCTTGGTCGTATACCCGCTGCAAGCGCTGCGCGGACACGTGGGTATAAATCTGCGTGGTATTAAGCGAGGAGTGCCCCAGTAGTTCTTGCACTACGCGCAAATCTGCCCCGCCTTCTAAAAGGTGGGTTGCGGCAGAGTGGCGAACCCCGTGCGGGGTAAGCCCCTGTGTACCAGTGACTTTGGCGGCCTTTTCTACAATGCGGCGCACCTGGCGCTGATCGATGCGCCCTCCCCTGCTGCCAACAAAAACCGCTTCAGTACCGGCCGCAGCGATTTCTCCACGGCCTTTGTCAATCCACTGCTTTAAGGCGTCTTCCGCTGCATGCCCGAAAGGCACTACGCGCTGCTTATTGCCCTTACCGGTGACGTGCAAGGTACCACGTTGAAAATCAATATCGCCTAGGTCCAGCCGGACCAACTCCGCCACGCGCATACCGGAGGCATAGAGCAACTCCAAGATGGCGCTATCGCGAAGGAAGTGGACTTCATCTGCAGAGACCGCATTGCCCATAAGCTCGCCGGCCTGCTCCGGAGCGAGAACCGTGGGAAGATGACGACCCACTTTAGGAGTTACTAGGCGGGCAGCAACGTCTCGCTTCAGGTGCCCTTCGCGCACTGCCCAAGTAGAAAATCCCTTCGCTGCCGCGGTGCGCCGTGCCAGGGTGGAACGCGATTTTCCTTCCGCAACAGCCTCTGCCAACCATTGGCGCAGGCTATTGAGGTCAAACTCCGCGAAGGTAGGCACGCTGCGTGCAAGGTCGCGCAAGTCGGAGCGATACCCGCGCACCGTCGCTTCTGCGCGGCCTTTGACATGTAGTTGGAAATCCGCGAAGTCCTCAATGGCCTCAGCCATCTGCCCCTCAACTTTCGGAGCCTTCGCGGACTTACCATCTTCACTCATGCCACAGCAGTGTACTCGCCATACGCAGGTGCCATTTATTCCGTTTCCCGGCGCGCCCAGGTATTGCCATGCCGGACGACAACGCACATCTTTTCCAATGCCAGTAGTAAGTGAACTGTCAGCGGTAAACGGAATCCCGCTTCGCGGGCAATGTCCTCAGCCGTTGCTTTCTCCTGCCCTAGCGGTGGCGTCGCGTCAAAGACGCGCAACTCATTGCGGGAGAGGCGTTGGGTCATGGTTGCCGCAAAATTGATTTCGTACTGTGCGCCTGGGTCCACTTCCCCGGCGCGACTTACTAAAGCGCGAATTTCATCGGCACTGGTAACCAACTGTGCACGGCCTTCTTGAATGCGCTGGTGGCAGCCCAACGAACCGCTAGTAGTTATTGGTCCCGGCACCGCCATCGCAACGCGCCCAAGCGCCTCTGCCCAGTTAAGGGTGTTTAATGCACCAGATCGAAACGCGGCCTCCATAACTACTGTGCCGTGGCTCAGCGCTGCTACTAAGCGATTCCGTGTTAGGAACCGGTGGCGCTTCGGCGCGGTTTCCGGCGCGAATTCAGAAACGATGCAGCCGTTATCTGCAATCTTGGCAAATAAGTTGGCATTGCGGGCTGGGTAATCCCTATCGATGCCACACGCTGCTATAGCTACCGTGCGCCCGTTGTTGTGCAACGCTGTTTCGTGCGCGACGGTATCCACCCCCAGCGCGCCGCCGGATATTGGAGTCCATTCATGCTGAACCAATCCGGACACGACGTTGTGGGTGGCCTGCCAGCCATAGCGGGAAATGGCACGAGTACCGACGATGGCTACAGCTTGAGCAACCTCTGCCTGCAATGGCGCACCGCGCACCCACAGGCTATGCGGTGGCAATGCTTGGTCATCAAAAGTAGCTGGAGCCTCCCCGCTGTGCTGATAGAAGCCGAATGCAGAGTCAAACTCCTCTGTGGGCCACTCTGGGCTTTCTGCCGTAATGAGCCGAGCCCCGACCCTTTCGGCTGCCGCCATATCTTCGGCTTGCCGCAACCAGTCATAGCGAGAGGCCGTGCGCGCCAAAAGCGGGCCTATCCAGTCAGCACGGTGATAGATTCCGTGGGCGATTTCCTCAGCTGGGTACTGCGTAAGCAAGGCCTGCAACGCCGCAGAGGGACCTTCCACCACTCGGTTGAGGTATACCCAGGTGGCATAAGGAGTAGAGAGGTCGAGTTCGCTCATGCCGCGAGCCTCCCGACGTTAATTGAGCCGCGCAGATCGAGCGCGCGCCCCACTTCATCCAGATCCGGCTGCGCCTTTCCTGCTAGATCCGCCAGGGTCCAGGAGAGCTTCAATACGCGGTCCACTCCGCGCTGGGATATTTCGCCATCTGCCAAATAAGCGGACAGCATTACCATCGCGGCTTCGGCGGCTGGCCTCTTTCGGCGCAAATAGGACGAAGGGACTTCGCCATTGGTTCGCGCGGTAATGCCATCCGCCCACCAGCGCGCGGCGGCACGTTCACGGGCAGCGGCGACGCGCTCGGCGATGACTGCGGATTCCTCTTCGCCCTCTGCGTTAATAGTTGCTGCCTGCCCCGTTAGCGTGACCACCATATCCAGGCGGTCTCGTAGCGGACCGGAGAGGTTGGATAGGTAGTTCATGCGCTCGTGCGGATTGCACCTGCACTTGGATGGATCTTCGGCCGCACACCTGCACGGATTTGCTGCCATGACCAATTGGAAGCGAGCAGGATAAATTACCTCGCGGCGCGAGCGCGCCAACCGCACGTGTCCTTCCTCCAGCGGGGCACGCAAACCATCGAGTACCGGCGCGGCTACCTCACTGGCCTCGTCGAGAAAGAGCACACCATTGTGAGCCAAGCTCACCGCACCAGGGCGCGGATGTCCGGAACCGCCACCAAGTAATGCCGCCCGAGTAACCGAGGCATGCGGGGCGATGAACGGGGCGCGCTCGATAACCTCACCTGGGGTCCCGGTCAGCGAATGAATTGCAGTGGTTTCGACCTGCTGGTCCGGGGTAAGGGTAGGCAGAATGGTGGGCAGACGCGAGGCGATCATGGATTTTCCTGACCCAGGCGGCCCAATCATCATCAGGTGGTGGCCGCCGGCGGCCGCAACCTCGGCAGCCCATTTCGCATTGGATTGACCAGCAATATCGCTAAAGTCGAGGCGCGATGCCGCCGCTGGCGTGGGGTTGAGGGAACCCGAAAAACTTCCAGCTTGCGGCAGCCCACGATTACCGCAGGCCCAGCCGAAAGCCTCCTTCAACGACGAAGCAACCAGTACGTCCATGTCCGGCACCAAAGTCGCCTCGGTGGCATTGCCAGGCGGAACAAGGAGAGTTGTGATTCCTTGTTCCCGTGCGGCCAGAAGAGCGGGGATGATGCCTGCTACAGACCGAACTGAGCCGTCGAGGCCGAGCTCGCCAAGAACTAGAGTGCGCTCAAGGCGTTGGGCGGGCGAGGGAGTACTGGCAAAAGACGGGAAGTCGGCCTCCGCCTGTGCCGCGAGGATTGCCAGCGCTATGGGTAGGTCAAAGTGGGACCCGGATTTAGGAAGCGAAGCCGGGGACATGGAAACAACCACTTTGGTCTTGGGCCAGGGCAGATGGGAATTAAAGGCTGCGGTCTTGATCCGGTCCCGGGATTCGGAGATTGCGGTATCCGTCTGGCCTACAACGTGAATGCCCGGCAGTCCGTGACCGACGTTCGCCTCCACGTCAACCAACTGGGCTAGAACTCCGTTGAGGGACATGGTCAAACAATTACCTAGAGCCATCTTCAACCCCTTTGAAGTGTTCCAGCACGAATCCTTTCCCCTGCGCGACCAAGGCAATGACATCGAATCGCACCTCAGACAGTGGCTTTCCATCAAGCCACTGCGCCGCGGCTTTGCGCAGGCGCGCGAGCTTCTGCGGGGTTACGGCCTCAGCTACCCCGTAGTTGGAATTGGCGCGGGTCTTAACCTCAACAAAGACAATGGTTCCGTTAGGTTCCCGGGCGATGAGGTCGATTTCTCCCACCCGATAAGAGACGTTGGCAGCGATGATTTCCGCCCCGCGCTCGCGCAGATAGCGCGCTGCGAAGGCCTCTCCCCTTTTACCTAAGACTTGTTTATGACGAGGCTTCTTTGTGGCCAAGCGGTGTTCTGAATTAAAGTGCATTGCGGTTTCCTTGTGCGTTGGGAAATTCATTGGCCAGCACAGAACACCGCAGCTGGTAAGGCTTACACAAGGGACGCAGTAACAAAAAGGCCCTAGCTGTGGATAACTAGGCTCTGCACCTCTGTTATCCACAGCTAGGGCGCGGCGCCGCGTGCGCCAGCTTGACAAAACTATTCCGGCATCATGAATTCCGGCTTATCCAGCTCCTCGATATTGACGTCCTTGTAGGTGATAACGCGGACGTAGCGCACAAAGCGCGCGGAGCGGTACATATCCCATACCCAAGCATCAGACATGCGCACCTCGTAGTAGACATCAGGCCCAGAGGTATGCGGAATAAGCTCTACCGCATTAGCCAAATAAAAGCGCCGCTCAGTTTCAACGACATAGGAAAACTGGCTGACAACGTCCCGGTACTCGCGGTAGAGGGACAGCTCTACCTCAGCCTCGTAGTTATCGAGTTCCTCTGCACTCACGGTGGACCTCCAGGTTGTGGGTTAGCTCGCTTTAGCTTAGCGCGAGAAAGGCTAGATTTTAGCTAGGCACGCGCGGCAAACTCCGCATGAGCGCGGCGGACATTTTCATAGCTCATCCGGTGCTCCGGGCACGCTCCAAGCGCCGCAATTGCGGCCTCGTGTGCCTTGGTTCCGTACCCCTTATGGCTGGCCAACCCGTAGCCGGGGTACCGCGCATCCAGCTCGTGCATCAGGTGGTCTCGGCTAACTTTGGCCAATACACTCGCTGCGGCAATGCACCGTGCGGCCGCATCGCCACCGATGATGGGCAGGTGGGGTTGGGTGAGGCCGGGGATAAAGAGGGCGTCGGTAAGCACATAGCCCGGACGCACTTCCAGGCGCGCAACCGCCCTGCGCATGCCGGAAATATTGGCGTGTTGGATGCCGCGCTTATCGATGTCCCCCGCACCAATATGCACCACAGACCAGCCCACAGCCTTGTCTTTAATGAGTGGAAAGAGCTTCTCACGCTGTTTGGGGGTGAGCTTCTTTGAATCTGTAAGCTGCACCAACTCCTTGATCGGCCGATCGGGCATGACGCAGGCTGCGATGGTAATCGGTCCGCAGCAGGCACCGCGCCCAGCCTCATCTACGCCGGCCACCGGGCCTAAACCGGCCTTGCTCAATGCAACCTCGTAGGTGCGCCGCTGCTTAAGCCGCCGCATGCGAGATTTCCGGGTGTTGCACCCCACCCCAACGCGAAAGCGGCAAAATGACGGCCTCGACGCGCCCGCGGACGTTGTCTACCGGCACGGTGCCCTGCAGGTGGTCGCCCAAGTGCGCACGGGAATCGAGGGAGTTGGTGCGATTATCACCCATCACCCAAAGGTTTCCCTCGGGGACGGTGACCGGGCCAAAATACTCGCCACCGCACTCCTGCGAGCCCACGCTGGGGTCTACGGGAATCTCCGGCGGATCGAGGACGAAGGATTGGTCAATAGGCTTTCCGTCCACCATGACCGCAGGGTCGCCAGCCTGACAACTCACCGTCTGCCCGCCGGTAGCAATGACGCGCTTTACCAGGATATTTTCCCCATTAGGAAGCAGCCCTACAGCTGCCAAGGCATTTTGGGCGCCGCGCACAAAAATATTGGACGAGCGATTGACCTCAAACTCGTTATTCCACGACTCGGGCCCTTCAAAAACCACAACCTCCCCAGGCTTGGGGTCCGTGAAGTAGTAGCTGACCTTTTGCACGGCAATGCGATCATTTTTGCAGCCGGCACACCCGTGCAGGGTCGGTTCCATCGAAGCAGAAGGAATGACATACATCCGCCCCACCAGCGCCTGCAGGAGCACTAGCAGGACAAAGCCTGCCACCACGGGGATGAGAAAATCCCGGGTGCGCAGGCGTTGGGAGGAAGGCTTATTCCTGAATGTCCGGGTCATCGACCCCACCAATGCGGGTAAACGGCCAGAATACGAATTTCACCTTGCCGCGGACGTTTTCTACTGGAACCGTGCCATGGAACTTGTCGGTCATGTGGTAACGAGAATCGGCCGAAGCAGTACGGTTATCGCCCATCACCCAGATATTGCCCTCCGGTACCTCGACGGGACCAAAGTACGGACCGCCACAGGCCTCCGAGCCGGTCGACTCATCTACCGGGTACGTTGGCGGGTCTTGCACATAGTCTTGCTCGATGGGCTTGCCATCTACCATGACTGCAGGATCGCCCTCCTGGCAGGACACCGTCTGTCCGCCGGTAGCGACCACACGCTTGACCAAGGTGTTTTCATCTGGTGGTGCCAAAGATACGAAGCTCAACGCATCCTGCACGCCATGAATGATCGGATTGGACGAGCGCGGTGAGACGTAGCTGGAATTCCAGTCCTCGGTGCCCTTGAATACGACGACATCGCCTGGTTCTGGCTCGCCGTCACCGTAGTAAGAGATCTTTTCCGTAAAGATGCGGTCATTTGTGCAGCCTTCGCAGCCGTGGAGGGTCGGCTCCATCGAACCCGACGGGATCACATACTGCCGGCCGATAAAGTTCTGGAATAGTCCGACGATCACGAGAACCGTCGCCACGACCAGAAGTGTTTCCAGCAGCCACGGCATATCTTTTTTCTTAGTCGCCTCTTTGCCTTGCTGGGTGGCGTCGCCCTGTACTGGGTGGGCCCCCTCGCCTTCTGGCGGCTGTTCCTGCGAGATGCTGTCTTTATTCACGCGCTAGATCCTAGCAACCCCACGCTCGACTTCCGCTCTTATCCCCCTCGCGGCAGGGGGGATTCACAGCCAACTTTTCGCTTGCCCCCTTCCCCCTCGGCATAGGGATGAAGGGAATTAGGCAAAGAAAAATTCCCCTTGCACCCACAGTGGGGTGCAAGGGGAAGCCGGCGCGCAGCGCGCTAGTACTAGCGACGCTCCTTGATGCGAGCCTTCTTGCCGCGCAGATCGCGCAGGTAGTAGAGCTTCGCACGGCGGACGCGGCCACGACGGGAGACCTTGATGGACTCCAGGTTCGGGGAGTGAACCGGGAAGGTACGCTCAACGCCGATACCGAAGGAGACCTTACGGACGGTGAAGGTCTCACGGATGCCGGAGCCCTGGCGACGGATGCAGATGCCCTTGAAGAGCTGTGCACGCTCGTTGTTGCCCTCGATAACCTTTACGTTAACGTCGAGGGTATCGCCTGGGCGGAAGGACGGGATATCGTCGCGCAGCTGTGCTGCATCGACCTTGTCAATAATGTTGGACATGCCAATATTCCTTTTCAATTTGGGACAGAGGACCCTAGCGGCGTACTGCCTAACCGGTTCGTGCCCGTTACATAGAACGGTGCACTATTTTTCCACATACGCCAGCCGGAACCAAATCCTCATATTGCAAACTTCCTCGCCCCGCCCAAGGTTCCTCACCGCAGCGTAAGGAACCTAGAAACCTGCCTTCTTCAGGGCATCGGCCATGGCTCCGCCACCGCCGGTGCCGCTTGGTCCACCCGTGCGGCCGCGCGAGCCGCCCCGGGATCCGCGTCCAGATTTGTGGCCGGAGCGCTTTCCTTCTCCCCTGCCGCCGGACTTGGAGGAGCCACGTGGGGAATCACCGCGGCGCTTGGGAGCCGGCTGCCCCGGTTCATCATCCAAACGGAGGGAGAGGCCGATGCGCTGGCGCTCCACATCAACCTCCATGACCTTCACCTTGACCACCTGGCCAGAGCGCACGACCTCGTGCGGATCGGAAACAAACTTGTGGCTCATGGCAGAAACGTGGACGAGGCCATCCTGATGGACTCCGACATCCACAAAGGCGCCAAATGCCGCCACATTGGTCACCGTGCCCTCAAGAATCATGCCCGGGGTGAGATCGGAGACCTTATGTACGCCTTCTTTAAAGGTGGCGGTCTTGAACTCAGGGCGCGGGTCGCGTCCGGGTTTATCCAGCTCGGCGATGATATCGGTCACCGTAGGAATGCCGAAGGTCTCATCCGCAAAGTCTGCGGGCGCCAGCGTGCTGAGTACGCGGGTATTGCCAATAAGTTCAGAAATACCCAGGCCCGTCTTCTCCGCGATGCGGGAGACGACTGGATAGGCCTCAGGGTGTACGGCAGAGGAATCCAGCGGATCGGTACCGCCGTTGATGCGGAGGAATCCGGCAGACTGCTCAAAGGCCTTAGGTCCAAGCCGCGGTACCTTCTTCAGTTCCTTGCGGGAGGCAAAGGACCCATTTTCATTGCGGTAGGCCACAATATTGGCGGCGATGGTGGAATTGACACCAGCCACGCGCTCGAGCAGCGGAACGGAAGCGGTATTGAGATCCACGCCCACGCCGTTTACCGCACTTTCCACCACGCCATCGAGGGTGCGGGCGAGCGCCGTCTGGTTAACGTCGTGCTGGTACTGCCCCACACCAATAGCCTTCGGATCGATCTTTACTAATTCAGCCAAAGGATCCTGCAAGCGGCGAGCGATGGAAACCGCTCCGCGCAGCGAGACATCCATGTCGGGGAATTCCTCCGCCGCAAGCGGCGAGGCGGAGTAGACCGAGGCGCCGGACTCCGAAACCACCACAGGAGTGGGTCGCTGACCCCCAGCTTGCTTGATAAGGTCCGCAATTTCCTGGGCAAGCTTCTCGGTCTCACGGGAGGCGGTGCCGTTGCCGATGGCCATAAGGTCTACAGAATGCTTGGCGCACAGGGTCGACAGCGTCTGAACTGCTTGGCTCCACTGGTTCTGCGGCTGATGCGGGTAGACAATGGCGGTATCGAGCACCTTGCCGGTTTTGTCCACTACCGCGCACTTCACACCATTGCGGTAACCCGGATCCAAGCCGATGGTGGCACGCTGGCCAGCAGGTGCCGCGAGCAGCACGTCGCGCAAATTGGTGGCAAAGATCTTCAGCGCGCCTTCCTCCGCAATCTCTTTCAGCCGCATGCGAACGTCCAGGCTGGAGGAAATATAGAGCTTGGTGCGCCAGCCCCAATGGACGGCGTCGGCAAGCCACGTGGAGGAGCGATCCAGCTCGAAGCGGGAGGCGATTGCGTCCTCGTAGTCGGCGTCATCGCCGGCATCTAGCTGCAGCTGCAGCACTCCCTCATTCTCGCCACGCAGCAGCGCCAAAATGCGGTGCGAAGGCAGCTTGTGGAAGGGCTCGTTGAAATCGAAGTAATCCTTAAACTTCGCACCTTCGGCTTCCTTGCCCTCAACAACGTGCGCGCCCATGGAGCCTTCAGTGAACATACGCTCGCGCACTTCACCCACCAGATCCGCGTCGAGCGCGAAGCGGTCCACCAAGATGGCGCGGGCGCCGTCGAGGGCCTTCTTGGTGTCCTCAAAGCCCTCGGTGATAAAGGCCTGTGCCAACTCTTCCGGAGCAGCGTTGGGATCCGCAATGAGCTTATCGGTCAGCTCCTCAAGGCCGGCCTCGCGGGCAATATCGGCCTTGGTTTTGCGGCGCTTCTTATACGGCAGATACAAATCTTCTAGGCGCGCTTTGGTCTCGCAGGCAAGGATTTGTTCCCTGAGGGCGTCGCTAAGCTTGCCCTGCTCTTCAATCGCCGCAAGGATGGTCTCCTTGCGCTCCTGTAGCTCCTTTAAATAATTCGCACGCTCTTCAATGGTGCGCAGCTGGGAGTCATCCAGCCCACCGGTGGCCTCCTTGCGGTAGCGGGCGATAAAGGGCACTGTGTTGCCCTCCGCAAGCAGCTGCAACGCGGTAGAAACCTGCGATTCCTTGACGTTGAGCTCGGCGGCGATAGTGGCCGCAATATTCACGTGGTCTCCTCACTCTTTCTCGAGGTTTGGGATTAGACCCACCCAATTTACCGCACGGCCCCTCCACTGCCTTCGCTTGCCGACGCCCCCTAGATGCACAAAACCTCCTTTCCCAGTAAGGGAAAGGAGGTTGCTGCGGCGCGCTCTTAGTAGATAACCACGCGGGCGTTATCGCCGCCGGAGCAGGAAACGCGCGAGGAGCTGCCGGAGCAGTACATGGTGTAGGTACCACCGGTGGCCGGCGAGTAGACGCTCAAGGTAGCGCCGGTTCCGCCGCCGGCGACCCAGTTATTCATAAACGCGGTATAGACGTTGCTGGCAAAACCGCTGGAGGTTTTGCTGGTAGCTGGATAGTAGCTAGTGAAGTCACTCCAAGAGTGCCCATTGCTGCTGCCAGAAGACGCTGCCTGTGCCGGCGCTGGAGCTGGAGCATCCTTAGTCTTGGTCACCGTGACCGGGCTGGAATCTTCATCCTCATCCTCAGCATCGTCCTTGGACGAGGAACCGGAGTGCTTGCTAGATCCGGAGCCGGAGCCGCTATTGGCATCAGCCTGCTGGAATTGACTATCGGCGGCCGCGCTAGTCGATGCATCATCCTTGTTATTGGTCACGAACATGATGACCATGGCGGCCACCGCGATGACCGCCACAATTGCTGCGGTAATTGCCGCGATGGTGGCGCCGCCTACGCCACCGCTTTGCTGCGGCTGGGAATAATACTGCTGATTGTACTGGGGCGGCTGCTGGTTATATCCACCGTAGTTATTGCCATTGGGAGCCGTCATAATTCAGGGACCACCTTGGGAATAGGAATCTAGAGGGAATGTCCCCTTCACTATAACCTTAGAAGGCATATGCGCTGCAGTTTAGGCATGAAAAAGCGCTAAATAATTGTCCAGATTCCGCTTATAACCCAGAATCCGCCCGCCACACCGCCGGGGCACCAAGCCCCATCTCCGTAAAACCGATTTCCGCACTGCCTACCCACGAGGCTGCCGGCGGCAAGCAGTCTGCTACCGAGGAAGCCACCGTGGCCAGGGGCTGCGTGGTCTTTCCGTTCACGATGAGCCGCCACACCGGTATTCCTTGTGGCCACTGACCGCTCTTGAAGCGATACTCCTGCGCTAGCGGGCTGCTTTCCGAGCTTTCCTCCGCTACCTGAAGAGTGAAAATACTAAGCGGCTCAAAGCCCCGTGCACGCAGCGTCTCTGGCAATGCTTCGAGGCTTTTCGCCCACTCCTGGGTTACTAGGAGTACCGAGAGGTCAGCGCTTACCTCCATTAGCCTTCACCCTGGGTGTTGGCTTCTTGTTCCAACTGCGCGATGAAGGCCTTGTCGTCCTTATCGAGCTCAGCTGCCTCCAAAAGTTCGGGACGGCGTTGCCACGTGCGCAGCAATGCCTGTTCCCTCCGCCATTTGTCTACCAAACCGTGGTTTCCTGAGGTGAGCACCTCCGGCACGGCTAGGCCACGCCACTCCCGCGGCTTGGTATAGCTCGGGCCTTCTAAGAGACCATCAGAAAAAGAATCTTCCTCATGAGAGCGCTTATTTCCCAGCACGCCGGGGATGAGTCGCACTACTGCCTCAGCAATCACCAACGTTGCCACTTCCCCACCGATCAACACATAATCGCCGATGGAAACCTCGCGCACGCGGTAGCGTCGAGCGGCGTCATCCACCACGCGCTGATCGATGCCCTCATAACGCCCGCAGGCAAAAACAATGTGCTCCTCATTGGACCACGCCCGCGCATCCGCTTGGCTAAACGGTTTTCCGGTTGGCGTCGGCACGATAAGCAGTGGGAGGTCGCTATCCTCATCGTCCGTGGCATCAACCGCATAGGCTTGTGCCTTAACCCCTTCTAATTCATCGTGGCGCGGACGGTTTAGGTGTGGCAGCGCCGATTCTAGGTTGGGCGCACTTTCCCGCGTGGCGACGCTATCGAGCGCCGGCCCCCAAACTTCTGGCTTCATAACCATGCCAGGGCCACCACCGAACGGCGAGTCATCGACAGACTTATGCGCATCCGTAGCCCACTGCCGCAGATCGTGCACACCTACTTCAAGGCGACCTTGTTCAATGGCCTTCCCCAAAAGCGCATGCCGCAACGGGTCCAGGTACTCCGGAAAAATGGTGATGACGTCAAGCCTCATAGGTCAAGCAGTCCTTCCGGCGGATCGATGGTGCACGTTCCAGCCTCTAGGTTCACCTCAGGAACAATGGCATGCACGAAGGGAATGAGCGCCTCCTTGCTGTTGTCGAGTTTTACCTCCAACAAATCTTGACTTCCGCCGTGGATGACCGATGTGACCTCACCGATCTCCTCGCCCGCCAGAAGTACGCGAAGGCCTTCCAGCTCGTGGTCATAAAAGCCATCATCATCACTGTCGAGCGGAGCGGCAAAGAACTTGGTACCACGTAGGCTATCCGCCACTGTTCGGTCTTTGATCTCTTCAAAGGTAACGAGCAGCCTTCCCTTATGGCTCCGGACCGCCTTGATAGTTAGTGTGTGCTCCTTCTTGCCCTGCGTGCCCTGAAGAACTTCCCCTACCGCAAAGCGCACCTCCGGTTCATCCGTAGTGGCCTCGACTACGACTTCACCTTTCACGCCGTGCGATTTAATCACGCGACCAATCATCAATTCCATAGCGGAAAGTCTACAACACAGACCTCTTTGCCCTTGTCAGTCATGAATTTTGGCGCTTTGGAAAGCAAACCCAGAATTTGAGTCTTATTGTCGTTAAGGTGGGCTCATGAGCGATCTACCGACCAACTCCCCGGACACGTTTGGCGCGGCTTCTCACTCAGGTGAGGATTCCGTCATGTCCGCGCTAAACCTGCTGGACATCGCGCCTGATACCGATCCGCACCGCCCGCGCCCGGGCGTACAGCGCGTCTTAAGCGCTGATGGTGCCAACCTCATTCTCTTTAGCTTCGCACCAGGACAGTCTCTGCCCGATCACAAGGCCGCACATCCCATCACCGTGCAGGCGCTGCGCGGTGAGCTTGACTTCAGCTACGGCAGTGAAACCATCACGCTTACCCCCGGCTCTATCGTGCACCTTCCTGCATATGAGGTGCATAAAGTCGAGGCCACAAGCGAGAGCGGCGACCCTTCTACCCCCGCAATTTTGCTGCTCACCATGCTGACTAAATAATTTATACGTACATAGGTTTTGTTGATAAAATGAGTTTTATGGAAACGCACAATAAGCCCTACCATCATGGAAACCTCCACGATGAGCTGCTCCGTATCGCGGTTCAACTGGGCAAAAGAAATGGCCCCGATGCCATCACCGTCCGTGCGGTAACCCGCGAAGCAGGAGTGTCCCCTACCTCTGCATACCGCCATTTCAAGGACCAAGAAGAACTGCACGATAAGGTCGCTGAACTTGCCACCGATGAGTTGGTCCGGCGTTTACACGAGACTACCGAGACTGCAGAGGGCCTAGATTTTCCAGAGCACCTGATGCAGATTGGTTACGCTTACCTCGAGTTTGCCATGGATGAGACCAATTTCTTCCGCTGCATGCTGGAATGGAAGGCGCTGCGTTTCATGCTTGGCGTAGATCCCAATACGGAAGATGATCCGAAGATGGATCATCTACAGCAGATTCGCGATTTCTTTGCCCTGTTGTCCCGCCACGCGGAAGCACTGGACAATACCACTGACCCTAAGTATTTCCTGCAGAATGCTCTGCTGGCCTGGTCGGCTATTCATGGATTTACCGTGCTTGCTATCAACGGCCCTATGTCGCAGCTTCCACGCGAGCAGATCCTCGAGCTTTTCACACCGGTTGTTGCAGGCGCGATGCGCGGCATGGACTTTAAGCAACCCTCTAACGTCTACAGCCGCTACTCCAACTACAAGCCACAGAACTAAAGGCGAACTGACATATCCCCGACATGGATGCCGCAAGTTTCCTAGCGCGTCACCGCCAGTAGCGACCGCGTACGCAGCCCCGCCAAGGACGAGCGTGCGCGGTCACTATCGTGTGCCGGCGTGCTTCCCCCCAACCATAAAGGCCCCGCTACTACGACCAGTGATCGTAGCGGCGGGGCCCGAAGCTAGAAGCGCTTTGCGCTTAGCAAGGGAGGCAGATTACTCTGCGGACTCCTCAGAAGCTTCCTCAGCCTTCTCCTCGGCCTCGGCGTCAGCTTCGCCGGCGGCAGCAGCGGCAGCCTCTGCAGCAGCAGCTTCCTCAGCAGCCTTCTTCTCAGCCTCTTCCTTGGCCTTCTTCTTCTTTTCGGTGATGGCCTCGATGGTCGGGCCGTTGTTGGCCTCAGCCAGTGCCTCGTTGAAGATCTCCAGCTTGGACTTCTTCTCCTCAGCAACCTTCAGGGTGCCCTCTGCGCCCGGCAGACCCTTGTGCTTCTGCCAGTCACCGGTGACCTTCAGCAGAGCGAGAACCGGCTCGGTTGGCTGTGCGCCAACGGACAGCCAGTGCTGTGCACGCTCGGAATCGATCTGGATGAGGGAAGGCTCTTCCTTCGGGTGGTAGATACCGATGTTCTCGATGACCTTACCGTTACGACGGGTGCGGGCATCAGCAATAACAACGCGGTACTCAGCAGCGCGGACCTTGCCCAGGCGCTGCAGCTTGATCTTGACAGCCATGTTGGCTCCTTTACTAGTCACTGGGCAGTACAGACGCGCACTAGGTTGTGCGCCGGTTCAACCCTTGGATTTTATCTGCGCGTGACATACCGGCCGACCGTAGACGGGAACGGTGCTACGCAGAATATTACGTTCTTCAGTTTATCTAGCTCAGAATATCCGAGTAGATAACCTGGGATATTTTAGCGCGAGTAGCTGCATTTTCAAAAATTACTACGCCACGCACGCAGGTTCGTTATGCCTGCGATAGTGAAGCAGAGTACCCTTAAGGGCCGAATATAGACATTTCGTTTCATATGTATGGCGCGCCTTCCGCCCCGCCATCCAGGCAAAGGCGCACGAAAAGACAGTTTATGACTAAAGAATCACCGCGAAACTTCCGGTACCGCTATGACCTTGATGGTCTGCGCGGTATTGCCATCGGCCTAGTAGTTATCTACCACGTATTCGTCGGACGCGTATCAGGCGGCGTCGACGTTTTCCTGCTGCTATCCGGCTACTTCTTCTTGGGCTCCCAGCTGCGCTACGCAAGCAAGCCTAATGCCTCGCTGAACCCATGGTGGCCCATCTGGCGCACCTTGCGGCGCCTGGTGCCAAGCTTGGTTTTGGTCATCGGCGTGACCTACATTCTGGTGCGCGTCTTCACCCCGCAGCTCATGCGCACCGAGCTCACTCAGCAGATCACAGCCACCATGCTGTATTACCAGAACTGGGAGCTAGCGGAACAAAACGCCGACTACACGGCGGCCGCGGCTGATACCTCACCGCTTCAGCACATGTGGTCCATGGCTGTGCAGGGCCAGTTCTACATCATGGGCATTGCCTTTGCGCTCATCTTGGCTGCCATCATGAAGTTCCGGCCACAGCAGCAACCTTTGGGCAAGCGGAGCTTCCCCACGGTCAACCAGATTGCTGGCCCGATCCTCATCGTGATCACCATTGCCTCCTTCGCCTATGCTTCGCGCCACGGTCTCTACGGCACCCCGGAGAACTACTACTCCACCTGGTCGCGCGCTTGGGAGTTGACCTTGGGCGCGGTACTGGCCATCTACGGTTCCTCCTGGAAGATTCCGGCCCGCCTCTATGACCTCTTTACTGGTCTGGGCCTTTTGATGCTCATCTTTACTGGTGCCATCATTGCGGATACCACTGCGTATCCTGGCCCGCTTTCCCTCTTGCCGCTAGGCGGCGCCGTGCTCATTATCTTGGGCGGCGGTGGCAAGATTTCCAAGGCAATGGCTTCCAAGCAGGCACGCTGGCTGGGCGATGTAGCCTACCCGCTCTACCTGTGGCACTGGCCATTGCTCATTTTGTCCACGTCCTACCTGGGTCAAGAAACCCCGTCGTGGTGGTTGGGCGTCATCATTATCGCCATTTCGCTGTTGTTGGCAGACCTCACGCACCGCTTTTTGGAGAAGCCCCTGCGCCAGCATCGCAAGCGCCCCACGGCAGAGGACCTGCCGGTACGCAAGGGCCTGTCGACCTTGCAGAAACCCGCCGGTGCCGCTCGCGGTGTGGGTGGCGTTGTAGTCGCCGCGGCCGTTGTCGGCCTCTTGGCTGTCCAGCCACTGTGGATGCGCACCCTTGATGATGCTGATGCGGAGCTTTTGGACCCTGCCCTCTACCCCGGCGCAACGACGTTCATCAACGACATCACCCCGCCGGATAACCTGGAGGTCAAGCCTGATCCGATTCTGGCCGGCGGCATCCAGCCACCAGTAGCGACAAATTGGTGCTTCGTACCAGATAGCCAGCCTGCTGACTTCTTCTTCGAAACCCGCAAGGACGGAAAGACCCCCTGCATTTTCGGTGACCTCAACGCAGAGAAGGAAGTTTATTTGGTGGGCGGTTCCCACGCGGAGCAGTATTCTGCCCCGCTGGACCGCTTAGGCAAGGAAATGGGCTTTAAGCTAGTTCCACTGCTGCGCCAGGGCTGCCCGATTGAATTGGGTGACGATGTCACCGTGACCCCAGAGTGCGCCGAGTGGGGCAAGCTGGTCATGGATCGCATCGAAGAGGCCAATCCGGCCTTGGTTATCTCGAATACCACGCGCCCGCAAAATGAATATGGCACCGGCCCCGATGCAGTGCCCGCCGGCTACCAGGCATTCTGGGATGAATTGGCCGAACGCGATATCCCCTTCTTGGGCTTCCGCGATAACCCGTGGGGATTCGATGAGGAAGGCCGTCCACGCGAGTTTGATGAGTGCTACGTCGCTACCGAAGATGCCTACGGCTGCGGCATGCGCTTTGAACAGGTCTACCAGCCTTATGACCCCGGTGCAGTCGTGCTGTCGAAGTACCAGAATATGCTCTCGATTGATACCGCTCCGTGGTTCTGCGATGCCAATGGTGACTGCCCGGTCATCATCGGCAATACGATGGTCTACCGCGACATGCACCACATCACCAATGCTTTTGCGGAATCTGCAATGCCAATGATCCGCGAGGCCCTAAAGCCCTTCCTCAACGGGGAAAAAGTCCAGCAGGAAGCCCCGGATATTCCACCGGAGCAGGCTGCAGGAGCCGTGGAGCAAGCGCCCGCAGCGCCTACCGACGCCGGCAAGCAGCATGCCAACCCCGTCCCCTACCCCAACGCCGCACAAGACGATGCCGTCTAGGCCATAGCTCGGTCGTGCACAAGCCCCGAGGGCGAAGGCGCCTCATGCGAAGGCGCGCTGGGGCTTAGGGCGGCGTCGGCAAGCCGCACAAAAAGGAGGCTCCCGCAGCAACGCGGAAGCCTCCTTCTTTATGCTTTAAGGC
Organism: Corynebacterium tuberculostearicum; assembly: GCF_030229345.1. Taxonomy (GTDB): domain Bacteria; phylum Actinomycetota; class Actinomycetes; order Mycobacteriales; family Mycobacteriaceae; genus Corynebacterium; species Corynebacterium tuberculostearicum_G. The sequence continues at coordinate 228,543 of NZ_JASPGP010000001.1, read as the reverse complement.
TGGGAAAACTACTTTTTACCCTTGCCAAAGTCCAGGTTGTCGAGATCGATATTTTCCATTCCCTTCGGCATCTTTGGCATGCCGGGCATACCTGGCATGCCACCGCCGCCGCCCATTTGCTGCTGGAGCTTTTGCAGCTCCTCCATGGACGGCATGCCGCCGCCACCGGGCATTCCTGGCATTCCGCCCATGCCCGGCATACCGCCCGGCATCTTCGGGCCGCGGTTGCCACCGCCGCCCTTGCCCTTCTTGCGCTTGCCGTTTTTACCCTTGCGGCCCTTCGGCTTCTTCTTGGTAGCGGAGCGACCACCCATGCCGCCCATGCCGAATTGGCCGGCCATCTTGGACATCATCTTCTTAGCCTGGTTGAAGCGCTCAATGAGCTGGTTGACCTCGGAAACGCTGACACCAGAACCATTAGCAATGCGCTTGCGGCGCGATGCATTGAGAATCTTCGGGTCTTCGCGCTCCTGCGGAGTCATACCGCGGATGATCGCCTGGATGCGGTCCAGCTGCTTTTCATCCACCATGGCGGCCATTTCATTCATCTGCTTGCCGCCGGGCATCATCTTCAGCAGGTTGCCAATAGGGCCCATCTTGCGGATCATCAGCATTTGCTCAAGGAAGTCATTGAGCGTCAGCTCGCCAGAGCCGAGCTTGGAGGCTGCCTCCTCGGCCTTCTGGTGGTCCAGGGTGGCTTCGGCCTGCTCGATAAGGGAGAGCAAATCACCCATGCCCAGAATGCGGCTGGACATGCGCTCCGGGTGGAAGACATCGAAATCATCGAGCTTCTCACCGGTAGAGGCATACATGATGGGCTTGCCGGTGACCTCACGAATAGACAGGGCCGCACCACCACGGGCGTCACCGTCCAGCTTGGTGAGAACAACGCCGGTAAAGTCCACGCCATCGCGGAAGGCCTCGGCCGTCTGTACGGCATCCTGGCCGATCATGGAGTCGATGACAAAAAGGACTTCGTCTGGGTTGACGGCATCGCGGATATTGCGCGCCTGCGTCATCAGAGTCTCATCGATGCCCAAGCGGCCAGCGGTATCGATGATGACCACATCGTGCTGCTTCTGCTTGGCCTCAGCAATGCCCTGCTTGGCGACGTCCACCGGGTCCCCGTGCGAGGTGCCCATTTCATGCTCGTTGGAGTCCAGGGAGGTTCCCGGATCCGGTGCAAAGGTCGGCACCTCAGCGCGCTCGCCGACGATTTGCAGCTGCTGCACCGCGCCTGGGCGCTGCAAGTCACAGGCCACCAGCATCGGGGTATGGCCCTGCTTAGCCAGGTGCTTGGCCAACTTACCGGCCAGGGTGGTTTTACCAGCACCCTGCAGGCCGGCAAGCATGATCACCGTCGGCGGGTTCTTAGCCAGGTTCAGGCGGCGAGTTTCGCCACCCAGGATCTCAATGAGCTCCTCATTGACGATCTTGACTACCTGCTGCGCCGGGTTGAGCGCCTCAGAGACTTCCGCGCCACGGGCGCGTTCCTTGATGCGCTTGATAAAGCCACGGACGACGGTCAAAGACACGTCGGCTTCCAGCAGCGCGAGGCGGATCTCGCGGGCGGTGGCATTGATATCAGCCTCGGTCAGTTTGCCCTTACCGCGCAGGCCCGCCAGGGCTGACTGTAGGCGGTCTGATAGTGAGTCAAACACTACGGATGCGCTCCCTTAATTTAGATCGATCTAAAGTTCAACTATTCAATCTTAGTCCCTAGCCAGGGCCCTGGTCACATTCCCCACCACGGTAGCGCGAGAAACCTGCCCGGCAAGGTACACATTGACGATCATCGTCGCGCCCATAATCTCATGGCGCAGCCATACAAAGTCCGGCAATGCCTCTACCAAGTGCCCTAAAGCGCCGATGCGCTCAACCGTCCGGATGACCAAAATGCCGCCTACATCGAATGCCGCAGTGGTCACCTCGCCAGCAATGGCCGGCAGCTCCGTATAAGTTCGTGAGTTATAGGATTGGATAAACCTTATCTCCTGCGCTGCTTCCTTTAAGGTCTGCTGCACCGTGCGGATGAAGAACTCCGCCTTATAGGCACCGTCCTCCTCGCGAACGATATTCGCCCGCACGATGGTCCACCCCAGCGCCGATAGCAAAGCGAAGATGCGCTTTAGCTCCCCTTGAGAGGTACCGCACCACGACACGCTGACTTCTTGGTCTTCCCAATCCACTTTGAGCGCAACGCCTTCGCTAGATAGCGGTACATGCACAGCAGGGCGGTCGAGAACACGCGGTTTGAGCGCCTCAAGTGCCCGCGCGACGATCAGCTTCTGTGCTTGCTTCACTCGCGGTGTCCACACGCCAGGCCCGGTCGATTGGGCATCAGCCTCAGCCAACACCGCTAACAGGGATATAGTCAGCTGGTCATAATGTGCGGCAGCCAAGAGGGCGTCGCGAGCGTCATCGGAAGCTGGGTCCATCGTCGCCGCTAACCGCGCCAAGGTGGTATGTTCTGCCACCAGGGTTTGGGCGCGCGACCTATCGGCAACACTCAACCGCATACGGGCTGCCTGGCGGGTAATCATCTCCGCACCTACTTGCGCATGAGGGCGCCCGTAGCCCTTGCCTATGTCATGGTAAAGCGCCGCCAAAAGCAATAAGTCCGGACGAGCCACCGAGGTACGCATTTCCGCACAGCGGGTAACCGTAGCGATGAGATGATGGTCCACTGCATGGACGTGGCTGCGCTCGCGCGGCAATAAGCCGCGCACATGCCCCCATTCTGGGACTAAGCGTTCCCATAGGCCATAGCGGTCCAAGTCTTGTATGACGCGCGGCGTGCATCGCGGGGAGGATAAAATAGCGAAGAAATCATCCACCGCTGCCCGCGGCCAGCGTGGCGGCAGCTCGGGCAGGTCTTGGAGCTGGTGCCACGTGGTCTCTGCGATGATATATCCCGTGCGCGCCGCGGCAGCCGCCACGCGGGTGAGCAGCCACGGGTCCTCTACATTTGGCTTGCGGGAGAGGAAAATGCTGCCGGCCTCAGCCACGACGTCCACATCGAGCGGGCGGCGCCGACCCCGGCCGGACACTGAAGCATTACGGCCTAGTACCCCACGGGCGGTTGCAAGGCCGCGCTCCACCGCCTTATTGACCGTGGCCGCAGCGCTGACCAAAGCTGCCGTCAGTGCGTAGCGGCTTTCAAAACCCAGATCCGCCGCTACGTCCGCGGCGAACTCGGGATCCAGTATGTCCCGGTGGCGCCGGGCTGTGACGTGCAGGAGCGTGCGGGCGTCGAGAAGCAGCCGCTGCTCACCGTCCAGATCTGGAAAGTCGCACAGGTTTCCCAAGGCCATCGCGCGCAAGAGCTGAATATCGCGCAGTCCCCCGCGCCCATTCTTCAGGTCCGGGTTCGTCATCGCTGCCACCGCGCCCGAACGTTTCCACCGAGTAATCGCGGTATCCAAGAAGTCATCAAAGCCGCGCTGCAGCTGACGCCGCCACGCCGCAAGCAATTGCGCCCGCGCCTCATCCACCAGGACCTTGCGCCCTGCTACAAAGGCCAAATCCAACTGGGCAAAGCCGGCAGAGGCATCCTCGGCGGCAATCGCCCCGCACTCTTGTGGGGTGCGCAGGGCATAATCCAGGCGGTACTTGGCATCCCACACGGGATACCACAGCTGCTCCACCAGAGCCGGATCTGGCTCGTGGCCTTCCGGATAGATGAGGATGACATCAATATCCGAGTACGGAGTCATCTCATTGCGGGCAAAGGAACCGGTGGCAGCGAGCGCGGTTCCTGGAGGAAGCTCGAGACTGCGCAATACACGAAGCGCCGAGGCATGGGCCTCGGCGCGAATCTGTGCGGCGGTATGCATGCGGGCTTAAAGTGCCGCCTCGCCGCGCTCGCCAGTGCGCACACGAATGGCATCTTCAACTGGGGTTACCCACAGCTTGCCGTCGCCGATCTTGCCCGTGTAGGCAGCATCCACGATGGCATTAATGATGTCTTCAACGTGGTCATCGGCCGCAACAACCTCCAGCTTGACCTTGGGCACAAAGTCAGTGGCGTATTCTGCTCCGCGGTATACCTCGCTGTGTCCACGCTGCTGCCCAAAGCCCTGGCTTTCAGTAACAGTGAGGCCGCGTACTTCCTGCTGCTCCAGAGCCTGACGGATTTCCGGCAGGGTGAAGGGCTTAACGATGGCCGTGATGAGTTTCATTGTTACTCCTTGCTAACTCTTCGGGGCGGGTCTAGAGGCACCGAATAACGTGCATCCATTCTAGCCCGAGCACAGCAATTGCTGTGCAACTTTTCCACATTGTGAATCCAGGGCGCTGGTGGGCTCAGAAGACCCCACTGTGCAACCAGAAAAGCGGCGAGCTGTTCTGTTCTCCCCGCAGCTACGCACAGGAGCAGAAAAGGCTCGCCGCCAGAAGGAGCTGAAGAAGACTAGATATCGTCTTCCTCTGCTTGCACGGTCTGAACTTCCTTATTGGTGTGCTTGGCGTGCTTGACGTCGGTGACGGTTACGCCATAGATGGAGCGGCCCAGATAAAAGGAACCTACCGAGCCGATGATCCATACACCGAAGCAGGCGATCAGTGCCTGGATCAGCAGCCACAGCGAAAAGCCATCGCGGCCAAAATCTACGACCAGCTTGGCCACGATAATCAGCGGTACCGCAAGTCCCACAGTGGGGCCCAGCAGGTTGGCCCGGGTCAAGGCATCGGGCGCTCGCCACAGAGACACCACCGTAGCGACCACCAAGAGCGTAGCGATGATAAGCAGAACCGAGGCGATAATTTCAGAAATGGCCATGGTTTATCGCCTGCCCTTCGAAATGATGCGGGCCATCGATAGCGTCGGTAGCACACCGGCGGCAATGGCTCCAAGGAGTGCAATGTAATACGCCATCGGGGCGTTATTGGTCATCGACCACGCCAAATACATGCAGATCATGCCGTAGAAAACGATATCCGAGGTAATGGCGCGGGTGAGCTCATCGCGCGTGCGAAGCGCCAGCAGCACGCCGCACCACGTGGCGACGCCCATGATGAATACGCATACAAATACGACCCAGCCGAACGGGGACAATGTGGCAAAGTCAATCATCGCTCGGTCTCCTTTCTGCGTTGTACGTTGCGGGCGCGGCGCTTTGGCTTTTCGACGTCCGCTTCGCTTTCTGAAAGCGGAGTGTCCTCCGCCCGTGCCAAGTCAGGCGAGCGCATATAACGACCGACGGACTCGAGCGGATACTCGTAGAAAGCCTCATCCAATTCTGTAGTCTCCCCTTGACCCGGGACGCCGTAATCGATGTCCTTAACCCGCGGGGCGAGGCGCTGTTCCATATCAGCAAGATCAGCGACGATTCCCGCCGGGTCAGATCCTTGGACTGCCTGTACTAGCACGATGCGGGGCAGCCCCTTGCGGGGCGGTTCGCGCAAACCGAGTGAGAGCGTGCCCGGGGTTGCGGTAATGGAAGACGTAAACCAGAAGATCTCCCAGGCGCTAGTCACGCGCAGTGGGTAACGAATGATAACTGGGTTATATTCGTTATCCGGTTTGAAGGCCGCCAGTGCCAAGCTAATGCCGGCGACGAAAATCTCCTTGATGAGCCACAATGCATACACAATTGCGTTCATTTAACGGCCCTCCTGGATTTCATCGATATTGGGAACGGCAATCGGCTCGTCGCCCAAGACGGTTTCAGTATAAGCGGTAGTGTCCAAAAGCTGCTCCGCTGCAGAATCCACGACATCGAGGACGATGCCGGAGAAGATGAACATGCACAACGAACCAAGGATGAGAGCCGCAGATGGGGCCATAAGCTTTTTGCGGATGATCAATTCATCCGGGACCTTGTCCTCCGGCAGTCCCTTGCCCCAGAAGACCTTGCGCCACACGCGCAGCATGGCCAAGAAGGCAGCGAAGGAAGCGATGATGATGGCCGCAATGGCAATCCAAGCCCAAGCACCACCGACGCGGGCAACCTCGAAGACGATCATCAGCTTGCCCCACATTCCCGAGAACGGTGGGAAGCCCACGACGGAGAATGCACCGGCAGCGAAGATCCACGCGATGATGGGGTCGCGGCGAGCAAGGCCGGAAAGCTTGCTGAGCAAGCCTGTGCCGTAGGTTTCCTCAATGGCACCAGAAGCCAAAATCAGCGAACCAACGGTCAGCATGTGGTGAATCGTGTACATGATGCCGGCTGCCAGGGCGCGACGTGGGTCATCAGAGGTAAACGCAAGCATGACCAAAATGAAGGGCATGCCGTTGAGCATCTGGTAGCCGAGGACGCGGCGGATGGAATTTTCCGCTAGGCCGCCAAAGGCGCCGATCATCATGGAGATAATCATGATGACGATGATCAGCACATTCCAGCGCTGCTCCAGATCGAATAGCTGCACGTAGAGGCGGTAGAGCATGTAGACGGCTACTTTGGTGTGCAGGCCGGAAAACAGGCCCATCACTGCGGCGGAGGTTCCCGGGTAGGTGCGTGGCAGCCACGACTGCACGGGGAACACGCCGGCCTTGGCGGTAATCGCAATGAGGATCAAGCCTGCTGCCACGGTCACCGGCCCATTGCCTGCCGCTGCGCCCTTCAGCGCGCCCAGGTTAACCGCACCGGTAACCGAATACATATAACCCACGCCAACAACCAACAAGGTGGAGGCGAAAAGGTTAACCAAGACGAAGGCACGGCCGGCTGCCAAGCGCGACCACGTACCAGACATGGTGATAAGGCCATAAGACGGCAAAAGCATGACCTCAATAAAGACGAAGAAGTTAAAGAGGTCGGCGGTGAGCAATGCGCCGCACACACCAGTGATCAAGATCAGGGTGAGCGAAGGATAGTAGCGAGACTTAGTCTCTCCGCCCACAATGGCAAACCAGTTGGCACCAAACGCGACGATCATCGTAGTAATGATCATCAACGCGGAGAAGGCATCCGCCGCAAACGGAATACCCACATTGCCTTGGTAGAGGCCAACGGTATGGGCTACTACCCCATTGTTCATGGTGTAGATGAGCAGACCCAAGCCGGCGAAAATTCCAACGCCCGGGATGATAAGCATGATGGAATCGCGTACCGCACGCCACGGTGCCAGCAATGCGAAGGCCGCTGCAATCAGCGGGACCGCTGGAAATAGCGGAAGGAGTTGAGCTACAGCATCAGCCATTATTTGTCATCCTCCTTCTGTTGAGTTGCCCCGCGTTCTGCAACGGGAGTGTTGTGGTCCACCTGACCGATTCGGTCCAGCTGATTGGTGGACTCTTCCAAAATTTGGCGATTCTGGGCATCTCGACCCAAGGTCGAAAAGGCATGGTCGATGGTGTTGTCATCAACCGGCTCCACCACGTCGGTGTCGTCGTTCTTGCCCATGGCCGCCATCGTCAACAAGATGGTCGAGGTTGCCATGGAAATAACAACGGCGGTCAACACGAAGGCCTGCGGCAGCGGGTCGGCCATCTGATCGTGCGGAACCTGGGATGGGAAGGACTCTCCGCGGTAGGAATACACGCCCGTAGCCAGCAGCATCAGGTTGGCACCGTGGCCAAAGGCCATCATGCCCAACACGATGCGTACCAGGCCGCGCTGCTGGATGAGATAGACAGCACTGCCGATGAGTAAAGCAATAGTCAGTGCAAGGATCATTACTTCTCCCCTCCCCGGTTAGCCGCGGAGCGCTTATTCTTCCTCTTCGTCTTTGCTTCCGAAGGCGTCAGCAAGGCCAACGGATCGGTCGAAGGGTTGATCGGGTCTGGGTACGGATCGTCGACATCCTCGAGCGAAATGCGTGGAGTCGTCGGCAGCGCGGAATCATCATCATGAACCCATGGCAAGAAGTCACGCTCCGTGCCTGGGCGCAGGTAGCCACCCAATGCGTTAATCGCCATGGTCAACATACCCAGCACTGCTAGGTAGATGCCCAAGTCGAAGATGAGCGAGGTGGTCCAGTGTTGGCCAAAGGCTTCGGCATGGATTGCAGCCAGGAAGCCACCATTGCCAATGCCGTGGTGCAAGTAGCCCACAAAGCCGGCGATCAAGGCGGTGATGATGCCGATACCGGTCAGGTGAATCGGAGTCATACGGCCGAAAACAATTTCATCGGAGCCACGGGACAGGTAGATAAGCCCGATTGCCGCGCCCATGATCAGCGCTGCGGGGAAGCCACCACCGGAGGCATTGTGCCCGCGGAAGAAAACGATGACGGACATAATGACCAACAGCGGGATGACAACGTGCACGCCCTTGCGCAATGGCACGGAGTTCAGCTGGGACTGGCCAAACGGTGCTGGGCGTGTACCCGACTTGAACGGGAATCGCGGCAACGTCGTAGTAATGGCTGCAATAACCACCGCAGCCATACCCAGAACGGAAAGCTCGCCCAAGGTATCGAGTGCACGGAATTCCACGATGATAGTAGCGACAACATTGTCGCCGCCGGTGATATCCGGAGCATTGTCCAGGTACCACATGGCCAAATCGGAGCGCTCGTGGCGGCCCATGAGTCCCCACACGCCCAGGAACGCAGCCACACCGGCCAAGACCGCAATGACGATGGAGCCGGTCTTGCGGGATTTGTTCTTCACCGGATGGAAGGTTTCTGGCAGGTAGCGCAGCACCATCATCATGACGATGACGGACAGGGCCTCCACCATAAACTGGGTCAGCGCCACGTCAGGTGCGCCCAGCAGGAACATCTGCAGGGTCACGCCCGAGCCGGCAATGCCAATCATGATGGCACCGGTCAAACGATTCTGGGTGCGAACCAGTCCAAACATCGCCAGAGCGATGATGCCCAGTGGCAGCAGGTCCCATGGGTTATCCAGACCATCCACCCGTGGTTGCAGCGCTACCCCGTCGACGCCATCGCGAATGAGGGTGGTGGCAGCCAGCACGATGATCAAAATGACAATCGGCAGCATGTGGCGGGATGGATTATGCGAGTCGGACATCTTGCCCAAGACGCGCCCCAACTGGGAGCAGCCCTTCATCAAGGAGTACAGCAAATCATTGCCGCTACGCGGCATGAACTCGTGGGCTTCAAAGCTTGCCCACATCTTCTTGCGGGCAAAGATACCGGCAATACCGAGGATGAGGACCACTAGCGAGATAAGGAAAGGAACGTTGAGCCCGTGCCAGAGGGCAAGGTGCGAATGATGCTCCAATCCCACGGCAGCCACTGCATCATCGATCGGGGCATCAAAGAGCCCGAGCACAAATACCAGCGGCAGAGACATAAAGCCCGGCAAAGCTGCAGGTAGCCACAGCGACACTGGTGCTTCATGGACATCTCCCATGTCGCGAGGTCCGTCAAAGAAGGCGCCGAAGACAATCTTTGCGGAGTAAGTAAAGGTAAAGAAAGCACCGATACCGGCAACGATGAGAAGGATTACCTGGCCCGCGCCGCCAATCGGGGCGTCTTCAAACGCGGTAAGCATTCCTTCCTTGGACACAAAGCCCAAAAGCGGTGGCACCGCAGCCATCGAGGCTGCACCGATTACTACGGAACCGAAGGTCCACGGCATCTTATTCCACAGCGGTCCAAGGCGGCGAATATCGCGCGACCCAGCCTCGTGGTCGATGACGCCAATGAGCATAAACAGCGAGGACTTAAACAGCGCGTGCGCCAGAGTGTGGACCAGCGCTGCGGCGATAGCGAACGGGGTGCCCACACCGATGGTGGCAACAATCCAGCCCAGATGGGAGACGGTGGAATAGGCCGTAAGCTTCTTCAGATCCGTCTTCTGCACTGCAAATACCGCGGACATCACCGCGGTGCCCATGCCTACGACGATGAGCAACCAATTCCACACCGCCACATCGTGGAAGATGGTGGAAAAGCGAATAAGCAGGTACACACCGGCCTTGACCACCGCTGCCGCGTGAAGGAAAGCCGATACCGGGGTGGCGGCGGCCATAGCCTCTGGCAACCAGAAATGGAATGGGAACTGTGCCGCCTTAGTAAAGGCAGACGCCGCAATCAACACGGCTACGGCTGCCGTTACCCCTGGGCGTTCCGTCCATACAGGGGACGCCAAGATGGCAGATACGGTAGTCGATCCGGTCACCGTCGCGGCAATACCCAAGCCAGTCAGCAGGGTCAATCCGCCAATGAAGGTCAGGATTAAGGTGCGCTGCGAACCAGCCTCGCCGCCGGAACCGGAGCGAGCGATCAACATAAACGAAGCCAAGGAGACTAGCTCCCAGGCAAGGAACAAAACCACCACGTCGTTGGCCAGAACCAGCAACAAGATGGACAGCGTGAACGCTGTCATCAAGGTATAAAAGCTGGTGTTGCCCTCATTCTTGGGCAGATAGGCCGCCGAATAAGTGAAAACGACGGCGCCAATGACCAGCGCCAACATAGCGAAGAAGATGCTCAACGCGTCCCCGCGGAGAGCAAAACTTACGTCGACGCCTGGTGCGATGAAATCACGCACCCAAGTGGCGTGGAAACTTAATTCCTCCCCGGCTGCAATGGCAGGAAATTCCTTGGCGATAAGGACCGCTGCAATAAGAAAAAGGCCAGCTAGTGGGTAGCCTGCCTTTCGGTCAATAACCTTCACGGTTACCGGTGCCAAGATCACTGCCAGCGCCGCGAGGAGGACTGCATAAAGTAGCGTCACGAAATACTTGCCTCACGAACCTTGGTCTAGGTTTAATGCGAATTTCGCATTAAATACAGCCCTTTCAGGTTACCATTCCCGCCAAGGTCAAACCACATTGCAGCATTCCCCTACGCTTCATAAAAGGCGAGTACAACCGCCACAATTACGCTCGCAGGCAGAGAATTCACAGGCGCTCAGCAGGACTTATTCCCGCGACAATTGCATACGCCTTTTTGCATGGTCTGCGAAACGACTGCGAGATGAAGGCGAAAAGAATTCGCGAGATTGCTGCACGCTACAACGCGACCATGAAAACGAAGGACTCCCCCCAACACACCGTGGCGCACGTACGTGGCACCCGATATGCAGGGGGAGCTACAAGGCTAGCTGCTACTTCTCACCCAACAGGGCGTCGACGAAGCCTTCAACCTCGAATGGCGCGAGATCATCGGCGCCTTCGCCCAAGCCCACAAGCTTGACTGGAACACCCAATTCTTCTTGTACCTGGAAGACGATTCCGCCCTTGGCAGTGCCGTCCAGCTTGGTGAGAACCACACCGGTAATATCTACTACCTCGCGGAAAATACGCGCCTGAGTAAGGCCGTTCTGCCCCACCGTGGCATCCAATACCAGCAGGACCTCGTCCACATCGGTCTTCTTCTCCACCACGCGCTTGACCTTGCCCAGCTGGTCCATCAAGTCCGTGGAGGTATGTAGGCGGCCTGCGGTGTCGACCAAGACCACATCTACTTGCTGTTCCACGCCGGTAGCAACCGCATCGAAGGCTACCGATGCTGGGTCAGCGCCTTCCTTGCCGCGCACGGTATCGGCACCAACGCGGCGGCCCCACGTCTCAAGCTGATCAGCGGCCGCAGCACGGAAAGTATCGGCCGCGCCCAAAAGGACCTTGTGGCCCATGGCTACCAGCACGCGAGCAAGCTTGCCGGTGGTTGTGGTTTTACCGGTGCCATTGACACCGACAACCATTACGATTGCTGGCTTGCCCTCATTCGGCATGGCCTTAATGGAGCGATCCATCTCTGGGTGACCTGCCTCAATGAGGCATTCGCGCAGCATGGCACGTGCCTCATCCTCGCTGGAAACGCCGCGCTCTGCAATCTTCTCGCGCAGGGAATCAGTCACCTTCATCGTGGACTTGGTGCCCAAATCCGCCATGATGAGCGTGTCTTCGACTTCCTCCCAGGCGTCTTCATCCAAATCGCCTGCGGACAAAATTCCCATGAGCCCCTGGCCGATGGCATTTTGCGAGCGCGAAAGGCGTCCACGCAAACGGCCAAGACGTCCACCAGCGGGTGCGATATCATCCTGCGGAGCTGGCGCTGGAGCAGGTTCGCCCTCTGGAGCCTCGGTCTGTTCCTTGGCCGCCTCGGCTGCACCGGTTTGCGCCTCGGCAGCAGCTGCGGCCTCTTCGGCTTCCTCGCGGTCGTCCACCCGCTCCTCGATGTCTTCCGCATCATTGTCTTCAACAACCTCGTCGAAGACTGGGGACTCCTCTTCTACCTCGGCATTTTCCACGGAGACAACGTCTTCTGGAGCTTCCGCCTTTTCGGCAGCTGCCGGCTCTTCTGCCTTGGGTGCAGCTTCTGGCTGCTCAGCCTTTTCTGGGGCACGGTCCGCGTGCGATTCTTCGCTTTCCGACGCCCCAGCTGCCGCACCCGCTACGCCTGCCGCGCCAGCAGCAGCCGCCGCCGCAGCGCCAGTTCCCTTGGACTGGGATTTGTCTGCCTTATCAGCGGAAGATTCTGCCGCTTGCTTCTTCTCCTCCGCTGGCACTTTGACCTCGGCGGGCTGAGTAGGCTCTGCCGGTTTATCGGACTTCGCCGGCTTCGCCTGCTGAGGTGCCGGCTTGGTTTTTGGTTGCTCTGCCACAGGCTTGTCGGCCACAGGCTTGTCGGCCATGGGTTTGTTTGCCGCGGCTTCAGTCGTAGGCTGGGCAGGCTGTGGCTTATCAGCCTGCTCCTGCGGTTTAGCCTGCGCCTTCGGCTTTTCCTTAGACTGTGAGGTCTTGCCGCTGAGCTGCTCGTTGGCGATGTCAGTTGCATTCGGCTCTGCCTTAGCGGCCTTCTGCGGCTGAGCCTGCTTTTCTGGGGCTGGCTTGTTCGCAGCGGGTTTATCCGCCTGAACCGGGGCTTTCTGCGCTTCCTTAGCGCCGCCAGCAGGAGCGAAGTTAAAGCCGGACTTGGCTTGATAGTTGCCGGACTTTTGCTCCTGGGTCAGCTGCTTCGGTTCTTCCTCAGCAGGCTTATCAAAGGACACCTTCTTGGCGTCGCCGCGTTTTTTGCCGATTACCACGAGAAGAATAATCAGCACGATGACGACGATCGCAATGCCGATCCATAACCATAAAGAATTCATGCCTCTATAGTGCCAGTCTTCTCAGCTCGCGGCACGTCAAACCCCCTCCTATAGCGGGAAGGGGTCCTGCGGGAAGTGGACGAACCCCAGGCTACTTCCCCGGTTCGTTACCGCGGGGAGCATCTACGCCCAAGCGAGTAGCATCCTCGCTGGCTTGCTCCGTTCCAGGGGCGCTGCCTGCGGGATTCATGCGCTGCGAAATCACGCGAGTAACACCATCGCCGCGCATGGTTACGCCATAAAGGACGTTGGCAACATCCATCGTCGGTTTTTGGTGCGTAATGACGATGAGCTGCGAGTCCTTTCGCAGCTCCTCAAAGAGGGCAATGAGGCGGCGCAGGTTGACGTCATCAAGCGCTGCCTCAACCTCGTCCATGACATAGAACGGGCTGGGACGGGCGCGGAAGATGGCTACCAGCATCGCAAGCGCAGTAAGCGACTTCTCGCCACCAGATAGCAAGGACAGGCGCTTGACCTTCTTGCCCGGTGGGCGTGCTTCCACCTCGATGCCGGTGGTGAGCATGTCCTCCGGCTCTGTGAGGATAAGGCGTCCCTCGCCACCGGGGAAAAGGGTCTGGAAAACCTTTGGAAATTCTGCTTCGACGTCGTGCCATGCATCTGTAAACAGTTGCAAAATCTGCGCGTCTACGTCTTCGATAACGCCCGCAAGATCCTTGCGGGCTTGGATGACATCCTCCAACTGAGTGGACAGGAAGGAATAGCGCTCCTCCAAAGCCTTGTATTCTTCCAGCGCGAGCGGATTGACCTTACCTAGTGAATTGAGGTCTTTTTCTGCTTGCTTCAAGCGCGCGTTTTCTGCCCCGCGGTCGAAATCTTCGCCTGGAGTGTAGTCCTGCAAAAGATCCGAAATCGCAATGCCCAGCTGTTCCACAATCTTGGCTTCTGCTTCGTCCACACGCACCTGCGCCTGGGAGCGAGCAATTTCCGAGTCATGGGCGCGATTGGTCAGCCGGTCCAGCTGCTGCCGCGCGGCCGAGACGTGTTGCTTGACCTGCTGCAGCTGCGAGTTGAGGGAGGTGCGCTGCGCAAAGTAGTCATCGCGCTCAGAGGTGGCGCGCTCAAGCAGCTGCGTGGCGCGCGCGGCCAGATCGCGTGAATGCTTGGCTACCGCACCGGCCAACTCTCCCTGGGCCTTGCGCCGCGCCATGGCTTGCTCATGGCGGGCCTTGGCTTGGCGTTCATGCTGCGCTTGGCGACGCAACGCCTCACCCTTCCCCGCTACCTGACCCACGTGGTCTTGGGCCGAGCGGGCTGCCACCTGCGCCTCCATTTCCATGGACTTGACCTGCTCTAATGCTGCGGAGGCCTCGTCGCGCTCTACCGAAGAGGGCTCGTCGGGCTGCTCGTCCGCATCGACGCGGGCGAGCCTATCGCGGGCGTCGGCAAGCTGCGTGCGGGCCTCGGTGAGCTTGACCTCGATCTCGGTCGCCCGCGCCGCGGCCTTCTCGTGCTCGTTCTTATTGGCCTCGTACTGCTTGAGCAGGCGCTGGTGATCGCGCTTCCACGCATCGACTTCAGTATCATGCTCGCGCAAGGCAGCTTTCGCCGAGGCCGCAGTTACGCGGGCATCCTCCGCCGCGATCTTCGCGCCCTCCAACGTGCCGGAGAGTTCTTCCAGCTCCTGCGTGGCAGATTCCAACTGCTCCTCTGCCTCCGCGATGCGGGCGGAAACCTCGACGGTGGATGAGGCACCGGTGCCTACTTCTACCCAACCTTCACCCAGCACCACGCCGGATTCGGTGACGGCACGCAGGCGGGGGTCCTCGGCCACCAGCTTTTTCGCCTCCGCGACATCGGAGACGAGTACGACATCCGCAAGGAGGCGGTGCAGCGCTGCGGATACCTCTGGAACCACCGCAATGTGGTCGAGCAACCACGAGGTGCCTGCGGGCAAAGTCGCATCCACGCGCCAGGAAGTGGCGGGGGCGGCCACGGAGACGTCGATAAGCGCGGAGCGCGTGCCCTTTTCCAAGTCTGCAATGAGCTGGGCAGAAATCTCGCCGGCCTGGGCCTCTGCAAAAGCACCCAACGCGGCGGCTACCGCGGTCTCATACTTGGTGGTGATGAACTCGGCCAACGGTTGGAACTGCTCGCCTACCTCAACCTTTTCCGGCGCAGTCTGGGCCAAGGTATCGATGCGGGAGCGCAACGTGTAGACGGCGCGCTCACGCTCGCGCTGCTCATCGCGAAGCTGCTCCAAACGCTTATCGGCCGCACCCGATTCACTGGCCGCCCGCACATGGGCTTCCTCGAGCGGCTCACGCTCGCCAGCCAAAGACTGCAACTTATCCGCCACCTCATCGGCCTCCGCCTGGGCAGCTTGGGTGCGCTGCTTGGTAGAAGTCAGGGTCTCCTCCTGGCGCGCCAGCTCCTCTTCTGCCGAAGTAACCTGGCCTGCCGCCTTTTCCTCTGCGGCGATGAGGCGGACGACGCCCTCGCGCCTATCCGCAATGGCTCGCAGCTGCGCCATGTGCTCGCGCTCAGCGGCCTCGAATGCTTCACGGCGCTCTGCCACCTCTTCGCGGATAGTCTCCAGGCGTTCCGCAGCTTCCTCCGCCGCAGCGAGAAGCTCTGCATGTTCTTCGTCCGCGCGGGCAGCCCGTGCCTCTAGGTCATCCGGGTCCTGGCCAGAATAGGCCACCTGTGCGCCGGCATTGGACGCTCGTTCCTCCGCGATGCGCTGGGTCGCGGAAATGCGCTCGGACAGCGTGGACAGGTCGAACCACAGTTTTTGAGCCGCCTCCGCCTTGGGGTTTACCTCTTCCAGCTGGGCTTCCACTTCTAACTGAGAACCCGTTGCTTCTTCCAGCTGCGCGGTGACTTCTTCTACCTGCTCGGCCAAAACCTCGGCCGCGCGCTCGGCCTCCTGAAACTTGCTGCGCAGGCGCACCACCCTATCGCCTGCCAGCCGCAGGCGGGCGTCGCGCAGATCAGCCTGCACAGTGGCGGCGCGCTGCGCGGCCTCTGCTTGGCGGGCCAAAGGCTTGAGCTGCTTTCCCAACTCATCAGTAAGGTCCTGCAGGCGATCCAAATTGGCCTGCATGCCGGTGAGCTTGCGCTGCGCTTTTTCCTTGCGGCGGCGGTGCTTGAGTACACCCGCGGCTTCTTCGATATACGAGCGCCGATCCTCAGGCCGCGATTCTAGGATCTCAGAAAGCTTGCCCTGGCCGACGATAATGTGCATCTCGCGGCCAATACCCGAATCAGATAGCAGCTCCTGAATATCCATCAGGCGCGCTTTGGAGCCATTGATTTCGTATTCGCTGGCACCATCACGGAACATGCGGCGGGTGACCGACACTTCCGAGTATTCGATCGGCAGCGCACCGTCCGCATTATCGATGGTGAGGGTGACTTCGGCGCGCCCCAGAGCCTTGCGGTCGCCGGCACCGGCGAAGATGACGTCCTGCATCTTTCCGCCGCGCAGCGTCTTGGCGCTTCCCTCACCCATTACCCAGGCCAAGGCGTCCACCACATTGGACTTGCCGGAGCCATTCGGCCCGACGACGGCGCAAATTCCCGGCTCGAATTTCAGAGACGTCGCCGACGCGAATGATTTGAAGCCTTTCAGCGTCAGCGATTTCAGGTGCATTTGGGTAAGTTTAGCAAGCCTTGAACGCAGCTGCCCAGCCGAGCCTGGCGGTTCGCTCCAGCGGGCTTGTGCTGCGAGTTAGCGTTCAATGAAGCCAGATTCGCCCTTAGGGGCAGCTCATTGTTCGACAACCAGATCCACCGTTCCCGGGCGCCGGGTCGTACTCGGCTGTTCTTTGAGGAGTCCCAGCAATTCCTCGCATTTCTCCCGCGGGCCTTCTGCTACCACCTGAACCCGGCCATCTCTCAGATTGGTGGCATGTCCGTTCAAACCGAGTTCCAAGGCACGGGAGCGCGTCCACCAACGAAAGCCCACTCCTTGGACGTGCCCATGGACAAAAGCGGTCATTCTTTCCAGTGCCATGCTGCCTCCCTAATTTCTAATAGCGATCGTGGTGTCCCTTATCCCGCAACACGCGGCGATCCTCTTCGCTGCGGCGAGTGACAGGATCCGACCCGTCCCAGCACTCTACGCCCTTCAGCTCCGGCATCATATCGCGGTGGAATACCGGATCGATGCCGTGGCTGCGCTGCTCGTTGTAATTCTTGAGCAGCTTAATCGCCACACCGGATAGTGGCACGATGGCGATGATATTGAGGATCACCATGGTTGCCGCACCGGTATCGGCCAAGGCAAAGACCAGCGGCAGGGAACCCACTGCGCCGAACCAGACAAAGAAAAGCACGACGAGGCGGAAAATTACCAGCGCAGGTTTGCTCTGGGTGAGGTACTCCAGGTTGGATTCCGCCAAGTAATAATTGCCCAAGATGGAGGAGAAAGCCAGGAAAAAGAGGATGAAGCTGACGAAGTGGATGCCCCACTCGCCCACCTCAGAAGACAAAGCCGCCTGGGTCAAGGAGACGCCTTCTGCTTCGGCGCCGTAGGCAATCTCCGGCCCCAGCAAGATGATAAAGGCGGTGATGGTACACACCACCAAGGTGTCGAAGTACACGCCAAGGGTTTGCACCAGGCCCTGCTTGACCGGGTGCGAGACTGCCGCGGTAGCCGCTGCGTTCGGAGCAGAGCCCTCACCAGCTTCGTTGGAGAACAGTCCGCGCTGAATACCCTTCATCATGGCCGCGCCGAGACCGGCGCCAGCGATTTCCTTAATACCCAGAGCGTGGCCGACAATATCGCCAATCATTCCCGGCACCTTGTCAAAGTTGGTGATGACTACAAAGCCGCCGATAAGCAGGTAGGCCACCGCCATAAAAGGCACGATGATCTGGGTGATATTGGCAATGCGGTTCACGCCGCCAAAGATGATGAGGCCAGCAACCACGGCAATAACAACACCGATAATGGAGCGGAACATGGTGTCATCGCGGTCAAAGGAGAAGGACACCGCATCTGCAATGGCGTTGGTCTGAAAGGCGTTGTAGACCAAACCAAAGGTAAAGGCGATAGCGATGGAGAAAAGCGCGCCAAGCGGGCCCCAGCCCAAGCCGCGTTTCATGTAGTACGCCGGGCCGCCGCGGTATCCATCACCATCGCGCACCTTCCACAGCTGCGCCAGGGTGGACTCGATAAATGCAGTTGCACCACCAAGGATGGCGATGAGCCACATCCAAAAGACAGCACCTGGGCCGCCCACGGAAATAGCCACGGCCACGCCGGCCACATTGCCGGTGCCAACGCGGGAGGCGGCCGAGATGGTAAAGGCCTTGAAAGCAGAGATGCCGCCATAGTCCTCGTCCTCATCGCGGCCCTCCCCCTTGGGTCGCTCGACGACGGCGCGGAACATATCCGGCACCATGCGCACCTGCACCAAAGCGGTACGGATGCCGAAGAATAGGCCCGCAGCGATGAGCAGCCAGGGCAGAATCCACGACCAGACGCCGTCATTAAATGTCGTTACGACATTTTCAAGAAAATCCATGCAGAATAATTTACTGCCTTGAGGTTCACAACGTGAACCCCATGCGCCATAACTTATTGGCAATGGGGGCAGAAATGGGTGGAACGCCCTGAAATTACGCAGCGCTCCAAGGGCGTTCCGCAGCGCTGACAGGGCTGGCCAGCCCGCCCATACGCGGCCAGGGAACGCGAGAAGTATCCCGATTCACCATTCACGTTGACGTACAAGGAATCAAAGCTCGTGCCACCCACTTTTAGGGCGGCGGCCATGACGTCTTGGGCCGCTTCGAGCAGGGCCACGGCATCCTTTTGGCGCAACGTCGATGCCCTTTTGCGGGGCGGAATCTGTGCCGCCCACAGGGATTCATCGGCATAGATATTGCCGATTCCAGAAGCCAAGGTTTGATCCAACAGTGCGGATTTTACTGCAGTCTTCTTTGCCCGCAGGCGCCGGGCGGTTGCCACAATGTCGAAATCTGGTTCCAACGGGTCAATGCCAATGTGCGAGATCTTCGCCCACGGTGCATAGAGCCAATAGCCAAAGGTGCGCTGGTCTACAAAGCTAAGCTCTACCCCACCGCTTAGCTGAGCGCTAATGCGCAAATGCGGCGAATCGGTCGTGCCGATTCGAACCTGGCCCGACATGCCTAAGTGGATGAAGAGTACGTCGCGGTGGGGATCCATGGAATCTTCGCCCACAAATTCCAGCCACATGAACTTTCCCCGTCGAGCCACAGCGGCGATCTCTTTACCGACAAGAAGACCGGGAAGTGGCTCATCTTGGCCACGGTTGGCACGCGGGTGCAGGACGTGCACAGACTCAAAAGTCCGCCCCACCACGTGGGGCTCAAGACCCCGGCGGACGGACTCGACTTCCGGCAGTTCCGGCATACTTAGCCTTCTTTATGCGCAGTGCCCTGCACCAAGAGAGGAGTCTCGCGCAAAGTCTGGCATGCCTCTTGAGCTGCTTGCTGCTCGGCCAGCTTCTTATTATGGCCCACTCCATTGCCCACGGTCAGACCAGCAACGGTAGCTACCGCGTTAAAGGTCTGGTCATGTTCTGGGCCGGTGGAGGTAGCCGAGTAGACCGGCATCGGTGCCTTAAGCTCGGCACACAGCTCCTGCAACGTGGTCTTCCAATCCAGGTGGCGGCCGCTCACGGTCGCATTGTCGATCTTTTCTGCAAACAAGCGCAGGATGACATCTCGCGCGGTTTCGAATCCATGCTCGCGGTAGATAGCGCCAAAGATCGCCTCGGTGGTGTCGGCAAGGATGGAATCCTTATCGCGGCCACCGGTGGACTGCTCGCCCTTGCCCAGCAAAATGTGCGGGCCGAGGTTTATCTCACGAGCGATATCCGATAGGCCATAGCGCGAGACGATCGAGGCACGCATCTTGGAAATATCCGATTCCGGACGAGAAGGATAAGTGATGTAGAGCTGGGAGGCCACCGACAGGCCCAGCACCGCATCGCCCAAAAACTCCAAGCGCTCGTTATTAGGCAAATGCCCATTCTCATTGGCAAACGAGCGGTGAGTAAGCGCCAAACGCAGGTGTTCTGGCTGCAAGTCCACGCCGAGCGATTCCAACAGTGGGCTGTGGTCTACTGCAGCAAATTCGGCTGCCAGTGCCTCTTCCCCGGTTAGCTTCTTTTTGCGGCTCATAGGAACTTCTCCAAACCAGCCCAGCGGGGGTCAACCTTGTCTTCCTCTTCTTCGCCAGAGATACCGGTGGTCACCCCTTCAGGCGTGTCAATCTCACAGCCGTCCTCACACACCGGCGCGAAGGGAAGGTTGAGCCCTACCTCATCGATCACGGCCTGCAAAAGATCCAGCTCATCATCCTCGATCTCTGGAATCTCATCTCCGGAACCTTCATCATCGGCGGCAGGATCGTCGCCAGAGACGAAGGATTCATCGGCGGCAAAGACCTGCGTGACGTGCAAGTCCAGCTCTGGGTGCAGTTCCTTCAGGCACCGGGAGCATTCCCCAGTCAGCCGTCCAGATACGTTGGCATCCACCAAGACACCTGCACCTAGAGGGGTTAAGGTGGCGTCTACGGTGAGCTCCTCACCCTTCGGAATGGCGATCATCTCGACGCCGATCCTCTCAGGTGCGGGGCCGGTCTGGGTGCGTTGCTCCGGCAGTGCGTCAGCGCCTTGGGCGTTCAACAATTCGCCCACATCGAACTTCAATGGTGATGTCATAACACTAGGTAGTCTACCTTGCCCCGCAAACTCCGCCTAGCGGCCCGCACAGGCAAACTTTCTGTCAAGAGTCTGTCGTTTAAAGTAAAAGGGCCTATGCCTTTCCGGATTAGCCTTTTCCCAAGCCAAAGCCATCTTTAGTGTGGAGGCATGACTTACCACTTGGCGCTAGCCTCCACGGATCCACGCAGCATCGCACTCGGATTCGCCGTGTTTAGCTGCCTTCCTGCCGCGGTATTAACCATTGCCGGCACGCTCGTGCACGCGACTCCACGGCCGGACCGTTCAGGAATCTATGGTGCTAGTGGGATTCGCCTCTTTACTGCACTCATCTGCAGCATCATTGCTGGTTTGATAGCTGGCACCATCCTGGTATTGCCCACTGGCATGGACCTTTCGGTGCTTACCGGCGCACTCATCTTTTCTCTAAGCGCAGGCGCCATTACCTGGTTCTCTCGGGAGACCATTCCCACGGCGCTTATTTCTGTAGGCACCATGCTAGTTGCCACAGGTGCGCTGGTGAGTATGTGCGCCGTGTGCTTTCCGCAGAACTTTAGTGATAGTTCTTTGACGTCACTGTCTTCCTATTTCTTTACCGCACTCGTTGCATTCCTTTTCCCTGGATTAGTAACCACAATCATTGCAGCATGTATGGCGGTCCAATCCGCCGCGCCTGCGCATCTCACCTCGAGGAAGGAAGGAAGCGCCACGTCCGCACACACGCCGTTAACAGCTGCTCCCCATGCACCGAATCCGGCAGTGTCCACCACACAGCCTCGCTCCCGCGCAACCTCCTGAACTGCTCATGCTGGTAGGGAAACATAAAGGCCCTGGTGGGTGGGAAGACGGCGTACGACAAACCGTCTGCCCACCCACCAGGGCCTTTGGCCGTGCCTGATGTAAGGGACTAAACCATCCCTCACCCCTCAAGCCCCAGAGCCCAGTTCCATCCGGGAAATGAAGCTTAAGGGCAGAAAGAATTTAAAGGTTTAGCGCTCGTTATAGCGACGCTCGTAGTTCTCGCCTTCTGCGTAGCGGGAGCCGCCCGCAACACCGCCGGCACGACTCGAGGGCTGGTAGTCGCCGCCGCGGGAACGGACCCCGGCACCGCCGCGCAGTGCAGAGCGGTCGGAGCTTACGGTGCGCAGCAGCCCATTGAGGGTGGTTTCAAATTCGCTTAGCTTGCCGTCTACAAACTCATCGCATTCACTGCGCAGACGGTTGGACTCAGTGTGGGCGGACTCCACGATGCGGTGTGCTTCCTCATCAGCGCGGCGCACAACTTCCGATTCCGAAACCATACGCTCTTGCTCGGCACGGCCTTCTGCCACGGAACGCTCATACTCATCATTGGCCTGAGCGATGGTGCGGTCTGCTTCCGCGCGGGCCTGTTCCACCATGGACTGAGCGCGAGCTTCAGCATCAGCCACTAGCTTGGCGGCATGCTGTTCTGCGTGGGAGACCGTGGCATCCGCCTCTTCGCGAGCATGGCCCACGATGTCATCGGCCTGCGCATTAGCGTCGTTGATCGTCTGGTCCGCGCGCTCTTCGGCGCCGTGCAGGATTTCATCCTGCTTATCCAAGACATCCTGCGCGTCATCAATCTCAACGGGCAGGGCGTTACGGAGGTCGTCGAGAAGCGCGAGCATTTCATGGCGCGGAACCATGCAATTAGAGGTCATCGGGAGGCTATGGGCCTCTTCCAAGTGCTGGACTAGTTCATCAAGGGACTCAAAGACACGGTACATGCTGCGAATTTTACATGCCCTCACGTGCCAGACGTGGAGGCCACGCACCGAGTGTGTACTGCAGATTTACCCTCCGAAGCCGACAGATGCCGTCCAACCGCCCACTCACGCAATTTATGGCGCGTATTTGCAGCACAAGCTCCCCTTCTCCGCTACACAAAGGCAGCGCAGAAGGGGAGCTTGAAAGTAAAAAGCGAGCTACTAAATCACGCCCTGTGCCAGCATGGCGTCCGCTACCTTCTTGAAGCCAGCGATATTCGCGCCGGCAACGTAATCGCCCTCACGGTCATATTCCTTAGCCGTGCTATCGATGTTTTTAAAGATATTGGACATGATCGCATGGAGGCGATCATCGGTGTACTCAAAGGACCAGGAGTCACGGGATGCGTTTTGCTGCATTTCTAGCGCGGAGGTAGCAACGCCACCAGCGTTGGCGGCCTTGCCCGGCGCGAAGTTGATCTTGGATTTTTGGAAGATGTGGACCGCCTCTGGGGTAGAGGGCATATTGGCGCCTTCGGCTACGTAGCGCACGCCGCCGTCAACGAGCTTTTTTGCGGATTCGCCATCGAGCTCATTTTGGGTGGCGCATGGTAGAGCTACGTCTGCCTGTACTTCCCAGATATTTCCGCCTTTGTGGAATTCCACGCCGTTTCCAGCCTCTTCGGCGTAGGTGGAAATGCGCTCACGGCGGGTTTCCTTGACGTCCTTAAGCAGCTCAATGTCCACGCCATTAGGGGTGGTGATGTAGCCGGAGGAATCGGACATGGCCACTACAGTAGCGCCAAGCTCTTGGGCCTTGGCTGCGGCGTAGATGGCCACGTTGCCAGAACCGGAGACGATAACCTTGGCGCCGTCGAAAGACTCGCCGTGCGTCTTCATCATCTCATTGGTGAGGTAGACCGTGCCAAAGCCCGTGGCTTCAGTACGAACCAGGGAGCCACCCCAGGTCAACCCCTTGCCGGTGAGGATGCCGGATTCATGCTGCGTGGTCAGGCGGCGGTACTGACCAAAGAGAAAACCGATCTCGCGGCCGCCGACGCCAATGTCACCGGCCGGAACGTCGCGGTATTCGCCAATATGGCGGTGCAGCTCCGTCATAAAGGACTGGCAAAAGCGCATGACCTCCACCTCGGACTTGCCCTTGGGATCAAAGTCAGAACCGCCCTTGCCGCCACCAATGGGCAGGCCGGTCAGGGAGTTTTTGAAGATCTGCTCGAAGCCAAGGAACTTGATGATGCCCAGGTTGACCGAGGGGTGGAATCGCAGGCCGCCCTTGTAGGGGCCGAGCGCGGAGTTGAACTGAACGCGGAAGCCGCGGTTGACCTGGATTTCGCCATTATCGTCAATCCATGGCACACGGAAGATGAGCTGGCGTTCAGGCTCGCACAGGCGCTCCACCAGGCCGTAGTCCGCGTACTGCGGATCCTTTTCCAGGACAATTTTCAGCGAATCCAGGACCTCAGAAACCGCTTGGTGGAATTCCGGTTCTCCCGCATTGCGCTTGAGCAATTTGTCGTAGTACTCAGAGATTTGGCTATCTACTGACATGGTGTGCATTCCATTCTGTGGACTTGTAAGAACAGATACCAGTTTCCTATCAAACTACCGATAATGCAAGCAGGTTCGAGGCTTTAGGGAGACATACAACACCCCTTACCAGCGACAATAAAGTTAAATATTTTCTGTAGCCCGTTCGAATCTTAAGCCGCGCCGTGCCCCAGCGCGGGCGGGCTTTATAATCACGGGCATGCATATTGTTGTCGCCCCAGACTCGTTTAAAGGCACCGCCTCCGCGCCCGAGGCCGCAGCCAGCATTGCTATGGGAGTGCGCCAGGCGCTTCCCGACGCCACGGTGACCACCCTGCCCATGGCTGATGGCGGCGAGGGCACCGCCGCTGTCCTTGCACAGGCGGCAGCGGCCGGTGGACAATCCGCCGAGACCATTACCCTGCCCACTACCGACGCCATTGGCCGATTGACTCAGGCAAGCTATGTCCTCGCCGGAACCACTGCGTTCATTGACGTCGCCGCTGCCACCGGGCTGCCCGCCGTACAGGACAGCCTTGATCCGCTGCACGCCGATTCCTATGGCACCGGCGTCTTGATCGCAGACGCAGAAACCCGCGGCGCTACCTCGGTTGTACTGGGATTGGGCGGCACCGCCAGCATTGACGCCGGGATGGGCATCCTCACCGCACTCGGCGCCGCCGCGCACGACTCCCGCGGCTATGCCCTACCCAAGGGCGGCGCTCCCCTCGTTCAGCTGGACCACATCGATACCGCGCAGCTCAATATCAAGGCGGGCATGCTCGACTTCACCCTGTTGGCAGATACCCGCGCTACCCCAGTGCAGGCGGCAACCATGTACGGCCCCCAAAAGGGAGCTAAAGGCGAACAAGTAGCGCTGCTGGCCGGCGCCATGCTCCAAGCATGCGAGGTTACCGGCACCGATGCAGATTCTGCGTATTATGGCGCCGCGGGTGGCCTTCCCATTGGCCTGTCCTGGCTCTCACGCACCCTCTGGGGTTCAGACGAACACGTGCGCGTCCTGTCCGGCGGCACGCACGTGGCCGCTGCACTGGGCCTTCCGGAAAAGATCGCTTCGGCCGATCTCGTGATTACCGGCGAGGGCCGCTTTGATGAACAGTCCTTGACCGGCAAGGCAGTCGGAACCATCACGGATCTCGCTCGGCAAGCGGGAACTCCCGTGGGCATTATCGCCGGCTCCTTCGAGCATGACACCGACGCCTACTGCGCTCCCCTTAGCCAAGAAGGCTCGTTGGCCCAGCAGCTAGCGGCGGCCGCCGGGCACATCGTCAAGCAGCTCTAAGGCCGAATGGACAGCGACCACGGGAAGATAGCGGGCCGCTCATGCGCCAGCTCGTCTTCAAGCAATACGTGGTCCTTGGGCAGCACTGCATGCGGGGTGAGAAGGCGCGAGAGCACCATGCCCAGCTGGTTGACGGAGCCACTTACGCCCGCCACCGCAATGTCATAGCGGTGCACGCTCGCATCCGCAAGGTCGCGGTCTTCATGCTCGTCGCGATAATTTTGCCGCAGCTGCTCCTCCAACCCCTCTGGAAACTGCGGCGCCTCCGGGCGAGTAACGTCAGCTGAGGAAAGCGAACCGCCCTCCACCAGCTTGTCGGTGGCGGTGGTAAAGATTTCCGCAACGCGCTCTGCTTGCGCGTTGGGAACCAAAACATCAAATTGAATAACCGGCATAGCGCCAACCCTACCCAATCCCTAAGGTGTGAAACCATGTCTGATTCTGCCCGCATCGCCCAGCTCACCACTTCCCAGGAAGCCGATCTGGGGTGGCAGCAGGACTTTTATGAGGACCTGCACCGCCACCCCGAGCTTTCGCATGAAGAGGAGCGCACCGCCGGTCGCATCCGCGCCAAGCTCGCCGATTTTGACTGCGAGGTAGTAG
Organism: Corynebacterium tuberculostearicum; assembly: GCF_030229345.1. Taxonomy (GTDB): domain Bacteria; phylum Actinomycetota; class Actinomycetes; order Mycobacteriales; family Mycobacteriaceae; genus Corynebacterium; species Corynebacterium tuberculostearicum_G. The sequence continues at coordinate 202,728 of NZ_JASPGP010000001.1, read as the reverse complement.
AAAATATCGGCGGCTTTGGCATGGTCGCCATCTTCCGCAACGGCGATGGCCCTACTGCTTTGCTGCGTGCGGACTTTGACGGCCTACCAGTGGAAGAGGCCACCGGCGTGTCCTATTCCGCCACGAATGGAAAGATGCACGCCTGCGGGCACGATATGCACACCACGGCGCTACTGGGTGCCTGCGCGCTTCTCGACGCCTCCCGCAGCTCCTGGTCCGGCACCTTCCTCGCCCTTTTCCAACCTGCCGAAGAATCCTCCGTGGGAGCTAAGGACATGTTGGCCGATAACCTCATCGAGCGCGTGCCTCGTCCCGATATTTGCCTAGGCCAACACATCATGCCCGGCCGCGCCGGCACGGTGCGCCACACCGCAGGCCCCATCATGGCCGGATGCGATTCCCTGCGCATTCGCGTCTTTGGAAAATCGGCCCACGCTTCCATGCCCCATAACTCCATCGACCCCACCTATATCGCGGCCATGATCGTCACCCGCCTGCAGGCCATTGTCGGCCGCGAGGTCGCCCCACACGAGTTCTTTGTCATCTCTGTAGGCGAGCTACACTCCGGCGATAAAAACAACATCATTCCCGAATCCGCCGAGCTCGTGCTCAATACGCGCTATTACGATCCCGCACTCGCGGAAAAGGTCTATGCCTCCCTCGAGCGCATGGTCAAGGCCGAGTGTGTGGCGTCCGGAAGCGAGCAAGACCCGACTTTTGAGTACTACGCTCACGGCGAGGTCACCGATAACAACGCCGCAGCCCACGCACCGGTGGCCGAGGTTTTCGATGCCGCCTTCGGCTCCGATTCGGTCATCGCCGCCCCTTCTACCGCCTCTGAGGACTTTTGCTATCTACCACAAGCATGGGGCGTACCTTATGTCTTCTGGCACATCGGCTGCACCCCGGAAAATGAGTTAGAGGATCCGCCTGTCAACCACCAGGCGACCTTCCTTCCGGACTACGCCCCGACCGTCTATGCCTCCACCCGGGCAGCATATGGTGCGGCATTGACCTACTTGGCAAAGCCCTAGGTACCCGGCGCGCCTTCCCTATTCCCTCCCTGCAAGGCTGCGCCAATCCTATTAAGCTGGCAGGCGTTTCGTGACTTCCCACTAACTTTAAGGTTTCACATGAGCCAGCCACGGCACTCTGTTTTCGAATCCACCGTTCCCTCCCATGTTCGTGCGGCCTCCGGCGTAAGCCCGCACAGCGCTTCCTACCGCAAGTTCTGGTCGGGCCTATCCGGCGCCGTCATGGAGCAGATTGCCGATAATTGGGAGCGCACCCGTTCCGCCTACGCTGCCACCCGCCAGCAGCACTACTTCTCCGCGGAGTTCCTGCAGGGCCGCGCGCTGCTCAATAACCTCACCAACCTGGGCTTGGTCGACGATGCCAAGGCAGCGGCCACCGCTGCCGATCACGAGCTGAGCGATGTCCTCGACGCCGAGCACGATGCCGCGCTCGGCAACGGTGGCCTCGGCCGCCTCGCCGCTTGCTTCCTCGATTCCGCTGTCACCCAGGACTACCCCGTCACCGGTTATGGCCTGCTCTACCGTTACGGCCTTTTCCGCCAGTCCTTTGAGAATGGTTTCCAGAAGGAACAGCCTGATGCATGGATGGAAAACGGCTATGACTTCATCATCCGCCGCGCCTCCGAGCAGCGCCGTGTCCACTTCGACGACATGGACGTGCGCGCCATTCCCTATGACATGCCTATTACTGGCTACGGAACCGATAACGTAGGCACGCTACGCCTGTGGAAGTCCGAGCCCATCGCTGAATTCGATTACGATGCCTTCAACTCCCAGCGCTTTACGGAGGCCATTGTGGATCGCGAGCGCGTCATGGATATCTGCCGCGTGCTCTACCCCAACGACACCACCTACGAGGGCAAGGTACTGCGCGTTCGCCAACAGTACTTCTTTGTCTCCGCATCCCTGCAGACCATGGTGGATAACTACATTGCCCAGCACGGCGAGGACCTCAGCGGTTTTGCGCAGTACAACTCCATCCAGCTCAATGACACCCACCCAGTGCTCGCCATCCCAGAGCTCCTGCGCATTTTGCTCGATGACCATGGTCTGAGCTGGGATGCGGCGTGGAAGATCGTCACCGAGACCTTCGCCTACACCAACCACACCGTGCTCGCAGAGGCCCTGGAGAGCTGGGAAGTGTCCATCTTCCAAAAGCTGTTCTGGCGCATCTGGCAGTTGGTGGAAGAAATCGACCGCCGCTTCCGCGAAGATATGGCCCACCGCGGCCTGGATCAGGGCCGCATTGACTACATGGCGCCGGTGTCCAACGGACAGGTTCACATGGCCTGGATCGCCTGCTACGCCGCCTACTCCATTAACGGTGTCGCCGCCCTGCATACCGAGATCATCAAGGCCGATACGCTGTCCGAGTGGCACGAGCTGTGGCCAGAAAAATTCAACAATAAGACCAATGGCGTCACCCCGCGTCGCTGGCTGAAGATGTGCAACCCCCGCCTGGCAGAACTGCTCACCCAGCAGGCTGGTTCCGATGCGTGGGTTACTGACCTCACCCAGCTGGCCAAACTCGCCGATAAGGCCGACGATACTGACCTACTGCGAGAGCTCATTGCCATCAAGCGGGCCAATAAGCGCGACTTTGCGCAGTGGGTCAACGACCACCAAGGCGCTGAAGTCGACCCTGATTCCATCTTTGACGTGCAGATTAAGCGCCTGCACGAGTACAAGCGCCAACTGATGAACGCCCTCTACGTCCTCGACCTCTACTTCCGCATCAAGGACGAAGGCGAAACCGTGCCGAAGCGCACTTTCATTTTTGGTGCCAAGGCCGCGCCGGGCTACGACCGCGCCAAGGCGATTATCAAGCTCATCAACACCATCGCGGATCTAGTCAATAACGACCCAGCCACCAAGGACATCATCCGCGTCGTCTTCGTAGAGAATTACAACGTCTCCCCCGCCGAACACATCATCCCGGCCGCTGATATCTCCGAGCAGATTTCTGTGGCTGGTAAGGAAGCCTCCGGCACCTCCAATATGAAGTTCATGATGAATGGCGCGCTGACCTTGGGCACCATGGATGGAGCAAACGTGGAAATCGTCGAGGCGGTCGGCGAGGACAACGCTTATATCTTCGGTGCCCGCAATGAGGAGTTGCTGCAGCTGCGCGCCGAGTACAACCCGGGCGAGCTTTACCAGAGCGTGCCAGGCTTAGCCCGCGTACTGGATACGCTTGTCGACGGCACCCTGGGCGCAGACAATGCCGGTATCTTCGGCGATCTGCGCGCCTCGCTTCTCGACGGCTTCGGGGAGCACGCCCAAGACCAGTACTACGTCTTAGGCGACTTTGCCGACTACCGCGAAACCCGTGACCGCATGGCTGCCGAATACGAGGCAGACCAACTTGCCTGGGCCAAGAAGGCGTGGCTCAATATTTGCTACTCTGGCCGCTTTTCTTCCGACCGGACCATCGCGGACTATGCCAACGAGGTCTGGAAGATCCAACCAACTCCGATTTCCCAGAGCTAAGAAAAGTCCTGCCCCTCCGCTTCTGCAGCTGAGGGCAGGACTTTAACGTGGCGTTAGGCCTACTTCCGTTTGTTTAGCGCAGGCCGACGCGCTTTAGCTGCTCATAGATGGGCTTTAGGTCAATATTGAGCACACCCATCTGCGTGGCTAGGAAACCGAGTCCGCCAACGACAGCGCCCAAGATTCCTAGGCCTGTAGCTAGACCTGCGGCAAAGCCCTTGCTGCTGCCCTTCTTTCCTGCATCATCCGCCGGATTAGTAGTACTTCCCGGCTGCTCTGGCTCGTCGGCAGAGCCGGCGTCACCATTCCACCACTCATCAAAGACCAAGTTGGCCACCAAGGTGTTATCGATGAAATCGCCGCGCACCGAATCCGTACCGGAGGTATTAGCCATAATGTCCTCGGAGCCGGCGCCCTTGAAGAAGAACGGAACCAGCTGGTTGGTTTGCTGACCGGAGTACCAACCGTGGCGAGCAACCTTGCCCTTCTCGCCTTCCATGGCGTTAAAGCGGTCTTCCGCATCAGGGTTGTCGTCCGTCGCTGCCTCATTCGCACCGGATAGATAACCGGTTTCGTGATCCGCGGTCACGACGAGCAAAGTGTCCTCCCACGAGGAGTTCTCCTCTACCTACTTGATGGCAGCATCAACCGACTTATTAAAGTCCTGAGTCTCCTCGATATCGCGCACTGGGTTATTTCCGTGGCCGGCCCAGTCGATGGCACCGCCCTCAATCATGATGGAAAAGCCATCCTCGTCCTGTCCCAGCGCATTGAGGGCGCCAGTCGTCATGGTGGGGAGATCGACGACGTCGTTAAGCTCGTCCGAGTATGGAGCCTTTGCCTCGCCCGAGCGGGAGTTCTGCAACGTGGAACCTACCTGCGCGATACCCCAATACTTCTGCTACGGCTTGACGTCACCTTGCGCCATCTTCTTGAAGTCATCGTTGGACTCGAAGTAATTCCAGTCGGTCTCGCCTCCGGAAAGCTTGGCGTAGTCGTCCTCGTACATGAAGCTATAGTCGGGAGTATCGACCTTCTGGTGGTCATTATCGTAGAACGGGTGGCCAGCGGCCATGACCAAGTCGAGGGCGCTGCCGAGCATCTCACGGCTAATGTCCTGCAGCTTATCGCGGTCCTTGTTGTGCGCGGCCCACGCCGCCGGAGTGGCTTCGGAATAGAGAGTGTCTGATGGTTTGTGTGTGGGTACCTAACCTGCATGAGGAGATGGACCAGAATGACTACTGTGGCGAGACGGGATCCGGCTGATAAGGCCAAGATTGATGCGATTGAAAAGAAGCTGCTTGCTAACCCTGAAATCGCGAAACTGATTGATGACCTAGGCACGTCTACAACGGATGCCAACGACCTGGTTCGCGGCATGTTGCAAGCCTCAATTACCAGGGGACTCAACGCTGAAATGGATGCCCACCTGGGCTACGAGTCTGGCGACAGGAGCGCTAAAGCTGCAGCTAGAACAGACAATCACCGCAACGGGTCGTATCCAAAGACCGTGGATTCTAACTACGGGCCAGTCACCGTTGATGTCCCGAGGGATCGGGCTGGAACATTCTTGCCGACTATGGTCCCTAAAGGCTCGAGGAGATTGACCGATGTCGATGACATGACCGTTAGCTTGTACGCCGGTGGGATGACAATTAGGGACATCCAGCACCATATGGCAACGGCGATGCGTGTCGATATTTCTCATGAGACGATTTCCGCAGTCACCGATGCCGTCCTCGATGAGGTCATGGTCTGGCAAAACCGCCAGCTAGACGAGTTCTACCCGGTCATTTTCCTGGACGCGCTGCGCATTAAAATCCGCGATGGCGGCCTAGTGGTCAATAAGTCCGCGTACATGGCAATCGGCGTAGATCTCGACGGTATCAAACACATTTTGGGATTGTGGATCGCCAAAGAAGAAGGCGCTTCATTTTGGGCGCAGGTTTGCGCCAATCTTTCCAATCGTGGGGTCAAGGACGTCTTTATCGTCTGCTGTGACGGGCTTAAAGGCCTGCCAGAAGCAGTTGAAGCAACGTGGCCGAACTCTATGGTGCAAACCTGTATCGTGCACCTGATTCGTGCCGCTAACCGATGGGTAGCCTACAGGGATCACCGGGGCGTATCGGCCGCGTTGAAAAAGATTTACACCGCCACGGACGAGTCCACAGCTAAGGCTGCCTTAGACGAATTTGAAGCCTCTGAATTGGCAGAAAAGTATCCACGCTCAGTCAAAGTCTGGCGAGATGCATGGGCGCGTTTCGTACCATTTCTCCAGTTCCCACCAGCAGCCAGCAAGGTCATTTACACGAAGAATTCGATTGAATCATTCAACAATGAACTGCGGAAAGCTACCCGCAACAGGGTGCAGTTCACTAACAATGAACCAGCGCTCAAGACGCTATGGTTGATGATCTGCAATATCGAAGACAGACGAGCTGCCAAGAGAGCGAAGCAGGGCAAACGAGTCTCAGCGACAACCGGCAGACTCATGGAAGGGACCCGAGTTTCCGGCTGGAAACAAGCCATTAACCAAATGGCCGTGGCCTACCCCGACAGCTTCGACAAATACCTATAAACCTAGCCCCACACACAAACAACTTGACACCCTCCGAACAAGCAAGCATTGATAGATGCAGGTCTGCACTACATTTTGTCGGTGAAACCCCACCGTGCCTGAGGTGAGTGAAACCTGGCGGCGGGAAATCCCTGGTGAAGCCTACGCCCACGGCCAGATCTGGACACAAGCCTCGGCAAGCGATGCGCGCAAACACACAACCCCGAATACGGTGACCCACTTCCAGTACTCCTATGATCGGGCCAGACGCGGCCTGCGCGGAATCAAAGAGCAAGTCGCAAAAGCCAAACGCGCTGTTGACGGCGAAATCGCCATTAAGCGCAACCGCTATTTCGATCTTTCCACCCCGAACAAGAAGGTCAACTACGCTCTTGCTGCCAAACACCGAGCCCTAGCCGGAATTAAAGGCTATGAAACCGACCTGACCGCTCTTCCCGCCCAGGAGGTTATCGGGCATTACCGCAGGCTATTCCACATTGAAAATGTCGTATCGGATGTCGAAATCAGACCTGAAAGCACGCCCAATCTATGCGAGGAAACAAAACTCGATCACAGCACATCTCAATATTGTGATGGCAGCACTAGCCGTGACCCACCTGATGGAGACCCGCAGTGGTCACTTCATCAAACGCCTCGTGAGAACACTCAAGAAATACCGCAGCTTTCAACTCGTCGTTGGCGGCGAAACCATTCACGCCGCCGTACCATTCCCGCCCGACCTCACTGCCACCATCCAAGTAATCACCGGCCGCGAACTTCCGCACAAAATTGGCCTAAGTCAGGTTAGAAGGGAATCAGCACACCGTCTCGTGGGATTCGTGCTCTGGGTGCTCAATCTGGATGGTGGAGTGCTCGATACCGTGTTCGCGCAGGGCCTGCTGGGCGGCATCCAACAGCGGGCCGGTGCCGACGGTGCCGTCGCGCACGATATGCACGGTCGTGAGCACGTTCACGCCGTCCAGGCTCCACAGGTGCAGGTCGTGGATGTCAGCAACGCCCTCGACCTGCCGCAGCGCGGGCTCGATCGCACTGGCGTCGAAGTCCGCCGGGACTTGCTCGAGCAGCACGCTCGCCGAAAGCCGCATGAGCTGCCAGGCGCGCGGCAGCACCATCGCCGCGATCGCTAGGGAGGCGATCACGTCCGCCGCCACAAACCCCGTGGTCAGTACCACAATGCCGGCCACGATTACTGCGACCGAGCCGAGCATATCCACTAACACGTGCAAGAACGCGCCCTCCACGTTGATCGAGGATTTGCGGTGCCGGTGCAGAACCCACGCCGATAGCGCATTCGCCACCAGGCCGATCACCGCGATGATCAGCATCGTTTTTCCCTGCACTTCGGCCGGGCTCTGCAGGCGGCGCACCGCCTCGACGACAATCCACACCGAGATCGCCAGCACCATCACTGCGTTCGCCAGTGCAGCAAGCACCTCCACTCGTCGGTAACCGTACGTGGCCTGAGCCGATGCTTGTCGGCGCCCAACCAACACCGCTAACACCGCGATGATCAACCCCGCAGCGTCGGAAAGCATGTGCATCGCATCCGCCATCAGCGCCATCGAACCCGCCAACCAGCCGCCGATCAGCTCCGCGAAGAAGACGGTGCCGGTAATGCCTAGCGCAATCAAGAGTGCGCGCAGCGGCGTGCTGGAGTGATCGTGGTCGTGGTGCTCGTGTGCCATGCACTCAGCCTATCCCCGTCGACGCTTATTGACAATTAAATGAAAATGGATGGCGGTAAGCGCAGTCACTGAGGCCAAGTCGGCCTGATTTAGGTCATTGTGCAGTTGTCCTTTGAATATGTAGAGAAGCTGAAACAAGAACACACATAAACTAATGCAACTGCATGTCAAAGAAGCGGCCGCCGAGTGTACGCAAGGTAAATATAAAACCACTTTTGTATAAATTGATATAGAAAAGCGCCGCGACCCGTGGAACGTGTTAAAAAGGGGGTCGCGGCGCTAGTGCCAAGAGAAATTACTTCTTGGTCTCACCCAACAGGTGGCACTGAATCATGTTGGTGTTACCAGCGATTCCTGGAGGGGTACCAGCAATGACGACAATCATGTCGCCTTCCTCGTACCTGTCCATCTCCAGCAGTGCGTCATCGATGGCTTCCATCATGTCGTCGGTGGACTTAACGTGCGGGCTCAGGAAGGTCTCAGCACCCCACGTGAGAGCCAGCTGGGAACGAACCGCTGGGTCCGGAGTAAATGCCAACAGTGGCAGGTGGGAGTGCAGGCGAGCCACTCGCTTAGCGGTATCACCGGAGGTAGTAAAGGCTACGATGGCCTTTGCATTGAGACGTTCGGCAATATCGCGGGCGGAATAGGACACCACACCACGCTTGGTGCGCGGAACGTGGGACAGCGGTGGAACCTTGCCACCATCTTCAGCATTAGCCACGATCTTGGACATGGTGCGCACGACGTTCTGCGGGTCAATACCCACGGAAGTCTCACCAGAGAGCATGACGGCATCGGCGCCGTCGAGCACGGCGTTGGCAACGTCGGATGCCTCTGCACGGGTCGGGCGCAGGTTGGAAATCATCGAATCCAGCATCTGGGTAGCCACGATGACCGGCTTAGCGTTTTCACGCGCAATCTGGATAGCGCGCTTCTGGAACAGCGGCACGCGCTCCAGCGGCACCTCAACACCGAGGTCGCCACGGGCAATCATGATGGCATCGAATGCCAGCACGATGGACTCGAGCGCGTCTACTGCCTCAGGCTTTTCCAGCTTGGCAATGACCGGAACGCGGCGACCTTCTTCATCCATAATCTCGTGGACCTTATCCACGTCAGCTGGGGAGCGAACGAAGGAAAGCGCGACAAGGTCTACGCCAAGCTTCAGAGCGAAGCGCAGGTCGGCGATATCCTTCTCCGACAGGGCCGGCACGGAGATATCCATGCCAGGAAGGGAAACGCCCTTGTTATTGGAAACTGGGCCGCCCTCGGTAACCTCACACACGACGTCATTGCCGTCGACTTCCTTACAGACAACGGCGACCTTTCCGTCGTCGATAAGCAGGCGGTCACCCGGCTTGGCGTCCTTGGCCAAGCCCTTATAAGTGGTAGATACTCGGTCGTGGGTGCCTTCGATATCGTCCACGGTAATGCGGACGATTTCACCGTTATCCCACTGCTCCTCGCCGTTGATAAAGCGGCCAAGGCGAATCTTGGGGCCTTGGAGGTCCGCCAAAATACCTACGGCGCGGCCGGTCTTATCGGTAGCCTGGCGCACCCAGTTGTAATTCGCCTCGTGGTCTGCATGCTCGCCGTGAGACATATTCAGGCGGGCAACGTCCATGCCGTCCTGTACGAGGCGCAAGATGCCATCCTCGCTAGCAACGGCAGGTCCGAGAGTACAAACAATCTTCGTTCTTCTATCCAGCATTATTGGCCTATTCCGTCGGGGGAAATTGAACACTCCCCAACCTACTCCTTCGAAAGAATTGGGGCCACAATTTTTCGGTTCCATTTTCTGAACGGGCACCCCAAAATGCCTTATTTCCCACAAAACCAAAACCAACCGGACACACTTGGGCAGCGTTTACGTCGCTGAAGGCCCCGGCCGCTGCCCTTCAGATACCGCGTGCTCATAGCTGTGCTCATCAGCATCCCGGCGCTCCGCCCAATACTTAGGATCCACCTCTTCGGGGGATTCTGGGCCCTGGCGGTGCCTATCAAGCAGGAAGAAGACGATCGCGGCGATGATAAAAATCACAAGGGAGACGATGATATTTACGCGCACCCCGAAGATATGGGTCGCCTCATCGGAACGCATCCCTTCAATAAAGAAGCGGCCCAAGGTATAGCCCATGACATAGAGGGCAAAGACGCGCCCGTGCCCCAATTTCCAGGCCTTGTGAGCCCACAAGAGGAAAAGGCAGACCAGGACATTCCACACGAGCTCGTACAGGAAGGTCGGGTGCACCGAGGTCATGACCTCACCCGTGGAATGTCCGGAAACGGGAGCATAGCCGCCATTTTCATTGACCCGGTAATAGATGTCTAAAGCCCACGGAACGTCGGTCGGGCGCCCATAGAGCTCCTGGTTAAACCAGTTGCCTAGGCGTCCAATCGCCTGCGCAAGGACGAGGCCGGGTGCCACCGCGTCAGCAAAGGGACCGAGCGGCACCTTCTTCACTTTGAACAGCACCCACAAAGCTAGAGCACCCAAGGCTACGGCGCCCCAAATGCCCAGGCCGCCGTTGGTAATCTTCAGCGCGTCCGCGGGATTGCAGCTATCGCAGAAGTACTTCTGGTTATCGGTAATGACGTGGTAGAGCCGCCCGCCAATGATGCCGGCGGGGATAACCACGATGGCAGCATCCCATACTGTGTCTGGATTTCCACCGCGCGCGGTATAGCGGCGCAAGGTCATTCGCAGGCCGACGATAATACCCACGATGATGCACAGCGCATAGGCACGAATGGGAATGGGCCCCAACTGCCACACGCCCTGCGGCGGAGACGGAATATTTGCAAGAATTTCTGTGTGCACGTAGCTAGTGTGCCTTATCCCCCACCCCACCAGCTAGTTGGGGCCTAATCTATCTTGCGCGCAGGGCACGCTGGGTGCTGGCCAGCGGCCACCAAGGAGCGCGCCAGCGCCGTAGGATCCTGGGCAGCCATGACGGATTCGCCCACCAACACTGCATCGGCGCCGCGTGAAGCATAGTGAAACAGGTTGCGCGCGTTGTTTACCCCGCCTACTGCGATGCGCAGGATGGATTCTGGCAGGCCTGGGGCGATATCGTTAAACGCCTCGCGGTTAATGGCATCCGAAGCCAACGACCACGCATTGATGGCGATGACACTACTTCCTGCCTTGATTGCGCGGTCTACCTCTGCGCAGTTGCGTACCTCTACGATGGCGGTCATACCGAGCGATTCCACGCGGTCTAAAAGCGCCTCCAGGCGAGCTTGCTCTAAGAGCTCTACCTGCAGCGGAATGGCATCGGCCCCAAAGCACCTGGCTTCATGGATTTGATAAGGATCCACGATGAGATCGCGCGACATCATGGGAATATCAATCGCAGCGCGGGCAGCTGCCATGTCTTCTAAAGAACCGTGGAAGCGGCGGAAATCAGTCTGGCATGCCATGAGATGTACGCCGCAGTGTTCAAAGGTGCGGGCCCATTCCGCCATCTGTTCCGCAGAGCCAACATGAGCGATTTCGCCGCCGTAGGGTACGGCGCGCTTGAGCTCCGTGATGACCGAGCAGCCTGTGCGTAGCAACGCCGCGCGGGCATCCCGGGGAGGTTCCATGTCACGCGAGCGTGCCTTCACCTCTTTGAAGGACACGCGAGCTTCCCGTGCAGCGACGTCCTCCAAGACTCCTGCAACAAGGTGGTCAACGGCAATGGGCGTAGGCATCAGCACCTCCCTCCACGGGCGATTAAGATCACACTTAGGTTAACCTGCTCGCGTGCCGTTCCGGAAATTACACAGGAAACGGGGCTATTTTTTGTCCATATCAGTGGGATCGATATCACTATCAAGCGCGTCCCACATCACACGGCCAGAGTCGGAGGAGGTTTCCAAATCCTTCTCCAGCTTTGCCTGCCGCGCCGCTGGGGTTTCGTATTTGCTCGACACCTTCGCCTTATCCACGCCTGGATTGCGCGCAAGCATCACTGCACCGAAGAGGGCTGCTGCCGCGCCTATGAGGGCCAGAATAGGTCCCAGGGAATGCACCTCGGTGGAAACGACCGTGGCCCAGTCAGAGATCTGGGCAGAGTCTACGGCGTTTTCATTGGCCGAGGCTCCCTGGAGGATCTTCTGCGCGCGCTCGGTGTCCGCGCCCGCAGTCAGCAGGCTCACCGGTGTCCATGCGCTGGCTGCGGCCGCGAGGGCGCACACGATGCCCACCACTCGCCTACCGACGCGCCGCAGCGCCATCCCCGCAACGGCACCGGCTACCAAAACTAAGGTCAAGGCCATGATCTCCAGCGACCAAGCCGAGCCGATGATGTCATTGGCCGCGGAGCCAGCCTTATCGTCCTCGCTGGCGGCGACCACCCACGTAGCTCGGGAGGACAGCCACAATACGATGGCTCCTACAGCGATAAGTAGTGGTCCAAGGCGTCTAGCCTTCACGATTGCCCTCCTAGGAGATCGGTGGCGTCAAAGCACGTGCGGTCACCGGTATGGCAAGCGCCGCCACGCTGCCGCACCGTCAGCAGAATAGTATCTCCATCGCAGTCAAGGCGAACGCCCAGCACCTCTTGGGTATTTCCAGAAGTCTCTCCCTTAACCCAATACTCATTGCGTGAGCGCGAAAAATACGTTGCCTTGCGGGTGGCAAGGGTATGGGCCAAAGCGTGGTCATCCATCCAGGCCATCATCAGCACCTCACCAGACTCAGCCTGGGCAATGGCCGGCACCAAGCCTTGGTCATTGCGCTTGAGCTGCTTGGCGATGCCCCCGTTAAGTTCATAGTCGCCTGGGGTACTCATCGGCGCACCTCGTAGCCCGCAGCGTCAAGGGCGTCTTTCACGTCGCTGATTTCTACCTCACCGAAGTGAAAAATACTTGCTGCCAACACGGCATCGGCGCCGGCTGCAACGGCCGGTGGGAAGTCTGCGGCGTTTCCCGCGCCGCCAGAGGCGATAACGGGAATGGTCACCGCTGCGCGCACGGCGCGTAGCAATTCCAGGTCAAATCCTTCTTTTGTGCCATCGCCATCCATTGAGTTGAGGAGGATCTCCCCTACGCCGAGTTCTTCGCCGCGGCGTGCCCATTCGATGGCGTCGATCCCGGCCGATTCCGTACCGCCGTGCGTGGTGACCTCAAAGCCGGATGGAGCATACTCTGCGCGGCACCGGCGGGCATCAACGGACAGTACGATGCATTGGGCCCCGAAAATCTCAGCCATTTCGCGCAGCAGTTCCGGATTCTTAATGGCCGCGGTGTTTACAGAGACCTTATCCGCCCCAGCGCGCAGTAATTCTCGGACGTCATCAACGCTGCGGACTCCGCCACCCACCGTCAATGGGATGAATACCTGGTCTGCGGTTCGGCGCACGACCTCGAGCATGGTGGCGCGGCCTTGTTTGGACGCAGAGACGTCTAAAAAGGTAAGTTCATCGGCTCCTACGGAGTCATAGCGCGCGGCCAACTCCACTGGGTCACCGGCATCGCGCAGGTTGTCAAAGTTGATGCCCTTGACTACGCGGCCTTGGTCCACGTCTAGGCAGGGGATCACGCGTACGGCTACAGCCATGGCGGCCGCCTCCTTTTCGGGTGTTTAGTCTTAGCGGTGAAAGGAACCGGTATGACGAGACAGGATATCCACGATGGTGGCATGAACCTGCGGGGTACCTGCCACCATGCCGCGCGACTGCGCGGTCCACGGATGTCCTTCCGGATCGGTAACAACGCCACCAGCGGCCTGAATCTGCAGTGCACCCGCGGCGTTATCCCAGGGGTGCGGGGAGAAGTTAATCGCGCCATCAAACACACCCTGCGCGACGAAGGCATTATCAAGTCCCACGGAACCGGTCATTCGCGGGCGCAGTCCGGTCTCGCGCAGCTCGTGGAAAATCTCGGTGGGCAGGTGGGAAGAACAGCCCACGTGACCGCGCGCCTCATCAAACCCCATCGCATCGTCCCCTCCGCCGAAGCCAGTGGCAGGCCCACCTACTGAGCGCAGTGGGGAGCCATCGCAGGTGACCAGTCGACGCCCCAAGAGTGGGAAGTCAGATACTGCGGCAACGGGCGCGCCCTCATGAATGAGCGCCACTAGGATACCGGCCATGGGGTTTCCGGCAGAATAGTTTGCGGTGCCATCGATCGGATCTACCACCCACACGGTATCGAGCACGCTGCCGCCTGATTCTTCTCCATAGACCGGGATGCCGGTCATCTGGGTCAAGATATCGCGCAGCTGTTGCTCGATGACGAGATCTACCTCGGTGGCGAAATCTCCCTGCCCCTTAAAACGGGCGGGCGCAGCTCCGAGGCCGGAGCGAAAAATGGGTTCTACTTGGTCTACGGCCGCCTCCGCGAAGGCCATCAACTCGCGGGGTTCCATCATGACTTAGTTGTCCTCGGGGTCGTAAGGGTCAATGGTTTCTTCCGCCGGCAGCGGCTCTACCTCGGCCACCGCAGCGAGTGCTTCGTTGAGGGTGAAATTCCCCTCGTACAGGGCCTTGCCAATAATGGCGGAATCAATGCCCTCATTTTCATAAAGCGCGAGCTCGCGCAGGTCTTCCAGGCTAGAAATGCCACCAGAGGCGGTGATCTTTGCCTCCGTCGCCATCGCTACCTCGCGCAGGAGCTCAATATTAGGTCCGGTAAGCGTGCCGTCTTTCGACACGTCGGTCACCACAAAGCGTTGGCATCCGGCGGCATCGAGGCGCTCGAGTACCTCCCACAGATCGCCGCCATCGGAGACCCAGCCATTGCCGGCGGTACGCCATTCGCCGCCTTCCTCGCGCACGGCAAGATCCACGGCGACCTTATCTCCGTAGCGCGCCAGGATGTCCTCGATCCATTCCGGCTGCTCTAGTGCAGCCGTGCCGATACTAATGCGCTGCGCACCGGTAGCCAGTGCGCGCTCCACCGCGGCATCATCCCGGATGCCGCCACTAAGCTCCACATTTACGCCCAGCTCACGAGTAATCGTCGCCATTTCTGCGTGGTTGGAGCCCCGGCCGAAAGCCGCATCCAAATCCACAAAGTGCAGCCAGTGTGCGCCTTGGGATTGCCACTTTTGCGCGGCATCGCGCGGGGAACCGTACGAGGTTTCGGTGCCTGCTTCGCCTTTATCTAGGCGCACGGCTTGGCCTTGAGATACATCGACTGCTGGCAAGAGCGTAAAAGTCATATCCTTCATCCTACCTAGAGCGTGCGCATCCAGTTTTCCAAAAGCTGTGCACCGGCGTCCCCGGACTTCTCCGGGTGGAATTGGGTCGCCCACAGGGCGCCGTTTTCTACCGCTGCGACAAACCTATCGCCTGCGTGCTCGGCCCAACTCACCTGCGGCGGGCGGGTGATTTCCGTTTCCAATTCCCATCGGCGAACGCCGTAGGAATGCACGAAATAAAACCGCTCGTCTTCAGCTACCCCGGCAAACATATCGCTGCCGACGGGTACCTCTACGGTATTCCATCCCATATGCGGCAGCACCGCAGACTGCAGCTTTTCCACGGTGCCGGGCCACTCGCCGCAGCCGGTGGAGTTGATGTTGTGTTCCACTCCGGCGTCGAAAAGCACCTGCATGCCTACGCAAATGCCCAACACCGGTCGCTCTCCTGCCAAGCGCTGGCCGATGACCCGAGGCCCCTGCACCGCCCGTAGCCCGCGCATGCAGGCAGCAAAGGCACCCACGCCGGGGACAAGCAGACCGTCCGCTTCCACCGCTTCCTTGGGGTCCGCGGTAACGGTGACGTCCGCGCCCACCCGCTCCAGCGCGCGCTGGGCCGAGCGCACATTGCCCGCGCCATAATCCAATAATGCGACCGTCTTTGCCATGGGCTATACCTTACGCATGCGACGCAGGCGCGTCCGGATATCGTTGGTTTCGCTCACGCGGGTGCGCCCAAGGATAAAATCTGCCAGCGTCATCACAACGCCGGCGACGAGGATGACCACGCCGGCCCCAAAAGCCCCTGCATAGCCGTAGCCGGCGACCAAGGCGCCCAAGAGAGTCGAACCCAAGCCGGTGCCGCCGTCATAGAAGATATTCCAGATGGCCGAAGCCTCCGAGACGCGCTCGCGCGGCAGGCGATCAAACATCGACAGCAGGGCCTCATTTTGCGCAATACCAAAGGCACCGCCAAAGAGGACGGCACCCAGCACGAGCCACCACACGGAACCATCGAGATAAAGAGGAACGGCAATGGCAAGCACGCCCACGATCGCCATTACCTGGCTGGGAATGTAGAGCCGGCCAGGAGTGCCCACGCGGTCTGCCACCATGCCGGCAAAGTAGCGGAAAATCATGGCGGCGCCGCCCACGATGGACAGCATGATGCCGGCCAAGCTAGCGCCGCGCTCTGCATCGAGTTCTTGCACCGCCGGCGGTAGGAAGGACGACACGGCACCGTAACTCATGGAGAAGGTAGTCAGCGCCAGCGCGGGCACGAGCACCAACTTCCACGTAGGAACGCGGATAAGGTTCGGCTCCTCTTCAGTATCGGAGGCGAGCGTGACCTTAATCTTGGGAATGCGCAGGCACAGGCCAAAGCCCACAAAGCCAATGATGCCGGCGGTGATATACGTCGAGGCATAACCCAGCTTTTCCGCCATGATCAATCCTAGGGGCAAAAAGACCATCTGGCCCAGACCGGTAAAGACACCAATCATGCCGGTAGCCTTGCCCAGCAGGCGTACGGGTGCCAGTTCCGCAATAAGCGCGGACTCAGAAACGGTCAGCGCGCCAAAACCCACGCCGCGCATGGCAGAAAAGAGCAGGACAACCCAAGCATCGGTACCCAAGAGGTGGCCAAAGGCAGGTACACCCAGGGTAAAAGCGGACAGTGCCATCACGCGGCGGTAGCCCCACCGGCGCAGGAGCCACGGGGAGATGATCTGGGTCAGCACGGTAAAGGCCATGAAGATGCCTGTGGATGAGCCCGCCAAGGTCGCTGAGCCACCAGAGTCAATCACCGCTAGCGGCACCACTGGAAGGAGGATGGACCAAGCACCGAAGGCTGCGGCGATGGCCAACATGGTCGCGGTATATCCAGGTACCTTCCAGATATTAGTTTCTTGGGTATTGCTCATTTACCGAACGCTCCTACCATCCACGAGATTGCTGCTACCACGGTGATTGCGGCCAAAAGAGAGGCTACTACTGTCATTGCCTTCGACCCCTGTTGGTAGGCAGACCATGCGCCTCCCACCAACATGCCAGCTACGAGGAAGAGGACCAAGATCATAAAGTGCATGCGTTCTAGAGTGCTCCCTTCGTCGATGGAATTCCAGTCTGGCGGGGGTCGAATTCCACCGCACCGCGCAGCGCACGCGCGACGGCCTTAAACTCCGCCTCCGTAATGTGGTGTGGATCCCGGCCATAACGCACGTTGAGGTGGAGCGTTACCGCGGCGTGGATGGCAAGTGTTTCAAAGAAGTGGCGGTTTATCACGGTGGCGTAATGCCCACCGATGGTCTGCCACTGCAGGTGCTCTGGTTCGCCGTTCATGACAAAATAGGCGCGACCAGAAAAATCCACTACCGCTTCCACCAAGGTTTCATCCATGGGCAAAAGCTGGGAGCCAAAGCGGCGAATGCCGGCCTTATCCCCCACCGCCTCGCGCAGCGCGGTGCCGAGCACGATCGCAGTATCTTCCACAGTGTGATGGGCGTCTACCTCCACATCGCCCTTAGCCTGCACGGTGAGATCGAAACTGCCATGGGTAGCAAAGGCCGTGAGCATGTGGTCAAAGAAAGGCAGGCCAGTAGAAATATCGCTACGCCCGGTGCCCTCGAGGTCGATGACCACAGAAATCTGCGATTCCGACGTCGCCCGCTGGGCGCGCCCTACGCGGTTGCTCATGCTTCGCTCCTTTCACCTGCGGCCGGGGAATCAGCCACTACTGTATCCGCAAGGTCCTCGGCTACGGCCAAAAAGGCCGAATTTTCTTCCGGCAGTCCCACCGTCATGCGCAGGTGGCCCGCGATGCCAACATCGCGGATGAGCACTTCCTTATCCAAGAACTGCTGCCACACGTGGTGTTGGTCAGCAAAGCGCCCGAAGAAGAGAAAATTAGATTCGCTCGGCAGGACGGTATAGCCCAGTTCGCGCAAGCGAGCGGCCACCCGCTCGCGTTCGGCGGCAATCTTTTCCACGGTGGCGAGCGTATCCGCGCTATGGCGCAGCGCCACCGTCGCCGCCGCTTGGGAAAGCACGGATAGGTGGTACGGCAGCCGCACCAGCATTACGGCCTCCACAAAGGCCGGGTGCGCCACGAAATATCCGAGGCGGCCGCCGGCAAAATCGAAGGCCTTAGACATGGTGCGCGAGACCACCAGCTTCGTAGGGTATTTATCCAGCAGCGTTACCGCAGAAGGTGAGGAAGAAAATTCGCCATAAGCTTCATCGACGATGAGGATGCCCGGGGCGGCGTCGGCAAGCGCGGCAATATCGTCCACGCTAGTCACCCCACCGGTGGGGTTATTCGGCGTAGTCACAAAGATAATATCCGGCTGGTGCTGCGCCACGGCTGCGAGCGCCCGGTCCATATCAATGCGGAAGTTCTCATCGCGCGGGCACTCCACAAACTGCGTATGGGTGCCGTCCGCGAGGATAGGGTGCATGGAGTAGGACGGGGTGAAACCGAGCACACTGCGGCCTGGACCGCCGAATGCCTGCAGCAGCTGCTGCAAAATCTCATTCGAGCCATTGGCCGCCCATACCTGTTCAGAGCCCACGCTCACGCCGGTTTGCTCAGTGATATAAGCCGCCAGGGCCTGGCGCAGCTCCACCGCATCGCGCTCCGGATAGCGATTGAGCGTGGTGGCAAGGCGCTGGGTCTCCGCCACCAAGTCATCCACTAGCGCCTGCGAGGGAGGATAAGGATTTTCGTTGGTATTGAGCTGGTAGGCCACGTGGAGTTGCGGCGCCCCATAGGCGGACTTGCCGCGCAGCTCCTCGCGCAGGGGAAGATCGTTAAGGTGCGTCATTTACTTCTCCTCGAATCGGGCGCGGATAGCCTCACCGTGGGCGGGCAGCCCCTCGGCCTCCGCAAAAGCGATAGCGTGCGGGGCAATCTCTTCCAACGCAGCTCGGTCATACTTAATAAGGTTGACCGGCCGCATAAAGGTATGAGTAGACAGGCCGGCAGAAAAGCGCGCCGTACCGGAGGTGGGCAATACGTGATTGGAGCCGGCCGCGTAATCTCCGAGCGGCACTGGAGCAAAGTCCCCTACAAAGATGGCACCGGCGTGCTTAATCCGCTCGGCCACCGCGCCAGGCTCTGCGGTGTGGATCTCCAGGTGCTCAGCAGCATAGGCATTGGCCACCGCCACCGCTGCATCCAGGGAATCGACCAACACAATTCCGGATTGCTCGCCGCCTAGAGCTTCGGCCGCCTGCTGCGCATGAGCGGTAGCACTGTAGCGCGCTTCAACCTCCGCACATACGCGCTGGGCCAAGCTTTCCGATGCCGTAATGAGCACGCTCGCGGCCATCGGATCATGCTCGGCCTGGGAGATGAGGTCATAGGCAACATACACCGGGTTGGCGGTGTCATCAGCGATAATGGCGATTTCGGTCGGCCCGGCCTCAGCATCGGTGCCCACCACGCCGCGCACCAACCGCTTGGCCGCGGTGACGAAGATATTTCCAGGGCCGGTAATCATGTCCACTGGGGCTAGTTCGGCGTCATCATCTCCGTAGGCCATCAGCGCGATGGCTTGGCCGCCTCCTACCGCCCAGACCTCGTCCACGCCCAGCATCTGGCACACGGCCAGCACCGTGGGGTGCGGCAGACCGCCGAATTCTTTTTGTGGCGGCGAGGCGACCACCAAGCTTTCCGCGCCGGCCGCCTGCGCTGGCACGGCGTTCATAATCACCGAGGATGGATAGACCGCCTTGCCTCCCGGCACGTACAACCCAACGCGCTCGATGGGGCGAAAGACCTCGGTCACCGTGGCACCTGTCGCCAGCTCGGTGGTGTGCGCGGCCGGTTTCTGCTCGGCGTGAACCTTGCGGACCCGCTCAATGGAGGCCTCAATCGCTTGGCGCACCTGCGGGTCTAGGCCGGAGGCGGCCTTCTCCAACTCCGCTTGGGGCACCCGCAGGTGGGTTGGGCGCACGCCATCGAATTGCTCGCCAAAATCCAAGGCGGCCGCAGCGCCTTCGTGGCGTACTCGATGAACCAGCGGCGCCACCTTGTCCACCACGGCGGCGACGTCGGTGCCACCGCGCGGCAAAACTCGCCGCAGCTGGGCGGGGCGCAGCTCGTGGCCACGCAGATCGATGGTGCGAAGCATTCCCGTATCCTCTTCTGCCTATCGGATTTCTGTTATTAAACCAATATCCTAATGGCCAAACGCCAGCGAGGGGGCCGGTTTGGGCTATAGACTCGGTGTCAACACAGCTTTAAGGTGGTGGCAGCGATGAGCGAGATTGAACCCTCTCTTCTGCTCGCGCATGCCCACACCATTGCTCGCGATAATGACGTGACCTGCTGGGCGCTGCCAACTGGCGAGCTTCTCGTTCCACATGCGGCCGGTGGCTCCACTTTCATTTTTGTAGACCAGCTGGAAGAACCGGTGCTCCACCTGCACACCAGCCCCCGCGGCGGCGTCGATCTCAGCGAGATCTCCGAGCTCGCACACCTGGCCAACGAGTGGAATCACGATTGCCTCTCCCCGGCCGTCGTGGTTGATTATGACCAGCCCGACTGCGTGAGCGTGTCCGGCCATAGTTATCTGCCGGCCGATACCTCCCCTAGCCGCGAACAGCTCGCGGCATTCCTCCTACCGGCGCTGCGCAACGCGGAGGTACTCATGGATCTGCTCGCTCAGTCGCACCCCGGCCTCGTGCGCGAAGCCTCGCCGGAGCTTGCCCCGCTTGCCGACGCCCCCTTAGAACCCTTCACCCTCGATAGCGTGGCCGAGATCCTGCCGCTTATCGGCATCCAGCGCTTCCAAAGCGACGGCGCCACCGCCATCTACGCCTGGGTAAATGATGTCCTTTTCGCCTTTGCACTGGACAACGGGCCCAGCCTCATTATCAAAGGACATTGGGACCCCAGCCTGGACGAGGCGGAATTTACCCGGCTATTCCTCATTTGCAATGACTGGAATCGCGCCCACCACGGCGCCGTGGCCTTTTGCCACCACACCTCCGAGGGTCTGCAGGTGCGGATGGATGCCGCCACCATTACCGCCGCGGGACTTACCCGGCCGCAACTTTTTAGCGCCATCGGCCGCGGGCTCAAGCACATCCTGCACGGCATCGATGACATCGCGCACGAGGTAACCGGCGCCTCCCCCGTCGAATGGCCCTAGACGCGCGGATTACCAATCTTCATCGGCACTCACAAAGGCCGTGGACCAATAGGCAAACATCGCCATAAAGGGCGCAACCGCCCACGAGATGGCCGGGGAGAAATTTGGCGCGAACTCAACCACTTCCCCTGGGTTTTCTGGCGGATGCGTGGCAGTGACCCCGCCAAAGACATAAAACGACGCCGCCCCAGCCAGGGCACATACGCCGACCCACAGGAGCATCGACAAGCCCCGCCCCTGCCGGCGCAGATACGCGCCCAACCCCAAGAACAAACCAAGCAGGCCGGTAATGAGGGCAAAGGTGATAAAGGCGATGAACTGGGCGCTTCCCATCGCATCGATAGCATAGCCGCCATCGTCTACCTCATGGCCGGTAAGTGTTGGCCGGAAAAGCCCCCACAGCGCACCGGCCACGCCATAGACTAAGAGCGCACACGCGAGTAACCCCGCACCGAAACCTAGGGTGCGGGGTAACCGATGATTAAACAGAGACACTTAGTTACAGAAGGTCCAGTTGCCATTCTCGCGGCGGAAGCGAACCGTAGAGGTCTCGGTGCCCTCGGAGTTGGACACGCTCACGGTTGCAGAAGCATCGTCGCCATTGACCACAACGTCGTTGACGGACTGCAGCTTGGTCGACTGCGGGATGGACTCCAACTGGCTAGCGAACTTCTCTACCTCGGCGTTGCCACCGCCCTGCTGGCGCATGGTGTTGGCGTACTCGGCGAAGGACTGGTTCGGCAGGCTATCGACGTACTGCTGGTACTGGCCGAACTCCTGGGACTGCTCATCGCGAACCGCCTGGCAGGCGTGCTGCGGCATGTAGTTGAAGTATTCCTTCACGTTATCGATCTCGTGCTGGCCGCGAACCAGCTGCTCGATGGCCTGCTTATCGCCATCATTAGCGTCCTGGCCGCCCTCGATCGGCTTGATATCCTTCGCGCCAGCGAACGGGTCCTCACCATTGTTCAGCGGGTTAGCCAGCTGATCCGGACCCTCGGCAGCGCCGTCCTCGCCTTCCTGGCCTTCTGCGCCTGCGGCGGCATCCTTGTTTTCGCCGTCCTTATTCTGATCCTTTTCTTTGTCCTTGTCCTTGTCTTTGTCCTTGGACTTATCGGCATCTTTGTCCTCGGACTTATCTGCAGACTTATCCTCAGAAGACTTGGATGCCGTGGTGGCAGCGGCCTTCTTGGAGTCGTCATTATCATCCGAACCACACGCAGCCAGCGCCAGCGGGGTGACCAGCGCAACTGCGATGAGGGACTTCTTTGCAGGGGTCAAAAAGGACAAGGGAAAGCTCCTGAATCAATCTTGCGAATGTGAAGCCACCCCAAGGGCGGCCTCTTATTTGTCTTCGCAATACTAACAACCCGACGATGGAAATGACATTGAGACTCCGTTAAAAGAACCTGTGAACTACCGTCCTGCCCGGCCAAGTCCGTACAATTGCCAAGGTGCACATAAACCGCGAGAGTATTATCGACGCCGCTCTTTCCCTGCTTGATACCTACGGGCTTGGCGACGTCACCATGCGCCGCGTTGCTTCCTCCCTCGGCGTCGCCCCCGGCGCGCTCTACTGGCACATTGCCAATAAGCAAGCGCTCATTGCAGCCCTAGCGGAAGACATTACCTCCCCCGTTTCTGGGGAGTCGCTCGAGGATATCAGCCTCAATCTTCGTGATTTGCTGCTCGCCCGCCGCGACGGCGCTGAGGTAGTCATTGCCGGCCTCTCCCTCCCGCAGGCTCCTGCCTGGGACCGCCTCTTGGCGGCCTTCACCGCTGCTGCCACGCGCAGCACCCTCGCTGCCGACAGCGCCCACCGCGCTGCCGCGCTCTCCGCCATTCACCTCGTGCTCGGCGCCACCTTGATGGAACAGTCCCAACGCCAGCTTGCAGAAACCACCGGCGAGACTCCCGCCGCAGATTATCGCGCAGACCTCATTCGCGGCGTACGCATTATTAACGCTGGACTTACGCACGGCGCCGGCGCCTAAAAAATGGTTATGCTCGTGGGCATGAACACTCCCGCCATGGACGCAGTCCCCACGCCCACCGAGCGCTACGGCCGCCAAATCTGGCCCGGCAAACCCACCCCGCTGGGATCCACTTTTGACGGATCCGGCACCAACTTTGCCCTGTTTTCCGAGGTAGCAGACAAGGTCGAGCTCTGCCTCATCGACAAAGAAGGCACCGAGGAACGCATCGAAATGTCGGAGGTCACCGCCCATGTGTGGCATATTTACCTCCCCAATGTCACCCCTGGGCAGCGGTACGGCTACCGCGTCTATGGCCCCTATGAACCAGAAAACGGCCTGCGCTGCGATCCTTCCAAGCTCCTTGTAGACCCCTATGCCCGGGCGTTCGACGGCGAATTCGACGGCGATGCCTCCCTTTACTCCTATGACATCCATGCCGAGGAGCCTGGCACCGGCCGCAACGAGGAAGACTCGCTGGGCCACACCATGCTGTCGGTGGTCATTAACCCCTTCTTTGACTGGCGCAGCGACCACCGCCCCCATATTCCGGATAACGAAAAGGTCATCTACGAAACCCACGTCAAGGGCATGACCATGACCCATCCGGACGTGCCGGAAGAGCTCCGCGGCACGTATGCCGGCATGGCCCACCCGGCCGTCATTGACTACTTCAAAGAGCTTGGCGTTACCACCGTTGAGCTCATGCCCGTCCACCAATTCCTGCAAGACGATCGCCTGCGCAACCTGGGTCTGCGCAACTACTGGGGCTATAACACCTTCGGCTTTTTCGCCCCGCACCATGACTATGCCTTTGCCAAGAAGCCGGGCGAGGTGGTCTCCGAATTCAAGACCATGGTTCGCGCCTTCCACGAGGCCGGCATCGAGGTCATCCTCGACGTGGTTTATAACCACACCGCCGAGGGCAATCACATGGGCCCGACCATTGCTTTCCGCGGCATCGACAATGGCGCCTACTATCGCCTCGTCGAGGGCGATGAGGCCCACTACATGGATTACACCGGCACCGGCAATTCCCTCAATGTCCGCCACCCGCACTCGCTGCAGCTGATTATGGATTCGCTGCGCTACTGGGTTACGGAGATGCGCGTCGATGGCTTCCGCTTCGACCTGGCGGCGACCTTGGCGCGGGAGCTTGACGACGTCGACAAGCTCGCTACCTTCTTCGACCTAGTCCAGCAAGACCCCATTGTCAGCCAGGTTAAGCTCATCGCCGAGCCCTGGGACATCGGCCACGATGGCTACCAGGTGGGCAATTTCCCGCCGATTTGGAGCGAATGGAACGGCAAGTACCGCGATACCGTGCGCGACTTCTGGCGCGGCGAGCCCGCTACCCTGGGTGAATTCGCCTCCCGCCTGACCGGCTCTTCGGACCTCTATGCCGATAATGACCGCCGCCCTACCGCCTCCATCAACTTCATCACCGCCCACGATGGCTTTACCCTGCACGATCTTGTTTCCTATAACGACAAGCACAACGAGGCCAATGGCGAGGACAACCGCGACGGCGAATCCTTCAACCGCTCCTGGAACTGTGGCGAGGAAGGCCCCACCGATAACGACGATATCCGCAAGCTGCGCCGCCGCCAGGCCCGCAACTTCCTGACCACTCTCCTGCTTTCCCAGGGCACTCCTATGCTTTCGCACGGCGATGAATTCGGCCGCACGCAGGACGGAAATAATAACGTCTACTGCCAGGACAACGAGCTGTCATGGATGGACTGGTCCATGCTGAAGGAAGAAAAATCCGCCGCGATGCTGGGCTTTACCAAGCGCGTGCTGTCCATTCGCAACCACCACCCAGTCTTCCGCCGCAAGCGCTTCTTGGCCGGCGGCCCGCTCGGCGCGGATGTTAAGGAACGCGATATCGCCTGGCTGGTGCCTTCGGGCCGCCTGATGACCCAAGACGACTGGGACCACGACTTCGGCCGCGCCCTCATGGTCTACCTCAATGGCAATGCCATTACGGAAACCACCGCCCGCGGCGAACGCATCATCGATGATTCCTTCATCATGATCTTCAACTCCCACGACGGCGAAATCGAGTTCACCCTGCCCACCAAGGATCTCGGCGCTACGTGGCGGCTGATGGTCGATACCGCCGATTCCGGCGGCTACCCCGCGGAGGAAACCCTCATTGAGGCAGAGGGTACGATCACGGTGCAGCCGCGTTCAACGCTGATTCTGCGTCAGATTGAACCGCCCATCTTCGATTCCTAGAGAAAGGCCCCTCGTGTCATTTCCCGCGCACGGCGCACTCATCGATGTCACAGCGGATAAACTCGTGCTCCACCGCACCCTGCTGGCTACCAGCCTCGGCGCCCCCGCCACGCAGGATATCCCGCTTGAGTCCATCGACACCGTGCGCGTGAGTGAACCGACCCCCACCGGCTTCGGCGCCCTGGACTTGGGCGCCGCCGGCACTATCGCCTTCGCCCCGCACCAAGCCCCGCAGGCAGTCGCCCGCGCCATTTCCGCCGCACAGCGCGGCGAAGCACCCTCTTCCGCCGCCACCATCCCCGGCCTTGATTTCACTGCCGTGGACGTGGAAACGGCCAACGACAACTGGGGCTCTATCTGCCAAATTGGCGCGGTGCGCTTCCGCGACGGCCAGGAGACCGCCTCTCGGTCCTGGCTGTGCACCCCTCCACCAGGCCTTGAGCACTTTGCGGATATCAACGTCTCCATACACGGTATTACCGCGGACGATGTGAAAGGGGCGCCGGCATTTGCCGACGTTGCCAAGGAGCTCTTCGATTTCCTCGGCGGCGACGTGCTTGTCGCGCACAACGCCCAGTTCGATTCCACCGCACTGCGCTCCGGCCTCCTTACTGCCGGTGCCGAGGTGCCCACCGTGCCGCTGGCCTGCTCCCTCGCGCTGTCCCGCGATGCCTCCAAGGCCAAGGTTATTTCGGTGCGCAACCACAAGCTGCCCACCGTCGCCGCCCACCTGTCTGCGCCGGACTTCAGCCACCACGACGCCACCGAGGATGCTCGTGCGGCCGGCGAAATCATCGCCCGTTTGGCCGAGCGCTTCGGGCACACCGGCAGCATCCGCGATCTATTCACCGCCCGCGAATTCACCTTGGGTCGCCTCGACTCCGAGGCCATCCTGCCCGTCCTACGCGCCCACACCGCCCCCACCTCCGGCGCGGATCTCGGCGCTGGCACCGACTTCCGCGACCAGACCCGCGCAGCCGGTGCCAAGAAAAAGAAGCCCAGCGGTCCTGCCCCTTGGCAGGCCGTCGCCACGCCAGACACTATCCCAGAGCCCAACCCAGACGCCGACCCAGAAGGCGCACTCTACGGCCAGCACGTCACCCTCACCGGTGATTTTGAGCCCTACGATAAGGGCGTGCTGTGGCAGGGCATCGCCGAGCGCGGTGGCCAAGTGGCAAAGAACGTCACCAAAAAGTCCACCCTGCTCATCGTGGGCGAATGGGCCAAGAAAACCTCCAAGGAAAAGCGCGCAGAGGAGCTGCAGGCCAAGGGCCAAGAAATTGACATCTGGCCGGCCGATAAGCTCTTTGCTGAGCTGCAGCTCGACGCAGAGCCGCCCTTCTAGGCCCACCCAGGGAACCAAACGGCGGTTTCTCCAGTCCAATAAAGGCGACCGCACCCTACCGCCGCACTGGAGAAACCGCCGTGACCGTCGCCCTGCGCCCGCCTCGACCCACCACCGCAAACCTGCTGCCTGCGCTCTTTGCCCGTTCCTGGCTGAAAGAGCAGCGGCTTTCTGACGACGGCTTCTGCGACTCCCTCGCCACCATCCAGCTCTCCCCGAGCTTATCCATGGCGCTGGTCTTTCCCGGCAAGCAGACCTTTCGCCGGCTCAGCCACCGCGGCCTCGCGGACATGGATATCTCCGCGCGCCGAGCATGGAACCACGCCTCCCATAACCTGCAGCGCGCCGCACTCGATTCGCAAGGGCTGCGCTTTTGGACCCGCCCCGCCGCCTGCGAGCTTCCTTCCGCCGCCCGTTTCGGTGGCTTGCAGGTCCGCTCCCACGGCGCACCAATTTCCTCCTGGATTGCCCACCCGGAGACCTTTACCGTGCTGGACAAGCACATGCGCCGGCTCCTGCGATCGCACTCCCTGACCTACCTAGTTCCGGACTCCGCCACGCTCTTTGCCTTTGCCCACCTGCCGGATACCTATGCCCGCCAGCTGGCCGCCGATGCCGTCGCGCGCGTGCCCCGCCATCGCACCGTGCTCCACCCACGCCCGCTAGTATGGTCTAACGGATTCCCGCGGGAGTTATGAAAGGAGCACTATGCCGGAAAGTAGGATGTCGCGGCTGAGCAACCAGTACCACGACTGGGCGCGCAGCCACCCCACCGCCGCGGTGGACTTCCGCACCGCCATCGAGGACCTCCTCAATGACGCCGGCATCATCTTTGACCGCGTGTCTACCCGCGTAAAGACCTGGCCCTCGTTGAAGGCGAAGGCCAAAAAGCGCCGCGAGAACGGCGATTTTGTCTATCCCCAGCCGTGGGACGAGATTCACGACGTCATGGGAGTGCGCGTCACCCTGTATCACTCCACCGCAATTCCAGAAGCGCTAGACGTTTTCGGTGAATCCTTTAAGGTTGAACGCTCCGTAGACAAGGCGGCCGAAACTCGCATCTCTGGCGGCTTTGGCTACGGCTCCCACCACCTGGTGCTTACCGTGACCGAAGATAGCGCGGCTGCGATGGAAGAGCTCGCCGCCTACGTGGGATGGACCTTTGAGGTGCAGATTCGCACCGTCCTGCAGCACGCATGGGCAGAATTTGAGCACGATATCCGCTATAAGCAGGGACCGAACCCGCCCTCGCCGGAGGTAGATCGCCTCTTTACCTTGGCCGCGGGCCTTATCGAGCTTGCAGACCAGCAATTCGATGAGATTGCCGCGCTCAAGGCACCCGATACAGAAACCGACAAGGACGTCGAGCTTACCGCCGAGACCCTGCCGGGCGTGCTCGCCATCATTTTGGGCAACCGCTTCCCGCTCTCGCGCTCGGAGCACTACCGCTTCTTGGCGGAGCTCCTCGAGCAAAACGGCGTGCGCCACCTAGGACAGCTTGAGCAGCTGTTGGATGACACCGCCATTGCCCACGTCCACGACGCCATGCGCTACCGTTTCCGCCCCGGCCAGGTGCGGCTTATCGACGACCTCCTGCTCAACAAGTTTGGCAAGCAGCACATCGAGGCCACCGCCGAATCCGGCGACCGCCCAGGCCGCAAGCGGCGGCTTACTGCGCGCCTGAAAGCCCTGCGCGCCGCCCACTAGCCGCGCAGGATTTTCGGCAACTTACCGGAAACCGCCGCGGAATTTCTCCATATCGCGGCGTTCCTTCTTCGTCGGCCGACCGGCACCGCGCGGGCGCACGGGAACCGACGGCAGAAACTCCTTGGGCGGCGGCGGCGGCGCGTGGTCCGTATAGCAGGTGCGCGCGACGGGCGCGCCGACGCGCTTGGCGACGGTCGCTAAAACCTCGAGGTCATGCTCATGGTGGTTGCGCCACACGCGCACGCGGTCGCCCGGCACCACCTGTTGGGAAGGCTTGACGGCCTCGCCATTGATCTTCACGTGCCCGGCGCGCACGGCCGTCGCGGCCGCGGAGCGGGTTTTAAACATGCGAACGGCCCACACCCAGGCATCGATCCTGACGGGGCGGCCGCTAGGTTGCGGTGCCGGCATCTAGTACTGGTTATGGTTCTCGTTGACGATTTTCTGGATCTTCAGCCAGTTATAGCCGCCACCAACCACGGCGACGATGGCGCCCACCAACATCCAGGCCCAGAAACTAGCCGCCGATAGCACACCCAGCACTGCGCCCACACCGATGCCGCCGGCCACGCATACGACGGCGTTGCGGGAGTGCTTGCGCACCTGCTGCTTGCGCTGCGCAATGGGGTTATTCGGTCGTTGCTGCATAGTCATGGTCAGGATCCTACCTCAACCCACGCGCTGCCCGCCTCTGCCGCTTCGAGCTGGCCCTGCGAGATCGCTGCCAGCGTAGCTTCCAGCTCGTCCAGCCCGCCTGGGCGCACGGCTAGTGTAAAAGTCACCGCGGCCGCATAGGCGGTATCGATTATCTCATAGCCGCGCCCGCGCAGGTCCGCCTCTACCCGCCCGGCCGTCGCATGTGGGCACTCCACGGCATAAAGCTCCCGGCGCGCCCTAGTTACTGCGCGCACCTTCTCCATGGTCTCGCTCACCGCACCACCATAGGCGTGCACTAACCCGCCAGCGCCCAACTTGATGCCGCCGAAGTAGCGCACGACCACCGCGCACACATCGAGCATGCCGGAGCCCTTCACCACGTCCAGCATCGGCTTTCCGGCCGTACCGGAGGGCTCGCCGTCATCGGAAGAGCGCTCCACCGGGTTCGCACCATCAACGTGATAGACGTAGGCGGAACAGTGGTGGCGGGCGTCGGGAAAGCGGCTGCGGGCGGCGTCGATAAACGCGCGAGCCTCTTCCTCATTGGTGACGCGACCAATCAAGGTAATAAACCGGGAGCGCTTAATTTCAATTTCGTGTTCGACCTGGCCTACTGGGCGACGATAAGAATTCTGCATTAGGCCACGAGGAATTCGTACTCGGGGGTGCCGGGCTTAAGGTACTGCACCGAAATCTTGGATTCTCCCATGCGCTCTAGCAGGCCCTGGAGATCCTCGGCACGGCTAAGCTGCAGGCCCACCAGCGCAGCGCCCGTCTCGCGGTTATTGCGTTTGAGGTACTCAAAGAGCGTGATGTCATCGGTCGGGCCCAAAATCTCGTGCAAGAAATGGCGCAACTGGCCCGGCTCCTGCGGGAAATTCACCAGGAAGTAATGCTTCAGGCCGCGGTGGACCAGGGAGCGCTCCATGATTTCGGCGTAGCGCAGCACATCGTTATTGCCGCCGGAAATTACGCACACCACCGTCGCGCCCGGTTCCAGGTCCAATTGGTGCAGGCCCGCCACCGACAGTGCACCGGCCGGCTCCGCAATGATGCCCTCATTTTGATACAGGTTGAGCAAGTCCGTGCACACCGCGCCCTCGGACACGGTATCGAAGCTCAGGCGCTCGCGATTGGCCTGCAAAATCTCATAGGGCAGCGCGCCAAGGCGCTTGACGGCCGCGCCATCCACGAAGGGGTCGACTTCCTCCAGCGTGACCGGTCCGCCGTGGTCAAACGCCGCTCTGAGCGACGCCGCCCCCTCCGGCTCCATACCCACCACCCGAGTCTGCGGCGCCATATCCGCCACGTAGGAGGTGATGCCAGAAATCAGGCCGCCGCCTCCCACCGGAACGACGATGGTGTCGAGCGACTTGCCCTTGGCCGAAAGCTGCGCCAGAACTTCCGCCGCAACCGTGCCTTGCCCGGTGATGGTATCGCGGGCGTCGAAGGGCTCGATGAAGGTGGCGTCGCGCTCGGCGGCGTCGGCATGCGCGGCCGCGGCTGCCTCGTCGAAGTTGGCGCCGACCACCACCAGCTCCACCTGGTCGCCGCCATGGACCAGGATGCGGTCGCGCTTTTGCATCGGCGTGGGCTCCGGCACGAAAATCTTGCCGGCAATGCCCATCGTGCGGCAGGCATAGGCCACGCCCTGCGCATGGTTGCCGGCCGAGGCCGTAACAATTCCCCGGCCGCGCTCTTCCTGGGGAACATTCGACATACCGTTTAACGCGCCGCGAATCTTATAGGAGCGCACGTCCTGCAGATCCTCCCGCTTGAGATAGACCTCGCAGCCCGTCTCGGCCGACAGCCGGGCGCAGTACTGCAGCGGAGTCGGGGCGATTTCCGAGCTAATCCGCGCCTGCGCCTGCTGGATATCGGATGCATGGATGGTCGAATCAGTCATGTCTTGACAGTCTACCCATTCACTGGAAATTCACTGTCCTTTAGTTGCACCGTTACCTCCATCAGCAATAGTGGACATAACCACAAGAAAGGAATACTTATGCTCAAGCGCATCTCTCTCTGCGTTACCTCCTCGCTCGTCCTCGCCTGTGCCCCGGCCGCCCACGCCCACATCGTGGATAACGTGCTGGAACACTCCGCCCCCAACGCGGCACTGCAGCTGACTCCCATCGGTTCCCATGAATCCGGCGTGCTGGGCAAATCCGCCGCCGAAATCGTCGCCTACCACGCTGCGTCCCAGCGCATCCTCACCGTCAATGCGCGCTCTGGCGAGGTCGATATCCTGGACGCCTCCGATCCCACTCAGCCGCGCAAGGTCGGCGCCCTCTCCGCCGGCGGGGACAAGGAAATCAACTCCGTGGCCGTGCGCCCCGATGGCCTGGCCGTCGCCGCAGTACAGCAGGCGGACAAAACCGACAACGGCGAGGCGCTGTTCTTCAATGCCGAAACCGGCGAGGAGCTTGGGCGCGTAGGCGTTGGCGCCCTGCCCGATAACGTGCACCTCACCGCCGACGGCCGCCACGCGCTGGTTGCCAACGAGGGCGAGCCTTCCGACGCCCTCAACGCCGAGGGCACCGCCTACCTCAAGGACCCAGAGGGCTCCATTTCCGTCATCAGCCTGCCTGAGGACGTCGCGGCGCCCGCGCTTAGCGACGTCCACACGGCCGACTTCAGCGCCTTTGACACCGCCGACCTCGACCCTTCGATCCGCGTCTTCGGCCCTTCCGCGCACCATAACCTGCCTTCGCGGGACTTCGAGCCGGAGTACATCTCCTCTGCGGGCGGCAAGGCCTATGCCACGCTGCAGGAAAACAACGCCATCGCGGTCATCGATATCGAGTCCGCCACCGTAGAAAAGGTAATCCCCGCCTATATCGCAGACCACTCCCAGGTGCCGCTGGATCCGTCCAATAAGGATGACGCCGCGGAGCTGCGCACCATTCCGGTCAAGGGCCTGTCCATGCCGGACTCCATCGGCGCTTTCGAGGCAGAAGGCCAGACCTATTTCGCCACCGCCAACGAGGGCGATGCCCGCGAGTGGGGAGGCTATACCGACGAAGTAGAGCTCAAGGACCTAGTAAAGGACGGCAAGGTCTGCGATGATCTCGAGCTTCCCGAGGGCATCGAGGATAAGAAGTTTGCCGGCAACCTCAAGCTCACCAACGCTTCTGGCTGGAATGAAGAAAAGGAGTGCTTTGACGGCCTATATTCCTATGGCTCGCGCTCCTTTAGCATCTACGACGCCGAGGGCAACGTCGTCTTCGACTCCGGTGCGGACTTCGAGAACATCACCAAGGAAATCCCCGGCCTGAACTTCAACGCCGATAACGAGGATCCGGATTTCGATGACCGCTCCGATAACAAGGGACCAGAGCCGGAAGCCTTGACCATCGGCACGGTTGGCGATCGCACCTACGCCTTCATCGGCGCAGAGCGCGTGGGCGGCATCTTTGTCTACGACGTAACCACCCCCGCCGAAACAAAGTTTGTCACCTACGTCAACAATCGCGATTTCTCCGTCGGCTACGACGAGGACGATGTCGCTGCCACCACCAAGGCCGGCGACCTCGGACCAGAGGGCCTAGCCTTCGTTCCCGCCGCAGATTCCCCTAGCGATGACGCGCTCCTCATCGCCGGCAACGAGGTCTCCGGCACCACCACCGTGTTCTCCGTCAAGGACCTGCTCGCCGACGCCTCCGACAACGCCGACTCCCCTGCCGCATCCGGCAGCTCCGACGGTTCCAGCAACAGCAGCAACGGCAGCAGCGTCGCCGCCGGCGTGGGCATCGTGGCCGGCTTGGTAGGTCTTGGCGCCCTGATTGGCGGGGCGCTGGGCTTCCTGCCGAAGACCGTCGACGAGTTCTACGCGCTGTTGCCGGCCCAGGTGCGCAAGCTTTTGCCATAGATCTTCTGGGATTTAGCTGCTAAATTATTTGAGGCTAATACCTCTCACTCTAAAGGAGAACCATGCGCAACCGTCTCAGCACTTCGCTCGTCGCCGCAACTGCAGTGGCAGCGGGCCTCGTTGCACCAGCTACCGCTTCTGCCGCCGAAGCGCAGCCGAAGCAGATCTCGGCTGAATGCCAGGCCGAGGTCGACAACGCCAAGGAAGAGCACCTCAAGAAGATTGAGAGCGGCGAGCTCGGATCTTCCGCCCGCACCCCGCAGGAGCTCATGCAGGGCTTGGCCAACGGCTACGGCTCTTCCGGAATGCCAAAGGAGCCGGACTGCGTAGCCGAGGAGGCAGAGGCGCAACAGATCGAGGCACTCAAGAAGCTTCCCATCTGGGGTTCTTCCTCCCCAGAGAAGTTCCTCGAGGTCATGAACTGGGTTACCGTGGCCGCCAGCCTCGTTGCCGCGCTGCTGCAGGCCCTCACCTTGGTTGCCAAGGTGAACCCGGCTGTGCTGGAGCCGATGAAGAACGCCCTCAAGCAGCTGGGCGTGCGCTTCTAAGCACTGAATAATTTAGCCGCTCCGGAACTCCGGAGCGGCTTTGTGCGTTTTAGAAGAGTTCGCGGGTAGCAATCTCCGCGCCCTCGACCAAGGACTGCAGCTTCGCCCAAGCAATCTGGGGGTGCAGGCGGCCGCCCAAGCCGCAGTCGGTCGATGCGATGACGTTTTCCGGGCCGACTACCTCAGCGAATTGGATGATGCGATCGGCCACGAGGCGCGGATGCTCTACCGCGTTGGTGGAGTGAGAGACCACGCCCGGGTAAATCACGGTGCCTTCCGGCAGCGCGTGGTCCTTCCATACGCGCCACTCATGCGCGTGGCGCGGCGACGCGGCCTCGAAGGAGAATCCACCGACCTCGGCGCGCAGGATTTCCTCGACGATATCTGCAAAGGGCACGTCGGTAACGTGCGGGCCGTGCCAGGAGCCCCAGCAGATGTGCAGGCGCGTTTGTTCCTTGGGCAGGCCAGAGATGGAATCATTGAGCACATCGATGCGCTCGCGAATGAAACCGCGGAAGTCTTCCACCGACGGCTCGGGATTGATTTGGTCCCAAGCCTCGGCCAGGTCGGGCGCGTCGAATTGAACAGTAAGCCCAGCATCGGTGATGGCCTGGTACTCGGTGCGCATGGCGTAGCCGACGTCGGCAAGCAGCTCATGCTCATCGTCGTAGTAGCGGTTGGTCAGGCGCGCTGCCGAGCCGGGCGAAAGGGCGGCGATGAAGCCGGGGGTGCCGGCCGGGAGGGCGTCGGCAAGCAGGCGCACATCGGCGGCGACCTCGTCCTGGCCGATGTAGGTCACAGGGCCGGTGAACTCTGGGTTCGCCACCTTGGCGCGGCCGGTGAAAATGCCAGAATCCGGGTCATTATAGGCCTCCGAGAACAACGCGCGGTCGCGGCGATCAATAAACGACGTCAGCCGCGGCTCACCCGGCTTGGAGCGCACCACCTCGGCCGATTCCCAGCGGTCGGTATCCGTCATCGTCAGCCCGCCCAGGCGGCTAAACGAATAATTCCACCACGCGCCATAATCCACCGCACCAGAGGTGATATGGCCGTACTCGCCCTCGTTAATGATATCGAGGCCGGGATCGAGCTGCCGCTTGACGACGTCCGCCACCGCAGCCTCCAAAATCCCCTGAAACTCCGCGGCCGGCAGCTCCCCGCGCTGCAGGTTGGCTTCCAGCAGCTCCGGGGTGCGCGGCAGCGAGCCGACGTGGGTGGTGCGAATCTTGTTCACCATCAGGTTTCCTCCATCGTTATAGACTGTGCTGTCTAGATTAGTGGAGGGGACCTGCGGCCGCAGAGTTTAAATTCAGCCTAATATGCCCGCACCCATGGTGGCCTTGAGGTCGCCCATGAGATTGCCGGATCGCTCCACGCGCAGGTGGTCGCCGAGGATCATGGTGGTGGACTCGGAGCCATCGACAAGCTCGAGGTACACATCCGACTCGCCCTGGTTTTTGAGCAGGACCTGCTTGAGCCGGGCAATGTTTTCCATGGTGCACTGATCCGTGCGCATGGTCAGGCGCAGCGGCAGGCCGGCGCCACCGCCCGGGCCCAGCTCCGGCACGCGGATATCGGAGCAGAACAGCGAGCGGCGCTCATCGCGCACCTTGACGTTCACGCGCGCGAGGATGATATTGTCCTCCACAATCTGCGGGGCGACGAGCGAGTACACCTTGTTGAATACCAGGATTTCCACCTGCGCGCCGTTGTGGTCTTCCACCGTAACAATGGCCCACGGCGAGCCATCGCGCTTGGAGAAGCGACGGTCCACGCCCGAAATGATGCCGCCGATGATGAGCTCTTGGCCGTTATGTACCTCGTCGTTGAGGATCTTAGTCAGCGGGGTATCCGTCTGCGCGGCCAGCGCCTCCTCGAAACCATCGAGAGGGTGACCGGAAACATATAGGCCCAGCATCTCGCGCTCGAGGGCAAGTTCGTGTTTACGATCCCAGTTGTCTTCTGGGATATCCAAGGCAAAGGCATTGGAGGCCGCGTCGTCTTCTCCCCCGCCGATTCCAGCGAAGAGATCGAACTGTCCCTTATCCGCGGCCTTCTTGGTGGTTTGCACCGCATCCACCGCGTCCTCGTGGATGAGCATGAGGCCCTTGCGCGGGTGGTTCAAGTCATCGAAGGCGCCGGCCTTAATCAGCGCTTCTGTCACGCGCTTAGTGCAGGCGGTGAGCTCGATCTTGTCCAGGTAATCGCTAAAGGAGGTAAACGCGCCCTTGTCGTGGCGGGATTTGATGATGGACTCCACCACTTCCGAGCCAACATTGCGGATAGCGCCCATGCCGAAGCGAATATCCTCTCCCACCGCCTGGAAGTCCTCCTCGGACTCGTTGACGGACGGCGGCAGCACCTTGATGCCCAGGTGGCGGCAGTCCGATAGGTAGATGGCGGACTTATCCTTCTTATCGCCCACCGAGGTCAGCAGCGCGGCCATGTATTCCGGCGCGTAGTAAGCCTTGAGGTAGGCCGTCCAGAAGGACACCAAGCCGTAGCCCGCGGCGTGGGACTTGTTAAACGCGTAGGACGCGAAGGGCTCGATGGTGCCCCACAGCGCGTCCATGGCGGACTTGGAGTAGCCGTTTTCTTGCATGCCGCCCCAGAACTTGTCGTACTGCTGGGCCAGCACTTCGGGCTTCTTCTTACCCATTGCCTTACGGAAACCATCTGCCTCGCCGGCCGTGTAGTTGGCGACCTTCTGCGAGATACGCATGATCTGCTCCTGGTAGACGATGAGGCCGTAGGTCTCATCCAGGATTTCCTTGAGCGGCTCTTCCAACTCCGGGTGAATTGGAGTGATTTCCTTACGGCCGTTCTTGCGGTCCGCGTAGTCCCAGTGGGCGTTCACACCCATCGGGCCCGGGCGGTAGAGCGCAAGGGAGGCCACAATATCCTTAAAGCCGGTCGGCTTCATGCGCTTGAGAAGCTCCTGCATGCCGCCGGAGTCGAGCTGGAAAACGCCCAGCGTATCGCCGCGCGAGAGTAGGTCATAGACCTTGGAGACCTTGGGGTCGTCGGCATGCAGCTGCTCCAAGTGGATTTCTTCGCCGCGGTTGCGCTTGATGTTTTCAATCGCATCGCCGATAACGGTGAGGTTGCGCAGGCCCAAAAAGTCCATCTTCAGCAGGCCGATGGCCTCGCACGCCGGGTAATCCCAGCCGGTGATATAAGCGCCGTCGGCCGGGCGCTTCCACATA
Source organism: Corynebacterium tuberculostearicum (assembly GCF_030229345.1). GTDB lineage: Bacteria > Actinomycetota > Actinomycetes > Mycobacteriales > Mycobacteriaceae > Corynebacterium > Corynebacterium tuberculostearicum_G. The sequence goes on along the minus strand of NZ_JASPGP010000001.1, from coordinate 166,103 downwards.
GGAATGTGGTCCATGAGCCGGACCGAAGCCATAATCACCGCACAGGCGTGCACGCCCGCCTGCCTGACGACGCCCTCCAAACCCCGCGCCGTGTCATAAATCTTTTTCACATCTGGGTCGGACTCCACCATCTGGCGGACCTCGGCGGCCTCGGAGTAACGCTCGTGGTCCGGGTCCGTGATGCCTTTAAGCGGAATGTCCTTGGCCATGATCGCCGGCGGCAGCGCGCCGTTGATGCGGTCGGCCATCTGGAAGCCGGGCTGGCCAAAGTGCACCTTGGCCGAATCCTTAATGGCCTGCTTGGTCTTCACCGTGCCGAAGGTAATCACCTGCGCCACCTTGTCCTCGCCCCAGCGCTCGGCCGCATAGGTAATCATTTCGCCGCGACGGCGGTCGTCAAAGTCGATATCGATATCGGGTGCGGACGGGCGTTCTGGGTTCAAGAATCGCTCGAAGAGGAGATCGTGCTCCAGCGGGTCGATATTGGTAATGGTCAGCGCGTAGGCGACGAGCGCGCCGGCCGCCGAGCCACGGCCCGGCCCCACACGAATGCCCACGGAGCGCGCGTGCTTAATGAGCTCGGCCACGATGAGGAAGTAGGACGGGTAGCCCTTCATCTCAATAACGGAGATTTCATACTTGGCGCGCTCGATATATTCCTCCGGAACATCCTGGCCGGGGAAGCGCTTTTGCAGGCCCTCCATCACCTCATGGGTGAGCCAGGAGGTTGGGGTGTGGCCCTCGGGGACGTCGGCAATAGGCATGCGATCGTGGGTGTGTTCTTCCCAGATTTCGCCGTAGTCTTGCACTCGCTCGGCAATCCACAGGGTGTTATCGCAGCCGTCTGGAATCATATCGTCCCAGGTCTCGCGCATCTGCGCGGCCGACTTAATGTAGTAGCCGGTGCCGCCGAACTTGAAGCGGTCCGGATCCATGAACGTCTTGCCGGTCTGCACGCACAGCATCGCCTCGTGCGCCGGCGCCTGGGACTCCAACACGTAGTGGCAGTCATTGGTCACCAGCGGCGGCAAGTCCAGCTTGCGGCCGATCTCTAGTAGCCCATCGCGGGTGCGCTTTTCGATGTCCAGCCCATGGTCCATCAACTCCAAAAAGAAGTTGTCCGTGCCGTAGATGTCCTGCCACATGGCCGCGGCCTCCAGCGCCTCGTTGAACTGGCCCAGGCGCAGGCGGGTCTGGACGTCGCCAGAGGGACAACCGGTGGTGGCGATGATGCCGTCGGCATGCTCGGCAATGAGCTCGGCGTCCATGCGCGGCCACTTGCCCAACTGGCCCTCGTAGGAAGCCAGCGAGGACAGAGTAAAGAGGTTGCGCAGGCCGGTGGCATTCTCCGCGATCATCGTTTGGTGGAGGTAGGCGCCGGACGCGGAGACGTCGTCGCGCTTTTGATCCGGCGTGCCCCACAGCACGCGTTTTTTGTTGAAGCGGGATTCGGGCGCCATATACGCCTCGATGCCGATGATGGGCTTGACGCCGGCACCGGTCATGCGGCGGTAGAAGGCATCAGAGCCATACATGTTGCCGTGGTCGGTCATACCGACGGCCGGCATTTCCTGGCGGACCACCTCGTCGGCCAGCATATCGACCTTGGCCATGCCGTCCAGCATGGAAAACTCGGTGTGGTTGTGCAGGTGGACGAAGGAGGAGTTTTTGGCCATGCGGCTCATCATAGCGGGGCGGTCAAAATGGGCTATTATTTTGTGATGCTCTACACGCTCGCCGCCTACATCATGTGGGGATTTTTCCCCGCGTTCTTCCCTCTGTTGCTGCCGGCATCGCCGCTGGAAATCTTGGCTCACCGCGTGTTGTGGACCGCGGTGCTGGTCACGGGATTTTTGCTCCTCAGCGGCCGGTGGCGCGAAATGGCGCGCATGGGCAAGCGCACCTGGGGTTGGCTTGCGGCCACGGGCGTGTTCATCACGGTCAATTGGGGCACCTACGTGGTGGCGATTAATAGCAACCACGTGGCCGATGCGGCGCTGGGGTATTTCATCAATCCCCTGGTGTCGGTCGCCCTCGGCATGGTGTTTTTGAAGGAGCGGCTGCGGCCGTGGCAGGCCGGCGCGGTGGGCGTTGCGGCCATCGCGGTGCTGTACTTGACGTTCTTTACCGGCCAAGCGCCGTACATTTCGCTGTTGTTAGCCTTCAGCTTCGGCTTTTATGGGCTGCTCAAAAAGCAGGTCCGGGTATCCTCGGCCGTCTCGGTCGCGGCGGAGGCTCTCGTGATGTCACCGCTGGCGGTGGGCTACATCCTGTGGCTAGAAGCAAGCGGCCAGGGCACATTCGCCAGCGAGGGCGTCGGCCACGCGCTGCTGTTGGTCAGCGCCGGCTTGATTACCGCGCTGCCGCTCCTCTGCTTTGCGGAGGGCGCACGGACGCTGCGCTTATCGACGATCGGCATGCTCCAATACCTCACCCCCATCATGCAGATGCTGTGGGCGCTCTTTGTCACCCACGAGCACTTTTCGACGCACCGCTGGATCGGCTTCGGCATCATCGGCGTGGCGGTGACGATTTACGTCGCCGACTTGGTGCGCATGGCTAGGAGCGCCTAAGTTCCTCGCGGGCGGCGCGGGCACGGCGACGCGCCGCCTGTTCCTCTTCTGCCCGCAGCGCCCAGCGCGGCATCACCACGACGAGGAAAATGCCATAGGCACATACGATCCCGGAAAACACCAGCGTCATCGAGGTGCCGCCGGTGACAAGGCCGATTAAAAGCGCGATGCCGGAAACCACCACCGCGACCCACGCGGCGATATAGGCAAATTTGTAGTTGGGCATCCACTGCGAAAAGGGCTGCTGTGAGGACATGGGTCTAGCCTACGCGGTGGTCGTATTCGTGGGCCCAGTATCGACGAGGTCCGGTGGGGGCGGATCCCAAGGGTTGACCCAGCGCACGCCGCGGGCCGTGCGCTCGAAGCGCCCGTTGCGCGGCGGGCTGGTGCGATGGTCATCATTGCGGCCATTGTGGTAAGCACAGGCAGTGGTGAGGTTCTTCGCATTGGTCCATCCCCCGCCGGCCCAACTGAAAATGTGGTGGATCTGGCACTCATCGGCAGGCTTATGGCAGCCCCTGACCGGGCATGTGGGATTTTCCGCCGCAGCCATCATGAACTGCTTCCAGGTGGCCCCACGGCGCATGCGGTACAGGTTCACTGGGCCCTCTACGGGGTGGAGCAGGGTGACAAATCCCTCCTCGGCAAGCGCGCGCTGGGCCAATTCGGAGCCCGTAATCTGCGCGCCATTGGTCATGGTCAGCACTACATCGTCGCTGCCATGGGCCACGCCAACCAACTTATCCAGCGGCACCACAACGTTGGTGCGCACGGTGGAGGTGGCGGCACTGGTACCGGTGCGGAAGAAGGAGGCGACGTCGGCAAGCGAGCCGGCATGCTGGTGAAGTTCTGCAATCAGCGCGGAAGGGCCGGTGATAGACAGCGTCCACGGCTTTCCGGCCGCGCGGCGGCGCAACCGCACCCCCGGCTTGGGTTCGCGCGGCGCGCGCATCTCACGCAGCTTCTTGCGGGCACGCCTTTCCATCTCCCGCGTATCGCACGCGATATGGGTGAGCTCAGCGCGCAGGGCCCAGGCGCGGGCTTGCGTGGGCGCGCGCCGGGCATGCTTTTCGATGACCGCCAGCGTCGGCAGCGAATGTCGGTTGCGGCGGGCCCCGTCCACCGCGCGGCGTTGGCGGCGGCGAAAGCTGGTGGTCCCGAAGTAGACCTGCGCGAGCTGCGCAATAGTGTCAGCCGTGGCATCGGGCATGCCAGCGGCGGTAAGGTCCGCGGCGGAGGCATCGGCGGCCTCGGCGAGGATGTCCATCGCCGAGTTGAGCGCCGCGATATAAGCCCGAATGTGTTCCATGCCCTAGATGCTAAAAGCGCTGGGCGGCCACCGCGCGCCGCAGGGGCCAGGAGGGCGATATTAGCTGGGAGGGCGGATGGCGAAGCTGCCCCAGGCGGCGTCGGCAGGCGCGGGTTCGACGGCGGCGACGGAGGGGGTGGAGGCGACGTCGGCAAGCTGGGCGCCCGATCCCCACACCACGGCGGCGCTCACCGCGGTGGGGCGCTGCCCATAGGAGGCATCGATGCGGTCGAAGGCGCGCTGGATGACAGCGGCGCGGTCCTCGCCGGCGGTGGGTTCTGGGACGTCGATGGGGGCGGTGGAGCCGATAAGGATGGCATCCATGCGCGGGGCCGCGGCGACGGCGGCCGCAGCGGCTACGGGCGGCAGGTCCTCGTCGAAGGTGACAAGGGCGTAGGCAGGCGCGTCTGGAATGTCGCTGCCGGACACGCGCGCAATATACTCCGCGCGCGTCTCGCCATCCGGGCCGAGCTGATCGCCTTGCACCTGCGAAGAAGCCTGGGTCCCTAGGGCGCCAAAAAGCGCGAGCGCGGCCAAGAAAAGCACCGCAAGCACTGCCAGGGCCGCTAGCCGACGCCGCCGGTAGACCTTCCTCATCCCCGCAGAACCTCCAAAGCGTGCTCGAGATCGGCCGGGTACGGCGCTTCAATCTCGAACCACTTGCCGGTGCCGGGGTGGGTAAAGCCGAGCTTTACCGCGTGCAGCCACTGGCGCTGGAGCCCAAGGCGCTTAGCCAGGTTCGGATCCGAGCCGTACATCGGATCGCCCACGCACGGGTGGCCGGTAGCAGACATGTGCACGCGGATCTGGTGGGTGCGGCCGGTCTCCAGGTGCACCTCGATAAGGCTGGCCTCGCGGAAGGCCTCAATGAGGCTGTAATGGGTGACGGCCGCTTTGCCGTCGTCAAGCACGGCGAATTTCCAGCCCGACTTGGGGTGGCGGCCGATGGGTGCATCAACGGTGCCCTCGATGGGATCCGGCAGCCCCTGCACCACGGCGTGGTAGGTCTTTTTCACGCTGCGGTACTTAAAGGCATGCTTAAGCGCGGAATAGGCGCGCTCCGAAGAGGCCACGACCATCACGCCTGACGTGCCCACATCGAGGCGGTGCACGATGCCCTGGCGCTCGGTCGGCCCGGACGAAGCCACGGTATAGCCGGCCGCGCGCAGCCCGCCAATCACCGTCGGCCCGTCCCAACCCACGCTGGGGTGCGCGGCCACGCCCACCGGTTTATGCACGCAGATGATATCGGCATCGCTGTAGAGCACGTCCATGCCCTCGACCAGCTCCTCGCGCGGCAGCAACGGCTTTTCTGGCTCCGGTAAAAGCACGGAGACCACGTTGCCGGAGGTCAACCGCTCGGACTTGCCCAGCTCTTGGGAATCGATGGTCACGCTGCCCTCGGCGCACAGCTGCGCGGTGGCGCTGCGGGACAGGCCGAGGAGCTTGGCCAGGGCGGCGTCGGCACGCATGCCTTCTAGGCCTTCAGGAATGGGGAAGCTGCGCATCTGCCTATTCATGCTCGGCCTTCCTTTCCTCCAGCACCATGGCGATAATGAACAGCACCACGCCGCAGGTAATGGCCGCGTCCGCAATATTGAACACGGCGAAAGAGCCGACCGAAATATAGTCCACCACGTGCCCGAACCAGAAGCCGGGGGCGCGGAAGATGCGGTCGGCGAAATTACCCAGCGCGCCTCCGGCAATGAGCGCTAGGCCCACCGCCTGGCCGGAGTGGGTAATGCGCGGGGCGGCAATGGCCACGCCGAGCACAAAGACCAGCTGAATGGTGGTAAAAAGCCACGTCGATCCCTCCCCGCCCATGGAAAAGGCGGCGCCAGGGTTAAAAAGCAGGGTAAACCGGAACCAGTCCCCAATGACCGGCAGGGGCTCGCCCTCCGTAAGGATGGAGAGCATTACTTGTTTCACGGCTTGGTCCACCAGCGCCACGGCGATGACAACCGCGGCGATAAGTCCTGTCTTGCTCCTTCGTTTTTGACTCACCCGCTCTATTCTAAACGGGAGCGTCCGGTATTTTGGTAAGCGTGTTTCGAGTCAAAGTTTTTGCAGCCCTGACCACAGCCGCCGTAGCGCTTACGGCGTGTTCCTATGAAAAGCCGGGACCCGCGGTAGAACAGCCCGTGGGCCTGACTATCGACGCCCCACGCGTCACCGTGGACAATCCCGGCACCGGGGAGAAAAAGCTCCTGGAATACCGCGATATCGACTCCACGCAGGACGTGAACTACCGCGTTACCGAGGGTTTTTCGCAGGACCTGCTCAAAAAGTCCGCGGCCGAGAAGTTTCAGGCCTCCGACGTCGAATCCACCACCACTACCCTGCCGCTATCGGCCAAGGTAGATAAGGCTAGCGAGGACGTCGAAGACCAGCTGCCGGCCACCCGCAATGCCTTTGTCACGGCCGGTGCGCCGGAAACTTCTGGCGACACCGACGTCTCCTCGGCCGAGGGATTTCAATTTGGCTGGCGCGGCCAAAATACAGGCCAGATGAATTCCTTGCGCCTTGCCGCACCCCAGGAGGCCACGGATGAAGCCCGTGGCTCCGTGGAACAGGCAATTATGAAGCTGACGGCCCTGCCCGTGGTTTTCCCCACTGAGGAGGTAGGCAAGGGAGCGAGCTGGACGGTGGATTCGCGCGTTACCGGCGAGTCCACCCTACTGCAGACCACGCGCTATACGGTCGCTTCCATCGAGGGCGACCGAGTAAAGCTCAACGTGGAGGTGGAGCAGCGGCCGTCGCTAGGCGCGCTGTCCTTTGAAGGCCAGGCCCAGGGCACGGAGTTGGAGGACAAGGAGCTCAAGGTTGTAGACTCCAGCACCCAGTCCAAGGGCAACATCACGGTAGACCTGGGCAAGCCGCTGCCCGTGGGCGGTGACGTATCTTTCGACACGAAGGTCATTTATGGCGCCGCCGGCTCGGAGCTGCGCGTGGTGCAGTCGAGCCTGACGGAGCTGAACTTTTCCTAATTACTCGGCCGGGGCTTCTACGGGGGCCTCAGCTGGGGCTTGCTCGGCGCCGGCAGCCGGGGCGTCGCCTTCAGCCGGGGCAGCGTCGCCCTCGGCCGGTGCCGGGGCGGGTGCGGAGGCTCCGGCACCGGTATCTGCACACATTTCTGGAACCTGCTCCGGCGGCACGGTGTTTTGGATGAGCGTGCAAGCCCACGCCTTGGAAAGCTTCCAGGTGCCATCTTCGTACACGAACTCCACCTGGTCAGCGGTCTGCTGCTGGCCGTCAGCGGTGGTGAAGTTCACGGTGGTCAGCACGGACTGCGGGTCATAGCCCGGAAGCACAGGATCGACGACCTCGAACTCAGCGCCGGATTCCTGCTTGGACTGTGCCATGGTGTCAAAGATTTCCGGTGCGGTCTCGCCGCCCTGCACGGTGGCGGTCTTTTCCTGCTCAGAGGCGTTCGGATCGGTGGCCTTGGCCAAGATGGCGTTGAGGTCCGCCGGGGACGGCAGCGCTGGGGCGGCGGAATCGCCGTCGGAAGAGGCGGATTCTTGCGCCTCGGTGTTGGTGGCGGCGGTATCGTCCTGCTCGTCGTCGGAAGAGCAGGCGGCCAGGGCGGTGGCCGCGGTCAGTGCGAGGCACGCGGCGCTAAACTTGCGGAATTTCACTTCTAACTCCTCACGTCTGGGTTCTAAACTCCCATCAGTTTACAGCTGCACCAGCCTTTTCCGGGCTGCGCCCGCCGCGTGGGCGGAGATTTCTTTAACCTTGAGTGCATGACCCGACTTGCTTTGATCGCCACCGGCGGCACGATCGCGTGCACCACCGTGGCCGACGGTTCCCTGGTTCCCACCATCTCCGGCGCGGACCTTGCCGCTGAAATCGACGCCGAGGTAGTGGAGTTTCGCCAGCTCGACTCGTCCTCTATTACTTTGGCGGACCTCGATGAGCTCATTGCGGTGGTCAATGAGCTCACCGCGCGCAAGGATATCGGTGGCGTGATCATCACGCATGGCACCGACTCCATGGAGGAAACCGCGCTGGCGTTGGAGATTTTCTGTGGAGGGGAAAAACCCATCGTGCTTACGGGCGCGCAGCGCGCCTACGATCACCCCGCGGCCGACGGCCCCACCAATCTGCGGGCTGCCCGCGAGCTTGCGGCCAGCGGGCACCCTGGGGTTTTCCTCTGCTTTGGCGGTGAGACCATCCCGGCGCGTGGTGCGCGTAAACGGCACACCAGTGACCTGCGCGGGTTTGAGTCGCTGCCCGTTCCTGGCACTACCCCGCGGTTGGCTCCTGCCCCGCTGGCGTCGCAGCGTATCGAGATCATCCCCGCCTATCCGGGAGCGGGGCGCCTGCTGGTCGACGCCGTCGTAAACTCCCCCGCCTCCGGTCTCATTGTGGAGGCCATGGGCTCGGGAAATATGGGCGAGGACATGGGCCGCGCGCTTGCCGACGCCCTCCACGCCGGCCTCCCCGTCATCATTTCTACCCGCACACCCTATGGCCCGACGGCGCTGGCTTACGGTGGCGACGGCGGTGGCGCGAGCCTGGGCAAACGTGGCGCCATCAACGCCGGATGGTTCCGCCCGAGCCAAGCGCGAATCCTGCTCGCGGCGGCGCTGGCCACCGGTACCGATCCGGCAGAGCTTTTTGCTCAGGAGGGCTAGTCCTCGCTGGTCAGCCAGTCCTGCCAATCCAGTGAGTCGAGCGGGTCTGCTGGCACGAGCGCGGGATCGTCGGCCGCGAAGGATTTGGTGCGCCCGGGCCCCGTGGCGCGGGTTTCAAAGCGCACGCTGACCACCCCGTGGCCGGCGCCTTGAATCCAACCGTGGCCGTATTCGGGGTGGAAAACATCCTGCGTGGCGTGCCACTGGTTATCGGTTTCTTCCTCCACCGTCACCGTAGTCGCTGGAATGGCCGGTGTTGCGTCGTCGCTCACCCCAGTTTCATAGTCCGTGTCTGCCGGTGCAGGGCGCACGATTTCGCGATCTAGCTCCGGAAAAAGCACGTCTTGGCGAGCGGCCTCTAGGCCGGAATAGCTCACCCCTACCAGGCGGATGGGCCCCAGCTCATCGGGGTAGCGGGCGAGTTTGAACGCGGCGGCGGTGAGCACGGCGGCGTCGTCAGTCGCGTAGGGCAAGGTGGTCGAGCGCGATTCGATATGAAAATCCGCCATGCGCAGCTTCACCGTTACGGTGCGTGCGCCGCGCCCATCCTTGAGCAGCCGGCGGTGTGCACCCTCCGCCGCGCGAGTGATGGCTGCATCGACCTCGGGGGCGGTCTGCAGGTCTTTCGGGTAGGTGTGCTCGGTAGAAATCTGTTTAGAAATAGCGCGCGGCGCCACCTCACGGTCATCAATGCCGCGGGCCAGCTGCCACAGCTGCAGCCCCACCACGCTGCCGATGGAAATCTCTACTTCCTTGCGCGTCATCGCCGCTAGCTGCCCAATGGTCTCGACGCCGATGGACTTGAGCTTCGCGCCGGTCACCGGGCCGACTCCCCACAGCTTGTTCACCGCAAGGGGGTGCAGCATATCTAGCTGGCGCTCCGCTGGGATAACAAAGGTGCCATCAGGCTTCGCTTCACCCGATCCAATCTTGGCAAATTGCTTGCCCGATCCCGCCCCAATGGAGCACGGCAGACCTGTCTCTTCCCGAATGAGCGCGCGCAGCTCATCCGCCCAGCGCTTGACCTCCTCCGCGCTCGCCCCTTCCAGGGCGGCGGGTTCCATAAAGGCTTCATCGATAGAAAGCTGCTCGATGACCTCCACGTGTTGCGCGATGATGCCAAATACGCGCCGCGAGGCTGCTGAATAGACTGCCCGGCGCGGCTGCACCACCACCGCGCGAAGTCCAACAAGCTGCTGCGCGCGGTACATCGGCATGGCCGAATGCGCACCGTACACGCGCGCCTCGTAGGAGGCGCCGGCCACCACGCCGCGCCCGCTGGTACCGCCCACCAGGACGGGACGCCCCTGCAGGGTAGGCCGGGTCAGCTGCTCGACGGAGGCGAAAAACGCGTCCATGTCGATGTGTAAAACCCAGCGTTGCATGCGGCCCAGTCTAATAGGCGCGCTCTCGGGTGCACTCCTGGGCGTTTGCGTGCCGTTAATTAAAGCTTTTATTTCTTTCCATCTTCACGTCACCCACATGCAATATTACGGCCTTATCTTTTTCGAGGTTATTTCTTGAAGAAAGTATTTCGCTGATTATGAACTCACCCCACGTCATCTTGCGCGGCGTTAAGCGCGAATTCGCCGATAATACGGGCCTCCACGAGACCGATCTAAGCATCAACCGCGGTGAATTCATCTCTATTCTGGGTCCCTCCGGCTGCGGTAAGTCCACCCTGTTGCGCTGCATCGCCGGGTTGGAAACTCCCAATGCGGGCACCATTGCCATTGGTGAGAGAGAGGTTTATGGTCCGCGGACCAATGTGGCCGTCAACAAGCGCCGGCTGTCTATGGTCTTCCAAGACCTCGCACTGTGGCCGCACATGACGGTGGAAAAGAACATCGAGTTTCCGCTGACAACCCCAGGCAATAAGGTGGCGGCAGGCCAGCGGTCCGAGAAGGTGCGCGCCTGCATGGACATGGTGGGCATCACCAGCAAAGCGAAGGCGCGGCCAAACCAGCTCTCCGGCGGCCAACAGCAACGCGTCGCCATCGCCCGTGCGTTGGTTTCGAATCCGGACCTCCTGCTCATGGATGAGCCACTGTCCGCCCTCGACGCCGCGCTGCGCGTGCAAATCCGCGCCGAGCTCACCCAGCTGGCACAGGAGCTGGGGCTGACGGTCATCTACGTCACGCACGACCAAGCCGAGGCACTTGCCATGTCGGATCGCGTCGTGGTTATGAATCAAGGCCACATCGAGCAATTCGCGGATCCGGTCACCCTTTATGAACAGCCGGCCACCGATTTCATCGCTGGCTTTGTAGGCACCATGAACCGCCACCCACAGCTGCCCAGCGTACGTCCAGAAAATCTCACCGTCACCACTGCGGAGGAGGACACCGGCGCCTCCCCGCGCCGGGTCGAGGCGCAGGTTCTTGGCGCTCACTACATCGGTGGGCGCTATGAGCTGCGCTGCGACGTCCCCGGGGCGGAGGAACCCTGGGTGACGTATTCACCGCATCGCTTCACTCGCGGCGAGACCGTCTACCTCAACTATCCATCTTCTCTTTCTGCATAGGAGCCACACATGTTTACCAAAAAGTTCACCGCCACCATCGCCACCACCGCTGCTGGTGCGCTCGCCTTGACCGGTTGCGGATCCGTCGAGGACAGCGCCGATACCGCCACCGACGAGTCCACCTCTTCTGCCGAAAAGTGGCAGGCACCTGAAGGCCTGTCCGGCGAGGTGGATTACTACTCCGCTAACCCGCAGGGGCTTACCGACGCCCTCGTGGAGGCCTTCGAAGAAAAGACCGACGTCCACGTCAACGTCTTTGCCGATACCACCGGCAAGATCACCGCCAAGCTCAAGGCCGAGGAAGCCAACCCGCAGGCTGACGTGGTCTACCTCGCCTCCTGGGCGGCAGCTAGCAAGCAGGAAAAGTCCGGCGCCCTTGAAAAGTACACGCCGGAGGGAGCGGACAAGATTGAGTCCAAGTGGGCGTCGGAAAGCGGGGCGTTTACCGGCCGTGATGGTTCGGCCCTAGCGCTGGTAACCAACACCAACGTCGTGGACGAGGCCCCGAAGGACTGGGAAGATCTCACCGATGAAAAGTACAAGGACCAAATCATCATGCCGGACCCGCGCGAATCCGGTACCGCAGCCGACCTCATCGCGGCCATGGTAGACCAGTGGGGCGAGGAGAAGACCTGGGATCTCTTTGACAAGCTCTTTGACAACGGCATGATCGTCCAAGGCGCCAATGGCCCAGCGCTGGACCAGGTCACCTCCGGCTCGCGCGGCATTGTCCTCGGCGGCGTTGACTACTCCGCATACTCCGCGCAGAAGAAGGGCGAGCCGCTCGAGGTTGCTATCCCTACCTCCGGCACCACGGTTACCCCGCGCCCAGTCATGATCCTCAAATCCTCCGATAACAAGGAAGCCGCAGAGGCATTCGTGGACTTCATGTTCTCCGATGAGGCACAGGAGATCTCGGCCTCCAAGAACATGATCCCGGCCAATAAGGACATCGCTCCAAAGAATGGCCCGAAGCTGGATGAGATTAAGACCCTCAACGATGACCTCGATGGCCTGGTTTCTCAGTCCAAGGACATCAAGGAAACCTTTGCTAAGCGCTACCTGAAGTAACCGATGAGCTCCACCACCACTCCCCAACGTCGCCTTGGGATCTACGGGGTCCTTCTCATCTTGCTTGCCCTCATCGCCGCGCCTCTGGCTTCCGTGCTGGTCAACGCGGCCGTGGGCTACCACGATGAGCCCTCAGCCCTAGGCAGCATTGTCCAACCGGGCATGCTGCACATCCTTGGCAATACCATCTGGCTGTCCGTGCTGGTCGTGGCTTTTGCCACGCTCATGGCCGCGCCGCTCGCCTTTCTCCGTTCGTGGACGCGGTTTAGCAGGGCCAATTGGATCGAGATCGTCATCATGATCCCGTTTATGACCCCGCCCTTTGCGGCAGCGATGGCGTGGATGGATTTCACCCGCCGCGGTGGTGTGGCCGAGATGCTGCTCGGCCACGGCGCCGGAAAACTCGCCCACGATGCCATCTACTCGGTGTGGGGAATGGCCTTCATCATGGCCGCGGAGCTCTTTCCATTCTTGTACCTCATCCTGCGCACCTGCCTGAATTCCATTCCGGCATCCACGCTGGAGATGGCACAGATAGCCGGCGCGAGCCGCTGGCAACAAGCCGTGCGCATCATCGCTCCGAACATAATCGGCCCCTTTTCCCTCGGCGCGCTGATTATCTTCATTAAGGCCGCCGGCGAGTTTGGCACCCCAGTCACGCTTGGCAACGCCATTGGCTACAAGGTGCTCGTCTCCTCCATCTATGAAGACGTCACCATCGACCCCCTCGATTTTTCCAGCGCCGCTGCCTCCTCGTCGGTGCTCTTTGCCATCGGCGTGGCCGCCTGGGCTTTCCAACAATGGATTTCACGCCGCGACCTCTCCGGCGGTGGCCGAGTAAGCCGCCCCGTACGTATCCGCCTCGGCTCGGTCGGCACCATCTTCGGCGCTGTGGTGACCGCAACAATCTTTATGGCCTCGGTGGTCATCCCCTACCTTTCCATCACCTTGGCCGCGATGACCATTCTGCGCTCGGCCCCGCCTACGCCTAATAACCTGACCTTCGATTACTTTTCCATCGTTTTGCAGATGCCCACCGCTCAAGAGGCACTTGTTCGCTCCATCGGACTAGGCGCCCTTGGCGCGACCACCGCCGTTGCTCTCGGCGTCCTCGTCACGGTGCTCACCCGCCGCCAAAGCACCATTACCGCAAAATTCAGCGATTTCTTGGCCATCGCCCCCGACACCGTTCCCGGAATTGTCCTGGCCATTGGATTTATTTTGCTGTGGAACTCTCCCTGGCTGCCATGGTCGCCCTACGGCACTATGGGCATGCTAGTTATGGCCTTCACCGTGCTCTTTTTGCCCATGGCCATCCAAAACATCAAGGCTTCAGCAGAGTCCGTCTCCCCTACCGTCTACGAGGCCGCTGCAATTTCCGGCTCCTCCACTCTGCATACCTTTGGGCGCATCACCCTGCCCCTGCTTGCCCCTGGCATCTTCGCTGGCTGGCTCCTCGCCTTCTTCGTAGGCATCCGCGAGCTGGTCATGTCCTCACTCATTCGCCCGAGCCAAGTCAACCTCTTGGCTCCGTGGATCATGAACCAATTCGATCAAGGCCACCGTGCCGAGGCCATGGCTATGACGCTCATCGGTGTCGGAACCTCCACCGTTGTCTTGGTAGCTATCACCTGGTGGCAAAACCGGAAGGCCGCACATGCCCGCTAGCATTTTTGTCTTTGCCGATCTGCACCTAGGCCGCCCGGGCGCCCCTGGGCTGGAGTGGGCCCTGCAAGAACTCGAAGTTGCCGCCAATAGTGGAGCCACGGCGTGCGTGTGCTTGGGCGATATCATCGACCGCAACGCTGAGGCGTCCGAATTCGTGCCCCAGGCCCGCGCCGTAATGGCCCACGCTGCCACACTGTTCGGCGAGGTCCACTTCATTTCTGGCAACCACGATACCCACCACAACCTGGACTTCCCGCCCGAGGTCACAGTCCACGGCACGCAGGTGCACACCTTTCGCATAGGAAACACCACGGTTCTAACCGCAGCGGTGGCCACCGATCCGGACCCGCGCCGCCTCCAGCTTCCGCCGCGCCCGAGCGACGGCCCCGTCCTCGGCCTCCTACATTCTTCCGTCACCGCTGAGTTTTCTAAAGGCACCTGCCTGCCGCTTTCCGTGGCTGAGCTACAGGCCTGCGAGGCCGATGCCTGGATCCTTGGGCACGTCCACACCCCGCACACGCTTGCCGACGCCCCCTTCATCGGCTGGGTCGGCATGGGCCACGGCTTACTCTTCGACCCCGATACGTGCCACGTCACACGTTTGCCTAGCTAGATCCGTTCCCCACAAAGTGCCACTGCACGCTTGCTTGCATGCAAGCTTGCATGCAAGATGGATGCATGTCCAATGAACGAATGCAGCCCGCCGCGGAGCGCGCCTATGACTTCGTCAAAGAGAAGATCATTGACGGCTCCTTCGAGCCCTCGCAGATGCTTTCCGAGGCCTCCCTGGCTACCGAAATGGGAATCAGCCGCACCCCGATGCACGAGGCTTTCCTGCGCCTAGAGGTCGAAGGCTTTCTACAGCTCTACCCCAGGCGGGGTGCGCTCATCGTGCCGATCAGCCCGCAGGAAATCCGCGAGGTTTATGAGGCACGCTTGCTCGTGGATAGGCACTGTGCTGAAAAGATCTGCGCAATGTCTGATGCCGAGCGCGCGGACATCGCTGATCAGCTAGATGCGACCATCGCGGAGCAAGATACCGCGTTGGATGGCGCGGACCTGCATGCCTATACGCATCTTGATGCGCGTTTCCACCAGATCATCATGGATGGCGGTGCCAATAGCCTGCTGGCCGGGCTGGGACACCAGCTGCGCGAACGCCAGCAGCGTTTTACCGCCACGGCCATTGGCCGCAACGTGGCTCGCGCCCGCACCTTCGTGGATCAGCACCGCGCGCTTGCCGATGCCCTCCGCACCGGCGACCTCGACGCCTACCTTTCCGCATTGGACACCCACCTAACCAACTCGAGGAATCAACTATGACCGAAAAGTTTGCCAAACACTCATGGTTTCCCGTCGCTGGCAGCATGGTCGCTGTCGCGTGGGGCGGCAATGAGTTCACCCCTCTCCTAGTTATGTACCGCGAAGAGTCACACTTCTCGCAGGTCACCGTCAATGGCCTCTTGGCCGCCTATGTGCTCGGCATCGTGCCTGCGCTGCTGATTTCTGGCCCGCTTTCGGACTACATTGGCCGCCGCCCCACGATGCTGCCTGCCGCGCCACTATCGCTGCTCGGTTCCTTCCTTCTGTCCATCGCACCGAACGAGCCGCTCGTCATTGCCGTGGGCCGCATCATGTGCGGATTGGCTTTGGGCATCGTCATGGCGGTCGGCTCCACGTGGGTGGCAGAGCTCATCACCCGCGCAGGCGGCGATCCCGCTGCCGGCCCGCGCCACGCCTCTATGTGCCTGACCTTAGGCTTCCTCATCGGCGCCGGCCTCGCATCGGTGCTGGCCCAGTGGGGTCCGTGGCCGACCCACTTGGCGTATATCCTGCACATCCTCCTCACCGTAGCCACCGCCATCTGGCTGATGAAAACCCCGGAAACCCGCCCGCCGCGTGGCGCTACGGTAAAAGACACCTTCCTTGACCTGAGCATCCGCGATATGCTGCGCATGCTGCACATCCCCTCCGCAGCGCACCGCCGCTTCGTGCGCATTGTCCTGCCGGTCGCCCCGTGGGTCTTCGGCTGCGCTGGCGCCGCCTATGCCCTCCTGCCCCAGCTTTTGTCCAAGTCTGCCGGCGATGCCCCCATCGCTTTCTCGGGCCTGATGACCGTTATCACCTTGGGCTGCGGCGTCGGCATCCAGATGCTCGGCAAGGTTATCGATACCAGCCGCTCGGCCCGCGCTTCCGCGGTTGCCATGGGCGTTATCACCGTCGGCACCATCCTCGGCGCGGTTGCCTCCCATACTCGCTCCCTGCCGCTCGGCATCGCCGGTGCCGCTGTCATGGGTGCAGGCTACGGCCTCGCCCTTGTCGCCGGTCTCTCCGAGGTCCAGCGCATCGCCCGTGCCGAAGAACTCGCCGGCCTCACCGCCGTGTACTACTCGGTCTCCTATACCGGCTTCTTCATCCCCATGGCCTTCAGCGCACTCGCGCCGCTGCTCGGCTTTACCACCCTATTCCTCATTGGCGCCGTGCTCGCACTGTGCTGCCTCGTTAACGTCGTCCTCGGCTGGCGTGCTCACCTGCCCGGCCCGGTCCGTTAAGTCCTATCACTCATAAAAAATTGCCCAGCCGCTAAGGCTGGGCAATTACTTTTAGGTGGCGGCTTAGGCGCTACTGCTTAACGACGGTAGCGTTAACCCCCTTCACCACCTTGTGCACGTCCGCACCATCGAGCGCCTCGGTGGTCACCTGGAAATCGGTGGCGAGCACTTCACCGGCGATATGATCGGCGTGACGCTCCGCCCAGGCCTTCTTCTCCTCTGGGACAGAGAGCACGGCCGCGATGCGGTCCGAGACCTCGAACCCAGAAGCCTTGCGGGCATCCTGCAGGCCGCGGATAACGTCCGCCGCCCAGCCTTCGGCCTCGAGCTCTTCGGTCACCTCGGTATCGAGTACTACCAGGCCGTCGAGGCCTTCGATACGCGCGGTCGACTTCGGATTCGCTGCCTGCAGGCGCTCGGTGTACTCATCGGGGCCAAGCACAATATCGCCGTCCACTACAACCTCTTCGCCGCGGCGTTCGTAGTTGCCCGCCTTGAGGTTCTTGATGGCGCGCTGCACATCCTTGCCCAAGCGCGGGCCGGCGACCTTCGCGTTGCAGACAACCTGGAAGGTGCCTACCGAATCGACGTCGTCCGTAAGCTCAACTTCCTTGACATTGACCTCGTCGCGGATGATATCGGCAAAGTCCGCCAGGCGCTGCGCCCCATTGAGGGCCACCGTCAACTTCGGCAACGGCAAGCGGTTGCGCAGCTTATTGGACTTGCGCACCGAGGACGCGGCCGAAGCGACCGCGCGGGTCGCATCCATTGCAGAAACCAGATCTGCATCGGACGGGTAATCCGCAGCCTGCGGGTAATCCGCCAGGTGCACCGAACGCTCACCGGTCAGTCCACGGTAGATAACCTCTGCCACGTGCGGCAGCAGCGGGGCCACCACGCGAGTCACGGTCTCCAGCACGGTGTACAAGGTATTAAACGCCTCAGGATGGGCGTCCTCGCCCTCCCAGAAACGATCGCGCGAGCGACGGACGTACCAGTTGGTCAGGACGTCGGCAAACAGGCGTACTTCTTCGGTTGCCGTGGCGATATCGGTATCGGCAAGCGCCGCGTTGACATTGGCCACGACGTCGTGGGTCTTGGCCAAGATATAGCGGTCCAAAACATGCGTGGAGCTGGTGTCGAACTTTGCTTCCTTTTCTGCGTAGAGCTGCAGGAAGGTATAGGCATTCCAGATAGGCAGGATAGCCTGGCGCACGCCCTCGCGAATGCCCTGCTCGGTCACGATGAGGTTGCCTCCGCGCAGGATAGGCGAAGACATCAGGAACCAGCGCATGGCATCCGAACCATCACGATCAAAGACCTCATTGACGTTCGGATAGTTGCCCTTGGATTTAGACATCTTGAGGCCATCGTTGCCGAGCACGATGCCATGGGCCACGACCTTCTTATACGCCGGGCGATCAAAAAGCGCGGTGGACAGCGCGTGCATCACATAGAACCAACCACGCGTCTGACCGGAGTACTCCACGATGAAATCGGACGGCGAGTGGGTCTCAAACCATTCCTTATTCTCGAATGGGTAGTGCTTTTGCGCAAAGGGCATCGAGCCGGACTCAAACCAGCAATCCAGCACGTCTGGCACGCGGCGCATCATCGACTTACCGGTCGGATCATCCGGGTTCGGGCGCACCAACTCGTCGATGTGCGGACGGTGCAGCGACTCCGGACGAACTCCGAAATCGCGCTCCAGCTCATCCAAGGAGCCGTAGACATCCATGCGCGGATAGTTGTCGTCATCGGACATCCACACCGGGATAGGCGCACCCCAGTAGCGGGTACGAGAGATATTCCAGTCGCGCGCGCCCTCGAGCCACTTGCCAAATTGGCCATCCCGGATATGCTCCGGCAGCCACTCAATCTCTTTGTGGTTAAGCTCCACCATGCGATCGCGGAACTCGGTTACCTTCACGAACCAGGCCGGCAGCGCCATGTAGATAAGCGGCTCGCCCGAGCGCCACGAGTGCGGATAGGAGTGCTCGATGGTTACGTGGCGCACCACTCGCCCAGCAGCCTTCAAGTCCTTGATGATGTCCTTATTCGCGTCAAAGACCAGCTGGCCCTCATAAGGCGGAACCTGCGAGGTGAACTTGCCGTCCTCGTCCACCGGGATGACCAGCTCGATGTCGTACTGGTTGGTGGTATTCATATCGTCTTCACCAAACGCAGGAGCCTGGTGTACCACGCCGGTGCCGTCCTCAGTAGTGACGTAATCAGCGACCAGCACCTGGTAGGCATTGCGCAGATCCGGGAAGAAGCCGAAGATAGGCTCATAGGTAAAGCCCTCGAGTTGCGCGCCGGTAAACTTCTCCAGCACCTCGGCCTCACCCAGTTCCTTCTCCAAGGTGGCCAGCAGGTTTTCCGCCATGATGAAGGTACGGCCAGCGAAATCACCCTCCGTAGCCTTAAAGAGCACGTAAGAAACCTCTGGATGAACCGCCAAGGCCTCATTGGAAGGCAAGGTCCAGGGGGTGGTGGTCCAGGCGAGGAAAGAGGCGTCGGCAAGCGCAGGGTGCTCCGCCAACGTCTTTTCTGCCGCGCTTCCCTCGCGCGCGCCCTCCACTGGGAAGGTAACCGTCAGGGTCGGATCCTGGCGCATCTTATAGGAATCGTCCAGGCGGGTCTCCTGATTGGACAAAGAAGTGTGCTCCGCCCAAGAGTACGGAAGAACTCGGAAGCCCTTGTAGATCAAGCCCTTGTCATAAAGCTCCTTGAACGCCCACATGACCGATTCCATGTAGTTGATATCCATGGTCTTGTAGCCGTTGCCAAAGTCCACCCAGCGGGCCTGGCGGTTGACGTACTCTTCCCACTCGTCGGTGTACTCCAGCACGGACTTGGCGCAGTATTCATTGAACTTTTCCAAGCCCATGTCCTCGATCTGCGCCTTTTCGGTGATGCCCAGCTGCTTTTCCGCCTCTAGCTCGGCGGGCAGGCCATGGGTATCCCAGCCGAAGACGCGAGGAACGTAATTGCCAGCCATCGTGCGGTAGCGCGGGACGATATCCTTCACATAACCGGTCAGCAGGTGGCCATAGTGCGGCAAGCCGTTAGCGAATGGGGGGCCATCATAAAAGATGTACTCTGGGCAGTCCTTGGTCTTTTCCAGCGAAGCCTGGAAGGTATCATCCTGCTTCCAGTACTTCTGGACTTCCTCTTCCATATCTGGGAAACGGCTGGAGCCGCCGGTCATATCGACCTTGGGGTAAATCTTTTTCGCCATAATTATCCTTCACTCTTAACACGGTGCAGGGACGCGCCTTTAAGGCTCGCGGTACCACCCTGCTTGAGCCCGCAGGCTCCGCTTCGTTTCGGTGAAGGAGTTGACGGTCCCACCCGTTCAGTTCTACTGGGCCACACTGGCTGTTCTTCTGAATTGCTCCCCGGTGATGGCCGGATCACTGCGTGTAGGCCACAGTATAGCGCCACAGAATCTTCGTGCACAAGAAGTTATCCACAGGCCAAAAATTTTCCCTTGTGGGGGCTTGCGCTGGGAAATAAATTGTGAATCGTGAACGCGCTAGATACTTACCTCGCAGCCATGGCACCCGGGATGGACATCGTCCTCGGGTGCGCAGGCATGTCCGAGGACGACCTCTGCGCGCGAGGCGCCGCTGAAAAAACGGCCCGCGAGTTGGCATTGCTAAAAGAGGCGTACTGCGGCACGACCAAGTTCACGAGGAAGCGTCGTCGTGCTATCGAAGGAGCTCAGCACAATGGGCATTCCATCGTTGCTTTATCCATCATTGAAAAGTATGCGCGCAAGATGCCCACGCTTTTCGACGCCTGGGTCCTCCGCGAACAGCTATGTACCACCAAGGCCACAGCGGCGGCACTGGAAAAGCTGGCGCAATCCAAGGTTCCGAAGAAAAAGCGCCAGGTAAAGCCTGGTGTACGCATCATCCGCCGCAAGGATGCGCCGTGGACGCTAGCGATCGACGGCTCGTCCTCGTTCATTGCAGACCTCCACGCGGCGGTGGAAAACCAAGACAAAAAGCCGCTGGATGTGGTGGAAGATACCTTCTTCGGCAGCGATACGGGGCAACGAAGCACCGTGGTAACCAATGTCATCGTGCGCTTGGAAGACTACGTGCGCATCGTCAACGGTGATGGCGAGGAAATCACCTTGCAGATGACCAACGGAGCAACGCTTACGGGAGCGCAGTATGTGCGCCGCACGTTAAAGGAGCATGGGCTCATTACCCTGGTGAGCCCCTATGAAGGCGCGGTGAACCTGTACCGCACGGAGCGCTTCGCCAATGCTAAGCAGCGGTTGATGGCGGGTGCGGAAAATCCGGTATGCCCATGGCCGCGCTGCGCTAAGCCTGCTGACGAATGCCAAATTCACCATCTGGAGCCGTGGTTGCACGGTGGATTGACCAATATCGCGAACTTATCCACAGCCTGCGCGTACCACAATGGCGCCAACGATGACGATCCCAACGCCCCGCCGCTGCGCGGGCGACTTGCCCGGACCAACGGGCAGATTCGGTGGCAACCGCCCGATTGCTAGAGCCCGACCGCGGAATAAGGCGCCTCGTGCGCCTTATTGGCATGCCTGCAACCGAAAGCTTGGGGTCTTGCGGCGTTAGTCCTCGTGGAAGGCTGCGCGCAGAGCCTCCTCCTCGGGGGATTCAGTTGCTGAGGCTTTGTCAGCGCGATGTTTATGCGCCCAGTCCAGGATGAAGCACACGAGTCCGACGCCGGCGGCGCCAAAAACGATATACAGCGACCAATCTGCACCCGAGATAACAAAGTTGACCAAGGCCACGAATGCCACGAGGGCGAGAACTAAAGCGGCTACGAGCACAGTGGTTCCTTTCGGTAGGCGGGCTATAGCACGACGGTCTAAAACAACAATAGCGCCCCCGCCACGGTGGCGGGGGCGCTAGGAAGAACGGGGTGGCTTAGTTGTTGCCAGCCTCGCCGTTCGGTGCGGCGGTGCCGCGGGTAGCCAGCTCTTCCAGCTGAGACTCCAGCAGGGTCTTCAGGCGGGTGCGGTACTCGCGCTCGAAGGTGCGCAGCTCGGAGATACGAGCCTCCAGTGCGGTCTGCTGCTGCTTGACGGTGTTCATAACCTCGGTGTGCTTGCGCTCGGCATCGGCCTGCAGGGAAGCAGCCTTCTCCTCTGCCTGGCGGATTTGTGCCTCTGCGCGAGAGGAAGCATCAGACTCGGTCTGCTTTGCCTTTGCCTCGGCGTCAGATACCAGCTTCTTGGAGCGGGAATCTGCATCCTGCAGCTGGGCGTCGTACTTCTTCTGGGCGTCAGCAAGCTGTGCCTTGGAGCGGGAATCGGCGTCGGTCAGCTGCTTCTCGGCGGCGGTGCGCGCCTCGGACAGCATGGACTCGGACTCCGCACGAGCCTCGGAGGTCAGGCGGTCTGCCATCTCCTGTGCCAGTCCCAGAACGCGGGCTGCCTGCATGTGGGTTTCTGGGGTGGCCAGGCCATCGGCGGTCTGAGCCGCACCAGCGCCTGCGATACCCGCAGCCGCTGCACCAGCCTTGGAGGAACCAGCTGCGGAAGCCGACTTCTTCAGCTCGTCGTTTTCCTTCTTGGAAGCCTCGAGGTCCTTCTTTGCCTGGGCTGCCTCGGCGCGAGCTGCCTCGGCGTCCTTCTTTGCCTGAGCCGCCTCATCGCGGGCTGCCTTCAGGTCTGCGGAAGAGGAAGCAGCAGCTGAGCCAGAGGCCTGTGCCTTGGAAGCCTCTGCCTGGGCAGCCTTAACCTGCTCCTGCGCCTTCTTGGTCTCTTCCTTAGCGCGGGAAACCTCGGACTTGGAGTCCGCCAGCTTGGTTTCGTACTCCGCGCGCAGCTTGGCCTCAATTTCCTTGCGCAGCGCAGCCTCATCGGTGCGGGTGGAAGCCGCAGTTGCGGTACCAGCAACACCGGCGCCAGCACCCGCCTTGGCCTGGGAGTTCAGATCGCTAACCTGCGCCTGCAGGTCTTCGTTTTCATCCTGCAGCTGGGCAAGGGCGTCCTCTACGAGGTCGAGGAACTGATCCACCTCGTCTTCGTTGTAGCCGCGCTTGCCAATTGGCGGCTTGCTGAACGCGACGTTGTGAACATCAGCTGGTGACAGTGGCATGTCTTCTCTTCCCCTTCAGGTTGGTACAACCCCGGAGCTTCCAGGGCCTTAGGAGTGCGGTTCAGGTCTAGCTAAACCTTCCCCACAAAGGTACATGTGGTTCATAATACGGGTTATCGCGATTTATCGTAACCAAACGCCCACAATAATCGACGCCCCGCCGAGTCTCAACGTTTACCACAGGTTTCGAGGCGGCGGGGGTGTTAAGTCAGGAAAATTATCCGCAAGATCATTGTGAGTATCGAGAGCAAGACGAACAGCACAAGCACCGATACATCAAGCGCTACGCCACCCATTTGCAGAGGCGGGATCAGGCGGCGCAACGCCTTGACCGGCGGATCCGTAATTACAAACAGAGGCTCCGCTACAACCATGAACCAGCGTGGAGGGTTGAACTGCCGCGAGAAGGACTGGATCATCTCAATAATGATGCGGGCGATGAGCACCCACGTATAGATCCGCACGAGCAGGATAAGAATAATTCCGAGTTGTGTCACAATGACCGAGCCTATCGAATAAACCCCCGCGGGTGCCCAATCGGCACTCCACGGGGGCTAAATGAACCGCGCCGCTTAGCGCAGGCCTGCGGCACGCTCGAGCTCGTGCTTTGCAATGTCCGCAGACTTCGGCACGATGGAAAAGACCTTGCGCTCAGTGTCCATGCCCTTGGTGAGGTTGAGCATACGCCCCTCCAGGCCGAAGCAGAGGCCGGCAGCGAAGTCGATGAAGCGCTTGGCGGTGGCCTTTTCGGCGTCAGTCAACTCGAAGACAACGGCATCGCCGTCGCGGAAGGGCTCGCCTACCTTGGCGGCATCATTGAAAGACGTCAGCGAGATGGCCACGATGGTCGGAACGAATTCCTCCTGCGCTGGGGCCGGCTCATAGGACTGCGGGGCGCGGCGAGGTGCGTAGGCCGAGGAGCTATTTTCGGAGTAACGCGGCTCCTCGTTGTAGTAGGCATCGTCCTCTTCGATGTCCACCGGGCCCAGCCCGAAGAAATCCTTCGTCTTATCAATGAATGACATTTTTGGGTCTCCCTCTGACCTAAATTTGTACAAGTCTGAACGCGTAAAATGTGTCTGGTGTGACTAATGTGATTTACGCCGTGAAATGCGCTTTTGCGATGTTTTTAACCTACTGGCCGCGGCCCCATGATACTGGTTCCGACACGCACGATATCACTGCCCGCAGCAATTGCCTCGGCCATGTCCGCGCTCATGCCAGCAGAGAATTTCAACGGTCGATTCAGCTCAGAGGATAAGCGATCTACCTCTCCGCGGACGTTTCGGAATACCTCGCCAGCATCGGCATCAAGTGGCGGAACCACCATGAGTCCGGCAAGTTCTAGGTGCTGCGCTTTTTCCACGGCACGCACGACCTCATCGAGCGCGTCCGGAGTTACCCCACCTCGAGCGCCATCGCCGTCGGCGGAGACTTGGATAAATACCGGCAAATTGCTTTCGCGCTCGCCTCGTTCCTTGGCTAAGGAAACTCCCCGCTCCAGCGCGTGGGCGAGCTTGAGGGAATCAAGCGAATGGACGCTGGCGGCCCAACGAGCCACATGGTTGGCTTTTTTGGTCTGAATTTGGCCAATCATGTGGAAACGCAGCTGCGGCAGCTCAGCGGCCTTGGCGCGGGCTTCTTGCTCCCGGTTTTCGGCGACGTCGGTAACTCCTAGCTCTGCCAGCAGAGAAATATCCGCAGCTGGGTGAAATTTCGTTACCGGCAACAGCTGCGGTGGCTTTCGCCCTGAGTCTGCTGCTAGCCGTTCAATCTTGGCAAGGGTGGCCGATAGGTTTTGTTCTAGCTGTGCCTTTCGGTCTGACATTACTTAGCCTCCAACCAAATTAGTCCAGCCTGGCGGCCGGTAGTTCCTTCGCGGCGATAGGAAAAGAACTCTTCGTCTTCGATGGTGCAGCGCGGGTCGGATTCAATTGCGGTGATGCCTAGCCCCATAAGCTGGCGAATCAGCCCTGCGCGCACATCGATGCCCCACGTGCCCTTCGACGTCCGAGTCTTGGAGCCGGGCAAGCGGCGCTCGACGTCAGTGGCCATTTCCTCGGGCACTTCGTAGTTCTTTCCGGAAGCAGCCGGCCCCATAACTACCTGAATGCGCTCGGGCCGTGCGCCAAGCTTCTGCATTTCGCGCACGGTATTGACCACAAGGCCGTTGCGGGCGCCAAGGCGGCCAGCGTGGGCGGCGGCGATGACGCCAGCGGTGACGTCGACAAGCAGCACCGGCGTGCAATCCGCAACAAGGACGCCCAAGCCCAAGCGGCGCTGGGTGGTGACAATTGCGTCTGTGGCTGGCACGGGCTCGTCCTGTGGACCATCGACGATGGTGACGGTATTGGTGTGCAGCTGTTCCATCCACACGATGTCGTCCAGACCGGTCACGCGCTTCAGGCGCTCGCGATTAGCGGCAACCGCGGCGGGGTCATCGCCGACGTGGTGCCCCAAGTTGAAGGAGTCGTATGGAATAGCAGACGCCCCGCCAGCACGGCTAGTAAAAACCATGCGGACGGGGCGTGTGGTGCGATGTTCCTCGTTTACTGGCATGCACACCAGCGTAGCGCTTTGCGCTTAGCGCATGAAGGAAGGCACGTCCAGATCGTCGTCGCCGTCATCGTCACGACGCTGCGACGGGCGGGACAAACGGTAGTCATCGCGGCGCTCCTCGCGGGAGAAACGGTCAGAGTTGGTGAACAGACCGCTAGATTCTGGGCGACGCTCCTCGGCAGGGCGCTGCGGGGTGTAGCGCTCTCGCTCCTGGCCGGCGCGCGGCTCGTAGGAGTGGCGCGGGGAGTAGTCATCCTGTACTGGCTGAGCAGCAGCAGGCTGCGCCGGTGCCGGGGTGACGGGTTCTGCGGCTTCGCGCTGGCGATTGTCAAAAAGGGAGCCCGGCTTGCGCTGTTCCTGCTGCGGCTGCTGCTGCGCAGCGGTCTGGGTCATATTGGCCTCGGCATCGAAGCCGGTGGCGATGATGGTGATGCGGATTTCATCGCCCAAGGTGTCATCGATGATGGTACCGAAGATGAGGTTGACGTCTTCGTCAGCGCGCTCTTCCACCATGGAGGCGGCGGCGTTTACTTCGTGCAGGCCGAGATCGGAGCCGCCGGCGATGGACAGCAGCACGCCCTTGGCACCTTCCATCGTGGATTCCAACAGCGGGGAGTTAATGGCTTGCTCAGCAGCGGTCATGGCGCGGTTATCACCGCGGGCGGAACCGATGCCCATCAGCGCGGAGCCAGCGTCAGACATAACGGAGCGGACGTCGGCAAAGTCGACGTTGATCATGCCCGGGATGGTGATCAGGTTGGTAATACCCTGCACACCATTGTGCAGCACCTCATCGGCAGCACGGAAAGCCTCAACGATGGAGAGCTCTTCCCCACCGAGCTGCATCAGGCGATCGTTCGGAATGACGATGAGGGTATCGCAGACCTCGCGCAGCTCCTCAATGCCGGCCATGGCCTGGCGGGTACGGCGAGCGCCTTCGAACTTGAACGGGCGGGTGACAACACCGACGGTCAGCGCACCCATTTTCTTCGCGATAGACGCCACGACCGGAGCAGCACCGGTGCCGGTGCCGCCACCCTCGCCGGCAGTCACGAAGACCATGTCGGAGCCCTCGAGGGCGTCTTCAATTTCGGACTTGTGGTCTTCTGCGGAGGTCTTTCCTACCTCAGGGTTAGCGCCGGCGCCGAGGCCACGGGTGGCCTCACGGCCAATGTCGAGCTTGGTGTCTGCATCGGAGAAAATGAGGGCCTGGGAGTCGGTGTTGATGGCGACGAACTGAACACCCTTGAGGCCTTCTTCGATCATGCGGTTGACGGCGTTGACGCCGCCGCCGCCGACGCCGACGACCTTGATATCCGCGAGATTGTTATTGGAAGAGATCATGTGAGTAGGTCTCACCTTTCGCTACTTTAAGTCTGCACGTGCATTAAACGAGGAATGTAATGCGCTCCGCCGAAGGCGAATCGCGTTCCTTTCCATCTTTAACGACAGCGGTGTAATTTTCACGCACATTTTCCGCGTGTCGAGACCCTCAAGTTCCACTTTAGGGTTGCTCACCTGCGGTTTTATAAGTCACACCCGCATCATCCGCCCCACGGTTCAGGCACTAAAAAGAGCCCGTGCAGCGCACACGCCTAAGCGGTGCTGCACGGGCCCACAAGAGCGATAAAGGCACCTGCGGGGGCACCCGTCGCCCTATCCGCGGGTGGTGACCAACTCAGGGTTGGAAATATTCCACTCGCGGCCTTCCATCTTCAACACTGTGGCAAAAGCATGCGCCTTGTCCTCATCGTTAGAATCGCTGGCACCCCAGAAGATGCGCCGGTCATCTTTGGTGGTAAAAGTCAGCGAATATTCGCCCGCCACTTCCAGCTTTGCTACTTGGTTACGGACGTCGTCGGAAAGCGCTGCAATCGCTCGCACGGCATCCTGGATTTGCGGCGAGCCGCTATCGACGGAGCCCGTCACCTCAACCGCGCCCGCGGGAGGCTCAGCGGAGGTAAATTCCTCGCCCTTATCATCGATCAGGAAGGGCTTATTATCGCGCTTTACAAACGCCACGGCCTTGTGCTCGGACACGTTGATGGTCAAGGTCGAAGGGAAATCGCGGGAGACTGTCGCCGAATCGACCCAGTCCAATCCAGCAACACCGGAAGCTGCCTCACGCGCGTTAACGCGTAGCAAATTTTCGCCCTTGGGAACCCCAGAGGCTTCCTCCACCTGTGCGGGATCGAGCTGGTGGACACCTTCCACCTGAAAATTGCGTACCTTCAGGACTGGAACTGTCCACATCACGGCGGCCGCTATGACGGCCACGGCGACAATTGCGGCGATGACCCCAGCGATGAGCTTTGCGGATACGCGCACTAGCTTGCCCGCAATTCATCGAGGATTTCCGCTGCCACCATGGTTACCGAGCCAGCACCAATGGTCAGCACCACATCGCCTGGCTCCGCCACCGACACGACGTCGCGGGCAGCGGCGGAAAAGTCTGGCTCGAAGATGACCTGCATTTCAGCGGGCATCTTATCGGTAATGATGCGGGAGGTAATTCCCTCCACGGGCTGTTCGCGAGCGCCGTAGATGTCGAGTACCACGGCGGCGTCGGCAAGCGAGAGTGCCTGGGCAAACTCGGCGTCGAATTCCATGGTGCGCGAGTACAGGTGCGGCTGGAAGCACGCGATGACGCGCCCGCCGTGGCCTTCCGCCTCGACCTTGGCGCGGGCGGCCCGCAGCACTGCCGCAACCTCGGTGGGATGGTGGGCATAGTCATCGAAGACGCGCACGGGCTTGCCCTGCTTGTCGACGCTCCCCCGGTACTCAAAGCGCCGGCGCACACCGCCAAAATCAGCCAATCCCTCGGCGATGGCGGCCGGGGTGCCGCCGGAGAGCACGCC
The DNA here is from genome assembly GCF_030229345.1 of Corynebacterium tuberculostearicum. GTDB lineage: Bacteria > Actinomycetota > Actinomycetes > Mycobacteriales > Mycobacteriaceae > Corynebacterium > Corynebacterium tuberculostearicum_G. Next base: position 138,248 of record NZ_JASPGP010000001.1, on the reverse strand, counting down.
GGCGATCAAGGCGCCCATGGAATTGAGCACCATGTGGTGGCCTGGGATCTGCAGCTCGTAGCGCACGGTTTCAGAAACGCCAGGAAGGTCGAGCTTGACGGTGGTGTCCATGCCTTCCGCGGTGGTCTCTTCGCGGACCAGCTCGGCGGCCAGTGGCACGGTAGAGGTAAAAGACTTCTCCGGCGAGCCGTAGGCCACGACGTTGATGCCGCGCTCGAGCGCCCGCTCGCCAGCGCGGGCAGCGTGCTCGTCTTCGGCGCAGACAACGAGGTAGCCGGTCTCCGGGGTGACCAAGTCAGCAAAGTCATCGAAGACTTGGAAGTAGGCTTCCTCGCTGTGGAAGAAGTCGAGGTGATCAGGCTCGATAGTCGTGAGCACCGCGACGTCCGGGCTATAGCGCAGCAGCGAGGCATCAGATTCATCGGCCTCGGCAACGAATGCCTCTCCGGTGCCACCGTGGGCATTGGTGCCCGCGCGATTGAGCTGGCCGCCGATGGCGAAGGAAGGATCGAGACCCGCGTGTTGCATCGCGCTCACGGTCATCGACGTGGTGGAGGTTTTGCCATGGGTGCCAGCCAGCAGCACCTGCTTGTGGCCCTCCATCAACGCGGCAAGCAGATCGGAGCGGCGAATTACCGGGATATCGTTATCCTTTGCGGCTACTAGCTCCGGATTATCTTGGGGAATGGCGGCGAAAGAAGTAACGACGACGGTGGGCAGTTCGCCAGACAGTCGCAGGTTTTCCGCGGCATGGCCGATGGCGACCTTGGCGCCCATGGTGCGCAGCACCTCAACCGGGGTGGAGTCTTTGACATCGGAACCTGTAACCACTCCGCCGCGAGCGGCGAGGATTCGCGCGAGTCCCGACATGCCGGAACCACCAATGCCGATGAGGTGGACGCGGCGCAGATCGTAGTGTGCGGGATCGGTCATTTACTTATCCTTCCTTCCAGCGGCGTCTTCGGCCTCGGATACGCGGGCGGCGATGCGGTCTGCGATGGAATTGGCCACGTCTCCGGCGCTGGCATGGGCGGCGGCGTGCGTCATCGACTCGAGGCGTTGCGGGTCATCGAGAATGCCGCGCACCTCGGAGATGAGTCGTTCTGCGGTCAGCTCCGCGTCCGGAATCTGGATGGCGGCGCCCGCCTCGACCACGTCGCGGGAATTGAGCGCCTGTTCGCCATTGCCGTGCGGCAGCGGAACGTAGATGGCCGGCAGGCCTGCGGCGGATACTTCGGCGACGGTCATCGCGCCAGAGCGGCACACGACGAGGTCGGCTACCGCAAGGGCGGAGCCCATGTCCTCGATATACGGCAGTGCGGCGTAGTTCGGGTGTTCTGCGGGCGGGTCATTCTTCTTGCCATAGGCGTGCAGAAGCTGGAAGTCCTGTGCCAAGTTCTCCACCGCTCCAGCAACGGCGCGGTTGATGCTGGCTGCGCCTTGGGACCCGCCGGTGATGAGAATGGTGGGAAGCTCGGCCAGGTTCCACTTGGTGCGCGCGTCTGCGGCCAGGTTGCCATTCGGGTCGTCTGCCAGGCTCGGGCGAACGGGGATGCCAACGACCTCGCCCGGCATGCCAGAATCTGGGTGCGCGTTGAGCCCAATGCCACCCATCTTCACACCGAGCTTATTGGCCATGCCAGCCAAAGCATTGGTCTCTAGAACATAAAACGGGATGCCGAGGGACCGCGCAGCGATATAGGCCGGCCCGGCCACGTAGCCGCCGGTACCAAAGACGACATCCGCCTCGACGTCCTTGAGCACCTGCTTGGCCTCCCCCACCGCGCGGGAGAGGTTAAACGGTAGCTTGAAGAGCTGCGCGTTGACCTTGCGCGGGATTGGCACGGGGGTAATCAGGCTCAGGTCCACGCCGCGGGCGGGAATGATATCGCGCTCGAGGCCCTTTTCGGTACCGAGAGCGGTGATGCGTGCGCCGTGGCGCTCGCGCAAAGCTTCGCCCACGGCGAGGGCGGGTTCAATGTGTCCGGCGGTGCCGCCACCTGCGATGACGACGGAAATAGGCGTGGAATTCATAGCCTAAAGGCTACCAGCGCCACCTAGCGATAGCGGCGCTCGGCGCGCGGATAGCGGCGGCCGCTTCCGGTCACGGGGCGACCAAAACGCTCCTCGCGCACGCGGGAGCGCGGCTCCTGCGGGCGGGCGTGACGGCCCTGCTGCTTCTTCTTCGGCTTCGGCACTGGCTGCGGCTCGCCGATGAACAAGAGGCGGTCGAACAGCGGGCGGCCGAAATTCTGCATGGCAGAAATTTGCATCGGCTCGTGACGCGCCACGTTGCACAGGATGCCCATCGAGCCAATCGTGATGATCGCCGCGGTACCGCCGGCAGAAATCATGGGCAGCTGAATACCGGTCACCGGCAGCAGGCCAATGACGTAGCCAATATTCACGAAGGCCTGCGTGACCACACCGATGGTCAGCGTTGCGGCCAGCAGGGACTGGAACTGGTTCTGTGCGCGCATCGCGGTGCGCAAGCCCACATAGCCCAGTGCGGCGAATAGCACGATGACGAGCGCACCGCCCCACCAGCCGAGTTCCTCACCCACGATGGCGAAAATAAAGTCATTTTTCGCCTCGGGCAGGTAGAACCACTTGGCACGGGATTGGCCGATGCCTACGCCCCAGAAGCCGCCGTCGGCAAGCGAGAGAAAGCCCTGATAGGACTGGAAACCCGTACCTTGAGTATCGGAGATATTGCCCACGAGGGCGTCGAAATAGGTGTGGAAGCGGTTGGACCGGAAGCCGCCAGAAAGGAAGATAAACAGCAAACCACACACGGCTGCGACGCCGATGGTCGCCGGAACGCGCCAGTCGACACCCGCGAAAATCAGGGTGAAGACAACCACGAGGGCAAAGGACAAAGCCATACCCAAATCGCCCTGAAAGACGATGAGCAAGAACATAACGCCGGCGATGAGGGAGTACATCATGAAGGGATCCGTCACCTTCATGGATTTGTGCTCCTTATCCGCCAATACGGTCGCACCAAACATGCCTACGGCGATGCGGGCAAGCTCCGAGGGCTGCAGGGAGAACGGTCCCAAGTAAATCCAGGACTGGGAACCTACCTCCTCGCGGCCGGTGCCCACGCCGGGGATCAGCACGGCGATGAGCAAAATGATGGACAAGCCCACAATCCACGGCACGCATTTGCGCAGGGTATGCGGCGACACCTTGAGGCCAAACCAAAAGGCAACGAGGCCCAAGAACACCATCACGCACTGGCGCAATGCCTGGTTCCATACTCCGCCGTCCTCGGTGAGGGAAGTAGCCATGGAGGAAGAAAAGACCATGAGCACGCCGATGCCCACGAGGAAGAAGATGATAAAGCGCAGCAGCTGGTAATCAAGGCCGGCTTCCTGGCGGGCGCGCTCGCGCAGCTCGCGAACGCGGTCGCCAAAACTCTTGGAGCGCGGGCGCTGCTGGGAGGTGGCCGTCATGTGTTCTCCTGATCCTTAAATCTAAAGCTCTAGTTACGGGTAAGCTCCCGCGCGGCCGCGGCGAATACATCACCGCGTTGAGCCATGCCGGTATACATATCCAACGATGCCGCAGCCGGCGCCAAAAGAACGGTATCCCCGGCGTCGGCGTGTTGCAGTGCAGCCTCCACCGCAGCATGCATGGCTGCGACAGGCTCCTGCGTTTCGATGACGTCCACTGGGGCATGCGGCGCATGCGCGGCTAGGGCGCTGGCAACTTCTTCCCTATCCACGCCCAGTACTACCGCGGCTTTGATGTGGGCGGCGTGCTTGGCGACGAGCCCGTCTACCTCCGCGCCCTTCAACTGCCCGCCGGCAATCCAGACCACGGAGTTGAGCCCCTTGAGCGCCGCATCCGCCGCGTGCGGGTTGGTGGCTTTGGAATTATCGATGAACCTGATGCCGGAATGCTCATGGACCACAGCGCCGCGGTGCCCGGCGACGGTATATGCGGCCAGCCCCTGCGCAATGGACTCCGGGGTGGCGCCTGCCAGACGCGCGACGCTGGCTGCGGCCGCAGCGTCTAGAACTCCTGCCAGGCCGGCGGGCTCAATGCCCTCAGCGGAGGCGAGATCCTCGCGCTTCTCGTTTAGCCGCGAAACAAGACGGCCGGCACTTACGCCCACCTCTCCCTGTGTAGGTTCAGCTGCGGTAAAGCCGCAGAGGTCTGTGGTATCTGCGGCGTAGCGGACCGCCTCGGCGTCATCCTTGCCCACCACAGCGACGTCACCGGAGAGCACCTTGGCCTTCGCGCGGGCATAGGCATCGAACGATCCGTGCCAATCCAGGTGGTCATCAGCCAAATTCAGTAGCACGCCCACATCGGGGCGCAAGTGGCTGGACCAATGCAACTGGAAAGAAGATAGTTCGGCGCAGAGAACGTCGACGCGAGGGGTGGCCGTGAGGGCGTCGAAAAGCGAAACGCCGATATTGCCCACCGCCAGTGCGCGCTTGCCGGTGCGCTTGGCATCTGCCTGCATAATCTGGGCCAACATGCCGGTAGTGGTGGTCTTGCCGTTGGTTCCGGTAACTACCAGCCAGGTACGCGGCGCGCCGAAGACGCCCGCGCGATCCAGGCGATACGCGAGCTCCACGTCGCCGATGACCTCTACCCCAGCGTCCTGGAGGGTGACCAACAAGGGCGAATCGGGACGCCAGCCCGGCGAAGTAACCACGAGGTCAAAATCGCCTTGGGCGGCAGAATCGACGGAGACGGTTGCTACCCCGTATTCCTCCGCCAATTCCGCCAGCGCGGTCTCGTTGGAATCTGCCACGGTGGTATCCACCCCGAGGCTTGCCAGCATAGCGACGCAACCGCGCCCCGATACTCCCGCCCCGGCTACGAGCACTCGCCCGCGCAACGAGGATGGCAACTCGGTCATCTCTATTCCTCTTTCCTCGATAAAGCTAAAAAGGCGTGAGTCTTAGGAAGCAAAGCCGACGGCAGACAGCCAGTCGCCGTAGAAGATGCATACGCCGGCAATAGCGGCCATGGCGCTCAGCAGCCAGAAGCGGGTGACTACGGCGGTCTCAGCCCAGCCACCATTTTCAAAGTGGTGGTGGATGGGCGCCATGCGGAAGAAGCGCTTACCGGTGCTGCGGAAGACGATGATCTGGATAACCACGGAGACCGTCTCAATCACGAAGATGGCGCCGATGATGATCATAAGCAGCTCGGTGCGAGTCGTCACCGAGAGGCCGGCAACGAGGCCGCCGAGCGCAAGCGAACCAGTATCGCCCATGAAGATCTTTGCCGGCGCGGCATTCCACCACAAAAAGCCCAAGCAACCGCCCAGGCCAGCTGCAGCCAGCACGGCCAAGTCGAGCGGATCGCGAACTTCATAGCACCCTGCCGCTGGCGAGACGGCGCAAGAGTTGCGGAACTGCCAGAAGGAAATCAGTGCGTAGGCGCCCATCACCATCGCGGTGGTGCCTGCGGCCAAGCCGTCGAGTCCGTCGGTGAGGTTCACGGCGTTCGACCACGCAGCAATGAGTAGATAGAGAAAGACAAGGAAGACAATGGTGCCGATGATGGCGCCGCCCACGGCGATGTCGAAGGTCTCAAAATCGCGAACGAAGGAAAGATTGGTAGACGCTGGGGTCAATCCGTGCTCGTCTGGGAACTGCAGCGCCAGGATGCCGAAGATGAGCGCTACGGCCAGCTGACCTACCAGCTTGGCGGTCTTGTTCAGGCCAAGGTTGCGCTTTTTGAACAGCTTGATGAAGTCATCGGCAAAACCCAGACCGCCCAGGCCCATCGTGAGGAAGTAAACCAAGAGACCAGAGGGGCTAAAACCACCGTTACCGGTCACGCGGGCATAAATTCCCACTACGAGGTAGGCCACGGTGATGGCCAGCAGAATCGCCAGTCCGCCCATGGTGGGGGTGCCGCGCTTGCGCAGGTGCAGCTGCGGTCCGTCCTCGCGAATTTCTTGTCCCTTGCCTACCCCGGAAAAGTAGCGCACCAACATGGGAGTGGTAAAAATCGCGACGAGGAAGCTGAGGATGCCCGCGATAATGATCTGAGTCATTGCTAGAGGTCTTTCTCCTTGTACTGAGGACTAACGGCGATTGAGCTGTTCTGCCACGCGCCACAGGCGCTGGGCATTTGACGACTTGATGAGGACTACATCTTTGGCCTCGCGCCCGGTCCAATCTTCGATGCCGGCAGGCGCTACCCTGATGATGTCTTCGACCGCCGCCGCAGCGGCGTCAACATCCGGGCTGATAGTAGTATTTATACCCCGCGCCTGTGCGGCCTCGACCATGGCCCTCATATTATCGTTGTCTCCCACGGCCACGAGGTGGTCAACGTGGTACTTGGAAAGCACCTCTCCCAATGCGCGGTGGGCGGCCACCGCTTCTCCGCCGAGCTCGCCCATCTCACCGAGCACGGCGATGGCGCGGGCATCCGGTCGGGCGGCAGAGGTATAGGCCAGCGCGGCAATGGCCGCGTGCATGGAATCGGGGTTGGCGTTATAGGAATCATCGATGGTGGTTACTCCATCGCGGCGGGTACGCACGTCCATGCGGTGTTCCGAGGCATTCTGGTGTCCGGATAGCGCGTTAGCTACCACCTGCGGGTCCATGCCCGATTCGATAGCAGCCGCGGCGGCTGCCAAAGCGTTGGAAACCTGGTGCTTGCCAAAGACCTGCAGCTTCACCGGAAGTGGGTCCGTTCCCGGCGCATGCAGCACAAACGAGGGGCGGGCGACGTCATCGAGCTGGATATCGCTGGCGTAGTACTGGGCGTCGGAAGCCGGCGGCTTATTGGCCGAGTAGTAGACAACCTTGGCTGAGGTGCGCGGCGCCATGCCGGCGACGAAGGGATCATCGGCATTGAGCACGGCGACGCCGCCCTCAGCGGCCGAGGGCAAGGCTTCAACGAGCTCGCCTTTGGCCTGGGCAATATTCTCGCGTGAGCCAAACTCGCCCAAGTGCGCGGTACCAACGTTGAGTACCACACCGACGGTGGGCGCGGTGATGGTGGTCAGGTGGCGGATATGACCGATGCCGCGGGCAGACATTTCGGCGACTAGGAAGCGGGTGTGCTCATCGCAGCGCAACGCGGTATACGGCAGGCCGACTTCATTATTGAAGGAACCGGGAGGGGCAACGGTGTCGCCCTCTGCGCGGAAGATTGTGGCAAGCAGGTCCTTGGTGGAGGTTTTACCTGCCGAGCCGGTCACGCCGACGATGTCTAGGCCCTGCTCGGCGGTCAGGCGGCGCGTGACTTCTCGCGCGATATCGGATAGCGCCTGCACCACCGCGGCGGCCGAGCCGTCCTCGTCGTGGGCATAGATATCCGCGTTGGCGGCATCACCGGTAACGCGGCCTTGGGGCTTGACGACGACCGCCGGAACCCCCACCGGCCGCGCCGCCAGCACCGCCACTGCGCCCTGCTCGATGGCCTTTTCTGCATAATCGTGGCCATCCACGCGGGCCCCGGGCAGGGCAAGGAAGAGCCCGCCCTTTGTCACCTTGCGGGAATCGAATTCGATGAACCCGGTAACGCGCTGGTCTGGGTCAGACACGCAATCGAGGCTGCCCCCGGTGATTTCGGCAATATCGGCAATAGAAAGTGGAATCATGTCTACTCCTTCGCATCCCCAAGGGTATCGCGGTGCGGGGTTCCGGCCAGCTTTTCCTCGATAGCGCGGGCCATTTCCTCGCGGTCATCAAAGTGCAAGGTCTTTCCGTTCACAAGCTGTCCCACCTCGTGGCCCTTGCCCACGACGATGACGGCATCGCCCGGCTCGGCCCAATCGACGACCTCATCGATGGCACGGGCGCGGGAGCCTACCTCGCGGATATCACCCTCTGGGGCGGCGTCACGTGCGCCAGCCATCACCGCCGCGCGAATGGTGGCGGGGTCCTCGGAGCGAGGGTTGTCATCGGTCACCACGGTAAGGTCAGCGCGGCTGGCTGCGGCTGCGCCCATGATGGGGCGCTTAGAGCTATCGCGGTCTCCGCCGGCGCCGACGACAATGCCGACGCGGCCCGTGGTTCCCTCCAGCTGACCACGCAAGGTGTCGAGCACCGCAGCGATGGCCGCTGGCTTATGCGCATAGTCCACAACGGCCACAAAGTCTTGGCCGCGGTCGATGCGCTCCATACGGCCGGGGACCGCGACCTTCTCCACGCCCGATAGGAACTCCGCAGGGTCCTCTCCTACCGCGGTGGCCATGCCGAGCGCCAAGCAGGCATTGGCGATATTGAACTCGCCAGGCAGCGGCAGCCGGAAGGTGAAATCAGCGCCGTCATAATTCAGGGCTACCTCTTGGGCACCGGTGGCCTCGGTGGCGGTTTGGCGCGCGCTAATCGTGGCCGAAGCGCCCTGGGTGGCAACCGTAGTAACTGGGTGGCCGGCGCTCTTGGCGACGCCGCGCATGCGCTCGCCCCACTCATCATCGATGCAGAGGACGGCCCGCTCGGCCGCCTGCTCCCCAGCGAAAAGCTTCGCCTTAGCCTGGAAGTAGTCCTCCATTGTGGGGTGAAAATCGAGGTGGTCCTGGCTCAGGTTCGTAAACCCGCCTACCGCAAACCGAGTTCCGCGCACGCGTCCGAGCTCCAGTGCGTGCGAAGACACTTCCATCACCACATGGGTAACGCCCTCGTTCTTCATGCGCGCGAAAAGCTCTTGTAGGGTCGGCGCCTCAGGCGTGGTGAGCGAGGTGGGAACCGGCGTGCGGTTAATACGGGTACCGGTGGTTCCGATAAGGCCCACGGAGTGCCCTGCGTGGAGCAGGCCGGCCTCCAGCAGGTAGCTGGTGGTGGTCTTGCCGGAGGTGCCGGTAACGCCGATGACCGTCAGGTCACGGGTCGGGTGGCCATATATCTCAGCGGAGATTGGACCGAGCACGGCTCGAATATCCTCCACCACCACAATGGGGCGGGTCTCTTGGGCCTTGGTAAGCAGGTCGAGCCCGGCGGCGTCGGTAAGCACAGCTCCAGCCTTGGTATCGCGAGCGAACTGCGCTCCGTGTACGCGCGTGCCCGGCAGGGCGGCAAAGAGCGCGCCTTCCGGCAAACGCGAAGAATCCAGCCCGCACGCGGAGACCTCCACCGAGGCATCCCCAATGACGCGCCCGCCAGAAAGCTGGGCGAGAGTATCCAAAGAAACGGTCATACTAAGCTCCTATTGTGCCCGCAGGGTCAGCCGCGGTGCTGGTTTCGAAGTTGGAATATTGTCACGATTAAGTAGCCACGAGGCGATATCGCGGAAGATAGGTGCCGCCGACTGGCCGCCACCTCCATTGTCCTCCACGCCGGACTTAGGCTCATCCAGCATGACGGCAACAACGAAGCGCGGATCATCGGCCGGCGCAATGCCGGCAAAGGTGATCCAATAGGCGGAATTCGAATACGCCCCGGTATTTGGGTCCACCTTCTGGGCCGTACCGGTCTTGCCGGAAAGCTGATAGCCCTTAAGCTGCGCATTGTCGGCCGTACCGTTTTGCAGGCCGGCATCATCGTCTTGGAAGACGGCGCGGAACATATCCACCGTGGTCTTGGCGGTCTCTGGGCTCACCACCTGGTTCTTTTCCGGTTCCTCTAGCTTTTCGTCCTTGCCGTCCGGACCCTTGACCGAGTCAATGATGCGCGGCTCGATACGCTCACCACCATTGGCCAATGCTTGGTACACGCTGGCCATCTGCAAGGTGGTCCACGACTGGCCCTGACCAATAGGCAGGTTAGCGAAGGTGCCGCCGGACCATTGCTCCAAGTCTGGGACGCTGCCGGCCGATTCGTTCGGCAGCTCAATACCGGTGGTATTGCCCAACCCAAACTTCTTGAGGTACTCGGCGTACTTTTCTTGGCCCAACTTATCGGCGATCATCAAGGTGCCGACGTTGGAGGACTTACCAAAGATGCCGGTGGTGGTATACGGCTCGGTGCCGTGTTCCCAGGCATCGTTGACCGTCACGCCCGCCATATCGATGGAACCGGGGACCTGGTGCACCTCATCCGGGGTGGTCACGCCCTCCTGCAGTGCAGCAGCCGCGGTAACCACCTTGGCTACAGAACCCGGCTCATAAGGATGGGAGACGCTGCGGTTTTCAAAGTCCTTGCCCTCATCAAGCTGATCCTCAACATTCTTATTGGGATCCACGGTATCGGTATTGGCCATGGCAAGGACCTGGCCGGTGGCAGCATCGAGGACCACTGCTTCCGCACCGGAAGCCTTAGAGTTGGCCTTGGCCTTTTCCAGCTTCTGCTGAACGTAGGTCTGCAGGTCTAGGTCCAAAGTGAGGGTGACGTCGCGACCATCAACGGTATCCACGACGTCACGCAGCGTGCCCGGGATCACCTGGCCATCTGCGGAGACGTCCTCGGTGGACTGGCCATCAATGCCAGTAAGCTCCGTATCGCGCGCGGCCTCGAAACCAAACTGGCCATGGCCGTCCATCGACACCTTGCCCACAACGTTTTCACCAATGGCGCCGTTGGGGTACTGGCGGATGTCTTGGCGGTCCGCTGCCACTCCGTGGTACTTATTGGCGATCTCTACGGCAACATCCGGATCAACGTTGCGCACCAGTACCTCATACTGGGTATCGGCTTTGAGCTTATTGAGGATATCGTCCTTATCCACCTTGGAGGTCGAAGCGCCGGAATCCTCAATCAGCTTCGGGATTCCCTCAGACATGTCCTTGAGGGTCTCCTCCATCTTCTTGGTGAGGAAGCTATCCAGCTTCGTATCATCCATGCCCTCGGTCGAGCCATCTTTTTGGGCCTCGATCTCAGCCTTGTCTTTTAGCTCATCGCGCAGGCGGGTCGGCGAGACGGTCAAGGAACGAGACTTCATCGTGTAGGCCAAGCGCTGGCCATCGCGGTCCAGGATTTCTCCCCTACGGGCCGGCTCGATATAAACGCGCTCGCGCTGGGTGACGGCCTTGGCGGAAAGGTCCGGGCCCCACACAAGTTGTACCCAGGCCAAGCGGCCAGCGAGGACGACCATCGCCACGAGCACCACGGACACAATGATGCGCAGGCGTTTGCGCATCATCTTCTTTTGCGGCACCGCGGAGCTGGTCGAGCGGCGCGGGCGGCGCCTAGCCTTACTTGGCGTAGTCACAGTCCAGTGTCACCTTCCCTATTTCCGCCACAATTTCTTGCGTGTATTGATTGTGCCCTACAAAAGTGAGAATGCCCGCGCCACCACGCGCGAGCATCATCTTTTTCACCGATTATTCTTCTCTAGCTACTCGGCGCGGCTGGCATACGGCGCACGGGCAGGAAGGTTAGGTCGCGCATTGTCTTGGGCGGCACCGGCATCGCCGGTCTCGCGGTCCGAGTTGCGGTCACCGGCATCGCCACCATTGCTGGTGCGTTGCTGTCCCTGTGGCACGGCATTGAGGGAATCCGACATCCCCTCCGTATCCTTTGGGTCGCTAGAAGCCTGGCCCGGGCGGATTGGTTCACCGTTGACATCAATGAGTTTCTCGGTATCCGGGGTGCCTTCGCGCTTGTCGACGATCTTTCCGTCGCCGCCGACTTCCGCAATGCCCGGCTGCTTGGGAATAGCCATTCCCATTTCGTCCGCGCGGCGCGCAATATCAGCAGAAGAGCTGAGATTTTCTGCATCGCGGTTGAGGGTCTCAATCTGGTTATCCAGTTGGGAATCCTGCACGGTCAGCTGCTGGATGGCAAAGGTTTGCTTGGTGGACAGACCGGACAGCCACATGGCCAAGGCCACGCCGACGATAAGCAGCGTGAGGGAAATGACGCCCAACCGGGTTAGGAGCCCGTTCTTCTTCGGCTGCGGCTGCAGCTGACGGCCGCGGAAGCTCACTACCTGCTTCGAACCCAGGCGCTTGGTGCTGCGGTGCGGCACGCGAGTGCGGCTCGGAGCACGCGTAGTGCTGGGACGCTCGCGCAGCGCCGTCGGGGCTCCGGTATCGATTCCGGTGGTGAAGTCTCGGCTGGCGCCCATGGTGCGAGTGGCCTCTCTGTCGCGGCTGTCAGTCTTTAGGTGGTTGCGGCGTGGGATGGTGCTCATTGCCTGCCTCCCGGCGGTAGAAATTCTGGCATTCCCTCGAGTCTTTCGATGGCACGAACACGCACCGACGCGGCTCGCGAATTTTCCGCGATTTCCTCTTCAGAGGCCTTTTCCGCCCCGCGCGTAACGATCTTGAACTTCGGCGCGGTGCCTGGCAGATCCATCGGCAACCCAGCCGGCGTCTTGGAAGTGGTCAGTTCTTTGAAGGCTGCTTTAACGATGCGGTCTTCCAAAGATTGGTAGCTCATGAATACGGCACGGCCGCCTTCCGAAAGCGCTTGGGTTATAACCGGCAGGACATTTTCAATAGCTTCCAACTCGCGATTGACCTCAACCCGCAGCGCCTGGAAGGTGCGCTTGGCGGGGTGCCCTCCGGTACGGCGGGTCGCAGCGGGAATGACATCATAAAGTAGCTCAACGAGCCGCGCGGAGTTGACGAAAGGCTCCTTGTCGCGCTCTTTCAACACGGCGGAGGCAATTTTTCCCGCGAAACGTTCATCACCATAGGTTTTGAGAACGCGAGCCAAGTCACCGTGCGTATAGGTATTGAGTACATCCGCCGCAGTAATCCCTTGCGAAGGGTCCATGCGCATATCCAGCGGCGCATCCGCTTTATAAGCGAATCCGCGGTCTGCCTGGTCTAGCTGCATTGAGGAAACACCAAGGTCAAAAAGGGCCCCGGCAATGCCTACAGAGCGAGCCGAATCAAAGATATCGCCCTCCCCTTCCGCGATGGCGCTGCCCAGCTCATCGAATCGTGCATTAACGCCAACGAAGCGATCGCCGTAGGGCGCAAGACGTTCGGTGGCATTGCGCAGCGCCTGCTTATCGCGGTCAACGCCAATGACTCGAGCCTTGGGGAAAGATTCCAGGAAGTAGCGGGTGTGGCCACCGGCGCCCAAGGTGGCGTCGACAAGCACGGCCTTATCCCCCGCCGCTTCTACCTGGGGGCGCAGGAGATCAGCCATGCGCTCGCGCATGACCGGCACGTGGCCGTGGTTTTCGGCCACATCATAATTTAGGTCTTTGGTAGCCATGTCTCCCCGCAACCCCCTTTCTCAAATTCCCTAACTTCCAGTGGTGGAAAGCATGCGAGTGCGTATAGGGCCCTGTCCGAGGCAGGTTTCTGATATCGGGGAAGTACACCAGAATCATCCACCTCGGACAGAGTCCTTACACGCACTCTTGTGCAGGCTTAGAGCAAGCCCGCCAGCACGTCATCGGCATCTGCTGCCGAATAAGCATCTTCAGTTTGCGACTGGTACTCAGCCCACGCGGCTGCGTCCCAAATTTCGAGAAAGTCCACAGAGCCAACCACAACGCACTCCTTAGACAAGTTGGCATATTCCCGATGCCCCGCGGACAACGTAATGCGCCCATGCCCATCCGGCCGCTGTTCGTCCGCACTCGCTGCCAAGTTACGAATGAAAGCTCGTGCTTCTGGGTTGGTTCGAGAAACCGCCGCAGCCTTCCGTGCGCGTGCCGCAAATTCCTCCCGCGGGTACACGGCCAACGAGTGGTCCTGCCCCTTGGTGACCATGAGGCCACCCGCGAGTTCATCGCGAAACTTTGCCGGAAGCGTAAGACGTCCCTTGTCATCGAGCTTCGGAGTGTAGGTTCCGAGAAACATCCCGGCGTCCACCTTCCTTACTCGAAAACTCCGGATTCTCTTACTTCAGAATCGAGGCCCTTGAGCCCCTCTTTCCTCCGCTGCGCCCCACTCTACCCCACTTTCCCCCACCTAACCCACTTAAAGCGGCGTGTCCCCCGGATTACTCTCGATTACTTGCAGCTAGATAATGGTTTTTCCAGTGGGAAGAAATCCCACAAAAGGCCTTGACAGTCTGCCGCAACCACCCCTTTGACCCCACTCGCAACACCAACATAATGAGCCCCACTCCGCACACCAACCCCATATGCTGTGTTATCGAGGACTTTTAGCTAAGTCCATGGGGCAACCACCCCACCATTGCCCACCCAGCGCCTCATCCGTGGGGCAAAGTGGGGAATTTTGGCGCGGCACAAAAATCCCCGGTTGACCCTTACTGGGCCAACCGGGGCAAACTGAATTAAAAAGCGCTAACGCTCCTCAAAGCGGCGACGGAAGTTTTCCTCCAACTTGCCGCTGACTCCACCACTGCGGGACGCGGACTTCTTTGCACGAGCGCCGGAATAATGGCCCTGGGCAGAATGCCCAGATCCGTCTCCGCGCAACATCCACACGCCGGCAGCAAACATCACCAAAAAGCCCGCGATAGAAAGCACGATAAACCACAGGCTTTGCTGCGCGAGAGCAACACCGCCGACAAGCATGCAAAGGCCAACAACAACGAGCGCTACACCTCGGAGGGTTACCGCACCGCCAGATCCGCCAAACGACGTAGGCTCAGAAACGGAAGCGCCAAACTTAGGATCGTCAGCAAGTAACGATTCCTCAATTTCACGGAGCGTGCGCTGCTCCTGCTCGGAAAGAGACACTGTTCCTCCAACTAGGGATTGAGCTTCGGGCGGTAATAGTTCTATCTATATTAACGCCCAGAATAATCAGTATGTTCCCCAAAAGGTAGTGAGCGCCCCCACGAAGTGACTACGCAGCAAAAGAGCCGAAAGTAGTCCCCGCCTCACTTTCATCCAAAAATTGTGCGGCATGCTGCATGAGGCCATAAACATATTCCTCGCTCGGCGCTTCATCCAGCCCCGAAGACACGCGCGCACGAGTCCGCGAATATCCCTTAAAGGATTCAGCCCACCGCTTGTCTTCCACACCGACGAGCGCTAAACGATCCCACGCACTGGAGGGAAGGCGGCGGCGCCGAGCCACTACAGATGCAGCTACTCGTGCGCCAGCAGTACGTAGAGCCGATTGGTACGCCACCTCTAAGGCTTGATCGAATCGCCCCTCAGCCGCATAACCGCGCGCCGCGTCTAATAATTCTCGTGCCTGAAAGAGGAACCGTGCCCGCTTGCCGCCTTCTCGCCCAAGAGAACGGGTACGCGTTGCCGAAATAATCTGTGCCATTGTCTTTGCCCTTAACTAAATAAATAACGTCGTTGAACTGCCCCCGACCCTAAGCAAGCCGCCAGACATTCCACCCTTGACAATAGTTCACGTGTTCGATTTGATCAACGTTAATTGCAGGCCACAACTTAACTGCAGCCCGCTTGTTCGATTCCCTATTGCGGCTTTCGAAGAACGGAGTGAGCCTCGCTTTCCCTCCGCTACAGACATCTGGTGTCATAGGAAGTGTGAGCTTTGAAATTCGCCGCCTAACCCCGCCGGAATTCTCCCTGCTAGCCCCGCAGTTGGTGGAAATCTACATCGAGGCAATGCACTACAATCCCGCGATCTTGCATAGCCGCATCTCAAGCTGGCGAAATGACGTGACCCGCCCCGGATTCAGCGCGCAGATTGTCACCCATGACAATGGCATCGTCGGCGTGGCCTATGGGTTCTTAGGCTCCCCAGATAGCTGGTGGGACGCTGAGCTTCGCCGGGGGCTCCGACTACAAGGCGGGCCCACCGAAGAGCAATGGGACATTGTGCGCAACTACTTTGAGTTGGCAGAGATTCACGTCTTGCCGCAGTACCAGGGGCACGGCCTAGGCAGAAAACTATTAGAGGGATTGCTATGGAATGCCCCGGCGCGCTACGCACTGTTGTCCACGCCCGAGGTACCGAACGAGGATAACGGTGCCTTCCGCCTTTATAGAGCCGCCGGCTTCTTCGATGTCCTCCGTGATCATCTCTACCCCGCCGATTCCCGCCCCTTTGCCATATTGGGCGCGAGCCTGCCGCTGTAAACCTCTGTTATTTCTTGCGCAACCTAGCCGGTATCGTGTGGGGTGTGACTATGCAGAATATTCCTGAGCTTGCGGACATCCCCGGTGCGGTGCGCGAGGAACTCGCCACCTTTCTCGATCAACGCCGAGAGCAGGTGGCCGCAATTGGCGCCCCTGTAACCAAGGCCGTGAGCTTTTTGGAATCCTTCGTGCTTGACGGCGGCAAGCGAGTGCGACCTACCTATGCCTGGGCGGGCTACCTTGCCGCAGGTCGAGGAGAAGAAGATCCCGCGGCCATGCTCCGCGCGGCCGCCTCTTTGGAATTTATCCAGGCCTGCGCCCTTATCCACGATGACATTATCGATGCTTCCAATACCCGTCGCGGCAATCCTACGGTGCACCGGGGCGTCGAAAAGCTGCACCGCGAATCGGAATACTTGGGAGACCCAGAGTTCTTCGGCACCTCCGTAGCGATCTTGGTAGGCGATTTAGCGCTGGTGTACGCAGAGGACATGTTCCAAGATTCCGGCCTGAGTGCGGCCGCTTTGCACCGTGCCCGCAGCCCGTGGCGCGGCATGCGCACTGAAGTTATCGGTGGACAGCTCTTGGACATCTCTTTGGAGGCGGCAGGTTCCGAATCGGTAGAGCTGGCCAATTCCGTCAACCGCTATAAGACCGCCGCTTATACCATTGAACGCCCGCTGCACTTGGGCGCCGCCATCGCCGGTGCAAGCGAGGAACTTATCGCAGCCTTCCGCGGCTATGGGCACGATATTGGCATTGCCTACCAATTGCGCGACGATCAGCTGGGTGTTTTTGGCGATCCCGCGGTGACCGGCAAACCTGCCGGTGATGACCTGCGCGAAGGCAAGCGAACCGAACTGTTAGCGCTAGCGCTCCAGCGCGCGGATGAGTCTGATCCACAAGCTGCTGCTACCTTGCGCAAGCTCATTGGCCGCACCTCAGATCCCCAGGAGCTATCGCGCTTGGCCCAGATCATCGCTGATTCGGGCGCACCAGAAGAGATTGAGCGCCGCATCGATTCCCTAACGCAATCGGGCCTGCAGCACCTGCGCGCCGCACAGGTGGATCCCACGGTCACCGAAACCCTAGAGCAGTTGGCTATCAAGGCTACTGCTCGCCGCAAGTAGGTTGTGCCGTGGCAAAGACGTACTCTTTTCCCATTCCGCGCGCGCTGCCGCTAGGGCTATCTGCCTCCTGCATCTTGTTGCTCGCGTCCTTTTCTGGCGGCGCCACCCGCAACCGTGGAGGACTCCTCGAAGCATTAAATATTGGCTTCTTGTCCTATGGGCACGGGCGCAATCTCGGCCTCGCGCTGTACTGGGTGGGTATTTTCCTCTTAGCCGCAGCGTGGGTGCTTGCTGGGCGCACTATCATTCGCCCACAGCTCAAAAATCCTCTCCCCGAGGGCGGCTTGCGGGACATCCAGCGCATTCTCATCGCCTGGGTAGCTCCCCTTTTATTAGCCGGGCCATTGGCCTCGCGCGATGTGTATTCCTACCTCATGCAAGGTGCTATGGTGCGCGATGGCTTCGATCCGTATACCGAAGGTGCCGCCGTTAACCCCGGACCCTTCCTCCTTGAGGTATCACAAGATTGGCGCAATACCACCACACCTTATGGTCCCCTTCACCTGTGGATAGGAGAACTGGTCACCAGCCTGGTAGGCGATAACGTCACTGCAGGCGTGGTGATCTATAAGGTTCTTTCTCTGCTCGGGTTTATTACCATCGCCTGGTCAATTCCCCGCATCGCCCGCAAACTCGGTGCGGATCCAGCGGTAGCACTGTGGCTTGGTGTAGCTAATCCAGTCATTATCTTGCACCTCATCGGCGGCATGCATAATGAATCACTCATGGTGGGGCTCGTGTCTATCGGACTGCTAGCGGCATTGCATAAGCGCTTCCACGCCGCCCTCATCCTCGTGGGCACGGCCGTAGCTATGAAGGCCACTGCGGTTATTGCGGCACCGTTTATCGTATGGATGATGCTCCACCACTATGCCCCCAAGGGCTCTAGTAAGTGGCGGCGACTTACCGTCTTTGTTTTATCTGGCATCGCCGCAGTGGCAGAGATCATCGCCGCAGTAGCCCTCATCACGTGGGTTTCCGGCACGTCGTGGGGCTGGCTATCGCAGGTAAGCGGCAATTCCAAGGTGATTAACCCGCTGGCCGGCCCCACATTGGCCACCGATGTTATCTTTCCTGCCGTACAAATCTTTATGCCGGATGCCTCCTATAACGCCATCCTGGCCGTCCTGCGCAGCATCGCAATGGCCTGCATGCTCATTGGGCTGGTGGCGGTGTGGTGGCTTTGCCGCAAGGATAACCGTGATGCCATTATGGGCACCGCGGCCGCGTACCAAGTTGCCTTTGTCTTCAACGCCGTGACCCTACCGTGGTACTACGCCTCTATCTTTACCCTGATGGGCACCTTCCGGCCGCCGCTCTGGCTCATCAAATTCACCACCGGCGTGGCCCTGTTTATTGGCGTCTCGTTCTCTGGCGATGGCAATCACCAGCTCTACAACTGGTTCTGGGTCATCGGCATGATTGTGGTGGCATGGTTTGCCACCCAGTGGATCTTTGAAGACGTGCCTAAAAAGCGGCAGCCTGCGCGCGCCGAATAACCTCGCGGGCAAGGTGACCGTGCAAAGCATCGATCGGGCGGCCCGGCAGCGAGTCATCCTCGGTAAAGAGATGCTTGAAGATTTCGTTGTCCTTATAGCCGCCGTCTGTCAGCACAGTAATTGCGGCAGTTATATGCTTGGCAATGACGCCCTTGTCGTTGAAGAAGGCTAGCGGCACGCGCTTTCCTTCTGGGGAATCCCAGGCAATGAACTTTCGGTCCTGCAGCAGGTCATAAGCGCGGGTGATGGGCAGGTCTAGCTTTTCTGCCACCTGCTGCATGCTGAGCAGTTCTTCGTTAGCGAGCAAGGAATCGAGGGATTTTTCTTGGTTAGTCACGTTCTCTACTTTAACGCGGGCTAGATGATCAGCCATACTGGGAAGCATGACTAGGTTGGAAATTGGTGACGTTCTGGAGAACCGTTACCGGATCGATCGCCCCATTGCCCGCGGTGGCATGTCTACCGTCTATCGCTGCGTGGACATGCGGCTGGGGCGAGCGGTCGCGGCCAAGGTCATGGACGAGCGCTATTCCGATGACCCGGTCTTTATCAAGCGTTTTTCTCGCGAGGCTCGCGCCATGGCCCGCCTGCAGCATCCCAATCTCGTAGCTATTCACGATTTTTCCGCCGACGGCGAGCCTATCTATCTCATCATGGAGCTCATCGATGGCGGTACGCTGCGCGAGCTATTGGCTGAGGGTGGCCCCTTTCCGGTGCAGGCGGCCGCCTCTACCCTGCGCAATGTGCTGCGCGGCTTGGAAGAGGTGCACTCGACCGGGCTTATCCACCGCGACATCAAGCCCGATAATGTGCTTATTACATCCCATCACCGGGTAAAGGTGGGCGATTTTGGGCTGGTGCGTGCCACCAATGCCGAGGCTACCTCGGACATGATCGTGGGCACCGTATCCTATCTCGCGCCGGAGCAGGTCACGGGCGAAGAAATTACACCGGCCTCAGATGTCTATTCAGCCGGCATTGTTCTCTTCGAGCTTCTTACCGGCACCGTTCCTTTCTCGGGGGATACTCCCCTAGCGCATGCCACGGCCCGCTTGGATTCCGACGTCCCCGCGCCGTCCTCGCGGATTTCTGGGGTGCCCAAGCTTGTCGACGCCCTCGTGGCCACCGCCACCGCCCGCGATCCCCGCGAGCGCTTCGCCGACGCCGGAGAATTCCTCGAGGCGCTCGATGATGTATGCCGAGAGCTCGATCTTCCGGACGTGACCATCCCCGTGCCAAGGAACGCTGCCGCGGCGCGCACGGCACAAGCACCCACGGATTTTTCGGGCACTGGAGCCACGGAAATTTTCGAACCCACCCGCAGCATTCCTCAGGGTGAAACGGAGCATCTCGACGGCGGCCCGACTGAAGTCATCCCGCCGCAGCGCCTTAGCTTTGAGACGAAACTGGATTTGCCACAGGCCGGGGCCGCTCCAGAACCGGAGCCGCAACCATTGTCACGCCCCCAGGCACAGCCGTATTCCGCGACCGAGCCCCCACTCGAACCATTTGTGCCGGCAGCTGCCTCTGCGCCTGCGCCGGTACCTGCTCCTGTCCCCGAGCAACCGGTCCAAAGCGCACATGAAGAACCCGCCGAGCGTCCGCTGACCAACCGCAATCCGCTGTCACTAGTGCTGTACTTAGTAGTGGTCGCGATTGCGGTGGGCGCGGTGGCTATCGGCGGGTGGTGGTTCGGCTCCTCGCTCTACGGCATGACGCCGAACCTGTGGATTTAGTTACGTAGCATCTCCGCGATGAGGAAGGACAGCTCGAGCGACTGCTGCGTATTAAGGCGGGGATCCACAGCCGACTCGTAGCGGCCCGGCAGATCCACGTCGGTAATGTCCTCGGCGCCACCCAAGCACTCGGTGACGTCTTCACCGGTGAACTCAAGGTGTACGCCACCCGGGTGGGTACCCAATTCACGGTGGACCTCGAAGAAGCCTTGGACCTCGTCCACGATCTTGTCAAAGTGGCGAGTCTTGTAGCCATTAGAAGCGGTGAAGGTATTGCCGTGCATCGGGTCGGACTGCCATACCACCTTGTGGCCGGAGTCTTCCACTGCCTTGACAATGGCAGGCAGAACCGTGCGCACCTTATCGTGTCCCATGCGCGAAATCATGGTCAGGCGGCCTGGCTCGCGATTCGGGTCCAGCCTTTCCGCGTACTCCACGGCCTGCTCCGGGGTGACGCCCGGTCCCAGCTTGATGCCCACTGGGTTACCAATCATCGCCGCGAAGTTCACGTGGAAATCTTCGATGCCACGAGTGCGCTCACCAATCCATACCTGGTGCGCAGAGAGATCGTAGAGCTTGGTATCGCCGTTATTGTCCTGCCCCAAGCGCAGCATGGAGCGCTCGTAATCTTTCAGCAAAGCCTCGTGCGAGCAGTAGATATCGGCCGAGCGCAGGGTGTCATCGTGCACGCCACAGGCATTCATGAAGTTCAAGCCGTTTTCAATCTCCCGGGCCAAGTCCTGGTAGCGGGCACCAGCGCGGGACTTGCGCACAAACTCGCGGTTCCACTCATGCAGGCGGTAAAGATCCGCAGTGCCGGAAGAGGTCAAAGAACGCACGAGGTTCATTGCCGCCGAAGAGTTCGCGTAAGCGCGGATCATTCGGGCCGGGTCGTGGCGACGAGCCTCATCGGTCGGCTCCACGCCATTGACAATGTCACCGCGGTAATTCAACAAACCATTGGAGTCCGTATCGGAAGAACGTGGCTTGGCGTACTGGCCAGCGATGCGGCCGAGTTTAACCACGGGAACGGATGCGCCGTAGGTCAACACCACGGCCATCTGCAGCAGCGTTTTCACATTGCCACGGATATGCGGCTCAGTATTGGACTCAAAGGTTTCCGCGCAATCGCCGCCCTGGAGCAAAAAGGCGTTACCCAAGGCAACGTCTGCCAGCTTCTTCTTGAGCGCCTCGATCTCGGGCGCAACCACGATGGGCGGCACGGACTCGAGAATCTTGCGCACGTTATCGGCCTGGGAAGTATCCCAGCTGGGCTGCTGCTTTGCGTCACGCTTGATGACGTCCTGGAAGACCTCGTCGATGCCGGCGGGCAATGGCGGAAGGTCTGGCAGAACGCCTTGCGGAATATCTACTGTCCAACTCACACTGCTATTTAACCATCAAGCGCCTATCGCGAGTTAGTTAAATTCTAGATATTAATTCTATTACCCTTAGACAGCGGAAGCACCTGGGCGCAGGCTCGGAACTTGGCGAGGTTATGGCGGGCGTCGACAAGCGCATCGTGATTGCCCTTAGGCACAGCCGGCAGGCTAGGACGCCCCGCAAACTCCCAGTACTGCTTCAGCTCGCGGGTATAGCGTGGCATGCGCTTAGGCAATCCGGCCATATCGCCCCACAGCTGCGCCAAGACCACATGATCATAAGCGCCCACCCACGCCCACAGCTCTACCGGGGTTGAGCTCTGGGTCAGGAACTCGAAGACCTCCGCGCGAATGGTCTCCAAAGGCTTCCACACTGGGTCCCGCGGGCTGGGCAGCTTGGCCAATACATTGTCTTTGACCCAAGAATTGGCCTTGGCCGGATCAAAATCCGTAGACACGGCGTAGTATTCGCTGCCATTCTCACCGACGATGCCGATGGAGACCAATTCAATGGTTTGTCCATCTTCGATAAATTCGGTGTCATAGAAGTAGCGCACGTCTCCCAAGCCTAGCGCCGCCTAGTCTGCGGCGATAAATTGGCCCCTTAAAGAGACGGTTGTACACTTCTGGCGTGAAGAAATCTTTGTGGTTTACTGCTTTGCCCTTGTGCCTCTCTGCCCTCGTAGCTCTTTGGTGGCTCATTGATATCCCGGAGCTTTTCTCCGGCCGTTTTTCCACGTATTACCACATTGACCTGGACGTTTACCGTGAAGGCGGGGCCGGCTTTGGCAGCGACCTCTACGCCAAGGACTACCTCGTTGGCAGCAATCGCGATGTCTCTCTTCCCTTCACCTATCCACCCTTTGCGGCGCTGCTTTTTGCCCCGCTGAGCTGGATTCCCCTCACCGCCGCGAGCATCCTCGTATCTGTCGCCTCCTTTCTTGCGCTGTGGGGCTGCATAGCCTTGGTTCTGCGCGCCGTTGATTGCCCTGGCTGGGCAGGCTGGGCGCTGCTAGCGGCAATGCTTACGGAGCCGGTAACGGAGACCTTTAGCTTCGGGCAGGTCAACATCCTGCTTACCGCACTCGTCGTGGTCGATATTCTCTGGCTGCGCCCTGGACGCGGCAGGGGCGTGCTTACCGGTATCGCTATGGCGATCAAGCTCACCCCTGCGGTATTCCTCGCCGTATTTTTCGTCCGCCGCGAATGGCGCGCATTTTTCAGCGCCCTGGGTTCCTTTCTGGCAGCAGGGCTCATCGCCTTCGCCTGCAATCCACATAGCTCCATCCAGTACTGGAGCGAAACACTGCGCGATTCCAACCGCATCGGTGGACTTGCCTATAGCTCCAACCAATCTCTGCGCGGTTTCTTTAGCCGCCTAGCCCCCGACCACGCTGAAAAGCTGTGGCTTGTGGCCGTCGTCCTCGTCGTTGCCATCGTGTGGTTTGCCATGGAGCGCCTCTCCCACGAGAACCAGGCGGTACTCATGCTGCTGGCCGCTTCAGTATCGCTCCTGTGCTCGCCCGTGTCATGGTCACACCACTTCACCTGGCTAGTGTTGGCGGGCGTGCTGCTAGTGGCGCAGCGCCACTGGGCGCTCGGTGCGCTGACATGGCTGGCGCTTTTGGCCCGCGGGCATTGGCTTGTCCCCCATGCCAATGACCAAGAGCTGAACTGGGCATGGTGGCAGCACATCGT
Organism: Corynebacterium tuberculostearicum; assembly: GCF_030229345.1. Taxonomy (GTDB): domain Bacteria; phylum Actinomycetota; class Actinomycetes; order Mycobacteriales; family Mycobacteriaceae; genus Corynebacterium; species Corynebacterium tuberculostearicum_G. The sequence continues at coordinate 115,002 of NZ_JASPGP010000001.1, read as the reverse complement.
GGGCAATGACTACGCCATCGCTACCGCTCTGCTGGTTCTTTGCTCGCTACCATTGGCTCTACGACGGGCCGGCGCTTATCAATCCGCGGCGGAACCAGCGTCCAGCCAAGGATAGGAACCTTCCCCAAGGCCCAAAGCGCTACCGATGCCGCAGCGGAGTAGAAGAAACACATTCCGATCCAGAACCAGGTATTTTCCAGCGGCCACTGGCCAGCAAGGCTCACCACATAGTCGCGGTGGGCCATGAAGAAGCCGTACCCCAGCGTCATGCCGATTGGGTGGGCCAAGTAGATGGGCAGGGTATGCCGGCCCACGAACTTTACAAAAGTGGACAGAGCCGGAATATGGCTAATAAGGACAGCACCAACGATGCCCGCTGGGGTTTCAAGCGTCTGCTCCGCAAAGCGGATCAGCAGGTCTAGATCGCCTCGGCCAAGAATATCCCCGCCTGGCAGTGGCCACTGCACCGCTACCTCGCCTTCGACGGCATTCCAGGTGTGCCGGATGGATAGCCCCGCGATGTAGCTGATGATTGCCGCACCATATGCCCACATAGAGGCCTTGCGGAAGGTGCCTTTGAAGGGTGCTTCGGCGGCGTCGGCAAACCGCGTAATAGGCCCGCGCAAATAGGCCGCACCGACGAAGATGGGCAAGAACATGATTGCCTTGCCAATAAAGTAGTAATGATGCTGCCACGCTATAAACAGCAGCGGCGCAAAGCTCAGGCCAATGCCTGCCCACGCGGGCAACTTGCGTACGGCCCACAAAAATATATTGAAAAAGATAAGCGCGTGAATGAACCACGCCATGGTATGGCCTAGCAGCAGGTTATAGAGCAGATCAGTAAGCTGCAGATAGGGATCGCCAAATACCCAGTGGTACTCGATGCGCTTAGTCCACAGCTCAACGGTCATCCACACCGTATAGGGCACGAGGAAAAACCATAGGCGGCGGGTAAAAAGCTCGCTGAATGAATAGCGAAAGATCTTGGTAGAGAAATAGCCGGATACGAGGAAAAACAAGGGCAGGCGAAGGGGATCCAGCCACATGTTTAGGTCAGCCAACCACGTTAGCTCACCTTCCGGAACCACCAGCGTGACGTGCAAGAGCACCACGCCGATAATGGATACGCCTTTAGCGGTATCTGGCCAAGCTAAGCGGGCCTTGGGAATAGTGATTACCTCCCCTTGTATTCAGCGCCGGCGGGGTAACCATGGCCGGCTTTGAGCGAAGCCTTCACATCGGAGGCGTACACATCAACATAAGGCTTATCGCTCAGCTCGGCCAAATTGCGCATCACAAAGTCGGTGAAGGCGCGAATAGTCTCATGCTCGGCCGGATTCATCCCGCGCTCCTTGGCCCACTCATGCGGCCAGATGGGGTCTCCTACCCGCACGCCAACCTTGAAGGGGCGGGGAATCCACGAGCCAATGGGATTGGCCTTGCGCGAATTGATCATCGCGATGGGAAATACTGGCTGATTAGTCTCCATGGCGATGCGCGCCATGCCGGTGCGTCCCCTGTACACGCGGCCATCTGGGGAACGAGTTCCTTCCGGATAGATACCGAAGAGATCGCCACGGGACAAAATGCCTTCTGCGGTTTCCACGATGGCGTCGCCAGCGTCCTCGCTATCGCGCTCGATGGGGACCTGGCCTACCGAGGTAAAGAACCACTTTTGCAGGCTGCCAACAAGACCCGGAGTGGTGAAGTATTCCGACTTAGCCGGAAACGTGATCTGGCGCGGGCACACCAAAGGAAAGAAGAAGGAATCCATGACGGCCTGGTGATTCGACACCAAAATCGCAGGCCCTTCAGCGGGGATTTTCTCGATGCCCTCGGTCCACGGGCGATTCCATACTCGCAGGGCGGGTCCGAAGAAGATGTGCTTAAAAGCCCAGTACCACTTGTTTTTCATCGCCAGGTCGTCCTTTGTTAGTTTTAACGGCCGCTGCGGGCCAAATCGGCTACGCCAATCATACCCGCTGCCGACCCTAATTCTGCGGTGGCAACACGTGCGAGGGGGCGATGCCCTGCCCCGACAATGTCCTGTCCCATGGCTTGGGCAGCGCCCTCGAGGTAGAGGTCCGCATCTTGGGATACGCCGCCGCCGAGCACGATGAGCTCCGGATCCAAAACATCAGCAACAATGGATAGGCCCTGGCCCAGCCACCGGCTGAAGTCTTCCATTACCGCTACGGCAAGCGGATCTCCACGGCGCGCCGCTTGGGTAATTTCCTTACCGGTGGGCTCAGCCGGCAGCGAGGTTTCATAGCTCCCACGCAAATCGGCGCAGGTATCCGGCAACGCGGTGCCGGAGGCATAGCGTTCCAAGCAACCGCGCTTACCGCAGGAGCACTGCCGACCATTAGGGACTACCACGATATGCCCAAATTCTGGGGCGGTGCCAAACGCGCCGCGGTAGATGGTGTCATGCGTCATCAGCGTGGCGCCGATACCTGTTCCTACCGCAAAGAAAACCCAATCCTCCGCTCCGCGGCCAGCACCAAAGCACCACTCACCCCACGCGGCGGAATTTGCATCATGCTCCAACCGCACGTGCATACCGAGCTTCTGCGAGAGTGATTCCCGCACATTGGCGTGCCGCCAGGGAAGGTGCGGGGCGAAGCGCACTACCTCACACGTAGGATCCAAAAATCCCGCCAAGGCGAGGCCGACGGCGTCCACCTCATAGTCGGCGCGCAGCTCATCGACAATGCCCACAATGTCCGCTTCCAGCTGCTCGGCGTCCATGGAAGTAGGAACCGTGCGGCTCGCGAGAATCTCACCCTCCCGAGTGATCACTCCGCCGCGCACGTTGGTGCCACCGACGTCGAAGCCGATAGTCAGATCGGCGGAGTTGTTCTTAAGCATGCATAACAGAATATACCGACAACCGGGTTAGGGTCACATCAAGACATCAGCTGCCGCAATCGCTGCCCCATTATCCGCCACGTCCAATTCTCTTCCACATGGCGACGCCCCGCCTGCCCCATGCGCAGCCTACGCTGCGGGTCGGCCAAGAGAGCTTTCAACGCTTCGGCTAGTTCCGGCACAGAGGCGCCCTTGACGACGACCCCCGTCTCCCCCGTTACCGTCTCCGGTGCACCACCGGAATCTCCAGCGATAACCGGCAAGCCGCACGCCTGCGCCTCCAAATACACGATTCCCAAGCCCTCGACGTCTAGCCCACCGCCGCGGGTGCGGGCCGGCATGGCAAAAACATCCGCTGCGTGCAAAGCAGTCTCAATGCTTTCCGCTTCTTGAATCACTGCGTCTGGGCAATAGATTTCCGCCAACTGTTCTAAAGCCGCCCGGTAGCGTCCGCGCCCAATAAGTAGGAGCTGTGCATCCGGGAATTCTTCACGCACTAGCGGCATAGCGCGGAGCAGCTGGTCTTGCCCCTTACGGGGGACAAACCGCGAAATGCAGACGATGGTCGGCCCGCTGACCCCGAACTCTGCCTTGGCCGCTGCGCGTTCCTCCGGTGTGGCTGGAGACAGCCCTTCCACGCTTACCCCGGAAGGCAGATGCACCCAACGCGGATTCGGTCCAAATGGTCGACGCAACCGACGCTGGGTGTAGTCAGAAATATAGGTAATCACGTCTGCATAGTCACCAATGCGGCGCAGGCATTGCCGCGCAACGGGCACCATTGACCACCCCACTTCGTGCCCGTGCGTCGTAGCAACCACACGGGTAGCACCCGCCTCCTTCGCAGCCTTGCCCATCAAGGCAAGAGGCGCGGCCGCACCAAACCAGACGATGTCAATGTCTTCGGCGCGGATAATCTCTTGCATCCGACGCACCGTGGCGGGCGTCGGCAGCATCACGCGGCGAGGCCAGCGGATGACCTTGTAGTCCACCCCAGCATCGAATTCCGCCGGCGATTCCTGGGTTGAGGCAAAGACCACGACATCGCGCGGATTTAAGGTTGCTACGAAATCGCGCAGGTAAGACTGAATCCCGCCAATCTTGGGCGGGAAGTCATTGGTTACCAGCAGAACGCGGGCCACTTAGTACCGCGCCGTTCCGGTAATCGGCATGGACTTTAGCGGTACTACCTGAACAGGCACGCCATAGGTAGAAGCGTGGACCACCTGACCATTACCGATGTACATGCCCACGTGCGTTACCCCAGGGTAATAGCCCACGATATCGCCCGGCTGTAGGTCTTCCAACGGTACCGATGTGCCACCTGCAATCTGAGCCTGCGACGTACGCGGAATGGACTTGCCAATCTGCTGATACGCCCAGAACATCAGGCCGGAGCAGTCGAACTGATCCGGTCCAGCCGCACCCCAGCCATATGGGGCGCCCAGCTTCGACAACGCTGCGGAAGCAGCGCCGTCTGCGACCTCGCCCAGATCCATATCCGGCTTATCAGATCCGCCGAACTGGCCTTCCCAGGCTTCGCGTTGCTGTTCATCGAGGGCGTCCACCTGCTTCTCGATGTCCTTCTGCTGCTTTTTCAGCTCCTCTTTCTCCTTGAGAAGCTCTTCGCGCTGCTCTTCCAGCGCCTTCTTTTCCTCGCGCACCTTGGCAGCGGCGTCGGCAGCCTTATGCTTTTCCTCTTCCGCCATGGACGCGGCATTTGCCTTCGCATCAAGCGTGCGCTGGGCCTTGCGGGAAAGCGCGCCGAGGTAGCCCATGCGCTCTACAGCATCGGAAGGATCTTCCGCTGCCAAGGCCCCAGACACTGCCGAACGGGAGTCACCGCGGTAGCGCGACTGTGCGATGCCGTTGACACGGTCCTGCTGGGTGGAAACATCGCCCTTCGCATCGTCCGCACGCGTTTGTGCCTCAGCGGCGGCCTGCTCAGATTCAGCAACCTCAGCCTGCTTTTCCTCGAGCTTGACCTCGAGCTCTTTTACTTCTTCATTCTTGGCAGAAACCTTGCGCGCAACTTCGCCAACGCGCTCTACCAAGGCCTCCACATCTTCGGTGGCGCTCTCCTGTTGTGGAGCCGCCTCCTGCGCAACAACCTGCGAAATCCCAGAAACCGACGAAACAGCAAGAGCCGCCACAAGTGCAGCTGCAGGAAGTACTCGTTTAGACACGTAAGGACCCTTAGACTAAGAAAATTTTAAAAATCGTACTAACTATAGCGGGTTTTACCCCCTAATGCACGACAAAGCCCTCCCCGCGAAGGGGAGGGCAAGATCCGCTGCTTATTAGAAGCGAACTGCGGAGTGAATCGGCATGTAGTTCAGGTCGCGCTCCTGAACCGGGACGCCGGAGTTAAGGGCGTCGATGATGGTGCCGTGGCCGGTGTAAATACCAACGTGGGAAGCACCACCGTAGTAAGCGATGATGTCACCCGGCTGCAGCTGATCCAGGGATACCGGGGTACCGGCGGCAGCCTGTGCCTGAGAGGTACGCGGGATCTGCTTGCCAGCCTGAGCGTATGCCCAGCTGGTCAGACCGGAGCAGTCAAAGGCGTTCGGGCCAGCGGCGCCGTATACGTACGGGGAGCCAATGACGGAGCGCGCTGCAGCCAGTGCCTTCTGACCAACGGTCTGCTGTGCCGGAGCGGCCTGCTTGTGGCCAGCTGCTGCGTAGTTGGTGTTCTGCTGGTTAGAAACCTTACCCAGGGACGGAACGTAGCGGTCAATGTTCGGAACCTGGTCAATGTTCGGGACGTTTTCCAGACCTGCTACCTCAAAGCGGTAGTCAGTATTAGGTACGACGACCTCTGCTGCCTGTGCGACGCCCGGTGCGACGACGGCGGCGGTTGCAGCCAGTGCTGCAGTAGATGCGATGCGACGGGTGTTCTTCATGCCCTGACGACGGTGCTGTGCCATGAGTAAAACTCCAAATCTTCCTGCGCGCCTACTCCCCTTGTAAAGGAAGCTCTGACCCTGGGGGACTAGCGTTCGTTGGGAATCCGTTCCTTTAGGATTTCCTCCACTCGGCCCCTCAGTAGGAGGGGCCAGATGCGGCGCTGTAATTCTTCTGTTTAGATTGAGCACCTTTTCGGGCGGTAACTCAATGTCTCGAATAGGTTACGAAATCATCACAAGTAATGTCCATTCGCGACACCAAAATAACGTTTGTTATCGCTTCGTTACCTTCCGTTGACCTTGTCGAGATTTAACCTCCACATGGGCGCTAGTTCCCACCAGAATTAGATGCTTTAAGGTCGCAAGCTGCACAAACGACAGAGGATGGCAGACACTCGTCCAAGAGTTACCTTTACTAAGAAGAAGCTTAACAATTAAGAGAATTCTAAATTGTGACTTTCAGCACTAAGGAATTTTGGCAGCCCCTTCTCCCCCACCAATTGACTCCTCTACCGCACGCCTAGAGCCTAGTTTTCATCGCAACTGCGCCCCGCTTTGCCGCCCTTCCTTGCGGTGGTTCTAGCTAAACCGCTTTCCGACGCCCCCTAAGGCGCTCACTCGCCGAGCGCAGCGAGCCTCAAGCCAATGAGCCTTTCGGCATTCACCCCTACCTGAGCCCACGCACTAGGCTCCTAAGGCTGTAAATCACGAGAGAACCACTAAACTCCGACAATACGAGCACCAGAACGTGTACTAAACCGACTGCACAACAACCTTCAGCAGCAGTTCTTCAGATAATCCAAGATTCATAAAGACTCTCAGGCGCGCGGCGGCTCCCCTTCGACAACTCTTGTAGCAGCCAGAAAAATGAGGACTGCGTTCGGAATTGATCTGTATATACGCAAGACCCGCCCTTGCTCCTTCAACAAGAGCAAGGGCGGGTCTGTGAGCGCGTTTCGAGTAATCCTCAGGAAAAGCGGTTAGATGCGGCCGTTTTCCTCGTCCTCACGGCGGTTAGCCTCGTTGAGGCGGCGGAACATCTCCGCTTCCTCGTCGTGGTTATCGGAGTGGATTTCGTGTACTCGGTGCATGAGGGCCGAGTCATCAGGGCTGAAAGTGCCCTGGGTCTCGGAGTCAGCGAGGCCTAGCTGGTTAAGCTGCTTCGGCACCTGAGCGCCTGCGTACTCGAGCGGAACCGGGTGGCCTTCGGCATCAACCGGGCCGAGCGGCTGGTGAACCTCGATGAAGGCACCATTCGGCATCTGCTTGATAACGCCAGTTTCAATACCGTGCTCCAGCACCTCGCGGTCAGAGCGCTGCAGACCAACACAAATGCGGTAGGTCATGAAGTACGCAATCGGAGGCAGCACGATGAGGCCGATACGACCAACCCAGGTCATAGCGTTCAGCGAAATCTGGAAGAAGTGTGCCACGTGGTCGTTACCACCGGAAAGGGTAACCAGCAGGAAGAACACGATGGCAGCCGCGCCGATAGCGGAGCGGGTAGGAACATCGCGCGGACGCTGCAGCAGGTTGTGGTGTGCATCGTCACCGGTGAACTTCTTCTCCAAGAACGGGTACGCCATCAGCAGGACGACCATGAGGCCACACAGCAGGGCTACCCAGAACGCGGAAGGAATGGTGTAGTTGCCGATGTAGAGCTCCCATGCCGGCATGACACGAGCGACACCGTCAGTCCACAGCATGTAGATATCTGGCTGGGAACCAGCAGAAACCTGGGATGGGTTATAAGGTCCAAGCGTCCAGATTGCGTTGATGGTCAGCAGACCAGACATCAGCGCCAGTACGCCAGCAACCATCATGCCCATACCAATAGCCTTGGTAGCGAAGACCGGCATAATCCGCACACCAACCACGTTGTTCTCTGCACGGCCTGGTCCAGGGAACTGGGTGTGCTTCTGGAACCAAACCATAATCAGGTGGGCTGCAATCAAGCCAAGGATGATGCCCGGAATAACCAGAACGTGCAGGATGTAGAAACGATCCAGCATCAGGTCAGACGGGAAGTCACCGCTAAAGATTGCCCAGTGCAGCCAGGTGCCGATAATCGGCAGGCCCAGGATGATGGCGGACATGATTCGCAGACCAACACCGGAAAGCAGGTCGTCCGGCAGGGAGTAACCAAGGAAGCCCTCGATCATGCCCAGCAGGATAAGTGCGCAACCGATAATCCAGTTTGCTTCACGCGGACGACGGAACGCGCCGGTGAAGAAGATACGCAGCATGTGCGCAACCATGGACATCATGAACAGCAAAGCTGCCCAGTGGTGCATCTGGCGCACGAACAAGCCACCACGAACTTCGAAGGAAATATCCAGCGCGGTGGCGTATGCGCGGGACATTTCTACACCATTAAGCGGTGCATAGGTGCCGTCGTAAATGACCTTGGTGATGGAAGGGTCGAAGAACAGCGCCAGGTAGATACCGGTCAGTACAAGAATGATGAAGCTGTACAGCGCCATCTCACCAAGCATGAAGGACCAGTGGGTCGGAAAGACCTTGTTCAGCTGAGTCCTCAGCACGCCGGCGGCGCTATAGCGCTCATCCATGTTGTTGCCCATTTGGGCGAGTTTATTGCTCATTATGACTTACGCTCCCAGAATGCCGGGCCGACAGGCTCAATGAAGTTGCCCTGTGCAACGAGGTAGCCCTCGTCATCCACCGTGATAGGCAGCTGTGGCAGTGCACGGGCAGCCGGGCCGAAGACCGGCTTTCCGTAGTGCAAAGCGTCGAACTGCGACTGGTGGCACGGGCACAGGATTCGGTTGGTCTGCGCCTCATACAGAGAGGTCGGGCAACCGATGTGGGTACAGATCTTGGAGTAGGCGTAGTAATCGCCGTGGTGGAAGTCTTCCTGACCTTCGCGCTCGATTGCCTTCTGGGCGTCGTTGTGACGCAGGCGAATCAGCATGACCGCATTGCGGTTGCCGTGAATCGAGTGCATGTGGTGCTCGTAGACATCGCGCTCGGCATCGTACTTGTCGCCATCGTTAACGTCTTCTTCTGCCAGCGGGAAGACGGTCTCCATGCCGCCTGCCGCCAGATCCTCCGGGCGCACACGAACCAAGCGGGTAACACCCTTGGTGCTGTAGTGCTCACCGGTTTCGCCAGAGTGCTTCTCGGCGATAGTACCGGTGTCGCGCGCCAGGTAGAGTTTGACGCCTTCATTGTGCATGGTCCAACCGGAAGTCCAAAGGGTGCCGTCGCCGGCATAGTTCATATTGTGGCGAACCTTCCAGGGGTTCTTGATTGCGCCGCCCAGCGGAGCAATCACGGTTAGACCGAACAGAACGCCGGCGCCGCCCAGCAGACCTTGGACGGTCTTGCGGCGACCCAGAGTCGAGGTCTTCCAAGAATCGTTCAGAAGGGCGGTCAGGGTACGGCGGTCAACTTCTTCGGAAGGACCGTCGTGACGACGCTGAACGGAAATCTCTTCTGGGAGAATCTTCTTAACGTACTGAACGATGGCGATGCCCAAGCCGCAAATTGCGAGGGCTGCAGTAATACCCAGCAGAGGGGTGTAGAGGGTGTGCCAAATGTGGCCCTCCTCCCCTAGCTGCTTGTACTGCCACGGCCAGAACAGGTAAACGCCAAGGAATCCGAGGCCGCCGATGACGGACAGGAACAACCAGATAGCAACGTTACGTCCAGCGCGCTTTTCAGCTGGGTCACCTTCGACTGGGAAACGCTCCTTGCGAAACGCAACGGTGACGTCATCGAGCTCGGTACCAAGAGCAGCGAGTTCATCGTTGCTCATCTTGTCGAGCTCAGCGTTAGTGTAATTCTTCTTCACATTGCTCATGAGCGCGATCCAATCCACATAGCGGCAGCGCACAGGGCGCTAATACCGATAATCCACATTGCCAGGCCTTCCGCTACTGGGCCGAGACCACCAAGGTCCCAACCTGCTGGGGAAGGAGTTTCCTTTGCAGACTTGAGGTAGGCAATGATGTCCTTCTTCTCATCTGCGGTGAGCTGGCGGTCGGAGAATTTAGGCATGTTCTGCGGACCGGTCAGCATTGCCTGGTAGATTTCCTGCTCGCTGGCCGGAGCCAGCTCCGGAGCGAACTTACCGGAGGACAGGGCGCCGCCCTGGCCGGTGAAGTTGTGGCAGGAGGCGCAGTTCATGCGGAAGAGCTCGGAGCCCTTCGCTACGTCTTCTGCCTGGATTTCGCCATTGTAGTTAGCACCACGCAGCGATTCCTGAGCAACGCTTCCGTCGTCGTTGTAGACAATGTCTGCGCCGCCACCGTTGGCTGCAACATATGCAGCAAGAGCCAGAGTCTGCTGCTCGGTGTAGCGAGGAGCCTTGCGCTCTGCCTGGGCGTCGTTAGACATCATCGGCATACGGCCGGAGTGCACCTGGAAGTACACGGAACCAGCACCGATACCAACGAGGGACGGACCGCGACCTTCGATGCCCTGCAGATTGGCACCGTGGCAGGTGATACAAGCGGTGTCATAGATGTCCTTACCCTCTTGGACGAGGGCTTGGTCATCTTTTTCCGCCGTGGCGACCTGTGCGTCCGGGGTCAAGGCAGAAGCCAAGACGCCCGCACCGGACAGGCCAATCGCCAAAGCGAAGCCACCGGCAAGGGTGCGCTTCGCCTTGCGGCGACGGCGGGTCTTCTTAGCCGCCGCAGTGGTCTGCTCCACTGCCACGGACTGCGAATTGTTATCCATCATTTTCCTTTAGATAACTCGAACACGGGAGGACTGTTTGGGGATCTTGGCCAGTGCTACTGGACCAAGTAAATAACGGTGAAAACGCCGATCCACACAACGTCAACGAAGTGCCAGTAGTAGGACACTGCCATTGCTGCGGTCGCCTGTGCCGGCGTGAACTTGGACTTAGCAACGCGCGCGAGGATGATTGCAAAAGAAATCAGACCCGCGGTCACGTGCGCAGCGTGGAAGCCGGTGATGATGTAGAACACCGAACCAAAGACGCTGGACTGCACAGTCACACCTGCGTGAATCAACTCGGTCCACTCAAACGCCATGATGCCCAGGAACACAACGCCCAGTACCAGCGTCACGGTGTACCAGAGTCGAAGCTTGTAAACGTCACCCCTTTCTGCGGCAAACACGCCGAACTGCGAGGTCACAGAAGAAGAAATCAGCACTGCCGTAATGAGGAAACCCATGGGCAGGTTGATATGGGCGGTGTGCTCCGCCCAGTCGCCTTCCTGACCGTTTGCTCGCGAGGTAAACCACATCGCGAACAGTCCGGCAAAGAACATCAATTCCTGAGACAGGAACACGATGGTGCCCACGCTGACCATATTGGGTCGGTTCAGCGAGGCAGCACGTGGTGCTGTCATACCTTGGTTAGAAACTACGCTCGTCACAGTGGCTATTATGGCTGTTCCGGGCGCTGAAGTCACCTCGATTCCCCCCGCTTTCTCCATTCGTTTTTGATGCTTCATACAGCAAACGTTCAGCACGAATAGGTCCAAAGCTTTATTTTTCCAATCGGGAACTTTTTGCCCCGCTTTCCGACGCCCCATTGATGCAGGTGACACCACACGTCGGCCCCTACCCTGAAATTCCGCAGCGCCCAAGACACCCGTCGCCCCCACTTATCGATGTACCAATCCGTGTGTCCAACCCCCATTGTCTGGAGAGATAAATCACATTCCACGAGCCCCCTAAATGCCCTGCTTTACAACTTTCGAACGACCCCCGCAAAAATCGGCTTCTACGTGCCAGAATGCAGAAGAAAAGCTATGGCGAACATGCGGCATAATCAGCTACTCCTCCCCCACCGGTAAAACTTTTTAGAACTTTCGGGAACTTTCTGACGCCGCGAACGACGCTGGATCGCCAAAGCCCTCCTAGCCATAGTGACTAGGAGGGCGGAGAAGTTTTAGGCAGGGATTCCTTTACATCGAGGAATTAGTGCTTTTCCTTCGGCAGGCCGTACTGGAGGGACAGGCCGGTGCAGGCCGCGATGAGGCAGACAGCGCCGAGGGCAATCAGCCAGAAGTAGAGGAAGATGATTCCCAAGCCAAGAAGGCCAATGGCGCCAGTCATAGCCAGCGGCCAGATGGAGCCTGGGGAGAAGAAGCCAAGGATGCCAGCGGCATCTTCAGTTTCTGCCTCTTCCCAATCCTCTGGCAGGACGTCACTGCGGTCATCAGTGAAGTGAAGGTAAGCACCCAGCATCATGCACAGCAGGAAGGCGAGGAACATGCCTACGATGCCAACCCACTCGGCACCGTAGAGGTAGCCGTCGTCCTTAACGAAGGTGACGCCGAAGATGTAGACAATCAGCGAGACAAGAAGGTACGTCGCGATTGAGTAAAAGACTTTCGATGTTGCACGCATTGTGTTGTGTCCTTATCTCTTATGCCGCGGTGTTTACGTAGTTGTCACCCTTAGCGGTGTCACGCTCGCCGGAGAACGGGTGGGTGGTTACCGCGTATGGGTCCTGGCCGATTTCTTCCAGAGCTTCCGCGTTGGTGGCTTCTGGGTTGTCCTCGCGGAACTTCAGGTAGGTGTTGAAGTCCTCCGGAGAGACAACGCGGATTTCAAAGTTCATCATCGAGTGGTAGGTACCGCACATCTCGGCACAACGGCCAACGAATGCGCCTTGCTTCTCAATCTTTTCTACCTGGAAGCTACGCTCCTGAGCGTTTGCCTCTGGGTGTGCATAGACGTCGCGCTTGAACAAGAACTCCGGTACCCAGAATGCGTGGGAAACGTCGCCGGAAGCGAGTCGGAACTCAATCGCAGTATCGGAAGGAAGAACCAGAACCGGAACCTCTTCGGTGGTACCGACGGTCTCAATCTTGTTGTAGTTCAGGTAGGAAAGGTCGCCCATGGACTTGCCGTGGATTGGGTTCGGGTTGTCCACGCCCTCAGGGTCGTGAGCGGTCTTCTCTGCTTCAGCCTGACGCTCCTTGTCGGCACCGTCGTAGTTCTCACCATTGACATGGTTCTCGGCGTAACCGAACTTCCAGTTCCACTGGAACGCAGTAACGTCAACGACCACCTTCGGATCCTTATCCAAGGCGGTGACCTTCTGCTGAGTCTGAACAGTGAAGAAGAACAGGCCCATAATGATGAGGATCGGGACGATGGTCAGAACCATCTCCAGCGGAACGTTGTACTGGATCTGGCGCGGGAACTCGCCCTTGCCATCCTTCTTTGCCTTCTTCGCGCTCCAGCGGAAGATTGCGGTGAGGAACAGGCCCCACATAATAAAACCAACGATCCATGCGGCAACCCAGACCCAAATCCAGAAGTTGTACATGGCCTCTGCCTCAGGGGTAATGCCCTTCGGCCAACCGAATCCCAGGAGGTTCTCTACAGCAGTTGGCGCCTGAACGTCACAACCTGCCAGAGCGAGTCCACCCAGGGCAAGTGCGCCAGCTACGCCCGCCTTGCGGGCAAAGGTGCGCTTATTACGCTGTCCCACGTGTGTTCTGCCTTTCTGTCCACACAAAACTTCTCGAATACTCACAGAGCACTCTTACCCAATCAGAATAGAGGATAATTGCCAGATTCCCAGCCTGTTTAAAGGCATAAAAGGGCACCTAGTGCACTCATTTCATATTCTCCTTCTGGTAGGTTACCGCCCCACCTGCACAATGTTCCAACCGCACCCCCAGCGGCCACAGAATCCATGTGCGCCAATTCACAGGAATCGGACGGAACCATCATCCGAAAGTTCGCACCCCTATCGGGGAAGCTAATTCCAAGGCAGTCGGCAGGTTTCCTTAAGCCGTGGCGTGTTCTGGTTTCACGCTCTCTGGCCGTAAAGTGGGTGACTAGCAATAGACGCTTATATATAAGGAGCAATCTTTTCATGTGCGGACTTCTTGGCATGCTCGCCGCCACGGGCAACGTAGATAAGTACGTTGACGCGCTGGAACGTTCCCTGCCCTGCATGCGCCACCGCGGCCCAGATGCGGCCGGCACGTGGCATGACGGCGATGCCGCCTTCGGCTTCAACCGCCTGTCCATTATTGACTTGGAGCACTCCCATCAGCCCCTTCGCTGGGGCCCGGAGGACGAGCCCGACCGCTACGCCATGACCTTTAATGGCGAAGTCTACAACTACGTGGAGCTGCGCGAGGAACTCAAGGACCTCGGCTACACCTTCCACACCGAGGGCGATGGCGAGCCCATCGTGGTGGGCTACCACCACTGGGGCAAGGACGTAGTCAACCATCTGCGCGGCATGTTCGGCATCGTCATCTGGGACACCCACACCAAGACGATGTTTGCCGCTCGCGACCAATTTGGCATCAAGCCGCTGTATTACGCCACTACCGAGGCAGGCACCGTTTTCGCTTCGGAGATGAAGTGCATCTTGGAGATGGCGGATGAGCTCGGTCTAGATCTCAACCTTGACCGTCGCGCCATTGAGCACTACGTGGACCTGCAATACGTCCCGGAGCCAGAATCCCTCCACGCGAATATTCGCCGCGTTGAATCCGGCTGCACTGTCACTCTTCGCCCGGGCGAAGATGTTGTCGCCGAGCGCTACTTCAAGCCTCGCTTCCCTGTACAGCAGGTAAAGCAAGGCGAAGAGCAGCAGCTATTTAACCGCATTGCGGAGGCGCTGGAAGATTCCGTCGCTAAGCACATGCGTGCCGACGTCACCGTGGGTTCCTTCCTATCTGGCGGCATTGACTCCACCGCTATTGCCACCCTGGCCAAGCGCCACAATCCAGATCTACTTACCTTTACCACCGGCTTCGAGCGCGAGGGCTATTCTGAGGTCGATGTCGCGGCAGAGTCCGCGGAAGCTATTGGCGTGGAGCACATCGTCAAGATTGTCTCCCCCGAAGAATATGCCGAGTCCATCCCGAAGATCATGTGGTACCTGGACAATCCGGTGGCTGACCCCTCGCTGGTGCCGCTGTACTTTGTGGCGCAGGAGGCCCGCAAACATGTCAAGGTAGTTCTTTCCGGCGAGGGCGCGGACGAGCTCTTTGGTGGCTACACCATCTACAAGGAACCACTATCCCTCGCGCCGTTTGAGAAGATCCCGTCGCCGCTTCGTCGCGGACTGGGCAAGCTCTCCCAGGTTCTACCGGAAGGCATGAAGGGCAAGTCCCTGCTTAATCGCGGCTCGATGACGATGGAAGAGCGCTACTACGGCAACGCTCGTTCCTTCAACTTTGACCAGATGCAGCGCGTTATCCCGTGGGCAAAGCGCGAATGGGACCACCGCGAGGTTACCGCCCCCATCTACGCCCAATCCAAGGACTTTGATCCGGTTGCCCGCATGCAGCATTTGGATCTATTCACTTGGATGCGCGGTGACATCCTGGTCAAGGCCGATAAAATCAATATGGCCAACTCGCTGGAGCTGCGCGTGCCATTCTTGGACAAGGAAGTCTTCAAGGTTGCCGAATCCATCCCTTATGACCTGAAGATCTCGCACGGCACCACCAAATACGCCCTGCGCAAGGCCATGGAGCAGATCGTCCCGGCGCATGTTCTACACCGCAAGAAGTTGGGCTTCCCTGTGCCGATGCGCCACTGGCTGGCCGGCGATGAGCTATACGGCTGGGCCCAGGACACCATCAATGAATCCCAGACCGAGGACATCTTCAACAAGAAGGAAGTTCTCGAGATGCTCAAGGAGCACCGAGATGGCGTTTCCGATCACTCCCGCCGCTTGTGGACCGTGCTGTCCTTTATGATTTGGCACGGCATCTTTGTGGAAAAGCGCATCGATCCGCAGATCGAGCAGCGCGACTACCCTGTCAAGCTCTAAGAGCCTTCCACACGCAAAAAGAGGGTGGGTGCCAGTGGCACCCACCCTCTTTTTGTCCTTCTATTTAGTTGAAGGAATCGCCACAAGCGCAAGAGCCGGTGGCATTCGGGTTATCAATGGTGAAGCCCTGGGACTCGATGGTGTCAGCGAAGTCAATCTTGGCACCGGTCAGGTAGGGAACGGACATCTTGTCCACAACGAGGTTTACGCCGCCTACCTGGTCAACCTTGTCACCGTCCAAGGTACGGTCATCAAAGTAGAGCTGGTAGCGCAGGCCAGCGCAGCCACCAGGCTGGACGGCAATGCGCAGGGAGAGATCGTCGCGGCCTTCCTGATCAAGCAGCGCCTTTGCCTTTGCGGCTGCTGCTTCAGTCAGAATGACGCCGGTTGCGGAAGCTGGAGCGGTCATCACTTCTCCTCAATAAGTATTGGATTCGTTGCCACTACCCTACCCGGTTAGTTCAGGTGGGAAAAGGTAGCCCATACCTACAACACCATCTGGGCCGGGCCTATTCCCCTATTCACACCTAAACCTTGTAGTGTGAGGAACGTGAAACTCCCGTGGCAAAAAGATGATAAGACCTCCACTGAGCCTGCTCCTGTACAGGACAAAGCTCAGGCAGAAGTTCAGGAAGTGCCCCAGCGCAAGGGCTACACCCCACCGAAGGGTCGTCCTACGCCAAAGCGCGCAGAGCAAGAGATTGCGCGCGGCGTAAAGCGCGATCCCCATGGCATGTCCGATGCGCAGCGGTACCAGCATCGCAAGGACATGAAGAAGTCCATGAGCAAGGACGAGTGGAAGGAATATAAGAAGAAGGAGCGCCAAGAGCGCCAGCAGGCCAACCGCGAGCAGCAGGCCCGCATGGCAGAGGGCGATCCGCGCTTCCTGCCCGCCCGCGACCAGGGTCAAGTGCGCGCCTATGTACGCGATTGGGTGGATGCCCGCCGCAGCCTGAGCAACTGGGTCATGCCGATGGCCTTGGTGCTCATCGTGGTCATGTTCTTGACCTACGCGGTACCCAGCATTGCAACAATCATCAACGCGGTAGCGATGGTTATCCTCGTGATCTTCGCCATCGAGGGCGTCATTTTGGCCCGCCGCTGCAATAATGCCGTGCGCGCCAAGTTCCCCGGCACGACCGAAGCCGGCTTTAGCCTTGGTTTTTATGCGTATTCTCGCGCCAGCCAGCCGCGCAAGTGGCGCATCCCGCGCCCCCGCGTGGAGCTCGGCGCTGACGTTTAGGGGGACTACTCATGGCCATTCCGCAGCCCGATAAGCAGGCACGCACCGCACAGGACGCACAGCTCGCCCCTTGGGGGCGCCTGACCGACGCCGCTCAATGGCTGGCTGCTTGCCAAGGCGCGGCCCCTGCCCATGAGCCGCGGCGCGTGCGGGCCGTGATTTTCGCGGATCAAGAGACCTCGCTTTCGGCCGCTGAGACCGCTGCGCGTCGCGCCGAGGCCGGGCTGAATGTAGTCACCGTGACGGATTATTCCCAGGCCTACAGCCTTGGAGCCGCAACAGCGGATGCGGAAATTGATGCCGGGGCTGACCTACTGATTCCCGGCGGCGAAGAGCTCGCCCGAGTACCGGCCGTGGTAATGGCAACTATGACGCAGACGGAGCCGGTAGTGATCGTCGGCAAGCAGCGCAGCGTGGAAGACTGGAAACGCGAGGTTTGCGCTATCCGGGACGCTATGTTCCGCGCCCGCAACCTCGAGGGCATGGAGCTGGTGGAATCGTGCCAGTCCACGGTGCTAGCAGCCGCGGTGGGGTTCATTGCCCGAGCCGCGGAGCGCCGTACGCCCCTGCTTATCGACGCCCCCTTGACCGCCACCGCCGCGCTTCTTGCTGAGCGCGATAATCCCGGTGTGAAAGACTGGCTCTTCGCCACCTCCCTATCCACTGCCCCTGCGCACAAGTTGGCACTGGAAAAGCTAGGGCTCCACCCCCTGCTGGAACTGGGAATGGAGCCACAACCTGCGCTCGGTGCCCTCGCGGCGCTGCCACTGCTGCTCACCGGAGTGGAGATCGCCGCGGACGCCTAAGCGGGGACTACTTCACTAGGGTATGGAGCCAACCGTGGGTATCCTCCACTGCGCCGCGCTGGATTCCGGTGAGGCGCTCGCGCAGGGCCATGGTGATCTCACCCGCTTCATTCCCATTGACCTGGAAATCCGCAGAATCTCCCATTACGTGACCCACCGGCGTAATAACCGCGGCAGTGCCACAAGCAAAGGCCTCTGACATAGCGCCGGATTCGGCATCGCGCTGCCACTCTTCGGTAGTAATGCGGCGCTCGGTGACCTTGTAGCCCAAATCCTGCGCTACCTGCAATAGCGATTCGCGGGTAATGCCGGGCAGCAAGGATCCCGATAGTTCTGGTGTAACAATCTCCGCGCTATCACCAGAGCCATACACAAACATCAGGTTCATTCCGCCCATCTCCTCGATGTAACGGCGCTCAATGGCGTCCAACCAGACCACCTGGTCACAGCCCTTTTCATCTGCCTGGGCCTGCGCCAAGAGCGAGCCTGCGTAGTTGCCCGCAAACTTGGCCGCGCCGGTGCCGCCAGGGGCTGCGCGCACGTAGTCGGTGGATAGCCACACCGAAACCGGCTTGATCCCGCCGCTGAAGTAGGAACCCGCTGGGGAGGCAATGAGCACATAGCGGTAGGAATTGGCGGGGTGAACACCCAAGGAGACCTCGGTGGAGATCATAAACGGGCGCAGATACAGCGCCGCTTCCCCACCGGCTTCCGGTACCCAGTCCTGATCCACCTCCACCAATTGGCGCAGGGACTCAATGAAATCTTCCTGCGGAAGCTCGGGCATAGCCAAGCGCTCAGCAGAATTGATAAAGCGCTGCGCATTGTGGTCCGGCCGGAAGGTAGCAATAGAACCATCCGGCTGACGGTAGGCCTTGATGCCCTCAAAGATTGCCTGCCCATAATGAAATACGTTGCTGGCAGGTTCCATGGTCATCGGTCCGTACGGGCGCACCTGAGCATCGTGCCAGCCCTTTTCTTCGGACCAGTCAATGGTGACCATGTGGTCCGTAAAGTGCTTGCCAAAGCCGGGGTTGGCGAGGATATCGCTCAATTCTTCCGCGGACGTGGGGTTATCGGTACGAGTAATCGTGTAATCAAGCATGCCCACAATCTACCCCTTTATCTATAGCGAGGCAGGAATAAGTTCAGCGCCGCGCGGTACAGTGGAGGGAAGATTGATAAGCCTTTCCATAAAGGAGGACACAATGGCACAGACCGATCTACCCGCACGCGGCCCCTTTCCCCAGGTAAAGCTGGGAAAGAAGGTTCCTAAGAAGGCGGAAGCACTGCTGATCGCGGCATTCGAGGGCGAAGGCGGCCTTGAGCTGCCAGGCACCGATCTGCTTGGGGGCGCAGCGCTGCGCTCCACCTATGAAGCACTGGTGGCCGTAGGTGCCTCTGGCAAGGCCGGTGAGGTTACGCGCGTGCCGGCTCCGACTAAGGCCGGCGTGGCCTCCATTATCGCCGTTGGCTTGGGCGATGCGGAAGAAGTAGACGATGAGACGCTGCGTCGCGCTGCCGGCCAGGCCGCGCGTTCCATCACCAAGGTGGGGGCCGTAGCCACCTCGCTAGGCGATTTTGGGGTCGCCCCAGTGGTAGAAGGCCTCATCCTCGGCGGCTATAAGTACTCTGGCCTGCGCTCTGAGTCGGCCGCGGAGACCACCACTTACACCGTGGTGGCGGAGAAGTCCGCACAAGAGGAATTCGACAGCGCCAAGATTACCGCTGAGTCCGTTCTCATCGCCCGCGACCTCGTCAATACCCCTTCCAACCTGCTCTACCCAGAAACCTACGCCGCGTTCCTGTCTGCCCAAGCGGCAGAAGCCGGCCTTGAAGTCGAGGTCTTGGACGAAGAGGCACTGGAAAAGCAGGGCTTTGGCGGCATCATGGCCGTCGGCCGCGGCTCCGCCCGCCCGCCGCGCTTGGTCCGCTTGAGCTGGAAGCCGAAGAAGGCCAAGCGCCACGTCGCCCTAGTAGGCAAGGGCATTACCTTTGATACCGGCGGAATTTCCCTGAAGCCGGGGGCCAAGATGTGGGACATGATTTCTGACATGGGCGGTTCCGCTGCAATGGCCGCTGCCATCATCGCTGCGGCAAAGCTGGACCTCAAGGTGGGCATCACCGCTACCCTGCCGCTGGCAGAAAACATGCCGGGCAGCGATGCCACCCGCCCGGGTGACGTCATCACCCACTACGGCGGCATTACCTCCGAGGTACTCAACACTGACGCGGAGGGACGCCTCGTGCTTGCCGACGCCATTGCGCGCGCCAGCGAGGACAACCCCGATTACCTCATTGAAACCGCTACCTTGACCGGCGCCCAGATGGTCGCCCTGGGCGAGCGCACCGCCGGTGTGATGGGCTCGGAAGACTTCCGCGACCGCATAGCCGCAATTGGCCGCGAGGTGGGCGAAAAGGCATGGGCAATGCCTTTGCTAGAAGAACACGAAGAATCCGTGAAGTCCGCCAGCGCCGATATCCGCAATATCAACGCCAAGCGTGAGGGCGGCATGGAATACGCCGGCACCTACCTCCAGCACTTCGTGGGCGAGGGAATCGAATGGGCCCATATCGATGTGGCTGGCCCTTCCTTCAACACCACGGGCGCTTATGGATACACCCCGAAGATGGGCACCGGCGTGCCCACTCGCACGGTAATTGCTGCCCTGCGCGAGATTGCTGAATCAAAGTAGCACCTCAATAGGCTTAGTGCGTTTAGAATCCTAGAAGCATGAAGCCTGCTTTAATCATCGTTGACGTACAACATGACTTCTGCCCCGGCGGCGCCTTAGGCACCGAGCGGGGCAATGAGGTCGCTGCAAAAATCGCCTCCCTGCAACAGGACTACGAAACCGTCGTAGCCACGCAGGATTGGCACATCGATCCGGGTTCTCACTTTTCTAAGAACCCGGATTTTGTGGATTCCTGGCCCGTGCACTGCGTAGCCGAGTCCCATGGAGCTGCCATGCATGAGGCCATCGGGCCGGCGCAAGCCTACTTCCGCAAGGGCGAATACACCGCCGCCTATTCCGGATTCGAGGGCGCTGCGAACGGTACCTTGCTCGCTGACTGGTTGCGCGAGCACAACGTAGACGCCGTGGATATCGTGGGCATTGCCACCGATCACTGCGTGCGCGCCACGGCCGCCGACGCTCTTAAAGAGGGCTTTACCGTCCGCGTACTGCGTGAATATTGCTCCCCAGTGGACGAAGCACGCGGCGAAGCCGCGTTGCAGGAATTGGCCGCTGCCGGCGCCACCATCTGCTAGACACGCGAAAACGCCTACGGCCCTCGAACCAAATGTGGTCCGAGGGCCGCTGGCGTCTCTCTACAAGGTGTTTCCATGTATCGGCTAAAGTAGCCGCCCTCTGGAAACGGGAGGGGTTCTCTCTATCTCTCTCGCATGCGCTCTCTCAAACGCATGAATTAAGTATGGAATGCCGATATTGGATCCGGGTGTCAAGTACCTGAAAGTTTCCTGTTGAATTGTGCCACCAAGGCTCCTACTACCTCACCTCGACAAATGCGTCTCCACCCAAATGGCGAAAGCTCTGCGCTATGCGAGACGATTGTTATAGGGTGATCTGCGTCCCCACGGGTGCCCGAGCACGGGCTGAGAGTGCGCTAAAGCTGCGCATAGACCGTTCGAACCTGTTTGGTTAATACCTACGAAGGAAGAGAGGAGCGCTTGCCATGACGGCTGCCCCAGAAAACCACCCTAAGCATTCCTATTCCCCCATTCACCACGACGGTCTAGAAGTTCCAGAGACCGAAATCCAACTGGATGATTCCCCACAAGGCCCCAATGAGCCCTTCCGCGTCTACCGCACGCGTGGGCCAGAATGCGCACCTGAAGTGGGGCTACCGGCCCTGCGCAGCGAGTGGATTAGCGAGCGCGGAGATACCAAAAAGTACGCCGGTCGCGGCCGCGAGCTGGCTGACGATGGACGTGCCGCACAGCGCCGCGGGGCGTCTTCCCAAGAGTGGAAAGGCTCTAAGCGCCCGCCGCTTAAGGCTCAGCCCGGGCGCCGCGTAACTCAAATGCACTACGCCCGCCAAGGAATCATCACCCGCGAAATGGAATTCGTAGCACTACGTGAGCATTGCGATCCAGAATTCGTTCGCGCTGAGGTAGCTCGCGGCCGCGCCATTATCCCTAATAATGTCAACCACCCCGAGTCTGAGCCCATGATCATTGGGCGAAAATTTCTCACCAAAATCAACGCCAATATTGGTAACTCCGCGGTTACCTCCTCCATCGAGGAAGAAGTGTCCAAACTGCGCTGGGCTACCCAGTGGGGCGCGGACACCGTAATGGATCTTTCCACTGGTGACGATATCCACACCACCCGCGAGTGGATTCTGCGCAATTCCCCAGTTCCCATTGGCACCGTGCCTATTTACCAAGCATTGGAAAAAGTCAATGGCGTGGCAGAGGATCTGACCTGGGAAATCTTCCGCGATACCGTCATCGAGCAATGCGAACAGGGTGTGGACTATATGACCATTCACGCCGGTGTGCTCTTGGCGTATGTACCGCTAGCAAGCAATCGCGTGACCGGCATTGTCAGCCGCGGTGGCTCCATCATGGCGGGATGGTGCCTTGCTCACCACAAAGAGTCATTTCTGTACGAGCACTTCGATGAGCTGTGCGAGATTTTCGCTCAATACGATGTTGCATTTTCACTTGGCGACGGCCTGCGCCCCGGCAGCCTTGCCGATGCTAACGACGCCGCCCAATTTGCAGAGCTAAAGACTATCGGCGAGCTTACCCGCCGTGCCTGGGAGTATGACGTCCAAGTCATGGTGGAAGGCCCCGGACACGTGCCGCTCAACATGATTCAAGAAAACAACGAACTCGAACAGGACTGGGCTTCAGATGCCCCCTTCTATACCCTCGGCCCTCTAGTTACCGATATCGCCCCTGGCTATGATCACATCACTTCCGCCATCGGTGCCGCCCATATCGCAATGGGTGGTACAGCCATGTTGTGCTATGTCACGCCGAAGGAGCACTTGGGACTGCCCAACCGCGATGATGTAAAAACTGGCGTCATTACTTATAAGATTGCGGCGCATTCAGCGGACGTTGCCAAGGGACATCCAGGCGCCCGCGCTTGGGACGATGCCATGAGCAAGGCCCGCTTTGAATTTCGCTGGAATGACCAATTTGCGCTCTCCCTCGACCCAGAGACCGCGCAGGCCTATCACGATGAAACGTTGCCTGCTGAGCCAGCAAAGACCGCACACTTTTGTTCCATGTGTGGGCCGAAGTTCTGCTCCATGCGCATTAGCCAAGACATCCGCGAGATGTTCGGCGGGCAAATGGCCGAGCTGGGCATGCCGACGCTGGGCGACCAGGTCCGCGCGGCAGCCCACGGCTCAGCACCAGAGGAAGGTATGCAGGAAAAATCCGCCGAATTCCGCCGCAACGGGTCTCAAATTTATTTACGCGAGGATGCTGACCTAGCTTAGCTCTCGCCCTGTATCGGGATTTTCGCCGCGCTCAAATCGGGCGCGGCGTTGCCTTTGCTCTTCCCTTTTGCGCAAGATGCGCTGCCTTTCCATGCGATCGCGCATGCGCTGCGGATAGCCGGTTTCTTCTACATCATAAATATCGCAGCTCAATAGTTTGGCCACCGCATCAATGCCTTTCGGTCCGCCAATACGGCGCCGGATAAAATCGCCGTTTTCATCCACAACGACAACGGACATCTCATTGACTACCGTTTCCGGCTCCACAAAGGCTTCTACAAAAGCCTTTCCGGCGGCCCATTGTTGCAGATCCTGCGCGTCTTCCGGGCGGACGGTCTCCCCCGGTCCGCGGGGTGGTCGCAGCGACGATCTGGACTTATTGCGGCGGAAAGGGTTGAACATAATTGCCTAGCTTACCCGGAAGGAGGGTAGTTACTAACCCCACATCTGCACGAGGGTGAGCATCACGCTGTAAGATTGTCGGGTAGCGATAGAAAACTTCCAACTTTCGAGGAGTCTTATAACTCATGGCGAACTCCGTTGAGATGCCCGAGCTGGGCGAATCCGTAACCGAAGGCACCATCACGCAGTGGCTCAAGTCCGTCGGCGATACCGTCGAGGTAGACGAACCATTGCTCGAGGTCTCCACCGACAAGGTCGATACCGAAATCCCCTCCCCCGTAGCCGGCACCATTGTTGAAATTAAGGCTGACGAGGATGACACCATCGAGGTTGGCGAAGTCATCGCCATCATCGGTGACGAGGATGAGGCAGGCTCCGCATCCAACGACTCCTCCGCTGACAAGGGCGAGGAAGAAGCAGAAGAAAAGAAGGAAGAGCCGAAGGCTGACTCCTCCAACGGCGGCTCCGGCGACGCAGCCGACGTGGAAATGCCAGAACTCGGCGAGTCCGTCACCGAAGGCACCATCACCCAGTGGCTCAAGTCCGTCGGCGACACCGTCGAGGTAGACGAACCACTGCTCGAGGTCTCCACCGACAAGGTCGACACCGAAATTCCTTCCCCAGTAGCAGGCACCCTGGTAGAAATCCTCGCCGACGAGGACGACACCATCGAGGTGGGCGAAGTCATCGCCCGCATCGGCGACGAAAACGCCACCGCATCCTCCTCCGAGACCAAGCCAGAGCCGCAGGAAGAAAAGAAGGAAGAGCCGAAGGCTGACTCCTCCAACGGCGGCTCCGGCGACGCAGCCGACGTGGAAATGCCAGAACTCGGCGAGTCCGTCACCGAAGGCACCATCACCCAGTGGCTCAAGTCCGTCGGCGACACCGTCGAGGTAGACGAACCACTGCTCGAGGTCTCCACCGACAAGGTCGACACCGAAATTCCTTCCCCAGTAGCAGGCACCCTGGTAGAAATCCTCGCCGACGAGGACGACACCATCGAGGTGGGCGAAGTCATCGCCCGCATCGGCGACGAAAACGCCACCGCATCCTCCTCCGAGACCAAGCCAGAGCCACAGGAAGAAAAGAAGGAAGAGCCCAAGGCAGAAGAAAAGGAAGAGAAGAAGCCAGAACCAAAGGCTGAGGAAAAGAAGGAGTCCAAGCAGGATTCCTCCCTGAACACCTCTGCCAAGGTCAACAATGGCGACAACGTTCCTTATGTCACCCCACTGGTACGCAAGCTGGCTGAAAAGCACGGCGTAGACCTCAACACCGTTGAGGGCACCGGCGTGGGCGGCCGCATCCGCAAGCAGGACGTGCTCGCCGCTGCTGGCGAGAGCGATGCACCTGCCAAGTCTGGCGCACAGTCCGATAACTCCCCTCGCGCACGTTGGTCCACCAAGTCCGTGGATCCGGCCAAGCAGGAGCTCATCGGCACCACCCAGAAGGTCAACCGCATCCGCGAAATCACCGCCGCCAAGATGGTCGAAGCACTGCAGATTTCCGCGCAGCTGACCCACGTCCAGGAAGTCGACATGACTGCCATCTGGGATATGCGCAAGAAGAACAAGCAGGCGTTCATCGACAAGCACGGTGCCAACCTGTCCTTCCTGCCATTCATCGTGAAGGCTACCGCCGAGGCTCTGGTCTCCCACCCGAACGTCAATGCGTCTTATAACCCAGAGACCAAGGAGATGACCTACCACTCGGACGTCAACATCGCTATCGCCGTTGACACCCCGAAGGGCCTGCTCACCCCGGTCATCCACAAGGCACAGGACATGACCCTGCCGCAGATCGCTCAGCAGATTGCAGAGCTGGCCGATAAGGCCCGCAATAACAAGCTGAAGCCGAACGATCTCACCGGTGCTACCTTCACCGTGACCAACATCGGTTCCGAGGGCGCCATGCTCGATACCCCGATCTTGGTTCCGCCACAGGCCGGCATCCTGGGCACCGCGGCTATTGAGAAGCGCCCAGTCGTTGTCAATGAGAACGGCCAGGACGCCATCGCCATCCGCCAGATGTGCTACCTGCCATTCACCTACGATCACCAGGTAGTTGACGGTGCGGACGCAGGCCGCTTCATTACCACCATCAAGGATCGCCTGCAGACCGCAGACTTCCAGGCAGACCTCGAAGTCTAAAGGTTCTATCGCCGCTTAAAGCCTCTTAGCCCCGCTGTGGGGCTAAGAGGCTTTAGCTATTCTGGGGTGCCAAGTGGGGGTGATGGATCCAAAATCACCGGACTAATCCATTCTCTTTTATTCGAGGTGTTGAGGGAGCTTTGCCCCTAAGCCCATGGTGAGCGCACTAAGCGCCGCCCTACACAGTGACGCGCTGCATAAAAGTTTCCAAAGGGGGATCGGTTCACCCATTGCTAAACATATAATTGGGGCGGTTACAGCCACTGTCCCCCTATTAAGGAGTCTCACTGACATGGAATTCATCTCCCGCCACCTAGGGCCGGATTCTGCGGAGCAGGCCACCATGCTTGCGAAGGTAGGCTACGACAGCGTGGACGCGCTGGTCGATGCCGCCATTCCGTCAAAGATCCGCGCCGCAGAACTGCCTCAGCTTCCGGAGGCACTCTCGGAAGATGAGGCGCAGGCTACATTGCGGGAGTACGCCGACCAGAACACCGTGCTGAAGTCCTTCTATGGACAAGGCTTTTCTGACACCCTCACCCCCGCGGTCATCCGCCGCGGTTTATTGGAAGATGCGGGATGGTACACCGCCTATACCCCGTATCAGCCAGAGATCTCCCAGGGTCGTCTTGAAGCGCTGTTGAACTTCCAGACCATGATTGAGTCCCTGACCGGTCTGCCCATCGCCAATGCATCCTTGCTGGATGAGGCTTCTGCCACCGCGGAAGCCGTGGGGCTTATGTCCCGCGCGGTCAAGAAGGGGCGCCGCGTGGTGCTGGATTCTCGCCTGCACCCGCAGGTGCTTACCGTCGCCGCGGAGCGCGCCCGCGCGATTGACCTCGAGGTAGAAATCGTAGACCTGCGCGAAGGCCTCGTGGGCGAGGATCTCATCGGCGCAGTAATCGCCTACACCGGTACCGAGGGCGATATCTTTGACCCCTCCACCATCATCGAGGAGCTGCACACTCGCGGCGCTCTGGCTACCGTGGCCACTGACCCGCTTTCTTTGCTCCTGCTGGAGGCACCTGGCTCGCTGGGCGCCGATATTGTGCTCGGTTCTTCCCAGCGCTTTGGCGTTCCGCTCTTCTTCGGCGGCCCGCACGCTGCCTACATGGCGGTCACGGAAAAGCTGAAGCGCCAGATGCCTGGCCGCATCGTGGGCGTGTCCAAGGACGCGGATGGTCGCCCCGCTTACCGCCTAGCGCTGCAGACCCGCGAGCAGCACATTCGCCGTGAACGCGCTACCTCTAATATTTGTACTGCGCAGGCGCTGCTGGCCAATGTCGCGTCCATGTACGCCGTCTACCACGGTCCGCAAGGTCTCAAGGCCATTGCCCAGCGCGTCCACGCGCTCGCTTCCTCCTTTGCGCAGTCCGTCAAGGATGCTGGAAAGCAACTCGTGTCCGAGGACTTCTTCGATACCGTTACCGTCGCCAGCGTAGACGCCGCCACCATCAAGGCTGACCTCCAGAAGGAGGGCTACCTCGTGCGTACCATCGGCGAGGACAAGGTATCGGTGTCCTTTGGTGAGTCGGCGACCAAGGAGGACGTCGCTAAGCTCGCCCACGCCTTCGGCGCCGAGGCTGCTGAGGCCGACTTTGTCCTGCCGGAGAACCTGCAGCGCGGGGAGGAGCCGCTCCAACACGAGATCTTCAACCGCATTCACTCCGAGACCCAGATGCTGCGCTACCTGCGCATGCTGGCCGATAAGGACTTGGCGCTCGACCGCACCATGATCCCGCTGGGCTCTTGCACGATGAAGCTTAACCCCACCGCGGCCATGGAGCCCATTTCCTGGCCGGAGTTTGCCGGAATCCACCCCTACGCACCAGAGGAAACGACCACCGGCTGGCGCGCCTTGGTAGAAGAGATTGAGGGCTGGCTGGCCGAGGTTACCGGCTACGCCAAGGTCTCCATCCAGCCCAATGCCGGTTCCCAGGGCGAGCTGGCGGGTCTTTTGGCCATCCGCCGCTACCACGTAGCTAATGGCGATAACGAGCGCGATGTGGTGCTCATTCCGGCCTCCGCGCACGGCACCAATGCGGCCTCGGCAACGCTGGCTAACCTGCGCGTTGTTGTGGTCAAGACCGCCGAGGACGGCTCTATTGACCTGGCAGATTTGGATGAGAAGATTGCCAAGCACGGCAACCACATCGCCGGCATCATGGTGACCTACCCGTCCACCCACGGTGTCTTTGACCCCGAGGTCCGCGACGTATGCGATAAGGTCCATGCGGTGGGCGGCCAGGTCTATATCGACGGTGCGAATATGAACGCGCTGACCGGCTGGGCCCGCCCCGGCCAGTTCGGCGGCGATGTTTCCCACCTCAACCTGCACAAGACCTTTACCATTCCGCATGGCGGTGGCGGCCCGGGCGTGGGTCCGGTTGCAGTGGCCGAGCACCTCATCCCCTTCCTGCCCACCAACGCCGCGGATCCGCAGCTGGATGCCACCACCGCTACCCCGGTAGGTCAGGGCGTGCCAATTACCAATACCAAGTACGGCTCGGCGGGTGTGCTGCCGATTTCCTGGGCGTACCTTGCTATGACCGGTGCACAGGGACTGGCGCAGGCCTCCGCGCACGCGATTTTGGGCGCGAACTACCTGGCCAAGTCCTTGGAAGATTCTTTCCCTGTGCTCTACACCGGCAACGCTGACTTGGTTGCGCACGAATGCATCCTGGATCTGCGCGCGCTTACCGACGCCTCCGGGGTCACCGCAGCCGACGTAGCCAAGCGCCTCGTGGACTTTGGTTTCCATGCCCCGACCCTCGCCTTCCCGGTGGCCGGAACCCTCATGGTCGAGCCCACCGAGTCGGAAGACCTGGGCGAGCTGGACCGCTTCATTGAGGCTATGCGCACCATCCGCGCGGAGATCCAAGAGATCATCGACGGCGAGGTTTCCTACGAAGGCTCCGTTATCCACCATGCGCCATTTACCGCGGAGTCCGTCGGCGCCGATGCGTGGGAGTTCTCCTTCAGCCGCGAAAAGGCAGCGTGGCCGGTGAAATCCCTGCGCCACAGCTACAAGTACTTCCCGCCGGTGCGCCGCATCGACGAGGCCTACGGCGACCGCAACCTGGTCTGCAGCTGCCCACCACCAGAAGCTTTCGACATCGACGATTCTGAGGAGTAAACATGACCGACCTACTCACCTCCCCGCTTCATGCCGAGCACGAAAAGCTCGGCGCCACTTTCACGGCCTTCGGCCCGTGGAACATGCCCTTGAAGTACCAGAACGAGCTGGACGAGCACCGCGCGGTGCGCAGCACCGCTGGCCTCTTTGACCTATCCCACATGGGCGAAATCTGGGTCAACGGCTCGGACGCCGGCAAGTTCTTGTCCTATGCCTTCATCTCTAACTTTGAGCCCCTCAAAGTGGGCAAGGCCAAGTACTCCATGATTGCCGCTGAAGACGGCGGCATCATCGATGACCTGATTACCTACCGCTTTGAAGAGGATAAATTCCTCGTCGTCCCGAATGCCGGCAACGCTGATACCGTATGGGACGAGCTCAATAAGCGCGCCGAGGACTTCGATGTAACCCTGAAGAACGAGTCCCGTGACGTCGCCATGATCGCCGTCCAGGGCCCTAAGGCCGCAGAAATCCTCGTGCCGCTGGTAGAAGACAATAAGCAGGACGAGGTGTATAACCTCGGCTACTACGCTGCCACCATGGGCAAGGTAGCGCGCACGTTCGCCATTATCGCGCGCACCGGCTACACCGGTGAGGATGGCTTCGAGCTCATCGTGTATAACTCCGATGCCCCACAGCTGTGGGAGGAATTGCTCAAGGCCGGTGAAGAGTATGACATCAAGCCGTGCGGCCTTGCCGCCCGCGATTCCCTGCGCCTCGAGGCCGGCATGCCGCTCTACGGCAACGAGCTCTCTCGCGATATCACCCCGGTAGAGGCGGGCATGGCCCGTGCCTTTGCCAAGAAGGAGGCCGATTTCGTCGGCGCCGAGGTCATCCGCCAGCGCGCCGCCGACGGCCCGCAGGTGGCGATCACCGGCCTCACCTCCACGCAGCGCCGCGCCGCGCGCGCCGGCGCCGAAGTACTCGTGGGAGACAAGAAGGTCGGAACCGTCACCTCCGGTCAGCCTTCCCCCACCCTGGGACACCCAGTGGCCATCGCGCTGCTGGAAACCAGCGCCGAACTCGAGCCCGGCACCGAAGTCGAAGTAGAGATCCGCGGCAAGCGCTATCCTTTTGAAGTAACCGCGTTGCCGTTCTACAAGCGCGATAAGTAAACATCTTCTCAACCAGCCCGAAAGGACTACATCACCATGGCTACCCTTCCACAAGATTTCTCCTACTCCGAAGACCACGAGTGGGTCAACGCCACCGCTGACGCCGTCGCTGGCGCTACCGTGCGCATCGGCATTACCTCCGTCGCTGCCGATCGCTTGGGCGAGGTTGTCTTTGCTGAGCTACCGGAGGTGGGCGATACCGTGACCGCCGGCGAGTCCTGTGGCGAGGTCGAATCCACCAAGTCCGTCTCTGACCTCTACTCCCCTGTCACCGGCACCGTCAAGGCCGTCAACGAGGCCGTACACGATGACTACGCCGTCATCAACAACGACCCGTTCGGTGAGGGCTGGCTCTTCGAGGTCGAGGTAGATGAGGCAGGCGAGCTCATGGATGCCGCCGCCTACGCATCTGCCAACGGCCTAGACTAATTCGGCCCCACGCGGGAGGGTGTGCCACGCGCATCCTCCCGCTTTGCTTTGCCCACCGCACCAGAGGAAACTTTGAGGCTATGACTGCACCACGCGATCCCTTCTTCCCCGCCGAGCGCTCCATCCGCGCCTCCGATAAGCCACTAGAGGTCCGTTTCCTGGGCCGAATGGACTACCAAGAGGCGTGGGATTACCAGGCCGAGGTAGCGGCCGCCCGCGCCAAGGGCGAGCAGGGCGACGTGGTGCTCGTGGTTGAGCACCCCAATATCTATACCGCCGGCAAGCGCACCCAGCCAGAGGATATGCCCGATAATGGCCTGCCCGTTATCACCGTGGACCGCGGCGGGCGCATTACCTGGCATGGCGAGGGCCAGCTGGTCATCTACCCCATTATCAAGCTGGCTGAGCCTGTCGACGTCGTCGACTATGTCCGCCGCTTGGAGGAAGCCACCATCCAGACGGTTCGCCAGATGGGAGTGACCACCGCTGGGCGCATCGACGGCCGCTCGGGCGTCTGGGTCCCCTCCACCACCCAGGCCAAGGACCCGGCTGCCCCGAAACGCGACCGCAAGATTGCCGCGCTGGGCATCCGCATTACCCGCGGGGTGACCATGCACGGCTTGGCGCTCAATTGCTGCAATACGCTGGAGTACTACGACCACATCGTGGCCTGCGGCATCGATGACGCCGACGTGACCACCCTGTCCCTAGAACTGGGCCACCACGTCACCCTCGAGGATGCCACCCAGCCGCTGTTGCAAGCGCTGGACGACGCCCTCTCGGGCCGCCTCATCGTTGCCGACCACACCTTCGGCTCAGCCCCGGATCCCACGAAGCTGGCTAATGAAAGGGCACGGGAGAGGCGTCGGCAAGCGCAGCAGTAGCCCTCGTTCGGGGCTGGCGCGGAATAGGATGTGACTGCGGCGACATATACCTAGAAGAGCTATTAGCCATCACCACCATCAACCGATAAAGTGAGTTTTTGTGACTGTAAAGCCTGAAGGACGCAAGATGCTCCGCATTGAAAAGAAGAATGCGGAGTCACCCATCGAACAAAAGCCACGCTGGATTCGCAACCAGGTCCGCACCGGCCCGGGCTACGAGGACATGAAGTCCCGCGTGGCCGGCGCTTCCCTGCACACCGTGTGCCAGGAGGCAGGCTGCCCGAATATCCACGAGTGCTGGGAATCCCGCGAGGCTACATTCCTTATCGGTGGCGATAAGTGCACCCGCCGCTGCGACTTCTGCGATATTGCCACCGGCAAGCCGGAAGAACTCGACCGCGACGAACCGCGCCGCGTGGCCGAAAACATCCGGGAAATGGACCTTAACTACACCACCATTACCGGCGTTACCCGCGACGATCTCCCGGATGAGGGCGCCTGGCTCTACGCCGAAGTCGTGCGCAAGATTCACGAGCTTAACCCGCATACCGGCGTGGAAAACCTCACCCCGGATTTCTCCGGCAAGCCGGACCTTTTGGAAGAGGTCTTTGAGGCCAAGCCGGAGGTCTTTGCCCACAACCTGGAAACCGTGCCGCGCATCTTTAAGCGCATCCGCCCGGCCTTCCGCTACGAGCGTTCCCTGGACGTTATCCGCCAGGCCCACGACTATGGCCTGATTACCAAGTCCAACCTGATTTTGGGCATGGGCGAGACCGAGGATGAGGTCGAAGAAGCATTGCGTGACCTGCGCTCTGCTGGCTGCGATATCATCACCATCACCCAGTACCTGCGCCCCGGCCCGCGCTTCCACCCGATTGAGCGCTGGGTGCGCCCAGAGGAATTCGTCGCCCACTCCAAGCTGGCCAAGGAGCTCGGCTTCGGCGGCGTCATGTCCGGCCCGCTGGTGCGCTCGTCCTACCGCGCCGGCCGCCTCTACGTGCAGGCCATGGAAAAGCGCGGCTTCGAGCTGCCGGAAAACCTCAAGCACCTGGCTGAGACCTCCCAGGGTGCCACCGCCCAAGAGGCCTCCACCCTGCTGGAGAAGTACGGCCCCTCGGAGGAGACTCCAGTGACCACCCGCATGGCCAAGACCCCGGCTAATGCGAATTCGGCGGCGGCCACCATCCGCTAAACCGAACGTTTTCATAACGGCCTGCGCTTTTCGCGTGGGCCGTTTTAACATTTATGCCCGTTGACCTTTAAAGTAGGAGCCATGGCGAAAGATGACAAGGCAGCACTAAAGGCTGCAAAGAAGCAAGAACGCGCGGCCAAGCGCCAGCAGCGTAAGCAAACCTGGTCCCAAATGTGGCAAGCATTCAATATGCAGCGCAAGCAGGATAAGGCGCTTATCCCCATCATGCTGGGTGCCTTCCTGGGCATGGGATTGCTCTTCTTCCTCATTGGCCTGCTTTTTGGCGGCGAGTGGTTCATGCTCATCCTCGGTTTGGGCATCGGCGCGCTGCTCGCTATGTTCCTCTTCACCCGCCGCCTTGAGCGCGATATGTACAAGCGCGTAGAAGACCAGCCGGGCGCTGCCGGCTGGGCGCTGGAGCAGCAGCTGCGCAATACCGTGGGCATCGTGTGGTCCGTAAAGACCGGTGTGGCCGCCACCCGCCAACAGGATCTTATCCACCGCGTCATCGGCAACGCCGGCGTCATCTTCGTTTGCGAGGGCAATAAGAACCGCGTACGCCCCACCTTGAACCAGCTTAAGAAGCGTGTAGACAAGATCGCCGGCGGCGTTCCCATCTACGAGATCTTCGTCGGCAACGGCGAGGACGAGGTTCCCGTATCCAAGCTGCGCAATAAGGTCATGAAGCTGCCGCGCAACTTCAATAAGAACGAAACCTACGAAAACATCCGCCGCATCGAGGCCATGGACTCCATGCCGGGTACCACCCCGGGCATGCCTAAGGGCCCTATGCCCCACCAGGCGCAGAACATGGCCGGCATGAACCGCCGCATGCGCCGCGCCCAGCAGCGCAAGAAGAATAAATAAGCGCCTAAAGCTAATCCCTGCTACACCGTCGACGGTGTAGCAGGGATTAGCTTATGCCCAGAAAAGTCGGGCACCTTAGGAGCGAATGACGATGGTGCCGGTGGCGCGGTCATGCATACCGCGTCCATCCGCATCAACCATGGCCGCCGGGAAAAGCACACCGGTGAGCACCGTGCGCAGCGCGGCGCGCCATAGGCCCACGCGGGCGCCGGGGACGTCAAGTCGCGCCACGCCCATACCCAACAGCAACATGCCGGGGGTGCGGGCAAAGAGCCAACCACACACGATGCCCATGACTACCCACAGCGCGTAGCCCAAGAAGGCCACGCCGCCGAGTTCCGTCGTGAACATGTGGATGAGGTTGGCGATGAGCATGCACACGATCCAGTCAATGGCCACGGCGCCGGCGCGGCGGCCAACGGGGGCCAGTGATCCCGGCCCGGACTCCGGAAGGCCGAGCTTTTCGCCCGGCCAGCGGCCAGGGCCTTCCATGTCATCGTATTCGCCCGGAATATTCGGCCCGTCGAGCCACGTACGCTTATCTGCCATGCTCACCAATCTAGCGGGCACAAAGTGAGATGTGAAACGAGGGGAATCGCGATGCCAACGGTAGGAACCTAGTAGGCTATAGAGAGACAGTTCACCGGTCAACAACGAGGAGACAAACGTGTCTTTCGAGACAGTGCAGGACATCGTCCAATTTATTAAGGACGAGGACGTAAAGTTCGTCGATATCCGCTTTACGGACGTCCCAGGCACCGAGCACCACTTTTCCATCCCAGCAGATGAGTTCACCGTAGAAGATGCCGAAAATGGCCTTGCCTTCGACGGCTCCTCTATCCGCGGATTCACCACCATCGATGAGTCCGATATGACCCTGCTGCCGGATCCAGCCACCGCGCATATCGATCCGTTCCGCACGGCCAAGACCCTGAACATCAAGTTCTTCGTCCACGACCCATTTACCTTTGAGCCTTTCTCCCGCGACCCGCGCAACATCGCGCGCAAGGCGGAAGAGTACCTGCAGTCCACCGGCATTGCCGATACCTGTAACTTCGGTGCTGAGGCCGAGTTCTACCTCTTTGACTCCGTGCGCTTTGGCACCGATGTCCAGCACGGTTTCTACGAGGTTGATTCCGATGAAGGTTGGTGGAACCGCGATAGCGAGACCAACTTCGACGGCACCCCGAATACCGGCTACAAGACCCGCCTGAAGGGCGGCTACTTCCCCACCGCGCCGTATGACAAGCACGGTGAAGTACGCGACGCCATGGTGGAGAACCTGCAAAAGGTTGGCTTCCAAATCGAGCGCTTCCACCACGAGGTCGGCGCCGGCCAGAATGAGATCAACTACCGCTTCAACTCCATGTTGCACGCGGGCGATGACATTCAGACCTTCAAGTACGTGGTCAAGCAGACCGCGGCACAGTGGGGCAAGACCGCAACCTTCATGCCCAAGCCGCTGGCTGGCGATAATGGTTCCGGCATGCACGCCCACATGTCCCTGTGGAAGGACGGCAAGCCTCTCTTCCACGACGAGGCTGGCTACGCAGGCCTTTCCGATATCGCCCGCTACTACATCGGTGGCATCCTCCACCACGCTGGTGCCGTTCTTGCGTTCACCAACCCGACGCTGAACTCCTACCACCGCTTGGTACCGGGCTTCGAGGCACCGATTAACCTGGTGTACTCCCAGCGCAACCGCTCGGCCGCTATCCGTATCCCGATTACCGGTTCCAACCCGAAGGCCAAGCGCATCGAGTTCCGCGCACCGGACCCATCCGGCAACCCTTACCTGGGCTTTGCCGCCATGATGATGGCCGGCATCGACGGCGTAAAGAACCGCATTGAGCCGCACGCTCCGGTGGATAAGGACCTCTACGAGCTGCCGCCAGCAGAGGCTGAGTCCATCCCGCAGGCACCGACCTCCCTCGAGGCTTCCCTCAAGGCCCTGCAGGAGGACATGGACTTCCTCACCGAAGGCGATGTATTCACCGAGGATCTCATCGAGACCTACATCAACTACAAGTACGAGAACGAGATCAACCCGGTCCGCCTGCGTCCTACCCCGCAGGAATTTGAGATGTACTACGACTGCTAGAGCTGCGCTTGCCGACACCCCCTCTCGCCACCGGCTTTCCGCCTTCCTAGGCTCCCTAATTGCTGAGTGCCGATTGGGGGCTTTGCAGATCTATGTGCACTTTGGCTTCAGAAATTTTGCACCCAACATTGACAAGCGCCCTCGGTTCTTGGCGGTGCCCCACTCCTTGTTGTTTGACTATCGCAGCGTTTTCACATGCATGGCACTTGAGCAAAACCTTGCGCAAATGATTACTAAGATTGCGCATTTTGAGCTATACTTTAGTCAATCGATACCCCCTCCAAGCTTCCCATAGGAACAGCTCAATATGAGAGGGGGGCTTTGCTATTCTGAAGCAATGAACCGCAGGAAGAAGTTCCTCAGCATTGAAGAGCAAGTCAGTTTAATTCAACGCCGTGGGTTAATCCTTCCTTCCGAAAAATCTGCTAAAGATTTCCTTGAGCGCCAAAATTATTACCGCTTTTCGGGCTACATGCGGTACTTCCAAGAAAACTTAGCCGGTAACGAAGCCAAATTCTTTCCTGGCACCCAGTGGGATGAAATAGTTAATATCTACCGGTTGGACATCGAACTTCGTTCTCTTCTTCTCCGCGGGCTCCAAGAAGCAGAGCTTGCGGCCAGGACGGCCTTTGCTCTCAGCGAAGGTGAAATCCATTCTCCTTATGAGAAGTATCTTCAGCCCACTGCGTACCGGCGCCCACCAAATCCGGCCATGCCGCCCACACACGATCTAATTATCAGTGAGCTCAAGCGGTCTAAGGAACCATACCTCCACAAATACCAAAAGGACTCAGGGTCCGACACTGAAAGGTGGGTTTACGATGTCCCAATTTGGGTGGCAGTCGAGGCACTGTCCTTTGGTACGTTGTCGAAAGCAATAAGCTTCCGAAACGACCACAACCAGGTTTACGCAAAGACTTGTTCCATTCTTGGCGTAAAGAAACAATACTTAGCGCGCCAATTGCGCTCTTTTACATTCGTGAGAAATAAATGCGCTCACTCAGCTCGGTTATGGAACAGTTTCGTTTTGGACCAACCAGCAGTATCCAATGCTACGAAACGACGTGCTGAGAGAGTTTTGGGTCAAAATTATGGTGAGAACTCACTACTGGCAGTAATTGTAGCCCTTGATAACTTTCTCTTTCTTACGAATTCGTGGGGTGGATTTTTGGATGAGTATATGAAGCTGGTCGAACGAAATCCGGCCTTCCACCAAGGTATAGCGAATCCTCATCATTCATAGCCTCCTCGCTGTATGAACACGCAATGGTATTCCAGCCCTTTTCTTGCGACCCCAGACACACATTTATGTGGGATTGACCCCCGCCCCTAAAAGCAATCTTAGCGAGAGTTCTCACCAGCAAAAACGACAGCAAAATTCTGATAACCCGACCGAAAGAAATTAACATGTGGGTGTGACTGATAGATTCCGCCAACTCCCAGCCCCTGGCCCCGCGTGGGGAGGCAGCCTCATGGGCACCTCCATTGTTTCGCGCCTGCTCGTGGAAGAAGGCATGATGATCCTGGCCGGCATTTTTGCCGCCATCGCGTGCGTCATCTTTGTCGTTCTCACCGCGGGCTTCTTGCGCTACCGCCACCCCAGCTTTGAGCGCACCACTATGGCGGAGTGGTCGATGTTTTTCATCGGAATTTTGGCGCTCGGTGCCGCGCTTTCGGGTCTAACGGATATCCCTACATTCCGCCTCGTGGGCTTTTGGATCGGTGGCCCGGTTACGGTTATTACGTGGGCTATCCAGCTCACGCGCT
Source organism: Corynebacterium tuberculostearicum (assembly GCF_030229345.1). GTDB lineage: Bacteria > Actinomycetota > Actinomycetes > Mycobacteriales > Mycobacteriaceae > Corynebacterium > Corynebacterium tuberculostearicum_G. The sequence goes on along the minus strand of NZ_JASPGP010000001.1, from coordinate 77,895 downwards.
TTGATGGCGAGCCGAAGTTTACCTGGGGTCTGCCGCTGGTCGGCCCTATGATTTCGGCTTCCGTTTCCGGTTGGCTGGCTAATGATTACGGCCCGCTCTACCACGTGATGGGTACGGTATTTTTCTTCATGTCCCTGGTGACGGCGGTGCCCACCTTCGCCCGCGTGTACTGGGCCGCATGGCATGGCAAGGTGGATTTCACCGGCGCCAAATCAGCCACCGCATGGGTCCCGCTGGGTGTAGTGGGCCAGTCCACCACGGCAATGCAGATTCTCTTCCCTGGCCCGGTATCCGTCTATTACGGCGTTACGGCGCTTATTATCGCCATTCCGCTATCCATCTACGCGATGTTTACCTTCTATCCCAATGTGGCACGGTGGGTTCCGTACTCCCCGGCTTGGTGGTCCTGCACGTTCCCGCCGGGAACCGTGAGCATGGGCGGCCACCAGCTGGCATTGGTCAATGGCTCCGAGCTTATCGACGCCATTGCGCTCACCATCCCCGTCCTCCTCACCGCCCACTGGATGCTGTGCTCCACCCGCTTCCTCAGCTGGGTGTGGGAAGGAAAGAAGGAAACCGGACCTGAAGAGCCGCTCATTAAGACTGGGCCCAACAGGTAGCAAGGAGGCGCAGCCACTATGCGAGACGCCAGCTTCGAACGAGGAAAGCGCCGCAAAGGCCGCCGCACGCGTGAAGCGCGACCGCGGCGCGAGCACTGGAGCAAAGAATACGCAATCTATGCGGAAGATTCCTGGGGCATAGATGACTTGGGTCCCGAGGGCGGCGAGAATTCCGTGCGCGCCTATTCAGGTGGCCGCGCAGATGGCAATCGTCGCCGGCGCCGCTAATGCATAATAGCTCCCCTATCACCTTCATCGCCTGGGATCGTGCCAACGTGGCTGCGGTGAGGGAAGTTCTCGCTGGCCTGCAGCGAGACGGCATCTACCTGCGCCGCGGCCGCCTGCTCTTGGAGACGTCGTGGCTTGGCACAGGCGCGCGGGACTTCTACGCCACAGCCTGGCGCTGGGGCGCGCAAGACTGCCCGCTCTTCTATGACCTAGCCCGGCGCGGCAAGCTCTTGCTTACTATCAGCGATACCGTGATTGCCTGCGGCGACCATGACGACCTTGCCGATGCGCGCGATGGCATTGCCCAAGAGCTCATCGCCGTCCAGAACCCGCAGCAACTGTGCACGCTGCTTGCCGACGCCGCAGAAGACTATCCCTAGAGCCCCGGTTGCTCGCTGCGCTTCATCCAGCCCATGCGTGGGGCGAAGCCGCGGGGATGTTTCATTTGCGCTACGGCATCGGCAATCATGAGGCGGTGGCGGCGGGAGACGCTATCGGGAAGCTTTGCCACGGAGAACCACCCCGCCTCGGTATTTTCTTCATCGCTGATGACCGGCTCTGCGCCTTCCGCTACTGCTACGCGCAGCGCCGTTCCCATGAAGGTGCACTCATCACCGTTGGGGTAGGTCACAGGGCCGGACTGCCCCACGCCCAATAGCGCTTCCACCTTGGCGTCGAGGCCGACTTCCTCTTTGACTTCTCGCAGCGCGGTGGTAGTAATTTCCTCGCCTGGCTCGCAGATTCCTTCCACCGGGGTCCACGTACCGTTATCGGAACGCTTTACTAGCAGCACGGAGGGGACTTCCCAGAGCGCGGCGTCTGCCGGCACATCGCGGATGATGATGGCGCTGCAGGCCGGCACAAAGATCTGATCGTGGCCAATCTTTTCGCGCAGCTGAACAATAAAATCTGGAGTCGGCATGCCACCTAGCGTAGACCAGTGCGGCGCACTTAGGCCATGGGTCCCAAGACCTCTTTAGCTAGAAGCTGGATATCGGTGGCCAACGTGAAAGACAGCTCCATGTCCGTTGGCGTGGTTTGGCAGGTGTGGCCTTCTTCGAGGCGTTGCGTCGTTCCGGAAACCACGCCCACGATGGTTTGTTTTCCTTCTACTTCGCCATACACCGGACCACCGGAGTCGCCATTGGTGCTGCATACGCGCGCCCTAGCGGCGAGCGAATCCCGCTGGAGTCCCTCCGAGTTCAGCTGCGCCATCTCTGCATCATGGGAAAGCGTGCCGCACGTCTCATCGGTCACGCGGCCAAGCTTGCACACCTGATGCGGCAGGTGAGCCAGGGAGGTGGCGACGCTATTGTCCACCGCCCCGGGGACATAGTACTCAGCGCTACCAGTGATCTCGATAAAAGCCACATCGAGGTCGTGGCTGTCTTCGGCATAAAAGTCAGAGTAGATGACCTCGCCGATAGGTTCGGCGGGGTAGCTAAAGTCGCCGTCGGCGGTTCCGGCCCAGACCTTATCGCCGGGTTTGCCGCAATGGGAAGCGGTAACGGCGATCGTGCGGGCGTCGGCAAGCGTAAATGACCATGCCGCGGTACAAGACTGGTAGTTAAAGTAGGCACCCGGCCGCGGTTCATCGCCGGAGAGATCCAAGGCGGTGCCCGGAGCGAGCGGCGCCGTGGCCGGGGAATAGGACTCATTGGGAATGAGGTTTTTATAAGACAGGGCGGAGAAACTTGGTTCTTCCCCACCCCGCACCGGGCTGCAGGCCGCAAGGAACGCGGCCGTGCACGTTACAAAGACGCTAGTTACTCTCCGCGCCCGCATCACCGGCATTGTCCTTGTTCTGCTCTTCCGCATCCATCTCCGCCTGGGCTTTGAGATCGCGGATGAACTTTTCCGGATCAAACTCGGTGTAGTGTTCTGGGCCGGCAAAATTTTCTAGGGCCATGGTCTAAACCTCCGTTTTCTGAATCGACGTGGTGATGTAATCCTTGACCGCCGCGGCATCATTAGGCAAGTCCTTGACGTGCCGCTCAGCATCGAGGATGCCGGCAAAGCGCTCGGGCGGCTCGGGTGCGGAGCCGATGGCTTCCGTGATGGTCTCGGCAAACTTCACCGGCAGCGCGGTCTCCAGACACACGATTGGCGTTTCTACGCCCTCGCGCTGTGCGCCGCGGGCCACCTTGATGCCGTCGGCCGTGTGCGGATCCGCCAGGTAATCAAAGCGCTCGTGTACGTCCTTGATGGTGGCTAGGCGATCGGCATGGCTGGAGGAGCCGGACAGGAAACCATAGTCCTCGCGGGCGGCGGCGATCTTGTCGTGGTCGAGGCTAAAGCCGCCTTCTTTCACCTTGGTGCCGAACAGCTCCGCGGTTTCGGCTGCATCGCGGCCGAGCAAGTCAAACGCAAAGCGCTCAAAGTTCGAGGCGCGCGAAATATCCATCGACGGCGAAGAGGTTGCCATGGTCTCTGCGGCTGGGCGCGGCCGGTAGTTTCCGGTGCGGAAGAACTCATCCAGGACGTCATTCTCATTGGTGGCCACGATGAGGCGATCAATGGGAAGGCCCATCTGGCGGGCGATGTGGCCGGCACAGATATCGCCAAAGTTACCGGTGGGAACGCTAAAGGAAACCTTTTGATCGGCGGTTTCGGTGACCTTGAGCCAGCAGGAGATGTAGTAGACCACCTGGGCCATCAGCCGTGCCCAGTTAATGGAATTGACCGCGCCAATGCGGTAGGCGGCCTTGAAATCAGCATCTCCCGATACCGCCTTGACCACATCCTGGCAATCATCGAAGACGCCATCGAGGGCGATGTTGAAGATATTCGGGTCATCCAGCCCAAACATCTGCGCCTGCTGGAAGGCCGTCATGCGGCCGGCCGGGGTGAGCATAAAAACGCGAATCCCGTGGCGCCCGCGCATCGCATACTCCGCAGAGGACCCCGTATCGCCGGAGGTGGCGCCCAAAATATTGAGGGTCTCACCGCGGCGGGCGAGCTCATATTCGAAAAGCTCCCCCAAAAGCTGCATGGCCATGTCCTTAAATGCTGCAGTTGGCCCTTCGGATAGATGGCCGATGAAAAGGCCCTCGCCTAATTCGGTGACGGGAACAATTTCCGGGTCCGCAAACTTGGGGCTGGTGTAGGCGCGGGCGGCGATGGCCTCGATGTCTTGCGCTGGAATATCGTCAATGAAAAGCTTAAGTACCTCGGCCGCAAGCGCCGCGTAGCCTTTGTCTGCTAGGAGCGTGCGCCATGAATTTAAAGTGGCGGAATCTAGCTGTGGGTAGCTCTCCGGCAGGTATAAACCGCCATCGGGAGCAAGCCCGCCGAGGAGAATATCTGTAAAAGATGCGGGCTGACGGGCGGTATCGCGGGTCGAAATGTACTTCACACAAGAGAATCTTAGTAGTTAAGGCGTAAGGTATCAGCCATGTCGCAGCCGAATCCCAGAGAAGTCATTACCACTCAGGCTTTAAGCATTTGGGTAGCCGCCATGGCGGTCTACCTCGTAGCGATTACCGGCCGTACCTCTTTTGGTGTGGCCGGTTTGGATGCCATTGAGCGCTTCGATGTCGATGCCGGCCGTATCGCGGTCTTTACCTCTGTGCAGTTGGGTGTGTATGCCCTAGCCCAAATCCCCACCGGCATCTTGATTGATAAATTCGGCCCGCGCTTACTACTCGTGGTCGGCGCGGTCATTATGGGCATTGGCCAGGTCGTCCTGGGCTTTACCACCAGCTATGGCGTGGCCATTGCCGCGCGCGTGCTCATCGGCGCAGGCGATGCCACGGCCTTTCTCTCCGTGATGCGCATCCTGCCCTATTGGTTCCCACTGCACCGCACCCCCATGTTCACCCAGGTGACGTCGTCGTTGGGGCAGATGGGCCAGTTCATTTCCGCGGTGCCCTTCCTGTGGTTGCTGGGTGCGGCCGGCTGGACCGCCGCCTTCGTCACCCTTGGCGCGGTAGGCATCCTGGTAGCCATCGCCGCCATCGTGGCGGTAGCAGACTCACCAGAGAAGTTAGGCATTATCCCCACGGAGAAGGAACCACCCAACTCGCAGGCCACCAGCATCCCGGCCCGCTTGAAAACGGTATTCCGTTCGCCAGTGGCCTGGCAGGCTTACTTCATCCACTACATTGGCATGCTCCCGCTCATCGTCTTTGTCATGCTGTGGGGCATGCCCATGATGACCCAGGGCATGGAGATATCCAAGGCCAAGTCCAGCCTGGTGCTTACCTTGCTGGCGGTATTTTTGGTCTTCGTCGGCCCCTTGCACGGCAAAATTTCTTCCCGCGCGCAGCATGTCCGCCCGTGGCTTAGCCTCGGGTTTGTCGCGGTTCACGCACTGACCTGGCTGATTTTCTTTACCTTTGGCACCGACAGCGGTCTGGTCGCAATTTTGGTGGTGTCCTTCGTTACCGCGCTGTGCACACCGACGGCTAACTATGGCTTCGATATCGTGCGTGAGCGCATGGACCGCTCCGTGGTGGCCACAGCTACGGGCTTGGGAAACATGGGCGGATTTACCTCCGGCATGTTGGGCGCGCAGCTCTTCGGCATGGTGTTGGACCATTCCTCCGACGCCCCTAATTACTCCATGCCGGATTTCACTGCCGCCGCGGCTGCGGTGCTAGCTGTGTGGGTAGTAGGCATGATTGGTGTGGTCATCACCCACTTCCTTCGCCGTCGCGCGGGCGAAGACGGGCCTTCGGTCACCATCGTGGAGGTTTCCTAGACCCCTCGGTTGATTACTCTGGGTTGAGGATGAAGCGAATGGTCCCCTCAGGGTCCGCCAAAAGCTCCCGGGTTGCCGCCACGGCTTCCGCTTCGTCGAAGGCGATGCGCTCGAAGCCAGTATCGTTGAGCTCCACAATGTCCGCACCAGGGCAGGCCAGAAGAATCGGCGAGTGCGTGGCAATAATGACCTGTGCGCCGCGGTCAACCGCTAGGGCAATTTCCCCTACAAGGGCCAGTTGCCGGATAACGGACAGCCCAGATTCTGGCTCATCCAGGATGTACACACCTTGGCCATTGATGTGCTCATAGAGCAGGTCAAAGACTGATTGCCCGTGCGAGCGGCGGGACAAATCCACGTTCTGAGAAAGAGTCGAACGGCCGCCCCGTTCGGCCGCTGAATCCCCACGTCCAATCAAGTACTCGTGCTTTTCGGCGCGCAGGAAATAGGCACGCTGGATCACTTCCTCCGTATCGCAGCGAATGGGGCTGCGAGGAACGATTTCATCTGGGTCATCCATGCGGCCGCCCGCAGGTGAACAGCCCAAATCACTAGCTACGCCAGCGAGCAAGCTCGATTTGCCAATACCGTTTTCTCCTACAAAGACGGTGACAGGACTCCGCAGCTTGAAGCTGCCCAAATCAGCTAAGTAGTCGAAGACAGGCAGCTCGGCGCGGTAGTCATCAGGCTTGAACTTTAGGCTTAGGGCATCAACCAGCATGGGCCCTAGGTTAATTCAGTTCATCGAGTACGCGCAGCGCATCTTCCTGCGCTGCCGCCGCGCCAAAGTTTTTCAGGTGGCCACCCAAGTCGCCGGCCGGAACCGATTGGGCAATAGTATCGGCCGGCACGGTATTGACGGCATAAGCCACCCCTACCCCGCCGGTGATGGGGATGGCAATGGCGGCGAGTACTCCCGCCGCGGTCGACAGCGTGGTCTTGAAAGTCATAGTCTCCTCCAGAGGTTTCGGCACCGAGCACCCTGCCCGTTACCAATTTGTGATGTTTTACCTTAGGAAGAGTTACTGCCAAGGCCATGCCGCCTAGCTGCGGGTTGCCTGAATTTTCGCGCCCAGTTCGCGAGGAAATAAAGGGCTAGTTTGCCGGGTAGCTCTCGGCTACGATGCCATCGCTAGCCGGCATCACAAGGCCTCGCTCAAATGCTACGAGGACTGCCTTTTCATCGGATTCGCTGATGTCACCAGACTCCACCGCACTGTTGAGCTCGCGCTCGAGGTAGACGCGCACATCGGATTTGCCGTTTTCCGTCTGGGTAATATCCCGCGGGACGGAATTGAGCGGGATGCCCAGCGCCTTCGCCAGGGAGGTCACGCGGTTGGCGTCGGTGGAATCATCGGCCATGATGTCACCATTGACCTGTGCGGGCATGTCTTCCTGAACCACGCCACCAGCCACGGCCTCGCCCACCGTCTTCGTCCCCTTGGGGGGATTATCGCGATTGGTGGCCCACACCCCGACAGCGATAGCCACGATGACGGCCACGGCTACAAAGGCCCACAGGTAGATGAGCTTATGTCGATACACTCCGCTGATTTTAGCCATGGTAACCAGCGCTATCGCCGAAGGAACCGTAGTCACTGCCGCGAGGGTTCTCGCTGCGATCATTGAGGGCGTCGATGATGGAGCGGATGGTGGCCTCCCCTATGCGGTCGGCGCGCCCCCACGAGCGAGGGGCCTGGCGAGAACTGTGCGGTGTTGATTCTGGGCGCGGCGGCACTGGCTTTTCCTCCCGGGGCGTGGAGACCTCGATGGTCAATGTGGTGCCGTCAAGGTGGAGGGCGTCACCGTCGCGCACGCCCGCGGCACGCGCTGCAGAAAGCAGCGCGGATAATTCGCCTACCGTGGCGTTGTCCACATCGAGTTGCAGCTTAAAAGACATAACTAGCCAGTCCTTTCTTATTCCCATCCCACTTTAGAGTCCAAAAGTGCAAAAAGTAAGGCCGTGGTGCGCACATCGGGGACTTTCAAGGCTAACTCTAAGAATGCTCGAAGGATTCCTCCTCGCCCCAAAAGACCTCATCTACAACCTTCCGGGCATGGCGGGTAAGTTTCAAATAGCTTTCTAGAAACTCTTGGTTCTCCTCCGGCGGCCAGCCAGCGGCACCGGCTACCTGGGCCAGCTGCGGGCCGGGCCCGGGCAGCTGGTCCACGCGCTTGCCGCGCACGAGCACCAGTGCATTGCGGGCGTCGGTAGCCATAAGCCAGGCGTCGCGCAGGTCAGAGACTTGCGCGGAGGAAAGGATTGCAGTTTCCTCCAAGGCATCTAGCACGCGCAGCGTGGACGGATCGTGCAGCTGGGCATACTCGTGAGCATGCATCATGGTCAGGAGCTGCACGGTCCATTCAATATCTGAGAGCGCACCGCGCCCCAGCTTGGTATGAGTATTACGGTCCGCACCGCGAGGCAGACGCTCATTGTCCACGCGCGCCTTCATACGCCGGATATCGCGAATGGTTGAGGCGCTCGCGCCGCCTTCTGGGTAGCGGAAGCTATCTACCATGGATATAAATCGCTCGCCTACTTCCCTATCGCCAGCCACGAAGGCCGCGCGCAACAAAGCTTGCAGCTCCCACGACTCGCCCCACTCTCGGTAGTAGCGCTCATAGGAGGAGATGGTGCGCGCCACCGCACCGGAGCGGCCCTCTGGGCGCAGGCCCAAATCGACGTCCAGCGGCGGGTCGCCCGAAGGCTTAGACAGGCGGCGCCGAAGCTTATCGACGATCCCGATGGCCCACTTCACGGCCTCCCCTTCCGTGCCAGAGTCATCGGCGGGTTCGCTAGGTTCTGCTACGACGAGCACATCCGCGTCTGAGCCAAAGCCCAGCTCCATGCCTCCCAAGCGGCCCATGCCAATGACGGCGATGCGCGCTGGCGGCTCTGCATCTTCGTTGGCAAGGCGCCACGCGCGCACCTCGGCGCGAAGTGCAGCCTCAAGGACGGCATCCCAAATTGTGGATAGCTCATGGCACACCTGCTTGACCGGCATGAAGCCCAGCAAATCCGCACTGGCGATGCGGGCCAGCTCCACTCGGCGCAACGAGCGCGCCACCGCCACCGCTTTATCCGGGTCGGCGTGGCGCTTGCTGGAATTGACCAGCGCCTTGGAAACCTGTTCGGGCTTGGTTTCTAGCAGTTTGGGGCCAGTGGCGCCGTCGGAAAGCTGCTTGACCGAATCCGGCGCGCTAATAATCAGATCAGAAGTAAACGGCGAGGTACCCAGAATGTGCATGAGCCGCTGGCCCACAATTCCTTCATCGCGCAACATGCGCAAGAACCACGACCTATCGTTCGCGGCCTCCGAGAGCTTGCGATAGTTCAACAGGCCCATATCGGGGTCTGCGGTATCAGCCAGCCATTCCATCAAGGTTGGCAGCAAAATCGCTTGGATGCGTGCCTTGCGCGAGGTTCCCGCCGCCAAGGAGGTCAGGTGCTCAAATGCACGGTCGGGATGGTTATAGCCCAACGCAGCCAGCTGCAGCTTGGCGGCCTCCGGCGAAAGCTTGAGCTCATCGGCCGACATGGTGACCACGGAATTAAGCAGCGGCCGGTAGAACAGGCGCGAGTGCAGCTCGGAGATCCGCAGGCGGATCCGGCGCAGGTGCGACAGCATGCGCTCGGCCGCCGACTTGGTGCCCTGCGGATAAAAGCCGGCGATGCGCGCCAGCCACTTCATCCCGTCTTCGTCGTCCTTATCCGGCAGCGTGTGCGTGCGGCGGAAGCGCTCTAATTGCAGGCGGTGCTCAAGCAGGCGCAAGAATTCATAGGCTTCAATGAGCTGGGTTCCGTCCTCGCGGCCGACGTACCCCGCTGAAATCAGCGCCTCCAGCGCCTCCACCGTGGAAAGCGCGCGCAGCGTCTCATCGGAGCGACCATGGACCAACTGCAGGAGCTGGACAGCAAATTCGATATCGCGCAGGCCGCCCACGCCCAACTTGAGCTCGCGGTGCTTGAGCTCCTCGGGAACATTGGCCAGCACGCGGCGGCGCATGGCCTGTACGTCCTCAACAAAGGACTCGCGCTGCGACGCCGTCCACACCATCGGTCGGATCTGGTCCAAATAGTCCTGGCCTAGCGGGAGGTAGCCGGTCATAGCGCGCGCTTTAAGGAGCGCCTGGAATTCCCACGTCTCTGCCCACCGCTTGTAGTAGGCCACGTGAGATTCCAAAGTGCGCACCAATGCGCCCGACTTTCCCTCGGGGCGCAGGTTCGCATCCACCTCGAAAAAGGTGGTGGATCCAATGCGATTAAACTCCGCCGCTAGCCGCGTGGCCCTAGGGGTTGCCTCGCTGCCAACGAAGATGACGTCCACATCGGAGATATAGTTCAGCTCGCCTGCGCCACACTTGCCCATTGCCATGACTGCCAGCTGTGCATCCAAGGGGTCATCACCGTAGATGGTGCGCACAGCGCAGGCAAGGGAGGCGGTTAAGGCGGCGTCGGCAAGCGCGGTGGTCAGAGCCGTAATCTGGCGGAATCCTACCTCCGGCTGCGGCTTAGTTTGGCCCTTTCGTGCATGAAAGGTGCCCGCCACATCGCAGGCGGCAATGCGCATCATCAAAGTGCGGTAGGTCGTGCGCAGCGCCTGCTTATGCTCCCCCTCGCCGGCGCGGTAAGTGCCCGGCGCGCTCAAGTCCTTGCGCGCCGGATCGGGCCGGTCAATGTCATCCGCAAAGTCCGCGGGCTCGGCATCGACGGCACCGAGCAAGCTTTGCAGCATCTCTTCAGACTGCGGAAGGGGTTTTTCTAGTTCTCGCCACAGCTCAGGGTGCGCCGCGAGGTGATCGCCAAAGGCGGTCGACGCCCCCAGTAGTGCGAAGAGGCGCACGCGCAGAGTTTCATTGGAACGCACGGCATCATCGAGCTCAGGGGCTTGTTCATAGATGCGGATCAGGTTATTGAGCGCCAGGTCAGGGTCGCCCACGGCAGCGAGGGTCCACAACAGATCCACCGATTCCGGATTCTTCCACCCCAGCTGCTCAATATCCTGCGCAGCATGCGGGCGGGTAAGGCCTAGTGTGGCCGGTGAAGGCACAGCAGCAGGACGCATTTTTCTCCTAGAAGTTCAGGTTATTGCGCAGTTCAAAGGTGGTGATTTGGCTCTGATAGTGATGCCACTCATCCCACTTGGAGCGCAGGAAGAACTCAAAGACGTGCTCGCCCAGGACTTCTGCCATGAACTCGGATTTTTCAAATTCTCGCAAGGCCTGATCCAGGCTGGTGGGTAGATCCTTATATCCCATCGCGCGGCGCTCGCGGCGGGTGAGCTGGTGGACATCGTCCTCGGCCGGATCATCGAGCTCGTAGCCTTCGCGGATGCCTCTCAGGCCTGCTGCCAATAGCACCGCATAGCCCAGGTAGGGGTTCATCGAGGCATCAATGGAGCGGATTTCTACCCGGCGCGATTCTTCCTTGGTAAGCCGGTAGGTGGGAACGCGGACCAGCGCGGAGCGATTCGATACTCCCCAGGTGGCTGCGCCCGGCGCCTCGTTGCCGAACATCAAGCGCTTATAAGAATTGGTCCACTGATTCACAATCGCGGACATCTCCGTGGAGTGCTCCAAGATGCCGGCGATGAACTGGCGGCCGGTCTGGGACAAAGAGAATTCATCATCCGGATCGTGGAAAGCATTGGATTGGCCTTCAAAAAGGCTCAAGTGGGTGTGCATGCCAGAGCCCGGCAGGTGCTCGAAGGGCTTAGGCATGAAGGTGGCGCGCACATTGGAATTGGTGGCCACCTGCTTGATCACATGCCGGAAGGTCATGATGTTATCGGCCATGGTGAGCACGTCCGAATGGCGCAGATCAATTTCTTGCTGGCCCGGCGCGGTTTCGTGGTGGCTAAACTCCGTGGCGATTCCCAGCGATTCCAGCGCTAGCATCGCCTTCCTGCGGAAAAGCGGGGCGGTATCGTGCGTTGCTTGGTCGAAGTAACCGCCGTTATCCGTCGGTACCAAGTCGGTGAGTTCGCGGCCGCGCTCGAAGAGATAGAACTCGATTTCTGGCGAGGCCATGCAGGTAAACCCATCGTTAGCGGCCTCGGTGACCTGGCGGCGCAGGATATGGCGCGGGTCCACCATGGAGGGTTGGCCGTCTGGCTGTGCGATATCGCAAAACATGCGGGCCGATTGCAGGTCCGGCTCGTCCATATCAAAGGGCAGAATCTGGAAGGTGGAGGGATCTGGCAGCGCGATGGTGTCAGACTCAGAGATGCGAGAAAAGCCCTCTACGGAAGAGCCATCGAAGCCAACACCTTCTTCAAAGGCCGATTCCAACTCGGACGGGCTCATGACCACGGATTTAAGGGCGCCCAGAATATCCGTAAACCACAGGCGGATAAAGCGGATATCGCGTTCCTCAACGGTGCGCAAGACAAATTCGTGTTGGCTATTCATGCTTTAGACCTTACCGGCTCTCCCCCGAGGGATGTGCAGTTCATGCGACAGTTTTTCCAGGGCGAAATGCGCAGGTCGCAAGAGTATCTAGGGGGTGGCCAGCGGGGGCTTTTCCGGCAGGAGCCAGCTTCCGCGCATGCTTTGCTAAGTGGGCAAGCGAACATACGTACACCTCTTAAAGGACGAATCTTTATGACCACCCACTGCGATGACCTTTCAGCTCACGTAATCGAACGCCTCATCACCGCCGCACAACAAGGCTGGGCGCCGGCGGACCTAGAACATGTCTTAGGTCCGCACGCCTACCCCATCATTTACCGTGCAAGCCCCCATGTGCCGGCACGAATTACCTCCCCTGCGCTGCGCAAAGCATGGCTCCAGATGGCCCCTCCGCAGGAGAATTTCATTCCGCGCGATAAGCTGCGCGCCATTATGAAAGAGCTCATTCACCTACCGAGGCTCCGCGATACGGAGCTTTTAGCCTCCGGCGAATCCTTGCGGGAGGACGGGCTTAGCGATAAGCAACGCAAGATCCGCGAAAAGGTGCTAGGCCTTTTGCGAAAAGCGGAATCTACCAGCTTTGAGGATGAGGCCGAGGTTCTCATTTCTAAGGCGCAGTCCCTGCAGCAGAAGTATCGCATCGAGGATCTCCTTACCTCCGAGCTACCTGATCTTATTTCCCACCGCGTGCACATCCACCCGCCGTATATCAAACATCAGGCTTCCCTGTTAAGCACCATCTCTGACGCCAATGGATGCACCACTCTCCTTATTCATGACAAGGGCTTGGCCTGTGTGATTGGCGCTCCTGCCGACGCCGCCCATTGCGCCGACCTTTTTGCCTCCCTCAACCGTCAATGCGATTGGTTCATGCGCAATGGTGACGGCGCAGAAATTGCCCGCGCTACGGGCTCTACCGCCGCCTATCGCCGTAGCTTCCGGCTCTCTTACGCCGCCCGCATCGGTGAATTGCTCACTCAAGCAAATGAGGATGGCATCGCAGATAACCTGCGGGAGTCCCAGTACTGCTCACACCACGCAGAGACTGTAGCTACCCAAACCCTTCCGGCGTTGCAGGCGCGCACCGATCATGCCATCGACACTCGCAATCGTCTCTTTCCCAACCTGACGGAAATGTCTCTTTCCATGAACAGCATGCACGGCATCAACGATGGTATTGCCGCTGCCGATAAATCTCACTTTGGCGGTGATGCTTCCGAGATTGGTTCGGCTCCAGAAATTACGCAGTAATTTTTGCCCTGCTCAACGCCATTCTTCTTTCCCGTTCCCTGCTAGCGAACGGGGGCGAGGAGTGGCACCGCATCGAGTGCTTAACGGGTAGGATCACCGGTGAGATTTATTTGGTCTAGAAAGTAAAAGGTACGTGAATGTCTACACAGTCTTTTCTCGAAGTTGAAGCGAAATTCTCCGTAGCCGAGTCCACTCAGCTCCCTGAACTGACCCGCCTCGAGGGAGTTGACCACGTTGCAGACACGCGCCACCACGCGCTTTCTGCCATCTACTACGACACCGAAGACCTCCGCCTGACCCACGCAAAGATCACCCTCCGCCGCCGCACCGGTGGCAATGATGATGGCTGGCATATCAAGATTCCTAGCGAGGCTGGCCGCACTGAAATCCACGCCGAGCTGGGAGAACCTGTAGATGGCCGCTACGAAGTACCTGAGGAACTTCTCCACCAGGTTCGCTCCATTATCCGCCACAACGAACTCACCCCGATTGCGCAGGTAGACAACAAGCGCACCGAGATGGTCCTAGCGGATGCCGATAATAAGCCGGTAGCAGAATTCTGCGATGACCACGTCACCGCCTTTTCCTTCCTTCCAGGTGGCCAGCAGCAGTCGTGGCGCGAGTGGGAAGTAGAGCTCGCCGGTGAGCTTCCTGGCACTGAGGAAGGTACGCAATTCATTCGCCGTGCCACTTCCCTGCTTATCGGTGCCGGTGCGCGCGTTTCTTCCTCCCCATCCAAGCTGAAGTCCGCCCTGGGCGATTCCTACGCCAACGCACCGCTGCCTCCAGCCCTGGTATCGCCGGATGTGGACCCAGACTCCCCTGCCGCGGCCGTCATCACCGCTCTGCAAGCCAACCGCGACAAGCTAGTTGATTATGACCCTCGCGTGCGCCGCGATGAGTGGGACTCGGTTCACCAGATGCGCGTTGCCACCCGCGAACTGCGCAGCCACCTGCAGACCTTCCATGGCATCGTTGTCGGCCCAGAAATCGACAAGATTGAAGCCGATCTCAAGGAACTTGCCGGCATCTTGGGCGTTGCTCGCGATGCGGAAGTTGTGGAAGAGCGCTGGCAGAAGCTGCTGGAGTCCGAAGATTCTGACACCTTGGATGACTCCACCCGCGAGCACATTGCCCACGATATGGGCAACGCCTACCGCCGTGCGCACCGCCGCGTTATCGCAGCCCTGGATTCCGAGCGTTACCTCGAATTGCTGGAATCCCTGGACCGTCTTCTCGCTGATCCACCAACGGCCGATAAGCAACAAGAGTCCACCCCGGTAGCTAGCGAAGCGGAGGAGACGGAGGAGCAGTCCTCTGTGGAAGGGGGCTCCGCTACCCCTACCGATTCCAGCGAGGACAGCGCGCCTGCTGCGGACAAGTCCGAGGACAAGCCAGAGAAAAAGAAGTCCAAGGATAAGTCCGCTGACATGGATACCGTGATGGCGCAGCACCTTGAAAAGGCCTATAACAAGTTGGTCAAGCGCCATAAGAAGGCCGTGGAGAACTGGGATAACCAGGAATTGTCCCTACACGAGCGCGAGGATTATTTCCACGATATGCGCAAGGCAGCAAAGAAGCTGCGCTATGCAGCTGAAGCAGCTGGTTCTGCCACCAATCTCAAGACTAAGCGCCTCTACAAGGCCTGCAAGCAGATGCAGTCGGTGCTCGGTGACTTCCAGGATTCCGTGACCTCGCGCGATAAGCTGCTCGAGTTGGCAGAGTCCGCTCGCCGCCGTGGGGAGAATACCTTTGGCTACGGCCTGCTCTACCAGCGCGAGCGAACCATTGGCCTAAAGGCTCTTGATGATTACGCAGAGTCTTTCAAAGACATCAAGGCCGCGTTTAAGCCGCTGCGCAAGAAGCTAAAGTAGCCGCGCTTCCCGGGCAGGTGCTGGGAAACACGGCTTCAAAAGAGTTGGCTGGGAGTTATTTACTTCCAGTCATCTTCTTCGTCTGCGGCATCTGCCGCATCATTGCGGGCTTGGGCAATTCCGATGGCGTTTTCTGCCTCTTCGCGGGTGTCATACGGGCCCATCCGATTTTCCCAGCCAGAGGTCTTGCCTTGGCTGACTTCCTTAGTGGTGGGATCAAAGAACCACTTCTGGTCTGCATCGCTCATGAAACTATCCTCTCAGTTGTTGCATCAGCGGCACCGGCTAAGTGCTGCCGCTGATATGGTTTGTGCCCACACTACCCACGCTGTCCCATTGATGCCCGCTAGAATGTGGGGCAGCACAATTCTTTTATACGAATCCATGTCGTATTCCCCGCCACCGCGCACATAGGTGGCGGGCGTTCGTTGCTTTAAACGCACCGCCGCGTGTGTGGGGCAACGAAGACTACTGGTCCCAGAACCTGGAAAAGGAGCTTTAGCACCCATGCCACTGTGGTCAACGCCTGCAGAGCCCGTAGCCGAGCGCGCCGCCCGAGCACATACCGAACTCACGGGCAGCGCTCCAACGCATACCGCCAGCGCGCCGGCAACGTGGTCCCTCATTGGTGAACACATTGATCACTTCGGCGGCATTGTCGCCATGTGTGTGGGAAAGTTGCGCGCTGCAGCAGCGGTAAGCCCGCGCACCGACGGCGTGGTGGCCGTACATTTCCACCCAGCTCAGGGCGAGACTGCCCATGACTCGATTAGCCTGCAGGCGCTTGCAGAACTGGCAACGGCGCAACAGCCCACCACGGATGCGGAAGGCCAGCCAGTTATTCCGCCGGCACCACAAGGTGGGTTGGCGGCCCGTGTGGGTGGCATTGTCCACACGATGATTAATCGTCAATTGCTCTCCCGGGAGACGGCCGGTGCAGATATCACCATCGCCTCCGATATTCCGGAAGGTACGGGTTTGGGTGCGGATGCCGCTGCAGACGTCGCGGTGGCGCTCGCGCTCATGGGGGCAGATGCGGATCTCGATGCACCGTTGAGGGCCCGGGTCGCGGATGTCTGTACCCAGGCCGTTTCCACCTTCGCAGCACGGCCGCCACTGCGCGCACGCCACAGCGCAGCGCTGCGCAGCGCTGGTGAGGGCGTGTGCATCATGGACTACGCCGATGGTTCTGTCACCCACGCCCCGCACGTGGTGGGCCGCGAGATGTCCGCCTTTGCGGTAGCGGTGCCCGAAGATTTTTCCGCGCAGGAGGAAAAGGCCATCGCCGATATCCGCCAGCGCCAGCGCTTTATCGATGATGCCTGCCACTCCTTTGGCACCGATTCGCTGCGCTTGCTTCCCGACGCCCAACAGCGCGTCCTCGACTGGCTCAAGGCCGTGCACAAGGTATACGGCGAGGAAGGCCGCCCGAGCATCAGCGCCGCCACGGAGTGGATGGCCTTTTATGAGGAAGAAACTGAGCGCGTAGAGAAGTTTGCGCGCTGCCTGCGCTCGCACCGCGGCGCGGAGCTCTTCCCTATCCTGTTGCAGTCACAGTCTTCCTTGGCCAATATCTACGGCTTGGATTCGGCAGAAAAGCTCGCCGAGCTGGTCACGGTTCGCGGTGCCGTAGCGGGTCGCTCGGCGCATGCCGGTACCTCGAACGCGGTCATCGCTTATGTGCCGGCGAAAAACGCGCACAATTTCGCGGCCGACTTGGCGGAAGACGGCCTTCTCGTCGTTGAGCTGCAGCCTGGCGAGGCCGCGCGCGGCGAAGACTAGGAGCTTTCCCGGCTAGTCGGCCGGCCAGGCAAAAAGAACCTCGCGCGAATCGGTATCCGCCGTCACCAGTGAGACAGTGGTTTCACTGCCGGTTTCCGGTGCGCCCACGCATTGGGCGAAGACGGGTGGCTCCGGCACGAAAATCCGTGCCTTGTCCCGCTTCGGGTCCCCGCGGACCACGGTGGCCGGAAAATTAGTCCCGAGCCAAGGTCGCAGCACAGTCGCCTCAGTCAGGTTCAGGCAGGCCTTATCTACTTGGGAGGCGAGCTGCGACGTCGAACGCATCGCCCCGATAACCTTCGTGGCGCTGCCTGTTACCCATTCGGGAACCTCATAACCGCCGCACAGCGCTAGGCATATTTCCGTGGCGAACCTATCGGAAAGGCGCCGCAGCGGCGCAGTGACGTGGGCATAGTAGCCACCAATACCGGCGTGTACCTGCGCCTCTTGCTCGCCTAGCCAGGCATAGTCGGCGCCCCGCAAAAGGCTTTGGGCTTCGCGCATGACGGCCATGCCACGCGGGGAATCGGCGTCGACGGTGAGGAGGAATTGGGGAATGGGGGCGTCGCCAAGCGCAAAGCCTAGGGCCTGCGCCTCGGCTCGAAATTGGCGCTCGTGCTCCGGCTCGGCCGCGGGCAGGGTGCGCAAGAAGCCCACGCCAGCTTCCTGCATGAGGCGCCCAGCGCACATGCCAGCAAGCAAAGACATCTCCGAGTTAAAGTCCATGACCTCATAGCGCGGCTCGATGATGAGCTCGAAGGTGCCGTCCTCGTTGTCCACCACCCGCTGGGAGGGCAGGCGCAAGGAAATGGCCTGGCGGCGCAGGGAGGATTCCTGGCGCAGCCGGCCGACCACCGGCAGCAGTGCAATAGATGGGTGGAGGTTGCCGGCCGCCAGGTCCGCGTGCGCGCCTTCATAATCCAGGCGGGCCTGGGAGTAGATGAGCGCGCGCTCGACGTGGAAGGACTCCACCTCGCCGTTGCCATCCAAGTCAAAGGTCCACAGCACGGCCGGCTTATCGGCGCCAGGCAGCAGCGAGGCTCGGTCCTCGGAAAGCTCTGGCGGGTGCAGGCGCGCGGGTTCATCGGGAAGATAGATGGTCTGGCCGCGGCGGAACGATTCCCGCTCTAGCTCGCTGCCGGGCTCAATGAACGCAGCAACATCTGCGATGGCATAAAAGACGCGGTATCCGCCCTCGCGTTCTTCGATGTAGACCGCCTGATCCAAGTCCATGGAGCCGGCGGGATCCAGGGTCACGAAGGGAATGTCGCGGGCGTCGCGGCGCGATGCGGCATATCGGTCCTGCGCGCGGGCGGCCTGGGCGGTGACCTCGGCCGGAAAATCGGTGGCTACCGAAAATTCTGTAGCAATGGCGCGGAAATCGAGCGGGGCGGCGTAGAGCTTCATGCCCACCACCATAAACGTAGTAGGGCGAATGAGTCGGCCTATAAGCCGGATTCTGTCTAACCGCGACGCTCCCCAAGGAGCACCGCGCGGTGAACATCCATCTAGACCAACCGTTGCCAGTTGGTTCCAGCAGCTACCTTCAGGCTCGAGCGAGCAGCCTTAAAACGCCTGATCGGGCCCCGCAACGTGGCGGGGCCGTGATGCCTTGCTCCCGGTGGGGTTTACCCAGCCACCGCCATCACTGACGGTGCTGGTGCGCTCTTAACGCACCGTTTCACCCTTACCTTGTGGCTCCAACTTGGCCGAAACCAAGTGGGGGCACGAGGCGGTCTACTTTCTGTTGCACTTGCCCGCGGGTTTCCCCGGGTTGCCGTTAGCAACCACCGTGCTCTGTGGAGTCCGGACTTTCCTCGGCGCCCACGCGGCAGCACGTGGCTGCCCGTTTGAAGCGACGCGATCACCCGGCCGGCTCATTCGCGTTCCTTATTCTAGCGCAGGCCTGCCAGGTGGCCCACATCGTTAAATCCGTGCACCATAGAGCCGCCTTCCCAGAATTCCACCCGCGAAATGGCAGCCAGGTCGAGGAAGAGGTGCCCAAAGGTGGCTGGGCCGGCATCTAGCGCCTGGCGTATGAAGGACTTAATTGGATTGACGTGGCTGACCACCAACACGGTCTTGCCCGCAAAGCGCTCTTGGAGCTCCTTGCGGGTGGTGCGCACGCGGCGGTTGACCGCTTGCAGCGATTCGCCGCCTGGACAGGCGACGCTCGCATCATGCAGCCATTCCTCGTGGAGTTCCGGATCGCGCTGGTGGGCCTCGGCCGCGGTTTTTCCTTCCCACGCACCGAAGTCCACCTCGATGAGGCCTTCGACCGTCTCTACCTCGATATCGCGGCCATTGGCCACGGCCGCCGCGGTCTCTTGGCAGCGGCGCAGGGGTGAGCAGACGATGGCGTCAAAGTCGGCGTCGGCAAGCGCCTGGGCAGCGGCGAGCGCCTGCTTTCGGCCAAGCTCGGTAAGGCCCGGATTGGCGCGGCCGGAGTATTGCTTGGCGGCCGACATCTCCGTCTGCCCGTGGCGAAGCAGGATAAAGCGGGTGGTAGGTCCACGGTCCCCCAGCCAATCGGTGGGGTGCGGCGCGGTGGTGTCTTGCTCCCCGGCCGGAGCTGGCTCGGCGTCTTCTTCACCGGCCACGATGCCTTCTGGGTGGCCGGCGGCCGCGGCATCCATGGCGTCATTGGACAGGGCGTCTGCCACCTTATTCTTGGCGCGCGGCACCCAGTCCAGGCTGAAAGAGGAAAAGCCGTTGATGTATTCGCGGGCGCGCAGGGCCAGCTTCTGCATGTCAGGGTGCTTGATCTTCCAGCGGCCGTTGATTTGTTCCACCACCAACTTGGAATCCATGTGGAATTCCACCTCGGTAGCGCCCATCTCGGTGGCGGCTTCAAGGCCGCGCAGCAGGCCGTTGTACTCAGCGACGTTATTAGTGGACTTGGTGCCTACCACGTAGACAATTTCGCGCAGGATGCGCTGCCCACTGCCGTCATAGATAACGGTGCCGGAACCGGCTACCCCGGGGTTGCCGCGGGAGCCGCCATCGGCGTAGATGATGACCTTCATTAGACCAGGCGCACCAGGTAGGAGCCGCAATCGCCGCACTGCGGCAGCTCATCGGCCGGGGCGTTGCGCACGGCGTTTTGCTCGGCCGGAGGCAGGACGATGAAGCAGCCCCCGCAGGCGCGGTTGGCTTTGAACTGGGCGGCGCCTACGCCGTTTTCCTCGCGCTGGGTATCGTACTCGCTGAGCACTCCAGCGGGCAGCTGATCGCGCAGCTCGCCGATGCGCACGGCCGGATCCTCTTGATTGGCGGCCGCTTCCTTAGCCGCCTCGGCTGCGCGGCGCAGCTTTTCCAGCTTGCGCTCGGAATCAGAAACGCGCGCGCCGTGGACGTCCAGATTGGACCGCAGCGCGTGCACCTCGTTATGCGCCTCCTGCAGCTCGCTCATGAGGTCAGCGATGCGGGACTTGGCGGCATAGAGATCGTGCTCCAGATCCTTGCGGGTTTCTGGGTCTACTGCGGCGCCGAGCTGGCGCTTATCATCGCGCTCGCGCTGGCGTAGCTTGCGTTCATCGGCCTGGATGCGCAGGATTTCGGTCTCCATGTCGTCGACAGCCATCTGCGCAGAACCGGAGGCATCTAGCAGGCGCTTGTGCTCTTCCTTGGCCTTGTCATACTCGGCTTGTTCCGGGATTTCCTTCTCAGCGCCATGGCCCTGCGAGCGTTCCAGGTTGGCCAGCTCCAGCAGTACCGGCTGTAGTTCTTGCGATAGTTTCACTTATGACTCCTTTGGGTGCGCAGAGATAGTCCACGGGTCGGTGCGCAGGCTAATAATTTCCGTATCCAGTTCTAAAGCATCCTCTACGATATCGCGCGCTTGGGCCGTCCACGGAAATTCGCTGGCCCAGTGGGCGGTATCGATGACGGCGGGGCCGCCGGCGCGCAGGTGCTCATCCACCGGGTGGTGGCGCAGATCGGAGGTGACGTACACGTCCACGCCTAGCTTCGCGGCCGCGGAGAGGAAGGAATCTCCCGAGCCGGAAGACACGGCCACCGTGCACACCTTCTGGTCCGGATCGCCGGCGGCGCGGATGCCCCAGGCGGTCTCCGGCAGGGCGTTGGCCACCTGCTGGGTGAACTCGCGCAAGGTCATCTCCTGCGGCAGCTCTCCCACACGTCCTAGGCCGAGCGCTTTGTCCAGGTCCTGGTGGCCGGCGGTTTCCGTGATGTCATAGGCCGGCACCTCATAAGGGTGGGCGGTGTGCAGGGCCTTCAGCAAAGAGGAGCGAAGGGCGGCCTGGGCGACGAACTCGACGCGGATTTCCTCGCCGCGGTGCAGCGCGCCGATCTCGCCCTCGGTGGGGTCAGCGCCCTCCTCCGGCTGGAATTGGCCCGTGCCGGCGATATCGAAGGAGCAGTGGGAGTAGGCACCGATGTGGCCCGCGCCGGCGTCGAAAAGCGCCTGCTTTACCTCCTCGGCCGCGGCGACCGGCACGTGCACGCCCCACTTATCCACGCCCTGCGGCTCCGGCGCGATGGGCCGGCCGGGGTTGATGCCTACCAGCTCCGCGAGCTTGTCGTTGACGCCCGGCCGCGCCTTATCCGCGTTGGTGTGGGCCGCAAAGAGCGCAACGCCATTGCTGACCAGCGTGTGCACTACCTTGCCCTTGGGCGTATCGGCCGCCACGGACTCCACCCCGCTCAGCAGCAACGGGTGGTGGACCACGAGCATGTCCGCGCCGAGCTCCACCGCGCGCTCGGCCACCGCTTGGGTGCAGTCCAAAGCGAAGGCCACCCGCTTTACCTCCGCGGCCGGATCACCGCAGATAAGCCCCACGGCATCCCACTTTTCCGCCAGGTGCGGCGGATAGGCCTCATCGAGTACGCGGCGGACATCGCCCACGCTCACAGCGGACATAGAGGTGCTCCTTTATGCTCGTTTCATGGAATAGTTACTACTGCTATATCCTATCTTCCGCACCACAGTACTATTCGCGCGAAGGGGTTTTCCGCATGACCGAATCCGATACCCGCTCCGGCCTTTACCTCGTCTTTGTCTGCACCGGAAATATCTGCCGCTCCCCCATGGCAGAAATCATTGTGCGCGATGAAATGGAAAAGGAGATGCTAGACCTCGTCGCCACCGTAGATTCCTGCGGTCTGGGCGGCTGGCATGTGGGCCAGGGCGCGGACGAACGCGCAGTTGCCGAACTGCGCCGCGGCGGCCACGATGGCGGTTCCCACCGCGCGTCCAAGCTAGGGGCAGAGCATATGGACGCGGATCTCTTCATTGCTATGGACAAGGGCCACCGCGACGCCCTTATTGAGCGCGGCATCGACCCGGACAAGATCCGCTTGATGCGCAGCTTCGATCCCAACTCCCCGGAGGACGCGGACGTGGCAGACCCCTATTACGGTTCCGCAGCGGATTTTGAAACCACACGCAAGAATATCGAGGCCGCCGTGCCTGGCCTGCTGGATTGGATTCGCGCTCACCACGACTAGACTAGGCCCCATGCTAAAGACGTTCCTTAAGCCGGGTTGGGTTCTACTGCTGCTGTTCGTCGTGGCTTTTTCCTACCTTGCTTTTACCGTCCTTGCCCCGTGGCAGCTGGGCAAGGACGATGACATTGTGGAACGCAACGAGCTCATCACCCACGCCTATGAGGCTGACCCCCAGCCGGTGGAAGACCTCGTGGATGGCCACGGCGCCATCAAGGACGATGAGTGGTCCCGTGCCACCCTCCACGGCCATTACCTACCGCAGGATGAGGTGCTGCTGCGCCTGCGCCCGGTCGATTCCGGCCCGTCCTACCAATCCCTGGTGCCCTTCCGTACCGATTCCGGCCTGACCATCCTGGTTAACCGCGGCTGGATCAAGGCCGGCGAGGCCAACGCCGTGCCAGATATCCCTGATGCTCCCTCGGGCGAGACCACGCTTACCGGCATGATCCGCGCCGATGAGGCTCAGCACCAGTCCGCCCCCATTAAGCAGGAAGGCTACCAGCAGGTCTACTCCATCCATACGGAGCAGATTGCCTCGCTTATCGACGCCCCCTTGGCCCACGACTACATCCAACTCTCCGCCGACCAGCCCGGCGTGCTCAACGCCATGCCTATCCCGCAGCTCGACCGCGGCAACCACCTCTCCTACGGCTACCAGTGGATTGCCTTTGGCATCATGGCCCCGCTGGGCCTGGGCTACTTCGTATGGTCCGAAATTCGTGAGCGCCGCCGCCTACGCGAGGAGGAAGAAACCCTCGCCGCCCTCGATGCCGATGCCTCAACCCCATCCGAGCCCGAGGACGCCTCCGCTACAGGCTCCGCGCCCGTAGAAACCCCGTCCCCTGCGACCTCCCGGCGCGACTCCCACACGACCACTGACGACGCCACCGATACCGCCACGGCCGTTCCCGCCGCGTCCTCCTCGCATGCCGCCAGCCGCCGCAATCGCTCGCGCTACGGCGACTCCAAGCCGGATCACTACGCCAAGCTGAACAAGCGCCGCCGCGAGCGCTACTAGCTACTCTCTGCCTAGGCCCGCCTGGGCCGTCGCCTGAACATCCGCCTAGGTCCCAAGGAACAGCCACGTTAGCGGGCGCTGCCCTCTCCCCTTCACGGGTTACGTGGCCACAAGTTGACTCTCGAGGCCTTAGCCCCCTCAACTCTGTCAGCAGCCTAAGCCCACCAACGCAAAAAGACCGCCTCCCGGAACCAAATCCGAGAGGCGGTCTGCCTTGTGCGGCCTGAGGGGATCGAACCCCCGACCTATTGGGTGTAAACCAATTGCTCTTCCAGCTGAGCTAAAGCCGCATGCGCTCTTGCGCTGTTAGAAACAGTAGCGCAGGTTGCTAAAGCAACACAAATCGGCAGGTAAAGCCCTACTTCTTGGTGTAGCCGCGCTGCACCAAGCACGAGCCTTGCCACTCGCCTAGGCGCTCCGCCTTGGTCTGTACCAGGCCTGCCAGCTGAGCGGACTCAGAGATGAGCCCAGGCTCGACGGTTCCCGGCTTGCCGGCGCCCGGAGTAAGCAGCCAGACTGCGCCGTTATCGGCCAGCGGGCGGCTCGCGTCCACCAGTCCATCCACAAGGTCGCCGTCTTCCTCGCGCCACCAAAGAAGAACTACATCGCACAGCTCGTCATTTTCTTCTTCCAAGAAGTCATCGCCGAGCACGGCCTCGATCGATTCAGAGATTGCAGTATCGCAATCCTCGTCCCAACCAAGCTCCAGGGCGATCTGCCCTTCCTTGATTCCGAGCTTGACTGCAGCGTCAGCCACTATGCATTTCCTTCCTAATTTAGTGAATGTCTGGTCCGCGTATCACCCGCATCCGGCGGGTAAATCGCGGCTTAATAGAAGTATTTTAACGCCCACCGGCCCCTTTTACCCGCCTAAGGGCCGCAATTCCCCCATTTTGCAGGCCCTACCGCCAGCGCAGCTGGCTCCACAGAGTTAGCAAACTACCCTCTTTTACCCCAACAAACTTTGCAAAGATACTGGTTATGGCGATGTAACGTACCGCACGTCCCCTTAAGTCGGACTTCACAACGACTGTGGATCTGTGAGCGCGTATCCTAGTAGGCAAACTGTGCAGACCCTTAAATAGGAGGTTTAAATGGCCGAGAAGGACGCCCACCAGGGCGACTCCAACTTCCCCCTCATCCGCGACGGCGTTGCATCGTATCTTCACGATAATGATCCAGAAGAGACCCGCGAGTGGATGGACTCCCTCGATGGTCTGCTGGACCACTCTGATCCGGAGCGCGCACGCTACTTGATGCTGCGCCTGCTCGAGCGCGCCACTGCGAAGCGCGTCGAGATGCCATCGCTTACGTCTACGGACTTCGTCAACACCATCCCCACCACCATGGAGCCGGAGTTCCCAGGTGATGAGGAGCTGGAAAAGCGCTACCGCCGCTGGATCCGCTGGAACGCAGCCATCATGGTGCACCGCGCACAGCGCCCGGGCATTGGCGTGGGCGGCCACATCTCCACCTACGCAGGCGCTGCTCCGCTGTATGAGGTCGGCCTGAACCACTTCTTCAAGGGCAAGGACGATCCTTCGGGCGGCGACCAAGTCTTCTTCCAGGGCCACGCTTCCCCAGGCATGTACGCGCGCGCATACATGGAAGGCCGCCTGACCGAAAAGGATCTGGATAGCTTCCGCCAAGAGGTCTCCCGCGGTGAGGGCGAGGGCCTGCCGTCCTACCCGCACCCGCGCCTGATGCCATGGTTCTGGGAATTCCCCACCGTGTCCATGGGCTTGGGCCCGATTAACGCTATCTACCAGGCACGCTTCAATAAGTACCTGGAGACCCGCGGTATCAAGGACACCTCCAAGCAGCACGTATGGGCTTTCTTGGGCGATGGCGAGATGGACGAGCCAGAATCCCGCGGCCTGCTGCAGATCGCATCCCTCTACGAGCTGGATAACCTCACCTTCGTGGTCAACTGCAACCTACAGCGCCTTGACGGCCCGGTTCGCGGCAATACCCAGATTATCCAGGAGCTGGAGTCCTTCTTCCGCGGCGCCGGCTGGGAGGTCATCAAGGTTATTTGGGGCCGCGGCTGGGATAAGCTGCTGGAAAAGGACACCGAGGGTGCCCTGGTCAACGTCATGAACACCACCTCTGATGGTGACTACCAGACCTTCAAGGCGAACGACGGCGCCTATGTGCGCGAGCACTTCTTCGGCCGCGATGAGCGCACGGCCAAGCTGGTAGAAGACATGTCCGATGATGAAATTTGGGCACTGCGCCGCGGCGGTCACGATTACCGCAAGGTCTACGCCGCCTACGCCCGCGCGCTGGAGAACAAGGGCACCGGCAAGCCAACCGTCATCCTGGCGCACACCATTAAGGGCTACGGCCTGGGCCACAATTTCGAGGGCCGCAACGCTACCCACCAGATGAAGAAGCTCACCCTGGATGATCTGAAGCGCTTCCGCGATAAGCAGGAGATTCCGTTCTCCGATGCGGAGCTGGAAAAGGATCCATACCTGCCGCCGTACTACCACCCGGGCAAGGATTCCCCGGAGATCAAGTACATGCTGGAGCGTCGTAAAGAGCTCGGCGGCTTCCTACCGGAGCGCCGTGAGGACTTCACCCCGCTCGAGGCACCTGCGCTGGATAAGCTGCGCTCCGTGCGCAAGGGCTCCGGCAAGCAGGAAGTAGCTACCACCATGGCCCTGGTGCGCACCTTCAAGGAGATCATGCGCAACAAGGAGCTGGGCAAGCGCGTCGTGCCGATCATTCCGGACGAGGCCCGCACCTTTGGTATGGACTCTTGGTTCCCCACCATGAAGATCTGGAACCCGCGCGGCCAGAACTACGTGCCGGTTGACCATGACTTGATGCTTTCTTACCGCGAGGCCACCGACGGCCAGATCATGCACGAGGGCATTTCTGAGGCCGGCGCCGCCGCCTCCTTCACCGCGGCAGCTACGTCCTACGCCACCCAGGGCGAGGCCATGATTCCGCTGTACATCTTCTACTCGATGTTCGGCTTCCAGCGCACCGGCGATGCCTTCTGGGCGGCCGGTGACCAGATGGGCCGCGGCTTCATTATCGGCGCTACCGCCGGCCGCACCACCCTGACCGGTGAGGGCCTGCAGCACATGGACGGCCACTCCCCTGTCCTGGCCGCTACCAACCCGGCCGTGGTTTCTTATGACCCGGCCTTCGGCTACGAGGTGGCGCACCTGGTCACCCGCGGTATTGAGCGCATGTACGGCAAGGACCATGAAGCCATCATGTACTACCTCACCGTCTACAACGAGCCGGTGCACCAGCCGGCCGAGCCGGAGGACTTGGACGTGGAGGGCCTGCACAAGGGCATCTACCACTTCAACACCGCTGAGGGCGGCTCCATTGCTGCCAATATCTTGGCTTCCGGCGTGGGCGTGCACGAGGCGCTGCGCGCGCAGCAGCTGCTTGCCGACGACTTCGATGTCAAGGCCTCCATCTTCTCCGTCACCTCCTGGAACGAGCTGGCCCGCGACGGTGCCCGCCGCAACAAGGAGGCCCTGCGCAAGGGTGAGGAGCCGACCGAGGCATTTGCTACCTCCCAGCTCAAGGGCTACGAGGGTCCTTTCGTTGGCGTTTCTGACTTCACCACCGAGCTGCAGGAGCAGATCCGCCCTTACGTCCCGGGGACCTACATCACCTTGGGTGCGGATGGCTTCGGCTTCTCTGATACTCGCGAGGGCGCACGCCGCTACTTCAACATCGATGCCGAGTCCATCGTCGTCGCCGTACTCGATGGCCTGGCTCGCGAGGGCAAGATTGAGCGCTCCGTTGTGGAGAAGGCAGCCAAGGATCTCAAGCTGGATGATCCGACCGCTACCACCCACATCGAGGACTAACCCCGCATTGGAGCGGGCTAGCCCCCGCGCCACGCGCAAATAAAAGGCGCCGCCGGCTTCCCGCCGCGGCGCCTTCTTCGTGCCTCGAGAGGCTCCTTCGAGAAGCCTGCCTACACCGCGTCGAGAACGCGGCCGAGCGCCGCGGAGATGGCTTCAGGGTCTTCGAGAATCACCATATGTCCGGAGCCTTCTACCGTCTGCAGGCTCGCGGCGGGCCAATTCTCACAGAGCACTTCGGATTGCGAACGCGGGGTGACGATATCGGCGGTGCCCACCACTACCTCACCGTGGAGTTTGGCCAGTCGTTCTGCGGCACCATACTCGGCGTGATCCAAAAGGTCATCGAAGAAGCCAGAGTAGGAGGCCAAGGGGGTATCGAGAAGCATGGCAACGTGGAACTGCAGCTTCTCCATCTGGGGAAAGCCGGCTAGGGTCACGGCAAAAAGCGGGGCGATAAAGCGGGCAACTTCAAAGCGGGCACTATCGACGCGCCCGGGCAGGCGCAAGCACAGGCGGTAGAGCGCGTGTAGGGATTTGGACTGCAAGATCTGGGCCACGCCCTTGGCCGCAAAGCGACGCATAGAAGTAGAAATCAGCAACGCGCCCTTGATGCGCTCATAAACCTCGGCCGGCGCACGGCGGATGAGGTTCAAGGCAACCATGCCTCCCAGGGAATGGCCCACGATGACCAAGTTGCCGCGGGGAGCGCGCTCGCGGATGACGGCGAGGACGTCGTCGGCAGCCGCGTCAACCGTGCACTCTTCTGGGTCGACCGTGGAGGATTGCCCATGCCCACGCAGGTCCACCAACAGTGCACGCGCATTGCGGCCACGCAGATAATTGGCCTGGTCATAATAGGCCTCTGAAGACAGGCAATAGCCGTGAATGAACACCACCGTCACCGGGGCGTCCTGCTGGCCTACTTCATACCAGGCGATGTCTAGGCCATCGTGGTCCACGGTGCCGGACGCGCTGATGTGGGTAAGGCCAGGCTCGGTAGAGGGATCATGCAATCCGCCATAAAGCTTTTCTAGCTCGGCGCGGTGCGAGGGGCGCAGGCGCTTGAGCCAACTACGCGCCACAACGGAAGAACGTTTTCTCAATGCCATAACGGGATCAATACTAGACTGGTGGGCATGGCAAACGACCTCAGTGCCCAATTGCAGGCAAAGTTCAATGCGAGTGTGCCGGACAAGGAGCCGGAGCGCGATACTCTCGGCCAGCTTATCGCACTTATCCGCAAGGTCACCGGGACCGAGGAAGACTTGGGCCGCGAGACCCGCCTGAAGGATATCGGCGTGGAGTCGCTCGATCTGGTGGAGCTCACCGTGCGCGCGGAAGAGGCCTTCCAGGTGCGTTTTTCTGAGGAGACGATGCTCAACAGCGAAACCATCGGCGATATCGCCGAGTATGTGGAGGATCACCAATGATTTCTTATCTATCAGACATGGACGGCGTGCTCATCAAAGAAGGTGAGATGATCCCTGGCGCCGATAAATTTATCCAGGCACTCAAAGACAATGACATCGAGTACATGGTGCTGACCAATAACTCCATGTCTACCCCGCGGGACCTATCTGCACGCCTGCGCAATACCGGTCTGGATATCCCTGCAGAGCGCATCTGGACCTCCGCTACCGCTACCGCAAACTTTCTTTCCAGCCAGGTAAGTTCCAGCAAGGCCTACGTAGTTGGCGAATCCGGCCTGACCACCGCCATGCACGAGGCGGGCTGGATCCTCACTAACGATGACCCGGACTTCGTTGTACTTGGCGAGACCCGCACTTACTCCTTTGAGGCGATTACCACCGCCATTAACCTCATCCGCAATGGTGCACGCTTTATTGCCACCAACCCGGATGTCACCGGCCCCGCCCCCACGGGCGTACTTCCGGCTACGGGCGCCGTGGCTGCGCTCATTACCGCCGCCACCAACCGCGAGCCTTATTATGTAGGCAAACCCAACCCGGTCATGATGCGCTCGGCGCTCAATCATATTGGTGCTCACTCGGAGCACACGGTTATGATTGGTGACCGCATGGATACCGACGTGAAGGCGGGCCTTGAGGCCGGTATGCGCACGGTGCTGGTGCGCTCCGGTATCTCCGATGACCGAGAAATTTCTCGCTACCCGTACCGCCCGTCGGCCGTGCTGAAATCCGTGGCGGAGCTGCCAGACAAGATTCTGGATCCTTTCGCAGAGGCGGAATAGCTCGTTCTCGAGGAGACCATCCGGCGGCAGAAAAAAGGGGTTGGCCAGCAGCAGCTGGTCCAACCCCTGTCGTGCCTTCTAAGGCAGGCGCACAGCAGCATTAAAGCTGTGACGCTGCGCGAGGTAGCGCACGACGCAATCAAGCGCGTCCAGCTCCTCGCGGGTGCCGGTAAGCACCTGGTGGCAGCCAATACCGCTGCCCGCGTTGGCGCAGGCGCTGCCGCCTTGGGCAAGCGCCGCTACGGAAAGCCCATCCCGGAACCAACGAGTGCACCACTGAGCGGTCAGTGGATCATCGCCCGGAATGATATATTCCGACTCGGTACGGATACACCGATCCATGGCGTGTTCAATCTCCGAGCGCAGCTTGCGCGGCATCCCGGAAATCTTGAGCACACCGGTGACCACGGTGGCGCCGCCGTTGACGGAGGGCCACGTGGAGGTGGAGGCCGGCTGTTCAACCGGCGCAGGGTTAACGCACGTATTCATAGCCGATTCTCCCTCGACATAGATCACCACCGCACGAGGCCTGCCGGCCCGGCGCGATGCAAGACGAGCTTCGTCTTCCCCAACGAACTGTCTGATGCGTCTGCTCACAATTTTCCTGCGTCACACCCCTCCCTACAACCCTCAACTTTCACTTCAACCCCCATTTGCTAAACCTCAACCCCAGGTACAGACTGGGGCCAAAGTTGCAGGTGAAACCGATGTTACAAATGTGAAATTTGGAGTTTGCTGAGAAAATTCTGGCCTTCCTTGACGGCAGGGAGCAGAAGCCCTGCTCACGCACGAGAAAGCGCAACTAGGATCTCACGCAACCGCCGCCCGTGCGCTCACGCCGGTCTCCCGCGCCGGATGGCCCCATTTCGCACGAAATTCCCCGACTTCTCCCCGCCCTGCGGGGGAGCCTTCCACCGCACCACGCCCCCGGTGGAAGGCGCTCGCTCCGCCAAAGCGGGCAGATTACAGAGAGTTCCAGATAGCGGTATTCGTATCGTGCCAGAGCGGCTTGCACCACTCACCAAAGTCGCGGTTTGTGAGCGCGACCATGGCATAGTCGCCGGCGACCCAGAGGTAGGTGCCGGACATGCCGAAGTGACCGACGGCGTCGGCAGGCAGGGCACCCATCCAGTGATCCTTGTCGCCGTGGATTTCAAAGCCCAGGCCCCAGGTGCAGTCTTTGAAGCTGCCGTAGCCCGGAACGATGCCGCGCAGGCCGCCGAAATGTACGCGGCGCATATCGGCCACGGTGGAGGGGTGCAAAATCTGTGGGTCTTGAACTTCCGCAGCAAAGGCCGCGAGGTCCTCCACTGTGGAAACCAAACCGTGCCCGGCCGAGCCTTCGAGCCGGGTGGAATTCATGCCCAGCGGGGCCAATATGCCCTCGCGCAGGTACTCGGCAAAGTCCATGCCCGTGGCTTCGGCCACGGTATCCGCGGCCCACTCATAACCGGCCGAGGAATAGATGCGGCGCTCGCCCACCGGCTTCTGTGGCTCCCGGGAGTCAAAGGAAATGCCAGAGGCGTGCGCAAGCAGGTGCTCGAGCGTGGAGCCTTCCGGGCCGGCGGGCCGCTCAAGCTCCACGGCTCCTTCTTCCACGGCCAGCATCACGCCGTAGGCTGCGACCAGCTTGGTTACCGATGCCACCGGAAACTCGCGGGCGGTATCCCCCACCGTTTCTTGCATCTCGCCGCGGTGCAGCAAGGCTCCGGCCACCGTATCCGCGGGCCACTGGCTAATTTGGCTAAATTCACTCATACTCTCTAGCCTACTGAGCCGCACTCGGAAGGACTGGACCGCTTTGGGCGCATCTTTTCGAGCCGGTCACCCCTTTGGCCTACTGGGCCCGCACACCTTAGGTCCAAGGTGATCGGGCCGATCTGAGCGAATGGCCCCCTCAATTCAGCCCTAAAGGCCTCAAATCAGCCCGATCAGAATGGACCTAAGCCACAGAAGCCGGCGAAAGCCCCTCGAAACCGCCCAACCGCCAGACGCGTCAGTCCCACAGGAGGCCGCCCAAGTAAACCACCGGTTAAAACAACAAGAACATTTTATGGAATCGGGCAGGAAACGGTTGCACACCCAATAGACATGAGAAAACTTTCAACCATGTCTAATAATTCTAAGAACACGGCCAGCGCAGTTAACCGCCGCCGATTCCTGCAGACCTCGGGCACGGCCGGTGCCGCCATCGCTCTGTCCGGTGCAGCCGCCAACGCACAAAGCAGCCTCTCGCCGCGCGTGGAGCAGCACATGGTGGAGCCGAAGCTGGGCGAGCGGCCCTTCCTCCACGGTGTGGCCTCGGGTGACCCGATTCCGGATTCGGTCATCCTGTGGACCCGCGTGACACCGGATGCCGATGCCATGCCGGGATCCGGGCTGGGCGAGGCCACCCGGGTGGAGTGGGAAATTGCCAAGGATGAGGGCTTTGGGGACGTCGTTAAGCAGGGCGAGGTGACCACTGACGCCAGCCAGGACCACACCGTGCACGTGGACCCGCATGGCCTGGAGCCGGAGACCGTGTACTTCTTCCGCTTTAAGGCGCAGGATAAGTACTCGCCCGTCGGTCGCACCAAGACCGCCCCGGCGCTCAGCGCCTCCCCGGAGGAGCTCACCTTTGGCGTGGCTAGCTGCGCCAACTGGGAGTCCGGCTTCTTCAACGCCTATGGCGATATTGCCCAGCGCGGCCGCGCGGATCAGCTGGATTACATGATTTTCTTGGGCGACTATATCTACGAGTATCCGCAGCGCGAATACGCCGGCTATGGCCCGGTGCGCCTGCACCACCCGGCGCACGAAATTATCTCGTTGGAGGATTACCGCATCCGCTTCGGCCGCTACCGCACCGATGAGAACCTGCAGGCCGCACACGGTGCGCTGCCGTGGGTTGTGGTGTGGGATGACCACGAGGTGGCCAACGATAACTGGCGCGAGGGCGCCGAGAACCACACCGAGGGCAAGGAAGGAGCCTTCCTGGACCGCCGCAAGGCCGCGATGCAGGCCTACTTCGAATGGATGCCGGTGCGCGCGACCAACCCGTCGGAGCAGGGCCACCTCTACCGCAGCCTGACTTTTGGTGACCTGGTAGAGCTAACCATGATGGACCTGCGCACCTACCGCGATGAGCAGGTGCGCTTTGGCCCGCGCAAGATGGCCGCCGAAGGCCGCACGATTCTCGGCTCCGAGCAGTACAACTGGCTGCTCAATAAGATCGAAACCTCTTCTGCCAAGTGGAATATGCTGGGCAATTCCGTCATGTTCTCCCCCATGAACCTGGCTACCCTGCAACAAGATGACAAGACCAAGCCGGTCTCTTCCTCGCTGTCCTCCAATATCACCGGCATTCCGGTCAACGGCGACCAGTGGGATGGTTACTCGGCGGAGCGCCGCTTGCTTATCGACGCCCTCTCTAAGCACGACTCCCACACTCTCTTTGTCACCGGCGACATCCACTCCGAGTGGGCGCACAATATCAGCAAGGATGGCCGCATCTTCGGCGCCGAGATGGTCTGCGCCTCCGTATCTGCACCCAATGTGAACGAGCAGCTGAAGCTGCCGGAGGGCAATGAGCTGTCCAAGCTGGCCGAGCGCTACTTGATGGGCGCCAACCCGCACACCCGCCACGTGGATCTGGACCACCACGGCTACAGCTTTGTCACCGTGCGCCCGGATTCGGCGGAAATGCACTGGTTGCGCGTGGATAACCTGCTCACCGCCAAGTCCCCGGTGCGCGAGGCCGTGACCATGACCTGGCGCCCGGGTGAGGGCTACAGCAAATAGTTGTAAGTTCTGTCACATGACAGGTACTCGGTGTTAACGAACGAGTAGTACACCTTCGATAGAGATAGTGAAAGACCCTCTCTGGGGAATTTCACTACCTATCACTCGCCCGCCTTTCGGGCCCCCTTTGGTGCCGCGGATTCTTCCCTAGTCCGCGGCATACTCATAGTCGATGTAGCCGCGCTCGCCGCCCAGGTAGAACGTATCTTGGTCCGGCTCGTTGAGCTCGAGGCCCTCGCGCCAGCGGCGCACCAGGTCCGGGTTGGCGATGAGCTGGCGGCCCACTACCGCGGCATCCACGTAATCCAGCTCGATTTCACGCTGGGCATCCTCCTTGGAGGTAATCGTGGGGAAGCCATCATTCATGAGCACCTTGGTCACGCCGTTTGCGCGTGCCTTCTTAGCCAGCGTGGCGATGAGCTCGCTGTCCGGCTCGCCGTGCAGCAGGGATACATAGGCCAGGTTCAGCGGTGCCAGGGCGTCGAGAAGCCCGCCGTAGGTGGCCAGCATGTCTTCCTGATCGTCTTCGATAACACCCTGCACATTGTGTGCCGGGGAGAAACGCACGCCCACGCGGTCGGCACCGATTTCCTCCACCACGGCGCGAATGACCATCTCTGGCAGGCGCCAGCGATTTTCCGGGCTGCCGCCGAATTCATCCTCGCGCTTATTGGCGGACGGCGCCATAAACTCATGCAGCAGGTAGCCGTTGGCGCCGTGGATCTCCACGCCGTCGACACCAGCATCAATAGCCCGGCGCGCACCCTGGCGGAATTCGTCCACGATGCGCGGCAGCTCTTCCTTCTTCAGCTCGCGCGGGACCGGCGCATCCATCTTGCCAGCGAAGCCACGCACGGTTCCGCCCCAATCGAAGGCGCTCGGCGCCTCCGGATTCGCACCATCAATCAGGTCTGGGTGGCTAGTGCGGCCGCCGTGCATGATCTGCATGAACAGGGTGCCGCCTTCCTCGTGCACGCGGTCTGCGACGGCGCGCCAGCCTTCTGCCTGCTCGTCGGTCGCAATGCCTGCCTGGCCCGGGAATGCGCGGTTGGTCCACGCCGGGAAGGTTCCCTCCGTAACCACCAGACCAGCCGTGGCGCGCTGCGAGTAGTACTTCTGGTGCAGCTCGGTAGGTACACCGCTTTCGCCTGCACGCTGGCGGGTCAGGGCCGCCATGGTGACGCGGTTATCTAGCTTGAATCGGCCAAGTTCCAGTGGTTCGAAAAGTGAAGTCATGCCCAGTGCAACGAGCAGCCGGGCTGCACTATTTCACCATTGCCAAAAGGTTAATGACACCAGTGTGTATGACAGCTTTACCTCGCCCAATAATGAGCGCTGGACGGACCAACTTACTGTAGAAGACCAGCCCTACTAGCGCGGCTCTGCCGGGATCTCTTGGCCGGTGCTGCCGGCGGTTCCAGAAGCTTGGGTGCCTTCGCCAGCATCACTTCCGGCAGTGGGCGCAGTGCCAGCCCCGTTGCCGGAATCGGTCCCGCCGTTGGCGGCACTCGGGGCGGGCGAGGCATTACCCGTGGCGCCCGCTCCCTGACTACCGCCGCCGGCAGGCGAATCGGTCGCGCCAGCGCCATTAGAGCCTTGCGGGTCGGCGGTCTCCGTGGCACCAGAGCTGTCCTCCGTCGGCTCGTACTTCGTGCCGGTTTCGGTGGTTTCGGGGGTGGGATTGGTAGAGGGGGCGTCGGAAAGCTGCGAGGAAGAGGCCTCCGCGCCGCTATCGCGCCAATGCTCGGGCGAAAGCCAGCCCGCATCCGCGTTTTCGGGGTTACTTGAGGCCAGGGCCAAGGCGCCGACGACAAGCAGAGCCAGGATGAGGCCCGTGGTAGAGGCGCGGACACGGCCGCCAATGGTGGCGATCTTCTGGAACTTGGTATTGGTCTCCAGCGCGCGCCAGATGCCCTGGGTGGGCTCGGGCTCGTGGTCCTCGTCATCCGGCAGCGCGGGCTTTCCGGGGCCATCGCTATCCGGGCCATCTTTCTTGGGCGACTGGTTTTCCGGCTGGGAATCGGGGCGCGAGCCCTCCCCTGCCGCGGAGGCATCCTTGACGGATTCGTGGGCCGCGGCATTGTCGCCTGCCGGAAGAAGCGGGCGCTGGATTTCGTCCAAGTCGGTCACGTTGTAGTGATCCCAGAACTCGGAAAGCAGCGCGGAGCGGATGGCGCGCTCCACCGCCCACTGGCGGGCGGGGTTTACGGTAACCAGCACGCGGTAGGTCACGTGCCAGGACTGGCCGGCGGCCTGCGGGGCAACCAACTGGGTGGCCGGCAGCACCTCGAGCTCGCCATTGACGTCCACGGCGATGGACGGTTCCTGGATGGCTTGCTCGGAAATCGTGCGCACTCGGCGCGTGATTTCCGGCAGGGTCTCGCCTTCTTGCACCGGCACGTCAAAGTTGACCACG
The DNA here is from genome assembly GCF_030229345.1 of Corynebacterium tuberculostearicum. Taxonomy (GTDB): domain Bacteria; phylum Actinomycetota; class Actinomycetes; order Mycobacteriales; family Mycobacteriaceae; genus Corynebacterium; species Corynebacterium tuberculostearicum_G. The sequence goes on along the minus strand of NZ_JASPGP010000001.1, from coordinate 42,287 downwards.
GCGCGCGACCACTCCTGGGAGTAGTTGGTGACCGCGCCGGCCGAGCTATTGGGCACGGTGACCAGCTCGCCGGTGGGCGTGCGCACCTTGGTGGTGCGCAGGGTCAGCATCACCACGGTGCCTTCCACGTCAGTCACGCCATCGAAGCTGACGTAATCGCCCACGCCAAATTGCTTTTCCGAAAGGATGAAGAAGCCAGAGAGGAAATCCGCAATGATGGACTGGGCGCCAAAGCCCACGGCGGCCGAGACTATCGTCGCCGGCACCGCCGCACCTACCGCGGGCACGCCGAGATTGGTCAGCGCGGCCCAGATGATGAGGAAGTACGCCGCCGCCTGCACGATGTAGACCAGCGCACCGGTCAGCGCTAGGCGCGCCTTGGTGGCTTCTTCGTCTTCATCGAGGCGGTGCTCCATGATGCGGATGGCCAGCCTGCCGATGCGCGGGATCAAAATGCCTATCAGCAATAGCGCGATAAGCGGCAAGCCATGGTCAACAAAAAGGCTCCACAGCTCGTAGAAGTAATACTTCAGATTCATGCCCCTAGAGTAGGCCGCCTGCCTGAAAACTGGATGCCAGTTGGCTGCCAGCAACCGTGCAAGCGGCCGATAACCTGAGTGGGGATTGCCCAGCCTCTAATCGCGGGAGTTATAACGCTTCATGAGGCGGTCAATGAGCTCATCGGTCAGCTTGTCATCTTCCAAGATGGTATCCAGCAAGCGCTGGGATTCCTCGTGGGAGGCCTGCTCTTCCGCCTCGTAGGAGTCACCGCTAAAGTCCACGCCGAAGTCGGTGTTCTCGGGCTCCGCGGTCTGGGCGCTGAGCTGATCGACGTCCGATTCAAACGACTCCATAAACTCGCTGGCCTCTGCGGCCGCTTCCTTGCGCCGCTTGCCGGAGCGCACTTCCTTCTCAATACGGCGCTGCAGTGCGGCCTCCATCTGGCGGTGGCGCCAGGAGCGCACGCGGTGCGGCTCCAGGCGACGTCCCACCGCCCGGCTCTTATTCTCTGCCTTCTTGGCCAGCACCTTTACCTGCGCCGCGGTGTCATTAATAGGTGCCCAGTCTTGGTAGGCGGGCACCCGCCAACCGGCCCAAATGCCCAGCAGCGCCAAGAAGATGGAGACCAACGGCCCGATGATCATGCCCACGGCCATCATGTCATAGTGGTGGCCCACCAAGACGATGATGGCGCAGGCCACGGCCGGTATGACCGTCGGCTGGTTATCGCCAAAGACGCTAGGCTCGCGCCCCATGACGATGTCACGAATCATGGATCCGCCCGTGGCGGTAAACACGCCCATCATGATGCACGGGATAAGCGGCAGCCCATAGGTAATGGCCTTGACGGCGCCGGTGGCGGCCCAGAGGCCGGAAACGACGGCGTCGCCATGCGCCTGCAGATAATCCCAGGTCTTGCCCTTGAAGTAGACAAAGCGGGCAATGAGCGCACCAGCAAAGGCCAGGTAAAGGTACTCCGGCTGGCTCATGGCCGCCACGGTGCCGCGGTTAATGAGCACGTCGCGCACCATGCCGCCACCCAGGGAAGAAAACATCGCGATGAAGAAAAAGCCGATGATGTCATAGCCGCGCTTGCGCGCCATAGTGCCGCCGATGATTCCCATCAGCAGCACGCCGCTGATATCGGACCAGCGGTAGAGAGATTCAATGAGCGGATCCACTTCAACCATATGGTTATTAGACTTCACCGGCCGCCACCGCGCAATTAGCACACCCATATGCGCAGCCAGACATGAGAAAAGGCGCCGGCCTTGCTTGCCGACGCCTCCTTGCTCCCCCCTACACCGTGGGGCCAGCGGGGCTCGAACCCGCGACCAACGGATTATGAGTCCGTAGCTCTAACCGACTGAGCTATAGCCCCACGCGGATCACACACCGCAAGGGTGAATATCCGCCTACAAAAGAGTAGCCAATTCGGAGACAAAGACCAATTTGCCCAGCGCAGTGCAGTTCCATCCGGTACAAGTGAATTATGCGCCACATCACAGTCCCTTTCCTTATCGCCGCTGCCCTGACCTTGTCCGCCTGCTCCGCCGACTCGAACGACGCCCCTTCAAACGGCTCCGACGAGAACTCCTCAAATAGCCAAGACTCCAATGCCAGCTCCACCGGAGAAGCCAAGGATGTCATTGGCACGTGGGAACAAAAAATAGGCGAAGGTGACCACAAATCCACCTTTACCGCTAGCGTGACCGAAGAGGTCATCACCGTGGAGTGGGATTACGGCTCCGACAATGATGAACCACTGTGGATTGGAACCTTTGACGCTGCCAAAGCCGCCAAGGGCGAAACGGTAGCCTCCAAGAAAGACGCCGGTGGCGTGGGCGCTGTATCCGATGCCATGATGCCGGATACCCTAGATTTCAAGCTCGAAGACGATCAGCTCAAATTCACATTCAACACGGACAGTGCCCGACTAGACGTCGCGTTAAAGAAGATTAGCGACGAGCCCGAAACCAAAAATGAGCTCCAAAACACTGATGCCACCCGCTCTTTCAAAGACGATGTTTTGGAGCTCCCCACCGCCACGATCAAGATCACCGGACACCACGTTATCGACCCGGGCTCGCCCGGGAACCGGATTGGCGATAAGCCCATCATCGTCTTTGACTACGAGATGACTAATAAGACCGACAAAGAGCTGCGCACTGCGGATTTCTCCTCCATGTTCACCGCAATCCAGGATAACGACGAGAACTCCGTCAATGAGCTCAAAACCGGTTTTAGCGAATACATCGATACTGACAACATGTTGGATCAAATCAAAAGGGGGGGCACGGTCAAAAGTTCCGCCGCCTTCGAGCTTGATGACCTCACCACCCCAGTAGAACTGGTAGCTAGGGAAAAATACGGCGAGGAAGAAGTAGGCTCGCAGACCTACAAACTGGAGGAATCTACCCCGATGGATCCCGCGCCAACGGACGAAGACTCGAGCCCGGAGTTGCCCAAGAAAAAAGACAAAGATACTCATTCCGTTTAGTTCCGCACTGGATGCGCCCATCGTCTTCCCTTATGCCCAGAACGCAGTGCTCATCGGGTTCATTTCCTCCTTCGTTGGCGGACTGGTGGGCCTTGCCGTGCTTTCCACCTGGCTCAATCCAGCCTTTGGCATTGCGCTGATTCTGCCGGGCCTGGTACCCCACTTCTTCACCGGTGGTGCGGCCGGCGTCTACGGCAATGCCACCGGTGGTCGCCGCGGCGCCGCGCTCGGTGCTTTTGCTAATGGCCTCATCATTACCTTCCTGCCGGCCTTCCTCCTCGGTGTCTTGGGTTCCTTCGGCTCCGCGAATACCACTTTCGGCGATGCTGACTTTGGCTGGCTCGGCCTGCTGCTGGGCTGGTCCATCCATGCCGATGGCGCCCTGGGCCTCGTCTTCATCGCCCTCATCGCGCTGGCAATTTTGTCCTTGGGGTGGGTGTGCCAGCGCAAGCTTGTCGACGCCCACTGGGACCCCACTCCCCACCGTCCTTCCCCCACCAGCAATGCCGATGCCGCCGCAACCAGCGGTGCACCCAGCGCGGCTACTTCTTCTGGAACAGCCAAGAAGTACCCGAAGGTGCTACCGCCAGAAGGTGCGCCAGTTCCACCCGCCCGCATAGACCACTAGCCGCGCACCACGCCCCGAAGGGCGCTACAGTATCCCTATGCAGCGCCCTTCCTTATTCCCCGTAGCGTCCATCCTTCTCGCCGCTGGCCTCACCGTGAGCGCCTGCGGCACCGGCTCCGATTCCGATAACAACTCCGCGCCGGAAAACGAGCCAGCCTTCTCCACCGCACAGGACAATAGCTCTGCCGCGGGCGAAGCCGAAGCAGAATCCAGCCCGGAGAAGAACACGAAGCAACGCCGCACCGAGACGGTCACCAAACAGGCCGAACCGGATCAGCCCGCTCCGCCAGCCGGCGGCAACCACAACATCAATGTGGGCCAGATTGGCGGCTACTGCGGCACATCCTCGTCTGGCGATTCCATCGACGCCGGCGATGCAACCTCCTGTGAATTCGCCGCCGCGGTCTTTGACGCCGCAATGCAGGCTAGCTACACCATGCGTTCGAAAGATCCCACAGTAACGGCGGTATACCACGCAGATATCACCGCCAGCAGCCCAGTGACCAAACAGTCCTATAACCTGGATTGCCGCATGGGCAGCGATCAGCGGGTGCTCACCTGCGAAAAGCCCGGCGATAAAACGGTGCGCGTCTCTTTTGAAACCGCGGACCGAAGCGTGTGGACCAAGCGCGTGGCCACTACCAATTAACCGCTACTCCAGGAACTAACCAGACCGAACTAGATCAACCGTTCAGCAAACCATTCTGCAATGAAGCCTTCCTTCTTATCGCGCGCAGCGGCCACGGTTTCAACGAGCTCCACAATCTCTTCATCGGCGATTGGCCCCAGCCCAAAGCCTTCGATTTCTAAATAGGTGGAGGCACATACCCAGGCGATTCGCTTATTGCCGTCGACGAATGCATGCGCTTTTGCCAGATAGTGCAACAACGCTGCAGCCCTATCCAGTGCAGATGGGTGCAAGTACTCTCCGCCGAAGGTCTGTAAAGGGGTGGCCAATGCTGACTCAAGTTTCGAGCGGTCGAGGAGGTTGCCATCCCGACCGATGAGTTGACGGTTCAGTCGAACTACGTCTTCCACCGGAAGGCAGTACTCATTCATCGGGTTGCAAGGATCTCAAGAGCGCCCTTCCAGCGTTCTACTGAAGCTTGCAAGCGCTGCTGCAGGTCGGCACCGGAAAGATTCTGCACAGAAAGCATAGGCCGCGTCGGCCCTTCAACACCACGAGCTTCCTGCAAGGCATAGTATTTTTTCATTTCCAGCTGCGAAATCGGCTCGTTAGCATTCGCCTCGGGGCCCATCTGACCACGAGCGACGATCCATGGACGTTCCGAGTGCGTAAGTTCAATCAATTCATCGGATGTCTTATCACCATAAAAGGCAATCACGGCATCGATGATCTTTTCGGCTTCGTCCCCTATAGTCTTTACATCAGCTCCCGGTAAAACCGTAGAGGTTTTCTCGGAGCGTTGATATTTATTCTCGCGATAGAGGTTGGGTTCAACCGGACCGTCTTTCCACGCCTGAAACTCATTCGAGACAAGAGGTCGCCCGTACCAGCCCAGGCTCCATGCTTGGCAGTAATACGTAAGCTTCTCCAGCTTCCACGCATCGACCCACCCCAGTTTGTTGTAGATAACCTGCGCGACGTCTACTGCTGTAGCCATGGCCCCTCCTCTCATAGTGCGAAACAATTTTTACGTGTATAAAGCCAAAATTCTTAAGCCAGTATAGCCTTCCTCATCTGCTATATGAAGGCCACGGCAACTCCACGTCCACAGGCACCCCGGCGAGGATGTCCAGTGATTTCTTGAACTCGGCGAGGTCGAGGCCTACCTCCCTATTGGCCTCCGCCATGGCTTCGGGGATACATTCGGCGCGGGTGCGGAGGGAGGCGCCGTCGGCAGTCAGGGCCGCGAGGGCGCGGCGTTCATTGTCCGGTTCGCGCCAGCGCTCCACATAGCCCTGCTTTTCCAGACGCTTGAGCAGCAGCGTGAGCGTGCCGTTTTCCAGAATCGATGAATTTCAGCAGCACCGGCTCATCGGCCTCCCACAGCATCAGCCTGACCAAGTACTGCGGATAGGTCAGGCCTAGCTCCACCAACAACGGGCGGTAGGAGCGCACCACTACCCAGCACCTTGCCCACGCCGCCCACCAAGTCTGCCCCTACTCCAACGCCACCCGCGGCACTACCAGAGTCACCATCGGCGTCGTCGAAGACTAGCGTTCTTGCGTACAATCGGCGGACGTACAAAGACCCGATAGAAAAGGAGTCATTATGGACGCCGTATACACCACCGAAGCACTCTCCACCGGAGCAGGCCGCGACGGCCGCGCTGTAGTTAAGGATTCCGATCTGGACTTCACCATGACCGCCCCGAAGGAAATGGGCGGCAGCGGTGAGGGCGCTAACCCCGAGCAACTCTTCGCTGCCGGCTACGCCGCCTGCTACCACTCCGCGCTGAAGGCAGTGGCCAAGGACAAGGGTGTTGACGTGGAGAATTCCTCCGTCGGCGCCCGCGTTAACCTGGGCAAGAACGACGAGGGCTTCTACCTCGGCGTTGACCTCGAGGTCACCATCCCAGGCGTTGAGGATGACAAGGCACAGGAGCTTGCCGACGCCGCCCACCAGATGTGCCCTTACTCCAAGGCCACCCGCGGCAACATCGAAGTCAACGTTGGTGTTGCACAGGACTAATTTCTAGTCCTCTCCCCCTTAGCCCACGCCGCGCCACCATGCGCGCCGCGTGGGTCTTTTTATGCCTTGTGCAACCTCTTTTGTCGACGCCCGGAGACCCCTCGGCACCGCAACAAGGCCAAAACCTTATTTTTTAAAATCGCAGGTTTTTATCAATTAGCCCACCAGCTGGAGCGCCTAATTTATAAAATCGGCGATTTTTAACAATTAGGGCTCCTCCCGGCTTTCCTTTAACCGCACTAATTGATCGAATCGGACCTCGCTTAGTAAATGCCAAACGAGGCCAGGCGAGCTGAACTCCTTATCCCCCTCGCCACCCTCCGATTAGTGTGGACCATTAGAAGAAAGTTATATTCCGGTGGTCACTGGATGCATTAGGTCGAGCTTGCCGCTTAACTTTCCAGTGCTCTAAAGAGCTCCACATTCTCGTAATACGCAGAATGCGATTTCACTGCCTCACTCACGTCGTGATTGACCGCAAACGAGGCGTCCAGGCCCTCGAAGCCGATCGCCTTCCTGCCGCCCATCGCTGCAGGATATAGATATCCGAGAACCCTGTCATTCTGGGAGTGGTAGTTGTGAACAGCCCCAGAAAGGGCTTCACCAACAGAATCCCACGTCGTATCTTGACCAATGGCCGCACCTAGAAGATGCACGGCCTCAACGCGCACCTCGTTATCAGTTCCGGCAGCACCCGCAAGTGCAGTAGCGAGGTTTAGCATGACGCGGCCACCCAAGCTATGCCCTACGAGTACCACGGACTCTAGGTTGGAGCGCTGGATAATTGCGGCGAGTGCCAAGGCAGTCTTATTTGCACGGTTAACTGCAACCGTCCAAGGGTTCTTGACCAAGTCCACAACACCTAGCGCCAGACCGGCAGGCGTTGCCTTCTTGGCCAGCTTCTTTCCGGCATGTTGGACCATGCCCTTGAGCACGGCGCCACCAGCAAGACCAGCGCCTGGAGCTAGGAAACCTGCAAGCTCCCGCATTTCCTTGCTGCCCCACGTTACGAGATAAATCGGGGAATCGGGGTACGCGGCTTCAACCGATTTAACTTCGGTACGCCAATCCAGTTTCTTCTCAGTGGTAAAACCACGGGCAATGAGAACAGGCGTGCCGCTCCCCTTGCGGACGCATTGAATATCAAAGGAGTCATCCTCGCCAACATACGAGTTAAGCGCCTTAATTCCGTAGGCGGAGCCGAGCAGTCCACCCGCAGCAGTAACGACCAGGCTTCCGCCGGCCATCCCCAACCCGCCTGATGCCAAGGAGCCGAAGCCGAGCGCTGCTAGGCCAGCATTGTGGGCAGCAGCCCCAGATAACCCAAGTACCGTGGTTCCATATGCGCTGCCTACCATCGGTGCAGCAACCCATCCACCGGCAACTCCGAGCACTAGAACGCCGGCGCCAACAGCGGCAAACTTGGCTGCGCGACCTACATTGGCTGCCTTGAACTCGGGCAGCTCACGCCGCTGGGTGAGGTCATCAATGCGATGCTCGAGGCGCTCAAAGTCTGGAACCTGATGAAGGTGTTCTGCACACACGGCCGGCAAAGCCACCAGGCCCAGGCCAGCAGCGGCGAAGTTATCGCACTGGGGCACGGTACAGCGGGACGTCGCCGAGCCGCAGTTCTCGCACACGTATAGGGATCTATACGTGGATTTCCTGTGGGTGGACTTGGTCAGGCAGCGGGAGCACCAGCCTTCCTCGGTGGCGCTGCTCAGCGTGTCCATGAGCTCAGCCAAAGTCGTAGCTAACTTTGCCGAAGCAATAGCTTGCTCCCTAAGCTCCTGGACCTCTCCCTCGTGGCGCTTGACTGCGCGCTTTACCGCCTTCGCGGCGAAGTCTCTTTGATCTTCTGGGCTAATAAACTCGTTTTTGAAATTGAAGTCTTCCTGAACCGCAGCCACGACAGACGAACGTTGCGCTTCCACATCATTCGACTCCTTCTGTCCCACCGCAGCGAGCCACAGCGCATCAACAATAGCCGGCGACCCAGTAAGTTCAGCGTCGCCCTCTACCTCCGGCGACTGGGTGTCACCACGCTGCACAACGCGCACAACTCGGCCGAGATTAGAACGCAGCTCGCAGGAAAAAGAACCATCATCCTCAGAGTTGAACGAAATTGCAGCGGACTCAATGGAGTTCTTCTTGGCCATGGCGGGCAGCCTTTTAGTAAAGGAAAAGAAAAATATAATTGTTACACTATATAAATGACATATAAGAGTACATATACACCTTAAAGCGCATCCGCAACCTCAACTAACATTTCAAGAAACCCCCAAACCAGCTCTACGAATCCCTGCCATGAATCCACACGCTCGGCGCCTACTACGTCTAACGTTCTAAACCTTGCCATAAAACTTATAGATGCAACATTTATATTCCCTAGCTAAGAATTCGGGCTGGCTTTTCTCCCACAGTCGTAACTTTTACAATTTCCATACAGAGCTCTTTCAAGCTTGCACGAAACCAATCCTCGGCCAATTTAAAACGTGGGAAACGTCCAATGGGAATCTAACAAGAAATCTGAACACTCGACTCAGAAAATAGCAAAACCAACACCCAGTACGAGGAAGCCCAGTACGCGGAAAACTCCCTAAGGAAACACAATTGCAACGAAACTCTACTCCCTATTCAAAAAGCTCTTTTAGAATGCGATGCATTCTTGCGGCACGCGGTTCGAGAGATTTGAGGAAGCTTGACAATCAACTGGCAAATCTCCTTACTCAAGCCGCAGCCCTGCAGCGCCAAGAATCCTGGTACCGTTCCCGCCTAGAAAAGCGTAGAGGCGACCAACAACTTGATGAAGCCGCGATAAGAAAGGGGATTGAAAATACTAGGACCCTTAAGCTTGAGAAGCATAGAGAAATTCAAAACTGCACAGTCCAACTGTCAGACAAAGTCCGACTCAAATTAAATCGCGAGCTCGAGAGTAGTAGCTTTTCTTGGCATCTCACGCTAGGTCCATCAGTGGGGCGGCGTCAGACTTATCAGATTCCTAACGACTTTTACACGCGATTAGTGGCTCAAGAGGTGCTCGCGAATCTAGAGGAAGTCAGAGAGGGGAAGGCACTAGACAGGAAATCGACGATCCGCGCGCTTAAGACTACTTTAGAACGAGTCCCAGACTATTCAATTCTTCGCCTTGACGTCAGCAAATTTTTCGCGTCCATACCACATGAGACACTGGAGGAAATATTATCCCGTGAGACAAATATTGCTTCAACCACACGTGAACTAGTCTCGCTATTATTAAAAGAATTCAGCAAAGTAAGCGCTTTCGAACAGGACGCAAGCGGAGTTCCTCAAGGAGTGAACTTTAGTTCAGCGTTGGCCGAAATATACATGAATGATTTTGACTCGCGATGGTCAGAACATCCGGCAGTGGCATTTTACTGTCGCTATGTTGACGACATTATCCTTGTAGTAGACCCCGACGGGGAGGACGCATCAATAGTCTCGGAAATGATAGAAAAAGAAATTTTAAACGATTTCAGCCGATTAGGCCTTTCTATCAACAGAAGAAAGACCAACAGAATTAACGTCTGCACCAAAGACACAGACGAATCAAAATGGAAATTCAACTATCTTGGGTATTCGTTTCAAATCCGAAAGTCGGAAACCCCGTCCGTAGTCGTTACGCTTACTCAGGAACGGTTGGCACGGATTAAAGAACGCATTCGTCTAAGCTTCAAATCTTGGAAACGAAGCATCCGCAGGGCACAAAAGAATAATAACAGCCAAAAGCGTTTAGCAGCTATTGAATCAAGCAACGCTCTCCTAATCAAGCGTTTACGATTTTTGGCTGGAAATACTAAGGTCCCTAGCTCCCGAGGATCAGTGTCGGTGGGGATATACTTTTCCAATTCGGCAATAACTTCAGCAGAGCAGATAGAAACACTTGATAGCTGCTTCAAAGAGCAACGGGCCGATAATAATCCGCTAATCCAACGTTTTTTCACTAAAAAACAGAAAAGAAGACTTGACGAGATTTCTTTTATTAAAGCTTTTGAACTAAGAAAATTTCAACTTCTGGACCCAAAGGAAGTGCAAGAAATTTCTAAATGCTGGAAGGAAAAGGTTAAGTGATTAACGAAAGACACGATGGCGGGAAGCGCCAATCAAGAATCAAAAACAATCCTCTGCGAGCAATAATCGGTGACGTTCTTCCTTATGAAGTACCACTGGCTTTTTCCTCGGCTGGCCTTTTCCGTTTTCTTAACCATATTAAGTTTGAATGGATCGAAAATATAATCGTCGTAAAAAGGCTAAGCGACGGTGAAAAAGTTCTACTAGAGCAGATCTTCGGGCGGGCAGGAAGCCTCCATGAAGTCGATAAAGACAAAGCCGTACAAGCGACAGGTAGACAGCAACCGGGAGATAAACAATTCTTTTCAAAAAAGAAACACAAAATAACTTCTAGACCATTCAATTTCCGTGTAGAAACTGAAACAGGTAAACCAAGAGTACTTTCAGTAATTCATCCGGCATCGATGATCAGGATGGCTACGTTTATCGACGATTACGCCGACTCAATCCTTTACTATTCCCAGCGCAGTAGATTTTCCTTGCGTGCACCTAGCCAGAGAACCCAATCAGTTGTAATAAAGGACTCGGCGTTTAAAAGCCGGGAAGAGAAAGATAAATGGTCTGTCGAGCAATTCAATCTTGAATCAAGCCATTTCCCCTCATACTTCACCTACAAGAAGGTCAATAATATCAGTAGATTTATTGGTTCTGAGGAATACATAGACCTAAGCAAGCGTTACAACGTATTGGCTAGAACCGATATCACTAGGTGTTTCGACAGCATTTATACCCACTCCATGTCTTGGGTCGTCAATGGGCGAGTCAAAAGTAAAGAAAATGCTACCGATTTACGAGATAAACGCAATTTCGGGAATGAATTCGACCAACTGATGCAGTCGGCAAACGACAAAGAGACTAACGGCATAGTGATCGGGCCTGAGATCTCAAGAATTTTTGCAGAAATAATTTTGCAGTGCACAGATGTCGGACTTCTCAGCGCTCTAAGAGAAAGCGAGAACGAGGCAGAATACGGAAAGGATTTTGAAGTCAGAAGGTATGTTGATGACTATTACATCTTCGCTCGTAACGAATCCATTGCACAAACGATATTGGACCAACTACAAGAACTGATTCATGAATTCAACCTGGACCTAAATTTTGATAAGACGGAAGTAGTTCCTCTGCCCTGGATTTCAGCACTATCTAAAGCGAAGCTAGAAGTGAATGCGGCCATTTCCCGACGGGCCAAGATGGTGCTACCGAAGGAAGGCCAGGACAAGGCCCAAGTCTATCTTCAGGATAGGACGCTCCTGCTAGAGCTACAGGAGATTCTTGGTCAGAAAGAAATCGCCAAGGGCCAGCTGACCAATTTTGTTCTATCCGCGTTACTTCGGGTGGCGTTGCAGGCTATCGATTCCGTTCTACGGCATTTAAAAGAACAGCAAAGTGATGATTCAGACAGTCAACAACGATCCCTCTTAGCTTCGCTTTGCGAGATGATAAAGCGACTGCTAGACGTAGGTTTTTATTTTTATTCTAGTAGTCCCAGTGTATCTGGAAGCCTAAAAATCGCTGAGCTAGCCGTAACTTTTCAACAATTGCTCAAAGATGAGCGGATAGACTATCTGCAACGGCGTGAGTACCAGCAATTCTTGCGAAAAGAATTCATACAACTCTTGACGCTACCCAACTCGGAACACGCTCTCAGAGTAGATGAGCTTAATTTGATTGATTGCTTAAGCCACATGAAGGTGGGGCCCAGCGACCTAGAGTTGTCGGCAATATTTGACTCTCGACGGACCAAAATTGAACAACTTGATTCATTCGGTGTACTGGTTTTGCTTCGTGCGCTATACAGAAGAGATTCCGAAGATCAAGGCCAAAACAGTTTCTTTGAAAGTCTCTGTCACAAGGCAAAGCAACTAATCGCTTCTGCCAATAACCGTACCGTTCTGGATGCACAAGCGACTCTATTGAAGCTCAGCCTACTTTTTCACCCCGAAATGGACCCACATAGGATTCAAGATATCACAGGAATTAAGGTTGATGATATCCGGGCCGTCAGGAACCTTAGTGAAGTTAACAAAGCTCGGTTCTCTCCGTTCATGTGGAATGTAGACGAATTTTACATCGAACGATTGATAAACAAGTCGTCCCAGATGGTATACTAGCTGAGCGCTCCGAGACATAAGTGCTCCTCCGTCAGAAAGTTGGCCGTGCGTACGCTAGGCCATGCTTCAATCAGCCACGGAGAGCATACGCTACACACAGGCGACGGTGGACCAGTCTCGGGGAATCCACCACTCCTTTCCATTGACCTGCAGCTTTTCGGGCTACACTCTTAAAGAATTTCCTCCATTAAAGAATGGTGACTAAAGGGGGTTGTCCCAACACGCTAACAAAGTCTAGCGTGCTAAAGTCCCCGCGTCTTTACAAAAGTCCTCCTGAGCAGGGGCGGGCGAGATAGAAGCAACCTGAGATGTTTCAGGTTTTGTTCCGTATGAGTAAATGGAAAAGTTGAAGAATTCCGAAGAAATTTGACCTGGATACCAAGGATCGAGTGGTTTGCCTTGTTGAGGATCTCATCTTGGCGGAGAGCATGTCCATTCAGGAAGCGTGCAAGATTGTGGCACGGAAAATGGATGTCTCGCGGTATATTGCTCGGCAATGGGCGCAGGTGGCTCGTTGCGAAGGTCAAGTCCTGGGTAGTGGTGTATCTGTTTTCGAATCTGGGGTTAGTTTCATGGCGGTGGTTTAGGGGCCATCTCGGGGATAAGGGGTGAGGGTATTCACGCGGCGATCTCCTGGTTGTTGTTGCGGTCCTCGTCGATGACCCCAGCGGCGATGATCTCTTTGGTCTGTGCCAGGCTGGTCAGTGACATATAACGCTTCTGTTGGATCCAGTCATCGTGCTGTTCGGCCAAAACCGCCCCAACAAGGCGCACAACAGCGTCTCGGTTTGGGAAGATTCCTACGACATCGGTACGCCAGCGGATCTCCCTATTGAGCCGTTCAGTGGGGTTATTCGACCAGATTTTGGTCCACACCGCTCTCGGCACAGCGGTAAACGCCAACAGCTCGTCGAGACACTCCTCGAGGTAGGCGGCAACGTGAGGGAATTTCTGCTGGCAGAACTCAATAACCTCACGAGCTTGGGCCCACACACTAGCGGCATCGGGTTGCTGAAAGATTGTGTGAAACATCGCTGACAGAGTCGGCCATTGGGTTTTGGGAACCTGGGCCGAGAGGTTCTTCGCGAAGTGCGTTCAACACCGCTGCCAACTAGCCTGCGGCAGGCAGTCACCCACGGCTGCTTGAATACCAAGATGGGCATCACTAGTAACGAGGAATACCCCGGTCAGGCCACGGGCGATGAGGTCCCGAAAGAACCCGGTCCACGACGCGGTAGATTCCGCGGTGGCAACCTGCATGCCCAAAAGCTCTCGGTAGCCGTCAGCGTTGACACCTGTGGCCAGCAACACGCTGGTCTTTACGACACGTCCTCCTTCCCGCACCTTCATTGTCAGCGCGTCGCAGGAGACAAAGTGGTAGGGGCCTTGGTCAAGCCGGCGGGTGCGGAAGTCATCGACCATGTCATCGAGTTCTTTGGCCATCTGGCTGACCTGAGACTTCGACAAGTTGTTGATCCCAAGGGTGGCCACCAGGTCGTTCATCCTGCGAGTGGAGACTCCTTTCAGGTAACAGGTGGCGATGACTGTGCTCAGGGCACGCTCGGTGCGGCTGCGGCGCTCTAGCAGCCAGTCAGGGAAAAATGCGCCGGTGCGTAGCTTCGGGATTGCCACATCAATGCTGCCGACTCGGGTATCAAGTTGGCGATGACGGTAGCCATTACGTGTGTTGGTGCGCTAGGCTGACACGGTGGCATAATCAGCCCCGCAGACGGTGTCTGCTTGGGCGGAAAGAATCTGGTTGATGAAGTCAGTGAGCATTTGGCGCATCAAATCTGGGGACGCTTGAGTCAGTAGCTCTTCGAGATACGCGGTCGGATCGATATGATGAGGGTCAGCGGCCATCGCAGGGTACTTCCTTTCGAGGATAGGTAAGAGTTGATTCGAAAGGTACCCGCGATGGTCGCCTTCATGCACACCGGCACAAGACTTACCGCGGGCTACAGATACACCACGTTAGGGGACGCAACCCATTAAAGCCCCATCCAAAGGAGAACTGGGCTCGCCAACATCTGAATACTCAAACCCGTTGTCTGCCACGACTACTGCTCTAGCGGCCCTAATCTGCGGATCCATCTCCGTGCTGATGTGCATCACCAAAGCAGAGTTTGGCCCCAAACGCCTCATACCATCTTCAGTCGCTTTGCTACGGGACTGTAGTAACTCCAGCGCGATGGCCAAGATTTTCAACGGGCTCCAACACAGGAAAATAGCCAGCCCTATTCTCCCCCTCCCCTCCTAGTTTCCCTACGCTCGCGCCTTCGAGCACGTTTCGCTTTGCGAATGTCGACGACCCAACGCGGAACAAAAGGCCACGGAAGAGGGATCCCAAAACCACCCGTCATCCCGACAGCTCCAATAAAGACAGCTATCAAGAACACAACCCGCAGCACTGAGTCGACAAACTCAGGAGGGTTCATGCTTTCAACCAACCCTAGGACACCGCCAGCACCCAGCATTAGCGAGCCGTAAGGATAATAGAAGAGGACGCCATCACTTTCTTTACCTTCCCAGGCACTTTCGTCGTACCACTCTTCCGATCTGGGATGCCGTCGCACCTCCAGGATGTAGTAGGTCCAGAAGAGCACCATGACCAGCACCAACCCGATATAAAAGAGCAAATCGGAAGTATCCGCGTCCATAGAATATGGCCTCCTGTGGCTGCTGGTAGCGGTATGTAATAAGACGCTACCAGCGCCCGCCGAGTAAGGCATGACACTAAACAAAATACGTATGCAGAAAGCACACCAGCCACGGAGAAACTTATAGGCCCAAACATTTGTCGCGCCTGTAGTCCTGCGCCCTTAAGGCCTTTAGCGTGCCCGACTCCCGCAGCATCCGCGCCGCGCAGACGCCCCCGCCTTCGCTCTGCCCACCATCGAGTCCTCTGCCACAGCCTCGCTTGCCGACGCCCCTTTCCCCCGCTCACACTGCCCCAGTACTTTTGAACCGCAGTCCGCGCCCCACTCGCCCGCGCAGTGGTACACGATGTGGCCTGCCTGCCGCACGTCGCTTTGCGCTGCTTCCCACATCACCACCCTCATCCGCACCGGCGCACCGCCCTTCCATGAGGCTGCCGTCCTGCGCCCGGAGAGATTCTGGTCCGTAGAGAAGACCAACGCCGGCTAATCGAAACTCCGCAGCCGCAGCCAAGCATTGGCTGCGGGTGCGGGAGCTCGTTAGAGCCGGGCATAGAGGAGCGGGTGCTTAGCGACGCCCCCTTACGTTGTTGGCAGTTCCGCTTTGGAGCTCTATCGTTTGTTCACACACTTCCGCCTACTGGGCAGTGGAACTCAACGCAAGCCTCATTACGACTTCCCTCCGCGTCTGAGAATGATCTCGACCAAACTAGTCGCTACGAAATCTACTTACCCACTACTTCCAAGCTTTCACTTCAGCTAAACTGGCCGATACAACATAGCTAACCCCGACGTGTTTACTTTCAGGCGGCTAGGCCCATACTAGACTGATACTCAGTACTCCCAATCTTAGAACACTGAAAAGTTTAGGAAATGCCAAACACTATCGAGTTCAGTCAATTAGACGTTTCAAATCACCGCGTCTCCCTTCTCGCTAAATGTGGAGGCCAAGAGCACGAACTGTGGTACGAATTCGACCGCGAAGTGCGCCCCAGCACAAACGCCATCGCGGTGGCTTTGAGTACACTCTGCGGCACAAAATTTGACTCAATCTTCTTCGACTTTCCTATTGCCGAAGAAACTTCAGTGTTACTACAAAAGTTTACTAAAGCACCTGTTAGTAGCTCATCAACTTGTTCACCCATCACCCCTCGTGGAGGTGGGCGCATTCTAAGCTTCTCTGGAGGCTTCGACTCATTTGCCGCACTCCGACTACTTGGGAACGAAGCCCACCTTGTATCACTTGATTTTGGTGGATGGTTTGAACGTGAGGCCCAGTTCTTCAACAACTTCGATCCGCTCGTTATCAAAACGAATATTCGACGAACCCCCACCCAGAAGAGTTCATTGGCTACAAACCATTGGACGTTTATGGCCACAGGCGCGATCCTGACTGCAGAGTACTTCGGGGCCACACAGCATTCGTTCGGCTCAATCCTAGGTGAAACTTTTTCACGACCAGTTAAATCTCCTAAGCGGGTCGCGCCACTCGAATTTATGGGCCTAACGGAATTACCTGTCACTAATGGAATCACGGAGCTCGGCACTGCGAAGCTTCTTCTTCAAAGTGATCCGCAGCTCGTCACCGATTCGATCCAATCGCTGGCCGGTAAGACAGATCGCAAGAGGTTTTTAAAGACCGCAATAGCCACTGTCCTGGCGCCAGAGTTTTGCGAAGGCCTAAGCCTTCCAGAGCTGCCTAATGATTGGCCCAAACCAATTAGCGTTACTGACTCATACACCACCACTATGAGCCTCTTGTACTTCATCTCAGTTGGGAAATTAGAACTGATTTCGCCCCTATTTCAGGAAGTTCCAGATAGTCTAATATCCTTCGCTTCTGAAACCGATATGGGGTTCATGTTAAAAGCTAATACTGACCACTACCAGTTTTTGCAAAGAAACGATGCAGGAAAACTTCTGGCACGTTTAGAAAATTATGGCTTCTCCCCTTATACAGAGTTTGATTGGGAAAACGCTAAGGCGACTCGTAAGTTCTTAAACCACCTCTTTGATAAGTAGACACAACCTCGTCATCCAGGCTTCGAACCTGTAAGCGCTAACGAAGAAGTGAGTTTCGAACGAATAGGTCGCTTCGAAAACAAAAGCAAGAAATTCTCGAGAAGTACGTTCCTTCCCGCCAGATAAACCTGTTGTCAGCTAACCGGTGTAGTAACCCAAGACGGGAATATTCCCTGAGATTCGTTATCTATACTCTTGCTGGTACTTTTCCATAATTGCTTCCAGATCGCGGAACAGCGCCCGACCGTACTTAGGGTGGCGTAATCCAAACTCCACGCTGGCGGGAATGAAGCCGGCTGGGTTTCCTAGGTCGTGGCGGATGCCATCGTGGACCACGACGTGGACGGGGTGGCCTTCGGAGATGAGCAGATCGATGGCGTCGGTAAGCTGCAGCTCCCCGCCCTTGCCGGGTTTGATGCGGCGGAGGGCGTCGAAAATCGCGCCGTCCAACAGGTAGCGGCCTGTGGCCACTAAGTTCGACGGCGCATCCTCAACCGCGGGCTTTTCCACCATGCCTACGACCTTCTTCACGCGGGCGTCGCCAGTAGCCTCAATATCGAATACTCCATAGCTTGAGACGTGTGCGGGATCGACCTCCACCGCCAGCAACACGGAACCGCCTTGCTCCTGGCGTACCCGAATCATCTCGCTCATGGCTACAGTCGGCTCAATGACGTCGTCCGGAAGCATGACGGCAAAATAGTCTTCATCGTCATCCAATACGGACTCGGCCAGCCCCACCGCGTGCCCCAATCCCAAGGGCTTGTCCTGGGTTACGGCAACTGGATGAATGATCTCCGCGGCACGCTCAACCTTTGCCGCCTGCTCATCCTTGCCACGAGCACGGAGAATCTCTACAAGGTCCGGGAACTCATCAAAGTGGCGCAGAACTTCATCTTTGCTTGGCGACGTCACAATAGCCAGCCTCGCTGCCCCCGCCGCCGCAGCTTCCTCCGCGATCATTTCAATACCTGGAGTGTCCACAACTGGGAGCAATTCCTTGGGGACAGTCTTGGTCGCGGGCAAGAAACGAGTACCCATACCAGCGGCGGGGACTACGACGGTGCGGACAGATTGAGAGTTAGCCATGAGGCAATCGTATTATATTGTGCACTCTGACCATGGTTACACCCTCCAGATTTCCGGCAAGCAAATTTCTGACTCGCGCCGACAATAGGGCTGGCTTCGCCCACGCTTAATGAGACTCCAAACGGTTCTTTGCCTCTGTATGCTAGACGCGCTGTGACCACGCATTAGTTAGAACGATGAACACTAGAGCTTCGAATTCATCGGCAGTACACATTTGATTGAGTCTCAAATAATGGGACGATGATGGACCAAGCTTTTATTAAAGCCTATCTCAGGTCCCGACCTTGTCTCGCCTGTCGCACCTATGCCCAGTATCATTAAAGATCTTGGTCTAGACCAGTAAAGGACTCTCTCTATGAAGAAAATATTTTCCATTCCTTTCGACGCCACTAGTTGTTCCATAGCTCTTCGGACCGACAAGGACTTACGCTGGGCTTTTTATGCCTTCAAAATCGATTTCCCAAAGATTGAAAACCCTGAATCTTTGGCAGAATCGACTGGACTCAAATGGAGCCCCGGCCTCAACTCCCTCTACCGATATTCCAGTAGCTCTCAGGGAGGCGAAACCACGTACAACTCCCCCTTCAAACTGCCCCAAGGCTGTGACGAAGTAATCATCGAGCCCGTCCAGTGGAAGGATCGGGCTAACCCAATTCCCACCCCACCATTCGAACTAGTTGTCACGGCCAATTGGCCTGGGGCAAATGTAGTTACTATTTTTGGAGAGCAGCTTAATGACTGACATTTCTGTAGTAATTGGATTCCGCGATTGGGGCGCACTCCGGCTTGAGCTAGCACTGGAGTCTATCCGTCAATCTTTTGGCCAGTTCGATGGTGAGGTAATTCTTTCTGACTTTGGCTCTACCGACCATGAAGCAAACCGCAGGCTGGCACAGCGACTGGGCGTGAAATACGTATTTACGCCGGACCAAGGTTACTGGTCTCGTTCCGAAGCTCTTAATGCAGGATTCGTGCACGCGGACGGCGAAATCCTGGTATCTACCGATGCAGACATGGTTTTCACGCCTAAGGCATTTGAGCGCATTGCCGCCGTAGCTAAACAGGATGGACAATCTGCTTACTTCTTGCAGTGCCGAGACCTTCCCGAGGGAATGGACGATTCATGGGTAGCTGAGCACCCCAATAGCTGGAAGGAAATGGAACGAGCTTCTCGGCTACGTCCACGCTGGGGAATGGGCGGAATGATGGCCATTCCTCGAGAAGGCTTCGACCTCATTCGTGGGTTCGATGAACGCCTTCACACCTACGGCGGTGAGGATCTCGATTTCGCGCAACGCGCCCGTCGAGCTGGATACAGGACGGTCTGGATAGATGACCCCGAGGTGCGCATGTACCACATGTGGCACCCCAAGACGATCAACACCGTTAACCAAACCGACGAAGGAAGAGAAGCCGTACGCTTCAACAGGTCCGTCGTCCACCACGATAAGTCGTTCGTACGAAATACCAATCAGTGGAAACATCGCCGTGGCGACGAGAACCCGGCGGTATCGGTGGCCATTTCCACATACAACCGCGCAGATTTCCTGAGAGAAACGATTCTCTCGGTACTTAACCAAACGATGCAAGATTTCGAAATCGTAATCGTCGACGATGGCGGCTCTGACCACACGAAGCAGGTCGTAGACGAATTTAACGACTCCCGGATTAAGTACTATTGGCAAGAGAATCAAGGCATTTCGGCTGCACGAAACCTTGCAGCCGAGAAAAGCACTGGCTTCTACACTGCCGTCATCGATGATGATGATCTCATGCACCCTCACCGGCTCCAATGGCAGCTCGAGGGAATCGAGGCCGGCGCCGTTGGAAACGTTGGCAGTTTCATCAACTTTGAGCACGACGACGGAACCATGCAACTCTTCGTGGGTAAGAATCCTACCGCGGAGCGTTCCATTCCTACCGGTTCTGCACCGGGTCATGGTACTTGGATGCTGCAAACAGATGTCATTCGAAAGCTAAAATATGACACTTCTCTTTCCAGCGGCGTAGACAACAATTTCTTCCTTCGCCTGCTCCGCTCTGGCTACAAAGTAACCCACACAGGCAAGCCCCTCACGCTTCGCCGTATGCATTCAAGCCAGGTAACTAATACCGACGTAGGCAATCAAACGCGTGCGGCCGCAGAAACCCTCAACTTCTTGCGCTGGCGATATGACGGAGCACAGCGCAAAATCGCTGAAGAACGGGCCAATGCCACACCACAGTGGCCAAAGATTGGTGACAAAAAGGAGATGATGGAGGAAGCACGCCGCTACCTCCCCGATCACCTCAGCACCAAGAATTTAATCGTCACCTCGCCCCTACCCCAAGCGGAATGGACCGGCCAAGTTACTGCCACGAAGGTCCATCTACTAAAACACGGGGAAGACGAAGCCGAGGAAGTCATCACCGACGTTTCAATCATTCTCACCGCTAGCTACGAAGATATGGTTAAGCTGCGCCAAAGTGGGGCCGAATTCAGCGTTGCCCTGGCGGACGGAGATGCACCTAGTGATCCGTTAAATGTACTAGCAAACGGCATCATTCCTTCCCTGAATGCCAGCGAGCCCGATGCAGTATTTGCACTTTTCATCCGGCTCGCACCGGAAGGCAAGTTTGACGTGTTCGTAGGCGACCATGGCTTGATCGCCGACAAGTTCAACACTCTAGAGAACAAAGCCAACGCGTTTGTAGTAGGACCGAAGCACTTCGAGGCAGATAATGAAGTTTAAACGAATTCAGGAACCAGGAAACCGAACTGGCTACGAAGCCGTTCTCTCGGAATACGACTCTATTCCCCCGAGCAACAAGGTCATCATTGATGAACTGCCGGAAAAGATTGACCCGAACCGCGAGGCCATTGCGCTATATCTCATCTTTGGAAAGTGGGTAGGTTCTGATTTCGCAGTCCCGCAGTGGATGTCCCCTCATACCGGTGAAACCATTGCGCGGGCAGCATCACCTATCACTGTTCACCCAACGCCTTTTGAGTACTACCCAAAGGGCCTTCCTATAGGCAACCGAGACCTCTTATGCACCGACTCAGTCGAGGTTAGCAACGAGCAAAGTACGGTTTCAGTCCTTCCCGCTCACTCTTGGTCTGGCGCAGTGAGAGGTTTCGATTCGCTCATGGTTTCTTCTAACGCCTTTGTGTTTCAGGAAACCCCCGAAGACGTAGCCCCGCTAGTAGGAATCGCCGTTCTTTTCGCTGAGGATCTGAACGCCGATTCTGTGTGTGTCCGAGCTAATCTTGCCGAAAGTGAAGAGAACCGAATAGCCGAGCTTCTTTCAAGCGTCCGCTTGGGTTTTAAGGCTACACAGGGCTAACCGCACAGAAATAAGGGCTCTCGCAAGTTCTAGCGAGAGCCCTTAACTCTATTCAGCGCCGAGGCCACGGAAATAATCAAGGGTTTCCTCGATTCCCCGCCCAAGGTCATACTCCGGCTGCCAGCCCAAACACCTTATTGCTTTTGAAGAATCTAGCGAAGAACGAGGAACATCGCCCAATCGAGCCGGGGCAAACTCCGGGTCATCGGCCACACCCGCCGCCTTCGCTACTGCTGTGTGTAGTTCCCTATCGCTAGTCTCCACTCCCGTACCGATATTGAAACGCCCGAAGTCACCGGGTGTGGTAGCCGCCAAATAGAAAGCTCGAGCAACATCTTTGACGTACACGTAGTCACGAGTATTGGAGCCCGAACCAAATACCTTGGTGGGTTTACCGCTCAGAAGCCGCTGGCTGAAAATCGCAACGACCCCGGCTTCACCATGGGGGTTCTGGCGTGGACCATAAACGTTAGCCGGCGCTACGAAACTTACGCTGATGCCATACAACCGGTGGAACATCTCCAGATATAGTTCGCCGGCAGCTTTGCTGGCAGCGTAGGGGGACTCGGGAGCGAGCGGATTATCCTCGCTTACAGGAAAACTTTCGGGCCTGCCATAAATCGATCCCCCGGAGCTGGTGTGAACGATTTTCTGTACACCACTGCGGCGGGCCGCATCTGCCAGTTTGATCGTTGCAATAATGTTCGACTCAGCGTCTTCAACTGGGTCTGCCACCGAATGCCGCACATCAATCTGGGCCGCAAGGTGGAACACAACATCAGTGGGATGCTCTTGGAAGAAGGTACCGAAATCAAAATTCTTTATATCGCCTTCAATGATTTCAACTGTTCCGGATTTCATGGCGGATTCTAGATTGACTTTCCGACCCGATGAAAAATTGTCCAACACAGACACAGAGTGTCCCTCAGAAACAAGTAGATCCACCAAGTGAGAACCGATAAACCCGGCTCCTCCGGTAACTAGAGCGCGCATGTCCTTAACAATAGCACCGCTTCAAAATTCCCTGCCAATTAACTGTGACCACAAAGAGGACCAGGGATTACTCCCCCTTCTCCTTCACCCATCCTCGTCTGCCATAAGCGTGAAGGACCACATGCTATAAGCCAAATGCTCTCAGGGCTCTACCGACCAAGCATAGAAGCCCCGCCACATCAGAGACAGCATCTTATGAAAGCTCAAGGAACTGCCTCCACTCACGCCGCACGTGTTGCGGAGATTTTCAGGCTCATCGATGGGGCGAATTAGTGAGTAGGCCTTAGTGAGTTAGTCGGTGCAAAAGCGAGAACCTTAAATGTACTATGACTACGTGAGCAATGATCCTAGAAACCTAATTGCTTTGGTAAATGACGAAATTTTGAAACCAAAGCTGCCAATCAATACTTATGACCGGATTAAGTCCCGCACAAAACTTATGCTGGGCGAAGCGAGGTCCCGCGGCTGGGAGACCCAAAAAGTCAAAGACGGCACATGGATATTTTTGAATAACGGTAAAACGGTGGGAGGAACCGTTTACCACGGCCCTTCTACCCAGAGCATGTTCGCTAGAAGGGTTTCCAACGACAAACAGGCCACAAAATTGACCCTTCAAGCCAATAACGTGCCGACGCCTAACGGCCAGAAGTTCAATTCAGCCACTAAGGCTGAGGCCCTCGAATATTTTAAGGCGCAAGATCGCCCTGTCGTGGTTAAACCGAATGGCGGTACCCGAGGGCGAGGCGTGTCTCTCAATATCAAAGATACCGAGTCGTTTGAAAAAGCTTGGACTAAAGCAGCTGACAGCGGCTACGGCGATGAAATTGTAATCGAAGAATACTTCGCTGGTTTCGACATTCGCGTCTTAGTCATCGGTGGCCGTGTACGCGTTGCTTGCTCTAGGCTAAACGCATTTGTAGTAGGTGACGGGAAGCATACGGTTCAAGAACTGGTGGATCTCGAGCTCCAACGCCGACAGGCCGATGCTTACCTAAAATCTACGGAGATCAACATAGATGAAGATTGGCTAGCCGAAAGCCCTTGGACACTCGAGCAAGTGCCCGAGCACGGCGAAGTAGTCGTTCTAAATCCAATATCCTCCGTAGGTGGAGGCGGCTTCACGCTTAATGTCATCGATAAAATTTCTCGTCAACACATCGCGGTTGCGGAGCGCGCTGCTCGGGCTTTCCCAGGAACGGGAACAGTGGGAGTAGACATTTTCACCTCTTCCCTACAGCCTGACGCCGACATCACAGTTCTAGAAATCAATACGCAGCCTTTCTTCGACATTCACCACTATGTAAGCTACGGAGAGCCTGTTAATGCGGCTAGCTACATTGTCGACCAGATCGAGCGAACACAGCTGCTCTACTCTTAGGCACTAGTTAAGACTCTAGGCTTTGCTGGGTCGGCGTAACACCGCTGAACCTCTGCACTGCCTCGGGCTTAATAGTGAGAACCAAGGCGAACTAACTTGTCAGCCTGCCCTCGTTGCTAGAATCTGTGCGATAAGCAACCCACTCCTAGCTCAGATGATTGGAACTACATGCGTACCGAGCACCTAAACCATATTCTGGACTCTCTGCCCAGCCTTGAACAAAATTATTGGCAAGATGGCTACACCACAGGCATTCACAACGCGTGGATTCGGACTGTCCGCCGCTCGGGGCGCAATTTCCATATTGACCGCTCGAAAAAGAACCGTCCGTATATCACTCTAAAGGATTCTGCAGATGCACCCATCGGAGTAGTTACTCCTTGGAACGTACCTACCTGCACTAAGACAGCTGGGCGAATCTGCCAGAACAAAGTAAAAACACAAAAAATCCTGCACACTGCTGGCATTAATGTTCCCTGGTACCAGGTTTTTGGACCGGACGAGGCTGACAAAGCCTTCGACACCGCTTTTGCTCAAGGCCGGAGGGAAGTTGTGGTCAAAGCACCAAGCTTCTCCCAAGGTCTCGGAGTTTTTCTCAACGTTACTGAACAGGACTTCAAAGAGCGCTTCCACGAATGCGTGGAGATGCAAAAGGAACGAAAGCGAGAGCCCTCGGTAATTGTCCAAGAAATGGTTGACGGCTTTGAATTGCGCGTCACCGTTGTGGAGGGAGAGTTTTTCGGTTCAATCATCCGAATCCCTGCCTACGTTACCGGCGACGGAACCCACAATATCGAAGAACTGATGGCGCTTAAGAATGAAGAGCGTCAGAAGGACCGCGCACGAAGCAAGCGGCTTCTTCGCCGAAACGCGAACATGGAAGCGTTCATGCGCTCCAATTCATTGTCTTTCTCCGATATTCCCGAAGCAGGAGAACGCGTTCTCCTCAGCGCAATCTCTAATATTTCTTTCGGTGCTGAAACTGCAAATATCACCGATATCATTTCGGAGGAAATTAGGGACACCGCTGTCCGAGCAGTTGCCGCGATTCCGGGTCTATACACTGGCGGCGTCGATATCATGGTGCGTAGTTTGAAAGACGACATGCCACGAGTTTTGGAAGTCAACTCTTTCCCTCACGCGACATCCTTTATCTACCCCACTTACGGGGAATCTATAAACCCCATCGCGCACTATCTGGACTCGTACTACGCCCAGCACAAGTTTGCAAAAGGCACAGAAGAGACCTTCTCATTGAAAGAAAAGCAGATGCTTTCTTCTCGCCATGACTTCTGCAAACTAAAGCTGCAGCTATTTCCCACCCAAGACTAAAAGTGAGGTCGGTGAGCATGAGCACATCATGTTCACCGACCTACAGCCTTGGGCTAGTCATCTTTCGCCGCTAGCCATTCCTTCCGCAGCCAACGGTCAGCCACGTACAAACGCCAAATGAATTTCACGATCTCTCTTTGAGACGACTTTTCGGGAACGATAAGTTCTCCGTTTGCGGCCGCTTCCAAGATCTTCCCAAATTCGGGAGTGACCTTTGAAATGAGCAGATCCCAGTTAGCAGATTCCACCAACTCACTGGCCATCTGAACGGCCACAGCTTTGGTGTACTCTATCGCTTTTGAATCTTTAAGCCGAGGATCCACCTGTAGGAATTCATCGCTCTCATGAGCAGGAAGTTCGGCATATCGCTCGGCAAAGGAGTCTTCTCCAAGATTCTCCGCCGGACCAGCACTCTCAAACCGCCATTTATTGCCGTTGGACAAAGGAATGCGGTTCGCTTCGGGCCAAATCATTTCTAAGGCCCTAAAGAGAACACGCTGTGAAACCTTCTCTGACATCGTCATGGCGTCAGAAATCGCAGCTACCTCTTCATCAGCGATTGGATAAGCAATGACTGCATCACGCTCGTAAAGGTTAATGTGTGCATGCAACCAACGTCCCGACCTAAAGTTTCGGGCAAAGAGATACAAGTACTCGAGGTCGATAGACGTCTCTACTTCACGCTGCCATTGTTCAAGAAAATAAGCGTACTGCGCTCTGATCCCCTCGTTTACGAACCACCCAGCTTGTCGTCGCAAAGCGTTTTGCAAGCCCGACTCAGAATAGTGCAGCTTCTTTGCCTGACCGCCCTTCATTAGGGGCCACTGCCCCAGCATGATTGCGTCACCGGCAACACGCGGCGAGGAGCCATAATAAATAGAAGTATGCGGTTCAGAAGCCGGGATGCCATCAGACATGAGAATTGTTCGATCAACCTTTTCCGCCAAGCTTGACCGATCAACTGGGGCTGGTGCAGTTACTTCCAAGTTCTTTTTAGCTGCTCGGCACAAACTATGCGCCACTCGGACTTCTTCATCATTCGGCTTGCCAAAGGTTACCCCATAGACAGATTGCTCCGAGTCCTTAACTAGTCCGAGCAATAGCCGGCTGTCTTTACCGCCACTCATTCTTAGTTGAACGTTCTTGCCCGAAAAATTCGCTAATGCTCTCTGAGTAGAGGCCTTTAGCGCGTCGGCAAGTGCTTCAGCTGCTTCCTCTTCAGAGTGAATGTTAGGGAGACTAGCGATTAGACCTGCTGGACGAGGTATAATCTTTAATTCTCCGCCTTCAATCGCTAGTGCCTCGTCCACTGCAATCGTAGATACCCCTTCAAACGGAGAAACAGCATCGAGGTTAAACCCAAACATCAAATACTGATCTAAAAAGTCAGTTTCCAATGCTACTGAAGAAGATTCTCCCTCTGCTCTTGCTACTGCAGCAAGAAGTGGCCGGTTGCTGGCGAAAACATAATCTTCCGTCTCTGTATAGTGGACTGCTTCTAGAGCCGGAATTGTGTTCCAAAGTGTGACCCGATCGCGATATCGCTCACCCCAGATTGCCGTATAACTGCCCCAAACGGGATTGGTATAAACAATCTCGCCGCCGCGCCTAGCCACCTGCTCTAGTAAGAGCTCGGAAACATCCTGGCCGCTAGAATGAGCCCACCAGTCCTTCTTTGCGACGACGCGGTTCGATTCGCTCGTTCTCTTCCAAACACCTATAGATGATGTTCCGTGCTGTCCCGGTGTGGAAACTTTTATTTCACTGCGATAGTGATCACTGACCAAACTGCGGTATTTTTGGAAGCATCGACGTATCAGTTCGGAATTATGCTCTACAAGGTCGTCAGCCACGGTAGAGCGAAGCTTCTTCTTAGGCACCGCCAAAAGGTATATGGACATCCTAGCTCCTAGATATTTTCCGTAGGCTCCGACCCCATGACGGCGGCATTTTGCCCTGTCAAGGCGTCGATCCATTCGGAAATATTTTTCTTAACTCCCCAACGGGAGGCGTATTCGCGTGCTTTTTGGCCCTCTTCGTTAAACGTCTCCGGTTCGCGTAGAGCGAGTACGCGATCGATTGCGAGGTCACTACCTCCATCTACATACGGGCCAAAAATGTTCTTCGCCCCGTCTCTCTCCCACACGATGGGGACTGCACGCGAGGCCATTCCTTCTGCAGGCGCAAGATGGAAACTTTCCTCATCACTTGGCGACAACACGATGCCGATCTTCCTAAACCAAGACGCCATATCTGGCCCAAAATCTTCAAACACTACGTGATCCCGTAGTCGCTCGTTCGAGGCAATAGATGAGAAAAAATCTAGATACAACTGCTTCTGCAGCGGCTTACTCCATTCGTGAGGGTATTCCCATGGGGCCCTGCCTCTTATGTGAAGGATGTACCGGTCGTCTTGTTCCAATAGCTCTTCAAAAAATGAAACAGCTCTATCTGGTCGCTTCAAGAAGGGAACGTAGCCGACCAGACCAATATGGAACTGAGCACCAAAAAGCTTTTCCCGGTCAAAGTCCACTAAATCAATTGCATTTGGAATTACCCGAGTAGCCGTGGATTGGAGCGGAAGTCGTTCCAGCGCCAATTCCTCGTAATGCTGCGAAACGAAAATCAATTCGTCCACGGCCTGCCAGTCGATTTCCTTCATCCATGGACCGGGACCACGAAGTTCGAATCCATGTAGACGACTAATTAGCCTCTGCCCTGCTCGCTTATGCTCTGCATACCAGCGAACTGACGGACCACACCATTCGCAAAATACAACGTCCGCCCAATCGACTAGTTTTCGGCTGCGTTCTTCGTCATGCTGATGCAGAGACGACCACACGTCCTTCTCGAGTATGAACCGTGGATCCTTCTCAAGCGCATCCACTAATTCGCCCATGAACTTGAAATCGTGGGATGCGATTACGACCTTAATCGCATCCATAGGCACCGCACGCTTACTAGAACGGACTATGCCGGCCGCCTCGAAGTAGCCAGTTAGACGCTCTACCGCTGAATCCATTGAAAAGTTTACTACCTTACCCCGAACCTGTGGGCTCATTAGGTCAATAGAGTTTGCGGCTTTAGCTATGACCTTTGCGGCATCCACGGCAGTAGCTTGCGCATCAATAAAGAATGGATAATCGCTACCGAACAGAGCACGGCTGTCATCGTTAAAATTAACTAAGGCAGGAGTTCCAAGGGCAGAATATTCTAGCGCCTTTGTGGAAACCTCAAGGCTTGAATCTAGTACCGCTGTCCGCCAACCTAATCCAATATGGGCGGACGAAATGGCTGCCATGGATTCATCCCGAGATACACCACCTAACCATTCAACTCCGCTATCAGCATCTGCCGCTGCCTTCTCTAGCGCATCTTTCATCTGAATGTGCCAAGAAGGATCTCTCTTATCCCTATTTATCTTGTCTCCGACAACTAATAGCTCTGAGTCGATTCCCAACTTTCTCAGATGCTTGGGAATCTCCAGCATTTCGAGTGTCTTCCAGTCCTTAGCCATCTTTCCCGCATAGACAATGCGGAGCTTGTCCGACTGTTCGTAGTTCTCCCCGCGTTTCTCCTTGGAAAACGCCTCACTCGGTACCATCGGGAGCATCAAGCAGGTCTTCCCTGCCGCGAATGGAGCGATCGATTCTAGATAGCTTCGGGCCGCTTCAGTTTGTACAAATACTCTCCGAGAGTTCGCCGAGATTCTTTGCAAACGGCCTACATTGGTTTTAGAAAGCTTGGTAATCGGGAAAGGAAGATCCGTTATATAAGCCCAAAGTATCGGCGCCAAGGTCAAAGAGCGACTTAATGTGTGTGCCAAATTCAGTCCTCGAGAAACGAGGATGTCAGCACCGACTTTCTCGACCAACGATTCGAGGACAGGAACCGCGGCTTCCTCGTTGAGTGGAGAACTGGTGTCCGGAGGAAGATGTAGGACGACGTTTTCAATTTTGTCTACGGACTGTAAGAGACGATAGTTATCCGGCTTCATTTTGAGCTGGAGATGGACCTCATCGCATGTCTTTGAAAGCGTTTCGGTTATTGACATGAGCCAGATCGACGAGCCATCTACAACATTCGGGCTGATGTCCCCATAAACTACAGCGGTGCTCACTTCTTAACCTCACTTACACGCGTATGCGTCGATAGCCTTTATCACTGGGTTCGCCATTTCAGCGCCCCGAGAATCTTGTCTTGGTTTCTTAGGAAGCACAACATCAGCGGTGTCACGCAAAACGCTCGTCATATGTGAGGCCGGTGCATTAGCCACAACCGCAGTAAGGACATTATTCTTTCGTTGCGCTTTCACAATCTGGCTATGGAGCTCCTGAAAAAGATGCGTCCCTTGAGCTGACAGACTCCCAAACCAGCGACCACAGGTTAAAGACGCCTCTTCGATAACAAGACAGGAAATGTCGTTCCCTACCTTCGCTAGATCAACGGCAGAATCTATTTTCCGGACGGAGCAGAAGCCCGAGAGACTTTCACGGAGGTCGGAAGAGCCCAAAACGGCCACTACCCGAGTCATTTCGTTGGAAGGATAAAGGAGTTCCCGTAGCTTTTCCTTGGACCCCTCACCAGTGTCTTGCAGCGCCGCCTGTCGCCCAGCCACATGAGAGTTGGGTTTTTCCACGGGCTTCGATGCAGAGATACGCCTAGGGGAAAAATACGATAGAGGTTCTGAGATTGCGCCCCCTGAGCCCGTCTCCCCGTGGCGCCATTCCTCGACCGCGGAATTGATTTGGGTTAGTTGTTCTTCTTGAAAGCGTTGACTCTCTCGCGATTTGGCTATACTACCCGACATGTTTCGGAGCAGCGACAGCTCTTTAGCAACGGACATTACGTTGCGGTAATCCTGTCGGCGTTGTGCCTCTACTCGTCGTGCCCAAGAAACGCTTAAAATCAAGATCAAAGCCGCTACAACGACTGCCAAAATCAACAGCCCGGTGCGAACCAAGTTGCTTGACAGCACCGCGGCAATTAACAACACAGCGGCTAACGCGGCAAGACTTGCAAGCGACTTGCCAGATTCCAACCTCTTCATCCCTAGGATCAGCTCCACATGCCACGCGTGTCAACGACATTCTTTCCTTCCAAGACGCTCTTTTCGAGGCTCTTGAAAGGTGTATGGTCCACTAAGACAGCAACCACGGGGCTTGAAGATATCGCGTGAGAAGCGTCAACTAGCTGCACGTTTTGATACGCGGCTAGGCTCTCGGGCAGCTCATCCACATTAGGCTCAGCTACTAGGATGTTCTTCTCCGGCCACTTCTCGGCCATTTGTTGGACGATTGACAGAGCAGGGGATTCTCTCAAATCATCGATATCCGGCTTAAATGCTATTCCCAGTGCGGCGATTGAATCTGCGCCTTCGGCCTCGACTGCTTCAGTAATTTTGGCAATAACGTAAGCAGGCTTGCCGTCATTGACCTCCCTCGCCGTACGGATCAGCTTGGCTTCCTCCTGAGCTGAAGAAACAATGAACCAAGGATCAACTGCAATGCAGTGGCCACCCACACCAGGGCCCGGATTCAGAATATTGACTCGTGGGTGATGGTTGGCAAGTTCAATCAATTCCCAAACATCAATTCCAAGCTTGTCTGAGATGATTGACAGCTCGTTTGCAAAGGCAATATTCACGTCCCTGAACGAGTTCTCGGTCAGCTTTGCCATCTCAGCGGTTGTTGCATTCGTCAATAGCATCTCGCCATTACAGAAAGAGGAGTATAGCTGTTTCGCTCTATCCGTCGACAGGGGATTTAGACCACCGATAACTCGGTCATTAGCTGCCATTTCCTCCATAATCTTGCCCGGTAGTA
The DNA here is from genome assembly GCF_030229345.1 of Corynebacterium tuberculostearicum. Taxonomy (GTDB): domain Bacteria; phylum Actinomycetota; class Actinomycetes; order Mycobacteriales; family Mycobacteriaceae; genus Corynebacterium; species Corynebacterium tuberculostearicum_G. The sequence goes on along the minus strand of NZ_JASPGP010000001.1, from coordinate 11,175 downwards.
CCCGCTCAGGGCAGTGTGCGACTAAGAGACGGTTCGCACTTTCAGGATCCGTCGATAGGTCCGGCCTTTCGGCTACAAGAATTTCAGCCATCTTTTCAGTGGTCCCTGGAGGAGAGGTTGATTCTAGGACCACGAGCGCCCCCGGTCGAAGCACAGGAGCAATATTCTTCGCTGCCGCTTCGATGTAGGCCATATTGACTGAATAGTCATCATTGAACGGCGTCGGGACAGCCACAATAAACGCGTCTGCTTCTGCTACTTCTGTATCAGCTTTGAGATGTCCATCGGCGACTACGCTTTTTAATAAAGCTTCGAAGCCAGGTTCAAAAAAGGGCATCTCACCATTGTTGATTTTCTCCACATGGCGCTCATTGATGTCCACCCCCAATACGGAGATACCAGAATCAGCAATAAAAGCTGCAGTCGGGAGACCAATGTATCCCAGCCCAACAACACAAACCTTGTTTATGGGTCCCAATTGCTTCTCTTCAATGCTCACTAAAACCCCTCCTCGGGAGAAAAAGTATTTTCAAATGTTAATTCGGCGTTATAGAACCGCGGTATATTATTCCACAAAGGGGACGCTCCTACATCGAAAACCCTTGGGGAGCACGCGGACCATCTAGCATTCAACAGCCTCGAAATTCCGACCAATACCCACGACCTGCCCATTAGCCAAGAACGATGCATTTGAGACTTCCCAAGTATGCTGTCCAGCATTTCTCATCTGAACAAAGTTGAAGCGGTCTGTGGAATATATTTTCCCCCCTTTCCTCAAAAGAGAACGAATAAAAGCAGTGTCTTCCCCTCGGGAACGCGCCTCAAATTTATTTTCCGCAAACGTACTGCGGGGACCGAAGAAAGTAGGGCCAGCTACGAAGTTCGTCCAGCGATGCTCCCTCTCCGGCCGCCTCACTATTAGCAAGTCTTCATTGCCCAAAAACGCATAGTTTGCCTGTTTTCCTACCAGGTCAGCACCAGAAAAGGACCACGAGTTATACATATCCAAAAGATATGAAGCAAAGTAAAAATCATCATCATCAAACTTAGCAATGAAATCGCCTGACGAAGCAGCGATACCTGCATTTAGGCACTCCCCTAGCGAGGAACTTTGCTCCTCCCTAAGTACACGGTATCGATGAACTTTCGCCTCCTCAGCGAAGTTTGCAATCTCCTTGTCACCAACTTGAATCCCGTGCAGAACCAAAATCAGCTCGACATCCACTCCGGATTGCCGCCCTACCTGCTCAAATACATGCTTCAATTGCCCTTCCCGCACCGTAGAGCAAATAACACTAACTTTTGGTTTAGTCTTCAGACCTTCAAATTCAGAGGGACTAACTCGTTCCAAAATCTCCATTGCCCGAGTTGCATAGGTATGGCTCTCCCAGATCCTTCTTTGCGCCCGATGTACCAGCCTGTCTCTCAACTCAGGAGAATTAACCAAGGCACGAATAGACAACGTGGCTTCTTCCCTACTATCTACAAGCACTAATTCAGTAGAAGGAAAAGTCTCCTCAAGTGCCTTGCTCCATGTAGAGACTACAGGCGTGCCAGAAGCAAGAAGTTCAAACACTCTACGGGAGCACATACTGGGACTGTCAACTACAGAGTTCACATTTAGGAAGACTTTGAAATTCTTGTAAGCCGCAATCATTTTTTCGTACGGCAGAGACCCCACGACTCTTTGGGAAAACGGCTGCGGGAAGAGATAACGCTCGTCTTTTCCCTCGAATCTAGAGAAGATACGGAGACCGTCTTCAAGATGCCCTGATGCGTCCATAGCTCCGCCCAGCAGCATCTCCATTTGCTCACGGCGTTCTGGATATTTGTGAGCAAAATACATGCCTGCAAAAGCCACGTCTCCTTTCTGATAGTTAGGCATATCAGTCCGGATAGGGTTATGAATCGCAGGCTGAGCAGCAAAGCTCAAAGGCCACACTCGATCATGCCCCAACGCGTGCTTATAGGCATCTACCAAATTGACATCGCTCGTAAACACGAAATCAAACAATCGCGCAGTATCTAAGAATTCCTCAAAATGGGGAGGGTCCTCTTTATTCCAGAAGGCCGTAGGAATCCCAAGTTGTTTGCATTGCTCGACGATCACGGAAAGCGCGGTGCTGGGAGCGGAACCGCCAGTCAATTGGTACTTCCAGGCTCCTCCATTTCCGTCCCAAGCACTCTCGACCAAGAATAAATCAAGCTCATAGGATTTAAGTTTCGATTCTTCCCCAGGCAAGATTGGCACGATTGAAAATTCCTCTCCCCATGCCAGGAGAGAAAATTCATCCATGATTACGCCAACGCGTAGGTCCTTGAATGGGCTTGTCCTGTTAGTTTTCCCTTGGGCGGTTACTGCCAGTGGGTCAAACGTAGCGGTCCTTTTGCTTACCGTTCCTACGTTAAATCGCCTTTTAGTCTGGCGTATTAATTCAGAAGAGCCTTCATCTCGGGCCACCTGACGCGCCCGTTTAAAATAATATTCAGTTTTATTCACCATCTTGTTTAATCTTCCATTTTGAGTCACAGAGGCCACCCACTCCAACGAATTATTGTTTTGTACACTACTTTGTTTAACCGATTCTCGTACGACAAGTTGAGCATTGGCCAGATTATTCTCCTAGTATTGAACGGAAGACCTATTGAGGGCCCTAACTCATATTCGGAGTATCCCGCAGCCGCCCAACTGGTCATTCGATTTTCCCAATAAAAGAGGTCGTAGAAGCTTGCAAGCGACGGGGAGACTGAATCTAGCTGGGTATAAGCTATGTACTCCTCCATCTCTGCGACAAGGCGAGAATTGGAGGAGAATTTACTCGTCGTAAACTTTCCGGCTAGGATTTCGCCGTTAACCGGACTCTCGGTCCTATCTTTATAAAAGACTGTGCCGATTTCACCACCGATCCCAAAAAGGACTACGGATTCTTTGGGGAAGTTCTGCCACAAAGATTTGGCTAAAGCCGGAAAACGAGCCCAAGTAGGAAACGATCGTTTGTACGCGGAAGCAAACTTTCCTTCAAAAATGAACGGTTCCACTTTCACTACCTTGTGTTGCAGACCAGACAGCATAGCTAGGAAATTGGCCCCTTGGAGGTCATTGATCCCTAAAGGATCCTTTCTCTCCGCGAAAATGTAGGTCATAGCTTTGGTGAAGTGCTTTTGGAAAAGATCAATACACGACAACAGCACTACCAAAGAATCTTGGCCTGAGGTCAAAGCGAGATAGGTTTTATCAGAGGTATTGAGCCACGCCGAAGTCTGCACCCTAAGCTCACCAATCAGAATGCGAGCGACCTCTTTTGGCGAATATTCCGCGGATACTCGGTGTTTTTCCAATGGGAAAATGCGGGAGTGCAGGGCCCTTTCCCCGTCAAAAGACAGCACACAATTAGCACTTACTAGCTCGGTGCAATCATGCGGCGTAATGCGGCCTGGCAACCATTTTCCCGCAGCACTCACATAGTCAGGATTTGAAAGAACCCAATATGCCCGCTTCCTCGAGAATTCTTCTATCTCTCTAGCGACCAACGCAGAATGCGATGCAGCGAAGAGTTGTTTATTTCTGACGGTCCAGTAACAACTTCTGCTTGCCATTGCATCTACGTGAATACGCCACTGGTCTTCACACCCGGCGATAAGGACGAACCGGCCCCCTAGCCACAGGACGTACTCATCGATCGCCTCGAGGCTATTTCCAGACAATATTAAATCAGCAATACGGTCAGCGATGAGGTCACTATCAGCTATTCCTTCCTCCGAGTCGATAGCAACCCCCAGCACGGCAACTGAGACCCCACGTTTCTGGGCCAATGCAACAGGAAGGTTTTCTTCAACCCGAAGGCACCCCTCACCTAGAGCCAGCTCCTTCCAACGCGGTGAAGGCGGTGGTTGAAGAAACCCTTGGGTGCTGAACTCATATCCACGCGAAAAAGCCCGCACTTCCCCGCTATTGCTAGACGTTCGCCGTTTCTCTCCCACCGCAGCGTCTGACAACCCGCGCCAAGCTCCTTGCAGGGTGGATTTCGCGTTTTCGTCTAATTCCGGTCCGAGAAAGCGAGTACCCACAGTCGCTTCGACTCTGGAACGCCCCCGGTATACTCGCGCTCTAATACCGTGCGGGATTTGACGAGCTCCCTTCAGCAAGGAAGCCAGCAAACCTTCTAGTTTCATATCTATGCCGCTAATTCCTGGTCTGGTGCACTGATTTCTTAATCTCGTACTCCATCGAAGCATACGCCGAACGAGTGAAGTGGAATGGTGCATTTCCCCACTTATGGTTCTCGTCAGCTACTGTGCCGTCGATCCTTGACACAGTAATCCCCAGCCTTTCTAGAACCACGTAATATCTACGGAACATCTCATTATACTGCGAGGCAGATAAACCACGTATCCGGCCAGTCTTCTTATTATCTGAGCGATACTCGGCCCATTCCGGTGCCAAGACTAGGCATTTTTGCTTCAACCCAAGAAAATCCAAAAACTCAGTAAACAAAGCTGCAGCCCCCTGCCAACGCTGGAAGTGCTCGGCGGACCCGAAAGGAATCTTTCTGGCCTTTTTCAGAATTTGGGGCATGCCCTCCAGCCGCCTGAGTTCCGCGCTATTGGTAGCAATGCTCCCATCTGGGAACTCCCAAACCCCGGTCCGTTCAACGACCAAGTCCCAGACAAAAACATCAATACCGTTTTTCTTCGATATCTCGCGCATGAGGTTTCCCGACAAATCACTCTCTAACATGCGCTGCTGGAAAGAGCTTTTCAGTTTGAAATCAGGAATATTGGATTTCGCGTCTGAGCCCACGGAAAGAAGAGACTGACGCGCCACATAGCGGAGCACCTTGAAGTCGGTGTGCTTCGCAAACTCAACAGTGTCCCGACTCACACACCCACCAAAGATAAAGGTACGGACAGGCGTGGCTTCTTCTTTGGAAGATGCCGGCTCAAAGTTTCCTAACTGCATACGATGATTCTAGACTATCCTCAGTGACAGCTTAGACCGTAACTATAGAGCAATCATCACAGTGGAGAAATTGTGGAATCACAATTGAACAACGACAGCGACAGTGCTCCCGAGGGGACCAACGCAAACCAAGAAAAGCCCAAGCGCGTTAAAAACGCTAGTATCCGCAAATTGGAGCTCGTTGACGATTCCCAGTTATATAACCTACGGAGCCGAGATAACCTAGCGTCTTATACTCGTCGTCTTTTTGACCGCCGACATTTCATCTTGGCTTATGCACGCAGTAAATCGCTTAGCCGAGGTAGAAATATGTTCCTCGGACGCGCTTGGCTTATCCTTCAACCGATCCTAGACGTGGCAGTCTACGCTTTCATTTTCGGCTACGTTCTTCACGTATCTAGGGGAATGGACAATTTCATTGGCTTCCTAACAATCGGTGTAATTTACCTCAAATTCGCAACCGGCGGTTTGTCAGCTGGCACTTCCATCATCCGTGGATCAAAAGGGTTGATTAGCAGTTTTAACTTCCCCACAGCAGCCGTCCCTATTTCAACGACTATTAAGCAAATGATCGACCATGCAATCCCCGCCATGGTTGCGATAATAGGCGCACTTCTCTTTCAGCTCGATAAAGGAATTCCTTGGACCATCATTCTAGTGGTTCCCTTGTATTTCTTAATCCACTGCTTCTCGCTCGGTTGCATGTTCATTGTGGGACGAGCTACAGCATTCATCCCGGATCTAAAGTCAGTAGTGGGAATCATCAATCGAGGTCTCTTTTTCATCTCGGGTGTATTCTTCGATCTGAGCAAATTTGATAAAAATCCCCATATTCAAGAGATCATGCAAGCTAATCCCATTTACCAGTTTCTTACCGCCGTACGGCAACTGGTTTTGGACGGTGAGGTACCGCCCTTAGGCACTTGGCTGTATATTGCAGCTTGGTCATTCGGGCTATTGATTATTGGATACTTCTACTTTTGGCAAGCCGAGGAAAGGTACGCAGTTGTCAAATAACCCAACGGTTGTCGCTCGTAACCTCAAGAAGTCTTACTACCTTAATGGCTCCGGTTCTGAGCATGTTTTATCCAAAAAACTTTCGAAGCATACTGTGGAAGCAGTAAAAGACGTTAGCTTTGTAGCTTATTCTGGAGAATCGATCGGCATCCTGGGTAAAAACGGCTCAGGAAAGTCAACCCTTCTACGAATGATTGCTGGGTCATCAAAGCCCGATTCCGGCGACGTGTTTGTTTCCTCCCAGCCCACCTTGCTCGGTGTCGGGGCGGCTCTCCAATCGAATTTAAGCGGTCGCCAAAATATTAATTTAGGCCTCTTGGCAATGGGGCTAACCCCAGCGGAATCTTCGAAGCTAGTGGATCCGATTATCGATTGGGCGGATCTCCGGTCTGCAATCGATCGTCCCTTAAAGACTTATTCGTCGGGCATGAAATCTCGCCTGACTTTTGCGATCTCTACAGCAGTTCGACGCGAGCTACTGCTAATTGACGAAGCCCTTTCCACCGGAGATTCCACGTTCAAAGCTAAGGCTAAGGATCGTATGGACGAGTTTCTCGCTGGATCCGGAACAGTCTTTCTCGTGTCTCATGGTGCCGCGACAATTCAAACGCACTGCACTCGTGCTATATGGCTGCACGAAGGCGACATGATTGCTGACGGAGATGCGGAAACCGTAACTACAACTTACCGTGTCTGGGGAAACAGAGTTAGTACAGGAAAACTTGAAGAAGCTGACCGCATCATCAAGCGGCAACGGAAGGCGTTTAAGCCGCACAAAATCCTACTGGATTCTGAGGCCGCAAAGTTTTTGACCCATTCATCTTCCCCTCAGTAGCTCTAAGTACAGACCCTCCAAGATGTGCGCATTCCGCTCCCATGATCGCTTCTTGGCCCATTCTTCAAGCTCCCGAGGATTCACGATGAGTTCCCCCTGCCGGACTAAATCAACTGATTTGGCCAGCGCGGAGGGGTTATCCGGTTCAACTTCAACCATTAATCCACCGGTGATTTCCTTTAACGCTGGTAGGTCAGTTCCGATTACCGGTACTCCGCAGGCCATCGCCTGTAGCGGCTTAAGCGGAGTGACTTTCCTACAAACTTCAACGTCTCGCCGCGGTACCACGAACACATCCAAGGCAGCGTACCAAAGGTGAATATCAGTAGCCGGCTGCTTACCAGTAAAGACAACCCGATCATTCAAATCAAGCTCATCGGCTAGGTCTTCAAGACCTGGTCGAGCCACTCCATCTCCTACGATAATGAGAGTTGCGTCTGGAATCTCCTTCATCGCAGCTATAGCAATGTCTAGCCCTTCGTAATCCACGACTGAGGTAATTGCACCGATTAAGAACTCGTCGCCTAGGCCCAATCGTTTTCGGGCGTGCGCTTTGTCAGTATGAGTTTTAAGCTGATCAGCTTCCAGAGCGTTCGGAACGACCTTGATTTTCGATTCTGGAACGCCTCGACGCGTTAGGTCCTCTTTCGACACCTCACTTAACGCTATTACTTGATTTGCAGCCATCATCGCCGCTGTTTCGGCCTGACGCGCTAATTCAAAAAACTCCGAGCTGCGGCGTTTTTCTGGGTCTGGAGACTGCGAAGCCCACGTGCTCTCGGGCTCGCCTCGGACCTCATAGATCCATGGGACGTCAAGTAGAGCGGCTGCGCGAGCCACCACGCGCGCGTTTGTGTATGGGGTGGTGGTGTGAAGTATGTTTACTTGCTTTTCCTTCGCGAGTCTTACTAGTTGGCGGACGGCCAGATCCTCCTGGCGAGTAATTGAAAACGGAGCAAATAAGGAGCCCAACACGAAATATTCGAGACCATCGTTGACAAAATATGGACCATGATGGAATCTACCGATATTCTCCGGATATCCGTAGCGCGTACAAGCAAACGCTTCTACTCCCCTTGCCCTTAGACTCTTGAATAGTGCTTTAGACCGAAGCGTGTATCCAGATTGGGTATAGGGCAATGCATTCGTGAAATGAAACAGTACCCGCGGGGCGGCTGCGCTACCGCTGCGTTCAACTGCTCCCTCAAAGCATTCAACTGACTGGAGTTGCAAAAGTTTCCCGCGGAGATATCTCTCAAACGAAAACGTCAATGGCCTAAGGAATGGCGCCTTTTTCAGCTGTTTTATCGCCCTACTCAATTCCCCGGCCTCGGCGGTCTCGTACCCGGGGCTCCTCATTGCCGAAAGTACAAAGTGCGCCCCCTTCACACATGCTCGGGCTACCTTGGACTCTGAGTTTAAGCGCACGAATTCAACCATTTGATTCGAAAATCGCACAGGATCCTGTACAAGTCCCACAACATTGATGGACCAAAATTTGATGACCGAGCGACCAATTCCAGCCGGCATGCTTATGACTCCATCTGCTTCAAGAACTTAGCAATCAAGCTGGGCACAACGTTGTTCTGTTCGTTCTCAACCCAATGTTTAGCTCTTTCGCTAGCCTTGAGAGACAATTCGCCCTGAGCTAAGGCACACCACAGGTTCGCTAGAGCTTCCGGCGACTCGGGAGGAACCGCATAACCGGCTTCCAAGGACTCGATCAACCTGACCGATTCCCCGGCTACAACACCTGTTATTGGCACCCCGTACTCCATAAGCTCGAACAGTTTAGAGGGAACAGTTCTTTCTAATGGCTTCCAATCAGTTAAATGGACAAGCGCGGTATCTGCCCAGTCGTAATAGTCTGAGATGGAGTCAGCTGACTTCCGCTTAATGAAAGTTGCGGGAACTTTTCTTTGCTTTGCATAATCTTTTACTGACAAGCGAGCATCTCCTGCGCCCACGAACTTTAGCTCAATCGGCACTCCACGCTCCGCCGCGATCACCGCTGCATCAATCACGTTTTGAAGTCGTTGGGCGCGACCTATAGTGCCGGCATACAGCACCTTTAGAGGTCCTTCCCCTGAGCCTGGAGCCTTCTTCTGCCCCAATCCCTCTCGGGGAAAAACATTCCGGATAGTAACCATATTGTTCAGAAGTTTTGAGTTCTTCCGCAGCTGAGGTCGGTTCTGAAAATCTAATTTCAAATCTTCTGCCGTAAAAATGACACCTTGGGCTTTCCCCAAGACGTAGTAGAGAGTCCTAGCAACCACAAAACTAACGAACTGAATCGGCCCTCTGCTCAAGATTTTATGCTTTAGCGAAGCACTCTTGATCCCCTTATTCCACTCACTCGAATAGGCTAAGAGGTCGGGCCAGGCGTCTCTTAAGTCGATAGCCAATTTCGCCCTTGAGATTTTCGCTGCTACAAAGGCGACCACGGCGGTTGGCAAAGCCGGCACTGTACCTATAACCAATTCAGGCTTCCAAGATTTCCGAAAGCCAAACTCTACTAGTACTGCATAGAGAGACCCCAGAGCGATGCCTGCTTGACCGATTGCACGCTGTATCAATGAGCCACCGCACGGGATAAACCCACTCCGGATGACTAAATCTACGGCGTCATTCTTTTCTTCTTCTGTTCGAGGACGGAAAAGAGATGCGCTCCACCAGTGCTTAATAGAGGCCCGTCGAACAGAAGCCGGCGGAGGAGCAATGACTCTAATCTCGTGGCCTTGAGACTTTAGAATGCTAGCGATCCATTCCCAGCGACGCTGCGGCACGTTACTTTCTGGCGACCAATACTGCGAAATGATGAGGATCCGCAATTTTCTCTCTTTCGTTAGTACTAAATCCGTCGCTCTCAAGCCTCAATAGCGTACTGAGCCACTATTTCCAGCTTACTGGTTCCCATAGAACTAGTCTTCTTACCCACCATTTTTGCACAGGAACCCCCGTGAGTGGAGTCCTGACCCATTCCTGACGCGTTCCCGCTACATAAGGACAACGAATTCAGTCATTTTACCGCCGTGTGCTGGCAATTTGTTGAAATCGCATGAACCCTATATAGTTATTCCTCGTTGCACAGAGAACACAGAGTTCGACGTACAGCATGTATTCCTCCATAGCTCAGTTGGCAGAGCATTCGACTGTTAATCGAAGGGTCACTGGTTCGAGCCCAGTTGGAGGAGCAAATAATTTACCCCCTTCTATCAGCAAATACGCTGGTGGGAGGGGGTTTCTTCGTTTTTGCCTATGCGGCGGATTCTAGTGGTCGTGGAAACACTTCCTATGTTTCGGTTGAGTTTATCAGTGCTGCCATTTTCTCGGCTGGTGTTTGAAAGCCCAGGGTTTTGCGGGGGCGGCGGTTGAGTTGCATGGCGACGAATTCTAGGTCCGCTGCACTATGGACGCTTAGGTCTGTTCCTTTAGGGAAGTACTGCCTAAGTAGTCCGTTGGTGTTTTCATTGGTGCCCCGCTGCCACGGCGCGCCAGGATCGCAAAAGAACACGGGACAGTTTGTCGCTACAGAAAAGGCCTTATGACAGGCCATTTCACTTCCCTGATCCCAGGTAAGTGAGCCTTTGAGATGATCTGGCAAGCCAGTGATCGCTTTAGTAAGTGCTGCATTTACTTCGGTAGCATTATGCCCATTAGGTAGATGCAGCAAGATGACATAGCGCGTGGTTCGTTCTACGAGAGTTCCAATTGCAGACTTATTGCCCGCGCCTAAAATGAGGTCGCCTTCCCAATGACCTGGTACGGCTCGGTCGTCTACTTCTGCTGGCCGGTCGGAAATCATCACTATAGGGTCAACAAACCGCTTACGGGCGCTGCGCGTGCCACGAGGTCGACGTTGGGCGTGACCGCGACGCAGTGCAGCAGCGATTTCTTTTTTCAACTCGCCTTTAGCCTGGAAATACAGAGATTGATAAATCGTTTCAGGACACACGTACATAGTCTCATCACCGGGGTAGCAACTGCGCAACCGCCCAGAAATCTGCTCTGGCGAGTACCTGTCTTTCACCATTTCCCAAACCACCTCACGCAAGCGTGGATTGGCATCAATCTTGCGCTTTTTCGGTCTAAACCTACGCAACACCGATTTACGGTGCGCATACGTGGGAAGATATACCCCAAACTCATCCCGGTTGCGTTTAAGTTCCTTGCTGATAGTTCCAGCAGAGCGCTGAAGACGCCGAGCTATCTCACGTACACCTTTGCCTTGCCGGTCAAGATCAAAGATGAGCTCGCGCTCTTCTATCGATAGATAGCGCGAAGAAATACGCCTATCGATACGCTGTTGGGAAATAACCTGGACTGGAACTGCTTGGCGACCATCAACGTACTCGAGTACCTG
>NZ_JASPGP010000019.1:0-34033 GCF_030229345.1 Corynebacterium tuberculostearicum | reverse complement strand
CCAGCCGAGAAAATGGCCGCACTGATAAACTCAACCGAAACATAAGAAGTGTTTCCACGACCACTAGAATCCGCCCGGACGCACCGGGGTTGGTGCGAATAGTTGGGCGGGGCGAATGCCAGCACTCGGCAGTGAACATTGTTGACAGCAAACCTTTATAAATAAATAAGGTTAGTGGTATAGCGATATATATTCACGAGTGTTACAGTCATCCTTAGTTGAAACTCATCTAACGTTAAGGAGACCCTTATGTCGTCTGTTTCTTCCCTGCTCGCAACCGCAGTCGCTGCCATCATGCCATTTGCCGGCTCTACCGGTCCGGTCGATGCCCAAGAACAGCTCTCCCAGCCGGATCCTGCTGAGAACGCCCAGACCGCACCGGTCGAGGCTGGTGAGCAGCCTGCGCAGGACCAGCAGCCGGGCGCCCACGCTGAGAAGGGCCGTATCACCGGTGACAAGGAAGACGTCATCAACGGTGACGCAGAGGGTGCCGAAGAGGTCGATCCAGGGTTCAACGGTGGCAACCTGCAGAGCGGTAAGCTGGCCGTGCAGCGCGAGCTGGCGCTTGCTACCCAGGAGGTCGGCCACGAGTTCATGAACATCGAGTTTAAGGATGACCACTCTGCTCACCTGACCTTCCCGGAGACCTACAACCCGGAGAAGGATGAGGCAGCTGTGCAGCGCGTTATGGGCGCCCTGAAGATCAACGGCTACGACAACATCACCGCTGCCTATTAAAGCGCGAATGTCCCGAGACTTAGGGACGAAAAAGGAGGGTGGAACGCTCGGGAAGGGCGTTCCACCCTTTTTGCTTTTCCCGCCAGAGTAGGCGCGGGGAAGGGAAGGCCTAGGCCTCGTCTACGGTCTTCTCGTACAGGCCGGGGAAGCGGTCATCCGGATCGGTCACCGCTTTAATGGAGGCAGGAAGACTGCCGCCGTAGAGCTCTTCGAACTTCTCCCGGGAATAGAAGGCCTCTGAGTAGAGGGATTTGTGCCCGCCCAGCTCGTTGACCTTGGCTTCGATAACGCGGTTGAATGCGCCATTATTCGGAGCGGAGGGATCCACATGATCCCCTTCCACGCCGGACCAAAAGCCAACGTTGACCCAGGTTTGTCCGGGGCGAAGCGGATACAGCGGCCATGGGTCAGCGGAGTCAGAGGCAAGGTCGCCAGTGCCAACAAGTTCGTTTACGCCATCTCGCAGTCGGATAGGGCACAGCCACACCGGTTGAATATCGGAGGCATTAAAGAACCAATGGAGGAATTCCGGCAGGTTTTCTGGGGTGACCTCAATATCCTGCACCACGCGCTCGGCGCGCGGCTTGCCGTGGGGCTTTTTGATGAAGTTATATTCCAGCTCGTATTTGCGGTCGAGTCGGACCAGCTTCCAATAGAAGGAGCTGCGGCGAAGCTCGCGCGGCCACACCTTGCGCACCTTCGGGTTCTGCGCACCAAAAGCACGCGAGCACCAGAACCAGTCGGTATCCCAGCGCCAGATGTAATCGCGGATGGTGAGGCGATCGCGGCGGATGCCAGAGGCGTGCTGGAGGCTGCGGTAGTAAATCTTGTCCCGCGTGTAATCGGAGGTCGGTCCCTCCTCGTCAGTGAAGCGGGCAAAGACAAGGTAGGCCTCGTCCTCGGAGAAGACCACTCCGTCGAGGCCGTGGACGGGTTCGCCGCGGTGGGTGTGGGAAGAGGCGACGTCGGCAAGCGCGCGGCTCGCCTCCTCCACGGTGTGGAAACGCTCTTCGCGCAGCTCTACATAGGCGGGCACGGGTTCCAGCTCAATCTTGAGGCGCACCGCGTAGCCCAGCGAGCCATAGGAGTTGGGGAAGAGGCGGAAGAGATCAACGTTGTCTTCGCGGGAGCAGGTGAGAATCTCGCCGGTGCCGGTGAGGACATCCATCTCCAGCACGGATTCGTGTGGGAGACCATTGCGGAAGCTGGTGGATTCCACGCCCATGCCAGTAACCGCACCGCCCAAAGTAATGGTCTTAAGCTGTGGCACGACGAAGGGCATGAGGCCATGGGGCAGGGTGGCATCCACGAGGTCCTCATAGGTGCACATACCCTGCACATCGGCCGTGCGGGCAACTGGGTCGACCTCAATGACGCCGCTCAGGCCGGATACATCGAGGCCCTCCTGCTCCTCGCTGCGACTGCGGAAGAGGTTGGAGGTCTTCTTGGCTAGGCGCACGCGCTTTCCGGCCGGGACGGCACGGAAGCTCGCCAGCAGCTTATCGACGCCCTCCTGGTGCGCCTGCCACCCCACCGGCTCAATGGGCATGGCATCCACCGGCCGCGGCTGGGCGGCGGCGAGCCGTTCGCGCAGGTTATCAATGAGAGTCATGGCACCCCTCCTTAAAAGCGGCTATCTTCCCACCAGCGGCGCTCGGGCACGCCGGCGCGGGAGCCGGCTTCGCCCAGCTTGACGCCGAGGAAGTGATACAGGTTGATGATATTGCGCTCAAAGCCCCACTCGGATCCGGCCATATAAATGCCATAGAGGCGAGCGGTGGGCAGTCCTACGGTTGCGCAGGCCTCGTCCCAATTCTCCTTCAGATTCTCGCACCAGTCATGCAGCGTGCGCATGTAGTCAAAGCGAAGGGACTCGGTGTGGATGACTTCGAAGCCATTGTCTTGCATCGCCTTGGTGACATTGCCGGAGCCGGTGAGCTCGCCGTCCGGGAAGATATAGCGGTCAATGAAGCCGCCCTTAGGGGTCTTGTGATTATCCGGGTAGGTGATGTTGTGGTTGAGCATCAGGCCACCGACCTTCAACTTGCCGTGCAGGAACTTGAAGAAGTCGTTGTAGTTCTTCACGCCAATGTGCTCGATAATGCCGATAGCGGAGATGGCATCGAAGCCCTCTTCGGTGATATCGCGGTAGTCCATGAAGCGGACTTCCGCCAAGTCTTGGAGGCCTTCCTCCTCAATCTTGCGCTGGCCCCACTCGGCCTGTTCCTTGGATAGGGTGACGCCGATGGACTTCACGCCGCGGCGCGCCGCGTAGCGCACCATGCCGCCCCAGCCGCAGCCCACATCCAAGTGGCGGTCGCCTTCCTTGAGGCGCAGCTTGTCAAAGATGAGGCGGTACTTATTCTCCTGCGCTTCCTCCAGGGTGGCATCCGGGGAAGGGTAGTAGGCGCAGGTGTAGGTCATCGAATCGCCCAAGAAGAGCTCGTAGAAATCATTGCCAACGTCATAATGATCAGAAATGACATCGGCATCGCGCTGCTTCGAGTGCTTGGAAAGGCCGTCGTGTAGCTTGCGGCGCAACCAGGAAGCGCGCTCCACCTCAGGAACCGGCTGGATCTGAAAGGCGCCCATGGACGCTAGGGAACGAACAACGCGGGCCAGGGTCTTGGCATCCGGCTTCCGGAATTTGTCATACATGGCATGCAGCGCGTCAAAAATGCCATAGGGGTGAGCCGGGTGATCGCCATGCACCGTGATACCGTCCGTGACATATGCACGTGCAAATCCCACGTCGCCAGGGTGGGTAGCGATAAAGGAGAGGCCTTCGAGGCTATTAATAGTCACCTTGTACTGGGCGTCTTCCGGTCCGGTCGCGGACCCGTCAAAGGCTTCCCAGCGGAAGGGGTTGGGGCTAGGGACAAATACGTCGATGATCTCAGCAACGGTCATCGGCGTGAATTTCTTGCTCATAAGTACTTCTTTCGAAACATTAGGTTCACACCAATAACGGCCTCGGAGCGCGAAGGGCTGTGAGGTCGGAGAAATTTCAGGAGAATTGCGTGTGCGCAATACCCCCTCATGGTAAACCCCGGATACAAAACGCGCGAAAGGACAAGCAATCATGGTCACACTATTGGGTCTTAATGTGGCTATGCGGAGCAAGGCTGGTAGGGTAATGGGGTCATAAGTGTTCAACCGTCCCTGAAGGAAACCTGAATTTCCCCTAAGCTTTCCGGCTCAGGGGGTGCGGTTTCCTAGGGGCAGATGAGTTTCCACCTCCGTGTATGAACGCGAAACCCTCCCTAGATTTCGCGTTCGGCAGCGGTAGGCCAGGAGGATTTTGTAGTGTCCGCCATTGTCCAGGCTTTTAAGGATGCCGACCTACGTAAGAAGATCATCTTCACCATCGTGATGATCATCGCGTACCGCGTCGGTGCACAGATCCCGTCCCCGGGTGTTGACTATGCGTCTATTGCTGGCCGTTTGCGCCAGTTGACCGAGCAGTCCGGAGACCTTTACTCCGTCATCAACCTCTTCTCGGGTGGTGCGCTGTTGCAGCTGTCGATCTTCGCCATCGGCATCATGCCGTACATTACGGCGTCGATTATTGTGCAGCTGCTGACCGTGGTCATTCCTCGCTTTGAGGAATTGAAGAAGGAGGGCCAATCCGGTCAGGCCAAGATGACCCAGTACACCCGCTACCTGACCCTCGCGTTGGCGTTGCTGCAATCCTCCGGCATCGTCGCGCTGGCAGACCGCGAGCAGCTGCTGGGCCAGGGCGTACAGGTCCTAGCGGCAGACCGTAACTTCTTCACCCTCATTGTCTTGGTCATCACCATGACCTCCGGCGCAGTGCTGGTGATGTGGATGGGTGAGCTCATCACCGAAAAGGGCATCGGTAACGGCATGTCCCTGCTCATCTTCGCTGGTATCGCAACCCGCCTGCCAACCGATGGTGTAAGCATCCTGCAGAACAATGGCGGCCTCGTCTTCGCCATGGTCGTAGCCGGATTGGTCATCCTGGTTGTTGGCATTACCTTCATCGAGCAGGGCCAGCGCCGCATTCCGGTGCAGTACGCAAAGCGCATGGTCGGCCGCCGCCAGTACGGTGGTTCCTCTACCTACTTGCCGCTGAAGGTCAACCAGGCCGGTGTTATCCCGGTCATCTTCGCTTCTTCCCTTATCTACATGCCGGTTCTCATTACCCAGATTGTGAACTCTGGCTCCGCCGGCACCCCGGATAACTGGTGGCAGCGCAATGTCATCGCGCACCTGCAGGCACCTTCCTCCTGGCAGTACATCGTGCTGTACTTCGTCCTGACCATCTTTTTCGCCTACTTCTATGTCTCGGTTCAGTACGATCCGGCAGAGCAGGCGGATAATATGAAGAAGTACGGCGGCTTTATTCCGGGTATTCGCCCGGGCCGTCCGACTGCGGAGTACCTTGGTTATGTGATGAACCGTCTGCTGTGCGTGGGCGCCCTGTACCTGGCAGTTATTGCCATCCTGCCGAATATCCTCTTGGACCTCGGCGTAGGCAGCTCCTCCGCCAGCGGCACCTCCGCCTTTGGTGGTACGGCCATCCTGATTATGGTCTCCGTCGCCTTGACCACGGTCAAGCAGATCGAGTCCCAGCTACTGCAATCCAACTACGAAGGACTACTTAAGTAATGCGTCTTGTACTTCTAGGACCTCCCGGTGCCGGCAAGGGCACCCAGGCAGCTATCCTCAGCGAGAAGCTGAACGTTCCGCACATCTCCACCGGCGACCTGTTCCGCGCCAACATTGGCGAAGGCACTCCGCTGGGTGTAGAGGCAAAGTCCTACATCGATGCAGGCAAGCTGGTACCTACCGACGTCACCGCCCGTATGGTCGAGGACCGCCTTAATCAGGATGACGCCAAGAATGGCTTCCTGCTGGACGGCTTCCCACGTACCACCGAGCAGGCAGATATCCTGGAGGAGCTGCTGGCTAAGAAGGGCGAGAAGCTCGACGGAGTTCTCAACTTCGAGGTCTCTGAGGATGTTGTTGTTGAGCGCATGATGGCCCGTGGCCGCGCCGACGATAATGAGGAGACTATCCGCACCCGCCTCGGTGTCTACCGCGAGGAAACCTTCCCGCTTATCGAGCACTACGGCGATGCCATCATCTCCATCAAGGCCGAAGGCGCCGTGGAGGAAATCAACGCCCGTGCGATGGAAGCACTGGGTAAGTAAGCATGGCTTTTCGACGCCGCAGTAAGCGCATCCCCGCCCGCACCCCGGGCGAGCTAGACGCCATGCAGGCCGCCGGCGAGATTGTTGGCAAGGCACTGCAGGAAGTCCGCGCTGCTGCGGCGTCTGGCGTATCTACCCTCGAGTTGGACGCGGTGGCTGAGCAGACCATTCGCGATGCCGGCGCCTATCCCACCTTCAAGGGATACGAAGGATTTCCGGGCTCCATCTGTGCTTCCGTTAATGACGTCATCGTGCACGGCATTCCGGATAAGGAAACCGTCCTCGCAGAAGGCGACTTGGTGTCCATCGATTGCGGTGCCACGCTTGATGGCTGGGTGGGCGATAGTGCCTGGTCCTTCGCAGTGGGCGAGCTCGATGCAGACGTCGCAGCCCTCAATAGGGCCACCGAGTATGTCCTCATGGAGGGCATGCAGGCTATGGTTCCGGGCAATCTGCTTACCGACGTCTCCCATGCCCTAGAGCAAGCCACCCGCCGGGCCGAGCAGAAGTTCGGCGTGGATCTTTTCATCGTGGATGGCTATGGCGGTCACGGCATCGGGCGCACCATGCACGAGGATCCTTACCTGGCCAATGAGGGACGCCCAGGCCGTGGCCCGCTGATCCAAGAAGGTTCCGTCCTAGCTATTGAACCCATGCTAACTTTGGGCACAGAGGATTCCGCCGTGCTAGAGGATGACTGGACGGTCGTTACCCTCGATGGCTCCTTTGCCGCTCACTGGGAGCATACGGTGGCCGCGACCGCCGATGGTCCCCGTATTCTTACCCGCCGCTACTGACATTTATTCCCCGATATTGCCTGTTGCACTAGGCATTTGCCCCTGAAAGGTTTATACTCACAGCCATGTCTAAATTTAGCTTCCGCAAGATCCGTGCCACGGTTGCAGCGCCCGCAGTCGCTGGCGTGATGGCCTTGAGCACCACCGTTGCGGCTCCTGCCGCTACCGCCCAGGAGATCCCGAACCTGGATCAGCTCAGCTCCAAGGCAAACTCCGACCTCGCTCAGCTCTCTTCCCAGTCCGGCCTGGACCAGCTCACCGCTGAGGCAAAGAAGCAGCTGGATAACTTCCATGGCCAGAGCCGCGAGCAGGCCTGGAATACCCGCAACCAGATCCTGGACCAGGCAGAGAAGTTCTCCCCGGAACTGGCACCTAGCGTCCAGACCGCTGTGGACGGCGCCGTAGAATTCCTCTTCCCAGGCTTGATTGCACAGAAGAATGAGGAAGCACGCAAGGCCCGCGAGGCCGCCGCTCGCGCCAACGCTGAGCGCGTCGCTGCTGAGAAGGCTCGTTCTGAGGCTGCCGCACGCAAGGCGGAAGCACAGCGCCGCGCCAACCAGTTCGACCGTGGCCCGTGCCCGGCCGATGCCAAGGTATGCGTTGATCTCGACGGTCGCCGCACCTGGTTGCAGGACGGCGGCAAGGTGTCCTACGTGTCCCCGGCCATGTCTGCTGGCATGCGTGGACAGGAGACCCCGCGCGGCACGTTCTACGTTGGCCGCAAGGTAGAGCATGACATCTCCCGCGAGTTCAATAACGCGCCGATGCCATACTCCATCTACTTCACCAATAACGGTCACGCCTTCCACCTGGATGACCCGGCCGTTGATTCCAATGGTTGCGTTCACCTGCCGCCAGACGCTGCAAAGCGCTACTGGGATAATGTACAGGTTGGCGATAAGGTCTTTATCTACTAAGGCCCGCGCTTAAGCGAAAGCCTCATCCCCCGAACTATTCTTCCGAAGAGGAGAATCGGTTCGGGGGATTTTGCTGGCTTAGGGGGAGGGGCGGGCGAGCTAACGGGGCGTCGGAAAGTGCAGCGGTTTGGAAAACGTGTCGCTGCAGCGTATGCTGTTAAGTCGGTGTATAGCGTCAGCGAGGCTGGCGCGGATACGCCACCGCAGTAGACAACAAACATGCAGGTGACGGCACACTTGGCCGTCGCCAGAAAAGTAGAGGTTATGGCTAAGGAAGGCGCAATCGAGGTAGAAGGCCGAATTATCGAGCCTTTGCCCAACGCAATGTTCCGTGTCGAGCTCGACAATGGACACAAGGTTCTTGCACACATTTCTGGCAAGATGCGTCAGCACTACATTCGCATCCTCCCAGAGGATCGCGTGGTGGTAGAGCTGTCTCCTTATGACCTGACCCGCGGACGCATCGTCTACCGCTACAAGTAAAGACAGTAAGCCTCCTCACCCAAGGGTGAACCCACAGGTTCACTCTGTCCACCTCAGGCTACGGTGGCCTGAGCCCGCACTGGTAAGCAACCCAAGGATTCCCGGCACGGTCCGGGCGAAGCGTTGCATGGAGCGGGACGGATGGGGAGAAAACCGCCGTAACAACCCGAAAGGACACGCCATATGGCACGTCTAGCTGGTGTTGACCTCCCCCGCAATAAGCGCATGGAGGTCGCTCTCACCTACATCTACGGCATCGGTCCAACCCGTGCCAAGGAACTGCTAGAAAAGACTGGCATTTCTCCTGACCTGCGCACTGACAACCTGGATGATGACCAGCTGTCGGCGCTCCGTGACGCAATTGAGGCTACCTGGAAGGTTGAGGGTGACCTCCGCCGTCAGGTTCAGGCTGATATCCGCCGCAAGATTGAAATCGGAAGCTACAAGGGTCTGCGCCACCGCCGTGGCCTGCCTGTACGTGGCCAGCGCACCAAGACCAATGCGCGCACTCGTAAGGGTCCGAAGAAGACGATCGCAGGAAAGAAGAAGTAGTTCATGCCTCCAAAGACTCGTTCCGGCGCGCGCCGTTCCGGCCGTCGCGTCGTAAAGAAGAATGTGGCCCTCGGCCACGCATACATCAAGTCCACCTTCAATAACACCATCGTCTCGATCACCGATCAGACCGGTGCTGTTATCTCTTGGGCATCCTCCGGCCACGTTGGCTTCAAGGGTTCCCGTAAGTCCACTCCGTTCGCCGCTCAGATGGCAGCCGAGAATGCTGCACGCAAGGCAATGGATCATGGCATGAAGAAGGTTGACGTATTCGTCAAAGGTCCGGGCTCCGGCCGCGAGACCGCCATCCGCTCCCTGCAGGCTGCAGGCCTCGAGGTTTCCTCGATCACGGATGCAACCCCACAGCCGCACAACGGCTGCCGTCCGACCAAGCGTCGCAAGGTTTAAGGGAAAGGAAGAGGTAAGAAAATGGCTCGTTACACTGGCCCCGCTACCCGCGTATCCCGCCGTCTTCGCGTCGACTTGGTCGGCGGCGATATGGCATTCGAGCGCCGCCCGTACCCACCGGGACAGGCTGGCCGCAACCGCATCAAGGAATCTGAGTACCTGCTGCAGCTCCAGGAGAAGCAGAAGGCAAAGTACACCTACGGTGTGCTGGAGCGTCAGTTCCGTCGTTACTACGCAGAGGCAAACCGCCTCCCGGGCAAGACCGGCGATAACCTGGTTATCCTGCTCGAGTCCCGCCTGGACAACGTAGTTTACCGTGCAGGTCTGGCACGCACCCGCCGCCAGGCTCGCCAGCTTGTCTCCCACGGTCACTTCACCGTGAACGGCAAGAACATCAACGTTCCTTCCTACAAGGTCACCCAGTACGACATCATCGATGTCCGTGACCGCTCCAAGAAGATGGAATGGTTCGAAGATGCTCAGGACGCCCTCATCGATGCCAACGTACCGGCATGGCTGCAGGTTGTTCCTGATACCCTGCGCATCCTCGTGCACCAGCTGCCCGAGCGCGCTCAGATCGACATTCCGCTGCAGGAGCAGCTCATCGTCGAGCTTTACTCGAAGTAAACTGTTATACCGCACGGCCTGTAATGGCCTGGCGGATAACCAGGAATCTTCAATCCCGAAGATTTTTACCCCTCTACCGGCGTCAAATAGCGGTCGCCGAAAAGGAGAATTTCAATGCTCATTTCCCAGCGTCCTCAGCTCACCGAGGAATTCATCGACTCGTCTCGTTCCAAGTTCGTCATCGAACCGCTCGAGCCGGGCTTTGGCTACACCCTCGGTAACTCGCTGCGTCGTACCCTGCTGTCCTCCATTCCGGGTGCAGCGGTAACCTCCATCAAGATCGATGGTGTTCTCCACGAGTTCACCACCATCAACGGTGTGAAGGAAGACGTTTCCGAGATCATCTTGAACATCAAGAGCATGGTGCTTTCTTCCGACTCCGATGAGCCGGTTGTTATGTACCTGAGCAAGGAAGGCCCGGGCGATGTCACCGCGGGCGATATTCAGCCGCCGGCTGGCGTGGAGATCCACAACCCGGATCTGCACATCGCTTCCCTGAATGACACCGCCAAGCTGGACATTGAGCTCGTCGTCGAGCGCGGCCGTGGCTATGTCCCAGCCGCTCCTACCTCCGGTGAGATCGGCCGCATCCCGGTCGACCAGATTTACTCCCCGGTCCTCAAGGTCTCCTACAAGGTCGAGGCAACTCGTGTTGAGCAGCGCACCGACTTTGACAAGCTGACCATCGACGTCGAAACCAAGAACTCGATTTCTGCACGCGATGCCCTGGCTTCCGCCGGCGGCACCCTGGTCGAGCTTTTCGGCCTGGCCCGCGAGCTGAACAACGCTGCCGAAGGCATCGAGATCGGACCCTCCCCGCAGGAGACCGAGTACATCGCTGCTTATGGCATGCCGATCGAGGACCTGAACTTCTCCGTCCGCTCTTATAACTGCCTGAAGCGTCAGGAGATCCACACCGTGGGCGAGCTCGCTGAATGCACCGAGTCCGACCTGCTGGATATCCGCAACTTCGGCCAGAAGTCGATCAATGAGGTAAAGATCAAGCTGGCTAACTTGGGCCTGGCTCTCAAGGACACCCCTGAGGACTTCGACCCGACCCAGCTCGAGGGCTACGACGCAGAAACCGGTGATTTCAAGGATCCGGCTGCTGAGGATTCCGAGTAAAGAACCCCGCTGACTTGCGGCAATGACCTAATTGCCGCGCGCTCAACTTTTACCGCATACGAGGAGTACACAATGCCAACCCCTAAGAAGGGTGCCCGTCTCGGCGGCTCCGCCAAGCAGCAGGCTCACATGCTGAGCAACTTGGCAGCCAGCCTGATCGAGCACGGCGCTATCAAGACCACCGATGCCAAGGCGAAGGTCCTTCGCCCGTACATCGAAAAGATCATCACCAAGGCTAAGTCCGGCACCGTTGCTGACCGCCGCGCAGTTCTGAAGCTCATCCCGCGCAAGGATGTCGTTTCTTATCTGTTCGACGAGGTTGCCCCGAAGTTTGAGAACCGTGAGGGTGGCTACACCCGCACCATCAAGCTGGACAACCGCGCCGGTGACAACGCCCCGATGTCCCAGATCTCCCTCGTTCTCGAGGAGACCGTGACCTCCGAGGCTAACCGCGCTACCCGCGCTGCTGCATCCAAGGCCGCTGAGGCCGAGGAAGCTAAGGCAGACGAGGCTGCTGAGACCGAGGCACCTGCCGAGGAGACCGCAGCTGAGGAGTCCGAGGAGAAGTAATTTCCCTTCGGCCCTAGCGCTTCGCCGCCGCCTTTCCCCATCTGTGGGAGGGCGGCGGCTTTTTCATGTCCGCATCCCAGCAAGGGGGCGTTGCACGGCCGACCCAGCGCCGGTGGGGAGAAGATGCTCCGGTAGCATGAAGCCCACTATGACAGATGCAGCATCGACTTCCCCCGAAGGGCCGGCGGACGGGTTCGTTCGCCTGCGCTTGGACTTGGCTTATGACGGCACGGACTTTCATGGCTGGGCCAAGCAGAAGGGCGGTCTGCGCACGGTGCAAGGCGTATTGGAAGAGAAGCTGGCGATGATTGCGCGCACGGAGGTGCCGCTCACGGTCGCTGGCCGCACAGATGCCGGCGTCCATGCCCGTGGCCAGGTGGCGCACGTGGACGTTCCCACTGAGATGCTGGCGCAGCGCTCGGTGGCGGGGGAGCCGGGGAAGCTGGTGCGTCGGCTAGCAAAGCTTCTGCCAGAAGACGTTCGGGTACACGGGTGCGAGTTCGCACCCGCGGGCTTTGATGCGCGGTTCTCGGCGCTGCGGCGCCACTACGTCTATCGGATTACCACCAATCCGCGCGGCGCGCTGCCGACGCGTGCGCGGGATACGGCCGAATGGATTAAGCCGGTGGATATCGATGCCATGCAGGACGCCGCCACCGCCCTGGTGGGCCTGCACGATTTTGCGGCCTTTTGTAAGGCCAAGCCGAACGCCACGACCATCCGTGAATTGCAGGAATTTTCTTGGCGCGACGTTTCTTCGCCCGAAGAGCCGGAGCTTTTTGAGGCCCGCGTGAGTGCCGATGCGTTCTGCTGGTCGATGGTGCGCTCGCTGGTGGGCTGTTGCCTGCGCGTGGGGGAGGGGCGCCGCGATGCCGACTTCGCCGCGGCACTGCTGCAGGAGACGAAGCGCTCTTCCAGCATCCCCGTGGCCCCGGCAAAGGGGCTCTCGCTCGTCGCCGTTGATTACCCGGCCGCGGATCTACTGGCGGCGCGCGCCGAGGTCACCCGCGAAAGGCGCAGCGCCGACTAACGCCAAAGTGGCAGCCAGTGCTTACCTGGGATAGCCTGTGTGCTGGGTGTACACAGACTTTTCGGGGGAAAATCATGGCACGTCCGCTGCCTACTACCAAGGCCCAGGTATCGGGCCATAAATTCTTACGTCGCCGCGTCGAGCATGGGCTCGTATTAGGCGATATCCGCATGATTCACGATCCATTGGCTAGGCGCCGCAAAGCGCTCCTTTTCGGCGGGGTCGGCGTCGCCTTCCTTGCGGTGGGGTCCGGTATGTTGGCATGGCTGCAGCCGAGCCCGCAGCCGGGTGATGCGCCGATTGTGCGCTCGGAGCAGGGCCAGCTCTTTGTGGATGTCAACGACACCTACCACCCGGTATTCAACCTGGCGTCGGCGCGCATTATCGCCGGGCAGGCGGCCGAGGCGCAGACCATTGGGGATGAGCACCTGCAAGAAGCTTTATTGGGCTCACCGGTGGGTATCTCGGATGCTCCTGGTTACCTCGCGGCAGCAGGCGAGACTCCCCAGCAGCGTTGGGCAGCGTGTTTAGCCGGCAAGGATGAGGCGCCGACTACAGAAAACCCAACCAGCATTGGCGGCCACCAAGTAGCGTCGCAGGAGATTATTGTCCTTGCTGAGCCCGAGCAGAAAAGCCTCGGTGAGGAGCGCGCCGCACTGGTGGAATCCGAGGGCACGCAGTGGCTTATCACAGAGGAAGGCCGCGTGGCGTTGCCAGATTCCTCCAGCACCGAAGGGCGCGTCGTGCGCCGGGCGCTGGGCGTGGACGATGACACCCACACCTGGCCCGTGCCGCCTGAGCTGCTCAATGCCTTTGCGGAGCTGCCACCGCTGAACTTTCCGGCCGATCCGCCCGAGGTTGTTGATACTGGGCAGAGCCTGTGGGCGCGTACGGCCGAGGGCGTAGCGGAGCTCACCCCCACCCAGGCGGAGATACTCACAGGCGTGGGTGCCAAGGAGACGACAGCCACGCCGCAGGAGGTTGCCGCGCTTGCCGACGCCCCCTTAAACCTCAACCTTCCCTCCACGTCCTTCCGCTTCTTAAGCCCGGACGATGGCTGGATGTGCGCTGCTAACGAGGGCGGCGGGGTAGTGGTACCTGCCCAAGCAGGCACCATCGCCTTGGCAGGTGAGTCGGTGGCCCATCGCTTTGGTGGGCTCGACGCCGGAGGCGTAGGCGTAGACAGCGGCCATGGCTTTCACGTGGTCTCACCCACGGGGCAGCGGCACGAGGTCAAGGACAAAGAGACTTTGGAAGCCCTTGGCACCGGCGTGGGCGCGCAGGTGCCGTGGGAGATCCTGCGCTTGTTGCCGGAAGGCTCGGCGCTGAGCCGTGAGCAGGCGCTGCAGGTTAGCTCTTAGGCCGTAGCCCGCGCCACGCCGCCCAGGTAGCAAGCGCCAGCGTTAATCCACCTAGCGCCCAGGCACTGCGGGTCGGCGCGCGCGAGTGGTCGTTGTCGGTGGGGCGGATGGTCATAGCTCGGGTATCGACGTCCGCGCCTGCTTCCACGTGGGTGAGCACGGTGAGCGGGTCGATGAAGCCGTGGCCTGGTTCCGCGGCGTCCTCCAAGCGTTTGCGGAGGGCGGCCGGGTTATCATCGGGAAAGCGCTGCGCCAAGAGGGCAGCGGTGCCGCTGACCACCGGCGCGGCAAAGGAGGTGCCATGGAACTGCGCCGTTCCGTCCGTGCCTTCCTTACCATCGGCCCATCCACCCGCGGGGTTGAGCGCAAGCGGAATGAAACCTTGCGCAGCAAGCTGGGGTCCGTTGGCCGAATTCAGCGAGTAGTCAGCGAGTTCGTGCGAATCCGCTTGGGCGCTTACTGAGAGCACCGTGGGCGAATCCGCCGGAAAGACGCGGTCACCCATCTCACAGCTGCCAGAGGACGCATTGCCGGAGGCCGCGATCACCACAGCGCCGGAGTCTTCCGCATGTGCCAAAGCACGGTCCAATCGGGAAGTATCGACCTGCGCGGCCACATCCGGCGGGACACAGGAGACAACGGAGATGTTGATGACGCGGGCACCGGCAGCGGCGGCGTCATCAATGGCGCGGGCCAAGGTGTCCAGCGAGCCGGTGGTACTGTCTTCCGCTTCCTGGCGGTAGTGCGCGCTGGTCTGGCGCACAGCGTAAATCTCTGCTCGCGGGGCGATACCGATATCGTGTCCGGCAATGACACCGGCCACGACGGTACCGTGCAGGTCGCAATCGCGATGCGGCTCTGGGGCCTCTGGCGCGACAAGGTCCGCGCCACTGCTGAGATGTCGCAGTTGATCGTGACGGGCCACGCCAGTATCGATAACGGCTACTTTGATGCCTTCCCCGGTAGCAAAGGAATGTAGACGGGCCCGGTAGTCTAGCTGCTCCTCGCTTGGTTGGGGCGAAAGCGGTGAGGAATGCGCGGCGGCGCATTCGCGGTCCGGTTCGCGCGCGGCCGCGTAGGGAGCAGCAGTCAGTCCCGCAGCGAATGCAACTACTAAAGCGGTAGGTAGCACGCGCATTATCCAAGCCCCCTAATGAGCACGAAGACACCGGCTAGGTGCGCGGCCAGTGGCAAACTAGCGGCAATGGCCAGGGATTCTATGCGCTCAAACCACGCGATGGTGGTGGGCTCGAGCCCAGCCACCTTGGGTGCCCACACCGGGGCGCTCAGCATGGCGAGGAGAACCAGGCAGGCAACAAGGATGGGTGCCCAGGCATCGGCAAGGCCGGAATTCGCCACCGCGTGGGTAGCGCATAAGCACGTAGCGAGACAGGCGGTCATCGCCAGCAGCATCAGGGCCCAGCTAGCCAACGCACGACCGTGCCGGGCAGCATGCATGACGACGGCACCCGCGGTGGTCACGCAGAGTGCTTGGACGAAACCCACGCCGGTGTGCTCAGCGCCAAAGAGCACCGCAACGTACTCGGCGAGAGCATCAGGCGCGCCGCTCGTCGGTGCCAAGGCCGGACCACTGCCCGTCAGCGAGAGGGCGATCAGGGCCGGAATGAGACAGAGCGACAGTCCGCAGCACATTCCCTCATAGGCGCTGCCGGCGCGCCGGGCACGGATATCGACATCCGGCTGGACGGCATCCGAAACCGCGAGGTCTTGTCCGGCCGTGGGCAGCTGCGGGACTTTGAGCCCAGCGGTGGCAACGGTCAGCGCAGGAGCTGCGGCCAGCAGGATAATGCCGGCGATTACCACGCAGGCGGCTGCCGCCGTACCGTGGCTGCCTTGGAGACCCGTCCCTGGTCCGGGCAGCAGGTAGCCCAAAGCCGCGACCAACAACAGTACCGAGACGGTGAGTGCCACGGCGGTAGTGCGAACCGTGCTCAACCCGGTGACGTGGCAGGCAAGCAGTACGATGAGGAGGGCGACGCAGGCGGTGAGTGCGGCAAAGGGGGCTTCGCCAAGCGAGGGCGAAATCACCTCCCAGCCACACGCCATGCCGGCTACCAGGCTAAGGTGCACCAGTGATAGGGCACGGGTCCACAAGGCGAGCAACAGGGCTCCAGCGCTCAACGCCGCCCACGCCGCTAGGGGAAGGGTGCTAACCCACACTAGGGCGAAGGCGGCAAGCAGCCCTGCCCATGCCCAGATGGTGGGAAGGGCGGCGGTAGTATCCTCCTCAGCCGCGGCGGCAAGCGATTCCGCCGCATCCCGAATCACCGGTGCAGGCCGGCGCTCGCGCGGACTAATAACAAGAATTGAGCCTTCCGTGAGCGCAGTGGCAGCCAGAGGGGCGGTGAGATCGATGGCGCGGCCGGAGGCTGTACTGGCGCGCCAGGGTTCAGAAATGGTGGGCGCATCCACCAAGTCAGTGATCTCCGCCAAAAGCTCTCCCACGCTGGAGCTTAGCGGTAGCGCCACGTCCGCCTCCTTGTGGAAGGCGCCGGCATGAATGCGAACGGTAAGGCGCAGATGATGCGCCGTTGCAGTAGTCATGATGTCCCCCGAAAAATGTATGGATTGTGGGCGTCCCCCTTGCCCAATGTCACATATTGTGGCTTACTAGTGGCGACGTGTCCACCGCAGCGCGGGGAATCTTGGCAGGGGGCCAAGGGCGCTTGGCGCGTGGCTCGGGGGAGGTTATTTAGGCATGCTTGGGATCGGGGATACCCGCGTCATTGAGCCGTTGACCATGCCATTGCGGGATGCTGCGCCGCCACTGCCCACCGGCAGCATCGAGGCGGAGGAAGTCCCGGAGGCGGTGCGCCCGCAACCGGTGCCGCTGGTGCGGCTGTTGCTTCCGGTGGTGATGATTGCGGCGATGCTCGGAATGGTCGCCCTCATGGTGTTAGGCGCTGGGGAATCCCGGCAGATTAGCCCGATGGCCTTGATGTTTCCATTGATGATGCTGGCGAGCATGGCCATGATGTTCGGGCCCAATAACAGCGGGCAGGATCCGGATGAAACCCGGCGCACCTACCTGCGCCACATCAAAGCCTTGCGGGAAAAGGCGCTGCGCAATGCCTCGGCGCAGCGTGCACATGAAAGCTATCGCCACCCGGCACCGGTGGAACTTAGCACTCTAGTCGGCTCGCGCCGCATGTGGGAGCGTGGCCCGGATGACTCGGACGCCCTCGAGGTACGCGTGGGAACTGGACCAACGACGTTGTGCACCCCCATCAACGTGCCGGATTCCGGCGCCACTGAAGACCTGGACCCGGTGTGTGCGGTAAGCATGCGCCAGACAATTAAGGCGGTGGGCACTGTGCCCGATATGCCGGTGGTTATCCAACTGCAGGCCTTTCGCTTCTTGTCCGTGTCCGGTATGGCGTCGACTCGGGGCGAAGAGCCCGCAGATCCCTCCCGCGATTTGGTGCGCGCAATGGTGATGCAGATAGCGTTGGCGCATGGCCCGGAAACCTGCGGTATCGAGGCCATCGGCGGCCAGTGGGAGTGGCTGAAGTGGCTGCCCCATGCGCGCACACCGGAAAAGGCCCGCTTTCGCATCCTCATCGTCGATGGCGTGCTGACCACGGGAACCGAAGACTTCTTCCACGATGATTCCTATACCACCATCATTGAGGTTGGTGGGGCGCCGTCTTCGGCGCTGGGGGTACGCGCCGAGCACGAAGGACTAAGCCTCGTGGCAGGGGAGCAGCTGCAGGTGGTCACCGCGGCAGGGGTGGAAGACCTGGGGTCTCCCGATGGAATGAGTGCGGCCGGCGCGACATTGCTTGCGCGCAGTATGGCCTCCTACCGCCGCCCCGATAGCACTTCTGGCCGGCGCGGCAGTGACTTTATGGGCCTTCTGGGCTATCGCGATGTGGAAGAGCTAGCGGCCAGTGGCATGTGGCATGGCCGGGAAGGCTCGGCGCGTCTCATGGTGCCCATCGGCATCGATACGGTGGGCCAGCCCGTCACGGTAGATCTCAAGGAATCTGCTCACGGCGGTATGGGCCCGCACGGCCTGTGCATCGGTGCGACCGGTAGCGGCAAGTCGGAGCTGCTGCGCACCCTTGTCACTGCGCTGGCGGCTACCCATAGTCCGGACGAGCTTAACCTCGTGTTGGTGGATTTCAAGGGCGGCGCGACATTCTTAGGATGCGACCGTCTGCCGCATACCTCTGCAGTGATTACCAACCTGGAAGAGGAATCTACGCTGGTAGAGCGCATGTATGATGCCATCTCCGGCGAGATGAACCGACGCCAAGAGCTGCTGCGTACGGCCGGAAACTTTGCCAATGTCGGCGAGTACAACGCTTCTGCCACCGCCGTGAGTGAGCACGGGCCGCTTCCGGCCTTGGTCATTGTGGTCGATGAGTTCTCGGAGCTTTTGGGCCAGCACCCGGATTTCGCGGAACTCTTCGTCGCCGTCGGCCGCTTGGGGCGCAGTCTCCACGTGCACCTGCTTTTGGCCTCCCAAAGGCTCGAAGAAGGCCGCTTGCGGGGGCTAGATTCCCACTTGTCCTACCGAATCGGCCTGAAAACCTTCTCCTCAGCGGAATCCCGCCAGGTATTGGGCGTGACCGATGCCTACCACCTGCCTGGCCAGCCCGGCGCGGGCTACCTCAAATCCGATGCCGAGGCCTTGACCCGCTTCCAAGCTTCCTACGTGTCCGGGCCCCTGCCGCGCCGGGCGCTTGCCGACGCCTCCCTGGACCACCCCGCATCCTCCCGCGGCCGCGTGCAGCTCTTTCATGGCTGGTCCCAGGAAGAAGACAATGCTAGCGCCGCGGTAGTTCTTGATGACTCCACCACTGTGCTTAGCGAGGTCGTGCGCGCCGCGGCAGAAGAGGCCCACCTGCGCGATCAATCGGCGCACCGTATCTGGCTGCCGCCACTACCGCCGGTCATTGAGCTATCCGCGTTGCCAGGGCTTTCCGGTGCAGATGACGCGGGTGCAGTCTCGCCCGCAGTGGACCAAGGGTCGCTGCGCGCGCCCATCGGCATTATCGATAGGCCGTATTACCAACGCCAGGATGAGTTGATTATTGATTTCACCCAGCACGGCGGACACATGGCCCTGTGTGGTGGCCCGCAGTCCGGTAAATCGAGTGCGCTGCGCACGATCGTCTCTGCGCTAGCTCTACGGCATGACCCGCAGACGGCACGCTTCTACGTCATCGATCTTGGCGGCGGTCAGCTAGCGTCCCTGGAGCGCTTGCCCCACGTGGCCGGAGTTGCCGGGCGCGAGGAGGGCGAAAAGGTACGGCGCATCGTCGACGAAGTAGCTGGGTTTATCCGCCGCCCAGAACGGTGCGCAACCTTCCTTGTCATTGATGGCTGGCACCACATCGGTACCTCGAATGCGGAGTTTGAAGACATAGCGGAGAAGGTCACCGAGATCGTCGCCGATGGTGCCTCCGCCCACGTGCATGTCATCATTGCCACTTCGCGGTGGACCACGATGCGCCCGGCTATCCGCGACCTCATTGCCAATCGCCTCGAGCTGCGCCTGGGTGAGGCCTTGGATTCGCTCATCGACCGCAAACTGCAGCAAAAGCTCCCTAGCGCGCCGGGCCGCGGGCTCACCTTGACGGGTGAGGATATGCTCTTAGCTCGCACCTCCAACCAGGACATCGCCCACATCTGCCGCGTGCATGCTGCGGCTGATCCAGTTCCACAGCTCAAGATGCTGCCCGCCGTGCTTACCCCGGCCGCCCTCGCAGCTCAAGGGGATGTGCCCACCGGCGAGATTGCCTGGGGCATCGGCGGGCGCGACCTCGATACGCTGACGTGGAATCCATCGCGCGAGCCGCACCTAGTGGCCATAGGCGCGCAGGGCTGCGGCAAATCCACCTTCTTGGCGCAGATCATGTGCGGCATTAGCGCCTTTGCGCGGGAAGACGCCCGGCTCGTGGTCATCGACCAGCGCCGAGCCCACCTGGGAACCTTGGACCAGAACATGGTTGCTGCCTACGCCGCGACGCAGTCGAGTGCGCAAGAGACCATTGTCGATACAGTCCGGACCCTGGAATCTCGCCTGCCTGGCCCGGACATTACCCCAGCGCAGCTCGCCGCACGAGATTGGTGGCAGGGCCCAGACATTTACCTAGTCATCGATGATGCGGACCTGCTGAGCGATATTGCCGTCTCGCCGCTATTGGAGTTGCTTCCCCATGCCCGCGACATTGGCCTGCACCTTGTTATCGCTCGCAAATCCGGCGGCATCGGCCGCGCCCTATTCGGCCAATTCTTTTCCGCGGTTCGCGATCTGCAGCCGGCGCTGCTGCTTTTTGACGCCGACCGCGACGAAGGAACCATCTTCGGACTCAAGCCCTGCCACCAACCACCCGGCCGCGGTCAGTGGAGCATCCGCAGTGAAAACCTCGGCGTCGCCCAAGCGGTGTACCTAGAAGGAGAGAAGTAAATGACCACCAATCTCAGCGCGCATACGCCAACCGACACCCCGATCCCCACCGGTGGGGAGACCACCGCCGTCCCCATTACCGTCACCATCCTAGATGCGGCCACCATCTTTGAAGGCTCCGAAACGGTCTACCGCTATGACCTGCCGGGAACTGGCGTTGTGGAAGGCTGGGCCTTAGGCCAAGTCATGGATCAAATATCCAAGATGGCGGGACCGTCCTGGCCCGACGTGGAAGCCTGCGTGGTGGCAGACTCTTCCGGCACGGGAATTGCGCAGGAAGCTACCACCATCATTTGCCGGCAATTGGAAGTCACCGGGGTGCGCCTCATCGATCCAGAACCAACCATCTCTCCGCTAGTGGCCCCGGACCCACTCGGTCCGCCTCCTCACCCGGCTACTGAAGCCACGGATTCGGCGCCTCCCACTACGGTGATGGAGGCGCCTGCCTACGACGAGCCGGTAACGCCACGCTGGACCGACCGCCTGCGCGGTTGGCTCGGAGCTATCGATATCTTTCATGTGGCAATTGCCGTGGTCATCATCGCCGTGGCCGGAGCTTCTTGGTGGGCTATCGGTGCCCAAGCTTCAGGCGATGGCGATACCGCTTCGGATACCGCGCGCCCGCAACCCCGCGCTGCCGAGCCAAGCGGCGATGATGCGGCGGAGTCCGCGCCGGCCTCGCCGCAACCGGGAACGCCAGGCGCGTCAGATTCCGGCAGCGACGAATTGAACCCAGGTGAAAAGCGCTTAGACGTGGAAGGAATGTCAGTAGTAGTCCCCAGTGGGTTCCACACCAAGGTAGAAGATGGTCTGGTCACCGCCACCGGGAAAGACCCGAACCTACGCATCCTGCTGGCGGCGGATGAGATGTTTAACGTGCCGGCGGATGCCCTGTTCAAAGAAATTCACGCGCAGGTCGACGAAGATCCGACGCTTCGCGATGCCACCGATGAGGCAGGGCGCCTGACCTATACCGAAGACCCCGGGGACGGCTCCTTGGTGGAATGGACCACTTGGGAAGACCGAGGCCACCAGATGTCCGTGGGGTGCCATACCCGGCATAACTCCAACGCCGTTCAAAAGGCAGCCTGCCGCATGGCCACGGAAAGCCTGGTCAAAAAATAGTCTCAAAAACTTTGCCCCAGCCGGGAACCGTTTGGCGGAAAGTTCAGTCCAATAAGAGTGAGAAAGCACAGATGCGAAGCACAGCTGCTTTTTCGGGGGAAATACACACAATCTCATCCGCCCTAAGGAGGGGCGCACTCTTATGTCTCAGACTTTCAAGACACAAGCCGATGTCATGGTTGCCACCGCTGGCAAAGTCGATAACACCAACGATGAAGTCCAAGGCGAGCTCACCCGCCTGCAGGGCGTCGTCGACTCCGTCCGTGGCAGCTGGGTTGGCCAGGCGCAGGTCTCCTTCGATGACCTGATGCAGCGCTACAACACCTCTGCACAGCAGCTGCGCGAGGCCTTGGCCTCTATCTCTGACAATATCCGCAGCAACGCCCACAACTTCGACAACGTGGAAGCAGAAAACACCCAGGCCTTCTCCAACGTGGGCGGCGGCCTCGCCCTCTAAACCGCACCGCACACTTCACTACTCCGCAGCCCAAAAGCTATAGATTCACAGAAGGGAATCAACCACCACATGTCCGAGATCAAGTACGAATTCGGTGCCATTTCTTCCGCCGCAGCCGATATCAACGCCACCTCTGGTCGCATCAACAGCACCTTGGCAGACCTGAAGGCGCGCCTACAGCCGATGGTAAGCACCTGGGAAGGTGAGTCCGCCGTGGCTTATAACCAAGCGCAGGCGAAGTGGGATAAGGCATCGCAGGAACTCAACACCGTGCTCGCCACCATCTCCAAGACGGTTTCGCAGGGCAACGATGCAATGAGCGACGTCAACCGTCGCGCCGCCGCAAGCTGGGGTTAAAACCACACCCTGATTGCACGGTTCCACGCTGTCCCCGTCGGGGCTGCGGTGCCACTGACCACACCCGCGTGGCAGGAGGCGGACGCAGCCGCAGCCTTGGCCACGAAACCAGCGTGGCTACTCCTTTTCTAGTTCTATTCTCTTGCGATCTCTTCCACTCTTTGAAGTCGTACCTTTCTAGTCCGTACCCACGAACCGGCACCTCCCGTTTGAGCCGCGGAAGGTGCCGGTTTCGGTGTTTTGGTCTTTGGGCAGGTGAGCAAGTAGGGTAGGAAACCTATGTGTTCGCTCGTCGGCAAGCAGCTGGCGAAGCGCTCCCTGCAGGTCTCCACCGGCCGCTGTACGGGAGTGAATGGATGCTTAGCGCTGGCCGGCAGTTCCGAGACAGACTTTCAAGGAGTCAAATTGTCTACTTTCCACCCAAAGAGCGGTGACATCACCCGCAAGTGGTACGTCATCGACGCTACTGATGTGGTGCTGGGCAAGCTCGCTTCCACCGTTGCAGACCTGCTGCGCGGCAAGCACAAGCCACAGTTCGCACCGAACGTTGATGCTGGTGACCACGTCATCATCATCAACGCTGACAAGATCCACGTTTCTTCCGTCAAGCGCGGCCGCGAGATGCGCTACCGCCACTCCGGTTACCCGGGCGGCCTGAAGTCCATGACCCTGGGTCAGTCTTTGGACGCCAACCCGGTTCGCGTTATCGAAGAATCCGTTGCCGGCATGATGCCGCACAACAAGCTCTCCCGCGCTTCCATTAAGAAGCTGCACGTCTTCGCAGGCGAAGAGCACCCGTACGCCGGCCAGAAGCCGGAAACCTTCGAGTTTAAGCAGGTGGCACAGTAATGTCTGAGCAGAACATCGACAACAACGTAGCCGACGCTGCTGACATCGCTGCAGCAAGCGCCGCTACCGAAGAGTTCACCAACACCATCGGTGATTCCATCGCACCGGCCGAGACCGAAGAGGTCGAGGCTGCCGCTCCGGTACACGAGGGCCCGATCCAGACCGTCGGTCGCCGTAAGCGCGCCGTCGCACGTGTTCGCCTCGTTGCTGGCTCCGGCCAGATTGTGGTTAACGGCCGCGAGTTCGGCGAGTACTTCCCGAACAAGCTGCACCAGCAGGATATCCTCACTCCGCTGACCCTGCTGGAGCGCGAGAACCAGTTCGACCTCAAGGTCACCGTTAACGGCGGCGGCCCAACCGGTCAGGCTGGCGCCCTGCGTCTGGCTATCGCTCGTGCACTGAACATCTACAATCCGGCTGACCGCACCGCCCTCAAGAAGGCTGGTCTGCTCACCCGAGATGCTCGTGCAGTTGAGCGTAAGAAGGCTGGTCTGCACAAGGCACGTCGCGCACCGCAGTATTCCAAGCGTTAATCTCGCTTCTACTGCGCGCGCAAGCGCAACGCAAAGCCGCTGCTTCCTTTGGGAGGCGGCGGCTTTCGTCGTTTTGAGCTCCGGCAGAGGAGAATGACACCTCTGCACGATAGTACTATATGTGGTACTGATTAGTTGTGGGTAGCAGCGTAGAAGAAATCTTGGCCAAAATGAAAAGAAACCCAGTGAACATAGCTTTTTCGGATCTAGTAAGTGTGTGTGACTATTTTTTTGAGCGAAGAAGCAGCAAAGGCACGTCGCACAGAACGTATAAGACGCCATGGCGTGGAGATCCCCGAGTGAATATTCAGAACGCGAAAGGGAAAGCGAAAGCTTACCAAGTTCGCCAAGTTCTTAAAGCGGTACAAAAACTACAAAGCGAGCAAGAAAGAAGATAAAAATGGACGTCAGCAAATACACCTATCAAGTCTTCTGGTCTGAAGAGGATAATGAGTTTGTGGCGACGGTTGCCGAGTTTCCTTCACTATCGTGGCT
The DNA here is from genome assembly GCF_030229345.1 of Corynebacterium tuberculostearicum. GTDB lineage: Bacteria > Actinomycetota > Actinomycetes > Mycobacteriales > Mycobacteriaceae > Corynebacterium > Corynebacterium tuberculostearicum_G. The sequence goes on along the minus strand of NZ_JASPGP010000019.1, from coordinate 9,993 downwards.
GGATTCTGACCGTAGCTGTGCAGAGCAGGAACTTCTGAAGTTGGTTGCGGAAGTAGTAGAAGATATGCAGGTTTCAGGGGAAGTCATCCCACAACCGCTGGGGGCTCGTTCATATTCGGGAAAATTCAACGTTCGAACCTCTCCGTCGCTGCATCGCAAGCTAGTAATGGAAGCTAGGACGGAAGGAATTTCACTCAACGCATTGATAAACCAGAAGCTTGCCTCCGCCTAAACCGCCCCAACATGCAATCGATGGGCACAGGAGTGCATAATTGACTGCATGACTCGACTTTTTGGAACCGATGGCGTTCGCGGCCTCGCGAACAAGAAGCTGACCCCAATTCTGGCCTTGCAACTAGGCCAAGCCGCTGCGGAGGTATTTACCGCTAAGCGTGAATCCTACGAGCGCCAGCCGCTGGCCATTATTGGCCGCGACCCGCGTGTTTCTGGCGAGATGCTGGATGCGGCGATTGCGTCCGGTCTGGCTTCCCGCGGCGTGGACGTGGTGCGCGTGGGCGTGCTCCCAACCCCAGCAATTGCCTTCCTGACGGATGATTATGGCGCGGATTTGGGCGTGATGATTTCCGCTTCCCACAACCCGATGCCAGACAACGGCATCAAGTTCTTCTCCGCAGGCGGTAAGAAGCTGCCGGACGAGGTAGAAGATCAGATTCAAGCCACCATGGAAAACCTCACCGAGGATGGCCCGACTGGCACCAAGCTGGGCCGCATCATCTCGGAGGCCCCGGACGGACGCGAGCGCTACCTCAACCACTTGAAGGAAGTAGTCTCCACCGACCTCAGCGGCATCAAGGTGGTCGTAGACACCGCCAATGGTGCGGCCTCCAAGGTTGCTCCGATCGCCTATGAGGCGGCTGGCGCAGAAGTTATTGCTATCCACAACAAGCCGAACGCCTTCAATATCAATGCGGACTGCGGTTCGACGCACATTGAAAAGGCACAGGCGGCCGTCGTCGAGCATGGCGCCGATCTGGGCCTGGCCCATGATGGCGACGCCGACCGTTGCCTGGCTGTGGACTCCGAGGGCAATGTTGTTGACGGTGACCAGATTATGGCACTGCTGGCCGTAGGCATGAAGGAGGACAATGACCTGCGCTACAACACTCTGGTAGCAACCGTCATGTCTAACCTGGGCCTGAAGCTAGCCATGCAGGAGCAAGGCATCGAGGTGCGCCACACCGCAGTAGGTGACCGCTACGTGCTGGAAGAGCTCAACCGCGGCGATTTCTCCTTGGGTGGCGAGCAGTCTGGCCACGTCGTGTTGCCAGATGATTGCACGACTGGCGACGGCACGCTTACTGGCCTGTCCATCATGGCGCGCATGGCCAAGTCCGGGAAGTCCCTGAAGGAATTGGCATCGGTGATGACCGTGCTGCCACAGGTGCTCATTAACGTGCCGGTTTCTGATAAGGGTGCCATCATGGACGCCCCTGAGGTACAAGAAGCCATTGCCCAGGCCGAGGAAGAACTCGGCGAAACCGGCCGTGTTCTGTTGCGCCCCTCCGGCACTGAGGAGGTTTTCCGCGTCATGGTGGAGGCCGCCGATAAGGAGCAGGCACGCAAGGTTGCCGGGAGGCTTTCCGCCATCGTTTCCTCGGTCTAGCGCAACCGCCGGGTGCGGAAGAATTTTGGCATCCTAGGGAACCATTTGGCGCAATCCCCAGTCCAATGAAGGTGAGAACTTTTACCGCATATGGATTTGGGGGAATACACCAGTGTCTGAGGTTTTTCTTCGCCCCTCGGAGGCGATGTCCGCACTACGGCAGGTCGTAGCAGATAACGACGAACAACGCGATGCCCACCGGGCCGAGGTACCGGATTTTCCGGTGGCCGCGGCTGGACGCAACTTTGGCGGCCACGGTGAGCGCATTCGCGATGTCTTGGCGCGCATCCATGAGCGCGGCGGGCAGAGGTTGGATAATTTATCCGCCACCGCCCACGCCGCCCATGAACAGGTGCGCGCCTTTGCCGATTTTGATGAGTCCTTCGGCAGCTCCTTTGCACGCGGCGGGGAGGCGGACAGCAAGTGAGTACGCTGACAAAATCCCTGTTGGGGGACTATTCCAACGCGATTTCCCAGTTCCAGTTCGCATGCTTGGGAAGCTACTCGGGCCCCAGCATGCCGATGAACCTACTGGGGGAGCTAGTCGGTGCGGTGGATGGCATCGCGCCCGAAAACTTGGTGAAAAACACCGTTGCGGCCGTGGGCGGCAACCGCCCGAAGGGAGGCGGTGCTGGACTAGCGGGCTATTTGCAGCAAGATGATTCAGAGGTTGCTCAAGGCGCCATGCGTGAGCACCTGTGCGGCGTGCAGGAAGATTTCGACATTGACCGCCAGGATGCTGCCCATCTCACCAGTTCGGCGGAGCAGTGCTCGGGCGCTATTGCCGACGTCGTCGATGTCTCCGACACCGCCCTAACCGAGCTCATCTCTGCGGTCATCCCACTACTGAATATCTTGTCCATGGTGGCCACCAAGCACCCGCTGGCCAGGTTTATTATCCCGATTCTTTCCACCATCGGCGGGCGCGTTATCGAAGAGACGAATCACAATATCGCTAGCACCTGCCGTGACCGCGATGATGCGATTGAGTCCTGCTATAACGAATTTGAATCGCGCTGCGAATGCGTCTGTGAGCGCCCAATGCCGGAAGAATGCCCGACGCCGGCTAAACCTACAGATGATGCCTGCCCCGCACCGGTAGAACAATGCCCGGAGACTCCTACTCCCTCTAAGCCGATGCCGAAGGAAGAGTGCCCACCTCCGCCCTCGCAGCCCACCGAGTCGGCCCAGGTGGAGTGCCCACCAGAGCCCACGCCCATGCCGGAGCCTGACTCAAAGCAAGAATCCAGCCAGACGACTTCCGCGCCGCCACAGCCGACGCCTCCTTCGCCACCACCCGTCCCGCCAGAGGAATGCCCCGAGCCCGAGCAATCATCCAAGACGGAAGTGCACACGGACACCACTGCAGAGCACGGTGCGGGCTGCCACTGCAATGAGTGCACCGAGCAACCATTTACCGAGCGTCCATCGCAGTCCCAGCGTGACGTAGAGATCACCAGGCCGGCGCAGGCGGAGATCATTCCGCCGCAGGAGCCGCCAGAACAGCCGCAGCAAGAAGAAGAGCCGTGCCCGGAACCTGAACCCCAGCCAGAGCCGAAACCTAAGCCAGACATGGATACAGAACCCGCTTCTGACTCGGGCGCAGGCGAGGAAACCCTCTGCCCGGAAAATACCGCGGAAAGTACCGAAGAATGTGTGGAAACGACTCAAACCAGCTCAGAAGGCTGTGAAATTGAATCCTCCTGCAGCGGCAGCCTCGGCCTGGTAGGGGCCGGAATCGCTTTGGTAGGCGTGGGCCTCATTGTGGAAGGGGCCGCGCAGTGCCTGGAGAACATGTCCGAGGCGGATTGCCCGGTGCAAGAGCCCGAACCGGACCCCATCCCTGAGCCTGAGCCTGAGCCAGAACCTGATCCCTGCCCGGAACCTGAGCCCGAACCCGATCCGGAGCCGGAGCCATGCCCTGAACCGGAGCCAGCTGGTGATGATGGCGTTATGGCGCCGCCTCCTGAGCTGTCTCAGGTAGAGGAGCCAACGCCGCCACCAGAAAAGGTGGCACACCTCCAGGCGGCCGGTCCAGCAGAGGCACCGTCACCAGCCCCAACCCCAGCTCCTGAACCAGCACCGGCACCGGACCCAGCACCGCAGCCGGCTCCAGAAGAAGCACCGGCACCGGCACCAGCGCCGCAGCAAGAGGCGGCACCCGCGCCAGAAGAACCAACCATTAAGGCACGAAAGGCAGGTCAGTGGTAATGAATAACGACTTCGCAGAATTTGCGCAGGGCTTTCGGGAAAGGACGGCTAAACGCCTGCTGGAATTTGAAAAAACGCTGGCGAAAGCGCAAGACGAGCTAGAAAAGTCCGCGGATAAGGCCATGCAGGAGGCGCGAAGGGAGAAGGGGCAGGTGGGGCGTCGGCAAGCGGCGACGGCGCCAAGGCCCCGATATGGCGCTGCCCCGGCACGCTCAAGGAACGCGTCGGGGCAGGTGCAATCTGTGCTGCGGCGGGGCTAATACCTTAGGCGTCGCGGGTGACGCCGGCGCGCTCGGCCAAGTCCTCGCCTACAAGGCTTGTAACCTTCTTGGCGCTCGCCTCTGGATCCGCAAAGGCGTCATAGGTGGAATCGCCATTGAGGGTGGCCAGCAGGAAGCCGGTGACCAAGCCGCGGGCGATTTCGGTAGGGCCGGACTGGAAGGCGGCGGTGCCGATGGCCAGCTTGCGCAGGCGATCTTCGGTAAAGCCGGCGTGGCTGCCCTTATCTATGGCGCGGAAGCAGACCGGGCCATTCCAGTTATGGGCCAGCTTGGCGGGGTTGCCGGCATTGAAAATGTCTTCCTGGCCGGCGCCAATGACCAAGCCCGGGGTAGTAATGCGGCGGGCCGCCTGCACCGCAGATGGCGCGGTGATGGAAGGGTAAATCGCGGCGACGGCGGCGACCTTCTGGTTATCCAAGGCGCCCAGCACGGCCGTGCCACCGCCCATGCCGTGGCCAATCATGCCGAGCTTGCCCGGGGAGACCGTAATATTGCCAGCGCCAAGCTTTACCCCAGCGGCAATCTGCAGCGCGGATTCCATATCCGCGGCCAAGTTGCGGTGGTTGGGGAAGGGGCCGGTTTCGGAATCGGGGGCTACCACGACGATGCCCCAGCTAGCCAGGTGGCGCAGGGTGGCGTGGTAATCCTTAATCTTGTGCATCCAGTCATGGCCAAAGGCCACGGCGGGCAGGCTTTGGCCCTCCGCGGGGGTATAAACCTTGCCGGTGACTCCGGCGTAGTCAAGGTCGCCAACCAAAACTCGGTTGCGACCGCGCTTCGACAACGTTGCTAGATGTTTATTCAAATTCGCAGACACGCATTCCAGGATAGAGGAAGATCACCCGCTAGGCGGGAAAGGGTGTGGGTTTATCTGAGAAATGTCTGCGCAGTATCCAGCCGAGCCACGGGTGTGGTGGAAAGGCTTTCCTAAGCCCCTCCTAACTTGCGCGCCTGTGCGCAGGGGAGTGCAATGTGTGGGCAACTACATACTCTAATTTTCTGGGAAGGCGGGCTGCGGTACATGACTACCGGCGTCGTTGATGTGGAAGAACTTTCTACTCGTTATGGGATGGAGGTAAAGACCGAGGTCATTGACCGCGTGGCACATGCCTCCGATGCCTCGCACTACCTGTACACCCCCAAGGCAGTCATTGAGGCCCGCTCGGCCGAGCACGTAGCCGCCATCTTCCGCGCGGGCCGGCAGCAGAATGTTCCGGTCACCCTGCGCTCCGGCGGTACCTCCCTTGCCGGCCAGGCTTCCGGCGATGGCTACCTGGTGGACGTGCGCAAGCACTTCCGCGGCATCGAGGTATTGGATGAGGGCAAGCGCGTGCGCGTCCAGCCCGGCGCGACGGTGCGCCAGGTCAACGCCCGCCTAGGCCTGCGCAATCGCAAGCTTGGCCCGGATCCGGCTAGTGAATCTGCCTGCACCATCGGTGGTGTGGTGGCCAATAACTCCTCCGGTATGGCCTGCGGTACCGAGCTCAATACGTATAACACTCTGGAATCGCTAACCTTCGTGCTGCCTACCGGCACCGTGATCAATACCGCCGATGCGGACGCGGACCAGCAGTTCCAACAACAGGAACCGGAGCTGGTGGAAACGCTCACCCGCCTGCAGCGCCGCGTGCGCGATAACCAGGAGTCCGTGGACATTATCCGCCGCCACTTCCAGTTGAAAAACACGATGGGCTATGGCCTTAATTCCTTCCTGGATTTTGATAGCCCGGTCAAGCTCTTTGAGCACCTGCTCATCGGCTCGGAGGGAACCCTGGCCTTCATTGCAGAAGCGGTATTCCGCACGGTGCCGATTTCCAAGCTGACCACCACCACGGTGGCTGTATTTGATGACCTCACCGCCGCCACCAAGTCCCTGCCGGCCTTGCTAGATACCGGGGCGGCCACCCTGGAGCTGATGGACTCTGCCTCGATCCGCGTGGGCCAAGGCTTTGATAAGGTCCCGCAGGCCATCACCGGTTTCGATGTGGACAAGCAGGCCGCACTGCTCATTGAGTACCACGCCGACGCGGAAGAAGAACTGCGGGAGAAGGAGGGCAAGGGCTCGCAGCTTCTGCGCGAGCTGCCGCTGCAATCGCCAGCCGCCTTCTCGGCCGACGCCGCTTCGCGCAATACCGCATGGAGCTTCCGCAAGGGCCTGTATGCCCAGGTAGCTGAGGCGCGCCCGTCCGGTACAACCGCGCTTTTGGAAGATATCGTCGTGCCCGTGGGGGATTTGGCTGATACCTGTTCTTCCCTGCAGGAACTCTTTGCCCGCTATGGCTATGACGATGCCGTTATTTTCGGCCACGCCAAGGACGGCAATATCCACTTCCTGCTCACGGACCGCTTTGAAGGCGATGACGCCATCGGCCGCTATAACGACTTCAACGAGGGCATGGTGGACTTGGTTCTCTCGGCCGAGGGCAACCTCAAGGCCGAGCACGGCACCGGCCGCGCCATGGCACCGTATGTACGCCGCCAGTATGGCGACGAACTTTACGCGGTCATGCAAGAACTCAAGCGGGCCTGCGATCCCACCAATACGATGAACCCGGGCGTCATCTTGGACGATGACCCCGATGCACACATTAAAAACATCAAGCTCAACCCCACCGTGGAAGAGGAAGTGGACCGCTGCGTGGAGTGCGGTTACTGCGAGCCGGTTTGCCCGTCGCGCGATCTCACGCTGACCCCGCGGCAGCGCATTGTGGTGCGCCGCGCCCGCAAGCGCGCGGAAGAAGCCGGCGATAGCCAGCTCGTAGCCGAGCTGGATGAGGCCTATGAATACATGGGCATTGAGACCTGCGCCGTGGACTCGATGTGCCGCACTGCTTGCCCGGTAGGTATCGATACCGGCAAGTTCATCAAGCGCCTGCGCCGCGAGGAGGCCCAGCCGGCGCAGCAGAAGCTATGGGGCGCTGCCGCCAAGAACTGGCAGGTGGTTAGCCAAGGCGCCGGGCTGGCGCTGACCGGCGCGCACCTGCTGCCGACCGAGCTGGTCAAGAAGGTCACCGATGTGGGCCGCAGCCTCATCGGCACCGATAACCTGCCGCAGTACCAGCCGGAGCTGGGCAAGGGCGGCAAGTCCCGTGGCCGTTTGGCCGGGCGCGTGGGTGACCGCTACGCGCAGACCACCGGTATTTACCTGCCTGCCTGCGTGAACACCATGTTCGGCCCGCAGGGCGGCGGCAAGGGCACGACCGATTCCTTCGTGGCTCTCTTGGAGCGCGCCGGGGTAGCGCTGGAGGTTCCAGAGGGCATCGACAAGCTCTGCTGTGGCACCCCATGGGCTTCTAAGGGCATGCAGGCCGGCCACGATGCGATGGAGCAGCGCGTGCGCGATGTCGTCATGGAGGCCACCGATGGTGCGCGCCTGCCGGTCATCGTGGACGCCAGCAGCTGTACCGCCGGCTTTAAGGACATGTTGGAGTCGGTGGGCATTACCGCCATCGACGCCATTAGCTTTACGGCCGATACCCTCCTACCGCAGCTGGCGGTCAAGAACCCGGCGGCCTCCGTGACCGTGCACCCCACCTGCTCTGCCTTCCAGCTGGGCATGATGGAAGACGTGGAGAAGGTAGCCCGCGCCGCCGCGGCCGAGGTACACATTCCCACTGACTGGAATTGCTGTGGCTATGCCGGCGACCGCGGCATGTTGCACCCGGAGCTAACCGACGCCGCAACGCGCGCCGAGGCAGCACAAGTCAAGGAAATCGGGGCGCAGTATCACGCCTCGACCAACCGCACCTGCGAGCTCGGTCTGACCCGTGCTACCGGCGAGGACTATCACCACATTCTGGAACTTTTGGAGCAGGCGACGCGCTAGTTTTCCCAGCGCACTAGCGGGTGGGGCGCTATGCCCCGCTTGCCGACGCCCCGCCCGCCTAGAGGTTTCTTCCACGTGCTGTAAAATCAGCAACCATGTGTGGAATTGTTGGATATATTGGTCACGCTGGTGGTGACCGTGATTACTTCGCCCTCGACGTAGTTCTGGAAGGGCTGCGCCGTTTGGAATACCGCGGCTATGACTCCGCTGGTGTAGCAATGTACGCCGATGGGGACATTAGCTGGCGCAAGAAGGCCGGTAAGGTCGCTGCGCTGGATGCTGAGATTGAGGCCCGCCCGTTGTCAGACTCTGTGCTGGGCATTGGCCATACCCGCTGGGCTACCCATGGTGGCCCCACCGACCTGAATGCGCACCCGCACGTGGTCGATGGCGGCAAGCTGGCCGTGGTGCACAACGGCATCATTGAGAACTTTGCCGAGCTCAAGTCCGAGCTTTTGAACAAGGGCTATAACTTCGTTTCCGAGACCGACACTGAGGTTGCCGCTACGTTGCTGGGCGATGTCTTCCACAACGAGGCCGCTGGTGACCTCACCAAGGCAATGCAGCTGACCTGCTCCCGCCTCGAGGGCGCATTCACCCTGCTGGCCATCCACGCCGAGCAGGCCGATCGCATCGTTGCCGCTCGCCGCGACTCGCCGCTGGTTATCGGCCTGGGCGAGGGCGAGAACTTCCTCGGCTCCGACGTATCTGGCTTCATCGATTACACCAAGTCCGCCGTGGAGATGGACAACGACCAGGTCGTGACCATCACCGCCGACGAGGTAGAAATCACCGATTATGCGGGCAACCCTGCACAGGGCAAGCCTTTTGAAATCAAGTGGGATGCCGCCGCTGCCGAAAAGGGCGGCTTCGATTCCTTCATGGAAAAGGAAATCCACGATCAGCCTTCCGCTGTGCGTGATACCCTGCTCGGCCGCTTCGATGAACAGGGGCAGCTGACCCTCGATGATTTGCGCATCGATGAGACCGTGTTGAAGTCCATCGACAAGATCATCGTCATCGCTTGCGGTACCGCCGCCTACGCCGGCCACGTGGCACGCTATGCCATCGAGCACTGGTGCCGCATTCCTACCGAGGTCGAGCTCGCCCACGAGTTCCGCTACCGCGATCCGATTGTGAACGAGAAGACCCTCGTCGTCGCCCTGTCCCAGTCCGGCGAGACCATGGATACTCTGATGGCCGTGCGCCACGCCCGCCAGCAGGGCGCCAAGGTTATCGCCATCTGCAATACCCAGGGCTCGTCCATTCCGCGCGAATCCGATGCCGCGCTCTACACCCACGCCGGTCCGGAAATCGCCGTGGCCTCCACCAAGGCCTTCCTGGCGCAGATTACCGCCACCTACCTGCTTGGCCTCTACCTGGCCCAGCTGCGCGGCAACATGTTCGCTGATGAAATCCAGAGCGTTCTTGCTGAGCTGCGCCACATGCCGGACAAGGTCCAGAACGTCATCGATGAAGAGGACCAGGTGGCCAACCTGGCCAACTCCATGAAGGATGCGGAATCCGTGCTCTTCTTGGGCCGCCACGTCGGCTTCCCTGTAGCTCTTGAGGGCGCGCTGAAGCTCAAGGAGATCGCCTACCTGCACGCCGAGGGCTTTGCCGCCGGCGAGCTCAAGCACGGCCCGATTGCACTGATTGAGGAAGGCCAGCCGGTCTTCGTCATCGTGCCGTCCCCTCGCGGCCGCGACTCCCTGCATTCCAAGGTCGTTTCCAATATCCAGGAGATCCGCGCCCGCGGTGCCATCACCATCGTGATTGCGGAAGAGGGCGATACCGCCGTGGAGGATTACGCTAACCACGTCATCCGCATCCCGAAGGCGCCGACCCTCATGCAGCCGCTGCTGGCCACCGTGCCGCTGCAGATCTTCGCCGCGCACGTAGCCAAGTCCAAGGGTTACGACGTGGACCAGCCACGTAACCTGGCCAAGTCCGTGACCGTGGAGTAATCCACGCGGCGGATTCTAGTGGTCGTGGAAACACTTCTTATGTTTCGGTTGAGTTTATCAGTGCGGCCATTTTCTCGGCTGGTG
>NZ_JASPGP010000018.1:0-39905 GCF_030229345.1 Corynebacterium tuberculostearicum | reverse complement strand
CGTGCTCTCAAAGAAAATGCTCCCCACTAGTTGTTGGCAACTGATTTCTCAGTCCAACTAATGGGGAGCAGTTCACGGAATCCCGCCGGGGCGCATGTCGTTGCTCGCTTAATTGAGCAAGCGGCTCATTACAGCGCTAGTCCATCTTGTCCAGGATATCGCCGGTGTTTTGGGCGATGCGCACGTTAGCCACCATGGCTTCCAGGAACAGCCTGATGGCGACCATGATTGCGTAGTAAATGACAGTGCTCAGTACCGCCAGGAAAATGAAAGCAAAGATGCTTCCGAAGATGGCGGACGCGGAATCTTCCCTAATGCCATAAATGCCCATGCCAGTGGCGAAAAAGAAGGCACCGAGAAGGTGAAGGATCCACATGATGCCGCCAAGAATCATGGCAACCTTGTAGATTTCCTTCACGTGGGTAAGTGTCAGGAAATGCTTGAACTCGAACTCAAAGAGTCCGCCCAATAGGCCGTCTTTCTTTCCCAAGCCCTTGAGGGTATCACTCATCTGGCTCTTCTTATTACCGAGAGTCTGGCCGGAATCGGCAGGAGCATCGCCTGCTTGCGGGAACTGTCCGAATCCCTGGCTCGTGCCCTGCTGTTGGGTGTAGCCGCCGAAAACCGGCTGATCGCTAGCGGACCGGGCGGAACCGAATTGGTTGCCGTTCGCAGCAGCGTCCGACGATGCCGAATCCGTAAATGGATTATGCGCACGGGAAGCAGCGCCCTCGCTTGGGGTGGAGGACTTCGAGGAGGCCCAGAAGTCAGAGGAGTTGCCCTCCGCGCTCGGCTGCGGGGAGGAAAGGTCACTCGAATTTCCAGACTTACCAGGCTTCTCGGTGTGGCCGAAAGACTTCGTCTCCTTGGCATTGGTAGAGCCGAATTCCTTAGTCTCATTCACCTCGGAGGCACCGGCGCCTTCGGCGCTTTTCGCAGCGTCCTCGGCGCGGTGACGCGGGGTTTCAGAAAAATCGCGCGGAGAAAAATCCTTCGGAAACCCGTCGGAGTTGAAATCATTATCAGCCATAATCTGGTCCTTAGAAAATGCTTTAGGGGGATGGTAGGAAAATGCCCCACGGTCACCCGTGGGGCCACTTGGCAGAATACAGCGTGCGCTAGGCGTTCGCGTCCTGAACGCGACGAATCGCCTCGGCGGCAACCTTTTCTTGGATGCCCATGTCTAGCTCAGAAGTGAAGCCAACACAGGAACAGTTGATCTCGCCGAGGACATAGGTGTCGGTGCCATCGGGGGCATCGTCAAGCATGAAGTCCGCGGTCCAAATCAGCGGAACGTCCTTGGTATCGCCGAGCTTTTCTGCGATAACGGGGCGGGCCTTGTCGAACATCTCGAGCAACTCCGGCCAAGATTCCGGCTTATCGTAGGTGTACTTTGCGCCGGAGAAGAGCGTGGCAGAGAAGTTGTCGCCGCCTTCCGCTGGCTTCTTGTGCACGATGAATACCGGCTCATCGCCCACGAGGAGAATGCGGATTTCACCTTCCACAATGCGCGGCATAAAACGCATGTCCACCAGCATGCCGTTATCGCCCTCAATGTACTGGTCACAGAAGTCCATGAAGGTGCCCAGCTTGTAGTCATGGGTTTGATTGTCTACTGCCTCGGTGCACTTCAGGGCGGTGTCGAGCGGGAGCGCGGTGCCCGGTTCTACGGACTGGGCAAGCTCCTGGTCCGCAAGGCGCACGCGCCAGATGCCCTCACCGGTGGAACCGCGGTTCTGCTTGAGTACGCGCTCGCCATAAGACAGCGAGGTGGGGAAAGTATTGTGCAGCTCTTCTACCTCGTAGTACGCGGCGGTATCGTCCGGCACCAGCGGGGTGTCATTGAGCTTGACCAGTGCATCTTTGGCGCCGTAGGCCATCATGTCCGCCGGAGTGGACATGCCTACCAGGCCGGCGTCTGCCAGCTTGGTGAGCAATTCGAAATAGCCCTTTTCGCCACCGGGGATATTGCCTGGGTTCACACGAGAGATATAAGCATCAAAGTTTTCAGAAACCTGGGCGTAGATCTCCTCTGCCTTGTCTGGGTGGAAGTAGATGACCTCCGCATCCCAGCCTTGTTCCTTGATCGCATTGACGATCGGCATGGTGTCCTTACGGTGACCATCTGCGCCTTTATCGGAGCCGCCCTCTACCTCAAATACAACGATTGCCTTGTGCACTAGCAGTTCCCTTCTTAGGTGGTGTTCATAGCACGTTGTCGCACCATATCCCAAGTTTATCCCAGCTTTTCCTCCCCCGCGCGGCCAACTGCCCCCTCTGCCTAACCCCACCGGCCGGCGCCCCTTTTTCCCCGGCCGAGACCTGTATCGCACACCACAGGAATGATCCCCGAGTGATCACCACGGGAAAATTCGGGTTAAAGTGGTGGGAGCAAATTACTAACCCTTATAGGAAAGGCAGGCGGACAGTGGCTGACGTTGATCCCTATCCCCCATTTCAGGAATACGCACACCCCGAGCGCCTCGTGTCTGCACCGTGGCTGTCCGCACGCCTAGGCATCAAGGGCCTGCGCGTCATTGAGGTCGATGAAGACTCGCTCCTCTATGACATTGGCCATATCCCCACCGCCACCCGCATCAACTTCCGCACGGAACTTTTGAGCCCACTTACTCGCGATTTCATCGATGGCAAAGAGTTCACTGCCTTGATGCGGGACAAGGGCATTAATGCCGACGATACGATTGTCCTTTATGGCGATAAGTCCAACTGGTGGGCCGCCTACGCCCTGTGGGTATTTACCCTCTTTGGCCACAAGGATGTTCGCCTGCTCGATGGCGGCCGCAATGCCTGGATGGCCGAGGAACGCGATACTTCCTTCATGGTGCCAGACTTCCCCGAATCCGAATACCCCGAGGTAAGCCGCGATGATTCCGTCCTGCGTGCCTTCGTAGACCAGGTGCGCGAGTCCGAAGGAGCGCTCGTGGATACCCGCTCCCCTGAGGAGTTTGCGGGCGAGGCCACCGAGCACGATCCCAATGGCGATTCCGCCTACGGCACCACCATGCGCCACGGCCACATCCCGGGCGCCATTAACCTCGAATGGGACCGTTCCAACTATCCCAACTCCTGCTTCCGCTCGGCCGAGGAGCTCAAGGTTAATTACGGAATGCTGGAGCCTGAATCTGCAACGATCCTCTACTCCCATGTGGGCGCGCAGGCCGCGCACACCTGGTTTGTGTTGACGCATCTTTTGGGATTCACAAAGACGCAGGTCTACGATGGTTCGTGGTCTGAGTGGGGCAATATGGTGAAAATGCCGATTGAGCGTTAACTTTTTCGGTTTCGCCACATAAACCCATATCCGCCATGGATGTGGGTTTATTTTTGTTCAAAAACATCCCCACTCGCGTGCGTGAAAATTAACTCATGCTTTTGTGTGCAAGAATAGATTGCGTATTCAACCTAATGTGTTCAGGAGGTTGCTGCCGTGGCAGTAGAAACCAAAAAGATCTCTAAGGTTCTCGTGGCGAACCGCGGTGAGATCGCCGTTCGCGTGATCCGCGCGGCCCGCGACGCTGGCATTGCCTCCGTCGCCGTCTACGCCGAGCCAGACGCCCAGGCACCTTTTGCCTCGCTTGCCGACGAAGCCTTTGCCCTCGGCGGCACCACTTCTGCCGAGTCTTACCTCGTCTTTGACAAGATTCTGGACGCCGCAGAAAAGTCCGGCGCCGATGCCATCCACCCCGGCTATGGCTTCTTGTCTGAAAACGCCGACTTTGCCCAGGCCGTCATCGACGCCGGCCTGACCTGGATTGGCCCCTCCCCCGAGTCCATCCGAGATTTGGGAGATAAGGTTACCGCGCGGCACATCGCCGAACGCGCCGAAGCCCCCATGGCCCCCGGCACCAAGGATCCGGTAGCCGGCGCCGATGAGGTCCAGTCCTTCGCCATGGAATACGGCCTGCCCGTAGCCATCAAGGCTGCCTTTGGCGGCGGCGGCCGCGGCATGAAAGTGGCCTACTCCGCAGAGGAAATCCCCGAGCTTTTTGAATCTGCTACCCGTGAGGCAACCTCCGCCTTCGGCCGCGGCGAGTGCTTCGTAGAGCGCTACCTGGATCGAGCCCGCCACGTCGAGGCCCAGGTGCTGGCGGATAAGCACGGCAACGTAGTCGTCGTCGGCACGCGCGATTGCTCCCTGCAGCGCCGCTTCCAAAAGCTGGTCGAAGAAGCCCCGGCTCCTTTCCTCACTGATGAGCAGCGCGCCTCCATCCACGAGTCCGCCAAGCGCATCTGCCGCGAGGCCGGCTACTACGGCGCAGGCACCGTGGAATACCTGGTGGGCGCCGATGGCCTCATTTCCTTCCTAGAGGTCAATACCCGCCTGCAGGTGGAGCACCCAGTTTCCGAGGAAACCACCGGCCTCGATCTCGTGCGCGAGCAATTCCGTATCGCTGAGGGCCACGAGCTCTCTCTGAAGGAAGACCCCACCCCGCGTGGCCACGCCTTCGAGTTCCGCATCAACGGCGAGGATGCCGCGGCGAACTTCATGCCGGCCCCTGGCACCATTGTGAAGTACTCCGAGCCAGCAGGTCCGGGCGTGCGCGTTGATTCCGGCGTCGTCCAGGGCTCCGTTATTGGCGGCCAATTCGATTCCATGCTGGCCAAGCTCATCGTCTGGGGCCCAGACCGCGAGACCGCGCTGCGTCGCTCCGCCCGCGCCCTGTCCGAGTACACGGTGGAGGGCCTGCCCACCGTTATCCCGTTTGACCAGGCTGTCGTTGCTGACCCTGCCTTTACCGCAGAAGACTGCAACTTCCGTGTCTACACCAAGTGGATCGAAGAGGAATGGGATAACCAGCTGCCCGCCCACGATGAGTCCACCGATGCCGAAGCCGCCGACTCAGAGCCTTCCCAGGTGCACACCGTGGAAATCGATGGCCGCCGCATCGAGGTGGCCCTCCCCGCCTCCTTCGGCGCCAACGGCGCCCCGCGCAAAAAGAAAAAGCGCAAGGGCTCTGGCGCCAAGGCCGCAGTGTCCGGCGATGCCGTTACCTCCCCAATGCAGGGCACGGTCATCAAGGTCAACGTCGAAGAAGGCCAAGAGGTCACCGAGGGCGAGGTCCTCCTCGTGCTCGAGGCCATGAAGATGGAAAACCCCGTCAAGGCACATAAGGCCGGCACCGTTACCGGCTTAGCCGTGGAAGCAGGCGCTTCTACCACCAAGGGCAGCGTACTGCTGGAAATCAAGTAACCTACCCCGCTAGCCTTGGAAGAATGACTGATTCTTCCCTCGGCGTGCGCTTGGCCAAGGAAGAGGACCGCGACTATCTTGCGGGCCTCTTCCCTTCTTCTATTGCGGACTGGTCCCCCATTGTGGACGGCGGGGTCATCGCCCTGCCCATGGCCGCCAACGAGGACCCCACCGTTGCTCCCCGCGGCGCCGCGCTCCTGCGCTACTATCCCGCTGCCGACAAGGGCCCAGCTTTCTTGGGCGATCCCTCGGCGCACCCGCTTGACGACGCCACCTGGCTCACCCCCTTCGACCCCGAAGACATTCCCGAGCTCATCGTCTCCAGCGATGACCCCGCCGCCCGCGAGTTGCTTATTGCCAACGCGATCGACCTCGCGGCCGAGCAGACTGCCCCCGGCATCTCTTCCGCTGAGCCCTTGCCCGGATTTGAAGAGCTCGCCCCCGGTAAGTTCTTCCGCCGCTTCTAGCTCGCCCCTAGGTCCGGCCGCCCTCCTGCTAACCTAGCTACGATGCTGAAAATAGATGCAACTTATGGACATTCCACCGCTTTAGGGCGCCTGAATCGCACCTTCGACGCCAGTCGCGTATACGGCTTGAAGGGCCCCAATGGTGCGGGTAAATCTACGCTGCTGCAGTCCTTGAGCGGCGAAATTGCCCCACTCGAGGGCACCGTTACCATTGACGGTGCCGCACCCGGCAGCGCAGAGGCCGCCGGCTCCGTCATCGCAGTTGCGGATCCGGTCTTCTTACCCGACCTCACCGTCGGCGAGCACTTCACCCTGCTTTCGCGCCGCTCCGGCGTGGACTTTGCCGAGGTTCATGAACTTTGGGCCATCGACGACGCCATCCGGAACTCCGCGGTCAGCGACCTTTCTTCTGGCCAGCGCCAACGCGTCTACCTCGCGGCCCAGCTCTATCAGCCGGCCAAGGCCCTGCTTATCGACGAACCCGAGCGCCACCTTGACCACACCTGGACCGCCTTCTTGGCCGAGGAGCTGCGCCACCTCGCCGCCGAGGGCCGCTGTGTAGTGCTGGCCTCCCACTCTCCGGCCATCTTCGATGCCTGTGATGAAGTGGTGGAGATTTCATGAAGTTTTTATCCCACGCTTCCTCAGCCATCTATTACGCCTTCATCGCGGCGCTCATCGCGAGCGTCAGTGTCTACGCTTGGCAGAATGCCGCCGAGGTTTTACCCTCGCTCGCGCAGCGCACAGCCGCGTCCCTGCCCGCCACCGCGACCATCGGCGCTGGGGTCGGCTCCCTCGCCCTCATCGTTCTTCTTGAGGCGCTCTATCCGCTGCGCAGCCTTTCGCTCAGCCGGTGGGTCTATGTGGATAGGCCGCGGGGGCGTATGCGGGGCGTCGATAAGCTGTCCATTGCCCAGCTCGCCGGCGTGAGCCTCCTCGGCCTCGCCCTGTGTACGTCGCTGCGCCTTCCGCTCTATGCGGCGATAGCCCTCCCCTTGCTGCGCATTGCGATCGGCTGGCGTTCCTTCGACCTCGCCTCGCTTCTTCGCGCGGGCCGCACCCGTGCCGTCGGCTCGTCCTCCTTTGGACTCTTGGATTCTGAGGTTTCTGCCGATGCCATTGCCTCCCAGTCGGCGCGCCTGCGCCCCAGCTCGCGCGCCACGGCGTCGCCCAGCCGCCTCTTTTTCCGGCGCCTATACCGCCGCTGGTACATCTCGCTCGGCGCGGTAGCTGTCATCGGCCTCACCCTAGGCCTTGTCCCACAACTCGGCAGCTTGGCGCTCATAGGATTCGCTGCCGCATGGACCATCGTCGGCGCAGCCACCGGCCGCGCCGCATCCTTTGGCCGCATCATCGACGGAACCTGGCCCGACTGGGGACTTCCCCTGACCGCGACAGCCGGTGCCGCTGTTCTCGGTACCGCCTTCATCGCCGCCGTGTGGAAGCTGCCGGTACTCGTACTCGCCGCGTGCTGTTTAGGACTTACCTACGCCTCCTTCAAGCGCTCCCGCCCAGCGCGAGTGACCACCATGAACATCATCGACACCGGTGGCTTCGGCGCTTCATTCTCCCCCGAAGTCTTCGGTTACTTCCTGCGCGGTGGCTACGGCATTGCGGCCGTAGCTGTGGTCCTCTTCTTTTAGTCGCCCTGCGCTTTCCCCAGGTACGCCACTTCAATAAGTTGCACATACCTGGGGATTTCTTTTGAGCTTTATTCTGTATTACTTCACATAACACAGTTTGTGTTACTATAAGTAATACAGAATAAAGATTGGAGGTGACAGATGTTCATTAACCTCAACCCCGATTCAGATGTCCCCGTCTTCCAACAAATCCACGATGAAATAGTACTGGCCATAGCTCGCGGCCAGCTCTCTGATGGCGACAAGCTAGACCCTGTCCGCCGCGTCGCCAAAGACATAGGCATCAACCCAGCCACCGTAAAGAAGGCGTACGACCTCTTGGTCTCTGACGGCCTCGTTGAAACTGCCGGCCGCTCCGGCTCCATCGTCAGACCCGGCGCTCACACCGAGGCTCAAGAAAGACAACTAGCTGAGCAATTAGGCCGAGTAGTTGCGCTCGCCCGTGCCCAAGGCTTTAGCCCAGATGAGCTCCACACCCACCTCAGCTCCACTCTTAAACACTTGGAAGTATCGTCATGATTTTCGCCCTCTTAATGGCCGCCACAACTCTCGCAATTACTTGGATTATGGCCAAAGCCCCCTCCCTTGCCTCGCCCGGCACACCGCTCGGTGTGCGCGTGCCAAAGGCCTACCTTTCCGATAGCGCAGTTACCTCTGCGTTTGCTGGATACAAGGTACGTACTTGGGGCTTCGGCATCGCGGCAACAATTCTGTCCCTCTTTGCCTGGAAATTGCCACTCCTCGCCGCCGTACCGTCCCTCTTGGTGACGCTCGGCGGCTTGTGGGCCTACATCTCTCAACGCCGCCGCATCATCGCGGCGAAAAAGACCGGCGGTTGGTTCGACGAGGTCGAAACCACCATCGCTGCTCGTGTTTCCACCACCGCCAATGGCACACCCGAATTCGAAGGCATCCCCACGCCGACTTTTCCGTGGGTAACAATGCTCGCCTCCCTGTTGTGCATCGCGGCCGGTGCCATCATCGTCGCTTCCCACTGGTCCGATATTCCTGACCCCGTTCCAGTGCACTGGAATTCTTCCATGGAGGCGGATAATTGGAGCGAAAAGAACATCGGCAGCGTATTTTCTATCTCCTTCATCGCCTTAGGAATGCTCTTGCTTTTCGCCATCATCTGCTCTTTTATCGCACATAGTGAGGTATCCCCACGTTCAGAACGCAGCATTAAAGCTCGACTGCGCAATGAAGCCAACCTCGCCTTCACGAATACCGTCATGGGAGTTCTCACCCTGCTCGTGTGTGCTGGTATAGCTTTCATGCAAGTAACCGGCCCTGTACCGCAATTTCAGCGGTTCAACGGCGCCGCCATTATCACGATGTTGGTGCTTACCATCGGTGGCAGCATCGGACTGGTTGCGTTTCTTCTCTACAAACAATCTCAATTATCCGAGCAACTGCGTGGAATCCGCTTTCCCGATGAAGACAAAGAGTCACCGGACAATGACCACCTCTATAAATGGGGCGTGATGTACTACAACCCAGAGGATCCGGCGGTACTAGTGGATAAGCGCTTCGGCACAGGCGTGTCGTTCAACTTCGCCCGCTGGCAGGCCAAGGCATTCCTCATCATCACGCTTCTGGTTCTGGTCGGCTCAATAGCGCTACCTTTCCTACTAGGCTGAAAATTTTAGCCCTCCCCGCTGAATCACGATTTTCGTCCATATAAACCACCAAAACCGTCGACGAAATCGGTGGTTTATATGGACGAAAGTCGCGAAAGCCGCCTGCAGACAGCACAGCGCCCCGCTTCTAGAGGTTTGCTCGAAGGAAGCGGGGCGCTGGCGTGCGTCAGTTAGTTGATGACGGCGATGAGGTCGCCGCCTTCCACCTTGGTGGCCTGGCCGATGGCTACACGCTCGACCACACCATCCTTGGTGGCGGAGATGGATGCTTCCATCTTCATTGCCTCGATGACGGCGATTTGATCGCCTGCCTTAACCTCGTCGCCAGGCTTGGCGGTGGGGTTGACCACGCCGGCGAATGGTGCGGCGACGTGTCCTTCGTTGGAGGGGTCGGCCTTTTCTACGGTAGCGACCGTGGATTCGGCGTTCTCGTCGCGTACCTTCATCGGGCGGATCTGGCCGTTGACGTTGAGAACCACGTTACGCATGCCCTTTTCGTCCGGCTCACCCACGGCGTCGAGGCGCACCACGACCTGCTTGAGGTCGGCGCGATCGGTGGAGTCCTCTGGGAAGTAGTGGACGACCTTTTCTTCGCCTTCGGTAAGACCGTAGAAGAAGGTGGTATCCGTCAGCGCCTCAGTGTTGCCGTACTTGCGGCGGAACTCGTTGAATTCCTCGAACTGCTTCGGGAACAGGAGGCGGTTCAGGCTGGCGCGGCGCTCATCCGAGTTATCGGATTCCAGATGCGGCTGTTCTTCCGCAGGGACCTCGCTCACCTTGGCGCCGGTTTCCTCGCGGCCATCGAGCACCTTATCGCGCAGCTCCGGCCAACCGCCCGGAGGGGTACCGAGCTGGCCGCGGAGGAACTGGTTGACCGAGTCCGGAATATCGAACTTGGTCGGGTTGGCAGCGAAGTCATCAGGGTCTACGCCTGCACCGACAAGGTGAAGGGCGAGGTCGCCCACGACCTTGGAGGACGGGGTGACCTTGGTCGGACGGCCCAGCATCTCATTGACGGCTGCATAGGTGTCCTCGATGACCTCGAAGCGGTCCGCCAAGCCAAGGGCATCGGCTTGGGCACGCAGGTTGGACAGCTGGCCGCCTGGAATCTCGTGCTTGTACACGCGACCGGTCGGGCCAGGGATACCGTTCTCAAACGGGGCGTAGAGCTGACGCACGGCTTCCCAGTAGGGCTCGAGATCCGATACGGCCTGCAGGTCGATGCCGGTATCGCGCTTGGACTGGGAGAACGCTGCAATAAGGGCGGACAGCGACGGCTGCGAGGTGGTACCGGCAAGCGGCGCGGAGGCGCCGTCGACAATGTCTGCGCCGGAGAGAGCGGCCGCATAGTAGGTTGCCATCTGGCCGCCCGCGGTATCGTGCGTGTGCACGTGCACCGGCAAGTCGAATTCCTTGCGCAGCGCCATAACCAGCTTGGAAGCGGCCTCAGGGCGGAGCAGACCGGCCATATCCTTGATGGCAAGGATATGGGCACCGGACTCTACAATCTGCTCGGCCAGCTTGAGGTAGTAATCCAGCGTGTATAGGTTCTCCTTCGGCGACGAAAGGTCACCGGAGTACGCCATGGCCACCTCAGCAACGGTGGTATTGGTCTCGAGGACGGCATCGATGGCGGGGCGCATCTGGGAGACGTCGTTAAGAGCATCGAAAATGCGGAAGACGTCCACGCCGGACTTGGCTGCTTCCTGGACAAAGCCGCGGCAGACCGAATCCGGGTACGGGGTATAGCCCACGGTATTGCGTCCGCGCAGGAGCATCTGGATGTTCTGGTTTGGCATAGCCTCGCGCAGCATGTCCAGGCGGACCCACGGGTCTTCGTGGAGGAAGCGCATGGCGACGTCATAAGTCGCACCACCCCATGCCTCGACTGAGAAAAGGTTCGGGGTCATGCGGGCTACGGCTTCGGCTGCAGAAACCAGGGCGGTGCTACGCACGCGGGTAGCCAGCAGGGACTGGTGGGCGTCGCGAAAGGTGGTATCCGTAACCATCAGCGCATTCTGCTGGCGGATCTTCTCCGCCCACTTTTGCGGGCCAAACTCGAGCAGGTCATCGCGGGAACCGCGCGGGAGCGGCTCGGAAAGGTCCAGCTCAGGAAGCTTATCAAACGGACGCAGAGCCGTCGGACGCTTACCGTTGGGCTTATTAACGGTGGTCTCCGCGATGTATTCGAGGATGCGACCAGATTCGTCGACTGCCGGCGGAGCCTTGAGCAGGTGCGGGTGTGCGTTGATGAATCCGGTGTCCACGCGGGTCTGAGTGAAGTCCGGTTCGCGCAGCAAGGCGCGCAGGAAGCCGATATTAGTGGCCACGCCGGAGACGGTGAACTCGTTGAGCGCACGCTGGGCGCGCTGCACGGCCTGCTCGAAAGTGACGCCGCGGCAGGTCATCTTCACCAGCAGGGAGTCGAAGTTGGGCGAAACCTCTGCGCCCACGGAAGTTGCACCGTCCAGGCGCACGCCGGCGCCGCCCGGCGAACGATACGCGGTCAGCGTGCCGGTATCGGGACGGAAGCCGTTATTCGGGTCCTCGGTGGTAATGCGGCACTGCAGGGCAGAACCGGTGATGGAAATCTTGTCTTGGGCGAGGTGAATATCTTCCAGCGATGCGCCGGCCGCGATATTCATCTGGGCCTTGACGATGTCTACGCCGGTGATTTCCTCAGTCACGGTGTGCTCCACCTGCACACGCGGGTTCATTTCGATGAAGACGTGGTTGCCGCGCTCATCGACGAGGAACTCCACGGTGCCCGCACCCTCGTAATTGATGTGCTCACAGAACTTCACCGCATCCTCGCAGATGCGGTCACGCAGCTCGGAATCCAGCGACGGCGCCGGCGCAATCTCTACCACCTTCTGGTGGCGGCGCTGCACCGAGCAGTCACGCTCGAAGAGGTGAACCACGTTGCCCTGGCTATCGGCCAGAATCTGCACCTCGATGTGCTGCGGCTTAATTACCGCAGTCTCTAGGTACACGCTGCCGTCGCCGAATGCCGCCTCCGCCTCGCGCGAAGCCTCGGCCGCCTTTTCGCGCAGCTGATCCTCGGATTCCACGAAGCGCATGCCGCGCCCGCCGCCACCGGCGACAGCCTTAACGAATACGGGGAAGTTAAAGTCCTTGGAGTATTCCACCAGCTTATCGACGTCCGTCGATGGCTCCGAGTCCTGCAACGTCGGCAGCCCAGCTTCCTTCGCCGCACTAACTGCCGCAGCCTTATCACCGGTCAGGTCCAACGTGCTTGGGGTCGGACCAATGAACTTAATGCCATTGTCCTCACACGCACGAGCAAGATCCGCGCGCTCCGAAAGGAATCCGTAGCCGGGGTAAATGGCATCCGCTTCGGCCTTCTTGGCGGCGCGGATAATCTCATCAATGTCCAAATATGCCTTGACCGGCTGCCCCTCGGCGCCGATGCGGACGGCCTCATCCGCGAAGGCGCGGTGGAAGGAGTTTCGGTCTTCGCGAGGATAGACCGCGACGGTCTTTGCCCCTGTCTCAAAGGCAGCACGGAATGCACGCACGGCGATTTCGCCGCGGTTGGCTACCAGAATCTTTTTGAACGATGGAAGCGCGGGATTAGCCACTTCGGTGTTCCTTTCAACTCGGAAGGTACTGCGATACAGCACCTCCTCTTGGGTGATCCGTATCTCAGTTTAGAGATCGAAACCTTTCTTGTCTGCCCATTTTCAAGCGGAGTTTGCCACACTATCCAGCACTTAAACCGCTGCACGGACGATTTCTGCAGCCCGACCAGTAATAACAGGGTTAGCCGTTCTGTAAATCCTGCAAATTTTTGCCTCAACAAAATATGCAGCGGGGACACCTGCGTACCCAAGTGAACCGTTGTTGACCGAACGCCTTCCCGGCTATATGGTTACCCACATAGGTGGTAAACCCATACACCACGGGAGGAATCACATGAAGCATGTACGAGAGGCCGCACCATGAGCGATACCCGGCCCATTTATCAGCAACTAGCAGGAGGAATCAGGGACATGATTATTTCCGGTGAGCTCGCCGAGGGCGAACGCGCCCCCAGCACCAATGAGCTTTCGGCTTTCCACTCCGTTAACCCAACTACCTCCGCAAAGGCTCTGACTGTCCTCTTCGAGGAGGGCCTTTTGGAAAAGCGGCGCGGTTTGGGCATGTTTGTGCGCGAAGGCGCGCGCGAGAAGGTCCGCCACCAACGCCAAGAAGCCCTTAGGGAAGATTTCATCGTTCCGCTTCTCAAGGAAGGAGCCGCGCTGGGCTTAAGCGCCAGCGATATCGCCGACCTCATCGAAGCCGAAGGAGACCACCATGACGCACCTTAAGATGCACAATGTCAGCTGCAAGCGCCGCCTGCACGTGCCACACCTGGAGCTCACCGCCGGCATGTATGGGCTTATCGGACCCAATGGCGCGGGCAAGACCACGCTCTTGCGCACAGTAGCAGGGTTCCTGCCCGCAAAGGGCAGCATCGATACCTCACAGGTAGCGATTGCGCGCACCGGCGCCGATATCTTGCTCGCCGGTTCCACCGTGGCCCAACACCTGCGCGCCGCACAGCATGTGCGCGCGGGATTCGACGTGGGGTATGCGGAGGAGCTGTTGGATAAGGTGGGCGTCGATAAGCGCAGCAAGAACCGCACCTTGAGCACCGGCCAGCGCCAACTGGTTGCCTGTGCCACTGCCCTGGCAGCACGCACGCCGGTCACCCTCCTCGATGAGCCTTTCAATGGCTTGGACGCGCCAACGCGCACGCGCTTGCGCGAGCTCATTATCGCCCACGCCTCCGGCACCCCGGACTGGCTGCTGGTACTTTCTTCTCACCGCGCCGAGGACCTCGTCGGCCTGGTTGACCACGTGATTACCGTGCACGACGGCACCGTCAATAAGCCCACCGACCTGGAGTCCCAACGGCCGCACTACCCCGTGCTTAGCGGCAACACCAAGGACGTGGAGCAAGCACTCGCGCTTGCCGACGCCCTCCCACTCCACCAATCCTCGCTTGGCTCGACCACCAAAGTTAATGCTTGGTCCCCGGTGCCGTTTCCGGACGATACCGTGGACGCCACCCAAATCACCGTCTCCTACCTTGACGACGGCCAGCTCATTGATTCCCTTGTTTCCCGCGCCCATGAATCCACCCGCACCTCACAAGAGGAGTCCTAGCCATGAAACTGCTTAAGACCTTTAATCTCAACGCCACAAAGACCTTTATCGCCGTTTGCATTATCGTCGCATTGCTGTGGAGCGTGCCTTATTTCCTGCCCACCGACCCAACAACGATTAGCGCTAACCCTGCTGGCTGGGGAATTCTCGCCGTATTCATTTGGGGCCTCTACTGCGCCTTCACCGCAACTGAATACCGGGCCCTTCGTGGACTGGGAATGCGCCCACAGCAGTGGCTGATGAGCATGCACGCGACCCTATGGCTAGCCGCGTTCGTATTCGGCGCCATTGCTTGGCTGACATTTTATGTCGCGCTACGCGCTGGCGTAGACATGTACTCGTCGTGGGTTATCTCTCCTGGCAGTTCCGGTCTCAGGCCTCTCTTCGCTCGAGTCGCGACCTTGGGAAGCTTTATTTGTGGCCACCTACTTACCGGATACATCGGCACTTTCATCGGCTTAGTGGTCAGTAGCGCCAAACAACGTTCTCTGTTCACCCGGTTCTTGCTTATTGTTGGCATCCTTGTCGGCTTCTATGCAGCAGCACTCCTGCTGGCAATTCTTATTGATAGCCTAGGGACTGTCCACATCGGCGCCCCTTGGCCAGGTTTATTCTTCTTCTCGGCTTTGACTGTCATCGTTTTCTCACTGGTGATGCATCAGTTAGCGCGGCGAGTCCAGCCTTAGACTATCCGTGGAAAACGGCTACTCCCCCACCCCGAGAATGAAAATTGTCTCTGGAGGAGGGGGAGCTTGTGAGTTTTAGAAGGACTTCGGCGGAACCGAACGCTGCTCCTCGCCGTTATAAGCGGATAACGGGCGGATAAGCGAGTTATTCTCGTTCTGCTCTACGATGTGCGCAGTCCAACCGGTAATGCGGGCCATCACAAAGATTGGCGTGAAGAATTCAATGTCAAAGCCCAGGATGTGATAGGCAGGTCCAGCCGGGAAGTCGAGGTTGGGTTTGATCTTGATGGAGGTGTTTTCCTCCATCGTCTTGGCCATGACGTCATACATCTCAACCCACTGGGTCTGGTCGTGCTGTTCGGCCAGCTCCTTAAACGCTGCCTCCATTGTCGGCACGCGGGAGTCGCCGTTTTTGTAGACGCGGTGACCAAATCCCATGACCAATTCCTTGTTAGCCAGCTTCTTCTTGGTCCACTCTTCTGCCTTGGCAGGATCGGCAACCTCCAGGAAGTTTTTCATCACGGCCTCGTTGGCACCGCCATGCAGAGGCCCTTTGAGCGCGCCGATGGCCGCGACGATGGCGGAATAAGTATCGGACATGGTGGAGGTCACCACGCGGGCAGCGAAGGTGGAAGCGTTAAAAGAGTGCTCAGCGTAGAGGATGAGGGACTTATCAAAGGCCTCGATATCGGCGCGGTTGGTAGCTGGGGAGCCTTCCTCATCACCGAAGACCATCCAGAGGAAGTTCTCCGCAAAGCCCTTCTTGCGGGAGGGTTGGATGTAGCCTTCGCCGTGGCGGCGCCGGATATCAAGCGCAATGATGGTGGGAATCTTGGCCATAAGCTCCAGCGCGGTGCGACGGATGTGCTCGGAATCCTTGGTGTATTCCTCTGGGTCTTGGGAACCGATATAGGAAATGGCGGTACGCAGTACATCCATTGGGTGGCACGATAGCGGCATGGACATGATGAGGTCGATGACGTGGCGCTCTAGGTGGCGCAGGGCCTTCTCGCGAGCGGAGAATCGGATAAGCGATTCTTGGCCTGGCAGTTTGCCGTTCCACAGCAGATAGGCCACTTCCTCAAAGGAGCAGTACCGGGCAAGCTCTTGGACGGGATAGCCGCGGTAGGTCAGCGAGTTGGTCTCAGGGACGACCTTGGACACGGCAGTCTCATCGACGACGACGCCATACAGGCCCTTGCGGATTTCGGGGGTCTGGTTCTTATCGGACATGGTGGGAATTCTCCTTAGCTTTCGAAGGTTGGTCGGTAGGTGTCTTTGGAATAGGTGAAAACGGATTGGTCGAAGTCGTTGTATTCCTCGTAGCGCACCAGCTCATAAAGGCGGGAACGGTGTTGCATGCGCTCGAGCCAGTCAGTTTGTAAGCCGGTTTCATGCATATCCCGCAGGAAATCCTCGGTGGCGCCCATAGCCACGCGGAAGGTGGAGACAGGCCAGATGACTGCGTTATAGCCGAGGTCTTCTAGCTGTTGCGCCGAAAGCAACTCGGTCTTGCCGAATTCGGTCATATTTGCCAGCAACGGGGTGTCAACAGCGGCGCGGAATTTTTCAAAGTCTGCTGGCTGGTACAACGCCTCAGTGAAGATAAGGTCCGCACCAGCATCGGCGTAAGCCTTTGCACGGTCGATGGCGTCATCGATGCCATTGACTCCTGCGGCATCGGTGCGGGCACAAACAATGAAGTTAGGGTCGCGCCGCTCGTTGACCGCGGCGCTAATACGGCGGAGCATAATATCTGTGTCCACCACCTCTTTGCCGTCGAGGTGGCCGCAGCGCTTCGGGTTGACTTGGTCTTCAAGGTGGCATCCGGCCAGGCCTGCGTCTTCGAGTGCGGCTATGGTGCGGGCGGCGGACATGGGTTCGCCGAAGCCAGTGTCGGCGTCGACAAGCACGGGCAGGTCCGTCGCGCGGGCAATCTGGCCCGAACGCTGCGCCACCTCAGTCAAGGTGGTCAGGCCAATATCGGGAAGGCCCAAATCATTGGCCAGCACCGCGCCGGAGACATAAACTCCGCCGAAACCACCGATATCCTGAATTAGCCGCGCGGTCAGAGGATTGAACGCGCCCGGCAATCGGGTAATGGTGCCGGATTCAAGGTCGGCGCGGAATTGCTGACGCTTTTCCGCGGGAGTTTTCAAAGAGCCAAATAGTCCAGCCATTAGAAGAGTCCTTCCGGTTTCTGGGGTGCGGCGGCGAGGTGAGCATCGGTCACCCGCACGTTTAACTCGGTAAGGTCAGTGAGATTTTCCAAGTTTTGGACGGCGTTGAGGAAGCGCTCTTGTTCGGCTTCATCCACGATGCCGTTTGCGAGTTTTCTGAACTTCTCTATGTATTGCTCGCGTGCAAAGGGTCGGGCACCAAGCGGGTGGGCGTCAGCAACGGCGCGCTCATCTTCTACCACCGTGCCGTCTTTGAAAGTGATCACAGCCTTGCCGCCAAAGGCCTTTTCAGAAAGGTCGTTGGAGTGATAACGGCGGGTCCACTCGGGGTCCTCGACGGTGGAAATCTTGTGCCAAAGTTCGATGGTCTCCGGGCGGTTGGCACGCTCGGGAGCATAAGAAGCCTCGTGGTCCCACTCGCCGTCCTCAAGGGCGACGGCAAAGATGTACATGATGGAATGATCCAGCGTCTCCCGGGAAGCAGAGGGATCCATCTTTTGCGGATCATTGGCACCGGTACCGATGACATAGTGCGTGTGGTGCGAGGTATGCAGAACGATGGACTCGATATCCGCTGTCCTCAGTCCCCTTTCTGCCAGGGTTTTCTTCAATGCAAAGGCCATATCAATGGGCGCTTGGGCCTGGTATTCGGCCGAGTGTTCCTTGGTGTAGGTATCCAAGATGGCTCGTTTTGGCTCGCCGTCCTCCGGCAGCGGGACGGAGTAAGTGCGCTCCGGCGAGTGCAGCATCCACGCGATGAACCCATCCTCGCCTTCCCAGATGGGCGCCGGTGCGCCCTCGCCACGCATCGCCCGGTCGACGGCCTCAATGGCCATTTTTCCCGCGAAGGCTGGGGCATAGGCCTTCCAGGAAGAAATCAGTCCCTTGCGGGATTGGCGGGTGGCGGTCGTGGTGTGCAACGCCTGACCCACCGCCTGGTAGATCGTGTCCCTATCCAAACCGAGCATGGTACCGATGCCGGCGGCCACGGAGGGCCCGAGGTGCGCTACATGGTCAATCTTGTGCTCGTGCAGGCAAATTCCCTTAACGAGGTTGACCTGGATTTCATAGCCGGTAGCGATGCCGCGGATAAGATCACGGCCGCTAAGGCCCTTGTGCTGCGCGGTAGCAAGAAGCGGCGGAATATTGTCCCCTGGGTGCGAGTATTCAGCGGCGAGGAAGGTGTCGTGATAGTCCAGCTCACGGACCGCTGTGCCGTTGGCTAGGGCGGCCCATTCGGCCGAGTAGGCTCCATCCACACCAAATACAGTGGAACCTCCCTCGCTTACCGGGTGTGCCTGCGCCATGGTGCGGGCGGAGGTTACAGGCCCCCGTGCCACGGAGGCCATAGCCACAGCTGCGTTGTCGATAATGCGGTTAATAATCATGTCGGTGGTCTCAGCTGGGACCTCTACGGGGTCCGCGGCCACTTCTGCCACCTTGTATGCCAAGTGTTCCTCATAGGGAAATTCCTCGGCGGATTTATGGGTGCGTACCTCGTGCTTCTTCACTAGATGGGTCCTCCTTCACTCTGCGGTGCGTCTCACATCACACTAAATGCTTGAATGTGCTCTGCGCTATAAGTAGGGTGTGTGTAATCTAGCGGAACGATTCAGTGGAATCTGCAAACCTTGTGGTTTCTTCTGTTCACGGCGGCGAAAGGTGGCCGAACTAGCGATGACCAAGCATTATGCGGGGGCACGAATCCATGCACTGCGCAAGCAGCGGGGGCTAACACAGGTAGCGATGGCCAAACAGTTGGGACTATCAACCAGCTACCTCAACCAGCTCGAAAACGATCAACGCCCGCTTACCGTCACCGTGCTCATGCAGCTGACCCAGCGCTTCAATGTGGATCCCGGATATTTCGCAGACGACCGCGATACGCGCACCATCACCGACCTGCGCCGCATCTTTCCCGACGCCGCCGAAGAGTCCTTGGCCGACCTAGCCTCGCGCTTTCCGGAGCTCATGCCCCGCTTCGTCGACGTCGCCACCCGCGCCCCAGCGCGGGAGCGCTCCCCTTTTGAGCTTGTCCGTGATTTTTTCTACGACGCCCATAACTACATCCACGAGCTCGATGTCCTAGCTGAAGAGCTCGCCGGCCAGCTCGGTGACCGGGTGCTACGCCGTGGCCGTTTAGCGTCCCGCATGCACGAGGACCTCGGCGTTACCGTCCGCTTTTCCCGGCCGGGGCCACGCCGCGACTTCGATCCAGACACCCGGGAGCTTGCGCTTCGTGACGGCCTTTCCGAAGCCCAATTGGTCTTTGAAATGGCGCTCCAATACTGCCTGCTCGCCTACCGCGATGTCTGCGATAACCTCGTCTCCGAGCTTCCTGCCGGCGAGGCGCAAGAACTAGCTACCTTAGGGCTTGCACAGTACTTCGCGGCCGCGGTCACCATGCCCTATCAACCGTTCCTGTCGATGGCTGAGAAGACCCGCTACGATATCGACCTTTTGTGCAACTACTTTGGCACCGGTTTCGAAACCACCGCACAACGCCTGGCCACCCTCCAGCGCCCAGGCCTTACCGGCGTGCCCTTTTCCTTCATCCGCACCGACCGCGCTGGGAATATCTCCAAGCGCCAATCTTCCACCGCCTTCCACTTCGCCCGCTCGGGCGGGTCATGCCCATTATGGGTAGTCCACCGCGCCTTTGAGACGCCCAATCGCATCACCCGCCAGGTAGCCGCCATGCCAGACGGTCACGTCTACCTGTGGATAGGTCGCTTTGTGCAAGGAACCGCACAATCTTGGGGAACCCCTCGTAAAGAGTTCGCCGTGGGCTTAGGCTGCGATATCTCTGAGGCCGACCGCATTGTCTACGCCGATGCGCTTAATTTAGACGTATCCGCCGCCACCCCTATCGGCCCTGGTTGTACCGCTTGCCCGCGCGAGCATTGCCCCCAGCGTGCTCTTCCTCAAGCGGATCGCGCCATCCAGGTTTCACTCAATCGCACCGCCGAGCATTCTTACTCCACCTTTTAGCGGCGCATGAAAAAGCGCCCGATCTCGACTGCTTATCGAGTGCGGGCGCGAAGAGAGGAATTGGTTTCGTTTACTCCAGATCGTCGTGGGCAACGAGGCGTCGTGCAGCCTCGGTGATGGTGCCCGACAGGGACGGGTATACGGCGAAGGAATCGGCCAGCTGGTTCACGGTGAGCTGGTTCGTCACGGCCATGGCAATGGGCAGAATGAGCTCGGAGGCGGTCGGCGCAACGATGACGCCACCGATAACGCGGCCAGAGGTGGCGCGGCAGAAGAGCTTGACAAAGCCGTGCTGCAGGGAACGCATCTTGGCTCGCGGGTTGGTATTGAGCGGCATGGTGATGGTGCGGGCGGCGACTTCGCCGGCCTCAATCTCTGCCTGGGTGAAACCGACGGCGGCGATTTCCGGACGGGTGAAGACGGCGTTGGCCACGGTCTTCAGGCGCAGCGGGGAAACGCCCTCACCCAGTGCGTGGTACATGGCTACGCGGCCCTGCATTGCGGCGACGGACGCCAATGGGAAGAGGTCAGAGCAGTCGCCAGCGGCGTAGATGCCGGCAATATTGGTGCGGGAGACGCGGTCGACCTGAATGTGGCCGGACTTGGCGGTTTCCACGCCGACATTCTCCAGCTTGAGGTCCTGGGTATTCGGGACAGAGCCGATGGACATGATGACGTGGGAGCCGGTGATTTCGCGGCCGTCCTGCGTGGTGACCAGGACGTTGCCATCCTCGGTGCGGTTGACGGTTTCCACGCGGCAGTTCTTTTCCAGTTCCACGCCGCGCTCGCTCAGCACGGTCTCGAGGACGTCGGCCGCATCGGCGTCGTCATGCGGCAAAATACGGTCGCGGGAGGCAACCATAGTGACCTTCACACCCAGCTCTGCAAAGGCGGAGACGAACTCGGCACCGGTGACGCCGGAACCGACGACGATGAGGTGCTCCGGCAGCTCAGTGAGGTTGTAGACCTGCTGCCAGGTAAGGATGCGCTCGCCATCCGGCTGAGCGCCGGGGAGAATGCGAGGGGTGGCGCCGGTGGCTACCAAGACAAGATCTGCGTTAATGGTTTCCTCGTGGCCGTCCTCGTTGAATACCGCGGTGACCTTGTGGCCGCCAAAGGCATCGGCTTCCTGATCCTCTGGGAAGTAGCCGCGGCCGTCAATAACGCGGGCGCCTAGGGATTCCACCGTGGCGCGGATATCGGAGGACTGCTTGCTTGCCAGGTCCTGCACACGCTTATTCAGAGCGGTCAGGGAGAGGTGGGCCTGGCCAATGCCTTCGTTGAGCTTCATATCCTCGGCGCGGCGCAAGTCGGTCTTGATATTAGCGCCGGCGATGAAGGACTTGGAAGGAACGCAGTCCAAGATAACGCTGTTACCGCCCATGCCTTGGTCTTCAATAATGGTGATTTCTGCACCATACTTGGCGCCTGCCAATGCGGCTTCATAGCCTGCCGGGCCACCGCCGATGATGACAATTCGCTTGGTCTGGTTCAACACGCACTTGCTCCTTTATCAGCTCCACTTTAAAAGTCGCTTACGAGTCTAACGTGTAGGACCTTAAAGCGCGTTAGTCTGTCTCCGCATTCTCCCCAATGAACTGCTCAACCACGGCGCCGAAGAGCTTGATGCCCACACCTATGGCCCGCTCATCCACGATGAGATCGCCCATATGCAGGTCATGCTGCTCGCCCTCGCCGGACCAGCAGCCAAGCCGCGCCATGGAACCGGGGACCTTTTCTAGGTACCAGGAAAAGTCCTCGCCGCCGGAGGATTGCGGGGCTTGCACGACGGCCTGCGGATCGATGGATTGGGCTGCGGAGGCAAGCAGGGCGGTTGCGACGTCGTCGTTAAGCACCGGCGGAACGCCGCGGTTATAGGTCAGCTCATGTTCTACGCCTACCGGCGCAAGGATTTGATCCACCAGCTCGGTAAAGAGGCTTTGCATATCGCGCCAGATGACAATATCCGCCGTGCGCATGGTGCCGGTCAAGCTGCCGGTCTCCGGAATGGCATTGGGCGCATAGCCGGAATTGACCTGGCCAAAAACCAAAACGGTGCCGGTGCGTGGGTCAACGCGGCGCGAAAGCAGCGCGGGCAGTTCAGTGATGACCTTGCCCAGGGCATAGACGACATCGGCCGACAGGTGCGGCCGGGAGGTATGCCCGCCTGGGCCCTTGATATTGAGCTCCACCACGTCGGTAGCAGAAGTGATCGCCCCGGCGCGGATACCGATGCGCCCCACGCGCAGCTTGGGCTCGGCGTGGATGGCAAAAATGGAATGCACGCCCTCCAGCGCGCCCCATTCAATGACGTCGGTCGCACCGCCGACCCATACCTCTTCGGCCGGCTGGAAGATGACGCGAATGCCCAGCGGCAGGTCGTGGACGCGCTGGAAATCCGCCAATGCACAGGCCAGACCGAGCGCCACGGTGGTGTGCACGTCGTGGCCGCAGGCATGCATCTTTCCGGGAACTTCGGAGGTATATTCCAGCCCGGTGACCTCGGTGACCGGCAGGGCGTCGATATCGGCGCGGAAGGCCAGCCGGCCTAGCTCCGTATCGGGGCCTATGTCTACCATGAGGCCGGTCTGTGGGAAGCGCTGTGGCTCCAAGCCATAGTCCTGCAGGATAGAGGCTAGGAAGTTGGTGGTTTCCACCTCTTGGTTCGCGGTTTCCGGGTGGCGGTGGATATGGCGCCGCCACGCGATGACCTCCGCACGGTGGGCATTGAACCACTCGTTGATGAATTCCGAGATCATCCGCGTGCCTTCCCTGTCGTTGAAATACGTCTGGGTGCAAAGTCTACAACTAGACCATGCGGTTCAGTAACTCAGGTGGTGATGCGGGGTGCGCTAGTTCAGGGCGCCGTTCCACGTGGCGGCAAACCGACGCCGGTCCACATAGCCTTGCGGGAAAGGCGCGACGTCCTCGGCGACGGCCACCGCGGAATCGGTCAAATGTCCTTCCACCACGTCCCCACCGGCCGGCAGCAGCACCGCCGGCGGGATTTCTAGAGCCAAGGCCAGCTTATATACCGTAGACAGCTGCGGATCGGCCATGGCGTGCATGCCATTTTCGTTGCGCTCCAGATTGGAAATTTGGCTGCGCGATACCCCAGAAATCTCCGCCAGCGCCTGTTGCGAAATCCCCCGACGCTGTCGCACCCGCCGCAATTGTTGCGAAAATCCGTGGCCGTAGCTCGACCACATTAGATGAATGAAACTCATATTCTCCCCCTGGAAAGTGCGGTCGCCTTTCCAGGGAGAAGATTACCTTAAAGGTCGATATTGCGCGGACCGTAGAGGCGGTCACCAGCATCGCCCAAGCCCGGCACGATATAAGCATCCTCGTTGAGCGAAGGATCGATAGCGGCGGTGACTAGGCGCACCGGCAGATCGGATTCAGCCAGCGCATCCACACCCGGCTGCGCCGAGACCATGCAGATGGCGGTGATATCGGTGGCGCCGCGGCCAGCGAGCAGGCGCAATGCGTGCAGCAGGGAACCACCGGTGGCCAGCATTGGATCCACCACGAACACCGTACGGCCGGTCAGGTCCTCCGGCAATGCCTCCAGGTACGGCACCGGCTCGTGCGTCTCTTCGTTGCGGGCCATGCCAATGAAGCCGACCTGCGCATCCGGAATCATAGACAGGGCCGGGTCCACCATGCCCAGCCCGGCGCGGATGATCGGCACGATGATGGGCGGGTCCTGCAGGCGGGTTCCCTGTGCGGTAGAAACCGGGGTGGCGCAGTCGAAGTTCTCCACGGCAAGGTCGCGGGATGCTTCATAGACAAGCATGGCGCCCAAGTCTTTCAGGGCGGCGCGGAAAGCGGAGTTATCGCTGCGCGCATCGCGCATGAGGGTAAGGCGGGAGGCGGCAAGCGGGTGGTCTACTACGTGGATGTCCATGACCACCACTTTAAACTTTTTGGGAACCAAATGGGCCATCGGGCAGTCCAATAGGGCATGAGACCTTTCACGATCGATACTGACTATGCCCGCCACCTCGCCCGCGACCTGCACGCCCAGTCCCAAGTGGAGAATCCGCCCCATCCAATTTTGCCTGAAGATTCCGCATTCACAGCTTTCAATGAGGCCGTGCATGCCGCGCTCGATAATGTGGGCGCGCGCATGAGCGTGCTGCGCAACGATATGGGGCAGGTTGCCCACTCCGGATTCCAGATGTCGCGCGAAGCAGAAGACACCGATGCCTCGCTAGGCCAGCACCTTGGGGCGGCGATGTAGATGCTCGATACCGCGCTCAAGCAGATTGCCACCATGCAACCGGCGCAGCTTCCGGAGGTTGAGCTTCCCCGCGTGCCGGATCTTTCCGCCGCCGAGCCTTTGGCCGCTATCGCCCACGGCAATCCCGCTCCCCTACTCGAATCGGCGAAAAATATCGATCTCGATAATGCAACCATCTCTGCCGCGCTCGGCCAGGCCCGCACCTTGGTGGCGGGCACCATCCGGGATCTGGTGGGCATTGCAACGCAGCTGGTGCGCCAGGCCCTGCCCACCGCGCTGGGTTTCCTGTCGCTGGATCCGTCGGCGCGTGCCGCCGCTCTGGCTCAGCTTCGCGCGCTTATCTCCCAGCACTTGGGCATGGCCACTGCCCGCGTGCAGCGTCTGATGGGTGATCTCAGCGCGGCCGCTCAGTCCTTGCAGCCGGTAGCGCAGCGGCCGGTGCACTCCGCGCTTGCCGACGCCCCCTTAAGCCCCACCAGCACCCAGCAAACCACCGCTCTTCCAGAACAATCCGCGGCGGGCGCTGGTGCCGGCGCCGATGCTGCCGCACACGACGCGCCTTCTCCCCCGCCCGCACCTGAGCCTTCTGCCGAGGGTGATTCGGCCGCCGGGCAGGCCGCGGTCGCCGCGGCGAAGAGCCAAGTGGGACAGCCCTACGTGTGGGGCGGCACCGGAAACGGCGGCTTCGATTGCTCGGGCCTTACCCAATGGGCTTATTCGCAGGCCGGGGTGGACTTGCCGCGCACGGCGGACCAGCAGGCGGTTGGTCAGCAGGTCAGCGCGGATCAATTGCAGCCCGGTGACCTAGTGGTATGGGATGGGCACGTGGCAATGTATTCCGGCAATGGCGAAATCGTGGAGGCCGGCGACCCGGTGCAAACCAACCCGCTGCGCACCACAAATATGGGTATGCAATTCAAAGGCTTTTGGCGGCCCACGGCCTAAGGCCGGTGCGGCCTCGCGCGCTGCTTAGGGCGTTGGGTAGACTAAAACGCCATGAGCACCCGCGCAATTGTACCTGTAAAGCTCTCGCTGACCGAGGGCGATTTTTATACCCTCTGGGCACCCAAGTGGCGCCAAAATGGCTCCGAGTGGCAGGCCTTTTTGGGCGACGACGAGGCCGTCCTAGCCTTTAACTCACCCGCCGAGCTGCTGTGCTTCGTGGAGTCTGACACTAAGCACGATTTGCTGGACCACCCGCAGTGGGACCAGTTTGCTGGCCGCGATGCGGACCGCGTTACCCCGGCCGAGCGCGATGAGTATGACCTCATCGGCATGCCGGAGGCGCTGGCTGGTCGCCCGAGCCACCGGAACGTATCCACGGTGGCCCGCAACCTGGAGATGGCCTCTGCGCTTGCCGACGTCGCCGGTGCAGAGCACACCACCATCTTCTTCGCCTCCCACTCCATCCTGCGCAATGTCTCTCGCGGCGCCGACCACTACTCCGGCGAACAGGGCATGAGCGAGTGGTCCGGCGTGGGCCACGTCATCGCCGGCAACTGGAAGAAGGTCATCGAGGACCTGGATGAGCACGTCCGCGTGGTCTCCAGCGATGACTTTGATGCGGCCAAGGTTTCCGATGCCAAGGAACGCATCTCTTCTGCTGCCGCCGCCTCCGCTGCAGCGGCCAAGGAAGCCGAGGAAAAGCGCAAGGCCGCCGCCGAGGCCGCTGACCCGTACGATAACTCCCCGTGGGCCGCCGCCGGCATCGATCCCATCAAGATCACCGCGCAATCCAAGTCCGTCTACACCCTGCGCACCTACCTGGACGGCAAGCCCATCTTCTTGGGCAAGTGGGGCGAAATCTTCACCTTCGATTCCCCGAAGACCCTGGTGCGCTGGATCATGGACAACGACGACCACGACCTGGCACGCGTATCCACCTGGGAAGAGGTTGTCGCCGCCGCTAATGCCGGCGAGCTAGAAGTTCAGGTCCACCCGGATAACCAGTACTCCTTCAACGGCATCGTGCGCGATATCGAAAAGGGCCCGGAGGCCGTCGATTCCGATCAGATGGCGCGCTGCTACGAGGTATGCGCCGATGCCGCCGACTGGGCCGGCGACGATTCCATTAACTCCTATATGCTGGCTCACCCGCGCCTGCAGGACTACTTGGGCTACATGCTCGGCTCCACCGAGCACGCCGGCTACGTACCGTCCAAGCCATATAACGAGCACGCCGAGTCCTGGAAGGGCTTGGAGGATATGCTCATCAAGCGCTTCTCCAAGTTCTAAACCCGCACGGTTCGCGCGGCCTCGGCCGCGCGTGGCATCCGCCGCCCTAGCCTCTGCCCGACTGCACAGCAGCTGGACGGAGAGGGGGCGGCTTTTTGCGTCTAGCGGCCCGGCGCTTCTTCCTCTTGGCGTCGGGTCCGGTCGCGCATGTATTTATCGAAAATCAGCCACACAATAAAGGCACTGAGGCCAACAATGGATCGGCCCAGGGTTCCTATCCCAAAGACCCCGCCCAGAATCAGGCCGAGCACAATAAGGCTGATGAAAGTTACGACCCACGACACGTGCGTGTTGTATTTCATCGCTCGTCCTCCCTTAGTACGTGACCTTAGAGGTGGCGGCGGAGGTGGTCAATGAGGGCGTCGATAAGCTCGCGCGATTGCGGCGCCTTAGGTTTAATCTGGTCAAACCCGTGGTAGGCGCCGGCCCACACATCCAGGGTGGTGTCCACGCCAGCCGCATCGAGGGCTTGGGCAAAGGCCACGGATTCATCGCAGAAGAGGTCGATGCCGCCTACCCCGATCCACGTGGGCGGCAGGCCGGAAAGATCACTGCGCGTGGCCGGTGAAGCATAGGGCGGCAGGTCAACATCCAGGTGGTCATCCCCCAGATACATCGACCACGCGCCGCGGTTCGGGCCCGCCGTCCAGATGAATTGGCCCACCGCACCGGACTTATCCGTGGTGCGGTGATCCAGCATGGGATAGACCAAGCCGAGCGCGCGGACCGGATGGCCCTCATCAAAGGCACGCTGGACCAAGCCCGCGGCAAGGCCGCCGCCGGCGCTATCGCCGGCGGCCGCGATGCGCGAGGTATCCCCGCCCAGCTTATCGCCGTGTTCTTGCACCCAGCGCAGCGCGGCATAGCACTCATCATGGTCCGCGGGGAACGGCTCCTGGGTGGATTTGTGGTAGCGCGGGGCCACCACGATGGCACCGAGCTCGGCCGCCATGCGGGCATTTTGCGGGTCATACATGGCCGGTCCACCGATAAGATGGCCGCCGCCGTGCGTCCACACCACCACGGGGCGCGGCCCAGCGGTGGCTGCGCCCTGAGCATCGCCACGTGGGGTAAGCACGCGGGCGCTAAAGGCGTGGCCATCGAAGGAAGCGGAAAACTCCGTCACGTCCACCGCATGCCGCACCGGACGGGAGAAATCGATGCTGGCAAAGAAGCGGCTGGCTCGGGCAAAGGTGGCGTCGGCAAGCAGGTGCATTGGCAGGTACAAAATCGGGCTGCGCAGCCCCGGTGCCACCTCACGCAGGTACGGCCGGCGGCTGAGCGCATACGCCGCCATGCCCGCTGCCCCGACCACGCCGGTCAGGGCAACCCCGGCCTTGAGGACTCGCGAAACGCGCATTTAGAAATCGCGCAGGATACGCTGTGCCAGCGGCTCAGAGGAAGCCGGGTTCTGGCCGGTGTACAGGTTGCGATCCACGATGACGTTCGGGGACATCGGATCGGTCTCCTGGTAATCCGCGCCGAGCTCGCGCAGGCGGGTCTCCAGCGCCCACTTAGCGGCGGCGATGACGTCCTCGCCCTCCTCAGCGTTGCTGAAGGCGGTCATCTTGTAGCCCTTGAACGTCCAGTTCTCGTTATCCACGGCCAACATCGCCGCTGGGGCGTGGCAGAGCAAGGCAAGCTTGCGGCCGGAATCCATGCGAGCCTGCAGCAGCTTAGCGGAATCCTGGTCATAGGCCAGATCCTCCATCGGGCCATGGCCGCCTGGGTAGAAAATGAGGTCATAGTCTTCCTCATTGACATCGGCCAGGTTCATCGGGTTCTCCAGCGCTACGCCTAACTCTGCCAGGTAATTTTCCTGCGCCATGCGCACGTTATCGGGCAGCACCTCCAGGCTGTACTCATCTACGACGGGAGCCTTCGCCCCCGGGGTGGCGAAGTGGATATCCCAGCCTGCGCCCTGGAAGACGCGGTGCGGGGCAATAAGCTCCTCGGCCCAATAGCCGGTCGGGCGCTTGGTGCCATCGGCCAGTGTCCATTCCTCAGCAGCGGTAACAACAAAAAGTACGGAAGGCATGTAATTCTCCTTTAATCGTTTCTATTCTTCAGCGGCGTCTGCAGCATCTGCGAGGGACCCTTCCGTGTCCGGGCCAGCAAGCTCCGGATCAGATAGTTCCTCGTATGCTGGCAAGATAACCGTTTCTAGCAGATGCTGCCGTAATTCCTGGTCAGCGAAGGAATTCTCCACCGCTTTGACGGTAAGATCGAAAAATTCCTCCAGCCCGTAGCCAAAAGTCTCACTCAGCGCAAGGAACTGCTTGGTCAAGGTAGTCGCGCCCGAGGAAATGGTGCAGGTAAAACCCAGCTGTTGCAGCAGTGGCAGTGGGTGGTCGGTCAGCTCCTCGGCCTCCTCTAGTGGGGTAAAGACCAGGGGAATATGACGGTCGCGGATGTAGCCAGAGGCCTTACCCGGCACGATGCCTTCAATATTCGCAGTGAAGTCATCGATCATATTCACCGGGTGGATAAGGCGGTTCACGCCGGCCTGGGCGGCGCGCTCTACTTCTGCGAAGTCCTCGCCCACGTGAATCTGGGTGGGCAGGTATGCGGCGCGGAAGTCCGCGGCCGTGCCCGCTTGGTCCTGGGGCAGGTTGTAGCCCACCACGGGGGCGTCGTCAGGCACTACTGCCTCAGGGGCCGTGCCGGCGAGGACGAGGCGGGAGTCGAGGGAAGGAATGCGGGCTGCACCAGCGGCTTCGACAACCGCGGCAGCGTCTAGGCCAATCGCTGCTGGATCCAGGTGCAATTCCGCGTAGACCACGCCATCGGCGGCCAAGGCTTCGTAGCGCTCGCGGATGGTCGCGGTAAGTTCCTCCGGCGTGGCGGCCGTGGAGTTAATGGTCTCAAAGAGGGAGACCTTAGGCAGCTTGGCCACCACGTCGGCGGCGGAGTCCTTGTTTTCAGGGCTAATCAAAGGCGCGTCATGCATGCGTCCCATCGTAGGCACGGGCCTAAGATGTGTCATGTCATGAAAAGAATTATCGCTAGTTCTCTCGTTGCCGTCCTGCTCAGCGGCGCACCGCTCGCGCTGGCGGAAGAGCCGGAAACTCCGACCACCACGCGTACCGCCGCCCCGGATACCGATAAGTGCCCGCACGCCGAGCGCCCGGAAAAGGCCACCACCACCTCAGAGCGCCTCGCTCCTGGGCAGGCCTCCCCCACCCCGTTGCCGCCGGTGGATAGCGATGAGGCCTGCGGCACCACCCTGCCCGAAGGGTTCAAGGTGGATAAGGATGTGGTGGCTGCGGCGTGGATGGTCTCCGATATCGATACCGGCGAAATCATCGCGATGAAGGACCCTAACGGCCGCTACCGGCCGGCCTCCATCATCAAGGCGCTGCTGGCGCTGGTGGTCATCGACGAACTGGATCTGCACCAGAAGGTCGAGGTGGGCGAAGAATCGGCACAGATTGATGGCTCAGCGGTAGGCATCGGCCCGGGCGGCACGTACACGGTGGAACAGCTTTTGCAGGGCTTGCTCATGGCCTCTGGCAACGATGCCGCGCACGCCCTGGCCCAGGAACTGGGCGGGGACGAGGCCACGCTGCGCAAGGTCAATGACAAGGCGGCCGAGATCGGCACGAATTCCACTTATGCGGCCAGCTACTCCGGGCTCGATGCCCCGGGCATGTCTACCTCGGCAGAGGACATTTCCCGCATTTACCGCGCGGCCTTCCATAACCCGACCTTCGCGCGGATTGTGGATACAGAGTCCGTGGAGTTCCCCGGCTGGGGCGACCTTGATGGTTACCAATTAGGCAACGATAACGGGCTCTTCCTCAATG
Organism: Corynebacterium tuberculostearicum; assembly: GCF_030229345.1. Lineage (GTDB taxonomy): Bacteria > Actinomycetota > Actinomycetes > Mycobacteriales > Mycobacteriaceae > Corynebacterium > Corynebacterium tuberculostearicum_G. Next base: position 9,627 of record NZ_JASPGP010000018.1, on the reverse strand, counting down.
ATCCGGACGGCATTGGTGGCAAGACGGGCTTTACCGATGACGCGCACCATACCTTCGTCGGCGCGCTCGACCGCCATGGCCGACGGCTGCAGGCGGTGCTGCTCGATACCACCGTGGAGCACGGCCCGCGCGCGTGGGAGCAGGCCCAGAAGCTGCTGCACGAGGCCTATAAGGTGCATCCCGGTGACGGTGTAGGGCAGTTGCTTGCCGACGCCCATTCCGACGCCGACTCCCCTGCCTCCCCCGCTGCCACCCCGGCCCCCGATGCCCAGGCACAATCGGCCAACTCCTCCTTGGCCGGGGTGCAGGGGTGGCTCGGCTGGGTTATCGCCGGCGCCGTAGTGTTGCTGGCTATTTGCGTGGGTGCTTTTTCACTACTTCGGCGTTAGCCCACTCATCGTGGGAGCCGCGGCGGTTATTCTTCTCCGAAATGGTGAAGGTATGCACGCCGGCGCCCACCCAGCTGGCGAACGTACCGGGGCCCGGCACGATATTGACTAGGCGCCACCACTGGCGCTTAGCGGACTGGGTGAGGGTGAGCCGCTCTTTGGTGTCGACATCGCGCACCGTGTAGCCCATCAGCAGCTTGGCCGGGCTGGCGCCGAGCCAACATTCGGTGCCCAAGGTGTAGAGCAGCAAGATGATGGCGCCGCCAATGAACGTCGAGAGCTCATCCACGCCGCCGGACAGCAGCGCGCCGCCGAAGCTGCCGCTAATGAGCGAAAAGAAGATGAGGTCCAAAATGGCCATGCCGATGCGCGCATCTTGACCGGCGCGCTGGCTAATTTCGGCCGCTGGTTGTTGTACCAACGGCGCGGGTACAGCCGCGTTCGCCGTTGCCGGCGGGAATGGATTGTGCTGCGGGGCAAAGGGATTGCGCGCATACGGCGACCCGTAGGGGCTCGCGGTCTGCGCAAATCGTGGTTCCTGCTGAGCGTGACGCCCCGACCCGGCCGCCTGACCCGGCTGAAAGGACTGAGCTTGCTGCTGGGCTTGCTGTGGCCGCGGGTTCCACTGCCCTACCGCGCCCAGCTGTCCGAGGTCTCCCCAGGTGGGGCGCACTCCCGCCGCGCACGCCTTATCGTATTCGGCCCGCTTTGCAGCAGAGCCCAAGACGCTGGCAGCGATGCGCAGCTGCGCGCGCCGCGGCTCTTCAATGTCTTGGCCTTGCTGCTGTAGCAGCACATCCTTGGACTCCAGCAAGACTAAGAGCTCGTGCTCGCCATCGCGGCGATCTAGTCCCCATTCCTCATAAAGATTCGGTGCGATGTCATTGGCGTTCATAATGCTCCATCTTAAAGCCCACTGGCAGCGGCGGCCTCACCCCTAAGGAGGAGATTTTACTTACGGCGCAACAAGCTCCATGCGCCCACGGCCGCTGCGCCTACAGCGGCGCCAACGCCGAAGGTCGCACCTGCAGGCGCGCCTTCCTTGACCTCGTTGCGGACGCGAATAACGGCCGGCTCTGGGACCGGCGGGTGAGCGTACTTCAGGGACTCGGCGGTGGTGGCGGTCCACGCGGAGACGTACAGCACCACGCGCCAAATCAGATACATGACCACCATGAGCACGATGACGGGGCCGAAGACCGCGCCGGCAGGGCTGCCGGTAGCAGAGGACATGATGAGCGTGGACAGCTGCTTGAGCAGCTCAAAAGCCACGGCACCAATGGCCGCGCCGATAAGGCCGGACTTCTTCGGCACCTTGGTGCGCGGCAGGATCATAATCAGCCACCACATGACGATGAGGTTGGCCAGAAGGCCCACTGCCAAGCCGACAAAGAAAATAACCGAGTCCATGCCCGGGAAGGACTCGATTCCTACGCGCTCAAAGATCTTCTGGGTAAGGCCGGAGGACCCGGCAGCGGTCACGCCAAAGGCGATGAGGAATGCCACGATAAGGCCAATGAGGCCCACCAGGTCAGACAACTTCTTCTTCAAGAAGGAACCGCCCTCGTTGGCATCGATGCCCCACATGGCCGAGATACCGATGCGCAGGTTGTTCATCCAGCCTAGGCCGGACCACAGAGTGGTCAAACCACCGATACCGAACATGGCGCCGCGTTGGTCAATGGCGGTATCCAAGATCTCATTGACCGTATCTCCCATATCGCCATCGATAGAACTGGTGATATGGGATTGCAGATCATTGAGCAGGTCCTCGCGGTTAGCCAAGACGGCGGCGACGGTGGCCACGACCAGCATGGCAAGCGGGAAGATGGAGAGCACCGAATAATAGGTGATGCCGGCGGCAAACTGGTTGCCGCCTTCGGCACCGTAGCGCTCGTTCATGCGCATGAGGTGGTCAACGAATCCGGACTTGGAGCGAATCTTATCTACCGCACCGGGATCGTCGGCATTGGCGCGTTCGATGCCGTAGTGGTCCGTCTTCTTCGAGGAGGATTGCGTGGTGGTAGGCACGTGCTTCCCTTCTTGCTCGCACAGTTTTTATCTCACCTAGAGTAACTGGCAGATGCCCACTTGTCCCTTTGCGGGGTGGGGCACGGGGGAAGCGGCCGCTTACTACTTGCGCAGGCGGGGAAGGAAGCCGACCTTTTCATAGACGGCGTCGACAAGCGGCTGGGCAATCTCCTGCGCCGTCTCCGCGCCCTGCGCCAGGATGCGCTCGAGCTCGCCGCGGTCCGCCATCAACTCGTCATAGCGCGCCTTGAGCGGAGTGGTAAATTCCTGCAGCGCGTCGGCGGTATCGACCTTGAGGTGGCCGTAGCCCTGGCCGGCGTACTTTTCCACCAAGGAATCGATGGATTCACCGGTGAGCGCAGACTGGATGACCAGCAGGTTGGACACACCCGGCTGGTTGTCGCGGTCAAAAGCCACCGAGCCCAAGTCATCCGTCACGGCGGACTTGATGCGCTTAGCCGAGGTCTTCGGTGCATCAAGCAGGTTGACCAGGCCCTTCGGGTTGGCGCCGGACTTAGACATCTTGGACGTCGGCTCTTGCAGGTCATAAATCTTTGCCGCACCCTCCGGGATGAACGGCTCCGGCACCTTGAAGGTCTCGCCATACTTATTGTTGAAACGCTCGGCAAGATTGCGGGTCAGCTCCAGGTGCTGGCGCTGGTCCTCGCCCACCGGCACATAATCCGGCGAGTAGAGCAAGATATCGGAGGCCATGAGGATCGGGTAGGTAAATAGGCCCACCGAGGTGCGGTCCGAGCCCTGCTTGGCGGATTTATCCTTGAACTGGGTCATGCGGGAGGCCTCACCAAAACCGGTAAGGCACTGCAGTACCCAGGTCAGCTCCGCGTGGGCGGGCACGTGCGACTGCACGAAGAGCGTGGACTTTTCCGGGTCAATGCCCAAGGCAATGAGCTGTGCGGCACCCGCGATGGTGCGGTTGCGCAGCTCCTCCGGATTTTGCTCCACGGTGATCGCGTGCAGGTCAGGGATGAAGTAGAAGGCGTCATAGCCGTCCTGCAGGTCAATCCACTGCTTCAGCGCTCCCAGGTAATTACCCAGGTGATAGGAATCAGCGGTGGGTTGGATACCGGACAGGACGCGGGAAACGGTGGAATTGTCTGCAGTCATGGTGCCTTATCCTACCCCCTAGCCTCGCCGCGCGGTTCACATCCTTCCCCGGCGCCGCCTGAGCGAGGGATCGAAAAATCCCCTGCCCGATTAGGCAGGGGATGCGGCGCAAGGATGTTAGAGCTTGCGGGAGGTGGGGCTGACTACGTCCATCAGGATGGCCCAACCGGATACCATCAGCGCGCCGCCCACGCCCATAAGCACGATGGGGCCAAGGAAAGCGAAGGACGGACCAACAACGGTCCACCACCAGATGCTCAGGCCGAGGATTACAGCGCCGAGGACGAAAGAAATAATTGCGCGAGCCATGAACTTTCTCCGTTGCAGATTACTGAATTTTTTGACCTACCCATAATAGCACTACTGCTTGTGTTTGGGTGCCTTGCGCTTGCCGACGTCCCCCTTATTAAAGCTCCACTGCTGCTCCACGTTGACTCCCCTCGCCCCTGGCGAGTGCCGGCCGCTCGGCCGCGTAATCGACTGCCGCTTCGGCCGGCGCGCGATGCGGTTGCTCGACATATCGCTGTAGTCCGTTCCTTCGGTCGCGGTAGAAAACGCTCGAGACTTGTTCCTAAACGTGCGGCTCAAGGGTCGGCTTAGCGGACGGGTCAGCGGGCGCGTGATCGGGCTGGCATAGCGCGTGGCGGCGCCCGCCTTGCGCTTGGCCTTGCGGGCGCCATCGCGCACGATGCGCGCGGACAAACGCAGGCGCGGGTCCATCTGCTGCTCGGCGTCGCGGTATTCGAAGACGGGCAGGCCCTTCTTGAAGTAGATCGCGGCCAAGCGAGCAATAAAGCACACGGAGGCGGTGATAATCGCGGTCGGTTCCTCGGCCAGGCCACTGTGGTACAGCGCCATAAATAGCGCCGCGGCGAGCACCGAAATCGCGGCGTAAAACTCGCCGGAAAAGACCAGCGGGATGCGATCCGAAAGCAGGTCACGCAGCACGCCGCCAAAGACGCCAGAAATCACCGCGGAAACCGAGGCAATAATGAACCCGTGACCTAAATGGACCGCAATTTGGGTGCCGAGCACCGAAAAGACCGCAAGCCCCAGGGCATCCAAGATGAGGAAGAGGTGGCGGAAATAGTGCATGAGGAAGGACATGCCCACCGTCACTACGGCCGCCACGATGACGATCACCAAATAGATGGGGTGCTCAACCCAGGTAAAGGGAGGATCATCGAGGATCATATCGCGCACCGTGCCGCCGCCCAGCGCCGTCATGGAGGCGATCATGGTGACGCCAAAAAGGTCGAGCTTTTGGCGGCCGGCGGACAATGCGGCGGTCATGGACTCGGCCGTAATACCAACTACATACAGGACGCTAAATAGTGGCGTCATCAGCGGTACTCCACCAGCAGTGGGGAATGGTCGGACCAGCGCTGCTCCACGGTAGGGGCCTTATCCACCCAGGTGCGCTGCGCGCGCTCCAGCATCGGGCGGGTGGCCGCCTGGTAATCGATGCGCCACCCAGCGTTGTTATTAAATGCCTGGCCACGGTAGGTCCACCAGGTATAAGGACCATTTTCTTCTGGGTGCAGGCGGCGGGCGACGTCGAACCACTGCGGTTCTGCGGCCGGGGCCCACGGCTCGCCGCCGGCGTACTCGACAACTCCCTGCCACTGCCCCAGGTTCTTCTTCTCCTGCGGCTTGTCATCCGGGAACGCGCCAAAGACGTGGTCCATGAAGGCGCGCTCTTCCGGCAGGTGGCCAGCCTTCTTTTCGTTGGCCTTATTATTTTTCAGGTCCTGGGCGCGGTGGCAGATATTCCAGTCGCCGCCGATGACCATATCGGCCGGGCTGCCATCAGAATTCTTGCGCGCCGCGTTCTCCGCCAGCACCTCCTGGAACTCATCCAAGAAGCGGTACTTTTCATCCAACTTCGGCGAACCGGTATCGCCGGAAGGCAGGTATAGGGAGGCGACGCGAATGTCGCGGGTGGTAGCGGCGATCCATCGGCCGGCGTCGGGAAAGGAGCCGAAGCCCACTTCGACGTCGGCAAGCGGGGTGCGGGACAAGATGCCGACGCCGGCGCGGCCCTTTGCGGCGGCGTCGGCAAGAGCTAAGTGCCAGCCCGCCTCGAGGGCTGGGGCCAGGGCCTTTTCGGCTTGCTCCGGGGTTGCGCGCACTTCTTGCATGAGCACGATATCGGCCGGAGTCTCCTCTAGCCAGGCGTTCATTCCGGGGTTATTTTCATTGCGCTGCTTGCACGCAGCGCGGATTCCATTGACGTTTACGCTCGCGATGGTAAGGGTCATGCCAACAGCATATCGGTATGCCTAGGCGCGGCGAGCAAGGCGCTTTTTATCCCACATCGTCGCAGCCCATACCAGGCACCCCGCCGCCGCCAGGCCGGCACCCGCCAGCGCCGGAGCGGAGTAGCCCAAGCCGGCACCCACCACGGCGCCGCCAATGGTCGCACCGGCCGCGTTTGCGATGTTCAACGCGGACTGGTTAAGGGCTGCGGCCAAAGTCTGGGCGTCGCCGGCCACATGCACCAAGCGCAGCTGCAGCGAAGGGACCAGGGTAGAGCCCATAAACGCCACGCAGCCAAAGCACAAGGTAGCGGGGATGGCGTGGCCGGAGAGGAAGTAGAAGGCCGTCAAGATAACGATGAGACAGGCCAAGGCAAAGATAATGCCAAACTCCAGGTTGCGATCAGCCAGCCAGCCGCCAAAGGCATTGCCGATGGTCATGCCGATGCCATAGGCCATGAGCACCACCCAGATGAGGCTCTGGTCCATGCCGGCGACCTCGGTCATGGTCCACGAAATATAGGTATAGACGGAGAACATGCCGCCAAAGCCGACCACGCCCATGATGACGGTGAACCACACCTGGCTGTTTTTGAACGCACCAAATTCGGTGCGGATATCGGTCTGCTTCATCTCCGTCATGTGCGGCATCAGGAAGAACAACGCAATGGCGGTGACGATACCCAAAGCCACGACCACCAGGTAGGCCGCCTGCCAGCCCAGCGCGGAGCCGAGGGCTTGGGCGGCCGGCACACCAATAACCGTGGCGATGGCCAGGCCCATGCCCACATAAGCCATGGCCTTGCCGCGGCCGCCTGGGGGCGCCATGGATGCGGCAGAAAGGTTAGCTACGGAGAAATAGGCGCCGTGCGGCATGCCCGCAATAAAGCGCGCGATCATGAGGATGGCGTAATTCGGTGCCAAGACCGAGAGGAGGTTGCCCACCACGAGGAAGCCGATGAGCAGCAGGATGAGCCGGCGGCGCGGCAGCTTGCCGGTAAAGGCCGCAATCAGCGGGGCACCGACCACCACGCCCATGGCATAGATGGTGATGAGTGTGGAGGCGTTTTCTTCCGAAACGCCAAAATCATCCGCGATGAGCGGCAGCAGGCCCATAGACACGAACTCCGTCGTGCCGATGGCAAACGCGCCCAGGGCCATGGCCACCATGACGATGGCGCGGCGGCGGGCGGTAATCTCCGTTTGCAACGGCAGCGGACGGCGGCGAACGCGGTGTTCGTGTGCGCTGCGCGGGCTTAGCTCATCGATGATTTTCATGGAGAGTGAGGGTACACCCCGTCTGCGCCGGTGGCATGCCCGCAGCGGGGGCTCGTGAATATCTCCACCCCTCCCGCGCGTGGGTGACAGCGGCCACGCAACCCTTTTCAAGGGGCGGCAAATGGGGGATCACTTTCCGCAAACTGGCCCACATGCCGCCCACAAAATCGGTAATCTGGGCACTTGAACAATTTTCCAACGTTAATTAGGAGAATCATGGCAAAGATTACGTGGACCCGTACCGATGAGGCGCCGCTGCTGGCGACCTACTCCCTCAAGCCCATCGTGGAGGCCTTCGCTTCCACCGCTGGCATCGACGTGGAAACCCGCGATATCTCGCTGGCCGCCCGCATCGCCGCGCAGTTCCCGGAGCGCCTGACCGAGGAGCAGAAGGTCGAGGACGCCTTGGCGGAGCTGGGCAAGATGGCCAAGACCCCGGAAGCAAATATCATCAAGCTGCCGAATATTTCTGCTTCCCTGGTGCAGCTGAAGAAGGCCATCGCCGAGCTGCAGGCCGCCGGTTACGATCTGCCTGATTACCCGGATAATCCTTCCACCGAGGAAGAAAAGGACATCGCCGCCCGCTACGACTCCGTCAAGGGCTCCGCTGTTAACCCGGTGCTGCGTGAGGGCAATTCCGACCGCCGCGCACCGGAGGCCGTGAAGAACTTTGTGAAGAAGCACCCGCACCGCATGGGCGAGTGGTCCAAGGACTCCAAGACCAACGTTGCCACCATGGCGGACAACGACTTCCGCCACAATGAGAAGTCCGTCATTCTGGAAAACGAGGACACCCTGTCCATCGTCCTCAAGACCGCCGATGGCGAGCAGACCCTGCTGCCGGAGCTTCCGGTTCTCAAGGGTGAGGTCATCGACGGCACCTTCATGTCCGCCAAGGCCCTGGATGAGTTCCTCCTCGCACAGGTCAAGCGCGCCAAGGAAGAGGGCGTGCTCTTCTCCACCCACCTGAAGGCCACCATGATGAAGGTCTCTGACCCCATCCTCTTCGGCCACGTCGTCCGCGCCTTCTTCGCCGATGTTTATGACAAGTACGGCGAGGAGCTGCTGGCTGCCGGCCTCAACGGCGAGAACGGCCTGGGTGCTATCTACGAGGGCTTGAAGAACCTGGACAAGGGCGAAGAAATCAAGGCTGCTTTCGACGCCGCGCTTTCCGACGGCCCCGACCTCGCCATGGTCAACTCCCACAAGGGCATCACCAACCTGCACGTGCCTTCTGACGTCATTATTGACGCCTCCATGCCTGCCATGATCCGCACCTCTGGCCACATGTGGAATAAGAACGACGAGGAGCAGGACACCCTCGCCGTTATCCCGGATTCCTCCTACGCCGGCGTTTACCAGGCCGTTATCGAGGATTGCAAGGAAAACGGCGCCTTCGACCCGACCACCATGGGTACCGTGCCGAACGTTGGCCTCATGGCGCAGAAGGCCGAGGAGTACGGCTCCCACAACAAGACCTTCAAGATCCCGGCTGCGGGCACCGTTGAGGTTCGCAACTCCCAGGGCGAGGTTCTCATCTCCCACGACGTGGAGGAAGGCGATATCTGGCGCGCCTGCCAGACCAAGGACGCCCCGATCCAGGACTGGGTCAAGCTCGCCGTCAACCGCGCTCGCCTGTCCGGCATGAAGACCATCTTCTGGCTCGACCCAGAGCGCGGCCACGACCGCAACATCAAGTCCTTGGTGGAGAAGTACCTTAAGGACCACGACACCGAGGGCCTGGATATCTCCATCGAGGATCCGGTCACCGCTACCAAGACCTCCATCGAGCGCATCCGCCGCGGCGAGGACACCATCTCCGTGACCGGCAACGTGCTGCGTGACTACAACACGGACCTCTTCCCCATCCTCGAGCTGGGTACCTCCGCCAAGATGCTGTCTGTGGTTCCGCTCATGGCTGGCGGCGGCCTCTTCGAGACCGGTGCGGGCGGCTCCGCCCCGAAGCACGTCCAGCAGGTAGAGGAAGAAAACCACCTGCGCTGGGATTCCCTCGGCGAGTTCCTGGCGCTGGCCGAGTCCTTCCGCCACGAGAAGCAGACCAACGGCAACGAGAAGGCCGGCGTCCTGGCCGCCACCCTGGACAAGGCCACCGAGCGCCTGCTCAATGAGGGCAAGTCCCCGTCCCGCAAGGCTGGCGAAATCGACAACCGCGGTTCCCACTTCTTCCTGGCCACCTTCTGGGCCGAGGAGCTGGCTAACCAGACCGACGATGCCGATCTCGCCGCTGCGTTCAAAGACGTGGCTTCCCAGCTGTCCTCCCAGGCAGACGAGATTGCCCAGGCGCTTGTCGACGCCCAGGGCAACCCCGCCGACCTCGGCGGCTACTACTGGCCAAATGACGAGAAGACCTCTGCCGTCATGCGCCCAGTTGCTCAGTTCAACGAGATCATCGACGGCCTGAAGAAGTAATTCTTCCTAGGCAAAAGCCGCCCCGCAGCGTTTATTGTGAACTGGCCCCCGAAAGTTGGACTGGTTTAATTCTAGGCGGTTAGGGCTTCAAGGGTCTGATTTCGATATTGCAT
>NZ_JASPGP010000017.1:0-47698 GCF_030229345.1 Corynebacterium tuberculostearicum | reverse complement strand
AATGAAACGGGCCGACAACCCCAGACACAACAACACCCTCCTAAGGGAAAGTGTTGCAACGACCCTCTGAACTCAAGGCTTGAAACTGTTATGCTATTGGGAGCAATTGTTGTCGGTGAAAGGAGTAGGCAGTGCTCATCCGTCGTGTTTTTGCGTAAAACACTAAAGGAAGAACGGATTTAAGCATGCCTATTTTATTGAACGACCTTTCCCTAGTATGGCCCGATGGCACAACCTGCTTCAGTGGCCTAAACGGTGCCTTTTCTGGCCCTTTAACTGCGCTGATTGGGGATAATGGTGCAGGAAAGACATCTCTGTTAAACGTCATCCTTGGCAAAATCTTGCCTACTGCTGGAACGGTGGAAAAGCCGGAATCGATAGCGTACCTGCCACAAGACCTTGCTTGGAATGAAAATGATGTAGTAGCAGACATCTTCGGTGTCACCCAAGTGCTCACGGCGATTTCCGCAGTCGAAGCCGGTGAGTATGAACCAGAACTCTATGAGTTAATTGGGGAGCAATGGGACGTCGGTGAGCGCATTGCCGCTGCCCTTTCCGCCGCCGGATTGGATATCCCGTTGGACCGCCCTATCAAAAGCCTCTCTGGAGGCGAAGCGGTCCGCGTCGCTTTGGTGGCGGTTTTCTTGTCCGAGCCGGATTTCATTATCCTCGATGAACCGACCAATAACCTCGACGGAACTGCTAAGAAGCATCTGAAAGATATGTTGGTAAATGCCGCGGCGCCGGTGCTAGTGGTAAGCCATGACAAAGACCTGTTGGATGTAGTTTCCGAGGTAGCGGAATTAAGGGATGGGAACCTACGCTTCTTCCAAGGCAACTATTCCGACTACCTAGCCACGATTAATGCAGAACAGGAAGTAGCTCAGAAAGCAGTATCTACCGCCAAGGCGACTTATAAGCAGCAACTCCGCGAACAACAAGCAATGCAAACACGAATTGCGCGTGATGCGCGCCGTGGAAAGAAGTTCGCGGAGTCGAAGCGCAAACCAGGCATGACGATGAAGCTTGATAAGCAGCGATCCGAAAAGACGGCATCACGCAGAGCGCAAATCCATTCAGGCGCAGTTGAAGCGGCCCAACGCTCTTTAGCTCGAGCTGAGCGAAACATACGAGATGATGATTCGGTCTATATCGAGCTGCCACAAACTGAGCTGCCGGAAGGAAAGCGGGTTATTTCGATTCCTGGGCTGACGATTGTCGGCCCAGAACGGGTGCGCTTGTCAGGACCAAATGGAAGTGGCAAGACCACGCTCTTAAACCGAATTAACTCCGGTGAGGCGGGCTACGTGATCGGCAACTCGGGGTATTTGCGTCAACGAATTGGATTAGATCCTTCTCTAAGCGTATGGGACGTGGTTACCAACGCGAATCCACGAGAGGATCCGCAGTTCATCCGTGATCAGCTAGCTCAGTTGTTGTTTCAATCTGACTCGGTTCATGCGTTGACAGGGACCCTCTCGGGAGGCGAAAGATTTAGGGCGGAATTCGCCAGAGTGCTCTTAGCGGATCCGGCGCCGCAATTGCTAATGCTCGATGAGCCGACTAACAACATTGATATTTCAACTGTTGATTGGTTGGTCTCAGTTTTGAAAAACTATCGGGGCGCATTGCTAGTGGTTAGCCATGATGAAGATTTCTGCTCGCGGATCAAACTTACGAGGCAAGTTTCTATAGAGGACATTGGATGAGCCGACTCCAAGGTGGAGGTATCGCGAGTCAGTGCGCCACACCCCGCCCGAATTCAGCCCAAGGGTGAGCAGTGGCACAATGGTGGGCATGCTGAAAACCACGATTGATCTCTCCGCCATTGCGCACAACGTCCGCCTCATCAAGGAAAAGGTGGGGCCTGAGGTCAAGCTCATGTGCGTGGTCAAGGCCGATGCCTATGGGCACGGCGCGGCCAAGGTTGTGCCGGTGATGGCGCGCGCCGGTGCGGATTGCTTTGGCGTGGCCACCCTGCGGGAGGCGGTGGACCTGCGCCGCGCGGGCGTGGATGCGCCCATCGTGGCGTGGATTTGGCAAACAGATGAAATTCTCGAAGAAGCCTTGGCCAATGGAATCGAGGTAGCGGTCAACTCCCTTGAGCAGGCGCATAAGCTGGTCAAGGCCGATTTTCCTGCTGAGGTATACGTCAAGGTGGAAACCGGCATGCACCGCTCCGGTGTGGATGAAGAGGATTGGGCAGAGACCTTTAAGGTGTTGCGCGATGCCCCGCACATCAAGGTGCTTGGGCTCATGTCCCACTTTGCGTGTGCCGATGAGCCGGATAATCCGCACAATGACGCCCAGGAAGAGGCGTTCCGCACGGCCTTGCAGCTCGCGCGTGAGATTGGTTTGGAATGCCCAGTCAATCACCTGGCCAATTCACCTGCCGTACTGACGCGTCCTTCCTCTTATTTCGAGCAGGTGCGCGTAGGCGCCGCTTGCTATGGCTTGGAGCCCATCGAAGGACGCGAACACGGCTTGCGCCCGGCCATGACCTGGTCCGGGCAGATTTTTAACGTCAAGCCCATCAAACCGGGAGAGGGTACGTGCTACGGATTGACCTGGAAGGCGGATAAGCCGGGATTTTTGGCCACAGTGGACTGTGGTTATGCCGATGGTCTGCCGCGCGGCTATCAGGGCGACCTGCGCGTGGGCATTGGTGGGCACCTCTACCCGCAGGTAGGAAGAATCTGCATGGATCAGATTGTGGTGGACTTAGGTGAGAACCCGCATGGCGTGGACACAGGGCAAGACGCCGTGATCTTTGGCAACGGGGGAGTATCGGCTACGGATCTCGCCGCGGCAGCAGGCACCATCAACTATGAGGTGGTGTGCCTGCCCGATGGCCGCACCGAACGCGAATATATAGGAGAAGAAGATGCGCAGTAGCTTTCCGGAATCTGGCAGCCGCGACCTATCCACGGTGGAAGAAACCTATGCCTTTGGTGAAGAGCTAGGTGCGGCGCTTGAAGCCGGCGATGTAGTGATCCTGGATGGTCCGTTGGGGGCTGGGAAGACGACGCTGACGCAGGGCGTCGCCAAGGGCATGCACGTTAAAGGTCGCGTTACCTCGCCGACCTTTGTTATCGCCCGCGTGCATCGCTCCACGGTGGGTGGACCAGACCTTGTGCATGTGGATGCCTACCGCCTGCTCGATGAAGGCGGTGCTAATTCCGGGGATCCGCTAGGAGAGCTCGACGCGCTGGATCTGGACACGGAGCTAGAGGACGCCGTGGTTATTGCCGAATGGGGCGGGGGACTAGTAGAGCAGATTGCGGAGCGCTACCTATTTATCAGCATTGACCGCGAGCCGGTGGACTATGCCGGCGCAGAAGAGGATGTTCGCCGCTTCACATGGTCTTGGCAAGGTGTTGTATAGCACATATCTTGACCTTAAGGGGGATTAAGTGATGAATATCCCAGACCGCTGACTTGATCCGGGTATAACCACTACGTAATTCTATTAAGGTGTTGAATTTTCTCGCCTCAAGTCCTTTGCTTTCTCTCTTCGTCATCATGGCGGTGGGTCTAGCGATTGGCAAGATCAAGATCTTCGGCATCTCTCTCGGTGCCGCGGCTGCGATGTTTGTGGCGCTGGGTCTATCTACTGCCAATCCGGATATCCAAATTCCGCCGCTGGTCTATCAATTTGGCTTGGCGATCTTCGTTTATGCCATTGGCCTCAGCTTCGGGCCCTCCTTTGTTCGCGAGTTTAAAACCCGCGGCTGGAAGCTCACCGTCTTCATGCTGGGCATGTTGGTTGTCTTGGTTGCGGTTGGCTATGGCCTCATCCGTGGCTTTGGCCTGAGCGTGCCAGAGGCCGTCGGCATGTTCGCCGGTTCGCTCTCCTCCACGCCGGGCATGGCCGCTGTGGTGGAAATGGTGGGCGATTCCACTCCGGTCGTTGGCTACTCCTTGGCCTACCCAGGTGCGGTAATCGGCGCGATTCTCGTCGCCGCCATCGGCGCCAAGGTTGTCAAAGCCAACCATGAGGAAGATGCCCGCGCAGAGGGCATGATTCCCGCCGAGCTCGTAGCCAAAGGCGTGCGCCTGACCAAGAACTTCAATGACACCGCTGGCCATATCTACCGCGTTACCGGCCAGACCGTGGTGGCTACTCGTATCATCTCCGATGAGGAACGCCATCGCCTCGCCGTCCCGGAAATGCCACTGTGCGAGGGTGAAGCATACCTGCTCAATGGCTCCGAAGAGGCCGTCGACAAGGCCATTGAGATCTTGGGTGAGGAACACCCAGTGGAGCTGACCGAGGAAGCCGGTCTCAAGTACAGTCGCGTTACCGTGTCCAACCCGGAAATTGCCGGTAAGTCTGTCCGCGAGATCAAGGCCCTCGACCACGGCTTCATCATCGCTCGTATCCGTAAGGGCGATAAGGACCTCGTCCCGCACCCGGACACCGTGCTCAACTACTCGGATCGCGTTCGCGTGGTCACCAGCCCGAGCCGCCTGCCGTACGTGCGCAAATACCTCGGCGACTCTGAGGCCGCGTTGGGTAATGCGGACCTGTTGTCCATGGCCATCGGCCTGTCCTTGGGTATGCTGCTTGGCCTCATTCCGATTCCGATGCCGGGCGGTTCCACCCTGCAGCTGGGCTTTGGTGGCGGCCCCGTGGTCGTCGGCCTGCTCTTGGGCTACCTCAACCGTACCGGCCCGTTGAACTGGCAGATGCCATTCCACACCCGTGAGACCTTGTCCAATATGGGCCTTACCTTGTTCCTCGCCGGCGTGGGCACTTCGGCCGGCGCCTCCTTCCGCGATGCCCTGACGGATCCATCCTCCCTGACCATCATGGGCGTGGGCCTTATCATCACGTTGGTCTCCGCCATCCTGATCGGCGTCATCGGCATGCTGGTGCTGAAGCTCAAGTGGGACGAAGCCATGGGCTGTGCGGCCGGCATGACCACCAACCCCGCAGTCTTTGCCTATATTCGTGATCAAACCGGCACCGAGCTGGCCGGCCGCGGATGGGCCACGGTCTATCCCACCACAATTATCGGCAAGATTATTGCCTCGCAGGTATTGCTCTTGCTGTTGCTATAGCGGCAATCTCGCGCGTTAATTACTCACCCACAGGGTCGCCCGCCTACACTGGCAGGCACTACCCTGTGGGTTTTGTGTTGCGGTGAACCAGGTAGCATCGGTTGCCAGAACTACCGCCGCCCGCCTGATACTTAAACATTTTTCAAGGAGCCATACTCACCCCATGACTAATTTCGCTCGCAACCTCACCGCCGCCATCATCGCCATCTTTATCGTTGTCATGATGGTTCTTCTTGCTTCCTCCACACTGCGCGAGGAAAACCACTTAGAGGGAAACCTCTCCTCCACGCTGGCCAAGGCGCCAAATAACTTGGAGGTCATGACCGTCATGCCCACCGACGTCTATGGCGAGGAATACCCTGCCATTGGTTTCATCTGCCCGGGCATGCGTGAAGACAAGGTTAAAGAGGCACAGATCGATACCGAGAACATCACCTTTGAAGACGGTGCGGTGCCGGAAGGCAAGAGCTACGCGGTAGCCATTTCCCAGAGCGCTAAGCCCTTCATCGAAGAGCTGGATCCGGAGAAGGTCGAGGTGTGCGAGATGATTGACATGCAGGTCAAGGCCATGGAGCAGCAGGGCCAGAGCCTTGATGGCGGCGTTCCCATGATCCAGGGCACCCAGCCGCTGGGCTTCCAGCGCGAGGATGGCACCTGGAAGATGGTCGCCTAATGCGCGTCCTCGCGATCGATACGGCCACCACCGCCCTGGTTACCGGGGTAGTGGATACCGCCACCGGGCAGACCACCGAGCGTGTGTTGGAGGATACCCGCGCGCATAATGAGCTGCTCATTCCTACCATCACCGAGGTCCTCGCAGAAGCGGGCATGGAGTATTCCGATCTCGATGCGGTGGTCACCGGCGTGGGCCCGGGTCCATTTACCGGGTTGCGCGTGGGTATGGCGACGGCCTCCGCGCTTGCCGACGCCCTCTCTATCCCCCTCCACGGCATCTGCACCCACGATGCCATCGCGGCCGCCGCCGAGCTTCACGTAGATCCTGCCGCCGCGGCCGACGAAGCCACCGCCTTGGTAGCTACCGATGCTCGCCGCAAGGAGATTTACTGGGCCACTTACCGCGCTACCGACTCCGGCGTGCAGCGCATTTCTGGTCCTGCGGTGACGAAACCGGCCGAACTCGAAGTGGAACTTGCCTCCACCGCCGAGGTCATCATTCCTGACCGCCTTGCTGAGCAACTCCCCGAGAAGCTTGCCACCCTTCCACACCGCGCGGCCCATCCGACCGCGTCGGCCCTCGTTGCCGCGGCCGACCTCGAGGCAGAACCGGCTCCCGTCGTGCCGCTGTACCTACGCCGCCCGGATGCGGTCCCGCCGAAGCAGCAACAGCTTTCTGCCGCCATCCCGAAGGTCGAGCTGTGAAGCTACGCGAGCTGACCCCGGCCGATACACCTCGGTGCGCCGAGCTGGAAGAGGTCCTTTTCCCAGGCGAAACTCCGTGGTCCAGCCGGATTTTCCGGGAAGAAATGGCCCAGCCCTTCAACTTCTATTTCGGGGTGGAAGGTGCGATCGAGGAACCGGCGACCGTAAAGCTGTTGGGCTATGCGGGCATCGGCATGATGGGCCCGGCCGCGGACCCGGAGTTTGAAATCCACACCATTGGCGTCGACCCCGCCGCGCAGCGCCGCGGCATCGCGCGGATGATGATGGACAATATCTGCCACATCGCGGATCTCAAGGACGCCCCGGTCTTCCTCGAGGTTCGCGTGGGCAATGATCCCGCTATCGGCCTGTATGAGCGCTACGGCTTTGCCAAGCAGGGGATCCGCAAGAACTATTACCAACCTTCCGGGGCGGATGCGCACGTGATGGTGCGCCCGCGCCAGTCCGAGCGCCCAGAAGATTAAGGAGCAGTCATGAAGATCATGGGTATCGAGTCCTCCTGCGATGAAACCGGCGTGGGCATCGTCGAGCTGCGCGAGGACGGCCACATGGAGATCATCGCTAACGCCGTTGCTTCCTCCATGGAGCAGCACGCGCGTTTCGGCGGTGTCGTCCCGGAAATCGCCTCCCGTGCCCACCTTGAGGCCATGCCGCAGGTCATGCAAGCAGCGCTGAATGAGGCGGGCATCGAAAAGCCGGATGCCATCGCCGCCACCGTGGGGCCGGGTCTAGCCGGTGCCTTGCTGGTGGGAGCCTCGGCCGCCAAGGCCTATGCCGCGGCTTGGGGCGTACCTTTCTACGGCGTTAACCACCTCGGCGGCCACGTTGCCGTGGCCAACCTAGAAGGCGAAGAGCTGCCGCACTCGGTGGCCCTCTTGGTCTCGGGCGGGCATACACAGTTGTTGGAAGTAGAGGCCGTCGGCAAGCCCATGCGCGAGTTGGGCTCTACGCTTGACGACGCCGCCGGTGAAGCCTACGACAAAGTCTCCCGCCTCCTTGGTTTGGGCTACCCGGGCGGTCCGGTGATTGATAAGCTCGCTGCCCGCGGCGAGGCCACCATCGATTTCCCGCGCGGCATGTCCCGCGCCGAGGATCTGCGCGGCCCGCACCGCCACGACTTCTCCTTCTCTGGGCTCAAGACCTCCGTGGCCCGCTATGTGGAGCGCGCCGAAAAGGCAGGGGAGACCATCAGCGTGGAAGATGTCTGCGCCAGCTTTCAAGAAGCCGTGGCCGATGTCCTGACCGCCAAGGCCGTGCGTGCCTGCGAGGACACCGGCGCCCGCGTGCTGCTTTTGGGAGGCGGCGTGGCCGCTAATTCCCGCCTGCGCGAGCTGGCCGCCGAGCGCTGCGCCGCCGCTGGAGTAGAGCTGCGCGTGCCGCGCTTTTCCCTGTGCACCGATAACGGCGTGATGATCGCGGCCATCGGCGCGCAGCTCATCCACGAAGGCGCCCAGCCCTCTGGCCTTGGCGTGGGCACCGATACCCAGCTGGATGTGGAAGAGCCGCAGTTAACCTAAAGTTCTTCTCGCCCGCGCTGCAGGCGGGGCAGGGGGCCGGTACTCTAAAGAGCGTTCATGCCCTCTTGGCTTTATGAAGGAGCTTTCTCTCATGACCGTCGGTTTCCTTGTCAACCCTGATCTCACCCGCCGCAAGCTCGAGTTCGAGCTGGAGCACGCCAACCAGTTCCTGGGCGGCACCACCGAGGACCGCGTCTCCGTTGTTTTCCAGGAAGATGGCACCACCTACGCCGCGCTCTACAACCCCGAGGCCAAGGCCGAAGGCGCCGAGCCGAACCCGGTAGCCTCCCTGGCACGCAACGCAGCCGCCACCGGCAACGCCGCCTTCCTGCAGGACCCCATCCGCTCCATCTGCGGCCCCGTCATTTTCGTTGATGCCGAGGGCGAAGACACCACCATCGATACCGTCATCGAATCCGTGGAACAGGGCATTCGCGCAGTGAAGAACTACCGCGAAGATAACCCGGAGGAATACACCCTCTGGCGCGCGGCCGTTATCAACTCCGATAAGAGCCTCTAAACCCCAGCCCCTCACAGGTAGGGTTCAAGCGTTTTTCGCGCGCTCGTAATACGGTGTTCACATTCTTATGGTGTTCTAGGGAGCCGTACCGCTTCTTCTAAGACACCAAAGGTGAAAACTGTATGCTCCGTTCGTCGCGCTTCGTCGCCTCCTTCGCCACCGCCCTCGCAGTAGGTGGCGCCACCGCCATCGTGCCCGCCACCCCGGCGCTGGCCGCTGACTCGCCCATCTACCGCACCATCCTGCAACCGGGCGAGGATGAATCCCAGGTCATGGTCACCTGGCGCACGAAGTCCAAGGCAGACGAGGTCCTCGAGATCACCGGCCCAGAAGGCACCACGACCTTCCGCGCCGATGAGCGCGATTACGGCGCCCTGCTGTATAAGTCCCAGTTCGCCACCGCTACCAACCTGCAGCCGGATACGGAGTACTCCTACCGCGTCGGATCCGAGGAAGGCGGCTGGTCCGAGCCAGAGACTTTTAACACCGGCTCCAATGGCGATGACTGGTCTTTCCTTACCGTCGCTGACCCGCAGATCGGCGTGGACCTCAAGGTGGATGACCAAGCCGAACAGTGGCGCAAGACCATTGGTCACGCGGCCTCCCACGTGCCGAATGCCAGCATGATCTGGTCCCTGGGTGACCAGGTGGAGGGTTGGGGTGCGCAGGTACCGCAGTACGATGCATACTTCTCCGCCCCGGAGATCCGTCACATCCCCACCAACACGGTCCCGGGAAATCACGAGACCTATAACCTCACCATGAAGCATCATGATGAGCATTTCTCCAACCCACACCAAGCGGACGATATCCGCGACCACTACTTCGAACGCAATAACGTACTCTTCATCGGCCTGGACTCCAATGCTTCTTCCGACGCCGATATCGCCCGCCACGAGCAGTTCCTGCGTGAGGCCATCGAATCCCGCGGCGCGGATAATGACTGGATCGTCGTCGGCATGCACCACGGCCCGTACTCCCAGGGCTCGCATCACTTTGATAAGGACGTCACCAACCTGCGCGAGAAGCTCACCCCGGTGCTGTCTGAACTCAATGTCGATGCCGTGCTCTCCGGCCACGACCACATCTACACCCGCAGCCACCTGATGAAGAACAACAAGCCGGTCCTGCCTGAAAAGAAGCCGCAGCGCGGCGATGTTCTCGAGCCCAAGGATGGCGAGGCGCTGTACCTGACCACCACCACCGCGGGCGGCGGCAAGTACTACGACTTCACCGACGTGAATAACAAAAAGCACAAGGGCGCGCGCATGGAGACCATCGATCCAAAGCTTGCCCACGAATCCACCGCCATGTGGCGCCAGGACTACACCGAGGACTACATGCGCGTGGACGTCTCCGATGACAAGCTCACCTTCACCACCTTCAACGAAGGCGATAACACGCTGGTGGACAAGGTTTCCCTCAAGAAGAAGGATCGCGGCGCTGCGCCTGCCGACGACGCCACCAACCCCGCCGACTCCGCCGAGTCCACCGACCCAGACACCCCGGCGGTGCCTAAGGATCCGAAGGACGGCAGCTCCCTGAGCTCCAGCGATATTTTCGGCGGGCTCAGCTCGAAGAAGTAGCTAGCGTCGCCCCATTGGCTAGCGCTCCGTATGGCGCAGCCACGCCAATACGGCCTTGACCCGCCGGTTGGAATCCTCGGGCCGAAACCCGAGCTTCATAAACACATTGGAGACATGCTTGCTTACCGCTCCGGCGGTAAGAACGAGCGTGTCTTCAATTTCTTTATTGCTCAATCCTTGGGCCATAAGCCCCAGTACCTCCCGCTCGCGGGCGGTGAGCTGGGCTAAACCAGTACGCCGCGCCGACAGTAACGCTGTGACCACCTCGGGGTCCACCACGGTGCCGCCGCGGGCGACCTCGTCTAGCGTGCGCACGAATTCTTCCACATCAGAAACGCGCTCCTTGAGCAGGTAGCCAAAGCCGCCGTGCTCCAAGAGTTGGTCGAGGTAGCTTGCCGCTACGTATTGGCTCAACACCACCACCGGCTGGGTGGGATTGGCCGCTCGCAGGTCATGCACGGCGCGCAAGCCATCGTCGGTCATGGTCGGTGGCATGCGCACATCGCTGATAATGAGGTCAAAATCTTCCTGCCCGGCAATAGCGCGCAGTTCTTCGGCATCCGTGGCTGCCGTAACGCTATGGCCCAAGGCGCTAAGTAGCTGCTCGAGCCCCGCGCGCAGCAGCGCGGAATCTTCCGCCAGTAGTAGTTTCATTCCGCCTCCTTCAGCGGTAATTCGACCTGCAGCCGACCACCGCGTTCGCGCGCAGCCGCGTCATCTGCTGCGGAAAAGTTCACCGTGCCGCCCAGTGTGGCGGCGCGTTCGCGCAACCCGGCGAGACCGGTGCCCGTCTCAGCTGGCTCCTTGGCCGTGGGACCGAGGTCAGCTCCGGGGCCGGGGCAGGGTCCGGTGCCATTATCAACGATGTCTAAGCGCAGCGTGTCCCCAAAAGCAACTGTTACCGTCGCCTGGGTGGCCGCGCCATGTTTGGAAGCATTGGTAAGCGCCTCGGCCACCGCGTGGTAAGCCAGCAGGGCAGTGGTCTCATCCACGGAGCGCTCGGCGCCTTCGACGTGTAGTTCGGTCTCCAGCCCGGAGTGGGCGAGGAGTTCGTCGAGGGCGGGGATAAGTCCGGCGTCGAAAAGCACCTGCGGGGCAATGCCACGCACCGTCGCCCGCAGGGAGGCCAAGGCCAATGAGGCGTTATGTTCCGCATCGGCCAGGGCCGGTTGCGCCTCGGGAGGGGCCTGCAATTTCGCTGCGGCCAAGTTGAGCTTGAGCGCAGTGAGGTACTGCTGCGGACCATCGTGCAGCTCGCGTTCGATGCGGCGGCGCTCGCCGGAAAAGGCATCGATAAGCGTGGCACGCGAGGCCGCCAACTCCTCGGCCGAAGGGCTCAACGCCAGCCGGGTCAGCGAGGTCGACGCCAAGACCAACAGGCGGTTAAGCCCTACCAATAAAGCCACCAGCAACGCCGCGGTAAGCCAGCAGGTAAAGAAAATGAGCGGACGGTTGGAGGTAGACCACCCGCCAAAGGAGAATTCGGTATTTGGTACGAACGGCGCAATTGCCAGCACGCCCGCCGTAAAACCCACGGCAGTCCACGCGGCAAAGCAGGCAGCCGAAATCAATAGCTGCACAATAAGGTGATAAAACTGCTGCCAATCAAACCACCGTCCCGCGCGCCGGGGTGGGATCTCCACGCCCATCCAGTTCGCACCCAACCGGCCGACAAATTCCGCGGCGCGTCCCACCAGCGGAATCCACGGCAGCATCAGCACCGAAACCACCAACGCCGGGATAAATAGCGCGCCGAGGACGAGGCTCCACGCGCAGGCTTTGAGGGTTCGCATAACCCATGAGCCTAGCCGCCCTGCCGCGGTGGGGGCAGTAGAGCTAGCTCTACCATTTTCTGGGCGGCCCACTCCATGTCTTTCTTCTGCGCGGCCGAGTGGAATCAAGGGCATGTTAAAAGCAGATAACCTCAGCAAGCGCTACGGCCGCCACACCGTGCTCAATCGCGTCACTGTGTCCATCGCCGCGGGCGAATTCGTCGCCATCATGGGACCTTCCGGCAGCGGGAAAACCACGCTGCTGAACCTGTTATCCGGGCTGGATAAGCCCACCTCCGGCCGAGTCAATGCGCCGGGGCGCAAGCAGCGGGCCTTTGTGTTCCAGGACTATAACCTGCTGGAATCCCTCAACGCGCAGCGCAATGCCACCTTGACCGCGCGCTTTTCCGGCCGGCGCCCTGCACGCGGCCAGGTGGCGGAGGTCTTTGACTCGCTCGGCCTTGCTGGGCTGGAGCGCCGCCTGCCCGCGCAGCTTTCCGGCGGGCAGCAGCAACGCGTGGCCGTCGCCCGGGTACTGCTGGCCCAGGCGCCCTATATCTTCGCTGATGAGCCTACGGGCGCGCTTGACGATGCCACCGCATCCACCGTACTTTCCCACCTGCGCGCCGCCGCCCGCGATGGTGCCAGCGTGGTCATGGTGACTCACTCGCACCTCGCCGCTGAGGCGGCCGACAGGATCATCTCCTTAGAGGAGGCGGCCCATGCTGGTGTGGCTTAAGGACTTACAGTCCAATTGGCTTTCGTGGCTGGCCGTGGCGCTGACCCTGGTGGTGTCTTCCGCCTCGTGCACGCTGGCGCTGGCCATGCTGGTGGCCTCCTCCGACGCTGAAGAAAATCCCGCCGGCCCGCTGGGCGGCACGGTGCTCGGCATGGCCCTGTGCGTGGTGGTGTTGGTGACGCTATCGCAGATGCGCCTTATCATCTCCGAGCGCGAGCCGGTCTACCGCTCCTGGCGCATGGTGGGCATGCCCGGGTGGATGATTGTTGCGTTCATTCTGGGCCAAGTCGCAGCGGTCAGCGCGGCCGCTGGACTCCTCGGCGTGCTGCCGGCCCGCCCTCTGCTCGCCCCGTGCGTGCACGCCCTGCGCAGCGACGGCATCCCCATGCCGGATATCGCCATAACCGGCCAGGTCACCGCCATTGCGGTAGCCGTCTGCACGTCCGCGGCCGTGGTGGGGGCGCTGCCTCCACTGCGCCGCGTGTTCCGGCCGCGTACTCCCGCACATCCGGCGTGGCTTCTGGTGAAATTCGCGCTTGCGGCCGCGGCCATCGGCGGCACGGTCTACGGGTGCCTGCACATCGATGACCCCGGCGACCTCCTCTCGGCCGAGATGGGGCTTGTCATCCTCGTCGCCCTCTTGTTGCCCTGGCTCATGCCCGGCATCGACCAATGGACCCGCGCGGCCGGCATCGCTGGGGCCAACGTGCGCGTGCGCCGGCACTTTTCCACCCCACACATCGTGCCGTGGGTACTCATCGGCGGCTTTATCGTCGCCGTCGGCTCGGGCCTGCGCTTTGGAAACGACGCAGGCGTCGGCGGCACCTTGTCCTCGTGGCAGGTCTTCGTCGCCCTTTTAGGGCCGGTCTTTGCCCCCAGCATCGTGGGCGCCGTGCTTACCTCGCTGCTGATGCGCGGGCGCATCGCCTCCGATATCCGCGGCCTCACGCTGGCCGGCGCCACTCCCTCGGCCTGGGCGCGCGTGCAAGTAGGGGAGGCGGCGTGCCTCACCCTGACTGCGGCCGGCGTGGTGTGCGCGCTGTGCTTGGCGACGCTCCTCCCTCTCCACCACCTGCTCACCCCACAGGTCCCCTTCGCCCGAACGCTGGTAGACGAGCTGTGGTGGTCGGCCTTCGTCGTGATTTTTGGTGCCATGTTTATTGCTGTGGGCGTCGTCAAGCTGGCGCTGGCCGGCTTCGTGCGCGCCGGGCAACGGGAGCACTGAAGGGATCGCTGAGGGCGTAGAAATGTGGGCCGGGTCATTGTTGAGGGTTAGCAGTCACGAGGGTAGAGTGCTAATCAGGTTGTTTGACCCACAGTTGTTCACCCGCGACGACGGCTGTGCTGGACATCCACAACCGGCACGCGCGCGCCATACCGGCGCGCATACGAACACTACGGAGGAAACATCATGGCAAACATCAAGCCTCTCGAGGACCGCGTCCTCGTACAGATCGTAGAAGCTGAAACCACCACCGCTTCCGGCCTGGTTATCCCGGATTCCGCCAAGGAAAAGCCACAGGAAGCTACCGTCGTTGCCGTAGGCCCAGGCCGCACCAACGACAAGGGTGAGGTCACCCCGGTAGGCGTCAACGAGGGCGATACCGTTGTCTTTTCCAAGTACGGCGGCACCGAGCTGAAGTACAACGGTGAGGAGTACCTGCTGCTGTCCTCCCGTGACCTGCTCGCCGTCATCGAGAAGTAGGCCCACTTATGGCAAAGCTCATTGCATTCGACCAAGAAGCCCGCGAGGGAATCCAGCGCGGCGTCGATACGCTGGCTGATGCCGTCAAGGTCACCCTCGGCCCGCGCGGCCGCAACGTCGTGCTGTCTAAGGCCTTCGGTGGTCCCACCGTCACCAATGACGGCGTGACCATCGCCCGCGATATCGACATCGAGGAGCCCTTCGAGAACCTCGGCGCGCAGCTGGTCAAGTCCGTTGCGGTCAAGACCAATGACATCGCTGGCGACGGCACCACCACCGCTACCTTGCTGGCCCAGGCGCTGATCTTCGAGGGCCTGCGCAACGTAGCGGCCGGCGCCAACCCCATCGAGCTCAACCGCGGCATCGCGGCGGCGGCCGAAAAGGCCGTCGAGGAGCTCAAGGCCCGGGCCACCGCGGTCAACTCCTCTTCCGAAATCGCCCAGGTAGCTACCGTCTCCTCCCGCGATCCGGAGGTTGGCGAGATGGTTGCCGGCGCCATGGACAAGGTGGGCAAGGACGGTGTGGTCACCGTCGAGGAATCCCAGACCATCGACTCCGCCGTCGACGTCACCGAGGGTATTTCCTTTGACAAGGGCTACCTTTCCCCGTACTTCGCTACGGAGGAAGAGACCTACCACGCCGTGCTGGACGACGCCGCAGTATTGCTCGTCCGCAACAAGATCTCCTCCCTGCCGGACTTCCTGCCGCTGCTGGAGAAGATCGCCGAGACCAATCGCCCGACCCTCATCATCGCGGAGGACATCGAGGGCGAGCCGCTGCAGGCGCTCGTCGTCAACTCCATCCGCAAGGTGCTCAAGGTCGCGGCCGTTAAGGCTCCGTACTTTGGCGAGCGCCGCAAGGGATTCATGGATGACCTGGCCGTCGTTACCGGCGCCACCGTCATCGACCCAGAGGTGGGCGTCAACCTCAACGAGGCTGGCCTTGACGTGCTCGGTTCTGCCCGCCGCGTGACCATCACCAAGGATGACACCGTCATCGTCGATGGCGGCGGCACCGCTGAGGCAGTAGAAGAACGCCGCGAGCACATCCGACGCGACATCGAGCGCACCGATTCCACCTGGGACAAGGAAAAGCTCGAGGAGCGCCTGGCTAAGCTCTCCGGCGGTGTGGCCGTCATCCGCGTTGGTGCGGCTACCGAGACCGAGGTCAACGAGCGCAAGCTGCGCGTCGAAGACGCCATCAACGCGGCCCGCGCGGCCGTTGAAGAGGGCGTCATCGCCGGCGGCGGCTCCGTGCTGGTCCAGATTTCCAAGGAACTCGAGTCCTTCGCCGAGGGCTTTGAGGGCGAGGCCAAGGTCGGCGTTCTTGCCGTCGCCCGCGCCCTGACCCGCCCGGCCTACTGGATCGCCGAAAACGCTGGCCTCGACGGCGCCGTCGTCGTCTCCCGCGTCGCCGAGATGTCCAACGGTGAGGGCTTCAACGCCAATACCCTCGAGTACGGCAACCTCATCGATAACGGCATTATCGACCCGGTGAAGGTCACCCACTCCGCCGTGGTCAACGCCACCTCCGTGGCCCGCATGGTTCTTACCACCGAGGCCTCCGTGGTGGAAAAGCCACAGGAAGAGCAGCCTGCTGACGCCGGTCACGGCCACCAGCACTAAACCTTCCCAACATCGCCCGCCCCGCTTCCCGCGCGACGGGTTTTGTTGTACCTAGACTAGGCCCGTGGAATACATCAAGGTCACCGGCGCACGCGAAAACAACCTACGCAATATCTCCCTGTCCATCCCTAAGCGCCAGCTCACCGTCTTTACCGGCGTATCCGGCTCCGGCAAATCCTCCCTGGTCTTCGACACCATCGCGGCCGAGTCCCAGCGGCTTATTAACGAGACTTACCCCGGATTCGTGCAGGGGTTTATGCCGTCGTTGGCCCGGCCGGACGTCGATAAGCTAGAGCATCTCACGGCCGCCATCGTGGTGGGCCAGGAGCCCATGGCCGCCTCCTCGCGCTCCACCTTTGGCACCGCCACCGATATCACTGCCATGCTGCGCGTGCTGTATTCGCGCATGGCCACCCCGCGCGCCGGCGGCCCGGCGGCCTACTCCTTTAATGTGCCCTCCGCCTCCGGCCAGGGCGCCATCGAGGTCAACGGCACCAAGGAGGTGCGCCGGTTCGAGCGCACCGGCGGCATGTGTCCCGAATGCGAGGGCACCGGCCGCGGCGAAAATCTGCGATACCCTGTGCACCGTCGGCCTGGGGTATGTCACCCTAGGCCAGCCGCTGTCTACCTTTTCCGGCGAGCGCCAGCGCCTCAAGCTCGCAGCGCACCTGAGCGATAGGAAGTCCACCGCTGATGTGCTGGTCCTCGACGAGCCCACGACCGGCCTGCACCCGGCAGATACCGCCCGGATTCTGACGCTGCTGGATGAGCTGGTGGACTCCGAGCACACCGTCATCTGCATCGACCACGATCTGGCCGTTCTCGCGCATGCGGATCACGCCATCGACTTGGGCCCCGGCGCCGGTTCGGCCGGCGGCCAGCTGGTCTTTAGCGGCACCCCAGCCGACCTAGCCGAGCAGCAAGACTCGGTGACGGGGCGCTTTCTTGCCGACGCCCTCGTCTCCCCCCTAACCTTCTGCCTTAAGCGTTGACCGGCGCGGCGGCGCGGCGGCGCTGGCGCAGCGCAACGACGCGCTCGGATTCGCTCATTCCGCCCCAGACGCCGTAAGGCTCGGCGGATTGCAGAGCATGCTCGCGGCACAGATCAATGACCGGGCAGGAATTGCAGATGGCCTTGGCGCGGTTCTCGCGCTGGGCGCGGGCACGGCCACGCTCGCCATCTGGGTGATAAAACACGTCCGAGTTTTCTCCGCGGCAGGCGCCTTGTAGCTGCCAATCCCACAGGTCAGCGGTGGGACCGGGAAGCAAATGAGGCTGAGACACGTTACTTAGCTCCTTTGTAAGGGCGAGAATTCTTGTGTTGCTTCCGCAGCGTTACGGAAAGCAACCTCACGTAGTGTTTCGCGCGTGGGTTAACGATGGGTTACCTATTTTTGACTTTTAGGTATTCTTCCCTTGATCTCCCCTCCGGTACCACGGTTTACCAGCGGAAACGACAAAGGTTAACGGTTTGTGAATTTTCTTCCGCTCGGGTTGCGCACGCGCTGGGGCCGCGCGTTGCCTTTGCATAATCTTCCCGTGTGCCAATATGGTTAGTTACCGGTCTAAAACATGTCAGAGGGTGCATACGTGAGTGATAAGGAACAGGAGCTAGCGGATCTCGTCCCGCATGCCGTCGACGGCAGCCGTCGAGCGCTGCAAAAAGTCCTGCGGATCATTCACCCGCAGGTGCTGCGCTACTGCCGCGCCCGCATCGGCGGCGGTCGCCAACCCACCGCGGAGGATGTAGCCCAGGAGATCTGTCTTGCAGTGGCCACCTCTATTGGCTCCTACGAGGACAAAGGTCGCCCGTTTATGGCCTATGTCTACGGCATTGCGTTCAATAAGGTCACCGATGCCCACCGCGCCATGGGGCGCGATAAGTCCACCCCTACCGAAGAAATTCCAGAGGACTCCGCGCATGATGCCACCCCTGAAGAGTGGGCACTGGAGGCCGACGGTAGTAACAGAATGCGCGCCTTGCTCGATACGTTAAGTGACAAGGCGAAAAACATCGTGATTCTGCGCGTGTTCAACGGTTTGTCGGCAGAAGAGACCGCGGAAATTGTGGGTTCTACCCCAGGCGCGGTTCGTGTCGCACAACACCGAGCGCTCGCTCAATTGCGAAAGACCCTGCAAGCCGCCCAGGAAACTGCGCGCTAAGGGCCTAACGGCCGACTCGTACAGCAGATATCTTTTAACAGAAAGGAAGGGGGAGAGACACCATCATGGCACCGAAGCACCACGGCGATAATGACGGCCTTGCAGACCAGCTCCAGCCCTTGGTAGATGATGATGCATTCCTCACCGAGCTTTCGAAGGGAACTAACCCTTCCGAAGGCCAGGATGACCTGGCGGAGCTGCTGCTGGAGTTAAAGGGGGACGTCGACAAGCAGATGCCTCCAGCCCCGCTGGTAGAAGGCGCCGACGCTGAGCCTGAGGTCATCGACCTAGGCCAGGCCCGCAAGCGCCGCCGCGGCGGCCCGTTCGTACATGGGCTCATCGGTGCGGCGGCCGCAACCCTAGTCATCGCTGGAGCCGGTGGAGCCATGCTGCACGCCGGAACCTTTGATAAGGGCGATAAGACCCGCAATGTGGAGCTGGCCGGCACGCTGGAAGAGATGGAATCTCGCGCGGCCGAAGGCGATATTGAAGGCGCTCGCGAACTGATGAAGGACGCCCGTGCCAAGCTGGATGAGGCCGAAGGCAAAGAAGAAAAGGCCGTAGCCGCCAACCGCGAGGCGGAACAAAAGCGCGCTGCGCAACCGAAGCCCACCCCGCACACCGTGACGGAGACTGCCACCGAAACCGTGGCGGAAGAAGCTTCGCAACCGGAACAGCAGCCGGAGCAGGTCACCGTGACCGAAACTCAGTACGCCACCGAAACCGTGGTGGTCACGGAACAGGGGCAGCCAAACCCGCAGCCCAACCCCAACGTTGAGGATGAGCCGACGACCACCATCGAGTTGGGCCAGCAGCAGTAGAAGCTAGCGGCCCTCTAGGCCATCCAAGTAACCCAACGCGTAGTCCCAAGGTACGTAGCGGGAGGGATCCGGCTCAGCACCTGGCTCATGCACCGGCGCTAGCTCGCCTTCAAGGGTGGCGCGCATATTGGCGGCCATAATGTCCCACTCGTAGAAGTGGTTTTCCTGGCAATCCTCGCACAGGAAGAAGATGCCATCGATGCCGCGTGGGCCGAGGATGGACGCGAATTTCTGCACCAGCGCGAGGTCGTGGATGATGGCGATCCGGTCGTCGTCGGTAAGCGGCATGACCTGCTCGTCCTCCTCCAGGAAGGAGGCGGGGTCATTCGGATCATCGGCGAAAGGATCGCGGGGCATATTGGCGAAGAAGTTCACGCCTGCGAGCCTATTGAACTTACCCTCCCGAGGCAATTTACCCCCTGCCCAAATGGTGTCGTCGGCCGGCAACGCACTACAGTTGTGGTAGCCGCTAAACCTGTTAAGGAGAGACCTCGATGAGCGAGAACCGTATTCATACTGGTGGAGATGACCCGAACAAGGTAGCCCTGCGCGGCCTGACCTTTGATGATGTGCTCCTTTTGCCCGCCGAATCCAATATCGTGCCCTCCGAGGTCGATACCGGCGCGCAATTTACCCGCAATATCCGCCTCGGCGTCCCGCTTGCCTCGGCCGCCATGGATACCGTGACCGAGGCCCGCATGGCTATTGCCATGGCCCGTCAGGGCGGCATCGGCGTGCTGCACCGCAACCTGTCCACCGAGGACCAGGCCGAGCAGGTAGAGATTGTGAAGCGCTCCGAGTCCGGCATGGTCACCGACCCCATCACCGCCCGCCCGGATATGACCATCGGGGAAGTAGACGCGCTGTGCGCCCGCTTCCGCATCTCCGGCCTGCCGGTGGTAGACGAGGACGGCATCCTGTTGGGCATTTGCACCAACCGCGATATGCGCTTCGAGCCTGACTTTGACCGCAAGGTCAGCGAGGTCATGACGGCCATGCCGCTCGTCGTTGCGCGCGAGGGTGTATCTAAGAAGGAAGCCCTAGAACTGCTCTCGGCCAATAAGGTGGAAAAGCTGCCCATCGTCGATGCGGATAATAAGCTCACCGGCCTGATTACCGTCAAGGACTTTGTCAAGACCGAGCAGTACCCTAACGCGTCCAAGGACTCGGCCGGCCGCCTGTTGGTCGCGGCCGGCATCGGTACCGGCGAGGAGTCCTACCAGCGCGCCGCCGCGCTTGTCGACGCCGGCGTGGACGCCCTCGTCGTCGACTCCGCCCACGCCCACAACAACCGCGTGTTGGAAATGGTCTCCCGCGTGCAAAAGGATTTCGGTTCCAAGGTCGATGTCATCGGCGGTAACCTCGCCACCCGCGAGGCCGCGCAGGCAATGATCGATGCCGGCGCCGACGCCATCAAGGTCGGCATCGGCCCGGGCTCCATTTGCACCACCCGCGTCGTCGCCGGCGTGGGCGCGCCGCAGATTACGGCCCTGATGGAGGCCGCCGCAGTAGCCGGACCGGCCGGTGTACCGGTTATCGGCGATGGTGGCATGCAGTACTCCGGCGACGTCGCCAAGGCCCTGGCGGCCGGCGCCGATACCGTCATGCTGGGCTCCATGTTCGCCGGCACCACCGAAGCCCCCGGTGACATCGTGGTCTACCAGGGCAAGCAGTACAAGCGCTACCGCGGCATGGGCTCCATGGGCGCCATGCAGGGCCGCGGACTTTCCGGCGAGAAGCGCTCCTACTCCAAGGACCGCTATTTCCAGGCCGACGTCCGCAGCGAGGACAAGCTGGTTCCGGAAGGCGTCGAGGGCCGCGTGCCCTTCCGCGGCGATATCGATGCCATCGTGCACCAGATTATCGGCGGCCTGCGCGCTTCCATGGGCTATACCGGCTCCGCCACCCTGGCCGAACTGAAGACCAAGCGCTTCGTCCAAATCACCGCCGCGGGCTTGAAGGAATCCCACCCGCACCACCTGCAGCAAATCGCAGAAGCACCAAACTACCGCTAGGAATATCATGCGTGAATACGCCGAAATTGGCATCGGCCGCGAGGCCCGCCGCACCTTCGATCTAGAGCAACTATCCATCGTGCCGCAGCGTCGTACCCGTTCCTCCAAGGACGTGGACACCACCTGGCACATCGATGCCTATACCTTCGACATCCCCTTCGTGTCCCACCCCACTGATGCGCTCGCCACCCCCGAGTTCATCATCGAGATGGGCAAGCAGGGCGGCCTAGGCGTCATTAATGCCGAGGGCCTGTGGGGCCGCCACAAGGACCTCGAGGGCGCCCTAGCCCGCATTTACTCGCAGCCGGGCGATAACTCCATCATCCAGGAGCTGCACGCCGCCCCGCTTGACGACGCCCTCCTTACCGAGCGCATCTCCCAAGTCCGCGACTCCGGAGTCACCGTTGCTGTGCGCGTATCCCCCCAAAATGCTCGCGAGATGGCCCCGAAGGTCATCGCGGCCGGTGCCGAGTTGCTGTTTATCCAGGGCACCCTAGTCTCGGCCGAGCACGTAGCTACCGGCGGCGAGCCGCTGAACCTCAAGGAGTTCATTGGCTCCCTTGACGTTCCCGTCATTGCCGGCGGAGTTACCGACTACACCACCGCGCTACACCTGATGCGCACCGGCGCGGCCGGCGTCATCGTAGGCGCGGGTGTGACCACCAACGCCGAGACCGTTGGCATCGACTCGGCCATGGGCACCGCGATTGCCGACGCCGCCGCAGCCCGCCGCGACTACCTCGACGAGACCGGCGGCCGCTATGTACACATCATCGCCGATACCGAGTTTGAAAACTCCGGCAATATTGCCAAGGCCTTCGCCTGCGGCGCTGATGGTGTTGCTCTCGGCCCACTGCTTGCCCAAGCCCGCGAGGCCGGCGGCAAGGGCTGGTACTGGCCTGCCACAGCCGGACACCCGCGTTTCCCACGCGGCTTCGTCCAGTTCTCCGGGGCCGATACCGACTTGGACGTCGATTTCCTCACCACCGGTACCCCGGCCGAAGCCACAGAAGAATCGGCCGCCCCGTCGCTGGAAACCGTGCTGCACGGTCCCTCCAGCGAGCCTTTCGGCCGCACCAACCTGGTCGGCGCGCTGCGCCGTTCCATGGCCAAGTGTGGCTACACCGACCTGAAGTCCTTCCAGAAGGTCGAACTCGCCGTTCGCTACTAATCCGCGCGAGAGTCCTGACGCGGCTGTGCCTTCTTGGCGCAGCCGCGTTTCTTTGTCTCAGGGCTTCCTTCGTCGCCGAACAGATACCAGTTGGCGAGGTAGGAGAGTGGTTTAGGAAACCAATTGCCAGCCGCCCTCACGCCTCCACGTGGTCTTGTCCGTCGTTGGCCGCCATTGCCCTGAGTTGTGGACTGGGCACACGCGTACTCCCGAGGGATTGAGCTCTACAACCTTCTCTTCGCCGCTCGCGCGTAGAACCACCGAATTTTGCGCTACTTCTGGATGCCCCACGCGCTCTGCCTGCTGCGTGCCGCACAATGGAACCCACTCATCCCACTCGCTTCCAAAGACTTCCGCGGCCGGAAGCGTCACCTGTTGCGGGCCTTGTTCATCCAGCGCAGACGCCACCTCGGCCGTAGTTGGGGTGGCGTCACAACCGCACAACAACAGCCCCGCGGCGAGCACAATAGTCAAGCGCTTCATAAGCTATCAGTTTAGTGGGTTAGACTATGGGGCGTGACTAAGCCAAATACTACCCCGCGCCCCGTCCTCGTTGTGGACTTTGGCGCTCAGTACGCGCAGCTTATTGCCCGTCGCGTGCGCGAGGCCAAGATTTACTCCGAGGTTGTCCCCAACTCCGCTTCTGTAGAGGAAATTAAAGCAAAGGATCCAGCCGCTCTCATTTTGTCGGGTGGACCTTCTTCCGTATATGCCGATGGCGCCCCGGCCCTCAAGCCGGAGCTACTTGAGCTCGGCATTCCGGTTTTCGGCATTTGCTACGGCTTCCAGGCCATGAACCATGCGCTTGGTGGCACTGTCTCTTCCACCGGCGAGCGTGAGTACGGCCGTACCGATATGAATGTTAAGGGCGGTGTACTTCATGAAGGCCTGGAGGCTACCCACAAGGTGTGGATGTCTCACGGCGATGCCGTATCTGCCGCTCCCGAAGGCTTTGAGGTTACGGCCACGTCGGCCGGTGCTCCGGTTGCAGCAATGGAGTGCCTAGACAAGAAGATGGCCGGCGTGCAGTACCACCCTGAGGTACAGCACTCGCCGCATGGCCAGGAGGTGCTTACCCGCTTCCTTACTGAGGTTGCTGGCCTAGAGCAGAACTGGACGGCCGATAATATCGCCGAGCAGCTCATCGCGGATGTCCGCGCGCAGGTGGGCGAGGAAGGCCGCGCTATTTGCGGCCTGTCCGGCGGTGTGGACTCCGCTGTGGCGGCCGCACTGGTGCAGCGTGCTATTGGAGATCGCCTCACCTGTGTCTTCGTTGACCACGGCCTGCTGCGTGCCGGCGAGCGCGAGCAGGTAGAAAAGGACTTCGTTACCTCCACTGGAGCGAAGCTGGTGACTGCGGATGAGCGCGCTGCCTTCTTGGAAAAGCTGGCAGGAGTTAGCGATCCAGAAGCTAAGCGCAAGGCCATCGGCGCGGAGTTTATCCGTTCCTTTGAGCGCGCGGTTGCAGGCGTGCTTGACGACGCCCCCGCAGGCTCCACCGTCGACTACCTCGTCCAAGGCACTCTGTACCCGGACGTTGTCGAGTCTGGCGGCGGCGATGGCACGGCGAATATTAAGTCTCACCACAATGTCGGCGGTCTGCCAGATGACGTGGAGTTCAAGCTGGTCGAGCCGCTGCGCCTGCTGTTTAAGGACGAGGTACGTGCCGTCGGCCGCGAGCTAGGCTTGCCAGAAGAGATCGTTAGCCGCCAGCCATTCCCTGGCCCGGGCTTGGGTATCCGCATCATCGGTGAGGTAACCGAGGAGCGCTTGGAGACGCTACGCGAGGCAGACCTTATTGCTCGCACCGAGCTGACCAATGCCGGCCTAGATGACCAGATTTGGCAGTGCCCGGTAGTACTGCTGGCCGATGTCCGCTCCGTTGGCGTGCAGGGCGACGGTCGTACCTATGGCCACCCGATTGTGCTGCGCCCGGTGTCCTCGGAAGACGCCATGACCGCAGACTGGACCCGTTTGCCTTATGAGGTGCTGGAGAAGATTTCTACCCGCATCACCAACGAGGTGAAGGACGTCAACCGCGTGGTCTTGGACTGCACCTCCAAGCCACCGGGAACCATCGAGTGGGAGTAAAACGGCATGCGTAGAAGGCGCTCAGTTTAGTGCTGAGCGCCTTCTCGCTCGTTTTAGCGGCGGCGCTTACTCGCGCGGGGTAAACGGTGGCCGCCACACAATGCGCCCGCCCACCCGCTCGAGGCGGCCGCGTCGAGGTGGGGCGTTGGGGTCATCGTCGTTGACACCATTATGGTAAGCGCAGCACATGACCAGGTTTTTCATATTCGTCTCCCCGCCATTGCTCCACGCCTTGAGGTGGTGGACTTGGGAGAGGTCGGCCGGTTGGTTGCAGCCCGGCCAGGCGCAGCGTGGGTTTTCTCCGGCGGCCATAATGCGCTGCTTGTCATTGGCCACGCGCGCCGTGCGGTAGAGATTGACTGGACCTTCTTCGGGGTGCACGAGCGTGACGTAGCCGGTTTCTTTGTCGCCAGCAAAGCCGACGTCGTTGAGCACGCGGCGCAGATATTCGGTGCCGGTGATGGTGGCGCCATTGGTCAGATCGAGCTCGATATCATTGCCGCGGCCGTCGCGGATGCGGATGAATTTGTCTAACGGCACGATGGCATTGGTCACCACTTCTGCCCGCGCGGCCGCAGCTTGGTCAAAGAAAATCTTTTCTACCGCCTCGAGCGATTGCTTTCCAGTCGCGGCCAGCGCGGCGTTGAGATCCGCGATGAAACTAGAGGTTCCGGTGATGGCAAGCGTCCAGTAATCATTGGGGCGTCGGTAAGTGCGCACGCCTGGGCTTACGGTGTCGTCTTTCATCTCCCGCAGGCGCCGTCGGGCGTGTTTAAGGATGCGGCTCATCGAGCCGGTCATCGCGCAGCATTCCGCGCGCAGCTGCCAGGCCTGCTTTTTGCTGGGCGCGCGGTTAACAATGCGCTCGAGGGCCGTAAGGGTGGCGATGGAGTGGGTGTTGCGGCGGGCGTCGGCAATAGCGCGGCGCTGCAGGCGCGTAAATTTGGTGCGGCCGAAGTAGCTTTCGCACAAAAGCAGCAGATCGGCGGCGATGGCATCGGGCGCGCCGCGGTCCATGAGCTCGGACCCGGACATGCCTTGGCACCCAGCGATGATATCCATGCCAGGGCCCAAGGCGGTGAGGTAGGTCTCGAGTGCGTTCATGCCTGCAACGCTACGGCGCACACCCATACCGGCGCAGGGCCGGCGCAACCGCTACGGCCGATTCTGTGGATAACCCGACCCGCATACCCGCCGCGGGCCGAAAAAGCTGTGGATAACCCCGAAAAGTGTCGTTTAGATTAGGCAAACGCGAGCCGGCGCGTGCCATCCACATGGGGGAAGACGAAAAAGCTCAGCCCAAAGACCACTAGCCACACCAGCCCGGCGCCCCACGCGGGTAGGGCCACGATGGGCGCGAGCATCACCATAAGCCACAGAATCATCAGTGGCACGAGCTGCGCGATGGTGGGAACCAGAGCGACATTGCGCTTGTCGGCATAAGCGCGCATCGCACGGCGGTAGGGGTGGGCAAAGACGAGGACGAAGGCCGCCACGAGGCATACGAGCGCCCCAACCAGTGCGGCAAAGATATGCGCGCGGCTTGCCAAAAGTGCCACGGCCGCACCGATGAGGATGGACGAGCCCAAGCGCACCCATGGCGGAGTAGGGATGGGAGTGGTGTGCTCGCGCATGGCGCCGTAGGCAGCGTTGAAGTTCATGCCGCTAAGGCTACCATTCGAACATACACTTGCATGTGTCCGGGTGAGGGTTCATACTATTCGGGTGAGTCAAACGAGCGTTCGTCTAGAGAAAGCGGTGGCCGGGCTAAGTAGGTCGGACCGCGTGGCGATGCTGCGTACCCGCATGCGCGCTATGGAGCGCGGTCCGGAAGAAGAGCTGGTAGATACGCTCCCTGGCCTGGCGCGCTTGCTTCCTGCAGGTGGGCTGGCGCGCCGGCAGGTGGTGCACTGTGCGAGCTGCCCGGCGCTGGTAGTGGAGCTTATCTGTCACCTCACCGCCCGTGGCGGGTATGTGGGAGTGGTGGGGTGGCCGGATTTGCTACTCGCACAAGTGGCCGAGGAAGGCGCTATCGAACGCGTGGTAACCGTGCCGGATCCGGGCCTGGAATCCTGGATGGTGGCGGGAGTATTGGCGGAAGGGCTGGACCTTGTTGTCCACCATGGGCCGCCCGGCGAGGTGAGCCCTACCAAGGCTCGGCCGGTGCTGGCGAAGGTGCGCGGCGGGCGCGCGGCGGTGCTTACGGTGGGCACGCGCCTGCCCGGCACGGCGGTGGGGATAGGGGCGCGGGTGAGTGCCTATCGGGGCGTCGGCAAGGGCAGCGGGCGCATTCGCGGCGTGGACATGGACGTGGAGGTGACCTCGAAGCAGGGTGCCTCGCGCGGGGTGCTCACGGTGGGTGAGCGTCGCCGGTTGGAGGCCGTATGAGGGTAGCGGCCGTGTGGTTTCCGGATTGGCCCATCCAGGCCGCCGGCGGGCAGGGCCCTATGGTTATTGCGCGCAATCACGCGGTGGCGGTGTGCGATAGGAAGGCGCGCCGGGCGGGTGTTCGGCGCGGGATGCGCCTGCGCCAGGCCCAAGCGCTGTGCCCCGAGGCCGCAGTGGTGGAGGCTAACCCGGACCGGGATGGTGCGGCGTTTGCGGAGGTTGCGGCTGGTTTGGATGCGGTGGCGTCCTCGGTGGAGGTGCTGCGTCCCGGCCTGGCGATTGTGGATGCGGGCGCGGCGCTGCGCTACCACGGGGAAAAAGCACTAGAGATGCTTGTCGACGCCTCTTCGTACGCCGGCTTCGACTCCACCCTCGGCGTCGCCGATGAGATTGCCACGGCCGTCATCGCGGCCCGGCACCGCGGCGTGGGAGCGGTGGTACCAGAGGGCGGCTCGCGGGAGTTTTTGGCCACCCAGCCCATAGGCGTGCTGGCCGCCGATGAGGCCTTGGGCTTTGAGGCGGGGTTTATCGCACAGCTGGATAAGCTGGGTGTGCGGCGGCTGGGTGATTTAGCCGCGCTGCCGTTTAAGCAGGTAGCTACCCGGTTTGGTGAGCCGGGCCGGCGTGCCCACGAACTGGCCCAGGCCCGTGCGGATAGGCGCGTGGCCCCAGAGCTGGCGCGCCCGGATCTGGCGGTGGAGATGGAAGAGCGCATCGAGCGTGTGGACGCGGCGGCCTTCGCAGCCCGTCAGCTAGCGGCCCGGCTGCATGCCCGCTTGGAAGAGGCCGGCAAGGTGTGCCTGCGGCTGTGCGTGGTGGCGGAGTTTGGCACCGGTGAGGAGCTGGCGCGGGTGTGGCGCACGCAGGAAGCGCTGACGGAGCAGGCCACCGCGGACCGGGTGCGCTGGCAGCTCGATGGTTGGCTTACGCGCGCTACTGGTGAGGGCGCGGCCATTCGCCGCCTAGCGCTGGAGCCGGTGGAGGTTGCCGCCCCGTCCGCCACCGGCCTGTGGGGCGGGGAAGGATCGCAGGAGCAGGTCAAGCGCGTGATCGCCCGCGTGCAATCGCAGCTGGGGGTGGATCGTGTGCTGCAGCCGCGGGCGGTGGGCGGCCGTGGGGTGGCTGAGCGCATCGAGTACGTGCCCTATGGCGAGCAGCGCGACGCCCCGCCGCAGGGCGAGTGGCCCGGCCGCATCCCCGCACCCTTGCCCGCGCGGCTGGGAGGTGGGCCGAACCATCCGGCCGCGCGCATTCGGCTTATCGACGCCGCCGAGCGTCCCGTCTTCGTTACCGCCGAGGCCCTCCTGTCCGGGGTGCCGGTGGCCTTGAGCTGGGGTGCGCATCGTTTCCGCGTGCTGGGCTGGGCCGGTCCTTGGCCGGTGGATACGCAGTGGTGGACCGGTACTCCACAGCACGTAGCGCGTTTGCAGGTGGTGGGCCAATCCGACCACGAAGAGCATCAGCGGGCCTGGCTCTTGGTATGGTCCGGCGGCCGCTGGCGGGTTGAGGCGACCTATTAATCGCGAATATCGACCACGAGGCGGGTGGGGTTATCGAGCACCTGCACGGAATAAGGCTTGCGAGAGGTCATGCCGATGACAAATTGGCAGCGGCCCTCGTAGGTGCCGCCATTGACCACTTGGGTGACAATTCCTTCCGTAGGGGCATCCACCACGCCGATGCGGGGATCGTCCTTGCCGGCCTCGAAGGGGTAGACCACGCCGTCGATATTGACATTGAGTGCGGTCTCGCCGGAGTGGTCAATGGCCTTGCCGGAACCCTGCTGTGTGGGTGTGTCGGCGTAATCCACGAACCAGCCGGGAGCGCCGCCGCCGTCGAGCTCGAAGACGACGCGCTCAAAACCCTCGTGCCGGCCGATGCGCACGTCGGTCACCGTGAGCTCGGAGGGCGCCTGCGGCCGGAGGGTTTTCATCTCCATATTGGCCTGGCCTAGCGGATTGAGCTGGGAGTTATCCGCAGACGCGGCCATGGTGGTGGGGTCCGACTCGTGGGCAGCGCAGCCGCTGAGAAAAGCAGCGACGAGAAGCGTTGCGGCGAGACGGACTTTCAACATGTCCCCTAGGTTATATTTTCGGCCGTGAACTGTATAGCTGAGGGGGTACTTCGTGGCCGAATTGTTGCCAAGGGTGTGAGCTGAAATGCAGAAAGGTTAGGCTTAGGTATATGACCGAGTTCTGTTCAGATATCCAGGTAGAGCCGCTGCCAGGCACGGCGAAGAAGGAATCCGTCTATGTGCTTTTCGAGTGGCCGGGTGGATGGTCGCGAGACGTGCTCGACGGCGATACCTTTGGGCCGGATCTCACAGCGCAGCTCAAGACCAAGCTGAAGGGTATGGCAGGGCTGCAGCTTATTCGCCGGCCGGGCCGCAACGGCCGCCAGGTGGGCAAGATGCACCGCTGCTACCTGGTGTGGGCCGAACAGGGCGTGATGGAGCTCGTGCTGCTGACGGGCCCGGAGAAGATCCTCGATCTGGACCTGACCGGGCCTGGCCGCAATGGGGGCGGCGCTTTGGATACGCCGCTGGTGCTGGTGTGCACGCACGCGAAGCGCGATACGTGTTGTGCGGTCAAGGGCCGGCCGCTGGCTGCGGAGCTGGTGGCGGATTATCCGGATATGGTGTGGGAGACCTCGCACACGAAGGGGCACCGGTTCGCGCCGTCGGTCATGCTCATGCCATGGGCCTATTCCTTTGGTCGCATGAATAAAGAAGCCGCCGCGCAGATGATTGCGGCGGCGGCGAAGGGGAAGTATTTCTACCCGGTAAATCGCGGGCGCGGTATTTTCGGCCCGCGTGGCCAGGTGGCGGAGTTGGCGGTGGCCCGCTCGCTTATCGACGCCGGCGAGGACCTCTCCTATGGCCAGCTCACCGCCACCGACGGCGGCGAGGTCAGCCACACTGACGGCCGGCGCTGGCGCGTGGCGCTCGAGGAGCGCGAGGTAGAAGGCGTGGTCTCTTCGTGCGGCGATGCACCGAAGAAAGGCCAGGCCATCGTAGCGACCGGCGTGGAGCCGATCGCGGGGTAGGCTGCGCGGGGTGGGGGGCGGCGTCGGCAAGCGAGGGGCTAGCGGCGCATGACCTTGGAAGAAAGCCAGTTGCCCAGGAACTGGGCGGCCTGCACCAGCACGATGATGATGAGTGTGGCCACGACGGTGACTTCCCACTCAAAGGCGCGGTAGCCGTAGACGATGGCAAAGTCACCCAAGCCGCCGCCGCCGACGTAGCCGGCCATGGCGGACATATCCACGATGGCGATGAACAGGAAGGTGTAGCCCAGAATCAGCGGGCCGAGGGCCTCCGGAACGATCACGGAGGTAATGATCTTCCACGGCGAGGCGCCCATGGAGCGGGCGGCCTCGATAACACCGGGATCGATGGCCACGAGGTTTTGCTCCACCACGCGGGCCACGGAGAAGGTTGCGGCGATCACCATGACGAAGGTGGCCGGGCCGCGGCCGATGGAACCGCCCATTACAGCGACGGTCAACGGCTGGGCAAAGGCCAGCAAGATGATGAACGGGATGGGGCGGACGAAGTTCACCAGCAGGTTCACAATGACGTAGACAAACCGGTTTTGCAGGATGCCGCCCGTGCGGGTGGTGTAGAGCAGCATGCCCAGGCCAAGGCCGAGGATGCCGGAGACGATGAGGGTGGTCGAGACCATGATGAGGGTGTCGACGATGGCATCGGCGAGCGAGGGGCCGAGGCGGTCCCAGTTGGCTTGGGCGAGGTTGGTGACGGTCATCGTGCAATCTCCTCAATCTGGGTGGTGGTAGAAAGCGTGCGGTAGAACTCCTCGATGGCGTTATTATCACCGCTAAGCCGCACGGTCAGCTTGCCAAAGGAATGCTGCTGCAACGTGGTGATACCGCCGTGCACGACGGCGATGGACACGCCGGCTTCCTTGAGCCGAGCGGCGGCGGTGAAGAAGCCAGATTCCTCGGTGAGGTTGATGGTAAACAGGCGGCCTTCGTGCGCAAGCAGGTCGTCGGTTTCGACGACGTCGGGTTCGTTGCGCAGCGAGGTGGCCACGAACTTGGCGGCCACGGAGGTCTGCGGGTTGGAGAAGACTTCGTAGACGCTGCCTTGTTCTACTACGCGGCCGTTTTCCATCACGGCGACCTTATCGGCGATGGAGCGAACGACTTCCATCTCGTGGGTAATAACCACGATGGTGATGCCGAATTCCTTGTTCACCCGGCGCAGCAGGTCGAGGACTTCCTGCGTGGTGGTGGGGTCGAGGGCGGAAGTGGCTTCGTCGGCAAGCAGCAGCGAAGGGTTGGTGGCCAGCGCACGGGCAATGCCAACGCGCTGCTTCTGGCCGCCGGAAAGCTGCTCTGGGTAGCTCTTGCCCTTGTCTCCTAGGCCGACGAAATCCAGCAGCTCTTGCACGCGCTTGGCGCGCTCCTGCTTGCCGACGCCCTGCAGCTGCAGCGGGTATTCAATATTGCCGGCCGCGGTGCGCGAGTTCATCAGGTTGAACTGCTGGAAAATCATGCCGATATTGCGGCGAATGCCGCGCAGTCTCTTCTCGGACATGCCAACGATATTGGTGTCATCAAGCAGCAGCTCTCCCGCAGACGGGGTGTCCAAGCCGTTGATCATGCGTACGAGGGTGGACTTGCCGGCGCCGGAGTAGCCAATGATGCCGACAATTTCGCCGGGCTCAATGGTCATGGAGACATGGTCGAGTGCCTTAACTCGCGCCTTTTTCTGTTTAAAGATCTTGGTGATCTCGCGGAACTCGATGCGGGTGCCGCGTTGAGTGGAATCTGCCACGTGTTTGCGTCCTTAGCTAGGAAAGTGCCAAACCCCGCCGGGGGCTCCGGCGGGGTAAAAGCAAGGGTGATTAGTCCAGATCTGCTTCGAGCTTATCCAGGATCTTCTGCAGATCCTCTTGGCTGCGCTCCACCTCGACGGAGGTGCCGGCGGAGTCTTCGTCGACGCCCTCCTGGACGGCGTCGCTGTGCCATAGCTCGGCGAGCTTCTTGATGTCCTCGTTATCGGCGTCTTCCTCGCGGACGGCGAAGACATTGATGTACGGCTCTGCCTCTTCAGAGTTCGGGTCGTCCTGGAAGATGGCAGTCTTCGGATCGATGCCGGCGCGCTCCAGGAAGGAGTTATTGATAATGGCCGGGGTGCCCTCGCCGTGTGCGGACGTGGTCTGTGCCGCATCTACCGGGGTGACCTTGACCTTGGACTTCCCTTCATCAATGTCTAGCGGGGTGGGCTCCAAGTTGTCCTTGTCCTTCAGGGTGAGAAGGCCGGCCTGGACCAGCACGTTGATGGCGCGAGCCTGGTTGGTGGAGTCATTCGGGATGGCGACCTTTTCGCCCTCGATGCCGTCGAGGGAGTCGTGGTCCTTCCAGAACAGTGCCAGCGGCACGATCTCGGTAGCCACGATAGGCACCAGGTTGGTGCCGTTGCCGTGGTTGTACTCCGCCAAGAACCTCAGGTGCTGGAAGTTATTGGTATCCAGCTCGCCCTGGTCCAGAGCCTGGTTCGGGGTGTTGTAATCCGCGAAAGGCTGGATATCGATGTCATAGCCTGCGTTCTTTGCTTCCTGCTCGAACGCTACCCAGGCCTTCTTTGCGTCATCGGTGGTGCCGACTTTGATGGTCTTGGAGTCATCGGAGTCGGAAGAGCATGCCACCAGGCTGGTGGCGGCGATGGTTACGGCGGCGGTAGCAGCCACTACGCGACGGATCTGCATGGGGAATCCCCTTCTTGTAGGAGTTGAAATAATTTGTCTGTTTAGCAACTTAGCAATCAGCGAACCGCTTTGTCTATTGTGGACATCACGTCCCACCGGATTGTCTAGAACAATGATTCGATATTACGCTATGTGGAGTGAAATTTAATGGCGGAAAGGCACTGTCGTGGTCGCGGGTGGAGCGCATCCTCTCCGGCCGGGAATCTGCTGCGCCCGTACCGGTTAATCACCTTCATGGACCAGCGGATTCTGCTCGGCGCGGTTACTCCGCCGTCCCCTTTGCGGAGCTGCACGCGGTAAGTTCTTATAGCTTTCTCGACGGCGCCGCCGAGCCGGAGGAGCTGGTGGACCGGGCTGTGGAGCTAGGCCTTGAGGGGTTGGCCATCGTGGACCGCGATGGCTTTTATGGCCTGATGAAATTTGCCGAAGCCGCAGCTAAAGCAGG
This sequence comes from Corynebacterium tuberculostearicum, assembly GCF_030229345.1. GTDB lineage: Bacteria > Actinomycetota > Actinomycetes > Mycobacteriales > Mycobacteriaceae > Corynebacterium > Corynebacterium tuberculostearicum_G. Next base: position 14,943 of record NZ_JASPGP010000017.1, on the reverse strand, counting down.
ACTTCCCGCCGTATATGGTGCGGAGCTATCGCTCGCGGAGGCTCCGGTGACCGTGCTGGCACGCACCCCGGAGGGCTATCGCCGCCTGTCGCGCCTCATCGCGCGCGCCCGGATGGAGGCTGGGGAGAAAGATAGGGTGGTCTATCCGCCGTTAGATGAGGTGGCACGCGAACTGGAAGGGGAGTGCTTCTTTCTGGTGGGGCCGGAGGCGCTAGCAGAAATCGATAACCTGCTCGAAAGAATAAAAATAGACAGCATAGTTCTCGAATATTCGTGCAGCATGTCCCCCGAGGATGCGGATCGGCACCGTTTCCTCGATAAATACAATAACCTGCGGGCCATCGCAACCGCACGGCCCGCGGCCGCGACCCGCGACCAAGCTCGGCTCGCCGCCGCCAAGCGGGCCCTGGCCCGGCGCGAATCCCTCGCGGCCGCCGCGCCGCACGCCCACCCCATGGGGGCTGGCTGGCTGCGATCCGGCGAGCAGATGGCCCAGCTTTTGCCTGACCGGCCGGAGCTTATTGCTGAAACTGTGCGTCTGGCTCGCGAGTGTTCCTTTACCTGGGATGCGCTTGCCCCGAACCTGCCGCACTTTCCCGTTCCGGAGGGGCATACCGAGATGAGCTGGCTAGAACGCGAGGTGTGGCGCCGTGCCAAGGACCGCTATGCCTCGCGCCCAGCCGAGATTAAGCAGGCGGCGAGGAAGCAGATTGGGCATGAGTTAGGCGTCATCAAGCAGCTGGGCTTTCCCGGCTACTTCCTGATTGTCTGCGACCTGGTGGATTTTTGCCGCCGCGAGAATATTCTGTGCCAAGGCCGCGGCTCGGCTGCCAACTCCGTGGTGTGCTTTGCGCTGGGCATTACAAACGCCGAGCCCATCTCCGCGCAGCTGCTTTTCGAGCGCTTTCTCTCCCCGGACCGCGATGGCCCGCCCGATATTGATATCGACATCGAGTCCGGCCGCCGCGAGGAAGTCATCCAGTATGTCTACCGCACCCACGGCCGCGATCGCGCCGCGCAGGTGGCCAATGTCATTACCTATCGCCGCAAGGGAGCTACGCGCGATGCCGCCCGCGCGTTGGGCTACCCGCAGGGCTCGGCCGATGCGTGGTCGAAAGGTACCTCTGAGCCGCCTGCCGACGTCTCCTCTTTAGCCGAGCAATTCCTCGGCCAGCCCCGCCACTTGGGCATCCACTCCGGCGGCATGGTGCTGTGCGATCGGCCCATTGCGGACGTCGTGCCCATGGAATGGGCGCGCATGGAAAATCGTTCTGTGCTGCAGTGGGATAAGGATGATTGCGCGGCCGCTGGCCTGGTGAAATTCGATCTCTTGGGCCTAGGCATGCTGGAGGCGCTGCACCACATGATCGATGCCGTGCGCGCCACCACTGGCCGCGAGGTGCACCTGTGGGAGCTTGACCTCGCCGAGCCGGAGGTCTATGACATGCTTTGCCGCGCCGATGCGGTGGGCGTATTCCAGGTGGAATCCCGTGCGCAGCTAGCCACGCTGCCGCGCCTGAAGCCGCGCCGCTTCTTTGACTTGGTGGTCGAGGTCGCGCTCATTCGCCCCGGCCCCATCCAGGGCGGGTCCGTGCACCCCTACCTGCGCCGCCGCGATGGCCTTGAGGAGGTGACCTATGACCATCCGGTGCTGGAAAAATCCCTGGGCAAGACGTTAGGCATCCCGCTCTTCCAGGAGCAGTTGATGCAGATCGCGGTCGACGCCGCCGGTTTTTCCGGCGCCGAGGCCGATGACCTGCGCCGCGCCATGGGCTCGAAGCGCTCACCGGAAAAGATGGCCGCGCTGCGCAGCCGCTTCTTTGCCGGCCTGCGCGAGACCAACGGTATCGAGGGCGAGGTGGCAGAAAAACTGTGGACCAAAATCGTGGCCTTCTCCGCCTATGGCTTCCCGGAATCCCACTCGCAGTCCTTTGCCTCGCTGGTGTATTTTTCCGCGTGGTTTAAATACCACTACCCGGCGGAATTCTGCGTGGGCCTGCTGCGTGCACAGCCGATGGGTTTTTATTCCCCGCAGTCGCTCATCCAAGATGCCCGGCGCCACGGCGTGCGGGTGCTGCCGGTGAGTATCAATGATTCTGGTGCGCAGGCCCGCGCAACGGGGTCGGGCGAGATTCGGCTCGGTCTGAATCTCATTAAGGGGCTAGGGGAGTCTGCCGCCGAGCGGGTGGAGGCGGCCGCGCCTTTTACTAGCGTGTCCGATCTTTCGCGCCGGGCGGATCTCAGCGTGGAGCAGGTGGAAGCGCTGGCCACGGCTGGGGCATTGGAGTGTCTGGGGTTGGATCGTCGTCAAGCGTTGTGGCAGGCCGGAGTTGCCGCCACCGAGCGCGAGGGTATGCTGCCTGGCACTTCCGCGCTGGCTGCACCGCACCTGCCTGGTATGTCCGCGTTTGAGCTCATGGCTACCGACGTCGCCGCCACCGGCGTGACCCATAACCAGCAGCCGATGGAGCTGGTGCGTGCCTCGCTTGCCGACGTCCTCCCTGCCTCCCAGCTCCCCCATGTCCCCGATGGCACCCGCGTGCGCATCGCTGGCATCATTACTCACCGCCAGCGCCCGCGCACTGCTTCTGGCCTGACCTTTTTGGGCGTCGAGGATGAAACCGGCCTGATGAACGTGATGGTCTCACCCGGATTGTGGTCGCGGCATAAAGTTCTGGCCCGCACCGCCCGGGCAATGATCATCCGCGGCATCGTACAAAATGCCACCGGCGCGGTCAGCGTGGTCGCAGATAAGCTCGAGCCGTTGGACTTTGGCGAATTCCTCTCCCGCGGCTCCCGTGACTTCCGCTAGTTGCCGCCGCTGCGTAGCTCGTCCGCGTTGAGCTTATTGGCCAATTCCTTGGCTACCGCAAACGGAATCCACAGCAGCTGGATATAGATGAGCTTGGCAAAGAAGATGGCGATATTAGCCCCCGAGGTCGCTTCCTCCACCGCAACCTGCTCCGCGCCTGAGAAGCGCAGCCCACATGCGGTGGCGCCGGCGACGAGGAAGAGCACTATGGCCGTGGCCAACGCGGTTTTCAGGCCTTTGTCGCGGGCGTCGGTATGCAGGCGCAGCTCGTACTCATCCATTTCCGTAGTGGGAACGTCGAGGTGCCGAATGGACTGGCGCAGCCACGTGGTGCACGTGGTCGCCGCAATGCCAGCTATCGGCCACAGCAGATTAGACAAGCCAAGCGCGAAAAAGTGCAGGGCCGCCGCCACGATGGCCAGGCCGAGAAAAATATCGCCGGCTAGGATCAAGCGCTTGCGGCGGGAAACAGAGGCGGGAATTGTGGTAGCCATTAGGAATTCTTCCTATAGATTTCAGTGGACATAGGGGCAAATTCCTGGCGGGAAAAGATAGCCTCCACCGGAAGGTCAAAGACTTCGCAGACGCGAAAGGCTAGGTCCAGGCTGGGGGAGTGGTCCCCGCGCTCGAGGGCTCCGACGGTCTGGGGATTGACGTCGATGGCCTCAGCCAGTTGCGCGCGCGACATGTCCCGCTCGGCGCGCAGCACGCGTACCCGGTTATAAATGGGTGCGGAGGGCTTCTTCTTTGGGGACATGAGTCAAAGTATTGCATAAACCCAACGTCCTGGCAAGGGTTGTTATTCGACGCCGAAAATGTCGCCCGGCTGGCAGTCCAGTGCCGCACACAGTGCTGCGAGGGTGCTAAAGCGTACGGCTTTGGCACGATTATTCTTCAATACGGAGAGGTTGACTGGGGTGATGCCTACTTCTTTAGCGAGTGCCGCTCCGGTTATGCCGCGCTCTTCCATTATTTGGTCGAGGTGGCAGACTACCTGGGGCCCTTGTGGCTCAGACAAGTCCTTCGACCTCCTCTTCTAGCTTGCAGCCGCGCTTGATGGCGGCTGAGAAGAGCTGTAGGGCGCAGGCAAAGAGGTAAAGCAGTGTGAGCTCGCCAAATGACGTTCCGCTCTGGCTGGACCACCAGTCGATTCCCAGCTGTGAAGAGGCCCAGTTGTTGCCCATACCTTCGAGCGGGAAGCGTCCGATAAACCAGATAAGGATTCCGATGGTCATCCCGTTGAGAAAGCGAATATTTTTCGTAGTGAAGACCTGCCCGCGAAGCATGGGCTTGACCAGACGGTAGGTAAAGAACGCGATGATCAAAATAGCCGCAATCTTAACGACGAGCGCTGCGGTGAGCATCCAGAATGGTCCGCCGTCGAGGTTGTGTTTGCTTAGGCCTTCTGGGATGGCTGCGCTCAGTGCAGTGGAAAAACGTCCGGTGGCGAGGTCGCGCAGATAGGTGGGGCCCAGGATGACGATGGTAAAGAGGCTGATGGTGGCCGCTGTGTTAATTTCGCGGCGCTCGGCCTTGGAGGTGGGTTGTGGGGTGGTCATGGCAATCCTTTCCGCCGATTGTTTATCGACTCTCGATGTTGTCGTAATTCGATAATATCGATTAACGATAAGTTACGCAAGGGTATGGCCCGATTGATACTGTCAATAACTATGAGCGAAGAAATGAATCCCGTCTCGCCACGCCTGGTGACCTCGCGCTATATCCACCACCTGAGCTGGATGATTGTCCTCGCCGCGGCCGCCGGTGCGGCAGGTTTCTGGTGGACCCCGTGGTTCTACTGGGCGGCCGGGCTTTTCGTCGCCCTTTTCTTCTGGCTGCTCTGGCTCATCCCCGCCCAGGTGCGCAACATGGGCTGGCTCGAGACCGACGATGAGCTGCTTATCACTCGCGGCAAGCTCTGGCATTCCTTCACCGTGGTGCCCTACGGCCGTATCCAATTCGTCGACGTGACCTCCGGGCCCATCGACCGCGCCCTCGGGCTGAAAAAGCTGCAGCTCCACACGGCCTCAGCCAGCACGGACGCCACCATCAAGGGCCTGGAAGCCCCGCTTGCCGACGCCCTCCGCACCCGCCTTGCCCACCAAGCCCGCGAACGGATGAGCGGCCTATGAGTACCCAGCCAAGCTTCCGCCGCGTCCACCGTCTTACCCCGCTGCTGCGCCTGTGGTCAGTGATCTTGGCTCTCATCGCGGCCTTCGCCCTCAACGTCAACCTGGAGGCCTTGCGCGATATCTTCGCCTTCATCACGGGCGAGCACCGCGGCGAGGCTCTGCGCGATACCGCCTTTGCGCTCGCCGGGTTCGTTGCGGTCTGCGCGGTCGTGTGGCTCGCCTCCGGCCTATGGTGGCGCCGCATGGGCTACCAGCTCGGCGGGGACGAGCTCTCCCTGCGCCGCGGACTCTTTTCCACCCAACTGCGCACCGCGCGCTATGACCGCACCCAGGCCGTCGACGTCGTCGAACCCGTCATCGCTCGCCTTTTCCGGCTAGCGGCCGTGCGCGTAGAAACAGCCGGCGGCCAATCATCCGTCATCGAAATCGCCTACCTCAAAAAGGCTGACGCCGAAGCCCTGCGCGAGGACATCCTCGCCCGCGTTCACGGCGCACCCGCACCGGCCGCCACCGACACTGACATCGACGCAACCGCCGCCGACGCGACCGGCGCCCACACACCCGCCGAACCGGCCGAAGAACCAGCCCTCGTGCCCGAAATCCCCATCGCGCGCTCCCTTATGGCGGCCGCGTTGCGCACCTCCACGCTTTTCCTCGTCGGTTTCCTCATCCTTGTCGTGGTCACCCGGCTGCCGCTGTCGACCGCGCTGCCCATCCTCGTCGGCGCGATCCCCAACGCATGGAACGTGCTCGATTCTTCCTGGCGCTACACCGCCCGCACCGACGGCGAGGTACTCAACATCACCTACGGCCTGGCCGATCGCCGCCGCCAAAGCATCCGCCTCGACCGCATCCACGCCGTGCAAATTACCCAGCCCTTCCTCTGGCGGCCGCTGGGCTGGTACGAGGTGAGGGTTTCGGTGGCGGGGTATGGGGCGTCGGCAAGCGGCAAGGCTTCTGGCTCCACCCGCATCCTGCCAGTGGGCACCCTCGCCCAAGCTCGGCAATTCCTCCCGGCCGACGCCGCCCCCACCTACGCCTCGCCGGCCCGCGCCAAGTGGGTCTCCCCGCTGGATTACCGCCAGCAAACCGTCGCGCTCACCGGCGACTACGTCATCGTGCGCAACGGCCGGCTCAACCGCCGCGTCAAGGCCATCCACACCTCCCATATCCAGGAGCTCACCTACCGCCGCGGGCCGATTTCCCAGGCGCTCGGCCTAGCCACCGTCGACCTCGACCTAGTCCAGGGGCCCGTGCGCATGGCCGCGCGCAACCTCACGCTTGCCGACGCCACCGCACTCCTTGCCCGCCTGCGCTCCCGCCAACTGCCAGGGCTTAAACCGCCCCGTTAAATCCCAGCTGGCGCCACGCCTCGAATACGGCCGTCGACGCCGAATTCGACAGGTTCATCGAGCGCCTAGCCGGCACCATCGGAATGCGCACGCGGTCCGTCACGCGCGGATGGTTAATATGCTCCTCCGGCAGGCCAGTCGGCTCCGTGCCGAAGAGCAAGACATCGCCCTCCTGGTATTCGATATCCGTAAACCACTTATCCGTATGCGTGGTAAACGCGAAGACGCGCGCCCCCGGCAGCGCGTCCATGCAGGCCTGAAAATCCTTGTGAATCTGCACATCGGCCAGATCGTGATAATCCAGTCCAGCGCGCTTTAAGTGCTTATCGTCGAAATTAAAGCCCAGCGGCTCAATCAGGTGCAAGCTCGCGCCCGTCACCGCGGCCGTACGGATGGCGTTGCCCGTATTAGTAGGGATGACTGGGTTATCAAAGACAATGTGCAGCTGGCTCATGCCTTCAGTCTAGGATGGTGGCTATGAGCGCTACCAAACTAGATGGCACACTGTACCGCGACGAGATTTTCGCCGACCTCGCCCAGCGCGTGGCCGCGCTGAAGGACAAGGGGATTACGCCCGGCCTCGCCACCGTCCTGGTCGGCGAGGACCCTGGCTCCCAGTCCTATGTGAAGATGAAGCACCGCGACTGCGAAAAGCTCGGCATCAACTCCATCCGCAAGGACCTGCCGGCCGATATTACGCAGGAAGAACTCGAGGCCGTCATTGATGAACTCAACGCTGATGATGCCTGCACCGGCTACATCGTCCAGCTCCCGCTGCCGAAGCACCTGGATGAAAACGCCATACTCGAGCGCATCGACCCCGAAAAGGACGCCGACGGCCTGCACCCCGTCAACCTGGGCAAGCTCGTGCTCAACGAGGATGCGCCCCTGCCGTGTACCCCGAATGGCTGCTTGCACTTGCTGCGCCGCTTCGGCGTTGAGCTTGACGGCGCCAAGACCGTGGTCATCGGCCGCGGCGTTACCGTGGGTCGCCCCATCGGCCTGATGCTTACCCGCCGCAGCGAGAATTCCACCGTCACCCTGTGCCACACCGGCACCAAAGACCTGGCCGCCGAGACCTGCGAGGCCGATATCGTCATCGCCGCCGCCGGCCAGCCCCACATGCTTACTGCGGACATGATTAAGGAAGGCGCCGCGCTTCTCGACGTCGGAGTCTCCCGCGTCGACGACAAGCTCACCGGCGACATCCACCCAGACTGCTGGGACAAGGCCGGATTCGTCTCGCCGAACCCGGGCGGCGTCGGCCCGCTGACCCGCGCCTTCTTGGTGCGCAATATCGTCGAGCGCGCGGAAAAGTTGGCGTGAATCTAGACAATCCGCACGACGCCGGCCTCGCGCCCTCCCCGCTGCCGCCCGCCGCGCAGTGGGCAGCCATCGGCATCTTCGTGGCCGGCGTGGTCATCTCCGGCGGCTACGCGGCATTCGAGTACTGGCGCCGGGCCACGTTCCTCCTTGGTCTCGCCCTGCTGTGGCTCACAGTGGTTCGCCTTACCTGCGATTCCAGCCGCGTCGGCGTGCTGGCCGTGCGCTCGCGCCGCTTTGATGCCTGCTTTACCGGCCTGCTCGGCGCCGTGATGGCCTTTCTGGCCTTTTCGGTAGACTCGCTCGGCAGCTAGTTATCCACAGGCTTTTGTAGAACCATCACCCATCTCGGCCCTAAAAGGTGTAGTTCCGGCGGTTATCCACAGGCCAGCGCCCGCCACCGCGCGTCGGGTTGCGCGGCCCGCTTAGGCTCAGGGCCATGATTTCGACCTACCTGACAGCCGTGAACTCCCCGATGGTGCTCATCGAGGAGTGTGCTGGGCTGTCGGTAGAAGAGCTCGTCGATAAGGGCTTTAGCGACCGCGAAGCCGCCGAGTTCGCACGCCTTGCCGATACCTACTTCGGCTGCACCTCCTTTCGCGCCAAACAGCGCACCGCCCGCCGCACTACGCTGCCGCTCGACGCGCTAAAAATCATCGAGCACTACGCACAGAAGATGAAAACCCAGCGTGCGGCCTGGGCGCTGCGCGAGGAACTCTGCGCCCTGCGCGTTGCTACCAGCGAGATTGAAAAGCGCGCCCGCCGCCTTGTGCGCGAGGAGCGCACCACCAAGCGCTCTGAGGGCGTGCGCCTGACCCGCCGCCGCGATGACCTGTGGACGCTGACCATTACCGCTGAGTCCGAACTGGTGGCAGAGATTAATAACCATGTCTCCACCGTCGCCGATGCCCGCCGGGTCTTTTCCCAGGGTGCCGCCGCCTCCACAATCACCACCAATGTGGTGCTCACCCTCAATGAGATGGTCAAGGTCATCCACGGCGAGGACGTCACCCTGCAGCTAACCAATGGTGCGCAAATCTCCGGTGCGGACCTTGCCCGCCGCGCGCTTGCCGACGTCGGCCTTATCACCCTCATCCACCCCGTCACCGGCCCCGTAAACCTCTATCAATCGCGGCGCCGGGCTACATGGAAGCAACGCCAGATGGCGATGGCGGAAAATCCAGTGTGCCCGTGGCCCGACTGCCATACGCCAGCGGATGAATGCCAAGTCCACCACCTCACCCCGTGGCTGCTCGGCGGGGACACGAATCCCGAGAACCTCACCATGGCCTGCAAATATCACAACGGGGTCAATGATGATGACCCCAATGCGCCGCCGCGCCGCGGTCGGCTCGAGCGCCGCCCCGGCGAAGGTATCGTCTGGCGCCCGCCCTGGGCCTCACCGCCCGAAGACGGCTGAGCCCCCGTCCCGTCTCTGCTCGCCACGACCGGCCATAGGACCAGCGCAGCGTGCCGCACCGCTTATAGCTAGTGCGCGCTGCGCGGCTTTGGCGATCTCAGATGCGGCGAGCCTTTAAATCGAATACTCCGTGGGATCGCCCGCCGCAGAATCGATGCTCGGGTCCGGTTGGGAAAGGGTGAGGAAGTTTCGCAAGATGCGATCCATCTGGCGTGACTCGGTAAGAAAAGCGTCGTGGCCTACCGGGGAGACAACCTTCGCCATCGCCAGCAGGTTGCCGAGGTTGCGCGAGATGTGTTCTTGCTGGTGATACGGGTACAAGATATCCGTGTCCACGCCGACGACCATGGTCGGCACCTCGGACGAGCCCAGCGCGCGGTTAAGGCCGCCGCGGCCGCGGCCGATATCGTGGCGGTTGAGCGCCTCGGTGAGCGTGACGTAGGAGCCGGCGTCAAAGCGATCGGCCAGCTTGATGCCCTGATAATCCAGGTAGGAGTTGACGGCAAAGCGCTCATTGCGGCGGCGGTAGGGCCCGAGCGGATTCTCGCCGGTCTGGGCCTGGACACCGAAGCGCTCGTCGATTTCCTGCTCGCCGCGATACGTCAGGTGCGCAATGCGACGCGCGGCCGCCAGCCCCTCGCGCGGGCGCTGCGCAGAGGCGTAGTAATCGCCGCCATGCCAGAAGGAATCCTGCTCGATGGCCGCGATTTGCGCCGACTGGATGCCAATCTGCCAGGCGGAAGCGCGGGCCGATACGGCAATGACGCAGGCCGCATCAACGGCCTCGGGGTACATCAGCGTCCACTCCAGCGTGCGCGCGCCGCCCATCGAACCGCCAATGATGGCGTGGACGTGGGTGATGCCGAGCTCGCGGAGCGCGGCGCGCTCGGCCGCAACGAGGTCGCGCACCGACAGCGCGGGGAAGCGCGAGCCCCAGGCGCGGCCGTCGTCTGGGTGCGGGGAGGCAGGGCCGGTGGAGCCGCCGCAGCCGCCCAGTGCGTTGGTGGCGATAACGCACCACTTCGTCGTATCTAGCGCCTTGCCGGGGCCGACCAGATCGGCCCACCACTCGGCCACATTCGAATCACCGGTCAAGGCGTGTTCAACCACAATGACGTTATTGCGGCCGTGGGGATCGCCGAGGAGGTGGCCGAAGCGGTGGTAGGCAATGTGGGCGTCGGCAAGCGTGGCGCCGGCTTCGGTGTGGAAGTCGCCGATGCTAACTAGCTTCATGCCAGCGCGCTAAAGCCCAGCTCGAGGTCCGCGATGATGTCATCGATGTGCTCGATGCCAACGGACAGACGGATGGTGGACTGGGTGATGCCGGCCGCGGCAAGCGCAGGCTCGTCGGACTGGGAGTGCGTAGTGGTTGCCGGGTGCACGGCCAGGGAGCGGGTATCGCCGATATTGGCGAGGTTGGAGTGGAGCTTGAGGGCGTCGATAAACGCCCAGGCTTCCTCGCGGCCGCCGTCGATGTCGAAGGAGAGCACGGAGCCGGTGTAGGCGTAGCCGAGCTTTTCCTTGGTGGCCTTATACGGCGAAGAATCCAGGCCGGCGTAGTTGACCTTGGTGACCTTGGCGTGGCCTTCCAGGTACTCGGCAACGGCCTGGGCATTGGCATTGTGCTTTTCGACGCGCAGCCCCACCGTCTCGATTCCATTCAGCGTCAGCCAGGCGTTGAAGGGGGAGATGGCGGCGCCGGTATCGCGCAGCAGGCCGGCGCGGGCCTTGAGCGCGAAGGCTGGGGCTCCGAGATCGGCGTACTTCAGGCCGTGGTAGGCCTCATCCGGGGTGACGAAGTAGGGGAATACGGGCTCGCCGTTGCGGGTGACGGTCCAGTCGAAGGAGCCGCCGTCGATAATCGCGCCGCCGATGGCCGAGCCATTTCCGGTGTAGAACTTGGTGGTGGACACCACGACGATGTCCGCGCCGAGGTCCAGCGGCCGCGCGAGGGCGGCGGTGGCGATGGTGTTATCCACGATGAGCGGGACCTGGTTATTGTGGGCGATCTCGGCGATGGCCGGGATATCGAGAACATCGGCCACGGGGTTGCCGAAGGTCTCGCCGTAGAAGGCCTTGGTATTCGGCTGGACGGCGTCCTGCCAGGACTGCGGGTCATCCGGGTCCTCGACGAGGGTGACGTCGATGCCTAGGCGATTGAGCGTGACGGTAAAGAGGGTGGAGGTGCCGCCGTAGAGGCGCGGGGAGGTCACGATGTGGTCGCCGGCCGAGGCGAGGTTCAAAATGGCCGCGGTTTCGGCAGCTTGTCCCGAAGCGAAGGCGACGGCCGCGACGCCGCCCTCGAGGGAAGCGAGGCGCTCTTCCAGCGCGTCCTGGGTGGGGTTGGTCAGGCGGGTGTAGATGGGGCCGGCGTCGGAAAGATTGAAGCGGTTGGCCGCGTGCTCGGCGTCGTTAAAGACGTAGGAGGTGGTCTGGTAAATCGGCACGTTGCGGGCATTGTGGTGCCCATCGAGGTTTTGGCCCGCGTGTACGGAGCGGGTAGCGAAGGACCAGTCGGAATTGGAGTTATCGTATTTCGTCGTCATGCTTGGCAAGACTAGACCAAGCGGTATGTCTTGCGAGCGGGTTTAGTGAAACCTGCTGGCAGGAGCGAGAATAAAAATAGACTAAGCGGTCAGTCTCGAGTTTTATGTGGGCGTCGGAAGGCGCACGGCGGGGCTTTCGCGGCAGCGCACGTGGCCTCGTGGCTAAGAGTTTCTACGGGTGGTGATTTTGTTCCTCGAGCTGATCGGCAATGCGGCGGGTGTTTGCACGAGTTTCGTTGCTATTGCGCACGAGCTTGACCACGATGGCGATGATTCCGGCGAGGATGAGGAACGGAATGAGTATGAGTAGAAATTCAAGCGGGCCGAGGGACATTTATCACCTTTCTTTTATGGTCTTTGGGGCTACGGTATCACTCGCCTAATGCGGCCGCGACCGCGGTGAGGCTCGTGCGCAGCTCGGAGTCGCTGAGGTGGCCGAAGCCGAGGACGACGCCGTCTTCGGCGTCGGCGCCGCCCCAATAGTCGCGCAGCGGGGTGAGCTTAATGCCGCGGGCGGCGGCGCGGGGGACCACAGCCGGGTCGCACAGCAATACCGCGTGGAGGCCACCGTGGATGGGGAGGAGTTGTGCGCCTTCGATGGTGCCGAGCGTTTCGGCCACGAGGTTGCGGCGGCGTTTATAGGTGCGGCGCATGCGGCCGGTGTGGCGTCGTAAAGCGCCGCTGGCAAGATAGTGGGCGAGCGCGGCCTGGGGAATGGCACCGACGGGTTGGCCGAAGATATCGCGTACGCGGTCAACGGCCGGGCGCAGGCGCGGTGGAACGACGAGGTAGCCGCAGGCAATCGAGGGGGAGATGACCGAGGAGAAGGTACCCAGCAGCACGGTGTGTTCCGGGGCGAGCGCGGCTAGGGCGGGCAGTGGCTGGCCGACGTAGCGCAGTTCGGAGTCGAAGTCGTCCTCGATGAGGAGGGCGTCGTGTGCGCGGGCCCATTCGACGAGTTCGGCGCGCCGGGCTGCGGGCAGCGAGCCGCCGTAGGGGTATTGGTGGCTGGGGGTGACGATGAGGGCGTCGAGATCGGCCGCAGGCACGGTGACGCCGTCGGGGTCGGTGGGGATTTCCACCAACGTGTGGCCGAGAGCCTGGGGTACGCGGCGAAGGCTGGGGTAGCCGGGGGATTCCACGCCCACACGCAGGTGGCGGCTGAGGGAGCGCAGGAGAACGGAGAGGCCGTCGCGGGCGCCGGCCGTGATCAGCACGCAGGCTGGGTCCACGGTGAGCCCGCGCATGTGGCGCAGGTGCGCGGCGACCTCGCGGGGCAGATCGCCGGAGGGGTCGACGGCCGCCGCACGCCACGCGGCCCTCCATTCAGGGGTGAGGATGCCGGCGGTGTCGGGCAGGCCGGGTGTCAGCGACACCAGTTCGGGCTCAGCGGCCGGTTCGGGGGCTGGCTCCGGCCGTGGGGCACGCGCGTGGGGGAGCAGTGGGTTGATGACGGTGCCGGAGCCAACCGCGGCGGTGAGGTAGCCCTCGGCCGTGAGTTGGTCGTAGGCGGTGACCACGCTGCCTCGGGAAATGCCGAGCTGCGAAGCCAGGTGGCGGGTCGAAGGAACGCGCTCGCCGGGCAGGAGGACGCCGGCGGCGACCTGGGCACGCAAGGCGGCGGCGATTTGCACGGGCAGCGGCCGCGTATCAGAGGGATCGAGGCGAAGGGGCACGGGCCCATCATAAGTGGTCTAATCCAACACGCTGAAAATGGCTCTTGTCTTGTACCAATTATGTGGGCCACTATGGCACCTATGACTGAACAGGTAAATGAACAAGGACGCGCTACCACGCGCGTGAAGCGAGGACTGGCCGATATGTTGAAGGGCGGCGTCATCATGGACGTCGTCACGCCGGAGCAGGCGCGCATTGCGGAAGATGCGGGAGCGTCGGCCGTGATGGCGCTGGAGCGCGTGCCGGCCGATATCCGCGCGCAGGGCGGCGTGGCCCGCATGTCTGACCCGGAGCTTATCGAGGGCATCGTCGAGGCCGTGGATATCCCGGTCATGGCCAAGGCCCGCATCGGCCACTTTGTGGAGGCGCAGATCCTGGGCGAGCTGGGTGTGGACTTCATCGACGAGTCCGAGGTGCTCAGCCCGGCCGATTACGTCAACCACATCAATAAGTGGGACTTCGACGTGCCGTTCGTGTGCGGTGCCACCAACCTGGGCGAGGCGCTGCGCCGCATTACCGAGGGCGCGGCCATGATTCGATCCAAGGGCGAGGCCGGCACCGGCGACGTCTCCGAGGCCGTGAAGCACCTGCGCACGATTAAGGCCGAGATTGCCCGCCTGCGCCACCTGGACCGAGACGAGCTCTACGTCGCGGCCAAGGAGCTGCAGGCACCGTACGACCTGGTTGCAGAGGTTGCGGAGACCGGCAAGCTTCCGGTTGTGCTCTTCGTGGCCGGTGGCGTGGCCACGCCTGCCGACGCCGCCCTTGTCCGCCAGATGGGCGCCGAAGGCGTCTTCGTCGGCTCCGGCATCTTCAAGTCCGGCAATCCAGCAGCGCGCGCGGAAGCCATCGTGAAGGCTGCCACGCTTTACGACGACCCCGCAGAACTCGCCAAGCTTTCCCGCGGCCTGGGCGAGGCCATGGTGGGCATCAACGTCAACGACGTGCCTGCACCGCACCGCCTGGCCGAGCGCGGATGGTAGCCACCGTCGGGGTGCTGGCGCTGCAGGGCGGCGTCGAGGAGCACCAGCGCATTCTGGACGTGCTCGGTGTTGCTACGCGCCGGGTGCGGGTGCCGCGCGACCTGGACGGGCTCGACGGGCTGGTGATCCCGGGCGGCGAGTCGAGTGTTATCGACAAGCTGGCGCGTAGCTTCGGGCTGGCCGCGCCGCTGCGCGACGCCGCGGCCGCAGGAATGCCGGTGCTCGCGACCTGCGCGGGGCTTATCTATTGCGCCCGCGAGCTCGAAAACCCCGCGCCGGGGCAGCAAACCCTGTGGCTATTGGACGTGACTGTACGCCGCAATGCCTTTGGCAACCAGCGCTTTTCCGAAGAGCGCACGGTTCCGGTGACGGCGGGCGAGGAAACGCTCGACATTGAGGCGAGTTTCATTCGTGCCCCGCTGGTCACCCGCGTGGGCGAGGGCGTCGAGGTCATCGCGACGGTGCCGGGCGAGGACGGCGACGCGGTGGTCGGCGTGCGCCAGGGCCGCGTAACGGCGCTGAGCTTCCACCCAGAAGAAAATGGCGACGCCCGCGTGCACGCCGCCTGGCTCGACAGCTTCTAAGCATGCAGACACACCAAAGCCGCCCCGCAGCGAATCAATGAACTGCTCCCCATTAGTTGGACTGAGAAATCAGTTGCCAACAACTAGTGGGGAGCATTTTCTTTGAGAGCACGT
>NZ_JASPGP010000016.1:0-47877 GCF_030229345.1 Corynebacterium tuberculostearicum | reverse complement strand
AGTAACCTCCCGGCTACCTCGCGGCGACTTCGATTAATGTAGTCCAACCCCTCCAACAATGACAAATCCCCAGCACAGGTTGGATTTTTCGGAGATTTTCCGCACTACATGCCGACTACTCCGCGCCAGAAGGCAGGATTCGGTGGGCGACTTAAGCCATATAGAAGGCCCCAACTCCACTGCGAGATTGCCTCTTCTCAGTGCTGCAGGAGAGGGCTCGCAGATCTAAAAGCCATTGCATGGAAAAAGGCCCCCGATTTCTCGGGGGCCTATCGGTGGAGCTGCCGGGAATTGAACCCGGGTCCTTCGTCACCTTGCCAGGGCTTCTCCGTGCGCAGTCCGCACAGAATCTCTGCTCGGCCCTCCGGATCGGGCGAACACGTCCGGATGATGGGCCCAGTCACCAGTAAGAGTCCCGACTGGTCCTGATGACACAGCCAGCCGGCTAGTTCCTTAGTCGATGCCAGGATCTAGGTCAGGAACGAAACCTAGGCTGACAGACACGCGTCGCTGTAATTAGGCAGCGAGGGCGTAGTCACGCTGAGAGTTCTTCTCTGCGTTTATTGGTTGCTACGACGCTTAAACGGTGGTCGTTAGCCTGCACCGGCACGCTTCCCCTGGCGCAGTGCACGAAGTCGAAACCAAATCAACCCCATGCTGTAGGGACGGGATAGTGCATCTTCCCTACGGTTCGTTCAACACTACCCCACCCGCTTTTATTTCCTCAAGTGCTCCTCTAACCATTCCTTGAGGACGACCGCATGGTTGACCGTGCGATTGGCGGCGGCGAAGAGGAGGGTGGCGTCGGCAAGCGCACGCAGCTGGGCGAGCTCGTCGGAGTCATTGTCATCGAGCTCGGCCTTGTAGCGGCGGGCAAACTCGTCGAAGCGATCCTCGTCGTGGTTCCACCACTTGCGCAGCTCGGGGCTCGGCGCGACGTCCTTGAACCACTCGTCGTAGGCCAAGTCACTCTTGGCGACGCCCCGGGGCCAGATCCGATCCACCAGCACCCCAGTGCCATGGATGGTGTCCTCGCCCTTTACTACGTCGTGAACCTTCGCTGCCTTAAACATTGATCCCCTTCACGCGGCGGCCGAGTTCGCGGGAAATTTCGCGGTCTTGGTCGCGGCGCTTAATATCCTCTCGCTTGTCGTAGTCCTGCTTACCTTGGGCCAGCGCGAGCGAAAGCTTGGCGTAGCCATTTTTGAGGTAGACCTTGAGCGGGACCAAAGTCTTATTACCGTTGCGCACCTGCCCGTAAAGCTTGTCGATCTCGCGGCGGTGCAGCAAAAGCTTGCGGGTGCGCCGCGGGCTGTGGTTCGTCCACGAGCCCATGGAATATTCCGGAATGTGCAGGTTACGCAAGTACACCTCGCCATCGTCGATGGTGGCGAAAGCATCATTAAGGGAGATTTTTCCCTCCCGCAGGGATTTGATCTCGGTGCCGAGCAGGACGATGCCGCACTCGTATTCCTCGAGGATCTTGTAGTCATGCCGGGCCCGGCGGTTAGTAGCGAGCGTTGCTTCGCCGGACGCCGCCTTCTTATTCTTCTTGCCCTTCTTAGCCATAATTATGGCAGTGTAGTGCCCTTTTAGCCGGCCCAGCAAACGGGCTATTTGCGCACATAGGACCGCAGGGCGATATGTGCTGTGACGGCGGTGACCACCAGCGCCAGCAAGCCCACGAGAGGCAGGGCAATCCAGAGGTCGCCGGACTTCATGGGGGCGAGCAGCTGGGATTCGTACAGTCCCTGCAGGGATGGGTCTACCACCTGGGATTTGCCCAGGAAAATCCCGGCACCACCCAAGACCACGCCGATGAACGAGGCCAGCACTGCTTCCAGTACGAACGGCGCCTGCGTCATCCACCGGCTCGCGCCCACCATGCGCATGATTTCCGTTTCGCGGGTGCGGTGGAACGCGGCGATCTGCACCATATTGGCCACCAAGAAGATGGCCGCCACGGACATCACAATAGCCAGCACAAAGGTGGCATTGCGGATAGCATCCAGGTTGCTTGCGGCATCGCGCACTTCCTGCTGCTGGTCGACGACGTCCTCTACCGCCGGATTATCCCTAATCGCATCGATCGCAGAAGCGTCTTCTGGATCCTTTAGGCGCACGTGGAACGCTGCCGGCAGCGCGTCGGGCGAGGTTTGTTCCACCATGACGGGGTCGGTGTCTTGGAAGAGTTCCTTGAATCGCTCATAGGATTCCGCGCGGTTGCGGTATTCCACGGACTCGACGGAATCATCCGCGTCGAGCTGTCCCTGGAGATCCGCGCAGGCCGGGGTTAAGCAATCCGGGTCGCCGGCCGAAATGTCCTCATTGAGCTGGACCATGACCTCGACGCGGTCGAGATATATCTCCTTGGTGTCCTTGGTCAGGTTGGTCACCATGATGCCGGCGACAACGAGGCCTACGGCAATGGCGGTGGTGATGATCATGGCGATGGTCATGGTCAGGTTGCGGCCGAGCCCCTTGGTGGCCTCGCGGAAAATAAAACCTAGCTTCATTCTTCCCCCTCGTACATCGCCTCGTGCTCGTCGCGCACGAGGACTCCATTGCGCAGCTCCAGCACGCGCTTGCGTGCCCTATTGACGGCGCGGGCGTTGTGGGTAGACATGACCACGGTGGTGCCACGGCGGTTGATGCCCATCAGCAAGTCCATGATCTCGTCGGCGGTGGAGGGATCGAGGTTGCCCGTGGGTTCGTCGGCAAGCAGCAGCTTCGGCCGATTGACCACCGCACGCGCAATGGCCACGCGCTGCTGCTCGCCACCGGAAAGCTCGTGCGGATAAGCATCGCGGCGATCCTCTAGGCCTACCAGGTCCAAGACCTGCGGGACCGAGGTGGAGATGCGGTACTTGCTCTTGCCAATAACCTCCAGCGCAAAGGCCACGTTTTGATATACCGTCAGCTTGGGAAGCAGGCGAAAGTCCTGGAAGACATAGCCAATGGACTGGCGCAGCGCGTTGATCTGCTTGCCCGAAAGCTCGTTGACGTGGAAATCATCGAAATAAATATCGCCCTTGGTCACATTGCTATAGCGCACCATGAGCTCCAAGAAGGTGGACTTACCGGAGCCAGACGGGCCAATGAGGAAGGCGAATTCGCCATCCGCAATCTCGAAGGACACCCCGTCGAGCGCTGGGCGAGACTCGGCGGAGTAAGCCTTAGTCACGTTGTCGAATCTAATCACGCGAATCACTGTAGCAACTAAAGTTGACACCACGCTGTGAACTGTATTTAAGTAATGTGGTCTAAGACACTAATTTGTTCCGAGCGATCGACAGAAAGTGCCGATACAATGGCCGAAACCGAAACTAAAGAAAAACCACGTTCTGCAAGCGGCTTCCTGGGCACTGTGGAAAAGATTGGCAATAAGCTGCCGGATCCATTCTGGCTCTTCGTCATCCTCGCAGCCATCGTCGCTGTGACCTCTTGGCTTGGACACCTCGTCGGCATGACCGCCGAGGACCCCAAGACCGGCGATACCATCGAAGTCGAATCCCTGCTGACCACCGAGAATATCTCGCGCATGGTTACTGATGCAGTGGAGAACTTCACCAGCTTCCCGCCGCTCGGCGTCATCCTTGCCGTAATGCTCGGCGTGGCCGTGGCGGAGCAGTCTGGACTGCTTTCCGCGTTGGTGCGCGCGATGGTGACCAAGGTTAGTGCGAAAATGCTGACCTTCGTTGTGGCGCTGGCCGGTGTGACCGGCTCTGTGGCCTCTGATGCCATCTACGTCATCCTGATCCCGCTGGGCGCAATGGCCTTCCACGCCGTGGGCCGCTCCCCCATCGTCGGCGCCATGGTGGCCTTCGCAGCATCGTCTGCTGGCTTCAATGCCTCACTGATTCTGAATATCACTGACCTCCTGCTCGCGGGTATTTCTACCCCGGCCGCACAGTTTGTGGACCCAGAATATGAGGTCAGCCCGCTGGCCAATATCTTCTTTGTTATCCCTTCCGCCGTGGTGCTCTCCCTCATCATTACCGCGGTCACGGAATTCCTCATGGTCAAAAAGGCCCGCGAGCTGGTGGACCACGACCACATCAATTACGAAGAGGTGTCCTTTTCCAAGGCCGCCGGTGGGGCCGGCGCGAATGCAGAGGAGGGTGAGGAGTACGACTTCACCGATGATGAAGAGGCGATGCGCATCAAGCCCAACGAGCAGCGTGGTCTGATTGCTTCCGGCATCGCGCTGGTGGTCTTCCTTGCCGCCTTCTTTGCCTTGCTCTTTATCCCCGGCTCCCCGCTGGCGAGCCAGGGGGATAGCTTCATGGAATCGCCTCTGATTAGCGCCATCGCGGTGCCGATTGCCCTGGCTTTCTTGGTGTGCGGCATTGTCTACGGCCTGGCGGCAGGCACCGTGAAGTCAGCTGCTGATGTGCCGGAGTTTATGGCCAAGGGCATCGAGACCCTCGTTCCCATGCTGGTCCTCTTCTTCGCGGTGGCACAGTTCCTGGCCTGGTTCGAGTGGTCGAACTTGGGCGTGTGGACTGCGATTAAGGGCTCCGAATTGCTCCAACACTGGTCTTTGCCGCCGCTAGTCATGTTTGCGGCACTGGTGGCCATGGTTGCACTGCTCAACCTCTTCATCACCTCCGGTTCCGCCCAGTGGGCCCTGATGGCCCCGGTCATCGTGCCGATGATGATGTATGTGGGCGTCTCGCCTGAGGTCTCCCAGATGCTCTTCCGTATCGGTGACTCCCCGACAAATATCATCACCCCAATGTCGCCTTACTTCGCCTTGGCGTTGACCTTCCTGCAGCGCTATTACAAGCCAGCAGGCGTGGGTACTTTGATGTCGCTGGCGCTGCCCTACTCGCTGTGCATGCTGGTGAGTTGGTTCGCCTTCTTCGTCATCTGGTATCTCATCGGCATTCCGCTGGGACCAGGCGCGCCGATGGACTACGCGGGTTAAGTCCATAGAGATCAGGCCGAACTGAGGATTTTCTCCCCTCAGTTCGGCCTTTTTGCGTTCAATTCAGCCCGATCAGTATGGACCTAATCTTGGTCTTCTTGTTGCTGCATACGCCAGCGGATGCCGGATTCAAGGAAGCCATCGATATCGCCATCGAGCACCTTGGAGGGATCGCCCACCTCAAAATTGGTGCGCAGGTCTTTGACCATCTGATACGGGTGCAGCACGTAGGAGCGCATCTGATTGCCCCAGGAGGCGTTGCCACCGGCGCCCAACGCATCGAGCTCAGCTTGTTCCTCCTGACGCTTGCGCTCCAGCAGCTTCGCCTGCAACACGCGCATGGCCGAGGCCTTATTTTGAATCTGTGATTTTTCGTTCTGGCAGGTCACTACGATTCCGGTGGGAATGTGGGTCAGGCGCACCGCAGAGTCGGTGGTGTTGACGGACTGTCCTCCAGGACCAGAAGAGCGATAAACATCGACGCGCACATCATTATCCGGGATATCGATGTGGTCGGTCTGCTCCACCACCGGCAGGACTTCCACCTCGGCAAAGGAGGTTTGGCGCCGGCCCTGGTTATCAAAGGGCGAGATGCGCACCAGGCGGTGTGCTCCCTGCTCCACAGAGAGCTGGCCATACATGTATTCACCGTGGACGACAAAGGTCGCGGACTTGATACCGGCCTCCTCCGCATAGGAGATGTCATAGACGTCAACCTTGTGGCCGTGCTTTTCCGCCCAGCGCGTATACATGCGCATGAGCATCTCGGCCCAGTCGGCCGCGTCCACACCGCCGGCGCCGGAGCGGATATTGATAACCGCCTCACGCGGGTCATACTCACCAGAAAGCATGGTGGTGACCTCTAGCGATTCGATGGCAGACTCCAGGGAATCGAGCTCATCGTCCGCCAGGGAGGTATCCCCCTCTTCTTCCGCGAGTTCGTACATCACGGGCATGTCCTCCAGCCGCCCGCGCAGCGATTCCAGCTTGCGAACCTTGGCCTGCGCTGCGGAAAGCTCGGACGTTACCTTTTGCGCATGGACGGGGTCATCCCACAAGGACGGGTCGCCGGCCTGGGCCTCTAGTTCCCGAATGCGGGCAGCCAAAGCCTCCGGGTCCATGACCTTCTCGATGGTGGTCAGGGTGGTTTCCAATTGCTTGAGCCGTGCTGTTACTTCGGGACGCATAGGCCCCAATCCTACCCACCCGGCCGGCATAATTAGCCATCGGCCGCGTTTAGGGTGACAATAGTGGGCATGGATCAAAAGCCGAGCTTGCAGGAGATGATCGACGCGGTCATCAAGACCTTCATTGTCGCACACGCGGATGACGGGGATGCGCACCTAGCGCAGGCCCTTGTCTATAACGCCGGCCGCCTGGCCTGGCGCCTGCGCGAAATGGGCGTCGACGTAGAGCAAAAGACTTCTATCTCGGATGTTGTTACGGATGCGGACAGGGCGGCCGAGCGCTTCGTCGCGGGTGTGCTCGAGGCAGTGCGCCCGGAAGACGGCATCCTCGGCGAAGAGGGCGCGGCACGCGAGTCCCAGTCCGGCCGCACCTGGGTCATTGACCCGGTCGATGGCACCTACAATTTCTCCTCCGGCTCCGATTATTGGTGCTCTGCGCTCGCGCTTACCGACGCCACCGGGATCACCCTCGGCGCCGTCCACCGCCCCGCCATGGGCTATACCTGGTTCGGCGGCCGGGACTACCCCACTTCCCTCGACGGCAAGGAGGTAGCTCGCCTGCAGGAGAAGCCGGCCGAGCAGATTTCACTATCCACGTATCTGCACCCAACCTCGCTGGTGGATGCGGATATCCGCGGGGCATGGCAGCGCGTGGCGGAAAACTTTGCTACAGTCCGTATGCTCGGTGCCGGTTCTGTTGACCTGTCCTCCGTGGCCGATGGCACATGGGGCGCATGGATGCAGCATTCGGTGGCGGATTGGGATTGGTTCCCCGGCAAAGCCCTCGTGGAGGCGGCCGGCGGTACTGCCCGCAAGGTAGAAGCCGGCGGCGTCGAATGGTGCCTGGCCGGCAATAAACAGGTAGTGGATCAGATGGAGGATTGGCTCCGTGGGTAAGTTCAAAGAAGACTTGGGCCTCGCGCTCGAGCTGGCGGGCCATGCCGATGTAGTGACCATGCATCGTTTCGAGGCCTCGGATCTTTCCGTCAAGGAAAAGCCGGATATGTCTCCCGTATCGGATGCGGATCTCACCTGTGAGAAGCATATCCGCGAATCCCTTAAGCGCTCCCGCCCGCGCGATGAAGTGCTGGGTGAGGAATACGGCGGCGAGGCCTGCTATAAGGGCCGCCAGTGGGTCATCGATCCCATCGACGGCACCAAGAACTTCGTGCGTGGCGTCCCCGTATGGGCCACGCTCATCTCCCTTTTGGAAGATGGCGAACCGGTAGTTTCGGTGGTTTCCGCACCCGCCCTG
The DNA here is from genome assembly GCF_030229345.1 of Corynebacterium tuberculostearicum. Lineage (GTDB taxonomy): Bacteria > Actinomycetota > Actinomycetes > Mycobacteriales > Mycobacteriaceae > Corynebacterium > Corynebacterium tuberculostearicum_G. The sequence continues at coordinate 40,505 of NZ_JASPGP010000016.1, read as the reverse complement.
CGCCGCCGTTGGTACGCAGCCAAGGGCGCTGGTGCCTTCCGCGTTTTCGGCGGCGAGCCGAAGCGCTTGAGCGTATCCCACGTGGAAAAGCTCGCCGATTCTTCGCTGGCCATGAGCTCGCTGACCGGATGGGCCGAACGCGGCCTGCGCGATCAGTTCCTCGCGCTCACGGACAAGACCTGGCGCCTGCGCGGCTATGGTGATTTCTGGTCCTATTGCCTCGTGGCCGAAGGCGCGGTAGACATCGCCGCCGAACCCGAGGTGTCCTTGTGGGACCTCGCCGCGCCCTCCCTCATCGTGACCGAGGCCGGCGGTACTTTCACGGATCTGGACGGAAACCCTGGCCCCCACGGCGGATCCGGCGTCGCCTCCAACGGCCTGCTCCATAAGCACGCCCTAGCCGCACTACAGGGCTAGGAATTTCTGCGCAGCTGAAGTAACACGCACCTGCCACCCTGCGGCCGATCTGTACGCATACACTCGGATCTTTCGCATCCGGGTTAGCGGCGGATGCGTGTCAATAAGGACGGCTGCACTATCGCGCGGCTCTCTGACTGGCTTCTGGATATGGCTCGCAAGTAATTCACGCTATACCCGATTGGCTGTGGTTTTAGCACCAGCCAAAGATGCACAAAGCCCGCTCCCCCAGGCTGGGAAAGCGGGCAAAGGTTTGGCGAGGCTAGTCCTCAGGCAATGTAAAGCCAGCACCTACGCCACCGCGACGGTTCATATCCGCCAAGACTGCATCCATGGTGTTTGCGGCGGTTGGGTTATGAACCGGCCCCTGCAGCGGGGTGCGGCACGGGAAATTCACCGGCAGGAAACCGCCGGTAATCGAGCCAATGAGGCGGCCGTTGGCCAACAGCGGTGCACCGGAATCGCCCATCATGGCGCATACCTGGTTAACCTGAATCTTCTTTGCCTGCTGATAGGTCACACCGCAGGTCTTTCCGGTGGCAACGCCCTGCTTGCACACCTGCTGGCCCGGCTTAACGCCGCCGCCCAACTCATTGACGGTTACGCCATTGTAGGAGCGGGAGACCTTGGCCTTAGAGCCGAACTCAATGACGGCGTAATCCAAGTCCTCATTCTTGGACACCACGGTGCCTGTCGGGCCAATCTGCTCCGAATCGGCGGAGGTGACCGAATCCCCCACGTTGCCGCAGTGCGCAGCGGTAAGCCCAACCTTGCGGCCAGCATTATCGTTGCCCGCCACAGTCAGGGTGCACATCATCTTCTCATCGACATAAACCGGGGTGCCGGGGCCATAAAGCGACTCGCCCTCATTCATGGCCGCAACAGATTCTTCTGGAATGCGTGGGGCATCAAAGAACGAGCCCGGCACGCGGTGCAGCACGTAGTCAGCCTGTGGCTTGCCCGCAGCTACCTTGGAAAATCCATCATTTTTCCACTTATAGTTTGGATTGGTTCCCTGCGGTTTAAACTCCGGCTGGGTGGCCTGCTCCGCTAGGCCGATGGGATTCGGGTTGGTCATCGGCTCCGCGTACTGCGCCTCCTGCACCGTGTGCTGCACGGCTTGCTGCGCGTTGCGCACAGAGGAATCCACGGCGTCGGTGACGTTCTTATCCACCTGCGGGGTTTGGATGCCTACCCCAGCCAGGCCATCTCGGACTTGGTCAATAATCCCTGCGGAATCGAAATCCGGTTGGGGCAATTCCTGGGCGCCTGCGGCCGGGGATCCCAGGAAAAACGCACCAGCGAAAGCCGAGCCCACCAGGACTTTCTTAAGGTGCGGAATGCGAAGCATCAAGGTACCTACTTTCAGTTGTCAACATCGTGCAAACTCGATACTGGCACGAAAAAATTGTGGAATCAGCAAACTCCTGTGACTGTGTCCAAGCCGTTATATTTCTTCCAGACTTCGGGGGTGATCACCCCTCCCCTATCATGGAGAACATGCCCACACCGCTGTCCTATTCTGATGTCTCCGACTTTCCACAGCTGCATATGTCGCGGGTTATCGATGCTGACTTTGACGCCGCCGCACACCGACTTTTCCGCTGGTCAGTACAACGCAGCGGTCTTTTCCGTGTCCGCCCGACCCATGAGGTAGTGGAGCTCGGCGCGGAGGTCACCATGGGCCTCGGCCCGTGGGATTTTCGCTGCCGCGTGGTCGATGTCTTCTACGAGGACGGCCGCTGCGGGTTCACTTACGGCACCCTTCCCGGACACCTCGAGCGCGGCGAAGAAACCTTCACCCTAGAGCGCCTGCGCGATGGTCGCACGGTGTTGCTTATCGACGCCGCCTCAGAGCCCTTCCTCCCCTTCCTGCGCCCGCTCGTGGACGTGCCGAGGCGCCTGCTTATCAGCCGGCTATATCTCCACGCCTTGGACGAATAGCAGGATTGTATATACGACTAAAGCCGCCTTCCCCAACCCGGGGAAAGCGGCTTAAACTCGGCGCTGGTTAATTCTTGCGCTTGTCCTCAATGGACTCGCGCGCATCGCGCACAGCGCCCTTGACGCGGTCAAAGAAGCCACCCTTCTTCGTGGACTCCTCCTGGTACTCGTGTGCCTTGTCCTCCACGAAGCCCTTAGCGCGCTGGAAGGCATCACCTACGGCGCTACCTGCCTCGGACGCCTTGTCCTTTAGCTGATCCAAGCGCTCAGAGGACTGCTGACCATTGACGTTGTCCTGGTTCGGTGCAGTTGCAATGCGCTCCTCGTTTGCTTCGCCCACAATGTGCTGGCTGGGCGCGTAGTCCGAATTGTCCTCATCCAGCTTCTCCTGCAGGTCCGGCTGCTGCGGAGCGGAACCAATATGCTCTTCCTTCGCACCACCGACAATGTGCTGGCTCGGCGCATAGTCCGAGTTATCCTCGTCCAGCTTCTCCTGCAGATCTGGCTGCTCAGAAGCAGGGGCTACATGCTCTTCGTCGGCGCCAGCGACGACATGATTCTGCGGCTCGTACTTGCTGGCGGTGGATTCTGCATTATCCGCAGCCTGCTTGCCTACTGGTGTGGATAGGCCGGCTGTGCCCGCGGCGCCTGCCGCTGCAACCCCTGCACCCGCTGCAGCCGCGCCGGACTGAGCGGAGGTGGCCGACTTAGCTGCCGAAGACACAGTGTCCTCAGAGGCCAGGTACTTGTATTCGTTGCGGTCCAGGTCAACTTCGTGGCCTAGGTTATTCGCCATTGCTGCGTACTCCTTTAAATAGATTTATCTTCTCCCCTCTAGGGTTCCAGAAAATTCAGGAGCGTGCACGGAAATGGGTATGGGAAAGCGTCGACCGGTGGAGGGATCAGTCATCTCTAAACACTCAACATGGAAGGTTTCGCGTACGAGTTCAGCAGTCATCACCTCCTCGGTGACCCCTTCGGCCACAATGCGTCCCTCACGCATGGCTACGATTCTATCGGCGTAACGTGCGGCATGGACCATATCGTGGACCACCATGACCACTGTGACCCCGACGCCATTGAGATCTCGAATCAGATCCAAGATGGACAATTGGTGCGCGGGGTCGAGGTAAGTAGTTGGCTCATCAAGCAAGGTAATTGGTGTTTCTTGGGCCAACGTCATGGCGAGGAAGACGCGCTGGCGCTGACCGCCGGAAAGGTCTGCGGCGGAGGCATCGAGAAGCTCGCTCACCCCAGCACGCGAGGCAGCACGCTCAACCGCTGCATGATCTCCGGCCCGCATCGTCGCTAGCGCTCCTGTATAGGGATAACGGCCGTAACCGATGACGTCGCGCACTAATACCCCTTCCGGGGCCACGGGATGTTGTGGCAGAAAAGAAACTTCACGTGCAAAGGCACGCGAGGAATACTTGCTGATATTTTGGTCCGAGAGGTACACCGCGCCTGCGCTGGGCGTAAGTTGGCGGCCCAATGTCTTGAGAAGCGTCGACTTGCCGCAGCCATTCGGCCCGATCAGAGCGGTTACTTGACCGCTGGATAAGTGAAGATTTACGTCCTTGACCACATCGGGTCCACCGTAGCCCACGGTTAATCCGCTGCACGTCAGTGTCATGTCTAGCCTCCGTTTCGCACTCGGGTCAGCCGAGTCAATAGGAAAATGAAATAGGGTGCGCCAATCAGCGCGATGAGCGCGCCAACGGGGATTTCCGTGGGGGCGAAGGCCCAGCGACCGAACGTATCGCATACAGTCACAAGGGTCGCTCCGCCTAGGGCCGCCACGGGCATTTGCCGGCGCAGGTTCGAACCAACGATCAAGCGGGCCGCATGTGGGACGACGAGCCCGGCGAAGCCCAAGACCCCGGCCGCGGCGACTCCCGCGGCACCGAGGATGACGGCTAAGGCTACTGCTATTAGGCGCCACATCTTGGTACTCACTCCGATGCCGGCCATGGTGGAATCATCCAGCGCTAGCATATCCAGGTGTTTTGCGACCACCATCGCGATGGTTAGGGCGAAAAGGATAAAGGGGGCAACAATAGTGGCGTCGCCAAGCGAGCGGGCGTAAAGCGAACCTTTCAGCCATGTCATGGCCGCTCCTGCCTCTGGCGCGGCGCGCACCAAGAGCAATTCAGTGATGGCACCCAGCCCGAAAGATACCGCCACCCCGGTAAGGGGCAGGCGCACCGGATCGCTTACCCCGCGTCCAGCAAAAAGGAGAACCACCCCAGTTCCAGCCAACGCGCCGATAAAGGCGATAAAGGTCAGCAGGTGGGCCGGCAGGGCGCCTACTCCCATGAGTACCGCAACGGCCGCGAGTCCACCGCCGGAGGTAATACCCACCGTATCTGGAGCGGCCAAAGGATTGCGTAGCGCGGATTGCAAAAGACAACCAGAAACAGCCATGGCACTGCCCGCGCAGATACCTACCAAGAATCGCGGTGCGCGGTACTTCCAGATGAGCGGCTCTCCGGTAACGAAGGCGGTGATCACCTCGCCCGGCGGTTTCATCACCGCACCGACGCCCATGCCGATGATTGCGCTCAATACCAACGCCAGGATGAGCCCTACCAGAACCCCTACAAATCTCTTATGCCGCATGCTTCCTCCTCCCCAGCGCATGGACTGACCACAGCACTAAGGGCATGCCAGCCAAAGAAGTCACGATGCCCACTGGGGTCTCGGCCGGCGCCCAAATTGCCTGCCCAACCGAATCTGCCGCCAGAAGCACCGCTGCTCCTACAATTCCAGCCACACACAGCCCCATGCGGTGGTGCGAGCCGCACACTCGCCACGCTACGGTCGCGGCCATCAGCCCCAAAAATCCAATCGGCCCGGTTGCGGCTACCGAAGGAGCAATGAGCACTACCGCCGCCACAATGGCAGCCAACCGAATGCGCTCCGGCTTCGCCCCCACAGCACCAGCCACGGCATCACCGGCTACGAGCAAGTCCAGCGTTTTCGCACCGATTAAGGTCAAGGGAACCACGACCAACACAGCGACCAGCGCGGGCATAATATCGCTTAGTCGTACACCGGCAAGCCGGCCAGAGAGCCATGACATCACCGTCGCCAGTTGAGCTTCATCTATCACCAGAAAAATGGAGGTCAAGGCGCTACACAGCGCGGAAACGGCAACGCCCACGAGTACCATGCGCTGGATCGCACCGCTCTTGCCGACGCCCACCGTCACCCTCACAGCAATCCCCGCACCCAGCAGCGCACCGGGCAGCTGGTCAACGCTCGAGGTTTCGCTCCCAAAAAACATTGCGGTTGCGACTGCGCCGAGTGCCGCACCGGAGTTCACACCAGTGATGGACGGATCGGCGAGCGGATTCGCGGTTGCCGTGCGCAGCAATAACCCGCCTACACCTAGTGCAATACCGACCACCGTGGTAGCAAGGAGACGGTCAAAAGCCACGCTATGCAGCTCTTCTTCCAACCACGGGGTATCAACTGGCACCTGAACATGGCGGAGCCGCCACCACCACACAAAGGCAGCGGCAGCGGTTGCAAAGACCAGGCAGGCACTGGCTTTAGTTCGTGATGCCACTACTTTTCAGCGGCGATAATGTCATCGAGCATATGCTCGGCGGAAAGTGGCCCGCGAGCGCGCGACCAGATATCTTGGTCTACCTTTACGATGTCACCGCTGCCCTTGGCATAGGGCGTCTTTTTAAACGCTTCGACGTCCTTGTACATAAAGACTCGGTCAGCCTTCATGCCAGGGAGCTTATCGCCGGTCAGTTCCGCTACATCAGTCTTAGATTCGATAGAAGACTTCTCGCCTTCAAAGGCATAGTCATAGCCCACTTTACTCAGTAGCGACTGAGGGAAAGAGGGGTTGACCCAGGTATAGAGCATCTCGCTGGACCAGCCAGCCACGACCGCACGACTCCCCGGCTTTACCGTGTCCTTGGTCTGAGCAATCTTGTCCTCGATGCGCTGACGGACTTCTTTAGCCTTTTCCTCTTTGCCGAGTTTGGCCGCGATCTCATCCATCGAGTCCAACACGTCCGAGTAAGTTTCATCTGGGTAGGATTCCGTCTGCGCAATCTCTTCCAGCTGCGGCATAATATCAGCTTGCCGGGTAGGGCTAGCCAAAATCAGATCTGGCTCCAAAGACTGGATAACCTCTAGGTTCGGCTGCTTGGCTTGGCCCACAGAGGTCGCCTGACCTAACTGTCCCTTCAACGTAGTAGGTGCCTCCGACTTACCGATTTCTACGATTCCCACAGGGTCCACATCGAGGGCCTTGAGAATTTCCTCATAGCGCCAATCGAGCGCCACAACTCGCTCGATTTTCCTATCTTCACCCGGTCCCTGAGAAGAATCAGAAGAACACGCAACAAGGCCTGCGCCTAGGGCTAGGGTGGCTACAAGTGCGATAACTGCACGCACATTCATGAAGTCTCTCTTTTGCATAGGCTTACCTTAGCTTTATAAGGGTTTACTGTCTAGAGCCTGATTGCTTCCCTCTCCATGACAGACCATGCAGCCACAGGATGAGTTCCATGAGGGATAGCGGTGAGGAGCGGAAACCGAAATCCGCTCTAGCCACGATCATCTACAGCCTCTGCGAACGAACTCCAAACTGCGGTCTTTGGTGTTCATCTTTCGAATGCTCTAGCCCTTGAGCACAGCGCGGGAAACGATGACGGGGGGCGTCGCTGAAAGGATCGTCCCAGATTTCTACATCGATACCGTAGGCTGCGGCTAAAATATCCTTCCGCAGTGCTTCCTTGGGAGTCCCCCGGGCTATGACCTCGCCGTTGTTCATAACCGCCCTGGTGTCGGAGTACTGACCAGCCAACATGTGGTCGTGCAGCACAACAACGACTGCCTTACCAGCGCGGGCTTGCTTGCGAACGGGCTCCAAAACACTAATCGCGTGGGCGGGATCGAGGAAGGTCGTAGGCTCGTCGAGCAGCGGCACCGACGCGCCCTGAGCCAGAGCCAGTGCAAGCCGTGCCCATTGCCGCTGGCCGCCGAAGAAAACGAAAATGGCCCTCATCGGCGAATGGGGAGCAGTTCATCAATCTAGAGGGGCTAACTGTAATGGGCCTTACAACCGTTCCATATCTATAGGCTATGCGAAGTTTCCATAGCCAGAAATGGTGCTCACCCATAAGAACGCTGATACGACGAAAGCCGCGGCGAATGTGAAGGCAAAAGCACGCCATGATCGGTCGCTAAGCCGATCCTTTTTCAACATGTAGACAGATATGGCTAATACACCCAACACCACCAATGAAGGTAGAGGTAGCCCATAGAAAACGAAAGGTATTGGAAGCCATGTGGACAGGAGCACTCCGCCATAAAGGGTTACGACACCCAAGACAATTCCAAAAAGTATTCCCGGAATGATCGTTCTTTCTTTCACAACAAATTCCTTACCAATCAGTTTATCTTGATCAGGCCACCGTTTTTAGCCTGCGCATGACATTCATGGGCCTGACCCCGGAAAGTAGACACGTCGGGGGTCAGGCCCCCAGTTTTCTATCTCCAAAGTAAACAGAACCAAACCGCTTTTGAGTGGCAGCTAGATGATCGGTGATTGTGAATTGTCGAGCCAGGCCACGATGTGGTTTTCGGCTTGTCTCGCAGACGGTAGTTTGTCGAGGTGGCGGTCTCCGTTATGGTTCGTGAGAAGAAGCGGGAAGTAGTTTCCCTTGGCATTGAACTTGACCTGGAGGGTCTCGCCTTGCGAATTCTGGTACGTAACGAAGCCAGCGGACGGAGTCTCCGACAAGTGAGTCAGCCACTTGGGTACGGCTTTGGCAGAGGCGTAACGTTGCTCGCCCAATACGGTAGACGAGGTGGAGATGTCAGTGGTTTCGTCGCCTTCCAAGATCGGAATGCCCAAATGCGGGACCGAAATGGCGATGCCCTGGTGGAGGCCGAGCGCTGAAAGTTTTCGGGCGTCGCTCGAGAGATTTTCCGTGGGGATGTCGATTTTGGCTTGGCCGGGAGCTGGTGGTTCAACCTGCGCCAACTGCGCAATTGCGTCGAGTGCCGCCGTAGACTCAGGTGTATCTTCGAGGGCGATGATGGCCAAGTTGAGAGACTCGCGCTGCGACGTACTCGCCGTGTACAACTCGAGCGAGTCGGACTGATTCACTGAATCCAGCAGGATGCCGAGTATTTCGCCTTGGTAGGCGTAGATGGCCTCATCGATGGCGGTGGTGTCATGAATATTGCTCAACAGATGGTGGAGGTGCTCGGCGGCATCCGAGTCCATGGATTGGTCGTAAACTTTCGCATACAGTCGTCCGATGAGCAGCAGTGCGGAATCGCTATGCATAGTCTTTCGCTCCGTAAAAGTCGAAGGGGTACGGGTGGCTGGTCTTCCCGGCGAGGGGGTTTCGATCCTTTGGAGCGGAAAGCCATCCGGTGATGGCGCTGAGCACTTCGGCAGGCAGGCGCACTTCTTCCCCTTCTGCTGCAGCGAACCTGTAGCTGAGGGCGCCGGTTTTGTCAGCGTTTCCGTCAAGTCGCTCGGCCAGCTCGAATATTGTCAGCGCAGTGATATCTGCAACGAATCTGATTGCGTCATCAGATGACAGGGGCCCTGTTTCCTGGATTCGCGTGTGAAGCTGTTCAATGGTTGGCGTGACGACGTTCTTCGAGGTCCGATTGAAATTGCGTCAGCTGTTCGTTGGTGGGCTGCGTTAACACTCTTATAACACTCCAGGGTTCCACGGGATATTTGTAGGTTGAGACAAGCCTTGTTGCTTGAGCTTCTCGATACCATAATCGGTTAGTGCTTCCGCTTCAGATTGGCTGAATCCGACCGAGGTGTGTGCCTCTAACTCGATGGCTCTCACTTCGTTCCAAGTATAGGTATCGACGTCAGGACCGAAATTCTTGGCAAAATCACCATATCCGCGTCGTTGTGATGCAGTGATCTCTTTGTGAAGCGCAGATCCGGTTGCGGGATTGCGCGGTGCAGGATTTTGAGACTAGTGCACCAAATGGCGATTTCAGCATAAAACGAAAGAGACCCCTACCAGCGTTTCCACTGGTAGGGGCCTGGAAGTTGGTAGCGGGGGCAGGATTCGAACCTACGACCTCTGGGTTATGAGCCCAGCGAGCTACCGAGCTGCTCCACCCCGCGTCGAGATGACTTCCATCATCTGCGCTTGAACAGCACGTTAACACAAAGTGTATTCGCTCTGTCCTGGCGACTCATGTAACTATACATACGGAAAGGCACCTACCCAAATCCGCTGGGCAGGTGCCTAATCCATCGCGATTATAAGTCGGAGCTACTTCTCCGTCTTCTGATAAGACTCCATAGCCTTATCAAGCTCATCTAGGGCGCGTCCGTATTCCTCGAAGGAACCATCGCGCGCATCCTCAAGGCCCTTCAAAGCCTTGTTGATGTCATCGATGGCACCCGCCTCGTCGGAAGAAGACGGAGCGGAAGCTGGAGCCGAAGGCTTATCGTCCTTAGACTCCTTCTTGTTCTCCTCATCCTTGGCGCCGTCCTTGTCCTCGGAATCGCCGTCAACTTCCTCGATGTTCTGGGCAGACTTGGCGTCGATTCCCACCTGCTCGAGGGCATCGCCGATGGTCGGGGCATAGCCCACGCGGCCCTTATAGGACACGAGCACGCGCAACAGCTTCGGGAAGGCAGAAGCCTGGTCCTTGCGCTGCGAGTAAATCGGCTCGAGGTACAGGATTTCGCCGCCACCTACTGGCAGGGCTAGCAGGTTGCCGTTGTGCAGGTCATTGGTGCCCTCCCACAGGGTGCGGTCGCGGGCGACCTGGTCGGAGGACATCATCGCATCCTGTGCCTGCTTCGGGCCCTGGGTCTGCGTATTGGTGGGCAGCACGCGCACGGTGATATCGCCGTAGTTCTCCGGGTCGGAGGACACGGCCATGTGCGCAGACAGGAACTCGCGGTTAAGACCACGGTAAGACGTGGTCAGCTGGAAGGTCGGCTTGCCGGTCTCCGGGTCAGCGGCCATCACGTAGTACGGCGGCTGATTGAGCTGACGGGATTCCTCCGCGGTGGGGTCATTCGGCACGGACCAGAAGGCATCGTTATTGAAGAAGACATTCGGGTCATCCACGTGGTAGCGGGCCAACAGATCACGCTGCACCTTGAACATATCCTCCGGATAGCGGAAGTGCTCGCGCAGCTCATCGGAGATCTCCGCCTCAGGCTTGACGACGTCCGGGAACACACCCTCCCAAGCCTTGAGCACCGGGTCATTCTTGTCGAACTCGTAGAGGTCCACAGTGCCGTCATAGGCATCGACGGTGGCCTTGACCGAGTTGCGGATATAGCCGACCTTGTCATTGACCAAGCGCTGGGTGGTGCCATCAGGGTTGAGGGTGTCCTGGGTGGCGTCGGAAAGCGAGGCACGCTGGGAGTAAGGCAAGGATTCCAGAGTGGTATAGCCATCCACAATCCACTTCAGGCGGCCATCAACCACTGCCGGGTAGGTAGCAGAATCGGTGGTCAACCACGGAGCAACCTTCTCCACGCGCTCGCGCGGATCGCGGTCATACAGCAGCTTCGATTCGCTGCCGACGCGGTCCGAAAGCAGGAAGTTCAGCTCGCGATACTTGGCGGCGTACATGGTGCGGTCAAAGATGTTGCCAATGCCAACGCCGCCCTTGCCGTCATAGGTGTAGGTGGAGCTATCGGTGTCGTACTCGACCGGGTTATCGCCAGTCTTGCCGGTAATCGCATAATCCATGCCGTCGGCCGCGCCGGCAATGACCGGGCCGTAGTAGATGCGCGGCTGATCTACCTTAATGCCAAGGGACTTCTCTGCGTCCTGGGTTTCGCCTTCGCCCTCGGACTCACCGGCCTGGGTCTGCAGGTCAGACACGGTAAAGATGGGGAAACCACCGCGGGCAGAACCTGCATCGCGGGCCACCTCATCGACCTTATTGGCCTGCGCTGCCACGAAGCCATTGCCGTGGGTGTAGACGGTGTGGCGGTTAATCCAGTCCGACTGGTTCTCTCGCAGCTCGTTCGGATCCAGCTCGCGGGCGGCGACGACGAAGTCGCGCTTCTTGCCGTCGATCTCGTAGCGGTCCATCGACAGCGTCTCTGGGAAGCCGTAGAAGTTCTTCAGCTGCTGCATCTGGGTGAAGGTAGGAGAAAGGATCTCCGGATCCAGCAAGCGGAGGTTATTGATGGTGGCGTTATCAGAGGCCACCTTGTCATCGGAGACATCATCCCCGCCCCAGTTATCTTCATAGGTGACGTGGTCATCCGTAAGCCCATAAGCATAGCGAGTGGCCTCGATATTGCGGGCGATGGATTCTTCTTCCTTAGCCTGGCGGTTGGGCTGTACGGAAAAGCGCTCCATCAGCAGCGGCCATGCCTGGCCAATGACCAGCGAGGACAGCAGCATCAGCACCACGGCCAGGCCGGGGATGCGCAGGTCCTTGATGACAACGGCCATAAACAGGGCCACGGCCACGAAGATGCCAATGATCATCAAGATGATCTTCGCCGGCAGGTAGGCGTGAATATCGGTATAGGAACCACCGGTAAAAAGGTCGTGCTGGGTATTAAGCAGCTCATAGCGCTCCAACCAGTAGCCGATGACCTGGGCTACCATCCACAGGCCGGCGGTAATAGCCAGCTGCAGGCGAGCGGGGTGGGAGATCGAGCCGCGCACACCGGCGGCCTTATTGCCAATGCGAATGCCACCCAACACATAGTGGCCGAAAAGCGCAATGAGGAAGGCCAGGATCAACAAGATGGACAAGGTGCTGACCACCATCTTTAGAACCGGCAACGTGAAGGCATAAAAACCTAGGTCGTGGTGGAACTGGGCATCTTGTTCGCCGAATTCCTGGCCGTTGAGGAAGAGCAGTACCGTGCGCCAATTGGACTGGCCGATGAAACCGGCAATGATGCCCACGATGGCGGGGATGACCTTGAAGAAGACGCCCATGGACTTCTCAATGGACTTACGGTACTGATACACCGGCGAGTTCAGGTCTCCCAAGTCGAGCGAATCCGGGCGCCCGCGCCAAGCAAAGTAGCCGGCGGCCCACACCACTGCAGCGGCCACAAGACCGAAGATGATAAAGAGGACTATCCGCGCCATAATCGCGGTGGTGAAGACGTTCCGGTATTCAATCGCACCAAACCACCTCCAATCCGTGTACATGCCCACGAGCATGGGGCCGAAGAACAAGAGGACGGCAATGATGGCCGCAATGATTGTCGCGACCCGCGGGGGCCGCTTCAACGGGGCGGCTGGTGTGGATGACCCTAAGGACAACGCCAGCTCCAATCAACTAGTGCGAATTTAAAACCTGTAGACTTCTTCCAGCTTAAGGAAGCAATACACAGATAACGAATAAGGATGTTCATGAGTTCCCCCGAATTATCACAGCCAGCTTTAAACCGCGCGATGACCGAAGCCGTGGAATTCGTCCACGCCGAAGGCTGGGACGCCCGCCCCACCATCTTCGCGCTGGTTCCCACCCACTTGGTAGCCGATCAGCTTGCCGCGCTCGATGAGGAGGACGCGGCGCCGCTTACCCTCATCGTGCAGGATAATGTACCCGAAAACATTGAGCCCGGTTCGGAGCAGCTGGCCGATTATGTCTCCCGCCTGGCTTGGCCGCGGGAGGTCGCCGGCGTCATCTTGGCCCAAGAGATTAAGTTCCGCGATACCTCCAGCGAGGACCCCTCCCCTCGCCCGGCGCGCCTTTATTCCGGTGCGCTGCGCGAGGAAGGCATCGAAACCACGTTGCTGCAGCTGCGCCCCACCGAGGAGGAGTTGGAAGCGGCCGGACCGTTCGCGGAAGATGACATCCAGCTGCGCGGCGGTCCCCAGGTGGCTCCGGGGGTCATTGCGGCCTTGCGCTATGGGCTGAACCAAGACCCGGATGAGCTAGATTAGACTGAAGTGACAATTCTCGCCTGCGACTAAGGAGCATTTTCCTACCGTGCGACGCACTACTCTCACTCGCCTGACCGCCACCCGCGCCACCGCAGCAGCGCTACTGCTGGGTGTAGGCGTGAGCACTGCCGCTTGTTCCTCGGACGATGCCGCGCCTGCCGACGCCCCCGTGGAGACCACCACCGCCGCCGCCGAGTCCACCGCCCCTGCGGCGGATACCGCTAAGGAAACCAGCACCGCCTCTAGCTCCTCTTCCACCGCTGAGTCCAGCGCTGAATCGAGCGCGGCGGAAAGCTCGGAGGCGTCTGAGGGGGCGTCGGCAAGCAAGGAGCCCGGCAGCGAAAAATGGGAAAAGTCGGTGGCCAAGGCCTATGACATCTTTGCTCCGGTAGCGCCCAAGGAGCTCTTCGCGCACTTCGACCGCTGCGATTCCACGGGCGGGGACGATTCCTATAACTGCTCTGGGCCGGAGGTAGGCCAGTTCCAGTTCTTCCGCTCGCACTCCAAGGCAAAGCAAACCACGCAGGTACTTACCGAGCTGCGCAGCTCGCAGGTCATTGAGGATGACGGCGACCGCGTCGTAGGCTGGTCCACCTTGGGAACCACCGCGGTCATCACCGTGGTGGACAATAAAGAAGGCATGGTCATGCAGCAGATGATCTCCTCCGACCAGGAAGACCCGGAAGAGAAGATCAAGGAGCTGGGCCTAGCTAAGTAGGCCGACTACTGGCAGGTTTTAATATCCTTGCCGTCCGCGAAGTCCTTCATCGTGGACACTGCCTCATCCAAGGTGGAAACTTCCGCGATGGGCATATCGCCATGGTCGCTCGCGGCGGCCTCGGAGCAATTATCCTTCGGCGCGAGGAAGAGCTCCGCGCCCGCCTCGTGCGCCGCGGCGATTTTATGTTGGATGCCGCCAATGGGGCCCACTTTGCCATCTTCCTGAATCGTGCCCGTACCGGCCACGAACTTGCCGCCGGTGAGGTCCTCCTCGTTGAGCTTATCGATGACCGCTAGGGTAAACATCATGCCGGCGGAGGGACCGCCAATATCCTGCAGGTTGTATTTGACCTTAATATCGTCTTGCGGGACCGAGAGCATGGCGATGCCCAGCATTGCCTGTCCCTTCTGGTGGGGGTTCTCCCCTAGCTCGATTTCTTCTTCTTGCTCCTTGCCGCCCCGCTGGACGGTCAGCGTGACCTTATCGCCAGGGCTTTTCTGCTTGATGACGTCTTGGACCTCGCCCGGCTCCGAGACTTCCTTGCCGTCTACTGCGGTAATGACATCGTCCTTCTTCAGCGTGCCCTGCGCCGCGCCCTTATCGAGGACTTCCGCGATGGTGATCTTTACCGGCAGGTGCAGGTAATCCATGGCCGCCACGGTGGCTGCAGACTCGGACTGGGTAAAGGCCTGCTTATTGGACTCTTCTACCTCTTTATCGGTCATATTCTGCGGAATGACGGTATCGATGGGCACGATGGTGTCATCGGTCATCATCCAGCGGCCCAGCGCCTGCGCCAGGGTCATATTGGTGCGCACGGAGACTGTGGTCATGTTGAGGTGGCCGTCGGTGTCATAGGTTTTCGGCGCCTGGACATCGACGACCTGGGTGCCGTCGACCTCACCCAATGTGTCCACCGTGGGTCCTGGGCCTTCAGCGGCATAAGGCACGGTCAAAGACACATCGGTGCCGGGGATATGGTCAAGCGATACCAACGCACCGGTGAGGACGACGGGGATGGCACCCCAAGCAATGGTGCGGACGCGACGGCTAGCAGGAGAATTCACGGATCAATACCCTACAACCTTTGCCGTAGTGTTCGCTGTCAGCGTAGCGGGGATCATGGAAAGTAGCCGGATGGTGCCGGTAGATTAGGACGCATGAGCAACGGATTCGGTTTTTCTTTCCCCAATAACGATGACGACGATAATGACGGACGTCGTGACCAGAACCCGTTCGGCGCATTCGGCGGCGCTAATGGTGGCGGCCTGGGTGACATGCTGAACCAGTTCGGTCAGATGCTGTCCGGCATGGGCTCTTCCATGAACTCGCCGGAAAACTCCGGCCCCGTTAATTACGACATGGCTAAGCGCATCGCCCTGCAGCAGATCTCGCAGTCCAAGGCGGTAAGCGCGGACGATACCAAGGCCGTAGAGGAATCCGTCCGCTTGGCGGAGCTCTGGCTTGACGACGCCACTTATTTGCCCACCGCCTCCGGCACGGCCAAGGCTTGGGATTCCAAGCAGTGGTTGGAAGAGACCATGCCGGCGTGGCAGCGCATGGTCACCCCGGTGGCAGAGCACATGAATGATGCTCAGCTGGACTCCATGCCGGAAGAGGCCCGCGAGATGATGGGCCCCATGACCAAGATGATGAACCAAATGTCTGGCATGAACTTTGGCATGCAGCTCGGCCACGCTTTGGGCGATTTGGCCTCCCAGGCGCTGACCGGTTCCGATTTCGGCCTGCCCATCGCCCCAGCCAATACCGTGGCACTGTTGCCACAGACCATCCAAAAGGTCGCCCGCGAGCTTAATGTTCCTGGCCAGGAGGTGCTGGTTTATATTGCCGCCCGCGAGGCTGCCCGCCAGCGCCTGTTCAAGCACGTGCCGTGGTTGGTAGAGCGCATCGTCTCCTCCGTAGAGGAATATGCCATTGGCCTGGTCATTGATACCTCCCACCTAGAGGAAGTCACCCGCGAGCTCAACCTCGAGTCCGGCGATCCGCAGGCAATCCAGGACGCGATGAGCAAGTTGCAGGGCATGGACCTCTCCCCGCGCATTACGTCCAAGAACACTGCGGCCGCATCCCGCCTCGAGACCCTGTTGGCACTGGTGGAAGGCTGGGCCGAGCACGTCGTTACTGAGGCACTGGGCGAGCGCATCCCGTCGACCTCGAAGCTGACCCAGGCATGGGCGCACCGCCGCAGCACCGGCGGTTCCGCCGAGAAGGCCTTTAGCAAGGTGGTCGGCATCGAACTCAATGCCCCTAAGGTTTCTGAGGCCGCTGAGCTATGGCGCCGCGCCACCGTCGCCGTAGGCGCGGAAAAGCGCGATAAGGCCTGGGATCACCCAGACTTCCTGCCCACTGCGGAGCACCTCGATAATCCGGCCGCCTTTATCGATTCCCTGCTGGACGAAGGCCCGGATGAAGGCTTTGAAGAAGAGTTTGCCAAGCTGGAGGAAATGCTGAAGAACGGCGAGGATTCCTCTGCGGCGCAGGGCGACGAGTCCAAGGAGTCCGAGAAGCCGGAAGACCAAGACGACAAGAAGTACAAGGGCAACGAGGACGAGGAGAACTAGCAGCCCCAGCGCTGATAGGCCTCAAGATAGCCCTTCGCCCGCTCAGCGTGGGGCGCCCTGTCCGCCCACTGCCAAAAATCCCGCCCATGGCGCGGGATGAAGGTGTGGGTGAGCTCGTGAATGATCACTGAATCCAGCACATAGTCCGGCACCTGTTGTAGCCGGTCGCTCAGCCGAATATCCGCGGTGGAGGTAGTACAGCTACCCCACCGCGTATTTTGATTGCTCACCCACCGAATAGAGCCAATAGTCGCGCGGCCATCTAAATACGCCGCGTTGAGCCGCCGCGCACGTTCCTCAAGCTGGGAGTCCGTGCGGCGGCCACTGCCCCGTTTCTTTTCCACCCGCGCCAACATGTCCGCGACTGCTTCGCGCTCATCGCGCGCGGACATCCACGCGGGAATGCGCACCTCGAGCACCCCGGATACCATGCGCGCCTGCACAGTTTTCTTCCGCTTGGCAGAGCGAATGACTTTGACCTCTGGGGGCTGCGGTGCGGTAGGCTGCATGCTCGACATGACAGGTGATTGTACCTGTGGTGCAATGGAGACCACATACTTCGGGGGAAGGGGTTAAAGGCGTGGGGATTTCTGCCACCCAGGTGGTCTTAGCACCCGGCAGCGCAGTGTTTTGCCGCGAGGAAACGGTGATCCAATTTGGCATGGATGCCACCCGCGTTGGGGTTGCGGAAACTGGTAGCGCGCTCGCCGTCGCGACGGCTTTCAACACCGCTCGCGAGCCAGTGTCCCCGGAGGACCTGTCCCACCGGCTGCGTGCCGCAGGGCTTGAGGAGGCGGCGGCGCTGAGCCTCATTGAAGACGCACTGGACTATGGCATCCTCTGGCCGCACAGGCAGGCCGCCGAAAAGACAGACACCATTGTCCTCATGGGAGAATCCACCCTGGCACACAACCTTCGCGCACGCCTTGAGGAGGATGGCTTCCAGGTGCGCATCCCGCTGGAGGAAGACAATGCCTTTTCCTATATCCACGACCTCGACGGCATGTATCCGGTCCTCGCCGTGGACCAGCTGCACTGCCCGCTGGATTGCGCGAATGCACTCGCGGGCACAGGAACCACGTGGATTCCGGTATCTTTGCTGGACAATCGTGGCGTCATCGGGCCGGTACGCATCCAGGGCCAAGGCCCCTGCCCCTTGTGTGCGCACTTGGCGCGCGTGGATATGGACCCACTCTGGAATATCATCAGTACCCAGCTCACCCGCGTGCGCCGCACGCCAGAAGCCGTGGTGCTCGATGCGGTTGCGGCGCATACGCAGGTGATCATCCGGCGGCTCATGGGGCGGCCGCTGCCGCCAGGCGCGCCAACCGCTAAGCCGCGCCCCGGACAGCAATGGGAGGTCGATATCTACGGACATCACCAGCAGCGCACCGTCATAGCGCATCCACGCTGCCCGGTGTGCTTCGGCGGCAAGACCAACCTGGCTAGCTACGAACCGAACGAATAACCTCTAGTACCTGGGCACCGTAGCGCTCCAGCTTGCTAGGGCCTACGCCGGAGATGGAGAGCATCTCTGCCTCATCGGAGGGCAATTCCTCCGAAATCGCCTGCAGGGTGGCATCGGAAAAGATGACATACGCCGGCACCTTTTCCTGGCGCGCTACCTGGGAGCGCCACGAGCGCAAGGCGGCAAAGACCTCTTCATCGCCGCCGCCCTCACAATCTTCATGGCGGCCGATGACCTTTTCCGCCGGTGTTCCCAGCGGGCCAGAGCACACGCGGCACCGCTTCGGGCGGCGGGAGCGAGAACTACCGCCGGAGGCATCTTCGGCCGCTGGGACGATGCCATCGAGGAAGCGGGTGCGCTCGCGCGAAGCTCGCGAGCCCGTAGTCTTCGCCAGCGCCCACGACAGCGCGAGGTGCTCACGGGCGCGGGTAATACCGACGTAGAAAAGGCGGCGCTCCTCTTCCACCTGTTCGTCGCCAGCCTTGATGGCGTGGTTGATGGGCATGAGCTTTTCTGTCAGCCCCACGAGGAATACCGCATCCCATTCCAAGCCCTTGGCGGCGTGCACGGTAGCCAGCGTCACGCCTTCCATAGCTGGGGCCTGCTTATCGGTGGAGCGCCGGCGCAACTCCCCCAGCACCCCGTTGAGATCGATGCCAGGAGTTGATTCCACAATCTTTTCAATGAGCCCTACCAGTGCATTGAGGGACTGCCAGCGCTCGCGGGCCTGGGCGCCCTGGGGCTCGGTGGAGCTCAAGCCCAACTCGACAAACGCAGCCCGGGCTATCGCCACCGGGTCATCCGGCAGGTCCTCGCGGCGCGTCGCGGCGATGAGCACGCGGATAGCCTCCAGGATTTCCGGGCGGCGGAAAAAGCCCTCGCCGCCGCGGACTTGGTAGACCGCTCCGGCGTCGGCAAGCGCCTGCTCAAACTGCTCCGACTGGGCGTTGATGCGGTAAAGGATGGCAATCTCGGAGGCCGGCACACCCTGATCCAGCAGAGTAAGGACCTGGCCGGCCACCTCTTGGGCCTCAATTTCTTCGGACTCATAGGCCTTGAAAGTGGGCTCGGGACCGGGCTCGCGCATGCCCTGTAGCTCCAAGCGCGTGCCAGCCGCGCGGCCGGTGGCCTTGCCGATGACCCTATTGGCTAGGTCCGTTACCTGCGGCGTGGAGCGGTAGTCGCGCTGCAGCTTGACCACGGTGCCGTCCGGGTACGTGCGGGAGAAATTGAGCAGGTAGTCCGGGGAAGCGCCGTTGAAGGAATAAATGGTCTGGTTAGCATCGCCCACCACGGTAAGGTCATCGCGCTCGCCCAACCAAGCGTTGAGCACCCGCTGCTGCAGCGGGGTAACGTCCTGGTACTCATCGACCACAAAGGTGCGGTACTGCTCCCGGAAGGTCTCCGCAATCGCCGGCACATTCTCGATGGCACCTGCAATGTGCATGAGGAGGTCATCGAAGTCCAAGTGCATCATGTCCGGCGTGGCCTTGGACTGCTCGTAGCGGCGGAAGGCCTCTGCCACCTTGGCCGGATCGGCCGGTGCACTGCGGTCCGTATTGGCGATCACGGACTCATAATCTTCGGCACTGACCAGCGCGGACTTAGCCCACTCGATCTCCGCCAGGACGTCTCGAATCATGTCCTTGGAATTATCCAACCCCACCGAGCGCACCGCGCGGGCAACCAGCGGGAATTTATTATCCAGCAGCTGCCACGGAAGATCGCCTGCTACCTGCGGCCAGAAATACTTCAACTGGCGGCGCGCGGCCGCGTGGAAGGTCTGCGCCTGCACGCCGGCCACGCCCATGGTGCGCAGGCGATCGCGCATTTCTCCGGCCGCTCGCGCCGTGAAGGTCACCGCAAGCACGCGCTGCGGGCTCACAAAGCCTTGGTCGACCAAGTTGGCAATGCGATAGGTAATAGTGCGGGTCTTGCCCGTACCCGCGCCGGCCAAGATGCACACGGGCCCGCGCGGCGCCGTGGCCGCGCGCAGCTGATCTTCATCCAGCAGGGACAAATCCGGCTTAGTCACCGTGATACCACTCCATAATCATCGTGTGTGCAATTGAACCCGGACGAGGAAGCGTCAGCTCAGGCAGCTCGGCGCGCTCCACCCACCGGATTTCTTCCAATTCCCCATCAGTATGGCAGGTGGGGTGGACATCAGCCGTGCGCGCACAAAAGCCCAGCATAAGGGAGCCACTCGGCGGCCACGCCTGCGAGCCCCAATAGCGAATATCCTCCACCCTGCGCCCGGTTTCTTCCAGGGCCTCGCGTGCAAAAGCAGCCTCCGCGGTCTCGCCCGGCTCAACGTAGCCGGCGATCAGAGAAAAGAAGCTAGTGCGACGGCGATTGCGCGCCAGCAAAATCCGGTCGGTGCCGCTGAGGCGAATAAGCCCGATGACGGCAGGATCCAGGCGTGGGAAAACCATCCGGCGCTCGTCCACAGGATCGCGCCCCACGATTCCCGGTGCTGGGTAGTCCAGCTTGTGGCCGGTCCGCGGATCAAAGCGCTGCTCGCGCCGATTGCGGATCAGCGCAATGGCCTGCAAAATCACCGGCTTCTCCGCAAAGAACGTCGCGCTTTCTAGCCGACCCAGCTCGCTAGCACCGTCCTCCGGATATGCGCACGCCTGCAGGGTACCTAGGTCCACTACTGCATGCTTGCCGACGCCCCCGGGAACCTTCTCCACCAGCACCGGCTCCCCCGCTGCCGTAACCGGTATCTGGCCATGAGGGGTTACTGGGAGGAACATTTAATCCTCGCCATCATCGTCCATGACCTCGATGGGTTGCTCCATCTCATGCTTGATGTAGAGCAGGCGGTCGCCCGGCTTCAGCGCGGAGGCATCCGCGGTATCCACGCGGTGCAGCTCGTTATTGCGCAGGACGGCCAGCACGATATCTGCCAGGTGGCGTGGGTTGGAGCCCACCTCGAATTCGCGCACGGCGCGCTCGGCTACGGAGAAACCCTCGTTGGGCGAGAGCAGGTCTTCCATCATCTCCACCACCGTCGGGGTGACGGTGGCCAGGCCCAGCAGTCGACCAGCCGTCTCCGCAGAGGTGACCACGGAATCCGCACCGGATTGAAGCAAGAGGTGACGGTTCTCGGACTCGCGCACCGACGCCACGATCTTGGCCTTGGGCGCAAGCTCTCGCACGGAAAGGCAACACAGCACCGCGGTATCGTCCGTGGATGGGGTAACGACGATGGAGCTGGCATGCTCTACCCCAGCGATCTTCAGCACATCCTGCTTGGTGCCGGACCCAAAGATGGTGACCAGCCCGTGGTGCTCGGCGTGGGCGAGGGACGCACGGTTGGTATCGATGACCACGATCTGGGAGGACGGAACATCATCGGCCAGCAGCGCGGCCACGGCTCCGGCGCCCTTGGTGCCATATCCGATAACGACGGTGTGGTTACGCAATTGCTTTCTCCAGTTCTGGATTTGGAAAGTACGGCGGGCCTTATCCGTCAGCACGGACAAGGTCGCGCCAACCAATAAAACAAGGAAGATCAGGCGGGCGGGGGTAATAAGCGTTAAGTTAATAAACCTGGCCTGCGGGGACACGGGCACGATATCGCCGTAGCCCACGGTAGTCAGCGACACCGCCGCATAGTAGGCAGAGTCCAATAGCGACATGTCCTCGCTATACCCACCGCCGTCTAAATAGACCACGACGGTCACGAAGACAACGATGCCCAAAGCCCACAGCACACGCTTGCCCAACTGACGCCACGGGCTGGAATTTTCATCCCTCGGCACCGTAATGACATCAATGAGCGCGTGGTCCGGCTGCGAGGACAGCTCGACCTGCGGCAAGAAGCGACTTCTAAAGCGTGACTTCATTGCCTGCGCACGTTTTTTGGCCACTAGCCCAGCCTTCTTTTCTGGTCTCGAATGATTGCTCAAGAGATTGCGCGTTACGCAACCGCCCACATACCTTAGCCCTTGTGGTGCTCAACTGACGATTCAAGGAGTTCCTTCAGCTCCTCCCCACGCGGCAGGCGGGCAGGCTCGAAGGTATAACCATCGTGGACATAATAGAACGCGGCACGAATCTTTTCCCCGCCGTGGATGCGGCGCCATGCCTCTGCGTACACCGCTAGCTGTATCTTGGCAGCATCCATGGCTTCTCCCTGGGGTGGGCGGCCGGTCTTCCAGTCCACCACCATCCAGGTGCCATCCTCCAAGCGGAATACCGCGTCCATGCGCCCGCGCACCACGGCCTCACCAATGGTGATTTCAAAGGGCGCCTCCACGTGCTCCGGTTGACGCTCGGCCCACTCGGAGTTCAGGAAGGCCTCCTTGAGCTCTTCCAAATCGAAATCTTCCGGCTCATCAATGCCGGGAAGTTCCTCCTCACCCAATAGTGCCGGGCTGCCGAAGCGATCCTCCAACCACGCGTGGAAGGCGGTTCCGCGCTTGGCATAGGAATTCGGCTTAAACGGCACGGGGCGGCGTTGCCTGCGGGCAAACTGGAGCGGGTCTGCCCGCAGCGCAACCATGTCCGAGGCGGTCAGCTCGCTGGGTAGCTCAACGTCTACCACCGGCTGTTGCAGGGCCTTGTACTCCTCAATGAGGGCGCCAGCTTCCTGCTCCCACAGCTCAAAGGTTTCACCGCGGCTTAGGTCTGGGAGCTCTGCCATTGCCTCAAGTACCAGATCCGCACCAGCGACTGCCTCTGGGCTAGCCTGCAGCGCTGGGAATTGTGCGCTCTCCCCAAAATCATCCTCAGAGGGCTCGTCAGGGACGGACCACTCCACCACGTATTGCGGGAATTGCTCTTTCAGGCGCTCTAGGTATTCATAAGGAGCCTTCTTGTTCTTTCCATTGAGGTTATTGGTGCCCGAACCGGTAACGGTCAGGGTGGATTCGGTACGCGTCAGCGCCACATAAAAAAGGCGCGCCGATTCTTCCGCCTTGATGGCGCTGTCTGCGTTCTTAAAGTCCTCGCAGGCGTTTTGGAAATGCGAGCGCTTTTGGGCATCCTCCGGGACCTCAATATAGTCATCGTCCCCCGGGACCTTATCGATCCTGGTCAGGAAGGTTTCTGCTTGTGCGCTATAGCTCGACGAATCCGCATGCACCACGCAGACATGTTCCCATTCCAATCCCTTGGCCTTGTGCGCGGTCATAATCTGCACGCGGTCAGTGGCGGCGGGAACCTCGCCGAGGTCTAGGCCATCTTCTTTTTCGAGCGCTAACGCAAAGTAATCCAAGAGCGCATACAAGGAATCACCATGGAAGCCCGCGACGATATCGGCAAATTTATCCAGGTGTGTTGCGCCCCCTGCGCTTCCACGCGCCAAGACTTCGGTGCGGATATTAAACAATGCTTCAATATCGGCGAAGATGTCCACCAGCGGTTTGGAAAGAGAATAAGTGCGCAGGTGCCGCAGTTTGGCAGAAACCTCTTCCATACGGGCGAGGCCTTGCGGGGTATAGCGGTCTCTTTCACCCAAATCTGCCAGGGCGTCAGCAAGGCCGACGCGCTGATCCGGCTCCTCAGCGGTGACATCTTCCAGCTGCGCACGCAAGTATTCTTCCGGGTCCATCCCCGACTCCCAGCGCAAGCGCTCCTCCCTCGCGCCGGCCAGGTTTCGTTGGCGGGAAGCGAGGGCTTGAATATCACTGATTCCCAGGCCACAAATCGGCCCTGCCAGCACCCGCACTGCCGCAGGCAAGTCTTCTGGGCGCACGAGCATGGTGGCAATAGCTACGAGGTCCTGGATTTCTGGCTGCCACAGCAGGCCACCGAGACCGATGATTTCATTGGGTACGCCCGCTTTGTCTAGGGCCGCAGCGATGGGCGCAGAGTGCCGATTTTTGCGCACCAAAACTGCCGCGCTGAAAGTATCTCCCTCGCGCTTGTCCCACTGCTGTTTCAGGTACTCGGCGACGAACTCGCGCTCGCGAACCTCGCTTTCGAAGTACGCCAACTGGATTTCGCCTTCGCCCTTATGTGGGGCGGCAGAAAGCTCGTCCACAGGGCGCTCTACGCCTTCGAATACGCCCTCCGCCACTGAATTAGCCAAATCCAGCGCCCCAGAAGGGTTGCGCCAAGAGGTGGTCAACTGGTCCTTCGGGGCGGGTGTGCCCGGCGCGATTGGGAAGTCTTCCACGAAGGCAGTGAGGTTTTCAGAGGTCGCACCGCGCCACCCGTAAATGGCCTGCATTGGATCGCCCACGGCCGTAACAGAAAGATCCTCTTGGTCCCCTCCGAACAGGCTGCGTAGAAGCACGCGCTGGGCATAGGAGGTGTCTTGGTACTCGTCTAACATGACGACCTTATAGCGCTGGGACTGCTGCTTTCCCACCACAGGATGGTCGCGCGCGACGCGCGCGGCGACGGCCATTTGCTCGCCAAAGGTGATGACTTGTCGCTCGGATTGTTCCTTTTTCAGGGCCTCCAGCAGCGGCACGTACTGCACGCGGCGTTCCTGTGTGTGGATATAGTCCAGCAGCGCCTTTGAGTATTCGGGTCCATTCTTTTGCGATTTGTCGAGGTTATCGATGTCCGCCCGAAAATCGCGGGCATGCTGGGCGATGTGACTCGTGTCCTTGAGCCCGTTATCGATATCCTGGCTGAATTTCAGCAGGGTCTCGGTAATCGTGGCTAGGGCGCGATCGTCTTCCAGCTGGCCGGTGTAATTGCGCACCACATCGTAGGCCAAGGAATAGCGCTCGGCCTCGGTGATGATGCGTGCGGTGGGCTCTACCGGAACCAAGAGTCCGTATTCGCGAACGAGTTCTCCCGCATAGGAGTCATAGGTAGCTACCTTCGGCGCAATGTTTTCTAGCGCTTCTGCCACCTCACCGCCTGGAGGGATGAGGCCGGAATCGCGCAATTTAATCAGCTGCCGGCGGATGCGCTGCTCCAGCTGTTGCGCGGCCTTACGGGTAAAGGTCAGGCCGAGAACCTGTTCCGGGCGCACATAGCCATTGGCCACCAGGTACACCACGCGCGAGGCCATA
Organism: Corynebacterium tuberculostearicum; assembly: GCF_030229345.1. GTDB lineage: Bacteria > Actinomycetota > Actinomycetes > Mycobacteriales > Mycobacteriaceae > Corynebacterium > Corynebacterium tuberculostearicum_G. The sequence continues at coordinate 15,486 of NZ_JASPGP010000016.1, read as the reverse complement.
GTTTCTGTCTTGCCGGCACCAGCTCCGGCAACCACGAGTTTGGGGCTAAATGGGCCTTCGATGACGTGGGCTTGTTCCTCGGTAGGCGGAAAGTCCTTGCCCAAGGCTGCAGCGATCTGCTGTGGGGAAAAGTTGCTCTTAGGCATCGGTGGTCATCCTTCCTTCTTCCTGCACGGGGCAGATGGAGCGAATTGGACATTTATCGCAGTCTTTATTGGTGCGCGCAGTGATGCGCGGGCCGCGCATCTCCTCCACCAGCGGGGGCAGAAGTGCGGCGAATTCTTCCAGGGCCTCCGGCGACTTATCGCTTTGCCAAAGCTCACCAATCTTTTTGGTGGTCGCGCCCGGATACACCAGCACACCGCCCTGGCGCGGCATGCCTTCGCCGTCGTGAACCTGGTGGCCGTCGAATGCGCCATGGGCTAGTGCCAGCTGATAGGTCATCAGCTGCACATTGTCCTCGCCCTCTTTCTTAGCCGGCTTGCTTCTACCCGTCTTGAGGTCCACCACCAAGTAATTGCCCTCTCCATCGCGAAGCAGACGGTCCATATAGCCGCCAATGCGCACCTCCTCGCTGACGCGTACGCCTACGGGGATTTCCACACCGGCAAGCTCTTGATTGACCTCGGATTGGCGCGCCCACTCCCGGGCGCGGTCCAACAGGGTGGAAAACTCATCGAGCTTGAATCGCAATTGCCACTGCGGTACATCCTGGATGCGCTCGAAAGCCTCCATCACCAAAAGCTTGGCCTTCTCCGCGTCCATGCCGCGGCCAATGGCTTCAAAGAAGGCGTGCGCCAAAGTACCGCGGAGCAGGTGTTCCTCGGTGCTTGGGTCCTCAGCCACATTGCCGAGCACGGCCTTGAGTGGACAGTTGAGCAATGCTTCCACACGGGAAGGCGACAAGCTGCCGCTGGTATGCAGCGGCATTTCAGCCGCAACGGAGCGCGCAGACCACCACTGCTCCGGGTGGGCGCCAGGAATATCGGCTGCCGCTAACCGAGCGAGCTGGCGCGCTGCTTGTTTGCGCTCAACCTCACCGGATTCCGGATTGGTAACCACGCGGCGCAATTGTGCAACAAAGGCCGGCACGGACAGCACCGCCACATCGAGGGGATCCACCTCGAGCCCATCGCGCACTGACACGGGTGCGGGTTCGGGCACATCGAGGCCCAGTTCGCGTGGGAGTTGGGTGCGGCGCAGCGCCCGCTTTGCTTGCCGACGCGCAGTTTGACCGGGCACGTCCACTCCCCGACCGGCGAATTCGCCGATGAAACGAGAAGGCTCAGAGACCGTATCGCCTTCCGGGTTTTCCACGGCGGCAATAAGCAGGCGCTGTCGGTGGCGCGTGGTAGCGACGTGGAAGAGTCGACGCTCCTCTGCCAAACGGGAGGCAACGTGGCTGACGGGGGTATCGGGATCAATATCGTGGTCGAGGAGATCGATGAGATCTTCTTGACCAAAGATGGAGCCGGTCTCCCCTAACGAAGGCCAGCTTCCTTCCTGTGCGCCGGCCACGATGACGGTATCCCATTCGCGGCCCACGGCACCGTGCGCAGTCAGGATTTCTACGGCCTGCGGAATAGCGGTGCGGCGGTCGCGCACACCGGTGGGAAGTTCTTGTTCCGTGATATGCGTCAGGAAGGCGCGCAGCGAGGAATCAGGGCGGCGCTCGACGTAGTCGCCTGCGGCGTCAAAAAGCGCCATCATTGCATCCAAGTCGCGGTCGGCCTGCGAGCCGGTCGCACCACCGCGCAGCGCAGAGGCCTGCAGGCGGTTATCGAGCTCGGTTGCACTCCACACGGCCCAGAGGGTCTCCTCCACCGAGGCTCCAGAGGCGAGTGCCTCCCTGCCGGCGCTAAGAACCGCGCGTACACGCTCCAGAATGGAGTATTCGCGTTCAGTCAGTTGCCCATTAAAGTCTGGGAGCTCGCCATAGAGAAGACCGCGAAGGCTATCGATGCCCCGGGTGGTGGAATCCCAGCGGCGCAATCCACGGATCAGGCGGCGCAGGGTGACGGGATCGGCGCCACCCACGGGGCCGGTGAGCAACTCTTCCAACTCCGAGTTAGAGAGTTCTTCCTCCAAGGCGCGCAGGGCGAGCAGCACGGCGGAGACCAAGCGCTGTTCGGCCAAGACAACGTCGGTAGGGCTAATGTGCACGGGCACGCCGGCGGCTAAAAGGGTGCGGCGCATCTGCCCGATATCACCGGTTGAACGAACGATGACGGCGATATCGCGCCAGGGCACGCCGTCTTCTAAGTGGCGGCGCCGCACGGTATTGGCTACGACGTCGCGCAGCCTGCCGTCCGAATCCACGATGGAAATGCACGCCGGAGAGGGTGTGCGGTGAGGCTCGGTGAGCTCAATGTCGTGGTCGGCCGGGAAGTCCCGCAGGAAACGCGAGCTAGCACCACGGAAGGCAAAGACGGATTGATCGGCATCGCCGCCTACCACCACGAGATTAGCCTGCGGGGCCAATTTGCGGATGAGCTTGCCGGCAGTGGGATCAAGCAATTGCGCATCATCGACAATAATGGTGTGGAAGGGGTGCTCGCGCAGTAGCTGGGGGCGCTGAAGAACCGCGGTAACCAATTCCGCAGCGGAATAGGAATGGGCGCGGGAAAGGAGCTGCACGCGTTCGTACTCGCGCAGGAATTCACCCGCCGCGGACCACATGGGACGGCCGTGCTCGGCACCGAGGCGCTCTAGGTCGCCTGGGCCTAGGCCGCGTTCGATGGAGCGCAAAAGGAAATCGCGCAGCTGCCGGGCGAAGCCCACATATTCCAGCGCGGGCCGCATCTCCGCGGGCCACGAGCCATGTCCGTCTTCTGCTTGGCCAGTGAGCAGCTCGCGGATAACGGCGTCTTGCTCGGCACCGGTAATAAGTCGCAGCTCCTCCTCGGCTGCTGTGCGTAGCAACGCGAATGCGAGGGAGTGTACTGAACGGACCATGGAGGTCTGTGCGGCGTAATCCTCGAGCCGCTCAGAGAGCTCGCGGCGCAGCCGGGCTCCGGATTCCTTCGAGGGAGCGATAACCAGGATGCCGGAGGGATCCGCGCCGGTCTGACGGGCTTTATCCAAGGCATGAATGACGGTATCGATAAGGAAGCTGGACACACCGGTACCGGCGGCACCGGTTACCTTCCAGGTACCGGATTCGGGCAGGTCAACAGGCCAACTGCGGGTCGTGGCGGACTGGGTACGGGGAACGAGGCGCACCTGTGGGGACGGTGGAAGGACCACTCCCGCACGCGCGGTGGAATGGGGGTCGTAACTCACCGCTCCAGTATGGCAGATGCCCGCGACACCAGATGCTGCTCCACCCGCTCAATGTGCGAACGAGTGTTTGAACGCGACGCGGAGTGCAGGTCATTGACATGACGACGATACGACACAGCGCGCAACAGTAATTCCGGCATACCAGGTACATGACTAAAGCGCTGACAGATCCCATCATCGACCGCTTGGCCAATGAGCCCATCCACAATAACCAAAGCGGCCGTCCAGCCGGCTGGGCGCGGGGATTCGCTCGGCACAATGTCCACAATGCCCGGCGGGTTGGAGCCGTGGTAAACCGTGGTGGTGAGAAGAGCGGTGTGGGCGGGGACAAGGGGGACGTCGGCAAGCAGGGCTGGGCGATAAGCCTCGCCCGTTTCCTCCCAGGCGGCGCGCTCTGCGCGAGCGAAGGCATCGCTACGCTGCCCGTTGGGAAGGGGTACCTCGGCGATAGCCGCGTCGAGGCGCAACGCCATCTGTGCGGTTTCATCAATTCGCCCGCGTACTTGGCCCGGAATAAACTGGGTAGCCTTCCACCCTGCAGCCGTGTGCCGACCATCGCTAGACAGTACCGGCCGGGAAACGCGGGACCCCTGCACGCTGAGGCGCTCGCGCACCTTAGCGGACCAGGCGGCAAACGGACCGGCCTGGGAATAGACCACGTCGCCCACCTTGATGCCGTTATCCCACACCGGGCCCAATTGATCGCCCTGCGCGCGGCGGGTACCAGTGGCACCGGTTTCCGCGTGGAAGGCGCTTAAAACATGCTCTGGGGGAAGCGGCATCCTTAACTCCTATTCGGGTTGGTGGGGATCCTTATTATCCGGATTCGGATAAGGCCACGGGTTTGGTGAGCAGGTCACGTCCTCATCAGGATAGACCTCGCTGGGATTGCGATCGTGCAATTTCTTGTTGTTAAGGTCCAAGGTCTGCTGCATCATGACCGGCGCTAGCTTGCCCTGGCCGCCACACGGCTGGTGGGCCGCATAGCCAATGGCATGGCCCAACTCGTGGTTGATGACGTACTGGCGGTAATTGCCCATATCCCCCTCAAACGGCGTCGCACCGCGCACCCAGCGGGCCTCATTGATAATCGTGGTGGACTCGCCCGTAATGGTGGTGTGGCAGGAGGTTTCCGTTTCAATCTTCTCGCCACAGCGCTCTGCGGCGGTGCCGAGCGAAGTCAGCTGAATGCGGGTATCCGGCTCCGCATCGGCGGCCACGTGCTCGAATTCGAAGTCCTTCTGTGCGGTCCAACCGCGCGGGTCAGACAAGGTGGCCTCGACCATGGCGGCAAAAGACTCATCGCCGCCATACGGTGCGGTATTAAGTCCATCTTCCACCTCGATGGAATAGCGCACCTTTTGCTCGCCGCCCTTACCCGTGACGGCGCCGGGCTCGCCTACCTCGTGGAAGGTGCCCTTACCTTGCTTGGTGTAGGAGCCACCGGGCGGCATCTCGCTGATTTCCCGCTTGACCGCTGCGGCGTCAGCAGGATCGGGGCCTACCTTTTCCGTACTCGTTGGGGCAGGCGCGCTAGTGCCTTCCGCTTCTTCTTCAGAGGAAGTACCGGTGGCGATATCGACGATGAACCAAATGGTCAGCGCGATCATGAGGGGGATCGCCACCACACGCCACCAGCCATATTGACGCGCAAACCGGACCACCGCATTGGGGTGGTCCGGCCTATGGCGCTGGCTCCGGTGAGCGTGGCGAGTCTCCCTTTTTTCCATGGGGTCTTAGGTTACCCGCTTGTATTTAAAAAAGCTGAATCAGTAGCCCTATGCGCTCGCCTTAGGCGCCGGCGAATCCCACGGCGTGCTTCTTGGCAATGCCGACCTCGACGTAGACCACACGGTCAGTGCGCACGAGGTACTTGCGGCCCTTGTCATCTTCCAATTCCAGGGTGGAGTTATCCGCCAGGGCACTGTTAATCTTCTGCGTCAGCTCGGCCTGGTCACCTGCAGCGCTAATGACCAGCTCCCGAGCGGTATCCGCGAAGCCAAACTTGATATCCATGAAGATTCCTCCTCTAACTAGAGTTTTTATTGTCAATGGCCCCACTATAACCATCCCGGCTACTATCAAGGTGTGTCTGACATAAAATCCCAGCCACCGAGCTTCGCGGACCTCGGCGTTGCGGCCGAAATCTGCGATGGTCTCGCCACTCGTGGCATCACGCGTACTTTTGCAATCCAGGAATTAACCCTGCCCATCGCGCTATCCGGCCAGGACTTGATTGGCCAAGCGCGCACCGGCATGGGCAAGACCTATGGCTTTGGCGTGCCGCTTTTGGACCGCGTCTTTGATGATGCCGATATCGACGAGCTCGATGGCACTCCGCGCGCCCTCGTGGTGGTCCCCACCCGCGAGCTTGCCCAGCAGGTCACCGAGGACCTGCAGGTGGCTGCCGCCCACCTGCCCGTGCGCTTAGCCTCTATTTACGGCGGCCGCCCCTATGAGGAGCAGATCAAAAAGCTCAACAAGGGCGTCGATGTCATCATTGGCACGCCTGGCCGCTTGATCGATCTCCACGAACGCGGCAATCTGCAGCTCGATCGCGTAGCTATCTTGGTACTCGATGAGGCCGACGAGATGCTGGATCTGGGCTTTTTACCCTCGGTGGAGGCTATCCTCAAGGCGCTCGATGGCAATGCGCATCAGACCATGCTCTTTTCCGCTACGATGCCGGGCGCGATTTTGACGCTCGCCCGCCGGTTTATGGATAAACCCATCCATATCCGCGCCGAATCCGGCGAGCAGGATTTCACCCATTCCTCCACTCGTAAAGTCACCTTCCAGGCCCACCGCATGGATAAGGTTGCCGTCGTCGCCCACGCCCTGCAGGCCGCCGGCCGCGGGCGCACCATCATCTTCGCCCGCACCAAGCGCGCGGCCGCCCAGTTGGCCGATGATCTTGCCCGGCGCGGCTTCCACGTGGGCGCGGTCCACGGCGATCTGGGGCAAAAGTCGCGCGAGAAGTCGCTCCATGCCTTCCGCACCGGCCAGGTGGATATCTTGGTCGCCACTGATATTGCCGCCCGCGGCATCGACGTTGATGATGTCACCCACGTCATCAACTATCAGGTTCCGGATGAACCGATGACCTTTGTCCACCGCATCGGCCGCACGGGTCGCGCCGGCCATACGGGCACCGCTATCACCATGGTGGGCTATGATGAGCTGGGCAAATGGCAGGTTATTAATGATGAGCTGGATTTGGGTGAGCCGAATCCGCCGCAGTGGTTCTCCACGTCCCCGGAGCTGGCCCAGGCGTTAGACATCCCCGCGGAGGTAGAGGAAACTGTCGGTCCTGAGACCAAGGTCGTGGGCCAGGTGCCCGTCCGCGAGAAATCCCCCACCCGTACCACCGCGCGCCGCGGCAGCTCCCGGCGCCGGCGAGGAGGCCGCCGATGACTAAAGCTCCCATTTTGCGCTCGACGCCCGCCGATTGGAAGGCCACCGGCATTATTGCCGTGCTCTGCGCCATCGCGGTCGGCGGCGCGGCTATTACCGCCAATATTAATCAAGCGCATCTCAGCCAAGCGGCCGTTCCTGGGGATAAGGATGCACCCGCGCTTGCCGACGTCCCTAAGGCCCTCCACGAGTCCTTCAACCTCCCCAACGAACCGGTTCCTGGCCAATACCGGGCGGTTTCGGCACACGGCCTGACCATCACGCACGCCGATCACACGCTCACCGCCACCAACCCGGACGGCTCCGAGGCTTGGACTTATGAGCGCACGGACGCAGATCTGTGCTCGCTGTCTACCGCGTGGGGCAAAATCGTGGCGTCGTATAAAACCGGCGTGGGCTGCGGGGATACCGTGGCAATTGAGGCTGCGACCGGTGAGTATGACAGCACCCGCAGCGCCGTCAGCTCGGAAGAGGTAGTACCCGTTTCCTCCAATGACCGGGTAGGAACGGTCTCCTCTGACCGCATCGATTTGTGGCGCTCCGATTTGGTGCGCACCGTGGAATACGGTGATGTGGAGGCAAAGCAGGAGCCGGACAAGCAACCGCATGAGGACTGCACCATTAGCTCCGCCCTCACCCGTACCGAGAATTTGGCGCTGACCGAGTCCTGCCCCGATAAACCGGGCACCACTTGGTTGCGCTTCCAAGACACCACCCCTGATGATTCCCGTGAGCCCGATATCGCTGCCGATGTGGACATAGCCACCGACGGCGCCCGGCTTGTCGCTGTGGGGCAAAAGGCCGCCGCCGTCTACCGCCCAGGCCCGAATCCCACGATCGAGTCCTATGACAATAAGGGCGAAAAGCTGGACTCTACTTCGGCAGAGCCCTCTCCAGATATTGACGCAGGTGCTTCCCCATTCGCCCCGGCAACCGCGGACCTGCCACACCATATGACCTGGTTTGATGGCTCCCGCCTCTACCTCTTCAAGCCGAGCGACCTCGCAGTGGATCACGTGGTAGACGATGCCATCGGCACCCCCATCGCCGTCGACGAGCACATGGTGGTCCCTACTCAAGCAGGCATTGCTGTCATGGATTGGTCCACCGGCAAAACTCTGCGAACCATCCCGGTTGATCGCGGCGGCTACCGCGGCCCCGTCTACCTCACCTTGGCGGGCGACACCATCGTGGAAACCCGCGGCGATCAGGTCGTGGGCCTAAGCGCCGATTAACCCCTCCACTACAGAAAGGGCCGCGCCTTCGGGATTTCCCGGGGCGCGGCCCTTGTGCGTGGCGGCGAATTTAGAAGTTAGCTGCCGCCCACTCCGTGGAAGCGCGGACGAACATCAGCAGGAAGATGACTACTGCGGCGCTCGCCAAGGTCACCGCACCAAGTAGCGGCGATCCGCCGCTGAACATCTGGAAGGAGCTCGCTGCCAAGATGAGCTCCACCAGGATAATGGCCCCCCTACCCCAGCGCTTTCCCTTGACCATGGCCCAAGCACCGACGATGACAAAGCCAAAGACAATAAAGATAAATAGTGCGGTGCCCAGCCCTACAAAGCTTCCGGAGCCCGAGTCCGACACCATGGATTCATTTTCTGCGCCGGTCGCCTCGCGCACAATCAGGAAGATACCGAAGCAGATGACGGCGATGGACTGAACCACGGCGAGCGCTGCGGCCACGAGTACCGGCTGTGGCGCGCCCTGCTGGGCCTTCTCCTCACGCGCCGGCTGCGCGGAGGAAACACTTTGCTTTTTGTTTACCTGCTTTTTCTTCTGCTTAGACACAAACCCACAGTCTACTCACCGGTCAAGGCCATTTCCTTGTGCGCCACTCAGGTTTCGCGGGGGCAGAGGTTAGCTGGGTAGATTTGACGCCTCTTCAGTCACCGCACTCAATGATTTTTGGACAATACGCCAGTTCAGCGCGTTTCTCACAGGCTTCTTTCAACTCGATCATGGACTCAAATGACCCCCACACCAGTTTCATTCAAGTGAGGTTAGCCACAATTTTGCCTCTACCCCTAGCGGAGTCTGAGTAAACATGTCATGATTCTGGGGTAGCAAAAAGAAAGAGGACGTAAACCTCTTCTTAACTTGAAGGAAACTTCAAGCAACCACAATGTGAACCATTGGCGGCGACGACGCTGGCCCGACCTCGAGACCGGGCCCCACTGCACGCAGACCAGTTCACACAACCACCCACCCTGGCATTGGTTGCTTTTCATTTTCGTGAAAAGCGCTTGTGCTTACTGCTGTCGAATTTTTGTTAGGAGATATCAATCATGGATTGGCGCCACGAAGCTGTTTGCCGCGACGAAGACCCCGAGCTGTTCTTCCCAGTAGGCAATTCTGGTCCCGCACTTACCCAAATCGCTAAGGCCAAGCTGGTCTGCAACCGCTGCCCTGTTGCCTCTTCCTGCCTGAAGTGGGCACTGGAATCCGGCCTGGACGCCGGCGTCTGGGGCGGCCTGTCTGAAGAAGAGCGCCGCGCCCTCAAGCGCCGCCGCAACCGCGGCCGTGGCCGCGCTCGCGTTTCCGCTTAATAAGCAGCCCCCAATTTTCGTTTCGGCGCCCTTAGCCGCTACAGTTGAATAAAGTTCAGATACCCTCAACGAAGGAGTGCGCAATGAGCAAGCGTGGTCGCAAGCGCAAGGATCGCCGCAAGAAGTCCGCTAATCACGGCAAGCGTCCTGGCGCATAACGCACAGCATTACTCAAAGCCCGGTTCCCTCGGTCACTTCGACCGTGGAACCGGGCTTTTGCTATGTCAGACGCACATCGATGTCGTCTCCTAGCTCCCCGCTTGACCTCTCCGTGCCTTAAGTCCAATGTGATCGGGCCGAATTGAACGCATTAGGGTCTCAATTCGGCCCTTCCGCCCTCAATTCGGCCCGATCAGTATGGACCCAAGCAAAGAGTTGGAAGATCATGAGACCAGACCCCACCACAGCGGGTGAGCAACAGTGCCTACCACGCCGTGTCGATGCGGGTGATCTCTACCGAAATGCGGCGGCGCAGCGCCTGCGGCGCCTTGGCCTGGCCATTACAGCAGTTGCGCACCAGGGAGCGGATAATCTCCTCGCTCTCGAGGCGCTGTTGGCAGAAATCGCACTGGGCGATGTGCTCGCGGATGGCGAGTGCGCGGGCATAGGTGGTTGATTCATCGAGAAGCTCGCACAGGAGGGCCTGTACCTCTGGGGAGCTACACGCACCACAGTTGTGTTCCGTTGCGCGGTCCATTACTTCTCCTCCATGTCTGGGTGTTCTAATCCAATGCCTTGTTCTCGTGCCACGTCTTTCAACGCTTTCCGGAGCAATTTTCTTCCCCGGTGCAATCGGGACATCACCGTACCCAGCGGAGTATCCATGATTTCTGCAATTTCCTTATACGCCAAGCCTTCTACATCCGCGTAGTACACCACCATCCGGTAGTCGTCTGGCAAGTCATTCATGGCCTCTGAAATGGTGGCGTCCGGCATGTCTTTAAGCGCTGATACCTCGGCGGATTCCAGGCCAGTGGAATCGTGCCCAGCAGTGGTATAGAGCTGAAAATCGCTCAAGTCATCGGCCGAGGACTCCGTGGGGCGGCGCTTCGCCTTGCGGTAGGAGTTGATGTAGTTATTGGTCATGATGCGATACAGCCAAGCCTTAAGGTTTGTACCTTGCTTGAAGGAATGAAAGGACTTATAGGCCTTGAGGTAGGTCTCCTGCACGAGATCCTCAGCATCTTGCGGGTTGCGCGTCATGCGCAGGGCACCGCCGTAGAGCTGGTCTAGCAGGGGCAGCGCTTCCGCTTCGAAGCGGCGCTGCAGCTCCTTTTCGCTGATTGTTTCTTTAGCCACAATTTCTATCCTAACGCGTAGCGTTAGAATCCCAGGCATGTCTAAAAAGTCCCCGCATGCAGCTACCCCAGCGCTCAAAGTAGTGGAAGATGCCGGCGTAGACCACCACGTGTATACCTTTGAGGCGGGCAAGGATCACTTCGGTGATCACGCCGCGGCTGCCCTAGAGGTAGAGCCGGATCGCGTGCTCAAAACCCTGGTCATCGATTTAACTGCGGGCAAGGGACCAAAGCGCAAGCTGGCAGTCTGCGTTATCCCTACCACCCACCACCTGAGCCTCAAGAAGGCCGCGGCCGCCCACGGCGTTTCTAAGGCCGCCATGGCGGATCCGCATGACGCATCCAAGTCATCCGGATACATTCCCGGCGGCATTTCCCCGCTGGGCCAGAAAAACCCGCTGCCCACGGTCATTGAGGAAACCGCCGTCCTTTTCGATACTGTCTTTATTTCCGGCGGGCGCCGCGGGCTCGATATCGAGCTCAGTGCGGAGAGCCTCGCAGAGCTGTGCTCTGCTAGCTTTGCCGATCTACTCGCCCAGTAGCTCCGGATAATCGTTGGATACGCTGCCCACGGCCTTGTCGGCGGGGTGGGTGTGGAAGCCACGAAGGGGCGTCGGCAAGAGCAGCTCGGCGGCCTCTTCAGGGCTGCCCTCCAGCCAGGTACGCATTTCATCGGGCGCCAAGAAGCGTGGCAGGCGGTGGTGCAGCCACTCCATTTCTTCCGTAGCCGCAGTGGTGACAATCGTGGCGGACAGGCGGTCCAGGCCGGTGTCCCATAGGCCCGCCGCCCACAACAGGCCCTCTTCCGCGCGGACGTAATAGGGCTGCTTGCCGCCTTCTTCCTGGTGCCATTCGTAGTAGCCGTTCATGGGGATAAGGCAACGCTGCCCCTTAAAGGCATGCCGGAAGGAGGGTTTGGTGGCCACCGTCTCCGCCCGGGCGTTAAACAGCGGCGGGCCGTCCAGGTCCTTCTTCCAGTGCGGCAGCAGCGCCCACCGCGCAGGGTCGACTTGGGCGAGGCTTTCGTGCACGCGCACCATCGCCACCGGCTGGGTGGGCGCAATATTGTAGCGCGGGCCTGGGGTACCTTGTGGGGCGTGGACCTCAGTAACTCCGGGCAGTGCGCCCACTTCATCGAGAAGGGACTCGGTAAAAAGAACGAATCTTCCGCACATGCCCTCTATTATGGACGATATGTCTCAACCTTGGTCCGCCCCGCAAGCGGCAGGCCCCATTACGTGGGCCCAGCACGTGCCGGGCTCGAAGTCTATTACCAACCGCGCCTTCATTCTGGCGGCGTTGGCCGATGGCCCCTCTACCCTGCGCGCGCCGCTGGTCTCCCGCGATTCGCAGCTGATGGAAAAGGCCCTGGAATCTATGGGCGTGCGCTTCGAGCACGAAGGCGAGGATATCCACGTCACCCCCGGCCCGCTTAAGGGTGCCACGGTGGACTGCGGCCTAGCCGGCACGGTCATGCGCTTTATCCCGCCGGTTGCGGCCCTGGCGGACGGCGCCGTGCTTGTCGACGGCGACGAGCAGGCCTACGCCCGCCCCATATCCACCACCCTGGATGCACTGCGCCAGCTCGGCGTCGAGGTGGACGGCGATAGCCTGCCCTTTAGTGTGCGCTCGCACGGGGTACCGGAAGGCGGTGAGGTTACAATCGACGCCTCTGGCTCCTCGCAGTTCGTCTCCGGACTACTACTGGCCGGTGCGCGCTTTGCACAGGGCATTTCCGTCACCCACAAGGGCGGTCCGCTGCCCTCCATGCCGCACGTGGAGATGACTGTAGGCATGCTGCGCCAAGCCGGCGTACGCGTGGATTCCGGCGAGAATACCTGGACCGTGCACCCTGGCCCGATTGCCGGGCGAGAGTGGGCAATCGAGCCGGATCTATCCAATGCCACGCCCTTCCTTGCCGCCGCTGCCGTCACCGGCGGCCGGGTGACCATTAAGCGCTGGCCTGCCAATAGCACCCAGCCGGGCGACGCCATTCGGCATATTTTGGTGGATATGGGCGTCATGGTCACCCAAGAGCCGGGCTTTGTCACTGCCAAGGGCGACAAAGACGGCGCGCTGCAGGGCATCGAGCGCAACATGGGCGACATTGGCGAGCTCACCCCCACCGTCGCGGCGTTGTGCGCCCTGGCGGAGACCCCCTCTACCCTGACCGGCATTGCGCACCTGCGCGGCCATGAGACCGACCGTTTGAAGGCGCTGGCGGATAATATCAATGCCCTCGGCGGCAAGGTCACCGAGCTTGCCGACGGCCTACATATCGACCCCGCCCCTCTCCACGGCGGAAAGTGGCCGTGCTACGCCGATCACCGCATGGCCACCGCGGGTGCGATTATCGGCCTGCGGGTACCGGGCGTAGAGGTAGAAGACATTTCCACCACCGCGAAGACTCTGCCTGGCTTCGACCGCATGTGGGAGACGATGGTGGACCCCGAGCAACAGGAGAGCAATGGCTAGGCGTTTCGGTTCTTTCGATGAATCCGACGTACGCGTGCGCCCCGGGAAGGGCTCGCGGCCACGTACTAAGGACCGCCCCAAGCACAAAAATGCCAAGTTCGGCATGGTCATCACCAAAGACCGCGGGCGCTGGGGCGTAGCACTGGACGACGGCCCGCGGGTCACCGCCATGCGCGCCCGTGAGCTGGGCCGCACCGCCATCGAGGTGGGCGACCGCGTGGGCGTGGTGGGCGATACCTCCGGCAAGAAGGACACCCTAGCGCGCATTGTGAAGCTGGAAGAACGCACCTCCGTCCTCCGGCGCACGGCCGATGACACCGACCCTTATGAGCGCATCGTGGTGGCGAATGCGGACCAGATGCTGATCGTCACCGCCGTGGCCGATCCGCCGCCGCGCTCTGGGTTTGTCGAGCGCGCCCTCATCGCTGCGTTTGTGGGCAATATCCACCCCATCCTGTGCTTGACCAAGACCGATCTCACCGATCCTGCCCCCTTCGCGGCCGAGTTCGCCGATCTCGATATCACGGTGGTGGAAGCCGGCGTCGAAGACGGACTTGAGGCGGTGCGCAACCACATCGACGGCCACGTCACCGCGCTCATCGGACATTCCGGCGTGGGCAAATCCACCCTGGTCAACCGGCTGGTACCAGACGCGGATAGGGAGACAGGGGAAGTATCGGGCGTCGGCAAGGGCAGGCATACTTCCACCCAATCGGTGGCGCTCCCCCTCCCCGCCGAGGATGCATTCACCGGCGGCTGGATTATCGATACCCCAGGCATCCGTTCCTTTGGCCTCGCACACGTGGATGCCGATGACGTGCTTGGCGTCTTTGAAGACCTTGCCGCCGCCATCGAGGACTGCCCCCGCGGTTGTACGCATATGGGCCCGCCTGCGGACCCAGAATGCGGCCTCGATGATCCTGCGCTGATTCCCCCTGATACCGCCAGTGCACGGCGGCGCGACGCGGTGCGCGGCCTACTCGAGGCCCTGCGCACCAACGTGGAGTGGGAAAATTAGAGGTGGAAGCCGGTGTCGGCCATAACACCCAAAATGCCATCCACGATGCCGAAGAATACATCGAGGATCTGGCCCCAGGTGCCCTGGGACGAAGTCTCTAGCAGCGCCAGCCACGGGGTGGTGGGCACGGCGTCGGCAGCCGCATCCGCAGCTGGGGTGGTATCTGCCAGGGCGGCCGGCGCGGCACTGAGGGCTGCGCCTGCGGTAACGGTGGCCGCAGCGAGGTTCTTGAAGCGCTGAGTCATATTGTCTCCTTAAGTAATTAGAGCAGTTCTACGAGGAACGGCAGCTCGGTCGGGTGATAAAAGGCCATGAACTTATCCAGTGCATCGCCCACGGCCAGCTCCGCATCCTCATCACCAAGGTCCGCGGTATCGATGGCCTCGATGGCCTTTGCGGTGGTTTCCTCGGACTCCGCAATATCCACGTGGACGGCCGCTAGGTCGTCCTTGCTGAACTGCGCTGGCTTAAGCTCTACCACCGGCTCGCCCATATCCGGGCGCGGGGTGAGGACAGAATCATCCAAGTCTACCGAGATAACCACGCGGCGGTGCGGGAACTTCTCTTCATCGCCAATGGCCAAAAGGCGCATGGAGGCCATAGAGGCCTCAAGGAAGGCCGAGTAGGCAATTTCTTCTTCATCGCCCTCGGTATAGAACTCCTGCAGCGCAGGGGTTACCATAAAGCCCCAGCCGGAGCGCGCGGACAGGGAGCCGGTTTCTTCCAGCTCCGCCAGCATGGCGTAGGTCGCAGGGATGTAAACGCGGGCTTTAGCCACTAAAACTCACCTTCAATATCGAAGACTGCCTGAATTTCTACAGAGACGCGGTCGAAGCTCGTGTACAAGAAGCCGACCATGCCTGCCTCTACGGCCGCGCGAACGTTGAGAATGGAATCATCAACCATGACACAATCATTGAGCGGCAACTCAAGGGCATCCGCTGCCGCTTGGAAGGCTGCAACCTCTGGCTTTTCCGCCCCCACCTCGCCGGAGAGAACGACTGCGTCGACGTTTCCGCGGTACTCCCACTCGCGGATGTGCTCTGCACCTGGTCCGCCTGGGTCATTGGACAGGATGGCGGTTGCTGCGCCATTTGCCTTGGCGGCGGCCAGCAGCGCCTTCCACCGACGGTTGTCTTCTTCGGTGCCGTCAAGGACGCCGACATAGTCAACGATTAGACCACGCATGTACTTAAATCCTTTGGTTACGATTCTATTTAACTCCCCGAGAGTATAGCGAACCACGCGCGCATTCGCGCCCACCCCTTTCAGGAAACCCTCAGAAATGGCGGGGTCGGGGCGGGCATGAGACAATTATCACGCGTCCGCCTCCTGTCCTTATGCAGGAGCATTACTTCCCCACCATGTACTGAACTGGCCCCCGAAAGTTGGACTGGTTTAATTCTAGGCGGTTAGGGCTTCAAGGGTCTGATTTCGATATTGCATC
>NZ_JASPGP010000015.1:0-49020 GCF_030229345.1 Corynebacterium tuberculostearicum | reverse complement strand
CCAACGCCCTCACACAAACCGGTAGCATCAAACCAAACTAACCATCATCGTTGCAACGACCCCTAGAATCCGCCTAGGAGACTGGTTAAGCCTTGACGCCGATGGCCTCGGCCGAGTCAGAATCCATAATGTCCTTGACGCCGTTCTCGGCAGCATCCCAGGTTGCCTTGTCCTGGATGCCGGCGCGCTTAGCCACGATGGTGGCGCACAGCACCTGTCCGGTGACGTTGAGTGCGGTACGACCCATGTCAATAATCGGCTCGATAGCTAGCAGGAGACCAACGCCGGCCAGTGGCAGTCCGAGCGTGGAAAGCGTCAGGGTGAGCATCACCGTTGCGCCGGTGGTGCCTGCAGTAGCGGCGGAGCCGATAACGGACACGAAGATGATGAGCAGGTACTGGGTGAAGTCAAGGTCGATGCCATAGAACTGGGAGACGAAGATGGCAGCGATGGCTGGGTATACGGAAGCGCAGCCATCCATCTTGGTAGTTGCGCCCAGCGGAATAGCAAAGGAAGCGTACTCGGATGGAACGCCCATAGCCTTTTCGCTGAATCGCTCGGTAGCTGGCATGACGCCCATCGAAGAACGGGTGACAAAGCCTAGGGAGGTCACGGGCCATACGCGCTTGTAGAAGCCGATGACCGGGATCTTGTTGAACTTCAGCACTGCCGGGTAGACCACGGCAAATACTAGGCCCATGCCGACGTACATGGCCAAGACGAACTTGCCCAGCGAGCCCAGTGCATCCCAGCCGTAGGTAGCTACGGCCTTACCAATAAGGGCCGCGGTGCCAATCGGGGCAAGGCGGATAATCCACCACAGGATGACCTGAATGACCTTCAGGAAGGACTCGGTAAAGCGCAGGAAAGGCTCAGCAGACTTACCAGTCTTGACGGCGGCGATACCAATGGCTAGCGAGATGACGAGGAGCTGGAGGGCACCAAAGCTGAGGGATACTTCGCCGTCGGAAAGCGAGGCAGAAAGGCCCACGAAGTTCTGGGGGAGAAGTTGCTCAAAGAACGCGGTCCATGAACCGACGTGGGAAGGGTCCTGCGCGGTAGAAGCATCGATGCTTGTGCCGATGCCCGGCTTCATCACGACGGCGACAATGATGCCCGTCAAGACGGAGAAGAATGCGGTAATGGCAAACCATACCAGTGTGGAGATTGCCAGGGACGCGGCGTTGGCCACCTTGCGCAGATTTGCAACGGAGGTAACAACGGCGGCGAAGATGAGTGGCGGGATCATCACCTTGAGTAGCTGGACGTAGGCGCCGCCGACGCCCGTGAGTAGGGTGGTCAACCAGCCGGGGTTGTCTGGGTCGGTATCCATGCCGGAGGCAATGAAGCCTAGGATGAGGCCGATAATAAGGCCCGCGATGACCTGGGCACCGAATCCCGTGGCCCAGCCTGGAAGCTTGGAGCGCGAAGATTCTTGTTGAGACATTAAGATTCCTTTGAAAATAAAAATGGACAGATCGGACTATTTTCCAGATACTGTTCTGTTCAACTTCAACATCGCTCAGCTTATTCCTTCTACGTCTGTAGGTACAAAGCGCGGGATATTTGCTGTGTCCACAACCTCACCCTTCGCGCTCACGGAGAGGTGGTTTTGTGCTTGCTTTTCGACGCCGATGAGCGCGAAGGGAGGGGAGCTTGAACTACCACGTGTGTCCCATTGCTAACTTTAAGTAGCTACTCTCTCTATCTTTCTCAGGAGGAACATTCATGGGCTGGGTTAAACCTCTCATTGGCATTTTCGCAGTCGGAGCTGTGGCTTCCGTTGCCTTAGGCGGCGGCGATGAAGATGCAGTGGTGGTCAATCGAGTGATCGATGGCGACACCATTGACGTCGACATAGACGGCGAAAATACCCGCGTCCGGCTACTTAATATTGATACGCCGGAAATCGGCCATAACGGCGAACCGAGTGAGTGCCTCGCGGAGGAAGCGAAGCAGTACTTGGAAGGACGGCTGCCAAAGGGGACGGAGGTTCGGTTGGAATATGACTCCGAGCGGACCGACAAGTACGGCCGCACCCTTGCCGGTGTCTTTATCGACGATGACTTCATTAACGCGGATGTCGCGGCCGAAGGGCTGGCCACTGCAGTCGTATTTGGTGGAAACGACAAGTTTTATGACGAAGTGCACAACGCCGAACGCCGCCCTAAAGATGCTGGCGAAGGGATCTTTGGGGTCTCGGACGAGTGCAAGGTCTCCAGCGATGAGGACATGGCCGAAGCGCTTAGCGGCGCTGAAGCTGCGGCGGCAGCATTTGCAGCTTCCGGGGAAGCTGATATTGCAGGGTACGAGGATGTATTGGACAAGTCAGCAGCTGCGAAGGCCGGATTAGCGGTTCTGACTCGCCACAAAGATGCTCGAAGCACCTTCCAGAAAGCAGCGTATCCGGATGCTCCCAAGGAGATTGCCGCGAAGAAGGAACGCGAGCTTGAGGGAAAGGAGAAACAAGCCCGCGAAGAGATCGAGAAATTGGAGGAAGAGAAGCGCGAGAAGGAGCGCCAGGAAGAAGAACGCCGCCGTGCAGAGGAGCGGAAAGAAGAGATTCGTCAGCAGGAGCACGATGCGCCGGAAGTAGAGGTAGCGGAGCAACAAACGCACGACGAGGTGGCTGAATACCAAGCTCCCGAACAGCAGCCCGCACCTCGGCCGGCACCGGTGGTCGATAACTACACCGGGTGCCGAGCTTATGGCGGAAACTATGCCATGACGTCTGTAGATAAGAATGGACGTTCATATGCGAAGATCGACTGCACTACGAAGCAGCAGATCGGTTAGGCACCCCGCCCTTCGCGCTCACGGGCAGGGCCCTGAGTACTTGGAGTATGGCTCCCGGTGAGCGCGAGGGGAGCGGGGATTAGGGCCTACGCCCTTGCCACTCACCGGGACCAAGGGGAAGTGCCATCCAAGCGCTGCCGGTGAGCGCGAAGGGTGGGAGGGCCCGGGATCTGGAATACTGGCAGCATGAAAATCCTCGTAACCGCATTTGACGCCTTCGGCGGAGAGAGCATCAACCCCACGGAACGAGCGCTTCAGCAACTGCCGGATCGCATTGGAGACGCGGAGCTCATCAAGCTGGTGATCCCGACGAAGTTCGGGGAATCGCTGCGTCGGGCGATCGAGGCCGCGGAGGGCTCGGCGGTCGATGCAATTGTATGTTTGGGCCAGGCCGGTGGGCGGGCGCATATCACCCCAGAGCGGGTCGCGATTAACGTTATGGATGCCGATATTCCTGATAATGCGGGTTATCAGCCGGTGGATGTACCGGTTGTGGAAGGCGGCCCGGCGGCATACTTCTCTACGCTGCCGGTAAAGGAAATGGTTGCGGCGATGGAGGATATTCCGGCGCGGTTGTCGAACACGGCAGGGACTTTCGTGTGTAACCAGCTACTTTATGGTCTCTTGCACCACTTTGCAGCGACGGAGGTGCGCGCAGGATTTGTCCACGTTCCGTACATTACAAAGCAGGAGAAAACGGAAAAGCCCATGATGGAGCTGGCGGACATCGTCGAGGGGATTAAGCGGGCACTCTGGGCGGTGCAAGCTAGTTAGGGTAGCCTTTGTGGCTTTTTTAACCGGCGAAATATAGATTAAAGGACATGTCTCGCTTTAGCCCTCTCAACTGGCCGGTTGTGCGCCAGCTGCGCAGTGGCGATCCCTTCGGAAGGGACGTCAATACGCAGTCTCAAAAGAGTAAAGATAAGCATGGGCGCACCGTGGAAGCGGACCGCGTGGTGCAGTCGGTGTGCCCGTACTGTGCGGTTGGTTGCTCGCAGCGCGTGTATGTCAAAGATGACCGCGTCATCCAGGTGGAGGGCGATCCGGATTCGCCTATTTCCCGTGGGCGCCTGTGCCCTAAGGGATCCGCGTCGGAGCAGTTGATCAACTCCGCTACGCGCCTTACCAAGATTAAGTATCGTGCGCCGCACTCTACGGAGTGGCAGGACCTTGATGAAGATACCGCGATGGAGATGATTGCGGATCGTTTCTTGGAGGCCCGCCGCAATGGCTGGCAGGATGTGGACGATGAAGGTCGTGTGCTCAACCGCACGATGGGCATCGCCGGTTTGGGCGGTGCGACCTTGGATAATGAGGAAAATTACCTCATCAAGAAGCTATTTACCGCCGCTGGTGCGATTCAGCTCGAGAACCAGGCGCGTATATGACACTCCGCCACTGTTCCTAGTCTAGGAACTTCGTTTGGCCGCGGCGGCGCAACCCAACCGCTGCAGGATATGGCGAATGCGGACTGCATCGTCATTGAGGGTTCTAATATGGCCGAATGCCACCCCGTGGGGTTCCAGTGGGTGGTGGAAGCCAAGAAGCGTGGTGCCCGCATCATTCACGTGGATCCGCGTTATACGCGCACGTCTGCCTTTGCGAATCGCCACATTGGCATTCGCGGCGGTACGGACGTGGTGCTTTTGGGCGCAGTCATTAACTACCTGCTGGACAATGACCTGTATTTCCATGACTACGTGGTGGCGTATACCAATGCGCCGATGATCATTTCGGAGGACTACCAGGACACCGAAGATCTGGATGGTCTGTTCTCTGGTTATGACCCAGAGACCGGTAAGTACGTCACGGATTCGTGGCAATACGTGCAGAAGCCGGAGGGTGCGTCGTGGAATGTGGAACGCGATGAGACGCTAGAGCATCCGAATTCGGTCTTCCAGATTCTCAAGCGGCACTACGCGCGCTATACGCCTGAGGTAGTGGAGGAGACCTGCGGTATTGCGCAGGAGGACTTCTATTACTTGGCGGAGTCGATCGCGCGGAATTCCACGCCGGATCGCACCACCTGCTTTGCCTATGCCTTGGGCTTTACCCAGCACACTCTGGGTGCGCAGTTTATTCGTACCGCGGCCATCTTGCAGCTGCTCACCGGCAATGTGGGACGACCAGGTTCGGGCATTATGGCGCTGCGCGGCCACGCCTCGATTCAGGGTTCTACCGATATCCCGACGTTGTTCCACTCGCTGCCGGGGTATTTGCCGATGCCGAGCGTCGAAAAGCAAAGCTGGCCAGAGTTTGTTGATGGAATCCGTAACGAGTCGCAGAAGGGCTTCTGGCAGATTGGTGAGAACTACGCAGTCTCGCTGATGAAGTCCTATTGGGGCGATGCGGCAACCAAGGACAATGGATGGGGCTATGACCTCATGCCGCGCATTTCTGGTGCGCATTCGACCTATGAAACGCTCATGGCCATGCTGGATGAGCAGGTGGAAGGCTACTTTGTGTTTGGCCAGAACCCGGCCGTGGCACAGTCCAACGGCGGTATGCAACGCCGTGGCTTGGCGGCGCTGAAGTGGCTGGTCGTACGCGATTTCCAGGAGATTGAGACCGCCTCCTTCTGGAAGGATTCGCCGGAGATTAAAAACGGCGAGCTTAAGACCGAAGACATCGGCACCGAGGTCTTCCTGATGCCGGCGGCCACCCACGTGGAAAAGGCAGGAACCTTTACCCAGACGCAGCGCATGTTGCAGTGGCGTTTCCAGGCAGCCCCACCGCCAGGGGATGCAAAGAGTGACCTCTGGTTCTTCTACCAGCTGGGCAAGAAGATCAAGGAGCGCCTGCGCGATTCCACCGATCCGCGAGATATTCCTCTGCAGAAGGTCACGTGGGACTATGTGGAAACCGAGGAAGGCGAGCCGAATTCTGAGGACGTCCTCAAGGAGATCAACGGCTACTACCTAGAGGGCCCGAAGAAGGGCGAGCTTTTGCCTGCCTTCGTGGAGATGAAGAATGACGGCAGCACCTCGGGCGGTTGCTGGATCTATACCGGCGTGTTTAAGGACGGCATTAATCAGTCCGCGCGCAAGGTACCGGGGTCGGAGCAAAACGAGGTAGCTCCCGAGTGGGGTTGGGTATGGCCGGCCAACCGTCGCCTGCTCTACAACCGTGCTTCGGCGAAGCCGGACGGCACTCCGTGGTCGGAGCGCAAGAAGTATGTGTGGTGGGACGCTGACCAGGGTCAATGGGTTGGCGATGACGTGCCGGACTTCCCGGCTACCAAGGCCCCGGACTACAAGGCTCCGGTCGACGCCGTGGGCCCGGACGCCCTCGACGGCACCGATGCCTTCATCATGCAGGCGGATGGCCGCGGTTGGCTGTTTGCGCCGTCGGGGCTTTCCGACGGCCCATTGCCCACCCACTATGAGCCGCACGAGTCTCCGGTGCACAATGTGCTGTACAAACAGCAGCAATCGCCGACGCGCCTGACCATTAAGCGCCCAGACAACCTGTCGCGCCCAGAGCCAGGCGAGCCGGGCTCGGAGGTGTTCCCGTTTGTCTTTTCCACCTACCGCCTCACCGAGATGTATACGTCGGGTGCGATGTCGCGCCGCCTGCCGTACCTAGCGGAGTTGCAGCCGGGCCTTTTCTGCGAGGTCGATAAGGCCTTGGCAGAAAAGCGTGGCTTGGAAAACGGCAAGTGGGCCACGATCATCTCGCCGCGCGGCGTCATTGAGGCACAGGTCTTGGTCACTGACCGCATGCAGATGATGAAGATCAATGGTGAGGAGTTCCACCAGATCGGCCTGCCGTATCACTACGGCGAGTCCGATTCCACGGCCGTTGCAGGCGATGGCGCCAATGATCTGCTGGGCCTTACGTTGGAGCCAAACGTATTCATCCAGAATTCCAAGATCGGCGCTTGCGATATCCAGCCGGGGCGTCGCCCCCGTGGTGAGGCTCGTGTGGAGATGCTCAAGGAGTATCAGAAGCGCGCGCACCTGAACCTGGATTCTGGTAATGATCTGCTCACCGTGGATGATTCCTTCACCTATAACCCAGAGCCGCAGCAGCCCGCGGATGCGGATGAACACGGCGAGAAGGGCGAGGAAAGCGAAGAAGGTAAGTAAATGACCAATCTTCTGACCGAAAACGCGAGCCGGCATGGCTATGACAAGTACCGCCGTATGGCCTTTTTCACCGACACTTCCGTGTGCATCGGGTGTAAGGCCTGTGAGGTGGCGTGCAAGGAGTGGAACCGCAACCCGGTAGAAGGCTATGACGTCACGGGTGATTCCTATGACAACACCGGCGCACTGGGTGCAAATACCTGGCGGCACGTGGCCTTTGTGGAGCAAAACAATGACCGCATCGAGCATGCCCGCGAGGAGGGAAAGAATCTCATTTCCTTAGGCATGCCTTCGGTAGGGGCGCAGGCCCCAGAGGTGGATACCACCCCGCCGGATACGGATACGTTCCGGTGGCTCATGTCCTCGGACGTGTGTAAGCACTGCACGCATGCGGGCTGCCTGGACGTGTGTCCTACAGGCGCGCTGTTCCGCACCGAGTTTGGCACCGTTGTGGTCCAAGATGACGTGTGCAATGGCTGCGGCACGTGTGTGGCCGGCTGCCCGTTTGGCGTCATCGAGCGCCGCGATGACGGCGGTGTGGCGCTGAAATATGACAAGACGGCCACGGTGGATTACGTGGATAACTCCCATGCCGGCGTGAACGTGCTGAAAAAGCTCAAGCAGCTTGCCCCGCAAGGGCCGGACCACACGCCAGGCGAGTCGATGCCGATCAAGAACTTGGGCGTGGCCCAAAAGTGCACCATGTGCTACGACCGCCTGAAGCAGGGCGAACAGCCAGCATGTTCTAAGACCTGTCCTACTGATTCCATTCAGTTCGGCCCGTACGAGGAGATGCTGGCCGCAGCCAAGGGACGCGTGCGCGTATTGCACGAACAAGGGCTAACTGAGGCCCGCCTTTACGGTGCCAACCAAGACGATGGCGTGGGCGGAACCGGCTCCATCTTCTTGCTTCTAGATTCACCTGAGGTCTACGGTTTGCCGCCGGACCCGCGCGTGCCGACGGCCGATTTGCCGCAGATGTATAAGACCGCAGCCAAGGCTATCGGCGGCATGGCGCTGGCCGTGGCTGGTTCCTTCCTGATTGGGGGACGTAAATGAGCAACTTTGATGAATACCGTCCACCGCAGCCGGAGCGGCGCAATCGCTACCGGAAGTTCGACGGTACGAAGCCGAAGAAGAAGCGGAAGCGTCCGGGCGCCGGCGCGCAAGATGGCTCCAAAGAGGAGCGCATGGCGCAGGACTTCGAGTTTTCGTCTTACTATGGCCGACCTGTGGTGAAGGCTCCGCCGTGGGAATGGCCTATCGGCGCCTACCTCTTCTTGGGCGGCGTGAGCGGTGGCTCGGGGCTCTTGGCTGCCGGTACACAGGCCGCGGGCAATGCGCCGCTGCGTCGCACCACGCGGATCTCTGCCTTTGGCGCGGCGGCCGTGGGATCGGTCTTTTTGATTCTGGACTTGGGCCGCCCGGAACGCGCATTGAACATGTTCCGCGTCTTCAAGGTGACCTCGCCAATGTCCATGGGCTCGTGGATTTTGTCGGGATTTGCCAGCGCGGCCGCGCTGCCGGCCGCCGCGGAAGTGGATGCGGCGACTGGCCACAAGCTGCCGCTGCCGAAGTTCGTGCGCACGGCGCTGAAGAAATCGGCCGGGCCGGCGGGCGCGATAGCGGGCGTGCTTGGCGGCCCGCTCGCGGGCTATACCGCGGTATTGCTGTCTAATACCTCGAACCCGGTGTGGAATGACATGAAAAAGCACCTGCCGTATGTCTTCGTTTCCTCGGCGGGCGCGGCGTCGTCAGGCCTGGCTATGGTGACCACTCCGGTCGAGCACGCGGGACCGGCCCGCGCGTTGGGTATGGCCGCGGCGGCCAGCGATCTGGTGGCGACCAAGGTTCTTGAAGAAGGCATGGAGCCGGAGCCGCGCGAGGCGCTGCACGAGGGCAAGCCGGGCGCGTTGATGAAGGCCTCGGAATACTTCATCGCGGCCGGCGGTGTCGGTAGTGCAGTGGCTGCGGTGACGAAGTCACGGGCCGTCTCGGTAGCCGCGGGGCTATCGCTCTTGGCAGGCTCGGCGTGCACGCGCTTTGGCGTGCTTAACGCCGGGCTGGAAGCGGTGAAGAACCCGGAGACCACCATCGGGCCGCAGAAGCGCCGGGCGGAAAAGCGCCGGCGCGAGCAGGGCCTCGACCACGATGTGGTGAGCCCGGACTAGTCCAGGTCCTGCAGGGCGGGAGCGAGCTCTGCGCCGATGTCTTCCATGCGTTGTTGCTCGGCTGCGGAGTCGTGGCCATCACGGTGGAGGTAGTAGTTCAGCGCCACATCGCCCACGGTGGTCACGCAGGTGGTAGACACTGACTCTTCGACCGGCCAGGCGGAGCAGTAAAAGCGCCTGTCAGCGGCGGTGAACTCGAAGGGGGAGTACTCATTGGCGGGGCGCTGCTGGGCGGCGTTTTGGGCATCGAGGTCGTCGTGCAGCAGCTCTAAGTAGCGCTGTGCCGCCTCATTGGGGTCATCGGGGCACACGGGTGCGCCCTCGGCCTCATACTTCGTCCCCAGTAGGCTGACCTGCTCCTTATCCTGTGCACGGTAGAGCACTGAGAAGGAGTGTTCATCCTCGTCGGTGGAGTGCGGGTCGAGCTTGGCCTTAGCGAGCGAATCCGGCAGGGCTTCGCGCACCGCGGCAATATCAACAGGGGAGCATCCGCTTGGCGATGCCCCCTCGGATGAGCACCCCACCAGCCCTGCTGCGGCAAGGGCGGTGGAGGCGAGGAAAGCGGGGAGGCGTCGGCGCATCTTAGGCCTTAATGAACGCATCGCCGGTGCGCTCGGTGGTGTGGCCGATGACGGGGTAGCCGGGAACCTCGCCGATGAGGAGGAGGCCGCCGGAAGTTTGGGCGTCGGCAAGCAGCACTAGCTCTTCCTCGCTCAAGGAGGTATCGAGGTGCGGGCGCACCCAGTCCAGATTGCGGCGAGAACCGCCGGGGATGAAGCCCTCCGCCAGCGCTTCCTTTGCTCCTTCGATGGTGGGCACGGCGGAAAAGTCGAGCTCCGCGGCGATGCCGGAGGCCCGGCACATCTTGTACAGGTGGCCGAGCAACCCGAAGCCGGTGACATCCGTGGCCGCACGCACGCCCGCCTCTACCGCTGCGCGGGCGGCCTCACGGTTCAAGGTGGTCATGGAATCGACCGCGGCCTGGGAGACCTCGCCGGTGGCCTTGTGCTTGTTGTTGAGGATGCCCACGCCAACGGGCTTGGTTAGGGTGATGGGCAGGCCGGGTTCGGCGGCGTCGTTGCGCATGAGCTTGTCGGGGTCCACGATGCCGGTAGCGGCCATGCCGTACAGCGGCTCGGGCGCGGTGATGGAGTGCCCACCCGTTACGGAGATGCCGGCCTCGGCGGCTATATCCATGCCGCCGCGCAGGACCTCGCGCAGCACGTCCAATCCGAGCTTTTCATTCGGCCAGCCCACCAGGTTAATGGCGGTAACTGGGGTGCCACCCATGGCATAAACGTCAGACAGCGCATTGGCCGCGGCTACCCGTCCCCAGTCATAGGGGTCATTGAGCATGGGGGTAAAAAAGTCCGCAGTGGAGATGACCGCCAGGCCATCTTGAATCTTTACGGCCGCGGCGTCGTCGCCATCGTCCAAGCCGACCAGCACGTTGGGGTCGGCCTTACCAATGAGGCCTTCGACGGCGGATTCCAACTGTCCAGCGGGAATCTTGCAGGCGCAGCCGCCACCGGCCGCGAAAGAGGTGAGCTTAATATCTTCGGTCATACGGCTATTTTACTAGTTCTACGGGAGCTTCTTGCTGCGTATTAACGGGGGAATAGTGCGCAGCAAAGGAATCTCCTCGGGCGCCGCAGGAGCCACCGTGGCGCACCGTGGTGAATGTAGCGTCTGGTAGGTGTCTCGGTACCGAGGAATGCCCGTGTAAGGTGAGCATACGGAGGCGTACGTGTCCTGGTGGGCGCCCCGGTCTTCAAAACCGGTGAGGCCGAGCATCTCGGTCTGGCAGGTTCGATTCCTGTCCGTCTCCGCCACCCGCGCGCAAGGAGGAATGCCACAGTGCCCACGCCCACGCCTGCTGCCAGCCCGGATCCCCGCAGGAATATTCCCCGCATGGACGAGCTGCTCCAGCTGCCGGAAGTAGAATCTGCGCGCCAGCGCCTAGCCGAGCACACCATCCGCGCGATACTCCAGGGCGCAGTCGCCCGAGCGCGCCGCGGTCAGCTGCCGGTCAGCGAAATACCCGCAGAAATTGCGCAGCGCCTGGAACAAAAGAATGCGCATTCCTTGCGGCCGGTCATTAACGCCACCGGCGTCATCATTCATACGAACTTAGGGCGTGCCCCGCTTCCCAGCGCCGCGGTAGAGGCCCTCCAAGCCGCCGCTTCCTATACCGATGTGGAAATGGACCTGGACTCGGGCAAGCGATCAAGAAACCGCGGTGCCGGCGCCACGGCCGCGCTGCTTGCGGCCTGCCCCGGTGCAGAAGATGCCCTCGTGGTCAATAACGGCGCTAGCGCCTTGCTGCTGGCTACCGCTGCGCTCGCTCCCGGCAAAGAAGTCATCATCTCGCGCGGCGAGCTCATTGAGATAGGAGCTGGTTTTCGCCTGCCGGAGCTCATCGAGTCCACGGCCACGCGCCTTAAAGAAATTGGGGCGACTAACCGCACGCACCTGGCCGACTACGAGCGCGCGCTGAGCGATAACACCGGTGCCATCTTGAAGGTGCATCCTTCCAATTTCCGCATCGAGGGCTTTACCTCCGCAGTCGGGGTAGAGGAACTGCACCGCCTAGCGGTGGAGCACGATACGCGACTCATCGTGGACTTGGGCTCCGGCCTGCTCACCCATGACCCGGCGCTGCCAGAAGAACCAGATATCCAGGCCCAGCTGCGCGCCGGCGCCGATATCGTCATTGCCTCTGGCGATAAGCTGCTTGGCGGTCCGCAGGCAGGAATCTTACTCGGTACCAAGGAAGCGATTGCCGCGGTGAAGAAGCACCCGCTGGCGCGTGCGGTGCGCATAGATAAGCTGCGCCTCAACGCGCTGGAGGCGGCCATTTCGACGCCCTCGAATGCGGTGCAGGACGCCCTCCACCTCGAACCCCAGACCCACCGCGAGCGCACGGAATCCATCGCGCAGGCAGTCGGGGCAGAAGTGGTGCCTCATGATGGCCGCGTGGGCGGCGGCGGGGCGCCCGAGTACCCGCTGCCGGGCTATGCAGTGAGCTTGCCCGAGCGCTATGCGGACGCGCTGCGCCGCCAAGACCCTCCCGTGGTAGGCCGCGTGCATCAGGGCCGCTGCTTGGTGGATATTCGCTGCGTTCCTGCCGATCATGACGCCACGGTTATTGCCGCTATTAAGGCGGTGGGCTAGGTGTACGTCGTCGCTACTGCCGGTCATGTGGACCACGGCAAGTCCACCCTGGTGCGGGCTCTTACGGAGATGGACCCGGACCGGTGGGAGGAAGAAAAGCGCCGCGGCCTTACCATTGATCTGGGGTTTGCCTGGACCACGCTGCCTTCTGGCGCGGATGTGGCTTTCGTAGATGTGCCCGGGCATGAAAAATTCCTAGGCAATATGCTCGCTGGCGTGGGCCCGGCCCCGGTCGTCCTCTTTGTTGTGGCGGCCGATGAGGGATGGCAGGCCCAGTCCACCGACCACCGCGATGCCTTGCGCGCGCTGGGCGTAGAGCACGGCATTATCGCGCTAACTCGCAGCGACCGCGCCACTGTGGACCGCACCGCAGAAATCCGAACGCAGCTGGCCGGCACCCCGCTTGCCGACGCCCCCATTATCCCCGTATCCGCCCCTACCGGCGACGGCATTGCGGCGCTGCGGCAGGCGCTCGATGAGGTCCTTGCCGCTGTGCCCGCTCCCGATGCGCAGGCACCCGTGCGACTGTGGGTGGACCGCGCCTTTAGCGTGAAGGGCGCGGGCACCGTGGTTACCGGAACGCTTGCCGCGGGCACCCTGCGCGTGGGCGATAGCCTTAAGGTGGCCACGGCTGGTGGGGAAAGGGCCGTGGAGATCCGTGGCCTGCACAGCGAAAATCGCGCGCAGGATGCACTCGGCCCCGTCACTCGTGCGGCCGTCAACCTGCGCGGGGTGGATGCCGCCGATATCCACCGCGGCGACGTGCTGCTTACCCCGGGTGCGTGGCGCCTGGTGGACCACCTCGATGTCCGCCGCACCTTTGGCGCGGAGCTCGACGGGCTGCCCGATAACCTCGTCGTGCACACCGGTACCGCCGGGGTGGAGGCCCACCTGCGTCCCTTGTCTGCCGATTTCGCGCGCATCAGCCTGGCACACCCGCTGCCGCTGCGGCTCCTTGATCGTTTCGTAGTGCGCAGTCCTGGCGGCCGGCACGTCGTCGCTGGGGTAGAGGCAGTAGATCTGCGGCCGCCGGAGCTTAACCGGCGCGGTGCCGCCCGCCGCCGCGCAGAAGAGCTCAGTGCCCAGCACTCATTCCGCGATCCTGCCTCTTACCTGCGCCGCGTCGGCTTCGCCCGGGTGGATGACCTAGCCCGCGATGGCTTTACTACCGCGGCGCCGCCCCAAGGCATTATCGCCTTCCGCGACTGGTGGATTGCCGCCTCCCAAGTTACGCGGTGGAAGCAATCGCTTATCGACGCCCTGCATGCCCACACCGCCGCACATCCCCTGGCACCGGGAATGCCCCGCAAGGCTGCCATGGACGCCCTCGGCCTGCAAGAAGAGGGCTTGCTCGGCCTTGCCATCGCCGCTGCGAAAGCGGAAAGCAGCGAGGGAGTGCTGCGCCTTCCCGGACAGCAGGCGGACCTTGGCGCGGCGGAGCGCGGGGTGGCTGCCATCGAAGAAAGGCTTAAGGCAGAACCCTTTGCGGCTCCCGAGGCAGATGACCTCACGGAGCTGGGCTTGGGCCCCAAGGAGCTTGCCGCCGCCGAGCGCGCCGGGCGCCTCCTGCGCCTCAAACAGGGAATCGTTCTCCTGCCCTCGGCGCCGGAGGAAGCGCGCCGGCGTCTTGCCGAACTGGAGCAGCCCTTTACGCTTTCGGCAGCCCGCAAAGCGCTGGGCACCACGCGGCGGGTAGCCATCCCGCTGCTGGAATACCTCGACGCCCAGCGGATTACTCGCCGCGGCGACGGAGGCCAACGCACCCTACGCTAACAAGGCCCCTGGGGCCCGTCGCCGCACCTATTTGCGGTGATTGCCCCCGCGGTGGTGGGAGGATTCGCGGGCCACGCGCCGGGCCCGCACGCGCGCGGATTCGGAGGAAAAGCGGCCCGGTTCTTCGGCTACCGGCAGCGCGCGCCAGCTGAAATTCTGCTCGCCCGGGATGGAAGAGACCAACTCCGCCAGCTTGGCGCTGGCCTGCGGTTGTTGTGATTGCTCATTGTGCTGCTGAGCTGGCGCATCTGGCTCAGCGGGTGCAGGCGGCTGGGCCTGTGGCCCTTTCGGGCGGCGTGAGCCGGTGGGCAGCGCCGTCACGATGGCCTCGCCGGCAAGCGTGTGCTCCCAGACCTCGGGTTGAGCCGGTGTGGCTGCGGGCGCAGCAGTGGGAATCGCAGGTTGTGGCGCGGGCACGCGCAGCGGTGGAACAGCGGGGGAGAAGAGCTCCGCGGTGGTGGCCTCATCGGCGGGGATATCGACGGCAAGCATGCCGTGGCTCGCATAGGCGCGGGCGGAAAGCCCCGCTCCAGAGCCGCTGGCCGCGGCGAAAGCGGCGCGCAGGCCGGGGAACGCAGGAATGTCGCCGATGGGGCCGAGCACCATATCGTCGCAGGTGGCCACTGCGGTGCCGGCAAGGTCTTCCAGCGTGACGAAGAATTGCTGCGTGCCCATGCTCTCCAGCTGGGCGGGCGATAGGTCGCCGGCGGCGGCATCGATGAGCACGCCTTGCCCACCGGAGAGCAGTGCGGTTCCTTGCGTTTGGTCGTTGACCGGCACCATCCACGGCCACAGGCCCAGT
This sequence comes from Corynebacterium tuberculostearicum, assembly GCF_030229345.1. Taxonomy (GTDB): domain Bacteria; phylum Actinomycetota; class Actinomycetes; order Mycobacteriales; family Mycobacteriaceae; genus Corynebacterium; species Corynebacterium tuberculostearicum_G. The sequence continues at coordinate 34,216 of NZ_JASPGP010000015.1, read as the reverse complement.
GACACGGCAACCTCAACCTCGCCGTCTACTACTTCCACGGTGGCGATCGTCTGCGGCTGTGCGGAGGAGGCCTTTAAACGCTCCAAGGCGGGATACTCCGCCGCCTCGACCTCGTCCAGAAACCCCAAGAAGCCGAAGTCCGAGCGGACGCGCCAGCCGTTGGTGTAGGTATCGGGTTCTAGGGAGACGTCGACAAGCGCAGCGTGCTCTGCCACGCCGGGGATACTCAATGCGGTGCCCAGCACTGGGTGCTCGAGGACCGCAACATGCTCCACGCCGAAGTAACTAGTCGCGAGCGGGTAAAGCGCCATAGAACGTCACTCCCAAGGTTAAAGGCCGGTAAACAATGCGTAGCTCATTTTACGCATATGGGGGAAGGGCTGGCGCCAGCTTTATATCCTGCGAGTTTTTATTAATGTATAGACAGCTCTCTTAAAAGTGACACCCGGAAAACAGAATAGGAGTAGAACCATCTCTTCTTCATCGTCTTCCTCATCCCGCCCTGTGCGTGGGGTGAATAATTCGGAGGAAAGCAAAAAGCGCACCCGCAATGCCAAGCGCATCTTAAAGGACATTATGTACCCGCATAATATCCACCCCGCGCTGGTACCGGGCGTCTCCATTGAGGACCAGAAGGTCAAGTACGGCGTGGATAAACCGATCCTCTTTGTGGTCGGCGGACTGGTCGTCGCCTTCGTAGTCTGGGGTGTGATTGCGCCCGAGCAGGTCTTCGATGCTTCTTCGACAGCGCTCGATTGGGTGATGCGTAACTTGGGCTGGATCTTTACCGCCCTGGCGACGTTCCTGATGTTTTTGCTCATCATCTTGGCCTTTTCAAAGTACGGCAAGATCCCGCTCGGCCTGGATGGGGAGAAGCCGGAATTTTCCACGGTGAGCTGGGCGGCGATGCTCTTTGGTGCCGGCATTGGCATCGGCATTATTTTCTTCGGCCCCTTCGAGCCGCTGAGCTACTACCTTTCGCCGCGCCCGGGCGCCTATGAGGCCGCGAGCGATGAAGCGGTGCTGGGGGCCATGGCGCAGGCAGCCATGCACTGGGGTCTTAATGCGTGGGCGATTTATGCCATCGTGGGCCTGTGCGTGGCCTACGTGTCCTTCCGCCGCGGCCGCGTGCCGCTGATGAGCTCCATCCTGATGCCGCTCTTTGGCAATCGCTCCTCTGATTCCCTGCCCGCGCGCATCATCGATGGCTTAGCCATTATTGCCACTCTCTTCGGCACCGCCGCCACGCTTGGTATTGGTGCGCTGCAGATCGGCCGCGGCGTGGAATTGGTCAGCGGCTGGTCTACCACCGGCAACACCGCGGCGCTGGTAATCATCGTGGTCCTGTCCATCGGAACGATCTTCTCGGCCGTCTCCGGCGTGGCGAAGGGCATTCGGTGGCTCTCTAATATCAACCTGGTGCTGGCCATGGCCCTGGCCCTGTTCTTCTTCGTCGTGGGGCCGACCGCCTTCTTGGCCAATATGCTGCCGGCCGTGGTGATTGAGTATCTCGATGAAATGCCCCAGATGCTCTCTGCCAATATGGGCCAGGGGGAAGACATGGTTGCGTTCCTGTCCTCCTGGACCACCTTCTACTGGGCCTGGTGGGTATCCTGGTCGCCATTCGTGGGCGTCTTCGTAGCCAAGATTTCGCGCGGGCGAACCATCCGCCAGTTCGTGCTCGGTGTGCTGCTTATTCCCTCGGCCATCATTGTTGCCGCTTATACCATCCTGGGCGGTACCACCATTTGGCTGCAGCGCCGCGATGGCGATATCGCCCCAGATGGCACTATCGATTCCATGCCGGCGGCAGAAGACATCTTCTTCAAGGTCTTGGACCACTTCCCAGGAGCGGAGTGGATGGCGCCCATCGTCATCGTCATGCTGGTGGTCTTCTTCATTACCACGGCTGACTCCGCATCCATTGTGAACTCGCAGCTCACCCAGCGCGGCAACCCCAAGCCCAACCCGGTGGTTACGGTCTTTTGGGTGGTATGTATGGCCGGCATTGCTGTGGTCATTTTGCTTGCCGGCGGCCGCAATGCGCTGCAGGGCCTGCAGAATCTTATTACGGTGACGGCCCTGCCCTTCGCGGTCATCATCGTGCTCATGTGCATCGCGTTGGTGCGCGAGCTGCGCCATGATCCTGCCTCCATCCGTCATTTCTACGAGGACGAAGCGGTCTCTAATGCGATCGTGCGGGGCGTGCGCGATTATGGCGATAACTTTGCCCTGTCTATCGAGCCGACAGACGGCGACTACGCAACGGGCGCGCACTTTAACTCCACTGCAGCAGAGGTGACCGATTGGTACGCGCGCACGGACGAAGAGGGCCGCGCCGTGGGCTATGACTATGAGGCAGGCGAGTATGTGGACAACGATCCATCTATCAAGAATGGCGAGTTCATCTCTCCGGTACCGGAAGATAAGGAAGAAAATTAATACTTGACAATTATTGGCTGGTAGGGTGCCAGCTATGACTTTTAGTACCTTTGCCTTTGCCTTCGCCTTGGTGCTGCTGTCGGGTCTATCGACCTCGATTGGCGGCGCTTTGGCGGTGGGAAGGCGCGAGCCGGGGCCGGCTTTTATGGCCGCTGCACTGGGGCTTTCGGCCGGCGTGATGCTGTATGTCTCCTTTATGGAGATCCTGCCGGAAGGCATTGCGCAGCTTTCCGACGCCCTCGGCGAGGAAACCACCGGCACCTGGGCCGCCGTCGGGGCGTTCTTTGCTGGCATCGCCGTCATCGCCATCATTGACCGGCTCGTGCCGGAGGAGATTAATCCCCATGAGCCGGCCACCACGGCCGAAGAAGCCCGCCGCAAGAAGCTAATGAAAACTGGCGTATTTACCGCCTGCGCGCTGGGCCTGCACAATTTCCCTGAGGGATTCGCCACCTTCTTATCCGGTCTGGAATCTAAGGAAGTTGCGGTGCCGGTGGCGGTGGCCATCGCCATTCACAATATTCCGGAAGGCATTGCGGTGGCTGTTCCGCTGCGCGAGGCCACTGGCTCCCGCAAGAAGGCCTTTTGGTGGGCCACCTTGTCTGGACTGGCTGAGCCGCTCGGCGCGCTCATCGGCTTTGGCCTTCTCATGCCGGTTATTGGGCCGGCGACGATGGGCATTAGTTTCGCCGCCATCGCCGGCATTATGGTCTTCATCTCGCTGGATGAGCTATTGCCCACCGCTGAGGAGACCGGCGAGCACCATCACGCTATCTACGGTTTGATTGCCGGCATGGCCGTGATGGCGGTTTCGCTGATGCTATTTATGTAGCCGGCTATGCAGCCGGGCTACGGAGCGTTAAGCTTCCGCCGGCTCGGCAGAAGTGGCCGAAGTCTTGCCAAAGGAGGCCTTAACCGCCATCACGATGGTGGCAACGACTACGCCAAGCACCAGGCCGCAGACCATGGACATGCCGGTATCTGCCAGCCATGCCAGGGCGCCATTGGAGATATTCTCGGTCGTGGACGCGATGAATTCGTGGGGCTGATCCATGCCGAACTCGTGCAGGCCCTTGACCACGATATGGCCGCCTACCCACAGCATGGCGGCGGTACCAATGACGCCGATGATATCGAGAACGATCGGCATGCCCTTGACCAAGGCGTTGCCCACCGTGGACTTGCCATCGTGGCGCTTATTAAGGGCCATGCCAATATCGTCCATCTTGACCAAGAGGCCTACGGCGCCGTAGACACCCAGGGTCAGCAAGATACCGACGAAGATGAGGGCACCCAGGCGCATCCAGAATGGCTCGTTGATGACCTCATTTAGGGAAATGACCATGATCTCGGCAGACAAGATGAGGTCAGTGGTAATTGCGGACTTGACCAAGCTATCTTCGGCGTCTGCGCCCTTTTCCTGGACTGATTCAGTTTCCTTCTCTCGGTGGGGGAGAACGTGGTGCAGGATCTTCTCCGCACCTTCAAAGCACAAGAAAGTACCGCCGCACATCAAGATGGGAGTAAGCGCCCACGGCGCGATCCAAGAGAGGATCATCGCGATGGGCAAGATGATGACGAGCTTATTGATAAGCGAGCCCTTGGTGATGCGCCAGATCATCGGCAACTCGCGCTGGGGCTTAATCCCCTCCACATATTGCGGGGTTACGGCCGCATCATCGACGACCACACCTGCGGCCTTCACGGAGGTCTTGCCCGCAAGGGCGGCCACATCGTCAACGCTGGAGGCAGCGGAGCGGGCGATCAGGGCGACGTCGTCAAGCAGGGCAAAAAGGCCACCGGCCATAAATTATCCTTCTGGGGTTAGGGTGATGTTATCGGACCACGTTAAGTGTATCCCCTGATGCGCCAACCAAGCCATCGCATCATCACCGCTGCGGGTAATGCCCTCGACCGCGGCAAGTGTGGTGTCGATTGCTTTCTCGGCGTCCTCGGCGGAAATCAAGCCAGCAGAGGTCGCGGCAGAGAGTTCATCAATATCGAGCACGGAAATGGGCTCGCCGCGCGTGGCTACTAGATCCACATAAAGGTCGCGGGTGGTCCACACCGCGCCATCGCGCTGGATTTCGGCCACGTCGATATAAAAGTCCTGGTGGACGTCTACACCGGGGCGGAAATGGAAGATATTGGCGCGCAGGTTGAGATCGGGCAGCAGCCACGATTCCAGGTAACCAAAGCGCGGGTGATCGGCGCCGCGAGCCATGTAGAGGCCGAAATCCGTCTCGGTGTACGTGTCGACCTCGCGCAGGAATCCCTTGGGATCGGTATTGGTGTACTCGGCGGTATTAAAGGTCTCGCGCTTGACCGGATGGAGATCCACCGGCATCTACTTCACCTCAAGGAAGGCGGCGGTGGGGGCAAAATTGCAGCGGGATTCCTGAGTGTTCACGCCGCCAGAAAGCAGCGCGATGACGGTGCCCTCGCCAGTCTGGGCGGTGCCGGACAAGGTGGTAGGGCCGTCCTGATTGATGCCATTGTTATTTAGTGGGGTGATGCCGCTGCGCAGGGTGTCAAGGTTGAACCACTGCACGTTCATCCCGCCTTGTTCGCGTGCGGCCGGTGGGGTGCCGAGGGCGGTGAAGAGAAAGACGGTTTCGCCGGACTTTGCGCCCGGTGCCGGCATTTCGGTGGGGCCGGGTACGGCGATGGCCGAGCCCATGGCATCGCTGGTGCCGCCAATGCAGTGTGCGGAGACTGTGGGCCAGTAGAACTGGCGGAAGTTCGGGTTATTGCCCTCTGGCATGGCTACGCCGCCCTTGCCATCGCCGCCGCCGGCGAAGAACGCGAGGCCCGAGAGGATAGCGTTGCGTACATCCTCGGGAATCCACGGTTGTGCCGCAAAAGCGCGGATGCGGTCCTGGGTTTCCTGATTGGGGCGGCCGAGCTCGTCCAGTGGGCTATGCGAGGATGCCTGCTGTACTAAGGAAGAAAGATCCGGTGCGGATGCCTGCGCAGGGGCGACGAGGGGAGAGGCGAGGCCGATGAGCGCGGCCGTGGCAGCGGCGATATAACCGGTGCGGCCGGACAGGCGCCAGGTGGTGCGGGCGTGGCTCACGTTATCAATTCCTTGGGTGCGGTCTCGGGAAGGGGAGTTAAACCCCAGTTGTCACATTTGTAACAATATTACCTACAGTAACGATAGTGATGGCAAGGGCGGTGTCAAGTATTTTGGCAATCTATAAGAGTTTTCGCTCTCCCTATACGGTGCGTTACGGGGTAAAGCCATCCCCAATGCTGCACTTGGCCCTTTAAGGGGGTATCGTGGGAGCTCGTTCAAGATCAATTTCGCGCGCGCAAGCGCTGTAGATCCTCCGAAGGAGAACCCCACTAGTGAGTAATACCGAGTTCCGTAATGTTGCCATCGTCGCGCACGTTGACCATGGCAAGACCACCCTGGTCAACGGCATGCTGGAGCAGTCCGGCGCCTTTGGTGACCACGGTGAACACACGGACCGCGTCATGGACTCCAATGATCAGGAGCGCGAGCGCGGCATTACCATTCTGGCCAAGAATACGGCCATCCACCGCAAGGGCCTGGGCAAGGACGGCCAAGACCTGATTATCAACGTTATCGACACCCCGGGCCACGCCGACTTCGGCGGCGAGGTCGAGCGCGGTATTTCCATGGTGGATGGCGTCGTCTTGCTCGTCGACGCCTCCGAGGGACCGCTGCCGCAGACCCGCTTCGTGCTCACCAAGGCACTGGAAGCCAAGCTGCCGGTTATCATCTGCGTGAACAAGACTGACCGCCCGGATGCCCGCATCGACGAGGTTGTCTCCGAGTCCCAGGACCTGCTGCTGGAAATCGCCGCCGGCCTGGAGGACGAGGAAGCTGCGGCCGCCGCCGAGGAGCTGCTGGACCTTCCGGTTCTCTACGCTTCCGGCCGCGCCGGCGTTGCCTCCACCGAGAACCCAGGCGATGGCAACGTCCCTGCGGGCGAGGATCTGCAGCCGCTTTTCGACGTCATCTACAACGTCCTCCCAGAGCCTTCCGCTACCGTCGACGCCCCACTGCAGGCGCACGTGACCAACCTGGACGCCTCCGACTTCCTGGGCCGTATCGCGCTGCTGCGCATCTACGCCGGCCGCATCAAGAAGGGCCAGCAGGTGGCCTGGATCCATTACGACGAGGATGGCAACCAGCACACCAAGACCGTGAAGGTCGCCGAGCTGCTGCGCACCGTCGGCTTCGAGCGCCAGCCGGCCGAGGAGGCCATCGCCGGTGACATCGTGGCGATCTCCGGCATCTCTGACGTCATGATTGGTGACACCATCGCCGATCCAGAGCACCCAGAGGCCCTGCCGCGCATCACCGTAGACGAGCCGGCCATCTCCATGACCATCGGCGTTAATACCTCCCCGATGGCAGGCCAGGGCGGCGGCGATAAGCTCACCGCACGTATGGTCAAGGCCCGTCTGGAGCAGGAGCTTATCGGTAACGTTTCCCTGCGCGTGCTGCCTACCGAGCGTCCCGATGCTTGGGAGGTCCAGGGCCGTGGCGAGATGGCGCTGTCCGTGCTTATTGAGTCCATGCGCCGCGAAGGCTTTGAGCTGACCATCGGCAAGCCGCAGGTTGTGACCAAGGAAATCGACGGCAAGACCTACGAGCCATACGAGATCCTCACCATTGACGCCCCGTCCGAGCACCAGGGTGCTATCACCCAGCTGCTGGCCTCCCGCAAGGGCCAGATGCAGGCCATGGACGTGCGCGAGGGCGACTGGGTACGCATGATCTTCCGTGTTCCTGCCCGCGGCCTCATCGGCTTCCGCACCCAGTTCATGACGGAGACCCGCGGTGCCGGCATCGCAAACTCCATTTCTGACGGCCTGGATGTCTGGGCCGGCGAGATCAAGTCCCGCCCAACCGGTTCCCTGGTGGCTGACCGCACCGGCCAGATCACCCAGTACGCGCTGATGCAGCTGGCTGACCGCGGCAACTTCTTCGTCGAGCCGGGCGCCGAGGCTTATGAGGGCATGGTCGTTGGTGCCAATAACCGCGATGAGGATATTGACATCAACATCACCAAGGAAAAGAAGCTGACCAATATGCGCTCCGCCACCGCGGATGCCACGGTCACCCTGGCTAAGGCACACACCCTGTCTCTGGAAGAGGCACTGGAATTCTGTGGCAACGACGAGTGCGTCGAGGTCGCCCCAGACGTCCTGCGCGTGCGCAAGGTGGAGCTTTCCGCTACCGACCGCAAGCGTGCTGCTGCTCGCAAGAAGCAGATGAATAAGTAAAAAGCCGCACCCTAGGTGGTGGTGATTGCCGCTGACGCGGCCACCATCGCCGCAACCGCTGCCGCCTCCTCAACTACGGCCTTGACCGCAGAGGAGGCGGTTTTGTCGTACTCGACCTCTTTTTTGATGTCCTGAATGCGCGCCCGCATCTCGCGGCGCTTCATTCCCTCCGCATTGTTTTTCAGCAGGGTATAGGCACCGCTGACCTCGCGGAGGATATCTAGAATGATGGCGTCATTGACCGTGGCTGGGCGCTGCGCCTCCAGGACTGCAACCAACCGCTCGCGCAGTTCCTTTTCTAGCTCTAGGTCCGTCATGATGTAGCGGTCGCCGCTTATCTGCCACCATTTGGCCTTTTCCACGTCGAGCTGTCCATTTGCGTGGAAATCCAAGGCGATGATTTCCCGCGGGGTAAACCACGAAGCCTCCAAGAGGCTCTGCATGCGGGTGGCCTTGTGCTGCTGCAGCTCCTCCCAAGCCCATGCCAAGACGGGGTGCTTTGGGCGCTGTGGAGTGGTCTCTACCTTCTTTTTCTCACCGAGCTGTACGTGCCCGCCCAGCAGCAGGTCCGTGAGTACGGTGGCGCGCAGAGCGGCCTCATTATTGGACACCCAGTCTTCCTGCTTGCCGTTGTCCTTGGTCAGTAGAAGGAACATTTCTTGGCAGATGAGCATTGGGGACTCCTTAAAAGTTGCGGTCTATGGCCGAGTCTAGCGCCAATAATCTTCGTTTCGGCGGGGTAGAGGGACTAAAGTAGTCCGCGATGAAAAACAATCCGGCTTCACCAAGGCGCGCGGCGTCGGCAATCGCAGCGGTACTCAGCACCGCCAGCCTTGCAATACTTAGCGCCTGCGCGGCTAACCCCGGCCCACCACCGGTGGTGGAGGAAAATGCCTCCGTGCTGCAAGAAGATCAGACCACCACCACGCCTACCCCGGAAGAAGAGCAGCCGCAGGATGCCGACTCCGCCAAGCGCCCCACCATCTCGGTGGGCGTGGACCCCTTGCGCGCGGGATTGAACCCGCATCTGGTGGCCAATAACTCCGAGCTGGTCGACCAGATTGCCGAACTGGTGCTGCCCTCAGCGTTCCACAACGGGCAAAGGGACGCCGATATCCTCGAATCCGCCTCTGAGGTCACCGCGCCTAAGGGCGTGGCGCAGCGGGTGCGCTACGTCATTGCCTCGCCCGCACAATGGTCCGATGGCACCCCCATTTCCGGTGCGGACTTTAGCTACCTGTGGAAGCAGATGACCACCACCGCCGGTGTGCGCGATCCCGCCGGCTACCACGCCATATCGGCCGTCAATACCTCCGATGGCGGCCGCGTAGTCACCGTGGACTTTTCCCAGAAGGTGAAAGATTGGCACCTGCTTTTTCATAATTTGCTGCCTTCCCACCTGCTGCAGGACGATAACTTTGGCTCGGCTTTGGCGGATAAGATTCCGGCATCGGCCGGGCGCTTCCTCGTCGACAGCGTGGACCGCGGCCGTGGAGTCATTACCTTGAACCGGAACGACCGCTTCTGGGGCGCTAATCCGGCCCAGGTGGACGTCATTCAGCTGCGCGAGGTGCACGATAGCACCCAGGCGCTTAATATGCTGCGCTCCGGGCAGATTGGTTTCGCGGACTTCACCCCGGATCAAACCTCGCAGGAGGCACTGGGCCTTTTGGGGCATGTTTCCGATAAGACACTGACCCGCCCGCGCCAACTGCGCCTGCACATGTCCACCGCGGATGGAGCTCTGGAAGAAAAGGAAGCGCGCCGCGGATTGGCCTCGCTGATTGATACGGACCAGGTCGCGCGCTTGGCCACCGGCCGCGCTTCCAGCCTTGAGCCGGGGAATAATCCTATAAGTAAGGACACGGATCTCACTGCGCTGCGCACCCGCGCTAGTAAGAAGCCGATTCGCTTTGCGGTAGACCCCACCAGCCCCACGGCCTTGGCCGCGGCCAATACGCTTTATGACGTCCTCGAAGCCCACGGGATCGCCGCCGAGGTGGTGTCCGAGCGCTTGACCACGATTACCTCCAAGCTGCTGCCCGAAGGCGAGGTGGATGCCGTGGTGACGTGGGAGGATATTTCCCTGAACTCGGTGGCCGCGGCAAATATCTTCAGCTGTGATGACAAGCAGCCGCTGGCCGGAGACCTGTCGGGAATCTGCCCGGAGAACGCGGATGAAATCCGCGAGGAGATTTTGTCCGGCGCCCTGAGCCCGAAGGAAGCGCTCGGACGCATTCGCGATGTGAACTCTAAGGAGGCCCTCTACGTGCCTTTGGTGGATGAGACGCGTATCCACGCGCTCGGGGAGGGTATTGTAGGCCCCGGCCAAAGCATTGATGATTGGGACGAGGGTCTTATCACCGCGCCCCGCTGGAGGATAGATGAAGACTAAGGACTTAACCGGCTACCGCGTGGTGGCAGTGCACGCCCACCCGGATGATGAAACCCTGTTTATGGGTGGCACCCTGGCCACTCTTGCCACACGCGGCGCCGAGGTTATCGTCATTACGCTTACCTTGGGCGAGGACGGCGAGGTCATCGGCGAGCCTTACCAAGGTCTGGCCGATCATGATCAGCTCGGCGGTTTCCGCGCCCGCGAATTAGCCAATGCCCTCGATGCCCTGGGCGTCAAGGGGATCCAGCTGGGCGGTTTCGGCCACTTCCATGACTCCGGTATGGCGGGTTCTCCCTCGCACGAGAACCCGCGTGCGCTGGTCAATCGCATCGAGGAGGCTGCCGATTTCCTGAGCGACGAGCTCGAGGCTATCCAGCCCCACGCCATCTTGACCTACGGGCCCGATGGTGGCTACGGGCACCCGGACCACATTGCGGTGCATGAGGCGGTGATGAAGGCGGCGTCGCCAAGCACGCGCATTTGGTACGGCATTTTTGAACGCGCCGCCAACTATGCCGGCCTGGACACCCTCGATGCGCCGGCCGGGTGGACTAAGCCCAGCCAGGAATACTTGGACAATTTCACCAACGAGGGCGCCGATGTCACCGTCGCTCTTTCCGACGCCGCCCTTGACGCCAAGCGCTGCGCCATGCGCGCCCACGCCTCCCAAATCTGGGTGGCCGATGGCTCCACCACCTGCACTAACCCCGAGGCCGCCGTGGCCGCGCTGCACGAACCCGAGCACGTGCCCGGAGCCTATGGACTATCCAACCTGCTGGTCATGCCCCTGCTGCGCGCCGAGTACTTCCAGCTGGGCCAAGGCGATCCAGCCGATGATCTGCTGGGCGGCCTGTAATGCGTACGGATTTTAGCCGCGGCGAGCAGGTCACCGGGCTAGTGTGGCTGGCCATCGGCGCGTTGTTGTCGGTCTTCCTCGAGGTCATCTACCTCACCGCGCGCATTCCATTGTCTAACGGTGCGAGCGTGGCCTTTCCCATCACCATCCTGCTTGCGTGGTGGTTCAACTCCGTGCTCACCCGCACCGCCCGGCTATGGAGCCCCGCGCCGATGGTGGGCGCCATCCCGCTCATCGTTTGGTGCCTGGGCTTTTTCGCCTTCATGCTCCTCGTACCGATGACAGGAGACATGCTCTTGGCCAATAATATTCTCAGCCTGCTCCTGCTTTTGGCCGGGATAGGCGGGGGCGTTTGGCCATTTTTCAAGCAGAAGTGACATACTATAAATCACCCCAAATCCGAGAAATCAGGAAGCTTCAAGGAATCTCCATGACTTATACGATCGCACAGCCTTGCGTTGACGTAATGGACCGCGGCTGCGTTGAGGAATGCCCTGTTGACTGCATCTACGAGGGCAAGCGCATGCTCTACATCCACCCGGATGAGTGCGTGGACTGCGGCGCCTGCGAGCCGGCTTGCCCGGTCGAGGCCATCTTCTACGAGGACGACGTGCCCGATGAGTGGCTGGACTACAACGACGCCAACGCCGCCTTCTTCGATGACCTGGGCTCCCCAGGCGGCGCGGCGGCCCTCGGCCCACAGGACTTTGACGTCCCGATGATTGCCGCGCTTCCACCACAGAATCAGGAGTAAGACATGGCACGCACACCGCTAGGAAAGACGCTTCCAGACTTCCCCTGGGATTCGCTGGCCGGCGCCAAGAAGAAGGCCCAGGCCCACCCGGGTGGAATCGTTGACCTCTCGGTGGGCAACCCCGTTGACCCTGTGTCCCCGGGCGTGCAGCTCGCGTTGACCGCCGCCGCGCAGAACCCTGGTTACCCGCAGACCGCCGGCACCCCGGAGCTGCGCGAGGCCATCGCCGCCGCGCTCACCCGCCGCTATAACATGCAGGTGGACCGCGTCCTGCCGGTGGTCGGCACCAAGGAGGCCATCGCCTGGCTGCCCACGCTTTTGGGCATGCGCGGCGAGACCGTCGCCTTCCCTTCGGTGGCCTATCCCACCTACGAGGTGGGCGCCCTGCTCGCCGGTGCTAAGCCGCTGCGCGCGGATTCCGATTTCCAGGATGCCTCCCTGGTCTTTTTGAACTCGCCGTCCAATCCCACCGGGCGCGTCCTCGGCGTGGAGGAGCTGCGCCACATCGTGGCGTGGGCGCGTGAGACCGGCGCCATCATCGCCTCCGACGAGTGCTATATGAGCCTGGGCTGGAACGACGATAACCCGCCGGTATCCATCCTCGATCCGCGCGTGACCGATGGCGATAACACCGGGCTCATCGCCATGCATTCGCTGTCCAAGACCGCGAATATGGCCTCCTACCGCGCCGGCTTCTTCGCCGGCGATAACGAGCTCATTGCTGAGCTGCTCCAGTTGCGCAAGCACGCCGGCCTCATCGTTCCAGGTCCCATCCAGGCCGCCATGGTCGCCGCGCTAAACGACGACGACACCGAGGTCCTCCAGCGCAACCGCTACGCCTCCCGCCGTGCGGTGCTTATGCACGCGCTTGTCGACGCCGGCTTTACTATCGACCACTCCGATGCCGGCCTGTACCTGTGGGCCACCCGGGGCGAGAATTGCCGCGAGACCATCGACTGGCTAGCTGAGCGCGGCATCCTCGCGGCCCCGGGTGACTTCTACGGCCCGGCCGGCGAGAAGCATGTGCGTATCGGCCTCAATGGCACCGATGAGCGCATCGATGCCGCCGTCGACCGCCTCGCCGGTGCCTAATTCCGGCAGGCCTCCCGCCCGCGCGGGCATTTCGCCGCGCAAAACGGTCCTGCGCGGCCGCGTGCCGGAGGAAGGGGAGTACTTCGCCGCCCGTGCCGGCGACTCTCCCTTTTCGCCCGGCACGGTGCTGCCGCCCGGCGCCGCACTTTCACACCCCGTGCCCGCCTGGTACCACCCCTCCGTTCCTCCGGAGCGCACGATTCCTTTCGACTACTCCGTGGTCTATGCCGACCGCGACCTCATCGTGGCCGATAAGCCGCACTTCTTGCCCACGACCACCAACGGTCGCCTCCAGCGCGAAACGCTGCAAACCCGCCTGCGCGTGGATTTTGGCGAAGACGACATCGTACCCCTGCACCGCTTGGACCGCCTGACCGCTGGCCTTGTCATCTGCTCCCGCAATCCCGAAACCCGCGCCGCCTACCAGCGTATCTTCCTGGAAGGGAGTGCGGTGAAGAAGTATCGGGGCGTCGTCAAGCAGCCGCTTTTCGTGGACCAGGAAATTGCCCTGCGCATGCACAAGCCCCGCGGGTCGCGCCAGGTGCTCGTGGCCCCCGAAGGTACGCTGACCTCCACATATGTGCGCGCCGCCGGCCGGGAGGTGACCATGTGGCCGCGCACCGGCCATACCCACCAGTTGCGCGTGCTGCTCAATCACCTCGGCCACCCACTGCTTGGCGACGATACCTATCCCACCCCGCGCAAGCTCGACCTCTATGACTTCCGAACCCCGCTCGCGCTGCTCCATGAGGCTATAACTTTTATAGATCCTCTATCACATTCCGAGCGTCAATTTTTCAGTTCCCAGGCCTTAAGAACTACAATCGAGTAGTTATTTAATCACTGGCTAGAAAGGCGGCCCATGGCAGACCTCAGCGTCGCGCGCTTTGTGTCCAATTTTGGGCAGTTTCTCAAATTCGGCATTGTTGGCGGCTCGGGTACCGCGGTTAATCTCTTTGTGGTCTATTTGTGCAGAAAGATTACTTGGTGGTCTGGCGGCATCGAGGCGGATGACCCCTTCATCAATCTCTTCGGCTCTGTTTTCCATATCCGTTGGTACCATGTGTTTTTGACCATTGCGTTCTTGGTCGCCAACACTTGGAACTACCAGCTGAATCGCATGTGGACTTTCCGATCGGTGGCGAAGGTGTCTTGGCTGCGCGGTTTCTTCCCATTCCTTCTCGCTGGAATTGGAGCTTTTATCGTAAGTCAAGTTGTGGCGACACTGTTAATGAATCCGACTTCGCCGCTGCACTTGCCCTCAGACATTCTGGATGATTCGACCGGTTTGCGTACAAAGGTGTACTGGGCATCGGCCATTTCTATCATTGTCGCTATGCCGATTAACTTTATTTTGAACAAGCTTTGGACCTTCCGCTCGCAGCCGAAGACGCCTCAACTTGTCGAAGAAACCGAGCCAGCCTAGCTAGGTCCCGTATTTCCTTCCTCTCCGCCCCTCGCGCTCACCAGCGCAGGCTGGCGGAGATTTTTCTTTCTCCCCGTGAGCGCGAAGGGCACAGTACCTTCCGGTCGCGCTCACGGGGAACGAAATCAGAGAAAACCCGCCGTCCGCGGTGAGCGCGAAGGGCGGGGTGAGGTGCCGGAGTGGGACTAGTCCTCTAGCTCGGCATCGAGGCGAGCTTGGTCGCGGCGGTGCTGGCGGCGACGAATGAAGGGGGCGAGGATGAGCACCGTGGTGATACCGACGGCGGCGCCGATGAGATAGGAAACGGGGTCGTGGCCGTCGGCAGGCGCATAGGCGTTATAGGCAATTCCTGCGAACATGACAATTAGTGGGATGAGGTAGACGGCGATAGCCGCCCAATTGCGGCTGACCAGCGGGGTGGCCACGCGCTTGCGCATCCAAGCAGAACCGATGGAGTTGCCCACGATGGACGGCACGAGCGCGAGGAAGCTCAGCATAGACATCTGGCCCGGAAGGACCCAGGCCAGAACTGCGGCGACGACGAGTTCGAGGAACGGGATTGGGGTCATTCCGATTACGCAGGCCTTGTAGAGCGTGTCGCGTTCGAATTCATCGCGGGTTGCGCGATCGATTTCCTTGAGGGAGTAATTGGCGATGGCGTTAATCATGTTGTTCAGCTCCAAAAATTTCTTCGACGGTTTTTCCTAGTTCGTGGCAAATGTCCAGCGCGAGGTGCACGGAAGGGGAGTAATTTCCCCGTTCGATATTGGCAATGGTCTGGCGGGAGACGCCGGCTTTTTCAGCGAGTTCGGCTTGTGATAATTCGACCCAGCGGCGCCACTTGCGGACCATGTTGGGGTGGTCGGCCATCCGGACTCCTTTACTGTGTGTCTTGCTTACATGTCCTAATGTAAAGGATAGTTGTCATTAAGGCAAATGTCTCACACATAGATGCCACTTCCAATAGGGCTGAGCTGCTGAGATCGGAAGCTCAGGGTTGCGGCCTTTTAGCACCTCAATAGTGGCTTTGATAAGCAGGATGGCTTCGCTGAGGTGGTAATTGATGTCGTCGGCAGTAAAGCGCAAAACGGTATAACCATGGGCTACGGCCGCGTTCTGTTTGGAGCGGTCAGCTTGAAAGGCCACACTGTGCTTGTGGTATTCCCAGCCGTCAACTTCCACCAGCAACTTGCCAATCTTCAGGTCAAAGCGGTAGCCGGCGATGAGAACATTGTGCTTGGGGTAGATTCCTTCTGCGCGCAGCTGCCTGCTTAGTGTGCGTTCCGGCGGGCTATCTGCGCCTATAGCCGAGTGTCGTATCGTCTCTTTTAGAGGCTTCGGGACGCGCCTCATTCGCCGCTGGTCCTCTTCTAGGCGGCCGGGGCCGTGCTTTCCTTGGTAGTAGTCTTCCAATAAAGACCTGCACGCACGCGAAATTCTGCGTGCAGCCCATAGCGGTTGCACCACAGGTAGGCCATCGACCTTGTGTGTGGCCCTGAGGCGCGAGTGCGAAACGCGAAAGTTCTTTCCCTTCAAAGTACGCGGTCCCTCCGCTTCCAGAGGAAATGTCAGCTGCCGGCCGAGGTAAATCTCCTGCGCCGTCTTTCCCGTGAAATGGATGCGGCTGAGCCCATGCGCCAGCGCCCGCGCCACCGCCCAGGGCGTCCATTCATCGGTATAAATCCCCCTGTGCACGCGAAAGAGCTTCCCCTCGCGAACCTTGCGACGAATCGCATCCTTGCTCAAACCTTGGCCGCGCAGTTCCGCGGTAGTCCATTCCCCCATGGGGCTTAACCTAAGCGGTCGTGTTGAGCTGTAGCTATGCGCGTCGCGGCATCCTGTGGATAACCCTGGGGTTGGGGGCGATTTTCCGCTGCGTGGTCTGGATAGCTGTGGATAACTTCCCTTCGCGCTCACCGGCGGCCTCGGGTGGCCCTGATTTGTGCTCCCCGTGAGCGCGACGGGAGGGGCGTGGGCAGAGCTCGCCGTAGGCGCTCACCAGGTGACGAAAAAGAGAGACCCCGCCTCGTGCCGGTGAGCGCGAAGGGCGGGGAGGGGCCAAGGGGAGTGGGCGAGCCGTGCCTCCAGGGGCGAGGGGCTAGGTGAGGGGCAGCGTTGAGGTCGGGTTGATGCCGCGAACCTTGGAATTGATGACGCCGGCGATGGCGAGCACCACGAACATGGCGGCTGCGGAGAGGAGTTGGGTGCGGGCGGTGGCGTCGGTAAGCATGAGCACCGCGATGGCCGCAAAGAGGGCGAGGGCGAACCAGGTGAGGTAGGGGAAGGCCCACATGCGGATGGGGAGGGGGTGGAGCGCCTCGAGCTGGCGGCGCAGGCGCAGCTGGCTGACGGCGATGAAGACCCAGACGATGAGCAGGGAGGCGCCGGCGGCGTTAAGCATGAAAGTAAGGAGCCAGCCGGTATCGGCGTAGTTGAGCACCACCATGAAGGCCGAGAGGAGGACAGAGAGGGCGATGGCGGTGGTGGGAACGCCGTCCTTATTGGTGGTGGTGAAGATGCGCGGGGCCCCGCCGCGGGAGGCTAGGGAATGCATCATGCGGGAGGAGGCGTAAATCTGCGAGTTGAAGGCAGAGAGCAGCGCGAGGACGATGACGACCTCCATGATGCCGGCCGCGCCCGGGATGCCGGCGCGCTCGAGGACCATGGTGAAAGGGGATTCCGCGGCCGTGGAGGCACCGCCCAGGATGGAATAGGGCAGGAGGAACGTGATGACGAGCACGGACCCCAAGTAGAACACGGAGATGCGCAAGATGGTGGAGCGCACGGCGTTGACCAGGGATTTTTCGGGATCTTCGGATTCGGCAGAGGCGATGGCGACCACCTCGATGCCGCCGAAGGCGAAGGCTACTGCGAGCAGGCCGGCCGCGACGCCGCCGAGGCCATTGGGCATGAAGCCGTCCTCAAGGAAGACGGAGGTACCGATGAAGGAATGGCCGGGCAGGAGGCCCAGGATGAGCAGCGCGCCGATGATGAGAAAGGCCACGATGACAACGACCTTGATGAGCGCGAACCAGTACTCGAATTCGCCGAAGCTGCGCACGCGCAGCAGGTTGACGATGCCGAAGAGAACCACGCAGATGGCAGCGGGGATCCACGGCGAGACGTTGAACCAGGAGCCAATGAAGCCGGCCGCGCCGGTGATTTCGGCGCCGAGGACGGCGACGGTGGCTAGCCAATAAATCCAGCCCTGGGTAAAGCCTGCCCAGCGGCCGATGCCGTGTTCGGCGTATTCGGAAAAGGAGCCGGAGGCGGGGATAACGGTGCCCATCTCGCCCAGCATCTGCATCACCAAAATGGCAAGAAAGCCGGCGATGACGTAGGCGAGGAGCACGGCGGGGCCGGCGGCGGAAATGCCGACGCCGGTGCCCAAGAAAAGTCCGGCACCGATGGTGGAGCCTAGCCCCATCATCGTCAGGTGGCGGACCTTCAGGCCAGAACCGAGGGTGGAGGAGTTATCAGTCACCCCTCCATCTTATTTTGCCCGATTGGGCTATAGGAATCGGGGGTGTTAATTCTTGTGCAGCTCGTCGTTAAGCGCGACGGCCTCGGCCTTCCACTCCACGGCCTCAACCGCACCGGAGACGGAGTTGCGGCGCAGCAGCATGCCGGAGGCACCGGAGAGCTGAGAACCCTTGACGTTCTCGCCATTGTCGACGCCCAGTGCTTCCGCGACCTTGCCAAAGACGGTTACCTTGGTGCCGGCGGTGACGTAGAGGCCGGCTTCGACCACGGCGTCGTCGCCAAGCGAAATGCCAATGCCGGAGTTGGCGCCGAGGAGGCACCGCTCGCCAATGGAAATGACCTCCTTGCCGCCGCCGGATAGGGTGCCCATGATGGACGCGCCGCCGCCGATATCGGAGCCATCGCCCACGACGACGCCCGCGGAGATGCGGCCCTCCACCATGGAGGCACCCAGGGTGCCGGCGTTGAAGTTGACGAAGCCCTCGTGCATAACGGTAGTGCCCTCAGCCAGGTGGGCACCCAGACGCACGCGGTCTGCGTCACCAATGCGGACGCCGGACGGCACAACGTAGTCCACCATGCGGGGGAACTTGTCCACGGAGTAGACAACGACCGGGCCGCGGGAGGCCAAGCGGCCGCGCACCATCTGGAAATCGGATACGGCGCACGGACCGTAGTTGGTCCAGACCACATTATTGAGGTGGCCGAAGATGCCATCCATATTCAGGCCGTGCGGCTTGACCGCGCGGTGGGACAGGAGGTGCAAGCGCAGGTAAGCATCGTAGGTATCGACGGGGGCGTCATCCAGATCCTTGATGGAGGTCTCAACGGCAACGCGGGCCACGCCACGCTCCTCGTCCGGGCCTGCCAGTGCGGAGAACTGCTGGGGAACCTCTTCCAAGCGCTTGGTCTCGGTGGTCTCTACGTTCTTATCGGTGTATACGGCCGGGAACCATACGTCCAAGACGGTGCCGTCATGGGTAATGGTTGCTAGGCCACGTGCGGATGCAGAAGTCATGCCCGCTAGCTTAGCAACTACTTCCGCGCCCCCGCGCGCTGGCCGGTGGGAAGCACAAAGGACAAGATGACGAGCACCGCGGCGAGGATGAGCACCGAGATGACCTGGTTGCGCGCGGCCGGATCAAAGAGCATGAGCAGGGTTAGTCCGCCCAGCGCCGCGGCCGTGACCCACGGCAGCCAGGGGAAGCCGGGTACGTGGATCTCGGTCAGCTCGCCATTATCGCGCAAGACGGGGTGCAACTTGATAAAGGAAGCCACGATGAAGGACCAGATGACCAGCAAACACCCTCCGACCGCGTTGAAGAGGAAGGCCAGGAGCCCCGGCGGGTTCCAGAACTGCAGGCCCACCGAAGCGAAGGCGAAGACCATGGACAAGATGACGGCGTTGATGGGGGAGCCCGCGCGGTTTTGCTTGAGGAAGAATCCCGGGGCGCAGTGGTCCTTAGCCATGTCAAAGACCAAGCGGGAGGTGGCGTAAATCTGCGCGTTGAAGGCAGACAGCAGTGCTAGGGCGATAATCGCTTCCATGAAGCCGGCCGCGAAGGGAATCTTGGCGGCCGCGAGCACTAGGGTGAAGGGGGAATCGGCCGCGACATCGGCGTCCTGGATGGAGCTAAACGGCAGTGCCATGGTGATCACCACGATGGAGCCGATGTAGAAAACCATGATGCGCACGATGATGGCGCGCACCGCGGTGGCGACGTTGTGCGCCGGATCCTCGGACTCGGCCGCCGCGATGGTCACCAGCTCGATGCCGCCAAAGGCAAAGGCGACGGCCAGCAATCCGGCGGCGAATCCAGGCATGCCATTGGGCAGGAAATTATCGGTGAAGTTGCTACCGGCCAAGGAGACATCCATGCCCGGCAGGATGCCCAGCGCCATAAGTGCGCCGATGACGAGGAAGGCGACGATGACTCCGACCTTGATGATGGCGAACCAGAACTCGAACTCACCAAAACCGCCCACGGCCGCGAAGTTGACCACCGCGAAGAAGGCCACGGCGATAAGCGCTGGAATCCACGGGGCAATATCGAACCAGTTGGAAATGATGGCGGCCGCGCCGGTGATTTCGGCGCCCATGACCATGATCAGCATGAACCAGTAAATCCACCCCATGGTAAAGCGCGCCCAGTGGCCGTAGGCCTGGCCAGCGTAGGTGGAAAATGACCCCAAAGAGGGGCGGGCGGCGGCCATCTCACCGAGCATCCACATCACCAGTGCGATGAGCGCGCCGGCTACGGCATAGGAGATGAGGACGGAGGTGCCGGAAATCTGGATGCCGAGGCCCACGCCGAGGAAGAGACCGGCGCCTACGGCAGAGCCAAGGCCCATCATCGTGAGATGACGGGATTTCAATTGAGTGGCTTCGGCCATTGTTATCACCTTACGGGGGACGAATTATTTGCAGTGAAGTGAACTTTACACAATGCGGTGAGCTGCGCGGAGCGCTAGCATGGCGCTTTGTGACTTTAGATCTATATGCAGACCCCATCGAACTAACCAAGGCGCTCGTGGATATTCCGAGCCCCTCCCACCATGAGGAGGCCATCGCAGACGCCATCGAAGAAGCGCTGCGCGGATTGGACGTCGAGGTTGCCCGCTACGGCAATACCGTGTGCGCCCGGACGAACCGCGGGCTAGATTCCCGAGTAGTACTCGCCGGCCACATTGATACCGTTCCGTTGGCAGAAAATGTACCGCATCACATGGAAACCTCTGAAGACGGGGTAGAGATTATGTGGGGCTGCGGCACTGTGGACATGAAGTCCGGCATGGCCGTCTACCTCAATGCCTTTGCCCAGCTGCACGAAGCGGACGAGCTAAAGCATGACCTCACCGTCATCGCCTACGAGGGCGAAGAAGTGGCCACTGAATTTAATGGCTTGGGCCACCTGCAAAAAGACCACCCGGAGTGGCTCGAGGGCGACTTCGCCCTGTTAGGCGAGCCCTCCGGTGCCATGGTGGAGGCCGGCTGCCAGGGCTCCATTCGCCTGCGCGTGACCGCCCACGGCACCCGTGCACACTCGGCCCGTGCCTGGCTCGGCTCCAACGCAGCACACAAGCTCGCGCCCATCATGAGCCGCATCGCCGCCTATGAGTCCCGCGATGTCACCATCGATGGCTGCACCTACCGCGAGGGCCTCAATATCGTTCACCTCGAGTCCGGCGTGGCCACCAATACGCTGCCGGATGAGGCATGGATGTTTGTAAACTTTCGCTTCGCCCCAGATCGCACGAGCGACGAAGCGCTGGAATACATGAAGTCCATCATCGGCGAGGAAGAAGACGTCACCATCGAGATCGACGACATCGCACCAGCCGCCCAGCCCGGTTTGGGCCAGCCGGCGGCCAAGGCGCTTATCGACGCCGTCGGGGGCAACGTTCGCGCCAAGTACGGCTGGACCGACGTTGCCCGCTTCTCTGAAATGGGCACCCCGGCCGTAAACTTTGGCGCTGGTGACCCTGGGTTTGCGCATAAGAAGGACGAGCAGGTTCCTACCGCGCAGATCACCGAAGTATCCACCGCCCTCTTGAACTACCTGAAGGGATAGACCATGACCCCTGAGCAGATGCGCACCCTGCGCGGCCCGATGTTGCTGCGCACCGAAGGCGAGCAGGCCTCCACCTTTGATCAGCGGCTCTTGGAGTCCGGCGCGGACCATGAGTGGCAGCATGCTGATCCGTGGCGCGTCCTGCGCATCCAAGGCGAGTTCGTCGCTGGCTTCGATGCGCTTTCCAAGCTGCCGAAGGCCGTTACCGTCTTCGGCTCCGCGCGCACCACGCCGGAGGATGCGAGCTACCAGTTGGGCGTCGAGGTTGGCCGCAAGCTGGCCGAGCACTCCTATGCCGTCATCACCGGCGGCGGCCCCGGCATCATGGAGGCAGCCAACCGCGGCGCCCATGAGGCCGGCGGGCTCTCCGTGGGCCTGGGCATCGAGCTGCCCCACGAGCAGGGGCTTAACGAGTATGTGGATCTGGGCCTGAATTTCCGCTACTTCTTTGCTCGCAAGACGATGTTCTTGAAGTACTCGCAGGCCTTCATTTGCCTACCTGGTGGCATGGGCACGATGGATGAGTTCTTCGAGGTCATGTGCATGGTGCAGACCGGAAAGGTGACCAATTACCCCATCGTGCTCATGGGCACTGAGTACTGGTCCGGCCTGCTGGAATGGATGGACAACACGCTCGCGGCCAGCGGCTATATCAACGAGGGCGACCGGGAGCTTTTCCTGCTTACCGACGACCCCGATGAGGCCCTCTCCCACATCATCCAGCGCCACCAAGTCATGAGCGATAAGCGCATCAGGGAGCCGCGTTGAGCCTCGCGCGTGTGATGGCGATTGTCAATCGCACCCCGGATTCCTTCTATGACAAGGGCGCAACCTTTGACCTCGACCCGGCGCTGCGCCGTTGTGATGAGGTGATCGCAGCGGGTGCGTCGATCGTCGATATTGGCGGTGTGAAGGCTGGCCCCGGCAAGGCCGTGGACGCGGCGGAGGAAATCGACCGCGTGGTGCCGACCATCGAGAAGGTGCACGAGCGCCACCCGGACGTGCTCATCTCCGTCGATACTTGGCGCAGCGAGGTAGCAGAGGCCGCCATCGCAGCCGGCGCCGGCCTGGTTAATGACACCTGGGCCGGTTGGGACCCCGAGCTCATCGAGGTCGCCGGCCACCACCGCGTGGGCTACGTGTGCTCGCACACCGGCGGCATCACCCCACGCACCAGGCCGCATCGCGTCCACTTCGACGACGTGGTGGCCGATGTCATCGCGGAAACCACCCAACTGGCCGAGCGCGCCGCCTCCCTCGGCTGCCCGGAGGAATTGACCTTCATCGATCCGACGCATGACTTTGGCAAGAACACCTTCCATGGGCTCGAGCTCCTGCGGCGTATCGACGAGATCGTCGCCACCGGTTGGCCGGTGCTCATGGCGCTATCCAATAAGGACTTCGTGGGCGAGACCCTTGACCGCGGGGTAGGCGAGCGCGTGGCCGGTACCCTGGCCGCCACCGCGTGGTCCGCCGCCCGCGGCGTAGCCGCCTTCCGCGTCCACGAGGTGGCCGAGACCGCCGATGTCATCCGCATGACCGCCGCCATCCAAGGCGAGGTCGCCCCGCTAGCGACCACGCGAGGCCTTGCATGAGCGTCTCCGTAATCATTCCAGCGCTCAACGAGGAGGGCACCGTCGCGGACGTCGTGCGCGCCTGCCTGGCCGATGAACCGCTCGAGGTGCTCGTCATCGACGCCGACTCCACCGACGCCACCGCCTCCCGCGCTGCCGCCGCCGGGGCAGATGTGCGCAATTGGCGCGATATCCTCCCAGGGGAACCGCGCCCCGGTAAGGGCGAATCCCTTTGGCGCGGGGTTGCCGCAGCGAAGGGAGACATCGTCGTCTTTGTCGACGCCGACCTCGAATCCGCCGCACCCGGCATGGTCTCGGCCTTGGCCGCGCCCTTCGCCGACCCAGCGGTGGAGATGGTCAAAGCCCGCTACCGTCGCAGCCTCAACGGCCAGCCCACCGGCGGTGGCCGCGTGACCGAACTGACCGCCAAGCCGCTCATCAAGCAGTTCTTTCCCGAGCTCGCCCACATTGATCAGCCCCTCGGCGGCGAATACGCCCTGCGCCGCGCCACCGCCCTAGAACTGCCCTTCGTGGAGGGGTATGGGGTGGAAGCGGGGCTAATGGTGGACGTCGGCAAGCGGGGCACAATCGCACAGGTAGACCTGGGCACGCGGGTGCACCGCAACCGGCCGCTGCACGAGCTGGCGCCGATGGCCGAGGTAGTCGCGCGCACGCTGCTCGCCCGCGCCGGGGTCATCGCGCCCGTTGCTCAACGCCCGCCGCTAAAAGGTAAGGTTTAAGCCATGCTGTCTTGGATTATGCTCCTCCTCGTCCTCATCGCCCTGACCGTCATCGGCACTTGGGTATGGGGCTCCATCTTTGGCCGCGGCGAGGTCATGCACCCGCTCGACGAGCCGCAGAAGGTGCGCGAAAATAACCGCGCCGCCCTCCGCGAAGGCCGCCTTGACCAGGTGAAATTCGAGGTAGTTCCCCGTGGCTACCGCCAGGACCAGGTAGACGATCTCCTCGCGCAACTGGAAGAACAACTATCTTCCGCGCAGAAAAGGTCTAAGCTGGAAGGAAAAGAAGTTAACTAAAGGAGACTCACTATGGCAGCAATGAAGCCGCGCACGACGGGCGGAGAAATGGAAGCAGTAGAGGAGTCCCGCAAAATTGTCATGCGCATCCCCTCGGATGGCGGCGGTCGCATCGTCATCGAGCTGAGCAAGGACGAGGCCGCCGAGCTCGGTTCCCTGTTGACCGAGGTTTCTAGCTAGTCTAGGTACATGCTTTCTCATATCGTCGACATTCTGGCCGATCCCAACGATGGCACCGCGCTTTCTGGTGCCGATGATTTCTCTCGCCTCGTTTCGGAATCCGGCCACTCTTTTGATGTGGCCAAGCAGGGCTACGTCACCCTCGCAGCCGGCGCCGGACTCAAGCACAAGGGCGATGACATGGATATGGTCAACGCCCGCGAGACCTATTTGGCCATGGGCCACTTCGCGCCCTTCGTTGAGGCCGTAACCGGGGCCGTCCAGGACGGACTGGATTCCGCCTCCCTGGCCGAGTCCACGCCCGCCTCCCTGCTCGAGGTGGGCGCCGGCACCGGCTACTACCTGGCCCATACTCTGGACTCCATCGCGGAGGCCCGTGGCGTTGGCCTCGATATTTCCCCGCACGCCGCGAAGCACTTGGCTAAGTGCCACCCGCGCGTCGGCGCCGTCGTGGCCGATGTGTGGGAGCGCCTTCCCATCCAGGATGAGTCCGTCGACGCAATCTCCGTCGTCTTCGCCCCGCGCAATCCCGCCGAATTCCAGCGCGTGCTCGCCCCGGGCGGCCAGGTCATCGTCTTGACCCCCGGCGCCGGACACTTGGACGAGCTGCGCGAGCCGCTCGGCATCCTCGGCGTGGAAGAAGGCAAGGTCGAGCGCATGTATGAGCAGGCCGAGGGCTTCCTCGAGCAGGCGGCCGATCCGGTCGATATCTCGTTCCCCATCGAGCTTGATAAGGCCTCCGTCGCCGCCCAGGTGGGCATGAGCCCGTCCGCGCGCCACATCAGTGCCGGCGAACTCGCCGAGCGCATGGCCGCGTTGCCCCCGACGCTCACGGTCACCGCCCGCGCCCGCTTGGATCGCCTCCGCGCCGTCTAGCTCCCCGGCTGGCCACAGCCGCCTCCACCGCCCTTCGCGCTCACCGGAAGCGCGTGGGGCGGTTCTTTTCGTCTCCCCAGTGAGCGCGAGGGGAGGTTTTCGACCTTGCCGCTCACCGGCACACGCTTTCCGACGCCCCAGCCCCTCCCCGTGAGCGCGAAGGGCGCGCGTGAGGGAGCGAGGGGAGACGCGGCCCAGCGGAGTGAGGCCGAAAACGCGCAACCCCGCCTTTGCCGCTCACCAGGAGAGGCGGGACCGCGGTGGGCGGCCGCGCCGGTGAGCGCGAAGGGCGGGGGAGGGACGGGGTCTGGTGAGGCGGCGCTGAGAGCCGGGGGATTAGAGCTTGGAGCCGGAGCGCTGCCAGTCCTGTTCGATGACGGCATCGCCGGAGGTCTCGACTCGCAGGCCGGAGCAGCCGCCTTCGAAGTAGACACGAGAGGCCATCGCGATGAGGCCACCGTCGACGAATACCTCGACGGTGGAGCCGTCTTGGATGATGGTGAGGGTATCGGAGTCGCCTTCGGCAAGCGTGGCGGTGGCGGGCTCGGAATCGGCGAAACAGTGGTCGAATGCCTTGTTCATGGAGCGATCAAGGCTGATGTCATCGCCGGAGTGGCAGATGGTGGCGGCGGGGTCACCGGCGCCGTCGAGAAGCGTGACAGTCACGCAGGAACCGGAAGGGACCTCCATGACGCCGGTCCAGGAACGGGCGTAATCGGAGAGCTTGACGGCATCGGGCAAGCCGGGGGCGGGTGCTTGGTAGAGGACGCCGCCTTCGAGGGTGACTCGGCGGGGCAGGGACAGGGCATTGGCCCAGCCTTCGGCCTCCCAAGAGGCGTGCTTGGTGGCGTCGTCGCCGCGGCCGTTGCCGTTGAGGAGGCCGACGATGACGGCGCGCTCGTAGCGCTGCTCTGGGGTGAGCGTGCCGGTGGTGGTGTTGGTACTGCGCGGGCGGGAGAAATCGTGGCCGAAGTCCACGCGGCGGAAGCCGGAGACCACGGTAAAGGTGGTGCCTTCCAGGCGGCCGACGAGGTAGCCGGAGACGTCGCGGCCGCCGCGCTCCAAGGTGACAAAGAGGACGTCGTAGATATTGCCGTCAACCTCATCGCGCAGTCGGACTAGGCGCGGGGAGACGACCGGGGGAATCGGTGAGGTAGCGGGGACCTCGCCCTCTAGGAAGCCAGGGTCGCCGTCGAACTTGAGGCTGCCGCGCAGGCGCCAAGACACGCCATCGGCGGATTCGAGGATGACGGGAACTGGGGCGTCGGAGTGGCCGGTGAGCGCGAGCATGAGCCAGCCGTCGTGGCCGTCATCGCGGTCCTCGGAGGCCCAATCGGGCACTACGGAGGGGGAGCGGAAGTGATCAAAGTTGCGGGTATTGCCTACGACCTCGCCAAAACGGACGACATTGGGGTCGAGCGCCTGAGGGTCATCGGAGACCTCGCAGATTTCGTCCACATCGGCGTAGCGGGCGAGGTGAACCGCGATACCGGCGGCAGTCACGGAAGTGAAATAGAGGTGGATATCGTCCGGGCCTTGGGCTACGGAACCGGCACGCAGGGAGAGCTCGCCGCCGACGGGCGCGAGGGCATCGTCGCAGTCCAACCAGTCAAAGGGAGACTCTTCGGAGTAGGTGTGTCCCCAGCGGGCAGGGGAGTCCGCGGTGGGGCGGTACTGGTAGAACAGGTGCCAGGTATCGCCGTCGCGCAGGATTCCAGCAGGGGCGTCGAGGACGCCGTCTTCGGGGACAAAATGCAGTTCGGGGCGGTGAGTTGTCACGGCTATCCTTCCTTAAATCAAGCTGCGGTAGATATCGACGGTCTGGGCGGCAATGGTAGCCCAAGAGAAATCGCGGATGGCGCGCTCGCGGCCGGCGCGGCCAAAATTGGCGGCGCGCTCTTTATCAGCGGCGACGTCATTGACGGCGGCGGCGAGGTCGGCTTCGAAGGCTGCGGTAGCGGTGGCGTCGTAAGGCACCAGTACACCGGTCTCGCCATCGACCACAACCTCTGGAATGCCGCCTACGTTGGAGGCGACAACGGCCGTGCCGCAGGCCATAGCTTCCAGGTTGACGATGCCGAGCGGCTCGTAGATGGACGGGCAGACAAACACATCTGCGCCGGAGTAAATCTGCTGGACCTCGTTGCGCGGGAGCATGTCCTTGACCCAGAAAATGCCATCGCGCTGGGCGCGCAGCTCATCTACCAGCGCCTCGGTCTCCGCCGCGATTTCGGGCGTATCGGGCGCGCCGGCACACAGCACCAGCTGGATATCCGGGTCGAATTTCTGCGCCGCCTGCAGCAGGTGCTTCACGCCTTTTTGCCGGGTAATGCGGCCGACGAAGGCAACGATGGGGCGTTGCTTATCGACGCCCAGCTTGTCCAACACATCCCCCTCTCGCGGCTGCCACAGCTCGGTGTCGATGCCGTTGAGGACGACGTGGACCTTGGAGGCGTCGATGCGCGGGTAGGCATCCAGGATGGAGTCTTTCATGCCGGCAGAGACGGCGATGACGGCGTCGGCATATTCCATGGCGTTCTTCTCAGACCAAGAGGAAACGTCATAGCCGCCGCCGAGCTGCTCGCGCTTCCACGGGCGGTGCGGCTCCAGCGAGTGGGCGGTGACCACATGCGGAATATCGTAGAGCTGGGCGGAGAGGTGGCCGGCGAGTCCCGTGTACCAGGTGTGGGAATGGGCGATGTCGATGTCAGAGGCGGCATTGGCCATGCGCAGCCCGGTGGACAAGGTCTTAAGCGCGCCATTGGCACCCTCGAGTGCGGGGTCTACGCCGTGTACAAAGACGTCCTTTTCTTCGCGCGGGGAGCCCATGCAGTGCACGGAGACGTCGATGATATCGCGCATGAAACGGGTGAGTTCAGCTACGTGAACTCCGGCTCCGCCGTAGATTTCCGGCGGGTATTCTTTGGAAAAGATTCCGGCTCTCATGCCCACCCAGAATACGTATCTCTGGTGCCGCGTGCAGAAATACGGGATGGGGGTAGAAATGTGCATATATCTGCTGCGAAATGTGGGATTTGCGGATAGGTTTGAAAACGTGAGAAGCCTGCCAAATGTCCTAGCCATCGTCCTCGCCGGCGGCGAGGGAAAGCGCCTTTTTCCCCTGACCGAAGACCGCGCCAAACCCGCCGTGCCTTTCGGAGGTTCCTACCGCCTCATTGACTTTGTCCTGTCCAATCTGGTCAATGCCGGCTACCTCAAGATTGCGGTGCTGACCCAGTACAAGTCCCACTCCCTGGACCGCCACATTTCCCAGGCATGGAATTTGGCGGGGCCGACGCCGCAATACATTGCTTCGGTGCCTGCCCAGCAGCGCCGCGGTAAGCGTTGGTACAACGGCTCGGCGGATGCCATTGTGCAGTCGCTCAACCTCATCTATGACGAAAATCCGGACTATGTCATTGTCTTCGGCGCGGACCACGTTTACCGCATGGATCCGGCGCAGATGGTAGAAGAACACATCGCCGCGGGACTGGATTGTTCGGTGGCCGGCATTCGCGTGCCGCGCGCGGAGGCAACGGCCTTTGGTTGCATCCAGGCCGATGGCATGGGAACCATCACGGAGTTCGTGGAAAAGCCTGCGGACCCACCGGCCACTCCGGATGACCCGGATATGAGCTATGCCTCGATGGGCAACTATGTCTTTACGGCGCAGGCGCTTATTGACGCCCTCTTGGAGGACGAAAAGAACGAGGACTCCGCCCACGATATGGGTGGCGATATTATTCCGTACTTTGTGGAGCGCGGGCAGGCGCATGTCTATGACTTCATGGCCAATGAGGTGCCGGGATCTACCGAGCGCGATCACGGCTACTGGCGCGACGTGGGCACCATCGATTCCTTCTATGAAGCGCACATGGACATGATTTCGGTGCACCCGATCTTCAACCTCTATAACCGGAATTGGCCGATTCACTCCACGGATGATTCCAATTTCCCGCCGGCGAAGTTCGTGCAAAATGGCATCGCGCAGTCCTCGATGGTGGCGCCGGGCTGCATCGTCTCCGGCGGCACGGTGCGCAATTCCGTGCTAGCGTCTGACGTCCACGTGGCCGATGGCGCCACGGTCGAAGGATCGGTCATCCTGCCAGGCGTGCGCATCGGACGGGGTGCCGTGGTGCGCCGCGCGATTCTCGATAAGAACGTCGTCGTCAGCGATGGCGCAATTATCGGCGTGGACCGCGAGCGCGATGAGGAGCGCTTCAAGGTTTCTGACGGCGGCGTGGTCGTCGTCGGCAAAAACCAGAAGGTTTAGAGCTTCGTTACGAGGGTGAGCCCGGACCCCAGCGGCAAGCGGGTGACGTTCGCGCCCTCGAGCTCGCGCAGGTACTCGTCTGCTTCGCGGGCGGCGGCGGTGTCGCGGTCGGTCCGGGAGACGTCGGCAAGCGTGCCATCGAGCAAAGAATTAGCCAAGACCAGGGTGCCGCCCTGGTGCAGCAGTGGCCACGCGGCCTTGATGATGGCGGGGAGCTCGAGCGCGGCGACGTCGGCGTAGATGACCTGGTAGGCGTCATTAGCCAGACGGCCCATGACCTCGAGTGGGCGGGACGGCAGGAAGCGGCCGCGCGAGGGCGCATAGCCCGCCTCGCGGAAGGCGGTCTTGGCGCTGCGCTGGTGTTCAGCCTCGGGGTCGATGCAGGTCAAGATGCCATTATCGGGCATGCCGGCAAGCAGGTAGAGGCCTACCACATTGGCGGCCGGGGTGATCGCCACGGACTGGGGGCGTTCGGTAGAGCCGGCCGAGGCGGCCGTCAGCGTGGTGAGCAGCTGGCCCGTTGATTCATCTGGAACGGGCAGACCGTACTCTTCGGCGTGGTCGCGCGCGCCACGCAGGGCAGCGGAGGGCTCGCTGGTGGTCTCGATATAAGAACGCAGTGCTTCATATGCGGTAGTAGTCACGTAATAAACCATAGGGAAAAGTGGCTGCCGATGTGGCAAAAACGCGCCTAGCCAGCGAGGTTGTGGTGGGTGGGGATAATGTGACGGACTCACAGGAAATTATCAGCACTGTGGCTGGAGTTTCACCTTGAAGTATAGAAAGATGACATGCATGACAACAACGAAGCGCGATGCCGAATCCCTTCAGCCCGCCACCCCTGAGGCGGAGTTGACCGGTACCGCGGCGTTCGATGCCGGCGAAGCCGACATGCCAGCCTGGGGTGACCTCGTGGCCGAACACGCCGATGGCGTCTACCGCTTGGCGTATCGCCTCTCCGGCAACCAGCACGATGCAGAGGACCTGACCCAGGAAACCTTCATGCGTGTCTTCCGTTCCCTGGATAAATACCAGGCCGGTACGTTTGAAGGCTGGTTGCACCGCATTACCACCAACCTCTTCTTGGATATGGTCCGCCATCGCTCCAAGATCCGTATGGAGGCCCTGCCGGAGGATTATGAGCGCGTGCCCGGCACGGATATGACCCCGGAGCAGGCCTATACCGTGGCCAACCTGGACCCGGCGTTGCAATCCGCGCTCGATGGCCTGGCTCCCGATTTCCGCGTGGCCGTGGTGCTATGTGATGTCGTAGGTATGAGCTATGACGAGATTGCAGAGACACTCGGAGTCAAGATGGGTACGGTGCGCTCCCGCATTCACCGTGGCCGCTCGCAGCTGCGTGCGGCGCTCGAAAAAGAAGCGCAAACCAATGCGGAAACCCGCATCCTGCTGCGCACGCGTTAAACCATCGCGCGCTAAACTCTAAAGAAACTGCATAGTCCCCGCCGCCGGCGGGGACTTTCCGTGTCACTGAAGGCCAAGCAACTAGTGGAGGAGGGTGTCGATGGACTCGCTGCGAGGACGCCGGACCGTATCCACGTTGAGCGTGCGCGGCGGATTCGATGCCGCCCAGGCCAAGGCCCGCGATAAGGCGAAAGCTAAGGCGCGGCGCAGCGATACCATCGGGCACCTTGGCCCAGAGGCTGTCGTTGCCTTCGTAGACGGGGAGATGGAGCCGAAATTCATGCACCGCGTCCGCATCCACCTGGTGCACTGCGCCGAGTGCCGCGCGGATGTGCACCAGCAGCGCCATGCCTCAGAGTGGGTTCGCCACTGCGCGGATTCCGCTAAGGTCAAGGCGCCGCAATCCCTGCTGGCAAAGCTCGCGGGCATTGCCACCGAAGAGGTTGCGCCCGGACCGGATGCGGCAACGCCCGTGCACCGGCCGCAGCAGGATTTCTTGGACAAGGTGGAGATGATGGTTCGCGCAATCAAGCACAATCAGCGCGGCTAAGAGTGAGGGACTAGTATTTAACCGTGTTTTCTTCCATTGGTTGGCCCGAGATTTTCGTCATCGTGGTTTTGGGCATCATCGTCATCGGCCCGGAGCGCATGCCCGAGGTGATTAAGGACGTGCGCGCGGCCATCTACGCGGCGCGCAAGGCCATCAATAACGCCAAAGCGGAACTCAACGGCGAGATGGGCTCGATTACCTCGGAATTCGATGATATCCGCGGCCCGCTCACCCAAGCTGCACAGTGGACGCGCCTCGGCCCGAAGGGTGCTATTACTAAGGCGCTTTTCGACGGCGACGATTCCGCCTGGGACGATTTCAACCCCAAGAAAATGGCAGAAAACGTCAAGACCGCTACCGCGCCACAGGAGCCGGAGGAGCAGCCGCAGTCCCAACCGCAGCAGCAGCGCCCCAGCTTCGAC
Organism: Corynebacterium tuberculostearicum; assembly: GCF_030229345.1. GTDB lineage: Bacteria > Actinomycetota > Actinomycetes > Mycobacteriales > Mycobacteriaceae > Corynebacterium > Corynebacterium tuberculostearicum_G. The sequence goes on along the minus strand of NZ_JASPGP010000015.1, from coordinate 2,594 downwards.
TACTCCCAGATCTATGCCGAGCAGCCGAAGCCAGAGCCCCAGCAACATCCCCAAGCCTCCCAGCCGATGGAGCAGCCCGCGTCCGAGAAAAAGCCGCCACGCAGTGGGGAAGAATCCACCGGCGGCGGCTTGTGGGGCGATGTAACCTAGGGCGCTAGTTCACGCCCAAGTTGAGGTTTTTACCCACCAGGGAATCGGAGCGGATGGCCAGCTTATCGGCCACCGCCTGGATCTGTTGGGCGGCAGGGGACTCGGGGGAATCGAGAACAATCGGCGTGCCGGCATCGCCACCGCTGCGCAAAGTGGGATCCAACGGTACGGAGGCCAGCAGCGGCACCTCGTGGCCCAAGATGACGCCTAGGCGATCGGCCACAATCTGTCCGCCGCCGGAGCCAAAGACATCCATGGTGGAGCCATCCGGCATCACCATGGCGCCCATGTTCTCAATTACGCCGGCCACGCGCTGGCGGGTCTGCTGGGAGATGGAACCGGCACGCTCTGCCACCTCGGCCGCCGCGGCCTGCGGAGTGGTGACAATGAGCAGCTCTGCGTTAGGGATGAGCTGGGCTACGGACAAGGCGACGTCGCCAGTGCCCGGAGGCAGGTCCAAGAGGAGGACGTCGAGGTCGCCCCAGAAAACGTCAGCCAGGAATTGCTGAAGGGCGCGGTGGAGCATGGGCCCGCGCCAGACCACCGGGGCATTGCCCTCCACAAACTGTCCGATGGAAATGTGCTTGATGCCATGAGAGATTGGTGGCAGCAGCATCTCATCATCGAGCACGGTCGGTCCGTCGGTGCAGCCCAGAAGGTTAGGAACGGAGTGGCCGTAGATATCGGCGTCCACGATGCCAACCTTGAGGCCCTTCTGGACCAATGCCGCGGCAAGGTTGACGGTCATGGAGGATTTGCCTACGCCGCCCTTGCCGGAGGCCACCGCGAAAACGCGAGTGGTGGAATCCGGCTTTGCAAATGGGATTTCCGGCTCGGCCTGGCCGCCGCGGAGCTTCTTCTTGAGCTCGCGACGCTGCTCATCGCTCATGGCTTCCATCGTCACCGTGACGTTTCCAACGCCCTCGATATCCTCTACCGCAGCGCGGGTATTGGACTCGATGGTGGACTTCATGGGGCAGCCAGCGATGGTGAGGTAAATTTCCACGGCCACGTCATTACCGGTGACGGTAACGGACTTCACCATGTTGAGCTCGGTGATGGGGCGGCCGATTTCGGGGTCTTCGACGCGGGAGAGTGCCTCGCGTACGGCGGATTCAGTAATAACGCTAGACATAACTCTTGCCATCTTAGTCACGCCGCAACAGGAGGTAAACACACCCTCGGTGTAGAATCAGCTAGACGCTCACGCGCCGCTAACCAAAAGGAGAAGAGTATCGCTATGCGCAGCTTTGCCCGTCCCGCCCGCGCCATTGTCGGTGTGGTGCTGTCCGCAACGCTGCTTTCCGGCTGCTCTTCCCAGTTCGATACCAATCCCTTTGCCGAGAGTCCCCAGAGCGAGCCCATTGGCATTTTGGTGGATACCAATGAGACCGACCAGCTTGTCCTTGCGGAAATCTTCCGCCAGGAGCTGATGGGGCAGGGCCGCGAGGCGTCTATTGTTAAGGAAGACATCTTCCAAGACACCAAGGGTGGGCGTTCCATGAATCCGGGCGGCAATTTCTATGTAGGCTGCACCGGCGCGTTCCTCAATATCCTCAACCCCGGTGAGGCGCGGGCGATTTCTAAGGATTACAAGAAGGCACAGAAAGCTTCCGAGCCCGGCGGGGAGGACTACCTGGCCCGCACCCACATTGCGCTCATGTCGAGCTTGCCCACGGATACCACCACGGTCGAGCCTTCCGGTGCTAGCGGCTGCGAGGATGCCGAGCCCGAATTGCCAGAGAATTTTGTGGTGCTCTTTCAAGACGATCTTTTCGACCGTGAGGAGCGCCAGGCTGTGGCCTCGCTGACTAAGTTCATTACCCAAAAAGACCTCTCTGACATGGTCGAAGAGGTAGAAAACGACGACTCCAGCGCGGAGAAGGTCGTACGCTCCTGGATGAATTCCTCCGGTGGCGACATCGCTCATGAAGAAGGCGACTCCGATTCTTCCGGCGGGTCGAATCTCACTGGTTCTTAATATTTGACCGTTGGCAGGTTTGTTTGAGTTTCCCGGGCTTGTTGGCAACTTGGAAGCTCCTGATGGTTAGCAACCGGCAGACCAACACCTCCACAGGATCAAGGACACGTGTGACTCGATATGGAACCATTCTGGGCTCGTGAATACCGACGTTAGTGCTTTTCATTGCTCCCGGGTTTGAGTGACAAGCATCCGCGACACGATTGGACATATCGAGTAAGCGCGCTAATTCTTAACCCGCTCCCTTGGCGCTCATGGGAAAGCGACCGCCAAGACAATAGTGTTCCGCTGGTGAGCGCGAAGGAATCGGAGATGAGAAAAGACGTGAGAGGGCAAGAACGCCGAGGGAGTGCTCCGGCAGAAGCAAGAACAGAAGCTTTACTAATGCTTGATTTCTAGTGGTCGTGGAAACACCTGACATGGGTTAGGTGATTGTGTGGAGTCGAAATGGGTTCCGGATTCT
>NZ_JASPGP010000014.1:0-59519 GCF_030229345.1 Corynebacterium tuberculostearicum | reverse complement strand
CGCTGATGGTACTGCAACCGGGAGGTTGTGGGAGAGTAAGTCACCGCCGACACCAAACAACAAACACAACAAAATACAGAAACAAAAAGAAGGAGACGGCAAACCACCGTCTCCTTCTTTTTCATGTTTTGCTATTCTCCTCACCATGGACCAAAAGCAAATTTCTCATGTGGCGGACCAGGTAGAACAAGGAATTCTTGGACTTGAAGGCGTCGATAAGCTCCTGGCTTATTTGGATAGCTTGCATCCGGATGATTTGGTCGGCGTGGATTTTCTCGTTGACCGCATGTTTGAGGAGGAGCGTAACCAAATATGGGAGCTCACGGAAACGCTGAAGGAGTTTCTCGCGGATCTCAAGGAATGCCAGAAGTAGTGCAGACGCTTGACGAAGCAACCAAAACCCTTGTAAACCCCTCAGGTTTGAATCTGACTGACCCCGAAGATTCACGGGCGTATGCCGACCAGGTGTGGCAGGCGGGTGTGCTTTTGAATGTGGCAATTGATGAGCCTCAACGCCTGACTAGCGAAGGCGTCAAGTCAATAGAGCCTTGCGATGTCCTCCCGGTCGCGCAACGGGCGCTAGAAGAGGTTCTGCTACAGTTGCCGCTGGTTAACGATCCAGTTGGGTCCGTGATCTGGTGCGCGGGGCGTTTGGCCCAGGAACTACCTCAGGCCGCCCAATTGGCCCAGGTTGACGGTCTGCGCTTGGCCGAGACGCTTTTGGGGGTTCTCGAGTCGCCGTATGCGGAGCAGGTTGATATCGACCCCGTACAGTACGCGGAGGCTTTAGGAGCTGAAGGCCTCAAAGAGCTGCGCGAGCGTGCGCAGGGTGAGTATGTCGGTCGTCGGTTAGCGGTGCTTTCCGGTTCTGTCGAGGAGGTATTTCGTACCCACACGGACGGATACGAGCAGCTCATTAGCGGGCTTTCGGAGATCGGCCGGTTCGACCTTGCTTACACGTACTCGGAAGAAGCGATGCGAATCCTCCCCGCTGAGGAAACGTTCAACATTGCTGGTGGTTGGGCCGCGATTACCGACGTCCACTTTCCTCACCGCAGCCCTTACGTCAATGAGCGAGTTTTCGACGCGTTTCCATGGCTTTCGACAGCGAAAGGTCTTTTTGCGGCGGTGGGGGATAGCGCAGTGGAGCACATCGAGGCTCGGCTGCGCGATAAGCCCTGGGATCTTGCAATGTTTCAGTATCAGTGCCTACGCGATCCGCAACGAGCATGGGCGACAGCCTCGGACGCCGGACTCCAACGCAATGTGGCAGAACTACTTCTTCCGCACCTGCCGGTCGAAACCATTCCCGTTCTCATGCAACTCATTGAGGACAAGCTGGAAACACAAGATGTCTATGGTCGCGACCAAGCGTATGGGTTGCTCGGGAAAGTTCAGAAAGCAGCTGAGCCGGCTGCATTTGAGGACTTCTTAGGTCGCCTACAACGGAAATTTGCTGACTGCCCTGAAATTAGCAACCAGCTTGCCGACGCCGCCCAACCCTAAACCTTTGCTTTTACCCCCGGTGCTGGTTGTGGTGCGACTCTGGGGATCCCTGCGGATTTAGGGCATCCTATTCGAACATAAACACCCCCACACGAGGCACATGTCCACCAACCGGGATACTATGAAGGCACCCGTTAGAAAACATATACGAATTCTGTTCTTCTCTTCTGGAGTGCCCCGTCCATGACTGCCACGCTTGCCCCACCCGAACCAGATGTTTCCCTCGACTACCCAGACACCCTCCTCATTTCCGATCACCCCGATACCGGTCCCCTAGACGATGGTGATGTGCCGGAGGCGTTTTACACCACGAACGCTCCCGGCAACCACATCGGCAAAGCCGGCACCTACACACGCAAAACCTCCTGGTTCCTCTACCGCGCCATCCTCCCCCAACTAGACGAGGATGTTGACCTGAGCCTCACCAGCCTCGCCAAAGACCTCGGCATCTCCTACCACAAACTTCTAGGCTTCCTGCGCGCTCACTTCCGCATGCGCCAACTACCCCTGGTCACCGAAGTGCAAGGCCAGCATTGGATACTCGACCTGACCAAACTGCGCATCATCGACCGTGAACTCAACCGCCTAGACAACAATCCAGACCACCTCGAAGCCATCGACGCCGCACTCGCAGACTTCCTCACCCCCACCACACCCAACCTAACAGTCCCCACCGACGCCGACCTGCGCCGGTTTATCCGCACCTTCATCGACACCCACCTGCGCCCCGAAGACAAAGAACAACAACCCGAACCACGACTGCGCATCAACTACAACCCGGATAACACCACCACACTATCGTTGACGTGCGATAGTGCTACCGCCACCATCATCGCCCGCCACATCGACGCCTACACCAACCAGACCACCACCACCGCAGCACAAGCACTCATCGACCTCATCTTGGAAGACACCCACACCAGCGTTGCCATCAACACGTTCACCACCAACGAGAAAGCCAACCTCGTCTATCACCCCGGTGCCGGATGGATAAACCTCAACCACGCCCCCACAGACAACACCTTCATCCGTAGGCTCAACGCCGACGAGATAGACTCCTATACCCCCAGCACCGACATCCGTGCCTACACCCAAGGCAGAGACGCTACCTGCCGCTGGCCCGGCTGCACCGTCCCCGCCACTAGGTGCCAACTCGACCACCGCATCGAATACCACCTCGGCGGGCCTACCGGCCCAGATAATTTAGTAAACCTCTGCCAGCATCACCACAACATCAAAACCGACCGCAGAATCCACTACATCCTCGACCCCATCACCGGCACCATCGCCTGGCTACACCACGACGGCACCTACCAACTAGACCACCCCACCGGACCACTAGCTACCTCCCAAGCACACTGGAACCACACCTGGGCCCAATACCTCACACACCAACAACAACGAACAGAAAGGAAGACCTCCAAAGGGTAGGGGACGCCGTTAAAATGGGCTGACAGCCTACCGAGGAGGCCGAACTGATGAGCTCACTGGCTGCCATCGCCTTGCCATTTTTTCAGAGTAGGACCCGATCCTTTCTTGATGAGGACCGGGCAGCTAGACGTGCACTGAAAATGCAAGATGGAATTGGCGTGCTCGATTTTGCCGTGGAGGACCCTTCGGAGGATCCAGCCCAAGTATTCTCGGTTGTGCAAGAAGCGCTGGAGATTGCCGTAGATGTGATAGTCAATGCGGATGACTCACTTGGCATGTTAAGTGAGGTTGTTGAAGAGCTTATCGAGCTCCATGCTAAGAGCGCACAGCGCGCCAAGCCTGCGCCAATGGAGCTGGCCGAGTGGTTCATTGATTTCCATGAGAGCAACGAGGTTGATTACTTCGATCTTGACCCTGTTGCATATTCAACGGTCCTCGGAGAAGACGGCCTGGCTCAGGTGCGCGCTTGGGCGGAAAACGCAGATGTTATCCGCCGTAAGTATATGGAGAAGCGCTTTGCGGTTTTAGATCAAGATGTCGAAGCAATTATTCGTACACACTTGGCTGAGGGTAGCTACGCGGTTTATTTCGAAGAGGCAGCTAAAGCCTTAGAAGAAATCGGTGAGAATGACGCTGCGTGGGAGTACGCGAAGCGTGGAACTGAATCTGATCCAGATTGGCAGGCGCGGTCTTGCGGGCAATTCTGGGTGGAACTAGCGAGGGATCATTTCCCCGAAAGGGAGGAAGAGGTCGCCCAGATAGTTCTCAACAAGTGGCCGGACCCGCTCCTAGAAGTAATGCTTTATCCAGAAAGGTTTGTGGAGCCCTAGAGAACTAGGAGGTCGAACTTCGTAGCTTTTACGTCGGAAAGGCGCTTGCGGGCGCGCTCGAGACGCTGCCATTCCTCCTGGGGGATGGACTTTCGGGCAATGGTGACGGTTTCGGCGTCAGGGGTGCCCCATGCGATGGGCATAGGGGTGATTTGCTGCCAGTGGTTGTTGTCCGCGCGGCCGGACACAGCGGCAACGGGAACCTTGGTGCCCACGGTTCGCTGAGTGCCGGGAATGGCAGTCACGGTGCGCAGGCAAGCAGCCCAGCGGGGAGGCAAGGAAGGATCCACGTTGGTGTTGACTAGGGCGAGCAGGACCATGTCGCGCTCGTTGACCTCAGCGATGACAGCAGGAGCAAGGGGATAGGAGTCATAGAGTTGCTGGGCGGTGCCAACCTTCCGGGCGGCGGCGAAGCCGACGATGGCCACCATGATTCCGAAAAGGATCATGCCGAGGCCGATGGTAATGCCCCAGGAAAATCCCCACCAGATGGCCGCGCCGCCGATGATGAGCAGGATGCCCAGCACGAGGCCGGAGATGCGAAGGCGGTTGGAATCGCGCAAGAGCTCGTTATTGGCCTTGGCAAAGGACTCGTCTACGTCGAACTTGAAGATTTTCATTGTTCCAAGTCTAGTGCGTCGATAAGCCGGTAGGCATATCCCTGCTCGGCGAGGAAGCGTTGGCGGTGCACGGCGTAGTCCGCATCGAGGCTATCGCGGGTGACCAGCGAATAGAAGAGGGCTTCTTCTTCCTTGGGGCGCAGCAGCCGGCCGAGGCGTTGGGCCTCTTCTTGGCGGGAGCCGAAGGTGCCGGAGACCTGGATGGCTAGGGCTGCCTCGGGAAGGTCGATGGAGAAATTGGCCACCTTGGACACTACGAGAACAGGAAGTGTGCCCTCGCGGAATTGTTGGAAGAGGCGCTCGCGTTTGGCGGTGGAGGTGGAGCCGTCGATAACGGGGGCGTCGAGATGCGCGCCGAGCTCTTTGAGCTGGTCGACATAACCGCCGATGATGAGCGCCTGCTGTGGGTGGCGCGCCAGGATCTTATCCACCGCCCGGAGTTTGGCGGCGGCTTGGGCGGCGATGCGGTAGCGGTCGCGAGGTTGGGCGGTGGCGTACAGCATACGTTCCTCGGCGTCCATATCCACGCGGACCTCGATGCATTCGGCGGTGGCGATATAGCCGGCCATCTCGAGTTCTTTCCACGGGGCGTCGTAGCGCTTGGGTCCGATGAGGGAGAAGACGTCGCCCTCGCGGCCATCCTCGCGCACGAGGGTAGCGGTAAGCCCTAGTCGACGCCGCGATTGAAGGTCCGACGTCATCCGGAATACCGGGGCGGGAAGGAGGTGCACCTCGTCGTAGATGATGAGGCCCCAGTCGCGGGAATCGAAGAGCTCGAGGGCGCGGTATTCGCCCTTAGTTTTGCGCGTGACCACCTGATAGGTGGCGATGGTGATGGGCTTGATTTCCTTCTTTTCGCCGGAGTATTCGCCGATTTCGTTTTCGGTCAGGGTGGTGCGGCGCAGGAGCTCGTCGCGCCATTGGCGGCCGGCGACGGTATTGGTGACCAGGATGAGCGTGGTGGATTCCGCCTTGGCCATCGCAGCGGCGCCGACGATGGTTTTGCCAGCGCCGCATGGGAGTACGACGACGCCGGAGCCCCCGGACCAGAAGGCCTCGGTGGCGTACTGCTGGTAGTCACGCAGCTGCCAGCCGTCGTGATTGAGGGCGATGGGGTGGGATTCGCCATCGACGTAGCCGGCGAGATCTTCTGCCGGCCAGCCGGCCTTGAGGAGGGCTTGTTTAAGGCGGCCGCGCTCGGAGGGCGGGACGGCGATAGAGTTCTCGTCGATGCGAGCCCCGAGGAGTTTTCCGGTAGCGCCGCGGGTAAGTTCTTCCAGGATGGGCGGCTCATCGGACTCGAGGATGAGGCCGTGGGCCGGGTGGGCGTGGAGGCGGACGCGGCCGTAGCGGGACATGGTTTCGGCGACGTCGACAAGCAGGGCTTGGGGGACTGGGAAGCGGGAGTAGTTTTCTAGGACGTCGACGACCTGCTCGGCGTCGTGCCCGGCCGCGCGGGCATTCCACAACGCGAGCGGGGTGATGCGGTAGGTGTGCACGTGCTCGGGGGCGCGCTCGAGCTCCGCAAAGGGAGCGAGCGCGGCGCGGGCCTCGGCGGCTTGGGCGTGATCCACCTCGAGCAGGACGGTCTTATCCGACTGCACAATCAATGGTCCATTCATGGCTCCAGCGTAACGGAGGTGATCCGGTGCAAGGGAAACCGGATGGTAGAGCCATCGGCCGCGCGAGCGTCGATTTGCCCGCCCGCCACGGTCAGCGGGGTGACGGTGCGTTTCTTTTCGTTGCCGTTTTTGTCCGCATAGCCGATGGTGATCGGCCGGGCAGTGCGCGCGGCGGCGTGGACTATATCGAGGCTGGGCGTGGAAGGCGCGGCGTCGTCGCGCAGGGTGCGCATGGCCTTCGCGATGTCCGGGGAAGCGGTGGCTCGGCGGGCGGTGGGCGTCGGCAGGGTAGCCGGTTCGGGCGCGACGGTGAGGCTGGCACCGCTTTCGTCCTCGGCCGCGGGGGAGAGTCCGTGGTCGCGCAGGCGCTCAAGCAGGTCGTGCACGGGTAATTGGGACACCGCGACGGTGGGCGCGAGCAGGCGCAAGGGCGCGGCTTTGAGCGCGATCTGGAGGAGGGCCGGGTCCTCGCTGCGCAGGTAGGATAGCGCCGGGCCGGAGCGCAGGGTGCCATGGCGCTTGGCGACGTCCCCGATGTGGAACTCCAGCGTCTGCGGTACCTCCCCGTGGGCGGCGAAGAATGCCTGGATTTCCTCCCCGGTCATGCCGCGATCCAGGCCGCGGCGTAGGGAAGCGTCCGAGATGCGGTAGACGCTGGCCAGGCCGGGGGATTCGAGGTCGGCGACGGATTCGAGCCGCTGGTGGGTCTCCGGATCGAGCGGGCCGGGAACCAGGACGGTCATATCCGCTTGGATGAGGAAGTAATCGACCGTGTCGGGGGTGAGGCGGGCGGCGGCTTCGGGGGCGTCGATAAGCACGCTGGTGGGGCGCTCAAGCGCGATCGCGCCTATCCACTCGGCTTCCGCGCGGAGTTCGGCGATGGTCTCGTCCGAGGTATGCGTGGCAAAGAGCGGGAAATGGAAGCGCAGGGATTCTTCGAAGGTGGGCTTCGCCCCGCGCAGGTAGACCTGCAGGACCTTTTGCCTAAATTCCGGCAGTCGGTCATTGGTGTGCGCTAGCGTGCGGCCTTCCTTGGTCCATGGGGAGGAAGTCCAAGCCTCGAGCAGAAGCTGCCACTTTTCGGCGAGGCTCGCGTCGAGCCAATCCTGGGCGAGCTCCGTTGGCGCGAGGAAATTGCCCTCGAAGTTTTTCGGCTCGCCGCGGCTGAGCAGGCGGGCGGTCATGCCCAGGCCGATGAGGCGACGCAGCTCTCCTTCATCGATGGTGAGGGTTTTGCTCAGGTTGGTGAGCTGGCGAACGCCGACGGTCTTGTCCTTGAGCAGTTCTATCGGCCGCGCGCCTAGGGCGTCAATGACGCGCTGCATGCCGCGCACGGCGGAAAGGCCGGCCGCGGTACCGGCATCATCGGCCTTGGAATCCGGGGCGGGGGATTCGGTGATCCCTTCTACTGGGATTGGGGCGGTGGGCTTGCCGTTGAGCGCAAGGTGCACGGCGCGCGGCAGGCGGACGGTGGTGGCGTCCACGCGCTGGAGCAGCTGCTTGGCGATGAGCCGCGGAATCGGCCGGCCCGGATCCGCATCAATGGCCGCATCTCGCGTGGTGCCGAGGCCATTGGAACGCGACAGGGTCTCGAGGACCTTCCGTTCTTCGTCCGGCAGCTCGGTGATGTCCTCCGAGCTGACCTGGACCTGGTCGAGGAGGGACCAGCCCGTGGGAAGGGCAGGCATGACCTCGGGCGGGATGAGGATGTTGCCGTAGGCCAGGCCGCGTTCCTTGAGCTGGCGGGTGATATCCGGATTAAGGTCTTCTACCTCTTCGAGTTCCCCTCCGCGGCGCGCGATGTCTTCAATTTCCGCAAGCTGCCGTGCAGTGCAGTTCATGAGTGCCCGCGCGATGGAGGTGCGCAATAGCAGGCGGGTAGCCAGCGCGGCGATGCTCGGGGGTAGCGGATTGAGCACATCCGGCCGGTTGCGGAGGATGGTGGCGAGCTCTTCTTCCTCAAGGGAGGCTAGCCACGTGCGGAAATGCGGGAGGTGGGAAGACTGAGTCATGATGTCACCCCAGTTTAGTTATCGTTTGAGTTACGTTTTTGCGCAAGGTTTGAAATAATAAGGGCTATGTCGAATGAGAAGAAGGGTCACGTTTCCCCGGCTTGGCCGAAGAACGAAAATCGCGAGCACGCAATCACCGAAATCTCTGCGCCTTTTGCTGGTGCATCCAGCCCCTACGGCGATGATCTGATCTTGCCGATGCCGGCAGAGAAGCTGAACTACGTTCACCCTTATACTCGCATCAATCGCTAGAGTATGTCCCCGCCTTGGTGCGGGGATTTTTCTTTCATACAAAAAGGGCCCATTGCTATTGCAATGGGCCCTTTATCGCTATGTCTTAGCGGGTGATGTTCTCAATCATCTGCGCAATCGGGTCGATGATGTTGCGGTTGGCAGAGTAGAAGTTGTTGAAGTCGTGGCGGTTAGCCTTGTACAGCTCGGTGAACTGTGCAGGCAGTGCCAGGCCGTAGGAGTTAGCGGCATTCTTGATGGTGTTGTACAGAGCATCAACAGCCAGCTCGTCGGACTTCTGAGCGGCAGCCTGCTTGACCGGGGCCGGTGCCTGGGCCGGAGCCTTAGGGGCAGCGGACGGAGCGGTGCGCTGGGTAGGAGCGGAGTTCAGGCCGAGGGAAGCGGAGCAAGCCGGCCATGCGCCCCAGCCCTGGGAAGCAAGCACGCGCTCAGCGACGACAATCTGCTGCTCGCGGGTAGCCTGGTCAGCGGTAGCAGCGAACTGGCCGCCGCCATTGGCCTGCCAGGTCTGCGGGTTGAACTGCAGTCCGCCCTGGTAGCCGTTGCCAGTGTTGATGTGCCAGTTGCCGCCGGCCTCGCACTGTGCCAGGCGATCCCAGTCGGAATCTGGGGCAGCGGATGCGGTCGGTGCCATGATGGCAGCGGCGGCGCCGAAGGCGACGGTGCCGGCGGTGAACTTAGCGGCCATACGGTTCTTAGCGGAGTGGCGTCCCATGTAGTTAGTCCTCTCTGTATGCCCGCATTAAGTGCAAAGAATATGTACCAAAAAGAAAGGGCGGGCGAGGGCAACTTTCTTAACGGCTCTTAAGTGTCTGGAGGACAGCGTAGCGGTTTATAACGAAAGTGTCACGTTATGGGCACTAAACGGGAAAGAAATGGGACAAATGTGGTGAGTGAGGGGGCATTTTCGCAGGTGGGCGACACCATGTGATCTATGTCATGTAACGCGGGTGTGTCGCGGCAGAGTGCGCGACTTCTGTTGTTTTGACCAGGCGGCTAAAATAAAGATTTTCCCCTAGAGAAGAGGTGGGTACCTATGCCTATTGGCAAAGTGAAGTGGTATGACGCCGAGAAAGGTTTCGGTTTCGTCAGCAACCCGGGCGATGAAGACGTCTATGTTGGCCGCAACGTGCTGCCCAAGGGAGTAGAGGAGCTGTTCCCCGGCCAGCGCATCGACTTCGATTTCGCGGCCGGGCGCCGCGGTCCGCAGGCGCTGCGGGTCAAGGTATTGGATAAGCCGCGTCGCCGCACCCCGGCCCGCAAGCCGGAAGAACTCGGCAGCATGGTCTCTGACGTGATGACCTTGCTGGAGTCGCAGATTCAGCCGGTGCTCAATTCCGGTCGCTACCCAGAGCGCAAGACTGGGCGCCAGGTAGCAGAAATCCTCCGCGCAATCGCGAAGGATTTGGATAGCTAATCAGAAGCCTTCGTGGATTCCTCCGCGGAGGCTTCTCGTTCTTTATCGGTCATCGTGGTAAGTGACCACACGGTGGCCAAGGGGGTTTCGTCACCGTTGTCATCGGTGCCGATCATCATGGAGGAAATCTCCACCACCTTGAGGCGGGGGTGCTTGCCGGTAGAGGCCTTGATAGGTTCTACCGAGCCGGGGATCGAAACCTCGGTGGTCTCGTTTGCGCCGTGCGCGGTTTCATCGTTGGCGGCGGGGTCATCGTAGATGGAAAGAATCTTCCACTCGTGGTCGGAGATTTCTTCGGGGATATCGAGCTTGAGGGTGTCATCATCGCCCACGGTGAGGTTCGGGACCTCGCCTTCTGGGCACTCGTTGCCGGGCTCGCATGCAATGTACGGGGCGACGTCGATGGACTTATCGCCCACGGAGGCGGTGACCTTGATGTCGCGGGGATCGGGACCCGGGCGCTGGTTCCACCAGTTTTGGAAGATCACTACGGCGGCGACGATGACCGCCACGACCACGATGAGGGCCAAGATCTGCAGCAGCGACTTTTTCCTTGCTTCCTTACGGGTTGCCATGGGCCTTTACCTTACTCGAACGTGGAAGAGTTCTTCCCACCGCTTGCCGGTAAGCCAAAACTCATTATTTTTGATGTGCGCGATGCCGTTGAGGACATCATCGGGGTCGGTGTAGCGGGACTTATCAATCGCGTCGGTGGAGATTACGGCGGTCACGCGGCCGGTAGACGGATCGATGCGGTAGATGTTGTCATCCATCCACACATTGGCGTAGACGGCATCGCCCACGCACTCGAGCTCATTGATGTCTTCGAGGGGCTTTCCCTCCAGGGTGACGTCGGTAGTGGAGCGCTCCGCGAAGGTCTCCGGGTCCATGTGCCGCAGGGTCGCGGAGCCATCGGACATGAGGAGATCCTCGCCGGTATTGCACAGGCCCCAGCCCTCGCCCGAGTAGGTGGCGGTATCTACCTGGCGCAGGTCGTGGTCGTATTTCAGGGCTTGGCCGGACTTCCAGGTCAGCTGCCAGATGGAATCGCCGGCTTGGGTGATGCCCTCGCCAAAGTAGCGGCTATCCAGGCGTGTTTCGGCCAAGGTTTCGCCGGTTTCGGGGGAGAAGCGCTCCAGGCGGGATTCTCCCCATTGGCCGGTGCCCAGGAGCAGGTTGCCGTCCGGATCGGTTTCGAGGCCCTGCGTAAAGGAATTGGGCGGCAGGGAAGCGGTGCCGAGAACCTCGACGGAGAGGTGTTCTACTTCGGGTTCAGCTGGGGTAGAGGAACAGGCAACGAGCGTGCAGGGGAGGAGAATGCAGGCGGCGCGGGAAAGAAACGACATGCACCATATGTACCACCGGGTGCGCTCCATAATGAATAATGAGGGGCGTGAGTAAGCGAAAAGCAAATCCGTTGATCGATTCCCGCGCCGCGCGCATCGCGCGCGAGGCGTTGGATGAGGTGGGGGAAGGGGGCGTCGGCAAGCATATCGGCGTCGCCGGGATGGGCCGAAACGTTGCTACCCACCGATTTGAAGCAGAAATGCCTGGCTACCCCGGCTGGGAATGGCAGGCGGTGCTCGCCTGCGCGGAGGGCTCGCGCTACGTCACCGTCAATGAGGTGGCGCTGGTGCCGGGCGGGGAGGCCCTGCAGCCGCCGGAATGGGTGCCCTATGAGGACCGCGTGCGGCCCGGCGACCTTGGACCCGGAGACCTGATGCCACCGGCCGTGGATGATTCCCGCTTGGACGGGGAAACTTTGTCTAAATCCGGCCTGGAAGACGCCAAGAAGCGCTGGCGCACCGAATTCGGGCCCAATACGGATATGGCGGCCAAGGCGCGCCTGCAATGCCGCACCTGCGCGTTTTATGTGCAGCTAATGGACAACTATGGCGTCTGCGCCAATGAGTACTCGGCGGACGGCCGGGTGGTGCACTCGCGCTATGGCTGCGGCGCGCATTCGCAGACGCGCGTGCGGGAAGAAAAGAACCCGGAAGTGGCCTTCGATGATGAAAAGCCCATCTTCCAGGATTTTGAAATCGAGGATTAAGGCAGCACACTTATGGCGTAAGACTCGCTGTACGTGAAAGGCGCAGGCGTTGAAAGTCACTCTCGATCGCTACTTCCATATCTCTGAACGTGGTTCCTCCATTGGAACCGAGCTACGCGCGGGAACGGTCTCGTTCTTCGCCATGGCCTATATCATCCTCTTGAACCCGCTCATCCTCGGTACTACCGAGGACGCGGAAGGCTACGCGCTGGGCGTGCCACAGGTCGCCGCCGCCACCGCGCTGGTCGCCGGCGTCATGTCCATTCTCTTCGGCGCCATTGCCAAGTATCCCTTCGCCATGGCCGCAGGCTTAGGCATGAATACCTTCGTGGGCGTGAGCATGGTCGCCACCAGCGGGCTGACCTGGCAGGAATCCATGGGCCTGGTGGTCATCGAGGGCATCATCATCGTCCTGCTGGCCATCTCTGGTTTCCGCACCGCCGTCTTTGACGCCATCCCTCAGTCCATGAAGGCGGCGATGGGCGTGGGCATCGGCATGTTCATCGCCATGATTGGCCTCGTGGATGGCGGCTTTGTCACCCGCGTGCCGGACGCCGCGCACACCACCGTGCCGGTGGGCCTGGGCATTAATGGTTCGATTTCCACCTGGCCGGCGCTGGTCTTTGTCATCGGCCTCATTATCTGCTCCTTCATGGTCATCCGGAACGTGCCGGGCGGGCTTTTCATCGCCATCGTGCTCACCACCGTCATCGCGTTTATTATCCAGGCGTTTACCGGCTCCGAGGACTGGGGCATGGCCGCGCCCGTGAAGCCGGAGGCGCTCGGCGGCATTCCGGATCTGTCCATCGTGGGCGATGTGAACCTGGTGGGCGCCTTTACCAAGATCGGCGTGGTCTCCACCATCCTGCTGATTTTCACCCTGTTGCTGACCAACTTCTTTGACGCGATGGGCACCATGACCGGCCTGGGCAAGCAAGGCAAGCTTGTCGACGCCGACGGCAACCTCCCCGATATGAAAAAGGCCCTCGTCGTCGAGGGCTTTGGCGCCGTGGCCGGCGGCCTGGGCTCTGCTTCTTCCAATACCGTCTTTGCGGATTCCTCCGCCGGCATTGCCGATGGCGCCCGCACGGGCCTGGCCAACCTCATGACCGGCGTGCTGTTCCTCGCCGCGATGTTCTTGACCCCGCTCTATGAAATCGTGCCCATCGAGGCCGCCTCTCCGGTTTTGGTCATCGTCGGCGTAATGATGGCCGCGCAGCTGACCGAGATCCGCTGGACCAAGATGGAGATCGCCATCCCGGCCTTTCTCACCATCGTGACCATGCCGTTTACCTATTCCATTGCCAACGGCATCGGCATGGGCTTTATCTCCTTCGCGCTCATGTCCACCTTCGCCGGTAAGGCCAAGGACGTGCACTGGATCATGTGGCTCTTGGCTGGCCTGTTCGTGATTTTCTTTGGCATGGATCCGATTTCCAATGCCATCGGCTAGCCTAAGGGCATGCTGATTACTGACCCCGCAGACCCTCGCCTGGACGATATTCGGAACCTCAACAAATCCGATAAGTCCGGCGAGGGTCTCGTCATTGCTGAGGGCCCGCTGGTGGTCTCCCGGCTGGCCGAGTCCCGGTTTCCCATGCGCTGCCTCGTGGGCTTTCCCAAGAAGGTGGAGGCCTATATTTCCGAGTACGGCGAACCCGAGTGCCCCATCTACGAGGTCTCTCGCGAGACCTTGGCGGAGGTGGCCGGCTTCGATATGCACCGCGGGCTGGTCGCCGCCGCGGACCGCGCCCCAGAGCCGGAGGTGAGCGAGATTGTGGAATCCGCCAAGACTATCGCCGTGCTCGAGGGCGTGGGCGATCATGAAAATATCGGCGCCATCTTCCGCCATGCCGCCGGCATGGGCGTGGATGCGGTGCTGCTGGGCTCCGGTGCGGCGGACCCGCTCTACCGGCGCTCGGTGCGCGTGTCCATGGGGCACGTGCTGCGCTTGCCCTTTGCCCATTTAGAGGGCGGGTTTACTACCTGGCAGCGTTCCTTGCAGGCGCTTGCCGACGCCTCCTTTACCCTCATTTCCTTAACCCCCAACCCCCAAGCGGTGCACTTGGCCGAGGCCATGCACGGCCTGGATAAGGTGGCGATGCTCGTCGGCGCGGAGGGCCCCGGCCTTACCGAACATGCAATGAAGGCCACCGATATACGCGCACGCATACCGATGGCCCCTGGTACCGATTCCCTCAACGTGGCTACCGCCGCCGCCATTTCCTTTTATGAGCGCCAGCGCTCCTTGAGCGACTTAAACGTCTGAGCGCTCCAATTGCCAATGAGCGAGCCCAAGTGCTTGGCGGTGGAGATGATTTCCTCGCCGGTGGATTCCGGCTCGGCGCTATGGTCCTCGTAGTCGTCATAGTCGTTCAGGCCCAGCTTATTGGCCGACTGCGCGGCTAGTTCCCCCACGGTGCGCTTGGGCTTCGGCGGGTCGATCTTTGGCTCTGGGCGGCCGTCGACCGCGTAGCCCACAACGTCTAGGTCTGGGCCATCGTGCCCGACCTCGATGTCGAGCCAGTATTCCTGTGCCGCTTCCATGATGCCCTGCGGCTCGAAAGGTAGGGAGATTCCGCCCAGCGGCTCGTATTTCTCGCCCGCCCAGTAGGGCGCCTCAAAGGGTTCGGGCAGGCCGGTGTCCTCGTAGAGGTGCTCGCGGGTAGCGCACAGGCAGCGCTTGAGATCGCCGCCCTCCCACAGGGCGAAGCCGGCGTAGCCTTCCTTCTCATTGCTCGCCAGCGCAATGACGCGCTGGGCGGGCACCGCATTAAGGAGCGTTTCCGGCAGCTGGGAAAGGAGAACCGAGTCCCCCTCGCAGACCGTTTGCACCACGGTGATGCCGGGGTAGCCGCCGATGTAGTACTCGTTCGGATCCGTCTGCGCGGAGCGGTTGAGCGGGAATTGCCCAATCGGCGTGACCGGAAAGGTCGGATCCAGCTGGGCGAGGAATTTCCGGCCAAAGCCGCGATCCGCCTTGGGCTCGGTCTTCAACACCTCTTCCGCATTGGGCTGAGAGATGTACCAGAGAGTAAGTACTGCGTGAGAGATGTCCACGATTAGTCCCTAGGGCGCTTGGTATTGGAGCGAACGCCGAGCAACACGTCCTCCCAATGCGGGGTGACGGCCTTGCGGCGGCGCTTGGTGGGCTTTTCTTCTGGCGAGGGATTCTGCAAGAACTCCTCTTCCTCCGGCTCTTCCGGAGGGGTGGTCGGCGCGGTGAGGTCAGTGACGTTGCTGGGCTGGTCGCCGTCGATAGCTTCGTCATAGCGGCCGCTGCCCAGCGAGGTTAGCGAGCGCACCGGCTGCACGAAATCCGGGTCCGTTAGGTCCGCGGCCACCGAGTTGCGCGCTTCCACCGTGGCGGGCGAGGACATGGACTGCTTGAAGTACCACTCGGCCTCGTTCTCGGACAGGCCGGCCTTCCACGTCACACGCACGATCCAGGCCTCGCCCTGGTGGCGGTAGGCGTCCCAGGTGGACTCGGAGAGCGAGTGTCCACGGGCGGCAAAGGCGGTGGCCAGAACCTCCCACAAAGTGAGCTTGGCCGGTCCGTCCTCGCGGACAGGGTGGGCCTGCTTGGCAATCTCCGCGATGCGGTTGCGCTCTAGCATGACCGGGTAGGCGAAGGGCTCGATGCGGGATTCGGTCACGCCCATTTCTTCCGCCAGCTCTGCCGCGGAGGCGCCGGCACGGATGCGATTTTGGATCTCCGCCGGGCGGATCTTTGTCTCTTCCACCGGTTCCGGCTTGGCGGGCTTGGCCAGGCTGATGGCCGGAGCCGCCGGTTCCTCTTCGGGGGTTTCCTCCTGCTCGCTCTGCAGGGCCTCGCGCAGCTCATCGGTGATGGAGAGGAAAAACTCTTCGCCGTCTTCGGTGCGCAGCACCAAAGAGGTTTCGGTCGACTCGCTGTCAACTGGGAACAGCTCGCGCATAATAGGGCGCTCCTTTTGCCTATCGACGGCGGACATATCTGTGATGCATTCAACTATAACGTGAAAATGCCCCGCGGCCTGCGAGGCGGCGGGGCATGTTGGGTGAGATGCGTTATTTCGCATCCAAGACGTAGTCGATGCATTGGGTCAGCTTGGCGATATCGGCCGGATCGATGGCCGGGAACATGCCGATGCGCAGTTGGTTGCGACCCAGCTTGCGGTACGGCTCCACGTCCAGGATGCCGTTGGCGCGCAGGGTAGCGGCGAGCGCTGCGGCATCGACGGACTCTGCGAAGTCGATGGTGCCCACCACGAGCGAGCGGGACGCAGGCTCCGCGACGAAGGGAGTGGCCTCCGGGCGGGATTCGGCCCAGCGATACAGCGTGGTGGAGGATTCGGTAGTGCGCTCAACCATGCCGTCGAGGCCGCCGTTGGCATTCATCCACTGGACCTGGTTATTCAGCATGAGCAGGGTGGCGATTGCCGGGGTGTTATAGGTCTGGTTCTTGCGCGAGTTATCGACTGCCGTTTGCAGGTTGAGGAAGTTGGGGATATAGCGTTCGGAGGCGTTGATTTTCTCAATCCGCTCCAGCGCGGCGGGGGACATGGCGGCGAGCCACAGGCCGCCGTCGGAAGCAAAGCACTTTTGCGGCGAGAAGTAGTAGACGTCCGTATCGGAGATGTGCACGGGCAGGCCACCCGCGCCGGAGGTGGCGTCCACGACCACCAGCTGCTGATCATTGCGGGGGTGCGGGCGGGTGACTTCTGCCATCGCGCCGGTGGAGGTTTCATTGTGTGCCCAAGCGACGACGTCCGCTTCCGCAGAGAGTTCGTGTGGGTCGGGCGCGGTGCCCGCGGGGGACTCCACGATGGAGGGCGCATCGAGCCAGGGTGCACCCGCAGCGGCCTTGGCAAATTTAGTGGAAAACTCACCAAAGGTGAGGTGGGCGGAGTGGCGCTCGATGAGTCCGAAGGTGGCAGCATCCCAGAAGGCGGTCGCGCCGCCGAGGGAAAGGACAATCTCGTAGCCCTCTGGCAGGGAGAAGAGATCGCTTAAGCCTTCCCGCACCGAACCTACGAGGTTCTTTACTGCCGGCTGGCGGTGAGAGGTGCCCATGACCGCGGGGTCAATGGCCGCAAGCTGGGCGGGGCGAACCTTGGAGGGGCCGCAGCCAAAGCGGCCGTCGGCAGGCAGGAGGTCGGCAGGCAGCGTAAGTTCGGGTGTACTCATGCAAGTCAGTGTAGAACAGTTCCGGTCGAACGGCAGTTATTTTAGTCGGCCAAATCCTGTTGGCGGCGTCACAAAGTTTGCTAAGGTGTGAAGAGGTATCAAGCTAGCTTCCTTAAGTTAGTGCTTAATAGTGACTCTTCACATAGAGAAAGGAACTTCCGTGGCTTCTGAAGACAACAAGGTAGTGCTCCAGTACCCAGGCGGCGAGTACGAGATGGACATCAAGCAGTCCACCGAGGGTGACTCCGGCTTTGACATTTCCAAGCTCCGTAACGAGACCGGGCTCGTTACCTTCGACCCTGGTTATACCTCCACCGGTTCCACCGAGTCCAAGATCACCTTCATTAACGGTGAAGAGGGCATCCTGCGCCACCGTGGCTACGATATCGCGGACCTAGCGGAAAATGCTTCCTTTAACGAGGTTTCCTATCTGCTGATCAAGGGTCATCTGCCTAACGAGGAAGAGCTCAGCCACTTTAACCGCGAAATCCGCCACCACACCCTGTTGGACGAGGACTTTAAGGCCGCGTTCAATATCTTCCCGCGCAACGCGCACCCAATGGCCGTGCTGGCTTCCTCCCTTAACATTCTTTCCGCGTACTACCAGGATCAGCTCAACCCGCTGGACCCAGAGCAGCTGGATAAGGCCACCGTCCGCCTGCTGGCCAAGGTTCCAATGCTGGCTGCGTATGCTTACCGCGCTTCCCAGGGCAAGCCTTATATGTACCCGGATAATAGCCTGAACGCCCGCGAGAACTTCCTGCGCATGATGTTCGGCTACCCCACCGAGGAGTACGAGGTGGACCCGGTTGTAGCTAAGGCCCTGGATAAGCTGCTTATCCTGCACGCTGACCACGAGCAGAACTGCTCCACCTCCACCGTGCGCATGATTGGTTCCGCTCAGGCCAATATGTTCGTCTCCATCGCCGGCGGCATTAACGCCCTGTCTGGTCCGCTGCACGGCGGTGCAAACCAGGCCGTTCTGGAGATGCTGGAAGATATCCAGAACAACCACGATGGCGACGCTACCGACTTCATGAACCGCGTGAAGAATAAGGAAAAGGGCGTTCGCCTCATGGGCTTTGGCCACCGCGTGTACAAGAACTACGACCCACGCGCGGCCATCGTCAAGGACACGGCCCACGAGATCATCGAGCACCTGGGCGGCGACCCAATGCTGGATCTGGCCATGAAGCTGGAGGATATTGCGCTGAATGACGACTACTTCGTCTCCCGCAAGCTCTACCCGAACGTGGACTTCTACACCGGCCTGATCTACCGCGCTATGGGCTTCCCGACGGACTTCTTTACCGTCCTCTTCGCTATCGGCCGCCTGCCGGGCTGGATTGCACAGTACCGCGAGCAGCTGGAGATCAACACCAAGATCAACCGTCCGCGCCAGATTTACACCGGCGAGTCCCTGCGTAAGGTCACCCCGCGTAGCGAGCGTTAAAGCGCTCCGCGGTCAGCCTAATTAAGCCGAATCGGGTGGTAGCACCTATAATAGGTGCAGCTCGGTTCGGTTTTTAATGCGACCGCACGAACAAACTAGATTTCCCAAGGAGAATAATCCCCATGGATAAGCCTGTTATTGAGGCCCAGTCTGGCCCAGCGCCGACCGACCTTGTCGTAGAAGACATCGTCGTCGGCGACGGTGCTGAGGCGCAGCCTGGTGCCGTAGTGGAGGTCCACTACGTCGGCGCTGAATACGAGACCAACCAAGAATTCGATTCCTCGTGGGACCGTGGCCAGTCCATCGAGTTTCCGCTGACCGGTCTCATCGCCGGCTGGCAAGAGGGCATCCCGGGAATGAAGGTGGGCGGTCGCCGCAAGCTCATCATTCCGCCGGAAAAGGCCTACGGCCCCGCTGGTGGTGCGCACCCGCTGTCCGGCCGCACCTTGGTCTTCATTATTGACCTCATCCGCGCCGACTAAAAGCGCTCAGCCCCAGGGTTCGCCCTGGGGTTTCGTCGTTTTCGGCGCGGTCAGAAAAACTGCGGCACAATGGAGGACATGACTGTGCCAACCGTAACTTTCAATGATGACCGCGACATGCCCCAGCTGGGCCTGGGCACGTATAAACTCTATGACGAGGAATGCATCCGCGTCATCCGCGAGGCCATCGATTTGGGCTACCGCCACTTCGATACCGCCACGCTCTACAAGAACGAAGAGGCGGTAGGCACCGCCCTGAAGCAGGCAATGGATGCCGGCGACGTCACCCGTGATGAGCTCTTTATTACCTCCAAGGTATGGCACTCCCACCACGGTGCGCACAAGGTGGAAGAGGCATTCCAGCAGTCTCTCAAGGATCTGCAGCTCGACTACCTTGACTTGTATCTCATCCACTGGCCGTGGCCGCAGGGTGGCCTCTACAACGAGACCTTTGAGGCTATCGCCCGCCTGCAGGGCATGGGTCAGATTGCGTCCATCGGCGTGGCTAATTTCTACGAGGACGTGCTCAAGGACCTAATTTCCACCACCGGCATTTCTCCGGTGCTCAACCAGGTGGAGATCCACCCGGGCTTTACCCAGTCCAGCCTGCGCGCCTTCCATTACGATAATGACATCGTCACCGAGGCATGGGCCCCGTTGGCGCGCGGCGTTGTGCTCAATAACCCCGTGATTGAGCAGGCTGCTGCTGACCACGAGGCGACCGAGGGGCAGGTTGTGCTGTCGTACCTCATGTCCAAGGGTATCTCCGTCATTCCGAAGTCCGCGCGCACCGAGCGCCTGAAGGAAAACTTGGCCGCCACCGAGCTGGAGCTCACGGCGGAGGAAGTATCCGCCATTGACGCACTTGAGGGCCAGGAGGGCTTTGGTCGCATGTTCAATGACCCGCGCGAATTCCCAGGCAACGAAGAGTAACGTCAATTGCAGATTAAGCCCCCTCACGGGGGCTTTTTCTTTTGCCAAGCGGCTGTTAACAATCTTTACAAGGGGTAAATAATTCTTCCTTCGGGGGTAGTTTGCTAAAGATGTTATTCCAGTTCAGTGAAGCCTATGGGGTTAAAAGGGTGGGGGAGTGGAAAGTTTTCTTGGCAGAGTTTACAACCTTGCAGAAAATGTTCTGTAACTTACAAGTCAGCGTGGATAGTGAGCAGTGACACACTATCTCGTGTGACCTAAGTTCCTCTCACCCAAGGAGACGATGCTCTATGAGTGACGTAGCTGCAACTCCTGTCTCGCGCCGCGAACCCACCGGTAGCGAGTTCATCGCGATGCGCGACTCCGCCAAATTCGGCGAGCTGCGCCGCACCTACCGGAGTTTTACCTTCCCTATGACCGTGGCCTTCTTCGTGTGGTACGTGGTTTACGTTCTTGCCGCCGTGTTCGCCCCTGACTTCATGGCAACCGAGCTCGGCGGCGGTTGGAACATCGGCCTAGTCTTCGGCCTTGCCCAGTTCCTTACCACCTTCATCATCACGTGGATTTACGTGAAGTACGCCAATAAGAATATCGAGCCGAAGTCGGCCGCCATCCGTGCAGAACTGGAGGGCAACTAATGACTACCACCACCCTTGCCGCCGAGACTTCCGCCGGCAACCCCATCCTGAATATTTCCATCTTCGGTCTCTTCCTCATCATCACCATGGCGGTGGTGCTGCGCGCCGGAAAGACCACGAAGAAGGCCTCGGACTTTTATACCGGCGGCGGCACCTTCTCCGGACGCCAGAACGGTCTGGCCATCTCCGGTGACTACCTCTCCGCCGCATCCTTCCTAGGCATCGTCGGCGCGGTGGCGCTCAATGGCTACGACGGCTTCTTGTACTCGGTGGGCTTTTTCGTTGCCTGGCTGGTAGCGCTCATGCTCGTCGCCGAGCCAATGCGCAACGTTGGTCGCTTCACCATGGCGGACGTCCTCTCCTTCCGTCTGAAGCAAAAGCCCGTGCGCGTGGCGGCGTCCATCGCCACCCTCTTCGTCACGCTCTTCTACCTCATCGCACAGATGGCCGGCGCCGGCTCGCTGGTGGCCGTGTTGCTGGATATCCACGACTTCAAGTGGCAGGCTCTCGTCGTGGGCATCGTGGGCGTGCTCATGATTGTCTACGTCCTGGTCGGCGGCATGAAAGGCACCACCTACGTCCAGATGATTAAGGCCGTGCTTCTGGTCGCCGGCGTGGTCATCATGTGCGTCTTGGTCTTCATTGCCCTGCGCGGCGGATTTAGCACCCTGTTTAATAACGCCATCGACATGCACGCCGCCTCCGAGCAGATTAAGGAGAAGGGCTACGAGGCCAAGGACATCATGGCCCCTGGCCTGAAGTACGGCGCCACCACCGCCACCAAGCTGGACTTTATCTCCCTGGGCATTTCCCTGGTACTCGGCGTGGGCGGCCTGCCGCACGTGCTGATGCGCTTCTACACCGTGCCCACCGCCACTGAGGCGCGCCGCTCCGTTACCTGGGCGATCGTCATCATCGGTGCCTTCTACCTCATGACCCTGGTTCTGGGCTACGGTGCAGCAGCACTGGTGGGGCCGGACCGCATCCTGGCCGCGCCGGGCGGGGCCAATGCCGCGGCACCGCTACTCGCAATGGAGATTGGCGGCTCCATCTTCATGGCGATTATTTCCGCCGTGGCCTTCGCCACCGTGCTCGCCGTGGTGGCCGGCCTGGCCATTACCGCCTCGGCGTCCATTGCGCACGATATCTACCACGCGGTGATCCGCAATGGCGAGTCCACCGAGGCCGAGCAGGTCCGCGTCTCTCAGGCCACCGTGGTGGTCCTCGGTATCGTTTCCATCATCTTGGGCATCCTGGCCATGACTCAGAACGTGGCCTTCCTGGTCTCCCTGGCATTTGCGGTGGCGGCCTCCGCCAACCTGCCGACCATCCTGTACTCCCTGTACTGGCGCCGCTTCAACACCGCGGGCGCGGTGGCCTCCATGTACACCGGTGTGGTGTCCTGCCTGGTGCTTATCTTCTTCTCCCCGGCAGTCTCCGGTTCTGAGAGCTCCATGTTCCCAGGTGCGGACTGGGCCATCTTCCCGCTTTCCTCGCCGGGCTTGGTTTCCATTCCGCTGTCCTTTTTCGTTGGCTGGTTGGTCTCCATTATGACCAAGCCGGACAACTTTGAGGAGCTTTCCGCAGAGATGGAGGTTCGCTCCCTTACCGGCGTGGGCGTGGAGGCACCCGTGCAGCATTAATTGCTTGAAAAGTGCATTCACCCGGTAATGTGGTTGGACGTGCTTAGAACGTCTGTGACCCGCAAGGCGGCATCAGTTAAGGCTGGTGCCGCTTTGGCCGTATGCATGCTCGCCTTGACCACCACCGCGTGCAGCAATAGCGAGCGTGAAAGCGATGCGCTTGCCGACGCCCCCTTAAAAGCAACAGACACCAACCGCGACGTCCCACCGGAAACCAATGAGTTCCTGGAGGGCGATGAGGGTCATTCAATTACCTATATCCGCCTGCACGATGGCATGCACATGGGCTCTGCCTCGGAGCACGAGGCCCGCCCAGCGCTAAGCCTTATCAAGCTCTATATCGCCACCTACGTAATGGAAAAGGGCGAGTACGAGGACAAATATGAGGCGCTGGATATGATCGCTAGCTCCTCGGATAAGTCCGCCGAAGATCTCTTTGATAAGTACCCGGATTCCATCGACACGATTGCCGATGAATTCAATCTTGAATCCACCAAGGCCGGCGAGCAGTGGGGCTACTCGCAAACCTCCACGTATGACGTCGCCAGCTTCATCTCGCAGCTCATCGACCGCGATGAAACCCACCCGGTGCTTGTAGCCATGGCGCATGCCGATCCCATCTCTGAGGATGGCTACCGCCAGGATTACGGCACCGCCAAGCTCTCAAACGTGGTAGGCAGCAAGTGGGGTTGGTCCAATGACAAGTCCATTAACTCCTCGGTCTCCTTTGGAGAAAACTTCGTCGCCGCCGCCTCTATCACCGGCTCCTCCGATGACCTCACCGACTACGTCAAGGACGAGGTGACGGGTAAGAATCTGGGCAAGGCTACCGAGCGCTTCCTCAAGTACAAAGACGGCGAGGACGTCCCACCGATCGAGACCTCCACCTCGGAGACCTCTACTACCTCCTCCACTAAGAAGGACAAGGACGAAAAATCCGGCAAGGACAAGAAGGAAAAGTCCACGTCCAAGGAACCCACCAGCGAATCCACCACGTCCAAGAAGAAGTCCGCAGACAAAAAGAAGGACTCGGAGAAAACCTCCGAGCCCTCTAAGAAGTAGTACTACCGCGCCTTAGAGACCGTCTCTGCGACGATCTTCGCTAGCTGGCGAATCTGATCGTTGCTCAACGTCTTGCCATTAAAAGTCACGCCATTGGCGGTGACCTGCGGCAGCTCCGGTAGCTCCGGGTGTGCGCTCTGCAGTTGCGAACTTAGCTGATTGACCAGGTCGGACGAGCCATTGCTCGGGGCCTTGGTCTGTGGCTGTGGTTTCTTGGTGGTTGGCTTCTTTGCCGGTGCAGGGGCCGCGGACTTGCCTGGCGTCCACTGTCCCCAGTCTTCGGCGTAGACCTCATTGACGTCAACGATGATGCCGCCAATGGCCTGCTGCTTGCCGTGCGGCAGCTGGTGGATAGTGGTGCGCGGGTGAATCTTGCCGTTGGATCCCCAATCATGCATCCAGAAGTACTTGCCGATGCCATCCTGGATCGCCCACTCAATAGTGTTGTAGTTGCCGTAGATGCCCGTCTGATAGCCGGCCAGCTCCAGCGTCTTGGAGAATGCCTGCAGGTAGGGGCGGATCTGGCGGGTGTACTGCTCGCGGGTGGGGTTATCGTCGATCGCGATGTAGATCGGGCGGTTGGTGGGGCCGCCTGCCTTCTTGTGTAGCGCAATTGCCTTCGGTGCGTGGATTGCTGCACCAGCTGCGCCTTGCTTCCAATCCGCGGTTTCCGCACGGCCGAATTGGTAGACCGACGCAGTGGGCAGACCCGCTGCTGCGTTGGCCTTAGTCTCCTTGAGGGTTACCGGCTTGCCGGTCATCCACGCAGCGCCGGGGCGCTTGTCGGAGACGTAGCGAATCGCGCCCATATGTCCGGCATTCTTAATTGCCTGAGGGGAAGGTACGCCGGCGGAGAAATCAATGATGGTGCCGCGCACCGGTCCGAGCGCCGCTGCACTCGGTGCAGCAGTACCGATAGCACCTGCGGCCAGGGTGAGAGTGCCCGCCTTAAAAAGGCCGCGACGGGAGAAAGATGGTGACATGTTGAGCTCCTGCAGTAATCACATTTGTCACAGTAGTTAACAATTGCACCATAGCAGGAGGTCTGGAATTATCTCCGGAGCGAAACCGCATGTCGCAGATCTATACCGAGGAGCTATTTCGAGTCGTTGCTGAACTTCACGCGCGCGGGGTTCTCAACTGTGTGCGATACCGTGCAGTCCTTCTCTTGGGAGATGCGGATCAGGTTGTCCACCAGCTTGCGGGCTTGGTTGCCCTCCGCCGTATCCGGGAACGATAGATCGAATCCCACGCGCACCTCCGACAGACGCGATGCTCCATCTTCGCTTACACGGTCACCTTCCACGTGCACATCAAACGCCTTTGGTTCCGTGCGCCGAGACGTTACAACGTCTACGTCCACCGCGGAACATCCCGCGACCGCAGCTAGCAAGAGTTCAACAGGGGAGAGGAGTCCCTCACCACTGCCAAAATCAATACTGGCTCCCGCTGAATTGGTAGCTCGGTATTGGGCGGTTTCGATGCGGGTGAGGTCTACGGCGTAGTGCTTTGTTACTTCAGACATATGGCCAGTTTAAGGCGAGGGATCAGGTCGGTTCGAGTGGGTAACAGACACGTTGATCGTAATGTTCGCGTGTCTAATAGTGATTTAAATGGCCCGCGTATTGTGAGTTCCATGAAGATCATTGCTATTTACGCGACGGAAACCATGTCTGATTGGGAGTATGCCTACCTAACAACCCAAATAGCTGAAGCTGAGGCCCAAGTGCCGGACCGCTTCAAGGTCTTGTTTGTAGGCGAATCATTACAAGCTGTCCGCTCCAAGGGCGGGCTCGAAGTGGTCCCAAGCTTGACCTTGGAAGATATCCAGAACCGAACTGATATTGCGGCATTCGTGGTTCCAGGGGCAGATACTTACTTTGATGGGCATGGACAGTTGCTGGAAACGATCAGTGGCTTAAGTGAGAACGGAGTGCTCTTGGCAGCAATCTGTGGTGCAACTCTGGCCTTTGCTCGTGCTGGGGTGCTTGACCACTGCAAACACACTTCAAACGCGCAAGGCTTCCTTGCCTCAGTGAACTACGCCAATATCGATGGCTATAAAGAAGAAGATGTAGTTTTTGATAGTGGAGTGATTACAGCTTCAGGCTTGGCTCCAGTGCCATTTACTGCGGCGGTATTGCGCGCGGCGGGCGTTTACCCAGATGATGTCGTGGATGCTTGGCTTCAATTGCATGAGCAAAGAACGGAAGCGGCCTTCGTTGAACATATGAACAAGGTTCAGGCGTGGGTCTGTTCAAACTAGCTGGAGTCACCCGAAACTGCTTCAACGATTCGGGTCTTTGCTGAAACAAAGGTGCCTGACATTCAGCGCTTGTATTTCCCGGGGCAGGACTATGAATATTGATCTGCCGGATCTCATAGTCAACCAACTGGTTGATTGCAGTTTCAACCAGCCCTGTGATTCAAAACGATGACAAATGTAGAAGGATAAGTCCTTAGAGTATTTAATTCATCGTTACTCCGGCCGTGACAGCGGCTGGGAAGGAGAATGACCATGAAAGCTTTGTATTGGACATCTATTTTCTACCTTGTATTGGGCTTGGGCGCTGGCGTGTTCTACCGCGAATTCACGCGTGCCAATGATTTCCCCGAGGGCGAGTTCACCCAGTTGAGCGTGGCGCATACTCACTTGCTAGCGCTCGGTTTCATGATGAGCCTTATCTTCTTGGTATTGGAGAAGGTCTTTGGACTGTCACGCAGTCGCGGTCAGTTCAATGCGTTCTTCTGGCTCTACAACGTCGGCGTGGTCGTCACCGTTGGCGTCATGATCTGGCACGGATGCTTGACCGTGCTGGGGGAGGAGTCCTCTGCAATGATCTCTGGCATCGCTGGTCTTGGGCACATTCTCATCACGGTAGGCCTAATCGCATTCATCGCAGCGCTTGGTAATGCCATCGGTGAGTCCCAAGAAGCTAAGTCCCAGGCAGCAGGTGAATAACAATGAGTGAGACTGTCTCAAAGCGCCACAACGTCGGCTCTGCGAGATAGGAGCTCACCAAAACAAATGACCCTCATGGTCCCTACATAGTATTTTTAAGGGAACTGCTCGGTCACGAGGAAAGTTCTGGTAGTTGAAGCGAAAAATGAACTTTCCTGGCCGGCTTGGCGTGTTTGTCATCGCAGATTAGATGAGAATGGACTTTTCATCATCCATAAAGAGGGCTTGCCCATCTCTCAAAAGCAGCAGGTTCCATTCTCGGCCGTAGGTCTCGACAGTCTTACTGATGACCTCTATTGAATAGGGCCCAGTGGTTCCTTGTGCATGAGGAACAATGACATGAGGAGTGAGGTTTAGCCCAGTGTAGTCGGTGAGCTGCGGTGCAGTTTTGGGATCGTCCATGATTGATGCCGGCTCAATTGACGGGCCGGCAATAATTGCTCCTGCAGAACTTCCAGCGTAAAGCTTTCCTTGATTTACCGCATCAGTTAGCAGACGATCGGCACCCGTTGACCTCAGTGCATTAAGAAGGCGGAACACCTCGCCGCTCGCGACATAAATGCAGTTGGCTGATGCAATTTCATTTTGAAGATCGCTTGAGTTTGATTGCGATAGAGTGAGAGGGACTAAGGTCTCTGCTGCCTCCCCAATTGCCTTCAGCTCTGCCTGTGCAAATGGTGCCTGGCGCATCTCTGAAGCGGCATCATCGATGTATAGCACTCGCCCCGAAATGTAGTCGCCGATGTCTGGGTGCAGGAATGAAGCGAGAAGAAGTTTCATGGGCCTAGATTACGAAATTCTTGCCGCTCCCACCATTCGAAGAGCAAACGTCTCGAGACACCAAGCGGAACGACATCCTGAGATTTCGAGTCTTTTGCGAAACTACCCGCCCACCTGCAACGACCCGAACCACAGCGGTAGTTTTCGTCGGTTCTGTTCTCGGTTCCGTCGGCAGGTGGGCCGCGGCGGTGGTAGCAGTTCAGAGCTACTTAATTAGGCGACACAATCGGATCGGACACGCTGAGCAGCCTGCGCCAGGAACCCGCCGAAGCGATGGTGTCCTCGTAGGCAATTACATAACCGATCTTCACACCCGCCATATCCGAGTGGCTAGCCATCAAATTGATGGCCTCCTCAGCAGCAGCTCGTTTCTTCTGCACCTCGTCGTTCGCGCGTCCACCGGCATCCTTGCCCTCAACAATCCAGGTTCTTCCCTCCTTATCGCGAACGATGAAGTCCGGGTAGTACGACCGCCGCGCGGCGTAGCCAATGCTGGCTCGATCCTCCGGGTACAGCCGTGTCCACCACTCAACATCCGGGGATACGTCCAGGTCACTAGCCAGTTTTGCCTCGCCGGAGTAGGAGTCAAAGGCAGCAGCGTTGTACAGTCCTTTCTTCCAACCGGAGTAGTACTGGCGGCGAACAAACTTCGACTTATCCTCCGGGCGCGGGATAATGTCATATCCCTTGGGCAGCTGATAGCTACGCCGCTGCTCATGGGGAAGCAGCAACGGCACGAGCCGCACAGTCGGCTCCAGCGACGCAGTGAACTGTTTAACTGCCTGCGAGACCATCGTCCGCAATGCCTCACTGGCTGTGGCTAGTGCGTCCACCGTCCACTCGGTAACCGAGACGGCGTTCATAAAGGCCGGGACAATGCGGTTATCCAGCTGGCTGAGGTTTTCCCTGTTGCGGTCAATCAGCTGATTCTTCAAGATGATTGCTTTGATTTCACGCCGGGCAGTGTCCGTGTCAATGGCTACCGACTGAACCTGCGTTTGTTCCAGGCGGCTCGTGGAGATGGTGTGGGCGGTGAATTTAAGCTTGTAGCGCTCCATCTCGCTGGTAGCTTCATCCGTCACCTTGCCCGCGGCTGCAACAATGTCAGCGTTGGTGAGCTTGTGCAGTGGGAAGAACTCGTCTTCGCGCATACAGGTCGTGTGCGGGAACCAGAAGGAGACATCTCTAAAGCGCTCCACCAACTCCACCACCGCAGGAGTAGAGGCATCATCATGCCAATTATCCAGGTCGCGGCCATCGCCTCCCAGCTCACGTAGCTGGCCTACCGGCTTATCAAGGGTGTTTCTACCTGCTAATTCCGTGTCCCCGTGGGTGGAAGTATCCGGGTCGGTGGTGTCGGTGTTGGGGTCGGTTGCTGGATCTGTTGCCACGGTCAACGCCGGGCCGGTGCCAGGGCGGGTGTCTGCGTCAGGCTGCGGTAGATCGCCACCGCCGCTGACATCGGTATCCGGCTGCGGTGGCTCGGTATCGGTATCCGGCTGCAACTTCTGTGGCCGGGTGTCTACACCGAAGGAATGCAGTACTTTCTCGCTTTTAAGCAGCCGCCTAAACGAATCGTGAGCCACGATCTCCAGGGTGTCGATAGCTTCCACGTCGGTGTAGCGCTTAAACGGCAGTCGGAGGCCTCGACCAAGTGTTTGCTGGGTCAATATGTCGGAGTCCATGGCGCGCAGAGTGACCATCACCGCGATCGAGCGGGTATCCCAGCCCTCTTTGAGCTTGTTAACGCTCACCACCGCGCGCACCGGGGAGTCCGGGTTGTCCAGGCCATTGAGCAGTGCGGTCTTTTCCTCGGTCATGGAGTCTGAATCCACACGCAGTACCGTATACGGGTTGTTGAAGAACTCCGGGCCTGCCAAAAGCTCTTCCACCTCGGTGGCGTGCGCGATGTTTTCGCACACCACCATCATCACCGGATTGATCGGGGACGTGCCATCGTCGGCGTGTCGCGCGGCATAGTCGTCGTAGAACCGTTGCTTGTGCTCGCGTAAGGTAGCCGCGTCTTTGAGCTGCTGGTATTGCTCGCGCTCGCCGTAGCCGTCGCGGCGGTAGACAATGACCGGCGTTTTCACTGATTTGTCGCCTATGGCTTCGCGCAGGGTGTAGCGGAAGACCACATCGTCGTCCTCGTCGGCAGAGGCGGTAAGCCCTACCAGCATGGCTGGGTTGAGGTCAGCAATTGCGGCGTGGAAGGAGGCCGCAGATGCGGAGTACAGGTGGTGCTCGTCGGCAATGACTACTAGGTCGTCGCGGGAGGCCAGGTCGTCGTAGAGGACTCCGGCGTACTCGGAGAACTTGCGGATGCCGCGCGCGGTGGCTTGTTTGCCGCCACCCTTGGTTTCTCCCTCCATTTTCTTCGGGGCGATAAGCTGCTGAATGTTAAAGACGAACACGCTGGAGGCCGACTGCTGCTCTGCCTCGGTACGCCCTGCGGCCATGGACTTGTAGTTATCTGGGGTAATAACCACAGGATCCAGTGCGGCACCCTCGATGAACTTGCCGGAACCGCGCGTGAAGTTAGCCACGGTCTTGGTCTGCACCACCAAGCCGGGTGTTACCACCACGACGTTGCGCACGCCACCACGGCGTAAGTACTCGATGAATGCGGCCATGACATAGGTCTTGCCCGCGCCTGTAGCCATGTCCATAACCAGGGCGTGTGCGCCGTCTACGCCGCTATCCATTCGGCGCGCGAGAGTATCGAGTGCTCGGGTATTGGCTACACGCAGTCCAAAGCTCGCGGAGAGTTCGTCCACGAGTGCTGGATCATAAGTCAGTTGCAAGGTCATGGTTTAGGCCTCCTTAGCGTGAGAGAGGGTACGGGTGAACAGTCCATCGGGCAGGTGGATGATCCTTGAACCAGGGCAGGCCTTATGCAGGTAGCGGCCTAAGTCAGAATCAGCGGAGGTGGCTGCAACGGTCACTGCTTCACCGTCGGGTACGTAGTACACCAACTCGTCGATGAACTCCTGGGTGAGTGGCTGGCGAGTGACAAACAAGTTCATCTTCTCCCGCTTGGCCGGGAATACCGGGTTGTCTGGTGTCATACGAAACCGCAGGTGCGCGGCGACTGCTGCGGACAGGTTGCGTGCGGTCGCGTCCTCGGTAAGGACGACGAAGCCGGTGTCCTCGTCCACCTCGAAGCAGGGTTTGGACAGCCGCGCCACGGTGAACCCGCCACCGCCGCGCCAGTTGATCGTGTCCGGTGACTTCTTGGTCTTAACCAGCTGTTTAATCAGCTTCACGTCGGCGGACTTTTTCAGCTCTGGTTCGTCCTTGACTGCCTTATTCAGCAAGGAGGTCAACTTCTGCGCGTCCTCAGCGGACAAGCCCTCCGGCAGACCCGTTTCTGTGGCATCCACACGCTCGCCCTTGGTGACGGTGATTCCACCTAAGTCTTCGCCGCGTACCACCTTTTCCAGTCGCGGGCGGGTAAAGCGGTTAAACGTGTCCTCCACAAGCTCGCACGTCACCCAGCGCCTGCCCATCTTGTGCGCTACCGCAGCAGTCGTGCCAGAGCCAGCAAACACGTCCAGCACGATGTCGCCGGGGTTGGTAGCAATGTGGATCACGCGCTCCAACAGGCGCTCGGGCTTGGGGGTGGCGAAAGCGGCGGTGTCAGGGAAGAGCGTGTTCATCTCGGCCTTCGATGTTCGGTTATGCCCTACTTCCTCGTGCAGCCAGAGTGTTTGCGGTGCCCTGGTTTGAGAAATCTCGTCAAGATAGCGCTTCAATTTAAGACCCCCACGCCCTCCGTCGGTGAAGTACAGACGCGGGAGCGGAGACGATCCATAGAGGTTTTCACCTTCGGCCACTGCAAGCAGTGGCCCGTCTACTACGAGGTCAGGAACGTCCGAGCGGAGTTGTTCAACAGGTATCCCGGTGGCCCTGCTCCGCTTTTCCAGGTCAGGGTTCGGTTCGTCCCGATACTTGGTTGTCTCATTGAGCCATTCATGGAAGACGGCACGTTTCTTTCCCCACTGTCGGTTCTTCGCCGGGTAAATCATCTCGCCAGTAATCGGGTTCTGCACACCGTATACAGCGGAAACTTGACGGCCGTTCTTATCGACTGAGTGTGGTGCCGCAGGGTCTGCGGAAATCCACATACGGTTGTCTCCGTCGGGGTTCTTGTAGAGCGCGTCGCGGGACGCGAGACGGGGGAGTTTGTTTGACTGCCAGCCTGGGGTCTTGGAATAAACAAGAATGACGTCCTGGTCAATGGAAAACCCAGAGGCGTCATTTCTAGGAGAATATGCTTTCTGCCACACCACCTCAGCCACGAAGTTCTCCGCGCCGAACACCTCGTCCATGAGCAGGCGCATACGGTGGTTTTCCACGTCGTCCAGATGTACCCAGATGGAGCCGTCGTTGCTCAGCAGTTTCTTCAAGTGCAACAGCCTATCGCGCATCATGGTCAACCACACGGAGTGCTCTAGGTTGTCCTCATAGTTGGCAAAGGTCTGCGCGGTGTTAAAAGGCGGATCGATGTAGATGCATTTGACCTGGCCTACGTACTTATCGGTCAGTTCCGGTACACGGGTAAGTGTTTCGAGTACGTCGCCGGACTCGCCGAGAATCAGCAGGTTGTCGTCGGTGGGTGTAAAGTCGGCGCGCTCGGAGTAGGTTCGTCCCTCTTCCTTTGGCTTCTGCTTGCCGCGCACCACATCGCCATACTCTAGAAAGTGAGTCTGGCAATAGCGTGGGTCAGTCGGGTCAACCCACGTGTAGCCATATTTACCCTGCTCAGTGGGGATAAGGGCCTGGTCTTTGTTGTACCACGTTAGCTCTAGACGCTGCTTCGTCATAGGCTGCGCACTCCTTTTGTGTACCGAGGATAGAACGGATCCAGTTTATCCAGCAGCCATACTTTTCGGGGCCAGGGTGGGTTTTGTGGTGACACGTCTCCTTGGCGGACTGGGTAAAAGGAAACCCAGCAGTGGGGCTGGGGATGGGGATGGGGTGAATTTATATAATGTCAACAGGAGTTCCCGAGAGAGTCACAAGCTCGCCATCCTCATTAAGGGTAAAAATCTTGTCCATCTGTGATGGCATTCATAATCTGAGCATTCGGGATCCCGTTCGCCAAGTCGTTGCAGGTCTCAAAAGAGGGAACAATTCCTTTTGGCCAGAAGCAATGCAGATGATAGTCCAAGAGGAAGAGTCTTCTGGGATAACCAGGAACGCATCTGGCTCGGTATCCACCATGAGCAAAAGACGAGCGGGGAGAGCGTCGTCGCCGGTTGCGAACGCAATGCGCCGCGTGCCTCCTTCAAGAATGCAGCTGTCAATGAGGTCACCATGAAGGAACTCAGAACAAGAGTAGCCGCGAGACTCGATGTTTTGTCGTGTGTGATCTCGTTTGAACTAGTAGTCAGGCATAACGACATTCTCCGCTGCGGGGGAGGGAGATGCATGTGAATCCTCCGCAAGACCACTTAGGGGATAGGAGACTTCTTTCCATAACAGTAGAAGGATGATAGCCCCAACAATTAGGGTTGTCAGGATTATCGAATAAACACGTGGTTTGTTGGTGGATTCAGAATCTTTGAATCGGGCCAAGCCCAGGACAACCTATCACCAAGACATGCAAAGACGAACACGTTACCATCAAAATAGCTGCAACCGGGGAACAAATAGCCGCCTACACGATGGAAGCCGAAAAGGCCTACTACAACCAAAAAGACAACGAAATCACCGCCACCCGGGGCACAACAAAAACGAAAAATCTCGAGACACCATAGGAACGATGTCTCGAGACTTCACATGGTGCCCCAGAGTGGATTCGAACCACCGACACCGGCTTTAGGAGAGCCGTGCTCTATCCCCTGAGCTACTGGGGCGGGGTTGCGTGTGCAACGTGGCTAATCATAGCAGTGGGGCAGGAGTGCCCCGAAATGGCTGGGGTGTGGGTTAGCTTTCGGCCAATTCCTTCTGCTTATTGCGCACGGAGGAGGCTGGTGGGTTGGTCTCGTGGGTGCCGTCGGAGTAGAGGACGGTGGGGATGATGCGGTTGCCGTCATTGACGGATTCGATCCAGGCGTTGATGTCTTCGGTGTTGTCGCCTTCGACGTCGACAAGCGCGTACGGGGTTTCGGTGCGGTCCAGGTTTTTAATGAGTTTGGCGCAGAAGGGGCACCAGTCGGCGTAGAAGATGGTGACGTCAGCGGTGGTTTCGGGGGTGTGTACAGTCATTAGGCTGCATCCTTTCGGTCGTAGGTTAAAAAGCGGTACTTGATGGGGAGATCGCTGGCCTCTTTATCCGGCAGGGCCAAGTGGCCCTTGGCGGAGGTGAGCCAGTCGGTGCTGTGGGCAAGCCCAAACTCATCGGGGATGTCGGGGGCATAGATGGACTTATCGCCGTAGGTGCTACCGATATTAACGCCCATGAGGGTGACCTCAATGCGGTCCACTTGGTCCAAGGTGGCGGTGTAGATTTGGCCGCCGCCGAGAACCCAGGCGTCGGAAAGCGAGGGCATTTCGGTGAGGACTTGGGCGCCGGCAGACCACTGGCCGGGGGTGCGGGAGGAAAGTACGTAGTTCTCGCGTCCGGGAAGCGGGCGGAACTTGGGGTTGAGGGACTCCCAGGTTTTCCGGCCCATAATGACCGGCGCGCCCATGGTCACGTCCTTAAAGTGCTTGAGATCCTCCGGCACGTGCCAGGGCATCTGCTCGCCATCGCCAATGATGCCGTCCAGGGACTGCGCCCAGATTGCGCCCAACATTAAACGGACACCTGCGCCTTGATGGTGGGGTGGGGGTCGTAGCCTTTAATTTCAAAATCGGCGAAGTCATAGGAGAACATGTCCTCCGCCTTGTGGAGGTTGAGCTGCGGGTAGGGGCGCGGCTCGCGGGAAAGCTGCTCTTTGACCTGCTCCACGTGGTCGTTATAGATATGGCAATCGCCGCCAGTCCAGATGAGCTCGCCCACCTTGAGGCCGGCTTGCTGGGCAAACATGTGGGTCAGCGCCGCGTAGGAGGCGATATTAAAGGGCACGCCGAGGAACATATCGGCCGAGCGCTGGTAGACCTGCATGGACAAGGTGCCATCGGCCACGTAGAGCTGAAAGAGCAGGTGGCAGGGCATCAGCGCCATTTGGTCGAGCTCCGCGACGTTCCACGCGGAGACTAGATTGCGGCGGGAATCCGGGTTGTTCTTTAAGGTGTCGAGCGCCTGCTGGATCTGGTCAATGTGCTGGCCGTCCGGGGTGGGCCAGGAGCGCCACTGCACGCCGTAGACCGGGCCTAGCTCGCCGTTCTCATCCGCCCATTCATTCCAGATGCGGACCTTATTGTCCTGCAGGAACTTGATATTGGACTCGCCCTTGAGGAACCACAAAAGCTCGCCCAACACCGCATGGAAGTAGACCTTCTTGGTGGTTAGCAGCGGGAAGGACTCGGCCAGGTTATAGCGCAGCTGCGTGCCGAAGATGGAGCGCGTGCCGGTGCCGGTGCGATCGCCTTTGGGAGTGCCGGTCTCCAGGACCTTCTTCAGCAGATCCTCGTACGGGGTCTCAATCATGCGCACTAG
The DNA here is from genome assembly GCF_030229345.1 of Corynebacterium tuberculostearicum. GTDB lineage: Bacteria > Actinomycetota > Actinomycetes > Mycobacteriales > Mycobacteriaceae > Corynebacterium > Corynebacterium tuberculostearicum_G. The sequence goes on along the minus strand of NZ_JASPGP010000014.1, from coordinate 25,105 downwards.
TTTAGAATCCGCCGTGCTCCTCGGCAAATGCCTGGGCATGCTCCAAGATCTCATCCTTGAGCTCGGGGCGGCAGATGAGGATATCCGGGATGAACGTGTCCTCATTATTGAAGCGAATCTCGGAGCCGTCGAGGCGGCAGCAGTGCAGGCCGGAGGCTTGGGCGACGCCCACTGGGGCGGCCTGATCCCACTCGTACTGGCCGCCGGCGTGGATATAACCGTCATAATCGCCAAGCAGCACGTGCATGGCCTTCGCGCCCGCGGAGCCGACGCCCACTGTCTCATAGCCCATCCTCTCCGCGATGTAGCCGGCTACCTTGGGCGGGCGGTTGCGGGAGATGACGAACTTCTTAGACAGCGGGCCGGTGACCGCGCGAACGTCCGAAGACTTAAAGGTAACGCCGAGATCCGGCAGGCCCACCGCCGCGTGGATGGGGATGCCGTTTTCTACGAGGGCGATATGTACCGCCCAGTCCTGGCGGCCGGTGGCGAATTCCTTGGTGCCATCGAGCGGGTCCACGATCCACACGCGGTCCTTCTTGAGACGGGTAAGGTCATCGGCGGCTTCCTCAGAGAGCATGCCGTCCTGGGGACGGTGCTGCTCGAGGACGCGGGCGATCCATTCTTGGGCGGCCTCATCGCCGGCGTCGCCAAGCGAAAGGCCCCGCAGCAGGCCCCCGTTGCGCACGCCTTTAAGGATCTCACCGCAGCCCTGGGCGAGGGAATTGGTCAGGCGGGAATCAGAAATCTCGACGGTCATGGTGCCCACATTACAACGCGGACTAGAGTGTGGGCATGCCAGAAAACATCCTCGACCGCTTCCGGCCCCAAGTAGCGCAGTGGTTTAGGGATGTATTTGCCGCCCCCACCGCCGTGCAGGCGCGGGCCTGGGAGAAGATTTCCCGCGGTGAGCACGCCCTTGTGGTGGCCCCTACCGGCTCCGGTAAGACGCTCGCCGCGTTCTTGTGGGCGCTGAATAATTTGGTCGAGCGCGAGGGACAGCTGGCGCTGCCGGTGGGCTCAGGGACTGCTGGATCCGCCGCCGGGGTGAAGGTGCTGTATATCTCGCCGCTCAAGGCGCTGGGCGTGGACGTGGAAAATAACCTGCGCGCCCCGCTGACCGGCATTGCGCGCACCGCGGAGAACCTAGGGCTGGACGTGCCGGATATTTCGGTAGGCGTGCGCTCGGGCGATACGCCGTCTGCTGAGCGTGCGCGGCAGGTGCGCAAGCCGCCGGATATCTTGATTACCACCCCGGAGTCGGCCTATTTGATGCTGACCTCCAAGGCGGCAGGCATTTTGAAGACGGTGGATACCGTCATCATCGATGAGATCCATGCCCTGGCCGGCACCAAGCGCGGCGTGCACCTAGCGCTGACTTTGGAGCGCCTGCAGCAGGTGGCAGGAGACTTCCAACGCATCGGTCTTTCCGCCACCGTGCGGCCGCTGTCTGCGGTATCAAACTTCTTGGGCGGCAACCGGCCGGTGGCGATCGTGGCCCCGGACGCGGAAAAGAAGTGGCAGCTGGATGTGCACGTGCCCGTGGAGGATATGTCCGATCTCCCCACGCCGGAGCAAGGCTCCACCATTGGGGAGATGACGGTAGATGATGCGATTGGCATCAGCTCTCCTTCCGTGGATGAATCCGCGCTGCCCACGGCCAAGTCCATCTGGCCGTTTATTGAGGATGACCTCTATGCGGAGATCATGGCGCATCGCTCCACGTTGGTATTTGTCAACTCTCGGCGCACGGCCGAGCGGCTGACCAGCCGGCTCAATGAGCTCTATGCACAAGAGCACGATCCGGATTCGCTCTCGCCTGAGACTCGGCGCGACCCAGCCCAGCTGATGAAGCAGGTGGACGTCGCTGGCAAGGCCCCGGCCGTCATCGCCCGCGCCCACCACGGCTCGGTGTCCAAGGACGAGCGCGCGATGACAGAGACCATGCTGAAGGAGGGCACGCTCAAGGCAGTGGTGGCTACGAGCTCGCTGGAGCTGGGCATCGATATGGGTGCAGTGGAGCTGGTGGTGCAGGTGGAATCGCCGCCCTCCGTGGCCTCCGGCCTGCAGCGAGTTGGCCGCGCCGGGCACTTTGTGGGCGCGGTTTCTCACGGCTCCTTTTACCCCAAGCACCGCGCGGATCTGGTGCAGTCCACGCTGACGGTAGCGCGCATGCGCGCCGGGCTCATTGAAGAGATGCATACCCCGCGCAACCCGTTGGACGTGCTGGCGCAGCAGACGGTGGCGGCCGTGGCCGCGGCCGGCGAGGACGGGCTCGATGCCGATGGGTGGTACGAGATGGTCCGCCGGGCCTGGCCTTACCGCGATCTGGCGCGCGAAGTCTATGACTCCGTGCTCGACCTGGTCAGCGGCGTGTACCCGTCCACGGACTTTGCCGAGCTCAAACCCCGCGTGGTCTATGACCGCGTGACGGGGGTGATGACCGCGCGGCCGGGAGCCCAGCGCGTGGCCGTGACCAGCGGCGGCACGATTCCGGATAGGGGCATGTTCGGCGTATTCCTCTATACCGGCGCCGGTGAGGGCACCGGTGGTGCCCCGCGCCGGGTAGGCGAGCTGGATGAAGAGATGGTCTACGAGTCCCGGGTGGGCGATGTTTTCACCCTGGGCGCAACCAGTTGGCGCATCGAGGACATCACGCGCGACCAGGTGCTGGTCACGCCCGCGCCGGGGCATACCGGCCGCCTGCCATTTTGGAATGGCGATGGTGCGGGTCGTCCCTATGAGCTGGGCAAGGCATTGGGCGAGTACCGCCGCGAGGTCTTTAGCTCGCCGGAAGTTATTGCGGATGCTGATGATAATGCGCGCTCCAATATCGTGGCCTACCTGCAGGAGCAAAACGAGGCCACCGGTGTTATTCCGGATGAAAAGACTTTGGTGCTCGAGCGCTTCCGCGATGAGTTGGGCGATTGGCGCGTGGTGCTGCATACCCCGTTTGGCCGGCCGGTGAACTCCGCGTGGGCGCTTGCGGTAGGCGCCCGGGTGGGCGAACGCACCGGTATGGACCCGCAAGCGGTGGCCGGTGATGACGGCATCGTGCTGCGCCTGCCGGAGGCCGAATCCGAGCCCGATGGATCTATCTTCGCCTTTGATGCCGATGAGATTGCCGATATCGTGGCCGAGCAAGTGGGCAATTCCGCGCTCTTTGCCTCCCGCTTCCGCGAGTGTGCCGCCCGCGCGCTGCTTTTGCCTAGGCGCAATCCCGGCAAACGCGCGCCGTTGTGGCAGCAGCGCCAGCGCGCCGAGCAGCTTTTGGACGTTGCCCGCAAGTATCCGTCCTTCCCTATCATCCTGGAGACGGTCCGCGAGTGCGTCCAGGACGTCTACGACGTTCCAGCGCTCACGGAGGTCATGCGGGAGCTGGGCCACCGGCGCATCCGCATCGCGGAGGTCACCACCGAGCAGCCTTCGCCTTTTGCCTCCTCCCTGCTGTTTAACTACACCGGCGCGTTTATGTACGAGGGCGATTCCCCGCTGGCGGAAAAGCGCGCGGCCGCCTTGGCCCTCGACCCAGCGCTTTTGGCCAAGCTGCTGGGCACGGTAGAGCTGCGCGAGCTGCTCGATCCGGAGATCATCGCCGAGGTCCATGCCCAGCTCCAGCGCACCGATCCCTCGCGCCGGGCCCGCACCACCGAAGAGGTGGCGGACGTGCTGCGCGTGCTCGGTCCGATTCCCGTGGACGAGCTGGGCGAGCACACCGACGTCCCTCTCTCCGCCCTGGACCAGCTGGGCACCCGGATTATGCGCGTGCGCATTGGCGGGCGCGAGCACCTAGCCCAGGCCCAGGACGCACCCCTGCTTCGCGACGCCCTGGGTATCCCCATTCCTCCCGGCATCCCCGCCCAAGTGGCCACCATTTCCGATGCCTTGCCGCAGCTGGTCTCGCGTTGGGCGCGCACCCGCGGACCGTTTGTGCTGTGCGATCTCACCGAAGCCTTAGGTATTTCCGTCTCTGCCGCGCACACCGTCCTCGGCGCGCTCGATGGGGTAGAAGAAGGCCGCTACCGCCAGGGCGTGGAGGAGCAGGAGTACTGCGCCGCGGCGGTGCTCAAGACGATTCGCTCGCGCTCGCTCGCCGCAGCTAGGGCTGCCACCGAGCCGGTCTCGGGCGCTACCTTCGCCCGCTTCTTGCCGGAGTGGCATAGCATTGCCCCGGCCGGAAAGCGCCCCGCGCTGCGCGGTGCCGATGGCGTCTTTTCCGTCATCGAGCAGCTCGCCGGGGTGCGCCTGCCCGCCTCCGCGTGGGAATCGCTCATCCTGCCCGCCCGCGTGGGCGATTATTCTCCCACCATGCTCGATGAGCTCACCTCCAATGGCGAGGTGCTCATCCTAGGCGCCGGCAAGGCCGGTGCGGCCGACCCCTGGATCATGCTGCTGCCCTCGGACTATGCCGCCCAGCTCGCCCCGGAAACCGATGCCGAAGGTGTCAGCATGCTGCAGCGCGCCATCCTCGATGTCCTCGGCCGCGGCGGTGGCTTCCTCTTTGCCGATATCGCCGCCGAGGCCCCCGGTACCACCGAGGAGACCCGCGAGGCCCTCTGGGGGTTAGTAGAGATGGGCCTGGTAAGCCCCGATTCCTTCGCTCCTATCCGCACCCGGCTGTCCTCCGGCGGCTCGCGCTCAGGCCGCACCGCACACCGCTCGAAGCGCCGGCCTACCCGCTCCCGCCTGCGCATGGGGCGCACCTCCTTCGCCCAAGCGCAGAACGCCGCGGGCGCGGGGACCCCGCCCGATGTCATGGGCCGGTGGTCGCTGGCGGTACCTGCCGCCACCGATGCCACCTCCCGCTCCGTCGCACACGGCGAGGCCTGGCTCGACCGCTACGGCGTGCTCACCCGTGGCTCCGTCGTGGCCGAGGACGTGCTCGGCGGTTTCGCGCTGGCCTATAAGGTGCTCTCCGGCTTTGAGGAATCCGGCAAGGCCATGCGCGGCTACGTCATCGATGGGCTCGGTGCCGCCCAATTTTCCACGCCCGCCATTATCGACCGCCTACGCGGGCTGGCCGATTCCCCGGACGTGACCGGCTGGCCCTCGGGCACCACCGAGCCCGAGACCTTTGTGCTCGCCGCCTGCGACCCGGCCAATCCTTACGGTGCGGCCCTGCCCTGGCCGCAGCGCGACGACGCCGACGGCAAGGCCACCGGCGGGCCCACCCGCTCGGCCGGTGCGCTGGTGGTGCTTATCGACGGCCTGCCCATCGCCCACCTCACCCGCGGCGGCAAAACCCTCACCACCTTCATTGAATCGCTGCCCGACGGCATCGACCCCGCCGAGGTCTATCCCCGCGTGGTTTCCGCGCTCACGGACATGGTGGCGAGGGGATTTCTGTCCCCGTTGGTCGTCGAAAAGTGCAATGGCAGCCCCATTCATAAAACCGATGTGGCGGCCCACCTGCGCGACGCCGGCGCCGGGATTACGCCGAAGGGCGTGCGCATCTCTGCTCGCGCCGCCGCCCCGCGCACCCCGCGCGCAGGCCGCCGGGCCGCCGATGCCATCGAAGAACTCAGCTTTGATGATCCTCCGCCCGCTCCGCGCAATAATGGTGGTTTCCGCCCGCGCGGCGGGTACCGTCGCTAAAGATCCACAGGAGGTGTTATGCCCGAAGGCGATTCCGTCCTGCAGCTATCCAACCGCCTGCAGTTCATGGCCGGCCGCGAGGTCACCGGCTGCTCTGTCCGCGTGCCGCGCTACGCCACCGTTCACCTCGATGGCATGGTGTGCGAGCGCGTCTGGCCCTACGGCAAGCACCTGTTTATGCAATTCGACCAGACCATCGTGCACACCCACCTCAAGATGGAGGGCACCTGGGCCATCCACTACGTAGGCGATCGCTGGCGCAAGCCCGGCCACACCGCCCGCATCGTACTGCAGCTAGCCAACTCCCCGCGCGATATCGAGGTCGTCGGCCACCAGCTAGGCTTCGTAGACATCTATCCCGCCGACCACTACCACCAGCGCATCGCGCACCTCGGTCCGGATATCCTCGATCCCCACTGGGACCGCGAGGAAGCCCTGCGCCGGCTCAACTCCCGGCCGCAGCGCGCCATCGGCGCGGCGCTGCTCGATCAGAAGGTCGTTGCAGGCATCGGCAATGAATACCGCGCCGAGGCCTGTTTCTTGGCCGGCGTGCACCCAGCCACGCCGGTAGCCGAGGTCGATACCGCCCGCATCCTCGATATTTCCCGGCGGATCATGTGGGCCAATCGCACCTCCCCGGTGCGCGTGACCACCGGCGTGCGCCGCGCCGGGGAGACCACCTACGTCTTCGGCCGCAATCGCAAGCGCTGCCGCCGCTGCGGCACGTTCATCACCAAGGGCGCGCTCGGCGGCGTGGACCAGGGCGGCGACGAAGGCGAACTCGAGCGCATCATCTGGTGGTGCCCACATTGTCAGCCACTTCACCCCGCGCACTAAGACTCCCGCGCTAGTGTGGGGGACATGCGTACCTTTCTTAACATCGTTTGGTTTATCACCGGCGGGTTCCTCCTAGCCCTTGCCTATTTCCTCTTTGGCATCATTGCCTGCATCTTCATCGTCACCATCCCCGCGGGCGTGGCGTCGTTCCGCATGGCTAATTTCGCCCTGTGGCCGTTCGGCCGCTCGGTGGTGCAGCCGGTTAAGGGCAGTGGCTCCATGTCCACCTTCTCCAACGTCGTCTGGTTCGTGGTCGCCGGCCTGTGGTTGGCCATTGGCCACGTCACCACCGCGGCGGCACAGGTAGTGACCATCGTGGGCATCCCGGCCGCCCTGGCTAACCTGAAGATGATCCCGGTGACCTGCTTCCCGTTCGGCCGCCGAATTGTGAACTCGGAGGAAATTCCCTTCGGCTGGGAGCCGATGGTCAAGCTCTAAACCGCATTCCGCTGACAAAACAAGCACGTTTCGCCCAATGTCGCGCTGATTTTGGGCGGAACGTGCTTGTTTTGCATCGCGGTGGGCCGAAGAGGCCATAAAGCAGCCGCGTTATCCACCCCGCCGAGTGGGAGGGAGGGGATAACGCGGCTAAAAGTGGGCCTTTAGCGGTTGGAGCGGTACCAACCGATGAGCTCATCGGTGGATTGGTCGCCGGAGTCGGCGGCCTCAGCGCCGGAGACGGCCGGAGCCAGGTCATTGGCCTGCTGCTTGCCTAGCTCCACGCCCCACTGGTCAAAGGAGTTGATATCCCAGATAATGCCCTGGGTGAACACGATGTGCTCGTAGAGGGCGATGAGCGCGCCGAGCACGGCGGGGGTTAGCTCCTCGGCCAGGATGGTGGTGGTCGGGCGGTTGCCCGGCATGACCTTGTGCGGCACGACGGCCTCGTCTACGCCTTCGGCCGCGATTTCCTCTGCGGTCTTGCCAAAGGCCAGCACCTTGGTCTGGGCAAAGAAGTTGCCCATGAGCAGGTCATGCATGGAGCCGGAGCCATCGGCGGTGGGGAAGTCCTGCTTCGGGCGAGCAAAGCCGATGAAGTCCGCCGGGATGAGGCGGGTGCCCTGGTGCATGAGCTGGAAGAAGGCGTGCTGGCCATTGGTACCCGGCTCGCCCCAGTAGATTTCCCCGGTGGACGGGGCGGTAACCGCGGTGCCATCGCGGCGCACGGACTTGCCATTGGATTCCATGGTCAACTGCTGCAGGTAGGCCGGGAAGCGGCCCAGGTCCTGCGAGTAGGGCAGCACGGCGTGGGTCTGGGCGCCGAAGAAGTTGGTGTACCAGACACCGAGGAGGCCCATGAGCGCCGGGACGTTTTCTTCCAGTGGAGTGGTGCGGAAGTGCTCGTCCATGGCGTGGAAGCCCTCGAGGAAGCGCATGAAGTCCAACGGGCCGATGGTGCACATGAGGGAGAGGCCGATGGCGCAATCTACGGAGTAGCGGCCGCCGACCCAGCTCCAGAACGGGAACATGTTCTCGGTATCGATGCCGAACTCGGCTACCTTCTCCGCATTGGTGGACACGGCGACGAAGTGCTTGGCCACGGCGGACTCGTCACCATCGAATTGCTCGATGAGCCAGCGGCGCGCGGCGTGCGCATTGGTCAGCGTCTCCTGGGTGGTAAAGGTCTTGGAGGCGATGATAAACAGGGTGGATTCTGCATCGAGGCCATCGAGCGTGGCGGCCATATCGGCCGGGTCCACGTTGGAGACGAATTCGGCGGAGATGCCAGCGACCTCATAGGAACGCAGCGCCTTGGCCGCCATGGCCGGACCAAGGTCAGAGCCGCCGATGCCGATGTTGACCACCTTTTTGATGGTGTGGCCGGTATGCCCCAGCCAGGCGCCGGAGCGCAGCGCAGTGGCAAAATCACGCATGCGGCCCAAGACCTCGTGGACATCGGCGGCAACATCCTGGCCATCAACGCTCAAGTCATCTTCGGCCGGGATGCGCAGCGCGGTATGCAGCACGGCGCGGTCCTCGGTGTTATTGATGTGCTCGCCGGCGAACATGGCATCGCGGCGGGCCTCAAGGTCGGCGGCCTTGGCTACCTCAACCAGCTGCTTGACGATGTCCCCGTCGATCAGGTTCTTCGACAGATCGACGTGCAGCCCGGCGGCGTCGAAGGTGAAGTTGCGGGCGCGGTCTGCATCGGCGGCAAAAAGCTCGCGGAGGTTGAGGTTCTTCTTCTCCTCATATACCTTCGCGAGCTCGCTCCACTGGGCAGAAGCGGTGATATCCATGGTGGTAGGCCTTTCTGGCAACTAGCGCATTGGCAACATGTACCCCTCCCACCGTAGTCCAGAAAGCGCCACCGCGTCGGGGCCTTTTAGAGGAAGAGCGCGCCTGCCCAGCCGGCGATCAGCAGTGGAATATTGAAGTGGATGAAGGTCGGGATGACCGAGTCGCGGATGTGGTCGTGTTGGCCGTCCGTGCCCAAGCCAGCGGTAGGGCCGAGGGTGGAGTCGGAGGCGGGAGAGCCGGCGTCGCCAAGCGCGCCTGCTGTGCCAATAAGCGCCACGGTGGCCGCGGGGCTAAAGCCCAGCGACATGCACAGCGGCACATAGATAACGGAAATGATGGGCAGGGTGGAAAAGGACGAGCCGATGCCCATGGTGACCACGAGGCCCACCACCAGCATCGCGCCGGCGGAGAGGACCTTATTGGTGCCAAAGAGGTTGGCGGTGGCATCCACCAGCGGGCCGACCTCATCGGTAGCCGTCATGACCGAGGCAAAGCCCTGGGCGGTGATCATGATGAAGCCGATGAGCGCCATCATCTTCATGCCATTGGTAAAGACATCATCCGCGTGCTTCCAATCCACCGCGCCGGTAAGCAGCAAAATTCCCAGGCCGGTCAGCGCGCCGACCATGAGGCCATCGGACTCGAAGTCGAGAGCCTGCATGACAATCTGCACCGCAAAGGTGGCAATGATGGCCACGACGGACACCCACACCTTATAGGCCGAGGGGGCCTTTTGGTGCTCCTCAGCCGTGATGGGCAGGTTTTCATAGTCACGCGGTTTGCGGTAGCTAAAGAAGATAGCGATGAGTAGGCCGGCGAGCATGCCGAGCGCTGGTACGCCCATAACCTGCATGATATTGATATCGGAGGTATCAAGCCCCGCCTGCTGGATATTAAAGAGCAGGATGTCATTTAAGTAGATGGAGCCAAAGCCCACCGGAATGAACATGTAGGTGGTGATAAGGCCGAAGGTCAGGCAGGTAGTAATCAGCCGGCGGTCCAGGCGCAGCTTATTCATCACTGTAAGTAGCGGCGGGATGATGAGCGGAATGAAGGCGATGTGGACCGGGATGAGGTTCTGGCTCATCACGGACATAGCGATGAGTCCGAGGATGAGCATCCACTTGGTGGCCAGGGCGGCTTTGGGGTCTGCTTCGCCGCTGCCGCCGAGCTTGCGGATGAGGAAATTAGCCAGGACTTGTGGCAGCCCGGCCGAAGCTACGCCCATGGCAAAAGCACCCAAGAGTGCATAGCTTAGGGCAATCTTGGCGCCGCCGCCCAAGCCGTCTTGGAAGGCGACCATGGTGGCATCGAGCCCCATGCCCGACAGGAGCCCGCCGACGATGGCGCCTAGGAAGAGCGCTACCACCACATGCACGCGCAGGAGGGCGAGCACGAGCATGACTATGACGGCGACGAGAACTGCATTCATGCTAATTCAGGGTACTGCATAGTATCGGCTGGCCAGTAATTATTCGGCTACCCCAGCCGGCCGCGGCCCATCCGCAGCAGCGCCGAAGCGATGGTAGGGCCTTCTTCCCCAAGTTCATCGCGGAACTGATTCAAAATGGCGATCTCGCGGGTGTGGACCAGGCGGGTGCCGCCGGAGTTCATGCGGGTGCGGCCAATGGCTTGGGAGACTTCCGTGCGGCGCTTGGCGGCATCCAAGATGATGCGGTCCATGCGGTTGATTTCTTCGCGATACTGTTGGATCTCCGCATCAGATAGGGGATCATCCGTGCCCGAAGGCGTGCGGATGTCCAGGCCGTTATCGACGATGTCCTTGTTATCTTCTGCGGTCATAAGACCATATTGTGCCACCCGCCCGCGCAAAAGGAAATAGCAGCTCGCACGGCGGATACGGGGCGTGTCCAGTGGGGCTAGTAGGTTGGAAGGCATTATGAACGAAAACTCTCCTTTTAGCCCTTCCCCGTCCACCGGCGGCGCACCCACGCCGAGTCCATTTGGCGGCTTCGGCGCACCGCGCGCAGCGAGCCCGCAATCCGAATCCCCCGATGCCTTGACCGAGGGCCTCAACCCACAGCAGCTGGAGGCCGTTACCCACTCGGGCAGCCCGCTGCTCATCGTGGCCGGCGCTGGTTCCGGCAAGACCGCCGTGCTTACCCGCCGCATTGCCTATCTCATGCGCCATCGCGGGGTAAATCCGTGGGAGATCCTCGCCATTACCTTTACTAATAAGGCCGCCGCGGAAATGAAGGAGCGCGTGGGCGGGCTGGTAGGCCCCGTGGCCGAGCGCATGTGGGTATCTACCTTTCACTCCATTTGCGTGCGCATCCTGCGCCAAAATGCGCAGCTGGTGCCGGGTCTTAATACCAACTTCACCATTTATGATGGCGATGATGCCCGCCGGCTTTTGTCCATGATTGCTAAGGACTTACAGCTGGATTTGAAGAAGTACACTCCGCGCGTGCTGGCAAATCAGATTTCTAACCATAAGAACGAGCTCATCGGTCCCGAATCCGCGCTGGAGAAGGCGCAGCAGACCAAGAACCCGTTTGAGACCACCGTGGCCCAGGTCTATGCCGAATACCAGCGCCGCCTGCGCGCGGCCAATGCCGTGGACTTTGATGATCTCATCGGTGAGGTGGTGCGGATTTTCACCCAGCACCAGCAGGTGGTGGATTTCTATCGCCGGCGCTTTAAGCACGTGCTTATCGACGAGTACCAGGACACCAACCACGCCCAATACGCCTTAGTTGCCGCACTCGTGGGCAGGGGAGAGCTCGGACCCGATGCCCCGGAGCTGTGCGTAGTGGGCGATTCCGATCAGTCCATTTATGCCTTCCGTGGGGCCACCATCCGCAATATTCAGGAATTCGAGCGCGACTACCCGCAGGCGCACACCATCTTGCTGGAACAGAATTATCGCTCCACGCAGACCATTCTCAATGCGGCCAATGCCGTTATTGCCAAGAATGAGAATCGTCGCGAGAAGAACCTGTGGACCGCCCACGGTGAGGGCGAGCAGATCGTAGGCTACGTTGCCGATAATGAGCACGATGAGGCGCGCTTCATCGCTTCTGAAATCGATTCCTTGGCGGATAAGGGCCGCAGCTATTCCGATATCGCGGTCATGTACCGCACCAATAACGCCTCCCGTGCGCTGGAAGATATCTTCATTCGCTCCGGAATTCCGTACAAGGTGGTGGGTGGTACGCGCTTTTATGAGCGGCGCGAAATCCGCGACATGGTGGCCTACCTGCGCATCTTGGACAATCCAGACGATACGGTGAGCCTGCGCCGCATTATCAACGTGCCCAAGCGTGCCATTGGTGACAAGGCACAGGGGCATATTGCCCTGCACGCGGAGAACCAGGGCATCAGCTTTGGCAAGGCGCTTGCCGATGTCCCTCGGGGCGACGTCCCTGGCCTGGGCACTCGGGCCATCAATGCGGTGGGCAAATTCAACGACATGATGGAGGGCATCCGCAATCAGATCCCGTCCATGCGCGATGAGGTTACCGGCCAACCGGATTTGGGTGAGCTGCTTTCCGCAATTTTGGATGCCACGGGATACAAGGCGGAATTGGAAAATTCGAATGACCCGCAGGACGGTGCCCGCCTGGATAACCTCAACGAGTTGGTATCGGTGGCCCGCGAATTCACCTCAGAGGCGGCCAACCAGCTTGCCGCCTCCGGCGCGGATGCAGTGGACCCCTCTGAGCTAGTAGAGGAGGGCGAAGCTGCGCCCGGTTCGTTGCAGGCATTCTTGGAAAAGGTGTCGCTGGTGGCCGATGCCGACCAGATCCCGGATTCTGAGACCGGTGTGGTCACCATGATGACTTTGCACACCGCAAAGGGCCTCGAGTTCCCCGTGGTCTTTTTGACCGGCTGGGAGGATGGCCAATTCCCGCATATGCGCTCACTGGGTGACCCGAAGGAACTAAGCGAGGAGCGCCGCCTCGCCTATGTGGGCATTACCCGCGCTCGCGAGCAGCTGTATCTTACCCGCGCCATTTTGCGTTCGGCGTGGGGCAATCCGGTGACCAATCCCGCCAGTCGCTTCCTCGGCGAGGTCCCAGAAGACCTCATCAACTGGCGGCGCGAAGACTCCGATAGTTCCCTGACCGGCGCGTGGGGCGAGGACGACTACCAATATGGTCGTTCCTACGGCCGCGACTGGTCTGGTTGGGGCAGTGGTGGTTCTCGGGGCGGATCCCGCGGTGCAGGGCGCGCTGCGTCTTCCCCATCGCAGCGCACCAGCAAGCCGGCGGCGACCTCGATGCCTAAGAACAATAACCTCAACCTAGCCGTGGGTGACCGTGTCAATCACGCCAAGTACGGGCTCGGAACTGTCATTGAGACGTCCGGCTCCGGCAAGCGCGCCACGGTCACCGTGGACTTTGGTTCTTCCGGTAAGGTCCGGCTGATGCTCATCGGCGGAGTGCCGATGGAAAAGCTTTAGACCGAAATGCCGCGCTCGTTGAACCAGGAAACTGGGTCAACGGGGGCGCCTCCGCCTGGGTGAATCTCAAAGTGGAGGTGCGGGCCAGTGGAGTGGCCCTCGTTGCCAATGCCGGCGATTTCCTGGCCCGCGGTCACGTGCTCGCCCACATTTACCTTGAGCTGGTCTGCCGGCATGTGACCGTAGACGGAGATGGTGCCGTCATCGTGCTGGATGCGGATCCAGTTGCCAAAGCCTTGTGCCGGGCCGGAGTTGATGACGGTGCCGTCCATGACCGCGTGAATCGGGGTGCCCACGGAGTTGGCTACGTCGATGCCGTTGTGCATCGTGCCCCAACGCTGGCCAAAGCCAGAAGTAAGCGTGCCGGAGGTAGGAAAGACCACGGTATTGCCCTCGGAGTCCGTGCCGCGCTTGGTGGTGAGACCGGAGTGGTTTCCTTGCGGGGCAAAGGCTTCCTTCAATCCCGGTACAGAACCCGGATCCAGGATGATATTGACGCCGCCGGATTCGTTTCCATCTACCTGCGGGGTAGCCTCGCCGTTCAATACGCCAACGGTGGTGGTGGCCAGGCCAACAAGGGCGTCGACCACGCCGGCGTTATCTACATTGGTAGCTGTGGGCTCGGAGGAGCCGTCCGATACGTCCACGCTAGCCACTGGCTCTGCAGCAAAAGCGGTGGTGCCGGTAGCAAGTACGGTGCCAAGCGTAACGATGCTCAGCGTCACGTTCTTGCGTGCGCGGTTCATGCGCTTCATAGTTAAAGTCCTTTTCATGGCTGTGCATGGTCTCGGGACGCCCGCACCCTGGAGGGGGCGGCGTTTTTCAACTGCCAACCGCGACACGCCGAAAGCCGAAATGCTTGCGTTCGTAATCGCTCGTGGCAACGAGTTAAAAGTTAGCCCGCTCGAACGGCCCGCGCAATCTTAAAAAACGCTGGTAGCGGCGGAAATAGTTCGAAACTATTCGAACATGCCAGCTTGTTGCGTGTGTTACGAATGTGATTGGAGTGGCGTCTGTAAAGTACTGGTTTAGGCTCTGGGGGTGGACCTTGGGGGTGGCGCCCATGGCATGGGGCTGCAGTCTCGCGCGGTGTCGGCGGCTAAAAGTTAAAAATATCCACTCACCTGCGACAAGTCTGCGTACTGGACTTGCCTGAATGTGCTTCTGACCCCTTGTGGGGCCGCGGTTGGGTTCTAGCTGGTGCTGTGTTCGCTAGTGGCAGCGGAGTCCTCAGACGGCGCCAAGCGTCGTGTAGAGCGCCCTAGGGGCAGTCTGGAGCGCATTTGATGCAATCCGGCCTTCTGGGGGTGCACTAGGTGAGGGGAGGGTGTCTGTGGGCATGACAAAGCGCCGCAGAGAAATACATCTCTGCGGCGCTTAACAAGAAGGTATTGGGGGTGAGCCTTAGAGGTCGATGCCTCGCTCGGCCAGCCAGGGCTGCGGATCGATTGCCTCGCCACCGTTCGGGTGAACTTCGAAGTGGAGGTGGGATCCGGTGGAAAAGCCCATCGAGCCCATGCCGGCAATCTTCTGGCCGGCGTGCACATGCTCGCCAACGGCAACGTCAAGAGTTTGCATGTGACCATAAACGGTCATGGTGCCGTCGTCGTGCATGATGCGGATCCACTGGCCAAAGCCGGAGGCAGGACCGGAGTCGATGACCGTACCATCCATGACGGCAAGGATTGGGGTGCCGGGAGAGTTGGCGATGTCGACGCCCTTGTGGAAGGTGCCCCAGCGCATGGCGAATGGGGAAGTGAATGCGCCCTCTGCAGGGCGGGCAACGGAAGGTGCGCGAGCGGCTTCGTCGGCAGCGGCGCGCTCTTCAGAAGCCTGGATAGCCTTGTTGAGCTGATCGGTCAGATCGGCAACTGGCTTAGCCTCAGCAACGTTGAGGATCTGCGGGGTGGTATCAACCGGAGTCGCGGCGGCGTCCTCAACCTGAGTGGAGTCAGAGGCGAGCTCGAAGTCAACGGACTGTGTCTTGGTGGTGGCCGCGTCATCGGACTGGATGTTTGCGGCGGCTGCGCCACCAACGCCGGCGGTGGAAACTGCACCTGCCGCAACCGTCATTACGGCAATGCGGCCCTTCGCGGTCTGCGAGGTGACAATCTTGCGATGGCGGCCGGCGCCACGCTGAACTTTGCTTCGCATTAGGTCTTCTTTCGTCATTATTTTCACAATCTGCGCAGAACGAGTGTTACGTCCCCACCGAGTTAGTTACGAGATTGTGACCTTCTTGTTACCAACGAGATGTAACAGTAGCGTCTCGAAAAGATAACAGCAACCCAAATTAAGGAATTTTCAGGCTCGCCTCGGGGAAATTGTCCACGAGCAGGCAACATGTGGCACGCAGAATATTATTAGTGCGATAAAGATCCCACGCGATCTCCGCGTGCGTCACGCAAAACTAGCGGCCTTTTTCTTCATAGTAATAGTATTACAGCCAGAGTTAAGGGTGTGAAACCAGGGTAGATTTTATACTCCTTATATATTTGTATAGCCCAGGTACAGGGGTTGCCACCGGTGATTTTGCGGGTGCCTCGTCGTGCCACCCCGATTTCACTTCCGGAAGGTGGCAAAGTGGACGCCGATGAACAAAAACACCAGCCCCCAATCTCGGTCAACGCCCCGCCCGCGTAGCCAGGCGCGGGGCCGTACGGTGCGCGCGGAGCGCACCCCACGCGCGCCTCATCCCAGTGGGTCACGCCAGTCCTCTGGATCGGCGCAGCGCGTCGCCCGCAAGGCCGGCTCCAAGGCCAAGGCGCGCCGTACCCCCGCGCCGTTGACCAAAGCCGGGCGCATTCGCCGCATGCTTATCACTGCGGCAGTACCCAACGTGGTTATTGTCCTTATCATTATGGCCATCGCGCTGGGCGGTCTCATGCTCGCCGGCTCTCCCATGGCGTGGTGGTACACCATCGTGGCGGAGGCCTGGATGGTCTTTAACCTTGCCCCGGTCTCTGCGGCCGATGTGAATATTTCCTTCCTGCCAGCCTTGCCAGCGCTCATCCTCGCCACAGTGGTGGCGGTCCGAGTGCGCAGCGCGGTAAAACACAAGGTCAGCGTCAAGGACCTGCTGACTCTCTTGGCCTGCGTGCTCGGGGTCCCAGTGGTAATTACCATTATCGCGTGGTTGATGCTGTGGGATGCGGGCAAGGTCTATGACGTCTCCCCGCCAAACCTGGTGCAGGCACTGCTGCGCGTTATTGTTCTGCATCTGGCCGCCATGGCGGCCGGTATGGGTTGGCGCTTGTGGCGGGCGTTGGCCAAGCGTTATGGAGTGCCGCGCCCGCTTGTCGACGCCACCCAGATCGCCCTTCGCTACCTCGCCTACCTGGCCATTGGTGCATCCGCAGTCTTTGCGGTGGTCTTCCTGGTCAATGTCTCCCGCCAGGGCGAGATGATGAATGACTATCCCACGATCTCCGGTTTAGGCATTGCCGGACTCGTGCTGCTGAGCGTGCTCTACATTCCCAATGCCATCGTGAGCACCGCGGCGGTATTGGTGGGCTCGGAGTTTTCCGTAGGCGAAGGCTCGGTAAGCCTCTTTAGCGCCCACCTCGTGCCGCTGCCACCGCTCCCCATTACCGGCGGCATTCCTGCATCCGCGCCCAGCTGGGCGGTGGCGCTATTAATTGTCCCCCTCGGTGCTGCAATCTATTCGTTGTATAAGAAGCGTCCGAGCTTTCAGGACGTTCTAGTAGCTACGGTGGCCGCCGCAGTAATCATGCTGGCTGCCTGCTACCTCGTCAGCGGTGACCTTGGCTACTACGGCGCGACCGGCCCGCAGCTGTGGACTGCCGCCGGCCTTACCGCCCTGTGGATGGCCGTCGTTGGTTGCGCCGTTGCCGCTGGCTTCGCCTTCGTGGCATGGCGCGCGGCCCGCACGGCACCAGTTGCGGACACCGCCGATGATGTCACTGCCGACGCACCTGATGCAGCCGCCGCCGAAACCGACGAGGCTCCCACCGACTCGGAGCGCGAGCCCATCACCGATCCGGAAATCGTTGACGCCGAGGTAGTTGAGGACGAGTCCCAGGATTCTGCACCTGCCGAGGTCGCAGAGGAACCGGAAGAAGAGCAGAAAGAAGAGGACACTCCGGACGATGAAATAGCGGAGGAGCCGGAAGAAGAACCGGAAAAGGAGGCTGAGGAGGGCGATGAAAGGGGCGTCGCCAAGCCGCTGAGCCAACAGCTCAAGGACCAAATGGGGGAGAGCGAGCAGGACTCCGCGGGCGAAGATTCCCCCGAGGAGGGGGAGAGGGGCTAGGCTATAGCGCGTGACTTCACCGATGCCTCCGCGCTATACCGCTGACCCTGAACGCCTCCGAGTGGTGGTGCTCGTTTCTGGAACGGGTTCCCTGCTGCAAGCCATCGTGGATGCCCAGGCCGGGCACTACCAGGTAGTCAAGGTGGTGGCGGATAAGGAATGCCACGGTATTTCGCGCGCACAGGACCACGGGATTGACACCGAGGTCGTGGCGCTGGGTGCGGATCGCGCCGAATGGAATCAACGTCTGGTTGACGCAGTAGATGCTGCGCAGCCAGACGTTGTTGTTTCTGCGGGCTTTATGAAGATCCTCGGCCAGGAATTCCTGGACCGCTTCGAAGGCCGCACCATCAATACCCACCCGGCGCTGCTGCCCGCCTTCAAGGGAGCGCACGCTGTGCGCGACGCCCTGGATTATGGCGTGAAGATCACTGGCTCTACCGTCCACTTTGTGGACGCGGGCGTGGATACCGGCTCCATCATCGCGCAGCGCCCCGTTGCCATTAACGCCGACGATGACGAGGCCACACTCCACGAGCGCATCAAACAAGTAGAGCGCGATCTCATCGTGGAGGTGTTGCGTGCAGCGAACGTCCACGACGAGAAACTAACTATTCAACTCGCAGACTAAGACTTTTCGAAAGGCTTAATCCTCCTCATGAGCGAAGACCGCAAGCAGGTAAAGCGCGCCCTTATCAGCGTGTACGACAAGACCGGGCTGGAGGATCTAGCCCGCGCCCTCGATAAGGCAGGCGTGGAAATCGTCTCCACCGGCTCCACCGCGAAGAAGATCGCGGACCTTGGCATCGAGGTCACTCCGGTAGAAAAGCTCACCGGCTTCCCGGAGTGCTTGGAAGGCCGCGTCAAGACGCTGCACCCGCGCGTGCACGCCGGAATCCTGGCCGATACCCGCAAGGACGACCACCTCAACCAGCTCTCCGAGCTCGAGGTAGAGCCTTTCCAGCTCGTCGTGGTCAACCTGTACCCCTTCCGCGAGACCGTGGCCTCGGGCGCGGACTTTGATGGCTGCGTAGAACAGATCGATATCGGCGGCCCATCCATGGTGCGTGCGGCCGCCAAGAACCACCCGTCTGTTGCAGTCGCCGTGGATCCTTCCCGCTACGACGAGGCAGTGGAAGCCGTGAACAACGGTGGCTTTACCCTGGAGCAGCGCCGCGGCCTGGCCCGCGATGCCTTCCTGCACACCGCGGATTATGATGCGGCCGTCTCTTCCTGGTTCGTGGACCAGCTCAGCGAGGAGGGCCAAACCACCCCGCTGCGCTACGGCGAGAACTCTCACCAGGCGGCGACCGTCACCCGCATCGGCTCCAAGGGCCTTGCCAATGCCACCCAGTTCAATGGCAAGGAGATGAGCTACAACAACTACCAGGATGCGGATGCCGCGTGGCGCGCCGCGTGGGACCACGAGCGCCCCTGCGTTGCGATTATCAAGCACACCAACCCATGCGGCATTGCTGTGTCTGAGGAGTCCATCGCCGCCGCCCACCGCGCCGCCCACGCGTGCGACCCAATGTCCGCTTTTGGCGGCGTGATTGCCGTCAACCGCGAGGTCACCGTAGAGATGGCCGAGCAGGTCAAGGAGATCTTTACCGAGGTCATCGTCGCTCCTTCCTATGAGGACGGCGCCATTGACGTGCTTAAAGCCAAGAAGAACTTGCGCGTGCTGCAGGCAGAGCACGAAGACCAGCACGAGGAGCGCAAGTACATCTCCGGCGGCGTTCTCACCCAGGAGCCAGACACCTACCAGGCCGAGGGCGATAACCCGGCCAACTGGACCCTGGCTGCGGGCGAGGCCCTCAACGAGTCCGACTTGGCTGAGCTCGAGTTCGCCTGGCGCGCCGTGCGCGCGGTGAAGTCCAATGCCATCTTGCTGGCCAAGGACAATGCCACCGTGGGCGTGGGCATGGGCCAGGTCAATCGCGTTGACTCCGCCAAGCTGGCCGTCGAGCGCGCCAACACCTTGGCCGATGGTGCCAACCGCACCGAGGGCTCCTTCGCCGCTTCCGACGCCTTCTTCCCGTTCGCCGATGGCTTGCAGGTGCTTCTCGACGCCGGCGTTAAGGCCGTTGTCCAGCCCGGCGGCTCCATCCGCGACGAAGAAGTCATCGCGGCAGCGAAGGAAGCCGGCGTTACTTTGTACCTGACCGGTACCCGCCACTTCGCGCACTAGCCTAAGCTAGACGCCATGACATTCCCTATCCGCCGGGCCTTGCGCCCGGCAGCCGCCCTTATCGCCTGCGCGCTCACTCTAAGCGCCTGCGGCGACGAGGACGCGGCGAATACTTCCCCTACCTTTGTCAACACCGAGGCACGCGGCACGGCAGATCCCCTCTACGGAAAAGAGAGCACGTCCGCAGCGCCCGCAGCCTCATCCGCACCACCGGCCGCCTCGTCTGCGCTTTCCTCTTCCACGGAGCCATCGGCCGCGGCCCCTTCCGGTGATGTCCAAGCCGTGCTTGACCGCATCGTGGCCGAACACGGCGATGTGGGCATCGCGGTCTCCGATGGCACGACCACCATTGAAGCGGGGCGCACCGCTCCCGAGGCCGCGTGGTCAACCTCCAAGGTGCCTGTGCTCATCGCGGCGAATCGCATGGGTGCGGCCGATAGCCAGCTGGTGTCCTCTGCAATCACCTACTCCGATAACGAGGCCGCCAAGGCCGCGTGGGCGGGGCTAGGGGAGGGGACCGCAGCCGCGCAGGCCGCGCAAAGCGTCATTGCGGAGGCGGGCGATACCGCCACCCAAGTTCAATCCCAGGTCACCCGCCCGGAATTTACGGCCTTTGGCCAAACCATGTGGAGCGTGGGCAACCAAGCAAAGTTCATGGCTGGGGTGCGCTGCGTTGAAGGTGCCCAGCCGATTATCGACGCCATGGGTGTCGCCGATCCCGCCCAAGCCTACGGCCTGCGCACCTTGCCGGGCGCCTTGATGAAGGGCGGCTGGGGCCCGAGCCCTGCCGGTTCCTACGACGTGCGGCAGATGGGCATCGTGCAGCTGGGCGGTCACGACGTCGCCGTGGCACTAATCGCCTCGTCTCCTGATGGCCAGTACGCCTCCACCCAAACCGTGCTTACCTCCATGGCCGAAGCCCTAGCGCAGGCCCAAACCCAGTGGCCCAGCCCCGCCTGCTAAGCCTGTCAGTAGAAAGGAAAACCCATGACTTCTCGCTTAAGCCTTCGCCCGCTTATCGCCGCAGGCTTCGTCCCGCTCGTGGCCGCCAGCCTCGCGCTGAGCGGTTGCAGTGACTCCACGGACGACGCTGCCCCAAGCTTCAAAGGCAAGGGCAGTGGAATGACCACGGTCAATAACTCCGACAAAGAAGAGGAGAACGCCGAGGAATCCACGCCCGCGCAAGAGACCGTAACCAAGGAGGAGGAAGCCCCTGAGAAACCGCCGGTAGTCACGGTCACGCAGACGGAAAAGCAGGAGGCCCCGTCTTCCTCCGGTGGGGGTCAGAAGACTGGTGTGGGAAACTACATTTCTGATTTCAACGAGTACGGATGGCTCGATGGCGGCTACGCCAACTGTCAGCGCTTTGAGCGTGCCTTGTTCGCTGGGGCTGGTCCCGACGGCAGAGCTATCATTTGCGAGACCGGAGGTGGCGACAAGATTTATCGCTCGTCGATGTTTGACGGCCAGTTCCAGACGAGCGACGTTACCCAAGACGGCAAAAACTACTACGTCAATGCGGATCCGTCTATCATCGTGGTGACGCCGAGCGCAGTGAGCGTGCGCGAAGGTGGCGGATTGGCTGCCACGGGTGAGTTCACGGAGTCGTGGCAGCGCTAAGGCGGAAAACGAGGGGCTAGCGCGACTTCTTCTTGCGGTCGGCCGCTGCGGCGGCGGCCGCAGAGATGGAGTCGTTGCGATTCTTCAGCAGCTCGAGGGTAGTTTCCTCGGCATTGTCGGGGACGGAGGCGCCGAGGACGGCCAAGGCGGCGTCGGCAAGCATGGCAGCAGTCTCCGGAACCGACTGGGAAGCGTCGAACGGCGGGGTGCCGTTATTGGGGCGCATTTCAATAACGGACAGCGCAATGTGGAAGGGCAGCTCCACGCGGGGGTCATCCTCGCCCACAATGGCGGCTGCGGTGGAGCGGAAATGATTCTGCAGGCGGTCGCGCGACTCATGATACTCGGAGAACTCCGAAGAATTAGCCACCGGCAGCTGATACAAGCGACCCACGTTCCAGCCACTGGTGAGCAGCAGACGCGACTCTGCGGCGACCAAAGACCACAGGCGCTGTGCCGGGGCCGCGTCGGTGCCCGCCAACTCATCGGCCAACTCCAAGGAAGGCTCGATGGTGGAATTGAGCAGCGTCAGGAAGATTTCCGTCTTGGACGGAAAGTGATAGTACAGCGACGCCTGACGGATGCCTACCGCGTCTGCGATCTGGTGCGTGGACGTGGTAGCAAAACCCTGGGTAGTGAAAAGCTCGGAGGAGGCGTCCAAAATCTCCTCACGGGCGCTATTGCCCCTGCGCCGCGGACTGTGTTTGCGCGGCCTACCGACATTGCCTGCCATGCGGTGGGACGACTCCTTTCACAAAAGAGAATTCACTTTTAATAACCAACTGTACAATCTTATGCCCGACTAGGTACTGCTTCCGAATCCGCACCGTAGAGACTATTTATATTCTTCCGCCCGCCGGGAAATGGACTCAAATGCCGCCGAGACAATGCGGCACGCGGAGCCATAAGCAGTGCGGTCCAACGGCGGGAGATCGCGCAAAGTTGCCGAGTGATCACTAACGCCCTCGTACCAACGGCGCAACTCTAACGCATAGCCAGTGCGCCACGCTAGGTCCAAAGCTTCTGCATCAGCGGCGCTAAGCAGATCGCGTTCCACGCCGATCGCTAGGCGATCTACCGTGGGGCGCGGCCCCGGCGCCGCCCAGCGTGCGATTGCCGCGATGGGGGAGAGCAGTGTGACCTTAATATCCACCGCTGCATCGCGGTCCGGCAGGCCATCGACCATCTTTAGGGCAGGCGGGCGCTGGCCTAAGGCTTCTTTCAGTAGCGCTTGTTCCCCGCCGTTTCCAAGGGGCAGGCCGGCGTCGACGCGCGCGGCGATGGAATCGGCGGCTGCGTGAGCTTGGAGACCGACATCGGCGAAGACCTCTTGGAGGTCGTCATCCTGGCCCACCCACTCCACAGGCATGGAGGGCAGCTGGTCGCCGCGGGCGGCGGCGCCGGTAAGGCGGACCGGGGAGTTGACCCCCGGGGAGCGAACAATATCCGTAATCAGCCGGGAATACCAGTGGGCCAATTCAATCTCATTGTCCTGGTGGGCGACCGCATTGCGCAAGATATCTTGTGCCTCTGCGAGCAGTCCGCGGGCCGTAGCGCGGGACTGGCAGTGTGGGGCGAGCTCGGAAAGATCGAGTAGGGATTGGTGCAGGGCCATTGCTCACTGCCTTTCACTAGTGCGGGGCCGATGCTTCCCCGCCGGCTGCGGGGTGCACGAATGCTTTCAATCTAACACTTCGGTTCTGTGATCCGGGCATGTGGGCCGCGCGGAAGGGGAGGGGAGGATTAAAACGACTTTCGCCGCCTGCCCTCGAGGAGGGAGGCGGCGAAAGCTTATGGTTCTTTTACCGTGTCACACTTGCCAGCGGCAAAAGTGCGCTGTTGATACCCAGCTACTGTTTAGCGGGTGGTGAACGGCAGGAGAGCCATTTCGCGTGCGTTCTTGACTGCGGTAGCAACCTGACGCTGCTGCTGCGGGGTCAGACCGGTGACGCGACGGGAACGGATCTTGTGACGATCCGAGATGAACAGACGCAGAGTCTTGGTGTCCTTGTAGTCCACCTTCTCGATGCCCTCAGCCTTCAAAGGGTTCTTCTTTGGGCGACGGCTCTGCTCCATACGGAACTTCTTTTGGTTATTGCGCTTATTAGCCATTGTGCAATTACCCCTTTACCAGCTGGACTTACGAACGCCCGGCAGCTCACCACGGTGAGCCATGCCGCGCATACGGACACGGGACAGGCCGAACTTGCGGAGGTAACCGCGTGGGCGGCCATCGGCAGCGTCACGGTTACGTACGCGGGCTGGGGAAGCGTCACGAGGCTGGCGGTTCAGCTCGAACTGAGCCTCCAGACGCTCCTCATCCGGGGTGTTCGGGTTCTTGATGATCTTCTTGAGCTCAGCGCGACGCTCCGCGTAGCGGGCGACGATTTCCTTGCGCTGCTCGTTCTTAGCGATCTTGGACTTCTTAGCCATTGATTATCGCTCCTCGCGGAATTCGACGTGCTTGCGGGCAATCGGATCGAACTTCTTCAAGGTGATGCGATCCGGGTTGTTGCGCTTGTTCTTACGGGTCACGTAGGTGTAACCGGTGCCCGCAGTGGACTTAAGCTTGATGATTGGGCGGATATCGTTACGTGCCATACTTAAATCTTCTCCCCACGTGCGCGAATCTTAGCCACAACGGACTCGATGCCATCGCGGTCGATGATCTTCATGCCCTTGGTGGAAACATTCAGGGTGATGGTACGGCCCTCAGAGGGCAGGTAGTAGCGACGACGCTGCACGTTGGGGTTCCAACGGCGCGAAGTGCGGCGGTGCGAGTGCGAGACCTGCTTGCCGAATTCCGGCTTGCGGCCCGTTACCTGGCAAATAGCCGACATGGGTCTTCTTTCTCCTAGCCGCCCACATCATGGCTATAGACAATGAAGCGCCGACTGCCGTGTGAGGGTGGCAGTGCTCAAAAGTGAGGTGTGAGCGGGTGCGGCGCCATCGTCAAACACCAGTAGACGGGGCGTAAAACGTATATTTTGACAACAGCAAGGGAAAATCTTACAGCCTCGGACGCGAATTACCTAATCGCTGCCTTGCTGCGGCGAGTGGGCCGTTTGCCGTGCTGGGGTGGTGTTTGCCTGTGGGGCGTCGCTTAGCGTGGCGCAAGAAACGTGAGTGAAATGAGTGGTCGCTGCTGGTCGGGGATTTCGTATATGGGTCAGTTGACTGTAGGATAATTCAGGTTGTTGACCCGTGCCACGCGGCGCGCGGTTAACAGAGTGAAATTTGTACGTCCCAACTCGGGCACGATCCACGCTAGGGGCGTGGAACCGACCCGTAGTCCAACCCTGAGGGAATATATATGAAGAAAGATATTCACCCGGATTACCACCCGGTAGTCTTCCGTGATGCTGGTACCGGTCACTCCTTTTTGACCAAGTCCACCGCTTCCTCCGACCGCACCGTTGAGTGGGAAGACGGCAACGAGTACCCACTGATCGTCGTTGACGTTACCGCTGAGTCCCACCCGTTCTGGACTGGTGCACAGCGCGTTATGGATACCGCCGGCCGCGTCGAGCGCTTCAACCAGCGCTTCGGTGGCATGGCTCGCCGCAAGAAGAAGAACGCGTAAGGAGGAGAGTAGAAAATGGCAACTCCTAAGTTTAAGAAGTCCCGTGCGAACACCCACGCACGCCGTTCCCAGTGGAAGGCTGACAATGTAGCCCTCCAGGAAGTAACCATTGACGGCCAGACCGTCCGCATCCCGCGCCGCCTGGTTAAGGCTGCCAAGCTGGGTCTGGTTGACGTAGAGCAGTTCTAAGCTCGCTCTTTAATCTCCCCGCCCGCTCTCGATTAGAGGGCTGGGCGGGGATTTTTAGCTTTAGAAACGTCCTCTTGAGTTCAGAGGGTCGTTGCAACACTTTCCCTTAGGAGGGTGTTGTTGTGTCCGGGGTTGTTGGCCCGTTTCATT
>NZ_JASPGP010000013.1:0-61204 GCF_030229345.1 Corynebacterium tuberculostearicum | reverse complement strand
CAAACATCATCCGCACACCACAAAAAATTAACCTACCGTTAACCTCTCGTTGGCGGCTCGTACAAACCTACTCAACTCAATGAACCCTGTCAAATCCTTGAACCAAGTCCGCACGAAATTCGCTCAAAAGTAACCTCCCGGCTACCTCGCGGCGACTTCGATTAATGTAGTCCAACCCCTCCAACAATGACAAATCCCCAGCACACGACGGAAAACGGTGTGCTGGGGGCGTCGTTAAAAGAGTTCTTCTTCTTGAGTTCTTTCAATTGTGGCGCCGAGGCGCTGCAGGTTTTCTACAAAGTTGGGGTATCCGCGGTCGATGTGGAAGACATCGTGGACCGTAGTGGTTTCATCCGCGCACAGTGCAGAAAGTACAAGACCCGCACCCGCACGAATATCGGAGCTCCACACGTGAGTAGAAGAGAGCCGTTCTTTACCGCGGACTACTACATGGTGGCCGTCAACCTGGGCGTCGGCACCCAATCGCAGCATTTCATCCACAAAGCGGAAGCGGGACTCGAATACATTCTCCGTAATGACGGTCGTTCCGTCCGCAATGGCAGAGATGCCAATAGCCATCGGCTGCAGGTCGGTGGGAAATCCCGGGAACGGCAAAGTCTGGTAGTCCACAGCCTGTGGTCGCTGATCCATGCGCACGCGGAAACCATTCTCATAGGTCTCTAGTTCCGCGCCGGCAGACTTCAGCTTTTCTAGCGGCAAGTGCAGGTGGCGCGGGGAAATTCCACCCACGGTGATATCGCCCTGGGTCATAGCGGCGGCATACGCCCAGGTGCCTGCCACAATTCGGTCACCAATAACCTCATGCTGGGTGGGCTGCAGCTTATCGACGCCGCGGATGGTCACCACCGAGCTTCCCTCGCCCTCGATATCGGCACCCATGGACTTAAGCATGGTGCACAGATCGACGATTTCCGGCTCGCGAGCCGCGTTATGGAGAACGGTTTCGCCTTCGGCGAGGACCGCAGCGGTAAGAATATTTTCGGTTGCGCCTACGGACGGGAAGTCTAGGCGGATATTCGCACCCCGCAGGTGCGTAGCCTCTGCCACGACGGCACCATGCTCAATACGGGTGGTGGCACCGAGCTTTTCTAGGCCGGTTTGGTGCATATCGAGAGGGCGGGAGCCAATTGCGTCACCACCAGGCAACGCTACCTTCGCGTGGCCACAGCGGGAGGTCAAAGGCCCGAGCACGCAGACGGATGCGCGGAATTGGCGGACCGCGTCAAAATCCGCGTTGGATTGCGGCTGTGCAGGGGTAGTAATCCGGACCTCAGAGCCCTCGATGACTACCTCGCAGCCCAGCCCCTCGAGAACCTTCTTCATGAGGGGGACGTCCAGAATTTCTGGGCAGTTGGTCAGCGTCGTAGTGCCCTCCGCCAGCAAGGATGCGGCCATGAGCTTCAAGACGCTATTTTTCGCGCCATCTACTTTAACGGTGCCCTCAAGGCGGGCACCGCCGGAAACAATAAACTGATCTTTCACAACTGCCTACGCTACCGGTTCTTAAGGCAACGCGCCGATACGACGGGCGGCATTAACCGCCTCGTAGCGGGTGTGCGCACCGAGTTTACGCATCACCGAGCGCAAATAAGACTTCACGGTTTCTGCGCCGATTCCCATTTCCTCAGCTGCTTCTACGTTGGTGTGGCCTAGCGCCACACAAGAAAGCACGTCGAGCTCGCGGGCAGAGAGCTTGGTGGATTGCTTCACGCGCACCGGCGAGACCATCTGGTCACACAGCGTCTCTAGCTCTTTGCGCAGTTCTTCGTCCTCTACGCGGTTGGCCAGCATACGGAGCTTGGAGTGAGTGGAGCGGACCTGCTCCCACTCGGCACCGTTCATGACGTGGCCGCGAGCGGCTCCACCCTTGGACCCATCGGCACGTCGCATGGCGGAATTAACGGCCAGGTCTTGCTCGAGGGTGCGCGCGGTCATCGTCACTTCTTCGATGACCTTGTCACCCAAACGAACTGGGGAGTGCACGCCTACGTAGAGGACGCCGCGAATTTCGCGCTGCACCGTGACGGGCACGGCCACGATGGAGTGCAGGCCTTCATCTTGGATTACGCGGTCGTTCTCGTGCGAGATGGTGGTGGCACGAGTGTAATCGGATACACCTACCGCGCGGCGAGTGCTGACCACTCGCCCACCTACACCGACGCCGGAGTCAATGATCAGATTCTGCAGCGCTGGGGTGCGTAGCCCCACCCACTGTGTAATCTGCAGGCGATTATCGGGCAGCAGCGTGGCGTACATCGTCACCGGAATACCTGTAGCGGTCTTCAGGGACGACAGGGCCGCGCGTACGGATTCTTCATCATCTTTGAGGCGATGCGACTCCATGAGACTCTTTCCTCGTCGGGGGTAACCAAGCAGGTGTACCCGTCCTCCCCCGGGAATTTGGGGACCAGCGGGCAACTGAGTGGAAGTATAGACAGCATGTGGGGGTAATTCGAAATCGCCCTCGGCTTATCTGGCGCTGCAATCCCACATGAAATGCCCGAATGTCCGGTCTAGAATTTATATACTGACTGGTCTACTTGTGTAGTGTACGCTTGCGTTGTACGCGATTTGAACCCAAATCTGATTCCCAAAGGAGTCCACAGAATGGCTGTCTACAACAACATTATGGAAACCATCGGCGGCACCCCGCTGGTCCGCCTGAACCGTATTACCGAGGGCAAGGGCGCTACCGTACTTGCCAAGGTTGAGTCTTTTAACCCGGCTAACTCCGTGAAGGACCGCATCGGCAAGGCCATCGTTGAAGCGGCCGAGAAGTCCGGCCAGCTCAAGCCGGGCGGCACCATCGTGGAGGCCACCTCCGGCAACACCGGTATTGCTCTGGCTCTGGCGGGCGCGACCTTGGGCTACAAGGTCATCTTGACTATGCCGGAGACCATGTCCAATGAGCGCAAGGTACTGCTGCGTGCTTACGGCGCAGAAATCGTGCTGACCCCGGGTGCTGCGGGCATGCAGGGCGCCGTCGACAAGGCGAATGAAATTGTCGCTGATACCGATAATGCCATCCTGGCTGCACAGTTCGCTAACGAGGCGAACCCGAAGATTCACGAGGAAACCACCGGCCCGGAGATTTGGGAAGACGCCGAGGGCAAGGTTGACGCCTTCGTTGCTGGCGTAGGCACCGGCGGCACCGTTACCGGTGTGGGCCGCTACCTGAAGTCCAAGAACCCAGACCTGCACCTGGCTGCGGTTGAGCCGTCCGACTCCCCTGTCCTGTCTGAAGGCCACGCTGGCCCGCACAAGATTCAGGGCATCGGCGCTAACTTCGTTCCTGAGGTACTTGACCGCGAGCTTCTCGACGAAGTCTTTACCGCCACCACCGAGGAGTCCATCAAGGCATCCCGCGACCTGGCTACCCAGGAAGGCCTGCTGGTTGGCATCTCCGCCGGCGCTAACGTTTCCGCAGCCCTGAAGCTGGCGGAGCGCCCAGAGTTCGAGGGCAAGACCATCGTGGTTGTCCTGCCGGACTTCGGTGAGCGCTACGTCTCCACCATCCTCTTCGAGGACATCCGCGAAGCTTAAATTACTTCGCTTGAATAAAAGCACCCGCCAACCTTGGCGGGTGCCTTTTTTATGCCAGTACTATGTGGGCATGAACATTATGAGCTACATCCGTGAAGACTTAGCAAATGCAAAAGATCACGATCCGGCCGCGCGTGGCGACGTCGAAAATGCAGTAGTGTACTCCGGCCTCCACGCGGTGTGGTCTCACCGCATTTCGCACTGGATGTGGAAGCGTGGGCTGCGCGGGCCCGCGCGCATCTTGGCGCAGATTAACCGCTTCTTTACCGGCGTGGAGATCCACCCTGGCGCCACTATCGGCCGCCGGTTCTTTATTGACCATGGCATGGGCATCGTCATTGGTGAAACCGCAGAAATTGGCGATGGCGTCATGCTCTACCATGGCGTCACCCTCGGCGGCCAGGTCCTTACCCAGACCAAGCGCCACCCCACTATCGAAGACAATGTCACTATCGGTGCGGGCGCCAAGGTGCTCGGCCCCATTACGATCGGTGAAGGTTCGGCCATTGGCGCCAATGCCGTGGTGACGAAGGATGTTCCCGCCGAAAATATCGCGGTGGGCATTCCGGCCAAGAACCGTCCGCGCAACCCGAATGAGCGCATCAAACTGGTCGACCCCGACTACTACATCTAAATTCTTTCCCAGCGGCTCCCAGGCAACTGCGGGCCGCTTTTATATGCCTTCTGAGCGCAGCAGGTCGCGGTATTCGGGATTCTTTTCTATAAAGTGCGCCACGGCGGAGCAGGAAGCAATGACTTGCTTGCCGACGCCCCGGACGTCGTCAAGCGCGGCCTTAATCAGCGGCGCGGACAAACCTTGGCCACGGAAAGCATCTTTAATGACCGTGTGGTTGAACTCGCGAGTCGTGCCGGCATCTACGTAGTGGCACGCGCCCGCCTCGACACCATCCACAGTAAGGACGTAGCGGGACTTATCAGTCTGGTGTGCAATAGCATGTTCCATGTGCCCATACTAAGCAAAAATGGCCCCTCTTACGAGGAGCCATTATTGTGGCCAGAGCCAGGATCGAACTGGCGACCCCACACTTTTCAGGCGTGTGCTCTACCGACTGAGCTATCTGGCCAGAAACCCGAAGGTTTCCGCGACCCTGACGGGACTTGAACCCGCGACCTCCGCCGTGACAGGGCGGCGCGCTAACCAACTGCGCCACAGGGCCATTTTTAATTATGCGTGTGCTCTTGGGCACGGATAGATACTTTACAGAAGACTCCCAAGACTCACCAAATCAGCACGTCAGAACGCTATTTAGGCGGTGAAAGCGGATCGTTTCCACCCAAGTTCATCTCGAATCGTTTGTAGTCTTCCAGCGAGGAAAAGTGCCGCGAATAGAGGTCACAATCTCGATCCACATGACCGTAGAGGGCGGGTGCGACGTCGACAATGTGGCGCAGCTTCAGGCCCTCATATTCCTGCTCGCGAGCCCATTCAACGGCCTTGCGGTGCGCCTCCTCATCCGAATCTGCATAGATGAGAAAGAAGTCCTCACGGAAGAAGTTAGAATGCTCCGAGCTTTCGGAGGCGAGTTCAAAGACAGCGATTCCGACATATGGCTCCATGGCGCCAGCCTAGCAAAACCGAAAGCAGCAACCGCCGAAGCGATTGCTGCTCGTTCTGCGACCTTGACGGGACTTGAACCCGCGACCTCCGCCGTGACAGGGCGGCGCGCTAACCAACTGCGCCACAAGGCCAATCGAATATTTAATTCGGACCAACACTTTTGTGTTGGTACCCCCAACGGGATTCGAACCCGTGCCGCTGCCGTGAAAGGGCAGTGTCCTAGGCCGCTAGACGATGGGGGCCCGTCGCGCCAAGGCGACTTCTAGAAATATACTGGAGACCTCACCGAGTTACAAAATCGCTCCCCCAGAAAGATTAGGAACCATGTCTGACCAGCATCAAACGTGCTCCTGCCACGAGCCACACGTGCACGGATATAACGCGGATTCTAAGAGCAAGGATCGCTACCTCGCCAGGCTCAAGCGCATTGAGGGGCAGGCTCGCGGCATCCACCGGATGGTCGAGGAAGACCAATACTGCATCGACATCATCACCCAGATTTCGGCGGTGAAGTCGGCGCTGGAAAATGTCTCGCTAGCGCTCCTAGAAGACCATATTGAGCACTGTGTGGCCGGTGCCGCCGCCGAGGACGGTGAGGTAGCCACCGAAAAGCTAGAAGAGGCCATGCGCGCCATTAAGAAGATGGTGAAAAACTAAAAGGAGCCACCCAAAAGGTGGCTCCAGTTGTGGGCCCTGTGGGGATCGAACCCACGACCTGCGGATTAAAAGTCCGTAGCTCTACCAACTGAGCTAAAGGCCCAACGTCGCTACATTTTAGCTTGCGGTATTTGCAAAGTCCTAATTAGGGGGCGTCGGCAAGCGAAAGGCGCCCAGCTCGCCGCTGAGCGCCTGCCGGGGAATGGCTACATTAGCCGCGCATATCGCCCTTCTCCATGAAGCGGACCTGGAAGTCAAAGGCGGTCTTCAGGTCGTGCGGGGTGTGCTGGAACTTGTTTTCCTTGGCACGGTTGAAGTACTCCTCGAGCAACGGACGGTAATCCGGGTGAGCTACGGAGATGACCTTCTCCACGCGTTCCTTCGGCGCCAGGCCGCGGAGGTCGGCTACGCCGTACTC
Source organism: Corynebacterium tuberculostearicum (assembly GCF_030229345.1). Classification (GTDB taxonomy): domain Bacteria; phylum Actinomycetota; class Actinomycetes; order Mycobacteriales; family Mycobacteriaceae; genus Corynebacterium; species Corynebacterium tuberculostearicum_G. The sequence continues at coordinate 54,986 of NZ_JASPGP010000013.1, read as the reverse complement.
GGTAATGATGACCATGGTGTCGTGCTCGGTGTGGTCCGTGTGGGACACAAACGGAACCAGCGCGGAAATTGCGCCATCCTTGGCCACCGACGGAGAGACGAAGGTGGAGATATAAGCGTTGCGGGTGAAGTCACCCGAGCCGCCGGTGCCGTTCATGATACGGGAGCCGGATACGTTGGTGGAGTTGATGTTGCCGTAGATATCGGCCTCAATCATGCCGTTGGAGGAAATCAGGCCGACGCGGCGGATGACCTCCGGGTGGTTGGAAACCTGCTGCGGGCGGAGGATGATGTGCTTGCGGTAGCGCTCTGCCTCCTCATTCATCTTCTCCGCGTAGTCCGGGGACAGCGCGAAGGAGGTGGCGGAAGCCATGGTCATCTTGCCCGCATCGATGAGGTCGAGCATGCCATCCTGAATGACCTCGGTATAGGCCTGAATATTCTCAAACTTGGAATCCAGCAGGCCGGCCATCACGGCGTTGGGGACGTTGCCCACGCCGGACTGCATGATGAACTTGTCATACTCAAGGCGACCAGCGGCGACCTCCCCCTCGAGGAACTCGATGAAGTTGGCGGCGATCTTCTCGGAAACCTCGTCCGGTTCCTTGAATGGTGCGTTGCGGTCCGGGGCATCGGTCTTTACCACTGCAACAACCTTGTCCTCCGGCACCTCCATGTAGGTGGTACCGATGCGGTCACCCGGCTTAGTGATAGGGATTGGCTGGCGGTTAGGCAGCTTTTCAATGCGATAGATATCGTGCATGCCCTCGAGGTTGATGGACTGCCACTCATTGATCTCAATGATGATCTTATCCGCAGCCTCGATGAACTCGAGGTTATTGCCCACTGCGGAGGACGGCACCACGTGGCCTTCTTCGGTAATGCGCACGGCCTCAATAATGGCTACCTGGAAGTCACCGTAGAAGCCCTCTTCTACCTGCTGGCCCGAGTGAGACAGGTGGATATCCTGATAAAGCGCGGTGCCATCATTGAACTGCTTACGCAGGGTGGGATCGGAGTTATAAGGAGAGCGGAAGCGAATTGCCTCAGCTTCCGCCAGAACGCCATCGCAGTCCGGGGCGGTGGAAGCGCCGGAGAAGACGTCGATCTTAAATTCCTCGCCCTTTTCATGTAGAGCCTTGGCCTTCTCTGCAATGGCGGTGGGCAGACCCTTGGGGTAGCCAGCACCGGTGAAGCCGGAAATGCCCACGCGGTCACCGTGGTTGACGTGCTGAGCAGCCTCTTCAGCGGAAACTACGAGCTTCTCGAATGGGGCATACGCGATTCTCTCGGACAAGGGTAATCCTCCTTCATTAAGGGGCCAGCCAAAATAACGGCCGTTCTAATTAGTTACACAGCCCACATTAGCGAATCTTTGCAAGATTTCCACCACTTTTGTGTGACCTTTACCCCATAAAGCAAAAATAGGGAACGGCGCCACTGTGGCACTAGTTGCTATTTTCCCCCGTTAACTAGCACAATTGGGGCGTGAATTTGCGCATTGGACACTACGACCTCTCCTCCCCCGTCATCCTCGCCCCGATGGCGGGGGTAACCAACGTTGCCTTCCGCACGTTGTGCCGCGAGCAGGAGCTGCAACGCACCGGCACGGTGTCGGGCCTCTACGTCTGCGAGATGGTCACCGCCCGCGCCTTGGTAGAGCGCAATGAAAAGACGCTGCACATGACCACCTTTGCGCCACAGGAGGATCCCCGTTCCTTACAGATCTATACGGTGGATCCGGAATATACGTATAAAGCCGCGAAGATGATCGTCGACGAAAACCTGGCGGACCACATCGATATGAACTTTGGTTGCCCGGTTCCGAAGGTGACCCGCCGCGGTGGCGGTTCCGCGCTGCCTTATAAACGACGCCTCTTTGGCAATATCGTCTCCGCCGCGGTCAAGGCCACAGAGGGCACCAATATCCCGGTCACGGTAAAGATGCGTGTGGGCATCGACGACGAGCACCATACGCATCTCGACGCCGGGCGCATCGCCGTCGAGTCCGGTGCCGCCGCCGTTACCCTGCACGGCCGCACCGCCGCTCAGCGCTACTCCGGCGAAGCCCGATGGGACGAAATCGCCCGCCTCAAGGAGCACTTGGCGGATACTGGCGTGCCAGTGCTGGGCAATGGCGATATCTTCCGTGCCGAGGATGCCCGCCGCATGATGGAACAAACCGGCTGCGACGGCGTGCAAGTAGGCCGCGGCTGCCTCGGCCGCCCGTGGCTTTTTGCCGAGCTCGGCGCCGCACTGCGCGGCGAGTCCATTCCGGCAGAGCCCACCCTGGGCGAGGTCACCCAGGTGATCCTCCGCCACGCGGAGCTACTGGCGGAGCACGATGGCGAGGACAATGCTTCCCGCGATATCCGCAAGCACATCGGTTGGTACCTGCGTGGTTTCCCGGTTGGTGGCCAGGTCCGCGCGGGCTTAGCCAAGGTCAATTCCCTCGATACCTTGCGTGAGCTCCTTGCACCTTGGGCAGAGTCCGATGCCCTGGCTGCCGACGCCGACGGGGCCCGCGGCCGCCAGGGCTCGCCATCCAAGGTGGCTTTGCCGGATGGTTGGCTCGACGATCCAGAGGACGACTGCGTTCCGGTCGCCGCTGACATTATGAACTCCGGCGGATAACCTAACAAAGGTATAAGAGCAGCTAGGGGCACTCAGGAAACCTGCATTTATGCTCCACTTAAGTTGCGCAAGCTCCGAAACTTTTCGCTATCATCTTTGGCATGCGTGCCGCTTATAGGGAACACCTAGACAATTTCTCCCACGACCTCATCGTGATGTGCGATACCGTACGCGACATCATGGATAAGGCCTCCTCGGCGCTGCTGCAAGGCGCCTTGGACTCCGCGGAAGATGCCCTCACCATGACTGAGGAGCTAGATGAGATCCGCGCTAGGTGCTCTGAGCGTGCCGTAAAACTCTTGGCCCTGGAAAACCCCATGGCACAGGACCTCCGTCAGGTGGTCTCCTCGATTTATATCGTGGAGGATCTCTACCGCATGGGCCGTTTAGCCCAGCACATCGCGGACTCCGCGCGCCGCCGCCACCCTGACGCCGTGGTACCGGCGAATTACATCGGCTACTTCGAGGAGATGTACCGCCTCACTGAAGAAATGGGGTCAGTGCTGCACGATATCCTCGTCACCCCTGATGCGGATTTATCCATCAATCTCCGCGCCGACGATGATGCGGTGGATGATATCAACTCCCATATTCTGCGCATCCTGACCCAGCGCGAATGGGAGGGCACCGTGCGCGAGGCAGTAGAGACCTCGCAAATTACGCGCTACTACGAACGCTATGCGGACCACTGCGTCTCCGTGGCCGGCCACATCATCTATCTGACCACGGGTCTTTTGCCCAATGACTATGCCAAGAAGCTAGAAGAGGACAAAAAGGACGCCGACTTCGAAGCACGGATGGCTGACCTCGAGCGTCAATTCCGCCGTTAGACGGATTTAAGCACCAAAGAAGGGGGCCGGTTCTTTCGAACCGGCCCCCTTCTCTCGGACAATCTCTCTTACTCTTTAGCCAAAGCGGCCAGAGATGTAATCCTCGGTCTCCTTCTGAGAAGGATTCTCAAAGATCTTGGTGGTGTCATCGAACTCCACCAGGTGGCCCGGCTTACCGGTTGCTTCTAGGGAGAAGAAGCCGGTCTTATCGGACACGCGGGCTGCCTGCTGCATGTTGTGGGTCACGATAACGATGGTGAAGTTTTCCTTCAGCTCGTGGATGAGGTCCTCCACAGCGAGGGTGGAAATCGGGTCCAGTGCGGAACAAGGCTCGTCCATGAGTAGCACCTCTGGCTCCACGGCGATAGCGCGGGCGATGCACAGACGCTGCTGCTGACCACCGGAGAGGCCGCCGCCTGGCTTGTCCAAACGGTCCTTAACCTCGTCCCACAGGTTGGCACCGCGCAGGGACTTCTCCGCGACTTCCTTGAGCTTCTTCTTGTTCTTTTCACCGGACAGCTTCAGGCCTGCTACCACGTTGTCCTCGATGGACATGGTGGGGAACGGATTTGCCTTCTGGAAGACCATGCCGATGGTGTTGCGTACGGATACCGGGTCAACCTTTGGTCCGTAGATATTGGTGCCATCGAGCAGGATTTCGCCCTTCACAGAGGCGCCGGGGATAACCTCGTGCATGCGGTTGATGGTGCGCAGCACGGTGGACTTACCGCAGCCGGAAGGGCCGATGAATGCGGTCACGGCCTGGGCCGGGATCTGCATATTCACGTTCTGCACGGCGTGGAAGTCGCCGTAAAAAATGTTCACGTCATTGAGCGCGAGCTTAGACATTTGGGAGTTTCTCCTCTAGCAAGTGTATGGCGGAATCGAGTGGGTACGGCGTTTACTTCTTAACCGAGAACTTCGCGGAAACGATGCGGGCCGCAATGTTGAGGACGGCGATGAGGATAACCAGCGTCAACGCTGCTCCCCAGAGCTTGTCCAGTACGGCTGGCTGTGCGCCGGCCTTGTACATATCCAGCATCATCAGCGGGAGCGAAGACTGCGAGCCCTTGAAGGCGTCCCAGTTGATGACGGAAGAGGAACCAACCAAGACCAGCACCGGCGAGGACTCACCCATCACGCGGGCAATCGCCAGCATGATACCGGTGACGATGCCGGACAGTGCGGTAGGCAGAACGATGCGGGCGATGGTCTTCCACTTCGGAACGCCGAGTGCGTAGGACGCTTCACGCAGGTCCATGGGGACCACGCGCAGCATCTCTTCGGTATTGCGCACCACAATCGGAATCATCAGCAGCACCAGGGACAGCGCCACGGCGAAGCCGGAGCGGCCGAAGCCGAACAGGGTGATCCACATGGCGAAGATGAACAGGGCCGCAACGATGGAAGGCACGCCGGACAGGATGTCCACCATGAAGGTGGTGATGCGGCCGAGCCAGCCGCCCTTGGAGTACTCCACCAAGTAGATGGCGGTAAAGATGCCGATCGGGATAGAGATAACGGAGGCCAGAATGGTCTGGACGAAGGTACCCACGATGGCGTGAGCAGCACCGCCGCCGGCAGAGCTATTCATGATGCCGCGCTGGGAGGCGGTCCACCACTCAGGGTTGAGGATGACGCCACTGCCGCGGGCGATGAGTTCCCACAGAACCCACACCAGCGGAACCATGGCCAGAATCATTGCGCCCCAGACCACCGCGGTGGCGATGTTATTGGTCATCTTGCGGGAGCCGGAGATGTCCAGGAAGGTCGCGCCGCCTTGGGAGGCAGGCTTGGCATTAGTAGTCGTAGTCATTGATCCTCCCCTCCTTACTTATTCTTCACGATGGCGCGGGCAATGGCGTTGACCACGAAGGTCAGCAAGAACAGCATGAGGCCGGCGGCGATGTAGGCACCAGCGCGCATCTCGTTACCGAACTCGGCAGATGCCAGGGCGATGGCCGTGGCGAAGGTCGTGCCGCCGTCGAAAAGCGAGAAGCGGAAGTCAATCAGTGGGGAGACAACCATGTACAGCGCCATGGTCTCACCCAGTGCACGGCCCAGGCCGAGCATGGAGCCGGCGATGTAGCCGGACATGCCGAATGGCAGAACGGTCATGCGGATAACTTCCCAACGGGTAGCACCCAGAGCCAGGGCGGATTCCACCTGGCCCGGAGGGGTCTGCACGAAGACCTCGCGCGCGGTAGCAGCGATGATCGGCAGAATCATCACGGCAAGCACGATGCCACCGGTAAACAGGTTGCGGCCGGTTGCAAACGACGGCGAGTTATCGAAGACGTGGAACAGGAAGAATCCACCCGCCCAGGATTCCATCCAGGAGTAGAAACCGGACAGTGCCGGGCCAAGAACCTGCCAACCCCACAGGCCGTAGACGATGGACGGAACTGCAGCGAGCATGTCCACGAGGAAGCCGAGCGGCTTAACCAAGCGGGCAGGCGCGTAGTTGGACAGGAAGATGGCGATGGCTAGGGCCACCGGCATAGCCAGCAGGAGGGCGAAGACGGAGATGAGAACGGTGGTACCGAACATGGTCGGGATACCGAACTTCATCGCGGAGGTATCGGTGGTCTCCCAGCGGCCGCCGTAGGTGAAGAAGCCCATGATGCCGCCGTCGTTAACGCCTAGGGCGGGAACCGCACGCCACAGCAGGAAGGCGGCAATGGCGGCAATCATAACGGTGATGAGGGTTGCCGAAGCAGTGGACAGGAATTCGAAGACGCGGTCACCCGGGCGCTTGACGCCGCTACTGGAGCTGGTGGTAGCTACCTCGTCGTGTCCGCTGTTGGAGACTCGCTCGGCAGAGGTGGCGTTTGCATCCGTCTGCTCTGGAGCCGTGGTGAGATTATTGTCTGCCATGAGACTGTTAATCCTTTTCAGCGTTAAAAATGGAAAATATCGTTACATACCTGCGCCCCCAAAGCGCGAATCGTGTGCGGCAGTGGGGGCGGGAGGTATTAAGCTTTTACAGCTTTAGCGCTTACTGCAGAGCGTCAACAGCAGCCTTCAGCTTGTCCAGGTGAGCACCCTCAACTGGGATGAAGCCCTGCTCAGCCAGCTGGTCATCCTGGTGATCCAGGACGGTGGTGAAGAAGGACTTGACCAGCTTGGAGGTCTCCTCATCGTAGCCCTTGGAGCAGACGATGTTGTAGGTGGTCAGGATGAGCGGGTATGCACCCTCGTTGTCGGAGGAGAACAGTGCCTCGGAGTCAACAACCATGTTGTGCTCGGAGTCGGTCTCCTTGAATTCCAGGTTCTCCAGAGCCTTGTTGACGGACTCGGTGGACAGCTCAACCGGGCCGTGGCCGAAGTCGATCTTGGCCTTCTTGACGCCGTCGCCTTCCTTCTGGTCTGCGAAGCCGGCCTCGACGTAGGTGATAGCACCATCGATGCTTGCAACCTGGTCAGCAACGCCGGAGGAGCCGTTAGCACCCTCACCAACAGCGTCTGGGAACTGCTTGCCCTCGGAGTCCCAGTCACCGGTAGCGGCCTTCAGGAACTTCTGGAAGTTTGCGGAAGTACCGGACTCGTCAGAACGGAAGATGACGGTGATGTCCTTGTCCGGCAGGTCGGTGCCCTCGTTATCAGCAGCGATGGCCTTGTCGTTCCACTTCTTGATTTCGCCCTTGAAGATCTTGCCCAGGGTCTCAGTGGAGAGGTTGATCTCGGTGTCACCCAGGTTGTAGGCGATTGCAACCGGACCGATGGTGGTTGGCAGGTGCCATGCCTCGTTGCCATCGCAACGCTCAGCGGCAGCCTCAACCTCGCCCTCGTCATCCTTCAGAGCGGAGTCAGAACCAGCGAAGTCAGCCTGGCCGTTGGTGAAGGCCTCAACGCCGGCGCCGGAACCGGAAGCGTTGTAGGACAGGGAAGCGTCTGGGTGATCCTCGGAGAACGCAGTCTGGAAGTAGGACATTGCGTTCTGCTGGGAGGATGCGCCGTCTCCGACGAGCTCGCCGGAGACGTCCTCGCCGCCAGCGGAATCAGAGGAGGAGCCAGACTCCTCAGAGCAAGCTACGAGAGCGGTAGAGGTTGCGGCTACGATGCCGAAGATTGCGGCAGTGCGCTTGAAGTTGCGAATCACGGGAAAACCCTTTCCGGTGCAGATCAGAGATTGATTGTCCGAGGAAACCGCATCTCCTAGAGAGATATTTCCTGCATCCCGCTCTGCCTTCTGGGGCGAGATGCAGGCGCACAGGTGCGGTTAACTCACAGGGTGTAAAGCTATCCGCAGGATCTGACCAAAAGGGTGCCAAGAGGTAAACACTGGGTGAACAAACGTCGTGTACCCCATGACGTTAGTCACACACGCCCCAAACGACGTGTTCTTCATCAACCTCAAAGCCTAGGCGTTCATACGCCTTCAACGCCGGATCATTATCCGCTTCTACATAAAGAATTACCCGATGAGCGCCCTTTTCCACCATGCGGCGCAGGCCAATTTGCAGCAGCGGACCGCCCAACTTCTTACCGCGGTAGTCTTCCGCCAAGCCCACCACGTAGACCTCACCGAAGCCCGGAGTTTCCTCCGCATGCCACTTGGTCCAGTGGAAGCCGGCAAGTGCCGGCTCATCCGCCGTATCCCACAGGAAAAGCAGGTCTGCGGGGTCGAACCAGTCTGCCTCCATGCCACGGTGCAGCCGATCGAGATCCCAGCCGCCTTGTTCGGGATGCCAAGAAAAGGCCTCGTTATTGACCTTGAGCCACTGCTCTTCCACAAAGTCCTTGCCCCACTTATCCACCGCCTCGGTGTAATTCAGGGCGGTCAGAGGCAAGCCTTCAGGGCGGGCGGCCGCTGCGAGCTCTTCTCCCCCGATACCCATGACCACCAGCTTGCGGGTGACCTGCAGATCGCGGGAGTGCGCCAGCGCCTGCGCTGCCGGCAGGTTTCCGTGGGCCCAGGCGTGGAGGTTGGGGGTCTTAGCGGAGGCGTCGTAAAGAGCGGCGCCAAAGCCCTGCCCGCGGTAATCGGGGGCAATAAATAGCTCGGCGGTAGAGCCCTCCAGACCGGCTACGCCGCACGGCTCCTCCCCTACCCAGGCCACCAGGTGGCGGTGCTCCAGGCGGGAATCGCTAAGACCGTTGAGGAATTGCTCCGAAAGTGGCGCCATCCCATCCTGGCGTTCTGCCTGCTCAGCCAGCGCTTTTACGCGGCGAGCCAGCTCCGGGGCGTCCGGCAGGTTTTCTTCCGTAATCTTAAAGGCATTGCTAGTCATAGGCCCCAGAATACGTAGGGTAAGAATGAAAGGGTGAGTGTTCTAAAGATTGACCGGCGCATCGTGCACGTCCTCCTCGTGGTGTGCGTGCTCATTGCGACCTGGGTGGCGGATGCCTGCGTGGCTATGCACACGGAACACAAGGTGGCACAAGCCGTGAAAGCCAATTCGCGGCTGGATAATACGCCGGATGTCTTCATCGGCGGCACCCCCTACGTGTGGGCGGCGGCTTCGAAGGAAATCCCCTACCTCGAGGTCAAGGCGCTGGACGTGGAGGTGCCCAAGCTGGGCATGGTCAATGCCTCGACCGTACTGCGCGATATTACCGTCACCCCAGAGCAGGTCATGAACGGCGATATTGAGGGCGCGCCCGTCTCCACCTACTCGCGCGGCATCTCCTTGGATGGTGTGGCCCTGGGCCGCCTGTTGGGAATTACCGATCTCTCGATTGCTAACCCCGACGATATTTCCCCCTCCGGTGGCACCTCCGCAGAAGCAGAGCTAACGGGCACCCTGCCTGGCGACGCCCACAAGTCCACCGCCAAGGTCACCCTCCGCCTGGTTGGTCCGGAGTTTCGCATGCAGGTCTATGACACGGACGATGAGCGCCTACAAAAGGCCTTTTCCCTCAACTTCGACACCCGCCAGCTGCCGCTTCCGGCCCAAGCGACCGCGGTAAAGATGCAGGGAGGAACCATTTCCTTCGAGGTACAGCGCCGCAATATCAAGGTGCAGCTGGCCCAGCTCTCCCCGCTGGAGATTGAAGGCTCGGAGCAAAAGGCCGTAGAAGAGGCGGAAAAGAAGGCCGCCGATACCAAGCACCGGGTCGGCCCCGCGCCGCAGACTAGCGCAGGCGAATAAAGTCCCGGAGAACTTCCTTCATCGTGCGCTGATGGGCCTCCCGCCTATCCTGCGGGGCGAATACCTCAATGGCATCCTTCACGGAGGCCAAGGTAACCGCGTCAAAGCGCCCCTCCGATTCTCCATCGGCTTGGAAGCGCTGTGGTTCGCGGCAGACGAGCTCTACCCGCATGGCGTCGTCGAAGGCCACCGTCTTTTCCTTGGTGAGCTTATTGAGCCATCCGCGCTTATCAGCACCGAAGAGGTGCAACAGGCCGACAACGCCGCCGAGCCCGCTAAACTCCTCCAACCCAAACAGGGCAAGGCCCTCATCGAAGGAATTGCGCGGGTTAGTCACTACCGGCAGCGGGCCCAGGAAAGTCCACGGGTTGGTATTCGAGGTAAACAGCAGTGGCACATCGTCCTTGCGCAGCTGTTCGCCGCTGCTGGACTCGGCCTTGACTGCAATATGCGGCGGGTTCTTCCGCGCACGGCTCCAAGCCCGAATGGCAACGTTGAGGTAGCGCAGCGGAGTGGCCGAAAATCCCTGTTCGCGGGCACGATCCACGCGTGCCAAGACATCCGCGTCCAAACCGAAGCCGGCGTTGACGGCAAACCACCGCTCGTTCCACGTTCCTAGGTAAATGGTGCGGCGCAGATCCCGGTCGAGCATGCGAGCCAGCACATGGGTGGCCTCCATTGGGGTGTTGGGGAACCCTAGAGCGCGCACAAAGACATTGGCGGAGCCGGTAGGAATTACGGCCAGCGCCGGGATGGACTGCGGATCGGGACGCTGCTCATCCGCCGGGCCGAGGAGCCCGTTGACTACCTCGTTGACGGTTCCATCTCCGCCCACAGCAATGATGACGTCATAGTCATCCCTGGTCATTCCCTTGACCATCTCTTCGGCGTGGCCAGGGTAATGCGTAAATTGCACCTTGAGGTGCAGGCCCTCTACCGCTTGTAGGCAGGGAACGATTTGGCGGAAGAGGGCGTTGGTTTGTGAGGTCGAGTTTGGATTCGAGATCATCAATGCGTGCACGAGGTCCAAGTCTAGTAGTTAAAAAGGCGGGTGCACGACTAGGCTGGACGCCCATGAGCGAAAATAATAATGAAACCACCCCTGAAAACATCGAGACCACCGCGGCTTCCCACCCGGAAAATGATCCTGGAAAGCTCAATGGCAACGATGCCGTGAACCAGGCTGCCGAGCAGTGGAAGGACGCCGCTAGCCGCAATATCCCCGCTCTCGAGCTGGGCGATACCCCGGTACCGGACGATACCGCGAACCTGCGCCAGGGCCCATCGCTGCACGACGGCCTGCTGGGACTACTCCCCCTTGTTGGCGTATGGCAGGGCGAGGGCCAAGCCCACGATACGAAGGGCCAAGAATACACCTTTGGCCAGCAGCTGGTCATCGCCCACGATGGCGAGAATTACCTGACCTTTAGCTCCCGCACTTGGAAGATCGATACCGAGGGCAAGCCAGAAGGCCCGTCTGTGCGCGAGACCGGCTTCTGGCGTATCTCGGAAAAGGATGAAATCGAGGTCACCTACACCTCTTCTACCGGCATCGTGGAAATCTTCTACGGCGAACCCTTCAATGACCGCGCATGGCAGCTGGAATCCGCCTCCACCATGGTCACGGAAACCGGCCCGAAGAACTTGGGCCCAGGCAAGCGCATGTACGGCCTCATGCCTAATAACAACCTGGGCTGGGTAGACGAGCGCATGGTTGATGGCGAGATGCGCCCCTACATGTCCGCGGAGCTCACCCGCATCGCCGGCTAAGCCCCAAGCGCTGCATCAATAAGGTCTCGAATGACGTCCACGTTATCCGGGGCCTTCAATTTTTTGTCATTGAGCCTAGTTACGCGCGCGGCAACGCGCACCGAGGACACCAACCACACCGAGTCCGCCTTTTCCAGATACTCCACGGTCAGCGGCTTGGCCTTGCAGCGATAGCCTTTCTCTTTGGCGTGCGCGAAGAGCGCCGCTTGCGTGGTGCCGGGCAGGATCCCGCGGCCGGCCGCGGTGCGCAGTTTCTCGCCCTTGACGGCCACCACGGTTGAGGTGGCACCCTCGAGAATCTCTCCGGTGTCCGGATCGGTGAGGATGAGATCCTCAAAGCCCTTCTCTCGCGCCATGCGCAGCATCGCCATCGTGGCCGCATAGTTGAGCGTCTTGGCGGGTAATTCCTCCGCTACGTGCCACAGGCGCGGGCTGGTCATGACGGCTACGCCGTGTGCGCGCTGTTCTAGGACCCTTTCCTCGATGGGTTGAACCACGACCCAGGCGCTCGGCCTTCCCGTAGAGGCGCGCCCGCGGGTATAGGTCCAGGTGCATTTAGCATCCCCTGTCTCATCCCCGCAAAAGTCCGCAATCGCGAGACGCGTGGCTTCTTCCCACTTCTCTATAGGTGGTTCCGGCAGATTCATGGTGCGCGCTGAATCGCAGAAGCGTTGCGCGTGCCGCTGCAGGTTGGCGGCTTTTCCTCCGCGTACGAGCAGGGATTCAAAGATGCCATCGCCGCGGGTGACCGCGGCATCATCCGCATAGACGAGAGGCAGCGTGGGCATGTGCCTGCGTACCGACCCTCCAAAGGGCTCGACAACGTAGATGACCGGCTCTTTTCGCGGCGAGAACTTCATACCTTTGATTATGCCCTACCATCGGTAGTTGTGAGTTATTCTTCGCCTCTTCTGCAACGCGCCGGTGCCGCAGAGCACCAGGACGCAACCGTACTCGATGCCCAAGGCGTGGCCTGGCACTATGGCAATCCGCTGGGTGAGCAACGGGCTGCCGATGGCGGCACCATAGTCATCGACCGTTCCCAACGCCGCGTCATTCGCGTCAGCGGCAAGGACGCCGCCGAGTTTCTTAATAATTTGCTTTCGCAAAAGCTGGATACCGCCCCCGTGGGCTTTAGCGCCGGTGCCCTTGACCTAGACATCCAAGGACATATCCTCCACCACATGGATATCGTCCGCACCGAAGACGCCTTTCTTATCGACGTCCCCGCGGCCCAATTCGACTCCCTTTTTAAGTTCCTCACCATGATGGTCTTTTGGTCCGAGGTCACCGTAGAGGAAGCCGATATCGCCATCCTCACCCTCCTTGGTGAGGCCGATGTTTCGCTTCCACCCATGGTGGAGTTCTCCCGCCAGGTTCAGTGGACCGGAATCAATCGCGTTGACCTGGGAGTTCCGCGCGAATCCTTGGTTAAGGCAACGAAATTTTTGGAGGAATCCGGCGCGCGACTAGCCGGGCTTATGGCGTTTACCGCCGAGCGTGTGCGGGCGCGCGAGCCAGAGCTGGCAGCGGATCTGGATAATAAATCCATCCCCCACGAGGTACCGCAGTGGATTAGCCGTAGCGCAGATAATCCGGCCCACGTCCACCTCAATAAGGGCTGTTACCGCGGTCAGGAAACGGTAGCGCGCGTGGAAAACCTCGGCCGCTCCCCTCGCCTATTGGTGCAGCTGCACCTCGACGGCTCAGCCCCGCAACGGCCGAATGTGGGCGATGACATTACTTTCAATGGACGTAAGGTAGGCCGCATCGGCACGATTGTGGATGACTGCGATTTTGGCCCCATTGCCCTAGGCCTCGTGAAGCGCTCTGCGCTGGACGCCGGGACCCTAGAGGTGGGCGATACGGCGGCTTCCATCGATCCTTCTTCCATCCCCGAAGATGAGGGCCCCAAGGCCGGACGTGAGGCGGTAAACCGGCTGCGCGGACGTTAGATCTCCCACTAGCTAGGGGGCGGTGCGGAATTTTTTCGTCACACAGGCTATTGTGTCTTACAGGAAGATACTCAATAGACAAGTCGATGGGGCGCCCAAGAATCCCTGGCGCGCCCTACTAACCCAAGGGGGTCATGCACATGGGACGCGGACGCGCAAAGGCAAAGCAGACCAAAGTTGCACGCCAGCTCAAGTACAACTCACCCGAGATGGATATCGAGTCCCTGCAACGGGAACTCGCCGCACAGCAAGAGGGTGACTCCCGCGATTATGAAGAGGATGACCCATACGCCGACTACGTCGACGAATGGGATGATGACGACCGCGACGAACGCTAATCTTCCGCTCGCCGCCGGATAGCTCAAGGGCCCTAGGAAATCTCCTAGGGCCCTTCCTCATACCCTCCCCCGCTAGCAGGGGCAAGGCCCTGCTAGAAGTTGGGGTGCTCGCCGTGCATGACCACGCGCGGCTCCTCGCCGGAGGCGGAGCGGACGGTGCCCAGCTCCCACGCATCGATATGGCGTGCGGTAAGCATTGCCAGGGCACGGTCACGGTCTTCGGGATTGACTACGGCAATCATGCCGACACCCATGTTGAAGGTCTTCTCCATTTCCGCCAGCTCCACCTTGCCCACCGAGGAGATGAGCTTGAAGATCTGGCCCGGGGTCCAGGTGGCGCGGTTAATATCGGCCGCTAGACCTTCCGGAATGACGCGCTCGAGGTTGCCAGCCAGTCCACCGCCGGTGACATGGCAGAAGGTGGATACGGAGCACTCGCTGGCCAAAGCCAGGCAATCCTTGGCGTAGATGCGGGTGGGCTCCAACAGCTCCTCGCCGAGGGGGCGGCCGAGCTCTTCCACGTGGCCGTCGAGAGGCATGCCAGCCTGCTCCAGCAGGACGTGGCGGGCCAGGGAGTAACCATTGGAGTGTAGGCCGGAAGAGCCCATAGCGATGAGCACGTCGCCATCGCGGACCTTGTCTGGGCCTAGTACCCCATCGGCCTCAACGACGCCGACCGCGGTGGCAGAGACATCGTATTCGTTTTCTTCCATCATGCCGGGGTGCTCGGCGGTCTCGCCGCCCAGCAGCGCGGCGCCGGCCTGCACACAGCCCTCGGCGATGCCCTTGACTACCTCGGCTACCTTTTCCGGCACGACCTTGCCCACGGCGATGTAGTCCTGCAGGAAGAGTGGCTCCGCGCCGCAGACAACGAGGTCATCCACGCACATGGCGACGAGGTCGATGCCGATGGTGTCGTGCTTGTCCATGGCCTGGGCCACGGCCAACTTGGTGCCCACGCCGTCGGAACCGGCGGCAAGGATGGGCTCTTTGTAATCGCCGAGCTTGAACAGGCCAGCAAAGCCGCCAAGACCGCCCAGAACCTCAGGGCGGGTGGCGCGCTTAGCGTGCGGGGCGAAAAGTTCTACGGCGCGGTCGCCCTCTTCGATGCTGACGCCGGCTGCTGCGTAAGTATTGTCACTCATGGTTTCAGGTGTCCTTTGTTATTCGGTGCCGAGCAAGGTGCGCACGGCGTCTGCATTGGGGTTTCCGGCGGGCAGGCCGAGTGGGTACTCGCCCGAGAAGCAGGCGGTGCACAGCTCGGAACGGGGCTGTTCGGTGGCGGCCACCATCTCCTCAATAGAGACAAAGCCCAAGGAATCGGCGCCGATGGTGTCACAGATAGTGGCGCAGACGGTTTCCGGATCGTCGGAGGGGCTGGCGTTAGCGATCAACTCGCCCGGGGAGGCGAAGTCGATGCCGTAGAAACACGGCCACTTCACTGGCGGGGAGGCGATGCGCACGTGCACCTCGGCGGCGCCGGCCTCGCGCAGCATGCGGATGAGCGCGCGCTGGGTATTGCCGCGGACGATGGAATCATCCACCACGACGAGCTTCTTGCCGTTAATAACCTCGCGCAGCGGGTTGAGCTTCAAGCGGATGCCCAGCTGGCGCAGGGTCTGGGTGGGCTGGATGAAGGTGCGGCCCACATAAGCGTTTTTGACCAAGCCGTGGGCGAAGGTGATGCCGGATTCGCGGGCATAGCCCACGGCGGCCGGGTTGCCGGATTCGGGAACCGGGATGACCAGGTCCGCGCCCTCGGCCGGGTATTCGCGGGCCAAGCGGCGGCCGATGTCCACGCGGGAGGCGTTGACGGAACGGCCCTTGATATCGCTATCCGGGCGGGCCAAGTAGACGTATTCGAAGACGCAGCCGTGGCGCTTGTCCGGCGCGAAGTTCACGGAACGGATGCCAGCCTCATCGATGGCGACGAGCTCGCCGGGTTCAATCTCGCGGATGAACTGGGCGCCGCAGATATCGAGCGCACAGGTCTCAGAGGCCACCACCCAGCCCTTGGCCAAGCGGCCGAGGACCAGCGGACGCACGCCGTGCGGGTCGCGAGCGGCGTACATGGTGTGGCCATCGGTAAAGGTTAGGCAAAATGCACCCTTCACGCGCGGGAGCAAGTCACGGGCGGAGTCGAAGACGGAGGTGTCTTCATCCACGCCGTCGGCAAGCAGCATAGACAAGCACATGGAGTCAGATACGGACTCCTCGTGCGGCTTAATTAGCCCGCGCTGCACGGCTTCTTCGCGCAGCTCCAGGTAGTTGACCAGGTTGCCGTTGTGACCGAGGGCGATGTCTACCCCGGTGGAGGAGGTAGAAAACATCGGCTGGACATTGGACCATTCCTTGCCGCCGGCGGTGGAATAGCGCGTGTGGCCCACCGCTACGTTTCCTTGGAGGGCGGACAGGGTGGACTCATCAAAGATATTGGCCACGAGGCCCATATCCTTGAAGACGACGATGCGGTCATCATCGCCCACCGCAATGCCGGCAGCCTCCTGGCCACGGTGCTGCAGGGCGAAGAGACCAAAGTAGGTCAGCTTGGAGACTTCCTCCCCGGGAGCCCAAACGCCATAGACGCCGCACTCTTCGCGGGGCTCCTGCTCATTGTGATCGTCGAGATTGGTGATACTAGGAGTATGTACTTCTACCACGGCGTTTATATTAGCCTGTCGCGCCGCCGGAAACTAACGGAATAAGCGGCAACCACTGCGCAATTTCGCCCGCGCGGGAGCCGGAAGCATCGACGCGACCAGTGTTTACGGCCTCTTCCCAGTCCGCCAATCCGGTGGCAAGGCGCAGCCAGGTTTCCGGGTCGGTCTCCACCACATTGGGTGGGGTGCCGCGGGTATGGCGGGGTCCTTCAATGCATTGCACCGCAACAAATGGGGGTACGCGCAGTTCCACGGAGTGACCCGGCGCGTCAGCCTCGAGGGTGCGGGCGGTGCGACGGACGGCGTCGGCAAGCAGGGCCCTACCAGGCTTATCGTGCTCCGCCGGGGCGGCAATCCAGTCTTTGATGGCCATGATGGCCGCGCGGGTGGCTGCGGGATCGACGGGCTTTTTCATAGCTACATCATAGCTACTGTTATCTTGTTGTTTATGTCACCTACGCCTTCCGTTGCGGAAACTCAGAAATCGCCGGCGCTGACGCTGCGCTTTATGGCATCGCCAACCGACGTCACCATGGCCGGCGCCACCGGCATCAGCGGTGGCCGCGTCCTGGAATGGATTGACAAGGCCGCTTATGCCTGCGCCGTGCAGTGGTCCGGCCAGTACTGCGTGACCGCTTACGTGGGCCATATCCACTTCACCCGGCCGATCCCTTCCGGGCACATCGTGGAGGTGCGCTCCCGCATCGCTATGACCGGCCGTTCCTCCATGCACATCGTCAACGAAGTGCTCTCTGCCGACCCGCGCGAAGGCATTTTCACCCGCGCCTGCGATTGCCTGGTTATCTTCGTAGCCAAGGACCCTGCCACAGGCAAGTCCACCCCGGTGCCGCCCTTCGTTCCGGAGACCGATGAGCAGCGCCGCGTAGAAGAAGCCGCCAAGTCCCGCATTGAGCTGCGCCAGGCCATCGAGGCGGAGATGGAAAAGCAAACCTACGACGGGCCTTCCGACGCCCCGCGCATGGTCAACCGCTTCCTGGCCAAGCCCACCGACGTCAACTGGGGCGGCAAGGTGCACGGCGGCACCGCCATGCAGTGGATCGATGAGGCCGGTGCAGCCTGCACTATGGAGTGGTCCGCCGAGCGCACCGTTGCCGTCTACGCCGGCGGCATCCGCTTCTACCGCCCGATTTCCATCGGTGACCTCATTGAGGTCGACGCCCGCATGATGCGCACCGATACCCGCTCCATGCAGATGTCCATCCACGTCCGCTCGGGCAACCCGCGCGGCGGCCGCGATAACCTGCAAACCGCCATCCATGCCACCGTGGCCTATATCGCCTTGGACCACGATGGCCAGCCGCAGGTGGCCCGCCCCTTCCACCCGCACACCGAGGAAGACAAGCGCCTGGCCGAGCACGCCACCCTCCTGCGCGGACTGCGCGCCAAATACTCACCGAAGCCGCTAGTGGTGGCGCCGACGAATCAGCACATCGACTAAGCAGCCCCCTGAACCACGACCATCCACACCGCGACAAGGTGCACCACCGCCGCCGCGATAGTCGCGGTGTGGAAGTGCTCGTGGTAGCCGTAGTAGCGTGCGTTGCGCCCTGGCCACTTAAAGCCATAAACCAGCGCGCCAAGCGAGTACACCACGCCGCCAGCAATGAGCAGCCAGACGACGGCCGCGCCGGCCTGCGTCCACAGCGTGGGCAAGAGCGGCAGCACCAGCCAGCCCAGCGCTAGGTAGACCACCACGTCCAACCAGCGCGGGTGGTTGATCCACACCAAGTTGAGCACCACACCCAAGATTGCCCCGCCCCAAGCGACGGCCAGCATCCACGCCGCTTGCACCGGCGAAAGCACAATGAGACACAGCGGCGTGTACGTCGCCGCAATAAACACCGAGATGGTCGCATGGTCCGCTCGACGCCACCACTGCACGGCACGCGCGCTCGCCCACGGGTAGCGGTGATAGAGCGCCGAGACGCCAAAGAGTCCCACCAGCCCCACTCCGTAAACAGTTACGCCAAGCCCCTGCCACCACTGCAGCGTCATCCACGCATAGGTAATGAGCACGGTGGAGGCAATCACCGACAGCAACGCTGCAATCGCATGTCCCCAACCGCGGCTCGCTGGTCTTGGCCCGCGGTCGGCCATCCAGTAAGTGCGCTGGACAAGGCCCGGCCCCGGCGCACTATTCGCATGGATCTGTGCCACGGCGGTACTCCCCTTCTACTGCCTCACAACGGATAACTTACGATACCGTAAGTGTACGGGTGCAGGCAGAGGCCTTCAAGGGACACCTACTAGAAAAGCATCTTGTTCTCTTTCAGGTAAGGAACCTAGCCATAAGAAAAGCCCAGCCGAAGCTGGGCTTTTCGCGTATCCGCGTCGTTGTGCGACGGGAGTGCGGAGCGGTTTACTCCACTACGGAGTTAGCGCCCACAGCGTGGTCGAAGAGGTCCGGCAGGGTGGCGGACCAGGCGGCGACCAGCTGGGAGATGGCGACGGACTCGCCGCCGAGGGTGAGGGCGCCGGTTTCGGTGGTCTCACCAACGATGGCGGCTGGGATACCCAGCTCGCCGGCGCGGGCCAAGACCTGATCGGCGCGGTCGGCGGTGGTGGCCACGAGCACGCGGGAGGCGGACTCGGAGAAGGCGGCGACGAACTCGTCCTCGTGGACCTCGGTGAGGTCCAGGTTGAGGCCGAGGCCGGCGCCGTCGGCAGTAGCACCGGCGCGCTTTGCCATCTCAAAGGCAGTGACGGCAAGGCCGCCCTCGGAGATATCGTGCGCCGCGGTGAGCAGATCATTGCCGTGGAAGAACTCGGCCAGGCGCTTCTCGTTGGCCATATCTACCTGCGGCGGCAGACCATTGAGGGAGGAAGCATCGGAGGTATCGGCGCTGACCTGCTGCCAGATGGAGCCGCCGAACTCATCCTTGGTTTCACCCAGGGCGATGAGCACTTCCTTCTCGCCCACGGTGCCCAGCTCGTTGCCGATGGCCTTGTGCACGTCATCGATAACGCCCAGCACGCCCACCACTGGGGTAGGCAGGATCGGCTCTTCGCCGGTCTGGTTGTAGAAGGAAACGTTGCCGCCGGAGACGGGGATGGAAAGCTCCACGGCGGCGTCGGCAAGCCCATGCACAGACTCGCGGAACTGCCACATCACGTCGGGGTTCTCTGGGGAGCCGTAGTTCAGGCAGTTGGTAATCGCCACGGGCTTGGCGCCGGTGACGGCGACGTTGCGGTAGGCCTCCGCCAGCGCGAGGCGGGCGCCCATGTTCGGATCCAGCTTGGTGTAGCGGCCGGAAGCATCGGCGGAAACAGCCACGCCGCGGCCGGTCTCCTCGTCGATGCGCAGGACGCCGGCGTCCGCATGGTGGGACTGGACGGTATTGCCGCGCACGTAGCGGTCGTACTGGTTCATGATGAAATCGCGCGAGCACAGCGCCGGGGAGGACACGAGCTTCTGCAGGGACTCAACCAGGCCACGCTTGTCGGTGCCCTGGTACTTCTGCAGCTCGTCCTGCCACTCCGGGCGGGCATACGGGCGGTCATACTCCGGAGCCTCGTCCGCAATGGTGCCGGCCGGGGCGTCCACGACGACCTCGCCCTGGTGACGGATGACCAGGTGGTTGCCCTCGGTGACCTCGCCAATCTCGGCGCAGGTGACGTCCCAGTGCTCGCAGATCTCGCGGAACTTTTCCACGTTCTCCGGAGCCACAACGGCGCACATGCGCTCCTGGGACTCGGAGGCGAGGATCTCGGCCGCGGTCATATTCTGCGCGCGCAGCGGCACGTTATCGAGGTTGACCTCCATGCCGCCATCGCCGGAGGCCGCAAGCTCGGAGGTGGCGCAGGCCAGGCCCGCGCCGCCCAAGTCCTGGATGCCTACGACCACGCCGGCGTGGTAGAGGTCCAGGCAGCACTCGATGAGGACCTTCTCCGCGAAGGGGTCACCCACCTGCACGGCCGGCAGCTTGCGCTCAGCGCCGTCCTCGAAGGTATCGGAGGCCAGCACAGACACGCCGCCGATGCCATCCAGACCGGTGCGGGAGCCGAAGAGCATGACCTTGTTGCCCTTTCCGGACGCAAAGGCCAGCTTCAGGTCATCAACCTTGAGGGTACCCACACACAGGGCGTTGACCAGCGGGTTACCGGCATAGGTCTCATCAAAGACGGTCTCGCCGCCAATATTGGGCAGGCCCAGGGAGTTGCCGTAGCCACCAATACCGGAAACAACGCCGGGCAGGACGCGCTTGGTATCGGGGGCGTCGGCAGGCCCAAAGCGCAGCTGGTCCATAACAGCAATCGGGCGAGCACCCATGGCCATAATGTCGCGGACGATGCCGCCCACACCAGTGGCCGCACCCTGGTAAGGCTCCACGTAGGAGGGGTGGTTGTGGGACTCCACGCGGAAGGTCACCGCGTTGCCGTCTCCGATATCCACCACGCCGGCGTTCTCACCAATGCCGGCGAGGATCTTCTCCCCCATTTCCTCGGTCATGGTCTCACCAAAGTAACGCAGGTGCGTCTTGGAAGACTTATAGGAACAGTGCTCGGACCACATGACGGAGTACATGGTCAGCTCCGCATCGGTGGGGCGGCGGCCCAGGATGTCATGGATGCGCTGGTACTCGTCGTCCTTCAGGCCGAGTTCCGCGTAGGGCTGCTGCTCGTCCGGGGTGGACTGCGCCTTTTCTACGGTGTCATTATGAACGGTCATGAAAATGGCCTCCTTAAACCGCCGGCGCCTGGGCGACGGCCTTGATGGCGGATACGAAAAGTCCCAGTCCGTCGGTGGATGGGCCGGTTAGCGTGTCAATGGCGTGCTCGGGGTGCGGCATGAGGCCCACGATGCGGCCGGACTCATCGCTCACACCGGCGATGCCGTTGACGGAACCGTTGTAATTATCGGTATAGCGGAAGACCACGCGGCCCTCACCCTCGATGCGGGCGATATCATCATCGCCGGCCTGGAAGCGGCCCTCGCCGTGCTTGGCCGGCACCAAGATCTTCTGCCCCTGCTCAAACTCGCTAGTCCACGCGGTGGTAGAATTAGCCACCTCGAGGTAGGTATCGGTGCAGTGGAAATGCAGGCCCTTATTGCGGGTCAGCGCGCCTGGCAGCAGGCCCGCCTCGGTAAGAATCTGGAAGCCATTGCAGATGCCGAGCACCGGCATGCCCTGCTTCGCGCGATCGATAACGGACTGCATCACCGGCGCGAGCGCAGAAATCGCGCCCGAGCGCAGGTAGTCACCATAAGAAAAACCGCCCGGCACTACTACCGCATCCACGCCGTGCAGATCGGTATCTGCGTGCCAGAGGCTTTTCACCTCTGCGCCGGCGGTGCGGGCAGCGCGAGCGGCATCCACATCATCCAGGGTTCCGGGGAAAGTGATTACTCCGATTGTGGCGGTCACTTACTTGACCTCCAGCCCAACAACCTCGTAGTCCTCGATGACGGTATTGGCCAGCAGCGTGGCGGCTACCTTCTCCAAGTCCTCTGCGGTGACGGAGTCATCGACTTCGAGCTCGAAGCGCTTTCCCTGGCGCACATCGCTGACACCGGATACCCCGATGCGACCCAGCGCGCGGACGACGGCTTGGCCCTGCGGATCCAGAATTTCCGCCTTGGGCATGACATTGACAACTACACGAGCCATGAAATATTTGCCTTACTGTATGGGGCTTTGGTCTGCGCGGCTTAGTTTAGTTGGCACCCCCGCCTTTTACCTAGACTCACCCCCGCAGTGTGGGTTTCACCCCGGTTGAGCAAACTCTACGTGAACCCCAAACGACGCTCTGGCAAACTTCGGCGTGCTTTCCAACCTTGCCCGGCGCGGCACTCTACTAATAGACAACGCACACTGTCGCTCTCTTTTTAAGGTTGAATCTATGTCTTCTCGCCGCCTCGGCGCGCTGGCACTTGCCACCGCCTTGTCTTCTGCCGCCCTTGCCGTTCCTACCGCCACGGCCGCCACCGATGGCTCCGCCGCAGTCATCTCCGAGGTCTACGGGGGAGGCGGCAATAAGGGCGCTGCCTTCACCCATGACTTCATCGAGCTCTATAACCCCACCGATGCCCCGATTGACCTGACCGGCTACACCGTGGAGTACTTCTCCGCCTCCGGCAATACCGGCGGCAAGGTGGAGCTTTCCGGCACCATCGCCCCGCACGGCTACTTCCTAGTGCAGGGCGCGGCCGGCAATGGCGCGGGCGAGGCCCTGCCTGCCCCAGATGCCGAGGGCAGCCTCAACATGTCCGGCTCCAAGGGCTCCGTGCAGCTTGCCGACGCCGCCGGTACCCCCATCGATGCCATCGGCTACGGCGCCGCTTCCCTCAAGGAAGGCACCGCCGCCGCTGGCCTGTCCAATGCCACGTCCGCCTCCCGCGACGCCGAGGGCACCGATACCGATGACAACGCCGCCGACTTCACCACCGGAGCGCCTACCCCGACCAACTCCGGTAACGAGGCCCCCGCCCCGCAGCCCGAGAATCCGGCCGAGCCCGCGCAGCCGGCCCCCGAGGGCGTCACCGCCATCGCGGATATCCAAGGCACCGGCGCCGAATCCCCGCTCAAGGACCAGACCGTGTCCACCGAGGGCGTCGTCACCGGCGTGTGGTCCGAAGGCGGCCTCAATGGCTTCACCATTCAGACCGGAGGTACTGGCGCCGAGGCCACCGACGCCTCCCAGGCCATCTTCGTCTACATGGGTGATAAGCCGGCCGACCAGTACCCTGCCCTAGAAGATTCCGTCGAGGTCACCGGCAAGGTCTCCGAATTCTATGGTTCCACCCAGCTCACCGCCTCCACGGTCACGCAGCTCGATACCCCGCTGGAGAAGGTCACCCCACTCAAGGTAGAACAGCTTCCCGATGGCACCGAGGCCCGCGAACCCTTCGAGCACATGCTCATCCAGCCTGGCGAGCACACCGTGACGAATAACTACTCACTCAACCAGTACGGCGAGGTCGGCCTCGCCCCGGGCAAGGAAGCCTTCCGCCAGCCTTCCGATATCTTCTCCCCCTCCACGGATCCCAACTCCGATATTCAGAAGCTGACCAAGGACAACGCCGATAAGTTGGTCACCCTGGACGATGGCCGCACCCGCGACTATCTCAAGACCGACCAGAACACCCCACTGCCCTATATCGCCCAGGATGATGCCCAGACCATCAAGTCCCTGCGCACCACCGATACCGTGTCCTTCCAGCACCCGGTCATCGTGGGCTTCTCCCACGACCAGTGGCGCTTCCAGCCCACCACCCCGGTCACCGGCAACACCAAGGGCGCAGACCTGCCCATCTCTTGGGAGGATTCCCGCGCGGCCGAGCTCCACGCCATCGATGACGTCAAGGGCGAGTACACCATCGGCGCCTTCAACGTGCTGAACTACTTCACCTCCCTGGGCGAGGAATTCGGCGGCAGCGCCTACACCGACCGCGAGGGCAATAAGGTCACCGTGAACCGCGGTAAGACCCGCGGCGCCTATACCCAATCCGCGCTGGAAGACCAGGAGCGCAAGATCGTCGCCGCCATCAACGGCCTCGATGCCGACGTCATCGGCCTTTCCGAAATCGAAGATGGCTACGCCGTCACCGGTGACTTCGCCCAGCGCGATAAGGCACTCAAGCACCTGACGGAAAAGCTCAACGAGGCGGCCGGCTCCGATAAGTGGGCCTTTGTCCCCTCTCCTTCCGAGGACGCCGTACCGAGCTCCCCGGATGTTATCCGCACCGCGTTCATCTACCACAAGGATGTGGTCAAGCCCGTCGGCGAATCCCGCATCTTCCAGGATGATCGCTTCACTGGCACCGCCCGCGAACCGCTCGCCCAGGAATTCCAGCCGCTAAAGGAGGGCGAGGAGTCCTTCGTTGCCGTGGCCAACCACTTCAAGTCCAAGGGCTCGGTGGCCAAGGGCGACGCCGACTCCGGCGACGGCCAGGGAAATAACCCAAACGTCCGCAATGCGCAGGCCCAGGCCGTGCTCGATGCGCTGCACAAGCAAGAGGACTGGAAGGATAAGCCGCTATTCGCCCTGGGTGACTTCAATACCTACACCCACGAGACGGCGCTCGATGTCTTCCGCAACGATGGCTTCACCGTCCCCGCCGAAAAATACGAGGCTGACCCCTCCTACCAGTTCTCCGGCCTGCTTGGCACCCTCGACCACGTGCTGGCCAACAAGGTTGCCACCGGCACGCTTGACGACGCCCAAGTGTGGAACATCAACGCCGACGAACCCGTCGCCTTCGAATACTCCCGCCGCAACTACAACATCGTGGACTTCTACGATGACTCCCCATTCCGCGCCTCCGACCACGACCCGGTCAAGGTCGGCTTCACCCTCGGCGAGGACGACTCCGCCGGCCAGCCGGATGATACTGCGGACAAGCCTTCCGATGAGCCAGGCAAGCCAGAGGACAAGCCCTCCGAGAATCCTTCTGAAAAGCCGGGCAAGCCTGCCTCCGGCTCTAGCTCCAGCACTAGCTCCGTCGGTGCCGGCATCGCCGCCGCCATCGCAGCCATCGCCGGCCTCGTCGCCATCCCTGGTTTCCTCGCCGTGACCGGCAACCTCCAGAAGGCCATCCCGGCCCCCATCTGGGTCATGCTGCCAAAGGAAGTGAAGAACTTCATCACTAGCCTGCAGCGTTAATCACCCATTAGCCCTAGCCCCGCACGCTTCGGAGGAAGACTCCCTAGCGGCGGGGCCTTTTGCCATTTCACGACTTTCGTCCATATAAACCACCACAACCGTCGACGGAAATGGGCGTTTATATGGACGAAAATCGCGAAGCTGTGCTTATTGCTCCGCGGAGCCTCTGGCGAGGGAATGCGCGGGCTACTTTGGAAGATAAGCGCCGTAATCGGCAGGGATCGCGCCGGCGTTGATGGCCCGGTCGGCGGCTTTGACGAAGTCATTGATTACTTTGCGGTCATCCAGGTTGCGGCCGGAAACCGAAAGGCGGACGGTGTTGCCACGCTGGGCTGAGCGCTCAGCAGCGCGAATAATGTTCTTGCGCCACCACTTGGCGGAACCAAAGCCTTCGCCAAAAGAAAGGTTGCGGGCCTGGTGGAACTTACCGGAATTAATCTGGAGGATGCCGCGGGTGGAGGCGGCTACCTCAAACTTGAACTGCGGCAAGACCTGCAAGGTACCGGGCGACATGCGCCAGCGAGGGGGAGCAAAGATGGTGGGCTCGAAGCCGATCTTGGCCATCTGGCGGGTAGCTCCGGCGAGGCGCAGCTTCGCCTCGTGTGAATCGAGGTTGGCGAATTCCGCGCGGCGGCCCTGCACTGAACGATCAAAACCGTTCAGGATAAGAACGCGGCCGGCATCGGCTTGGTCTTGCAGCCACTTCTTGGTGTCTTTGTCTTTGGCGAGGTGCCAATTGCCGTCGATATGCGGGGCAATCAGCAGGGAAACAGGAATCTCCTCTCGATCAAGGATCGAGAGGAGCCGGCTAGCCTGCTTCCGTGTGTCATCAAAGATGCTGGAGATAGATACCAGAAGGTGGCCATTCATAAGGAAAATTATCGCACAGGAATTCAGGATTCGCGCGTTGGCCCCCTATCCGGGTTTTACTTCTCCAAGCCAGTGGCCTTGTTGATGGTCCACGCGTACTCGAAGGCATTCTGGCGCCACTTTTCATAGCGCCCGGACACGCCGCCATGGCCTGCGGCCATTTCGGTCTTGAGCAAGAACTCGCCGCCGGTGGCCGTCGTTCGCAGCTGGGCGATCCACTTGGCCGGCTCAACGTAGAGTACGCGAGTGTCATTGAGCGAGGTGATAGCCAGAATGTCCGGGTAGTCCTTAGCCTCGATATTTTCATACGGCGAGTAGGACTTCATGTAGTCATAGACCTCTGGATCGTGGTACGGGTCGCCCCACTCTTCCCATTCAGGGACCGTGAGTGGCAGCTCCGGCATGAGGATGGAGGTCAGCGGATCCACGAACGGCACGACGGCCTGGATGGCGGTGAAGCGATCCGGGGCCATATTGGCAATCGCGCCCATGAGCATGCCGCCGGCAGAGCCGCCCTCGGCCACCATCTGATCCGCGGTGGTCACGCCGCGGGCGATGAGGTCATCAGCAACATCGATGAAATCGGTGAAGGTGTTCTTCTTCTTGAGCATCTTTCCGTCGTCGTACCAGGTGCGGCCCATCTCGCCGCCACCGCGGACATGGGCCACGGCGAAGATCATGCCGCGGTCCATGAGGGACAGGCGGGTAACGGAGAAAGCCGGATCCACGCTGACCTCATAGGAACCGTAGCCGTAGAGCAGGGTCGGATTCGGCTGGGTGCGGTCGAGGTCGGCGCGGTGGACAATGGAGACGGGGATTTCGGTGCCGTCGGCAGCCGTGGTCCACAGGCGGTAGGCCACGTAATCATCCGGGTTATAACCGCCGGGAACCTCCTGCTCCTTGAGCAGGGTAAATTCGCCGGTATCCACGCGGTAATCAAAGAGCTGGGAGGGCTGGGTGAAAGACACGTAGCTCACGCGCAGCACCGGTGCGTCCCACTCGGGGTTACCGGATACGGACACGGTGAAGAGTTCTTCGTCGAAGTTGAGCTCTTCGAATTCGCTAAAGCCGTCGTTCACGCGCATGATGGCGGCGCGGCCGATGCCGCCGCGGCGGTAGCCCACCACAATCTGATCGCGGTAGGTGTCCACGCCCTCGATGCGGGTGGTTTCCTCGTGCGGCAGAAGCGTCGGCAGCTCGCGTAGGGCGGGCAGCTCATCCTTGGCCTTGGTATAGCCGACCTCGAAATTGGGGCCGGTGGCGTTGTGGGTGACGATCCAGTAATCCTCGCCCTTGACGACGGCGTGGTCGACGTCGTAGTCCACGCCGGATTCGCGCTCCCACAGCAGGCGAAATTCACCCTCGGGGTTGTCTTCTTCGAGGACCCACACCTCAGAGGTCACCTTGGAGCTCACGCCAAGGAAGAGGTATTTATCGGAGCGAGCGCTGCCGATGCCGACGTTGAAGTGTTCGTCTTCTTCCTTGAACACCTGCACGTCTTCGGACTGCGCGGTGCCGACCTTGTGGCGCCAGATGGCGTCAGGGCGCCATGCCTCGTCGACGGTCGTGTAAAAGATATAGCCGTCGCCGGCCCAGGTGGCGCCGTAGAAGATGCCCTTGAGGTGGTCGTCGAGAAGCTCGCCGGAGTCTAGGTCCTTGATGTAGAGCTCGAAGCGCTCGTCGCCGGCGAAGTCCACGGAATAGGCCAGGTAGCGGCCGGAATCAGAGATGGAGGCGGCGCCGAGGGCGAAAAAGTCCTTGCCCTCCGCCAGCGCGTTGGCGTCGAGGATAATCTCCTCGCCTTCCGGGGTGCCTTCCTCTGGGATAACCGGGGCAGTCCATGGGTCGGCCCCCTCCTCTACCGGGAGGCGGCAGGAGTAGCCGTAGCTCTTGCCCTCCTCGGTGCGGCCGTAGTACCAGTAATCGCCGCGGCGAGAAGGCACGGACATATCGGTTTGCTTGATGCGGGACTTAATCTCCTGGAAGATATTTTCCGTCATCTCATCCAAGTGCGCGGTCTTCGCCTTGGTGTAATCATTTTCTGCGTTGAGGTAATCCAGGGTTTCCTGGGATTCCTTATCGCGCAGCCACTCGTAGTTATCCACGAACTCACGTCCGTGGAAGGAACGGGTCACGGGGTGGACGGCGGCCACGGGGGCGGAAAGATTCTCGTTGCTCATGCCGCCCCACTGTACGCGTGGCGCCCCGTAGAGCGAGAGCTAGGCCTCGGGCGAGAGGAAGTCCGCGAAGCGCTCGCCGGAAAGCCGCTCATAGGCCTCGATGTAGCGCAGGCGGGTGGCGGAAACGACATCGTCGGGAAGCTGGGGCGGGGTGCCGTCGGCGGCTTGATCCCATCCGGAGGCGTCGGAAGTCAGCCAATTGCGCACGTACTGCTTGTCGAAGGACGGCTGGACCTCGCCCTCCACATAAGAATCGGCCGGCCAGTAGCGGGAGGAATCTGGGGTCAGAACCTCATCGGCCAGCACGAGGGTGCCGTCTTGGTCTAGGCCGAACTCAAACTTGGTATCGGCGAGGATAATGCCCTTCTCCTCCGCGAGCGCGGCGGCCTCGGAGTAGATGCGGAGGGTGGCCGCGCGCAGCTCTTCGGCGCGCTCTGCGCCCAGCTTGTCCACCACGTAGTCGAAGGAGACGTTCTCATCGTGCTCGCCCTGTTCTGCCTTGGTGGCCGGGGTGAAGATGGGCTCGGGCAGGCGGGAAGCCTCAACCAGGCCCTCCGGAAGCTCGATACCGCACACGGTGCCGTTGGCCTTGTACTCCTTCAGGCCGGAACCGGTGAGGAAGCCGCGGGCCACGCACTCGAAGGGCAGCATATCCAGCTTCTTGACCACCATCGCGCGGCCGAGGCACTCGGCGGGGATGCGCTCATCATCGAGCGGGCCGGCCAGGTGGTTGGGGAAATCGATGGAGTCGAAGAAGAACTTCGAGGTTGCGGTCAGCACGCGGCCCTTGTCCGGGATGGCCGGTTCGAGGGCGTGGTCGTAGGCCGAGATGCGGTCCGAAACCACCATCAACAGGGTGTTCTCGTCTACATCGTAGATATCGCGGACCTTGCCGGAGGCAAGATGGGTATAAGAAGAAAGCTCAGGTCGCATGACCTTCATTCTAGCGCCCAGGGGTAGCGAGCACGTTTCGATCAAATAAGCCCCGAAATCCGCGTGGGATTCGGGGACTATTTGATCGAAATGCGAAAAGTGGGGCTAAATGCGAAAGTAGGACGCACTGCCAAAGGAAAGCGGGCCCTGCCCGGCTCGCTTTAGAGGATCTCGCCCGGGGTATAGGCCGCGGCCTTGGGGTGTTCGCCTACCAGGGCGTTGATGCGGTTGAGCACCTGGCTGACCTGGGACTCGGCGGCGCCGATGAAGGCGTGCTTATCGGCCAGGGCGGCCTCTAGGTCGGACTCGTCCATGGGCAGGCGGTCATCGGCAGCAAGGCGCTGGACCAGGTCCTGCTCGCCGCCGTTTTCGCGCATATTGAGCGCGACGGCCACGGCGTTTTCCTTGATGACCTCGTGGGCGGTCTCGCGGCCCACGCCGGCGCGCACGGCCGCCATGAGGATGCGGGTGGTGGCCAAGAAGGGCAGGTAGCGCTCCAGCTCGCGATCGATCATGGCCGGGAAGGCACCGAACTCGTCGAGGACGGTGAGGAAGGTTTCGAATTGGCCGTCGAGGGCAAAGAAGGCGTCGGGAAGCACGACGCGGCGGACGACGGAGCAGAAAACATCGCCCTCGTTCCACTGCTGGCCAGCGAGGTCCGCGGCCATGGTGAGGTAGCCGCGGAGGATGACCTGCAGGCCGCCGACGCGCTCGCAGGAACGGGCGTTCATCTTGTGCGGCATGGCGGAGGAGCCGACCTGGCCTTCCTTGAAGCCCTCGGTGACGGTCTCGTTGCCGGCCATCAAGCGGATGGTGGTAGCCAGCGAGGACGGAGCGGCGCCGAGCTCCACTAGGGCGGAGATGGCGTCGAAGTCGAGGGAGCGCGGGTAGACCTGGCCCACAGAGTTGAAGATGCGGTGGAAGCCCAGGTAATCCGCGATGGCCGTCTCTAGGGAGGCGAGCTTGTCCTCGGAGCCGCCCATGAGATCGAGCATGTCCTGGGAGGTGCCCATCGGGCCCTTGATGCCGCGCAGCGGGTAGCGTGCCAAGAGATCCTCGACGCGCTCGATGGCCAGCAGCATCTCATCGCCGGCCGTAGCGAAGCGCTTGCCCAGGGTGGTGGCCTGCGCGGCCACGTTGTGGGAGCGGCCCGCCATGACCAGGGACTGGTACTCGGCGGCGTGGCGGCCGATGCGGGAGACCACTGCGATGGCCTTATCGCGGATGATCTCCAGCGAGGTGTGGATCTGCAGCTGCTCCACGTTCTCGGTGAGATCGCGGCTGGTCATACCCTTGTGAATGTGCTCGTAGCCGGCCAGCGCATTGAATTCTTCGATGCGGGCCTTCACATCGTGGCGGGTGACGCGCTCGCGCTCCGCGATGGACTCGAGGTTCACGTCCTCTACCACGGCCTCGTAGGCATCGATGGCCTTGGCGGGGATGTCTACGCCCAGATCCTTCTGGGCGCGCATGACCGCAATCCAGAGCTTGCGCTCCAAGATGATTTTATGCTCCGGGCTCCAGATATTGGACAGCTCCGCGGAGGCATAGCGGGAGGACAGGACGTTGGAAATCTTCTTCTTTTCAGCCACGTGGCTATTATTCCATGCCTGCCCCACCGCGGGGTGAAGGGTTAGAGAGAAATCTCACCGTCTTCTGCTCGCTTGCCGATGTCCCGGCGCACAAAGCCACCCGCAAACTCGATGCCGTCGACGGTGGCGTAGGCGTCTGCGCGGGCGTCGGCAAGCGTGGCACCCTTGCCCAGCACGCTGAGCACACGGCCGCCCGCGGTGCGGTAGGCGCCGTCGGTATGCACGGTGCCGGCGTGGAGGACGCGCTGCGGATCGTCCAGGGCGGCGCCGGAGATGGCATCGCCCTTGCGCGGGGAGGCCGGGTAGCCCTCGGCCGCCATGACGATGATGACGGCGAAGCCATCCTCCCACTCCAGCGGCGGGAGCTCGGAAAGGGTGCCGGTGGCCGTGGCGTTAAGGGCCTCAGCCAGCGGGGACTTGAGCAGGGAGAGCACTGCCTGGGTCTCCGGGTCGCCGAAGCGGCAGTTGAACTCGACGACGGCCGGGCCTTCTTCGCCCCAGGCCAGGCCGGCGTAGAGCAGACCGGAATAAGGGGTGCCGCGGCGCGCCATCTCCTTGGCCACAGGGGTGCAGACCTCGTCCACGATGCGCTGCACGCCGTCCTCCGGCAGCCACGGCAGCGGGGTGTAGGCGCCCATGCCACCGGTATTGGGGCCCTCGTCGTTGTCGTAAGCACGCTTGTGATCCTGAGCCGGCAGCAGCGGGACGACGGTCTCGCCATCGACTAAGCAGAAGAGAGAGACTTCGGGGCCATCGAGGAAGGATTCCAGCAGCACCGGGTTGCCGGCCGCGAGGACGGCATCGACGTGGGCGCGGGCGGCGGCGCGGTCCGGGGTGACCACGACGCCCTTGCCGCCGGCCAGGCCATCGTCTTTGACCACGAACTGCGGGCCGAAGCGGTCGAGGGCGGCTTCAATGTCGTCCTCGGTGGCGCCCGGGCGCAGCTGCTCCGCGCGGGCGGTCTTGACGCCGGCGGACTCCATGACGTCCTTGGCAAAGGCCTTGGATCCCTCGATCTGGGCTGCCTCCTTGCTAGGTCCGAAGACAGCGATGCCGGCCGCGCGCAGGGCATCGGCCACGCCGGCGACGAGGGGAACCTCAGGGCCGATGACAACAAGGTCCGCGGCGATGCTCTGGGCGAGCTCCACCATGCGATCAGCGTTATCTACCTGGGAGTATTCCGGGTGGACCGTGGCGAGATCAGACATGGCCGCGCTGCCCGGCGCGGCGTGGATTTCGGTGCTCTTGGGGTCGGCGGACAGGCCCTTGACAAGGGCGTGTTCACGGCCGCCCGAACCAATTACGAGAATGCGCATGCCCACCATCATAACCAGCGGGTAGCCTGGCACACATGGCTTCTGTATTTACAAAGATCATTAATGGTGAACTACCCGCTCGCTTTGTCTACCGCGATGAGACCTGCGTGGCTTTCCTCTCCATCGAGCCGCTGCGCTACGGCCACACCTTGGTCGTGCCCATCGAGGAAGTAGATAAGTGGACCGACCTGGATCCACAGACCTGGGCCCACCTCAACGAGGTCGCCCTGGAGATCGGCGGAGCTATCAAGACCGCGTTTGATACCCCGCGCACCGGCTACATCATCGCCGGATTCGATGTCCCGCACACCCATATTCACCTCTTCCCCGCCGAGAAGATGGAAGAGTATGACTTTGCCAAGGCCTTCGACGCCGATAACACCGACGATGCCGCGATGGATGAGGCAGCCGCCCGCATCCGCCAGCACCTGGGTACCAACGAGGAAGGCTTTCGGGAGGAGGACTAGGGCTTAGAGGGGGCGTCGGCAAGCGCGGGCAGGCGCACCGTAAAGGTGGTGCCGCGGCCGAGCTCGGAGTCGACGCTAATGCTGCCATCGTGCTGCTCCACTAGGGAGTGGACGATCGCCAAGCCCAGGCCAGAGCCGCCGGTATCGCGGGTGCGCGAGGTATCGGCACGGTAAAAGCGCTCGAAGATGTGCGCCGCATCTTCCTGGGACATGCCCTTGCCATCATCGCTGACATCGACCAGCACATCATTAGCCTCGCGGCGCAGGCGCAGCGTCACCGTGGCATCCTCGCCGCCGTGGCGGATGCCGTTGGTCACCAGGTTGAGCAGCACCTGATGCAGGCGGCTGGCATCGCCATTGACCACCGGGATGGACTTGGCATCATTGGCCACCTTAATCTCACGGCCGGGGAAGGCCGCACGCGCGGAAGAGCCCACGGACAGGGCCAGCTCCAGCAGGTCTACGGGGTGCAGGTCTAGGCGCGTGCCCTCGGCGCGGGTAAGGGCCAACAGGTCCTCCACCAGCAGGGACATGCGCTTGGACTCATCGTCGATCTTGGAAAAGACCAGGTCCACGTCCTTGGTGGCGCCGGAGCGATAGAGCTCGGTATAGCCGCGCAGGCTGGTCAGCGGCGTGCGTAGCTCATGCGAGGCATCGCCGACGAAGCGACGCATCTGTTCCTCTTTTTCCTGCGCGCGCACGACGGAGCGCTGCAGCTGCCCCAGCATGATATTGAGCGCGGCGGCCAACTGGCCCACCTCGGTGTGCAGCGGCCATTTGGGAACGCGCTTGTCTAGGTCGCCTGCCGCGATTTCCGACGCCGTCTTTTCCACCACCCGCAGCGGCCGCAACGCCCTGCGGATAAACCAGAAACCCACGGCCGCAATGGCGGCCAAGGCGATGGCGGCAATGGTCACTTGGACCATGGCTAGGCCGTGCAGGATTTCCTTCTCGTGGGTCATATCCTTTGCAATGACCGTGATGACGCCATGGGAATCCGCGAAGGCGAGCGCGCGCCACTTGGTGTTGTTCTCGATGGACCCCACGGTGGTGGGATACCCACCGAGCGGGATATTTTCCGCATTCGGGGTGGTCGAGGATGGCCCCGAGTAGCGGATGGTGCCATCGGGCAGGTAGTTCAGCACCACGTATTCGGTAGGCGGGCGCTTGGTGTGATCGCCGATGAAAAAGTCATTGCTGATATCGCGCGCCCATGTGGTCGACGCGGCGCGCAGCTCATCATCGACGTTGTTGAAGAGGACGTTGCGCATGATGGAATTCACCGCAAAGGACGAGCCCGTAATGCCGAGCCCGGAGACCACGACGAGGAGGATGACCAGCCACGTCCGCAGCGGCATGGCCTGCGGAATCTGGGAAAACATCCGCCGCTTGGAGGAATTTCCCTCCCCTTCGCCTTGCCCCAGGCCCTCATGCCACATGGACTGCGGGCGCGCCGCCGCCGGCGCAGGTGCCTGGTCCTGAGTCTCCTGTGAATCTTCCATCACTGAAGCACTTTAGGAGCGCGGGGTGCGCAGTACATAACCCACACCGCGCACGGTGTGGATCAGCTGCGTCTCGCCGGTATCGATCTTGCGGCGCAGGTAGGAGATATAGGACTCGACCACGTTGCCATCGCCGCCGAAATCGTAGTGCCACACATTGTCCAGAATCTTGGACTTGGACAGCACCACTTCCTTGTTTTGCATGAGGTACCGCAGGAGGTTGAACTCGGTGGGCGAAAGCTCGATGAGCTCGCCGGCCTTGGTGACCTCATGGGTGTCATCATTGAGCGTCAGATCTGCATAGCTCATGGTGGCATCGTTGGTTGATTCTTCCGCCGCGCCGCCGCGGCGCATGATGACGCGCAGCCGG
The DNA here is from genome assembly GCF_030229345.1 of Corynebacterium tuberculostearicum. Lineage (GTDB taxonomy): Bacteria > Actinomycetota > Actinomycetes > Mycobacteriales > Mycobacteriaceae > Corynebacterium > Corynebacterium tuberculostearicum_G. The sequence continues at coordinate 20,850 of NZ_JASPGP010000013.1, read as the reverse complement.
GTGATAACTTCTTCCAAGCTGAAGGGCTTCGTCACGTAATCATCCGCGCCGATAGTCAGGCCGTGGATGCGCTGGTCCACACCGTCCTTAGCGGTGAGGTAGAGCACCGGGCCGTCCAGGCCTTCTTGGCGCAGCTTGCCCAGGAGCTCGAAGCCATCCATGCCCGGCATCATGACGTCCAGGATGTAGGCATCTGGGTTTACTTCGCGGGCAATGCGCAGCGCCTCGTTGCCGGAATTGGCGCTAAATACCTCGAAGTTCTGGAACTTCAGCGATACGGTAAGCAGCTCCACAATATTGGGTTCGTCATCGACGACAAGAACCTTGGCGAGTTTAGTGTCTTCCATGTTCTCCTCAGACTCCCTTAAAGGTTGTGATTTTCTAACACGTCATCATGGCACGCTTGCTTTCCAGCCTACTGAAGAGTTTCTGCCTGAATCCTGTGAACGTGGATGCTCGGTCTGCTCGGCGCAAAAGAAAACCACGCCCCTCCCCAGGTGGGGAAGGGCGTGGCAGCTAGCGCAGCGCGCTATTTAGAAGTCCTGCGGGCGCGGGATGTTGCGCAGGTTGGACTTTGCCATGGTGATCATCTGGCCAACGCCACCGTCCAGAACGGTGCGGGTGGCAGCCTTGGAGAAGCCCATGAGCTGCTCGATGGTCAGCGTCGGTGGCAGGGAGAGGGCGTTGGGGTCAGTAACGACGTCGATAAGAGCCGGGCCGTTATAAGCCAGCGCCTTCTTGATCTGCTCCGGTGCGTCCTTCGGATCCTCGATGCGGAAGTGCTTGATGCCGGAAGCCTCTGCAATCTTGGCAAAGTTGACGGACTCGTGGTCGGTCTCGTGCTCCGGCAGACCCTGCACCAGCATCTCCAGCTTGACCATACCCAGGGAAGAGTTGTTGAACACGAACATCTTGATAGGCAGGTTGTGCAGCTTCACGGTGAGCAGCTCACCCATCAGCATGGACAGTCCGCCGTCACCGGAGAAGGTGATGACCTGGCGGCCCGGGTTAGCGGCCTGCGCACCCAGTGCCTGTGGCAGGGCGTTGGCCATGGTGCCGTGGCGGAAGGAGCCAATCTGCTCGCGCTTGCCGTTGGCGGTGATGTAGCGAGCGCCCCACACGTTGCACATGCCGGTATCGACGGTGAAGATGGCATCTTCATCCGCGTTCCTATCAATCAGGTCTGCAATGTACTCCGGATGGATCGGGGTGTGCTTGTCCACGTTGGAGGTATAAGCCTCAACGACGTGCTCCAGCTTGCCGTAGTGCTTCTTGAGCATCTTGTCCAAGAAGGAGCGATCCTTCTTCTCATCCACGTGCGGCAAGATGTTCTCGATGGTGGCGGCTACGTCACCGGTGACCGGGTAGGAAATCTTGGTGCGGCGGCCGATGTGGGAGCCGTTGATGTCCACCTGTGCCACGTTGGCATCCGGCAGGAAGTCGTTGTACGGGAAGTCGGTACCCAGCAGGATGAGCAGGTCAGCCTCGTGGGTGGCCTCGTGTGCCGCACCGTAGCCCAGCAGGCCGTTCATGCCTACGTCGAACGGGTTCTCGTACTGGATGTACATCTTGCCACCCAGGGCGTGGCCGATGGGAGCCTTGATCTTCTCGGCCAGCTTGAGCACCTGCTCGCGGGCATCCTTGACGCCGGCGCCAACGAAGAGGGTGACGGACTTAGCCTCGTTGATGGCCTGGGTCAGGGCAGCAGCCTCGGCCGGATCCGGGAAGACGACCGGGCGGCCAGCAGAGATCTTGGACTCGACGAAGGAGTCATCCTCAGCGTCCTGCATGGAAACGTCACCCGGGATAACGAGGACGGATACGCCATTGCCGGCCATGCTGGACTGGATGGCGTGGTGCAGGACAACGCCGCCCTGCTCAGCGGAGTTGACCATCTCGCAGTAGCCAGAGCACTCCTGGAAGATTGCCTCTGGGTGGGTCTCCTGGAAGAACTTGGAGCCGATCTGGCGAGATGGGATGTGGGAAGCCAGTGCCAGCACCTTGGCGCCGTTGCGGTGGGCGTCGTACAGGCCCTGAATCAGGTGGGTATTGCCCGGGCCGCAGGATGCAGCACATACAGCCAGCTTGCCGGTGGTCAGGGAGTCTGCCTCGGCAGCGAAGGCTGCTGCTTCCTCGTTGCGGACGTGAATCCACTCGATGGAGGAGCGACGAACGGCATCCACGATCGGGTTCAGGGAGTCACCGACGAGGCCATAAATGCGCTCGACACCCTGCTTTTCCAGGGTGTCAACTAGCTGTTCTGCATAGTTACGTGCCATTAAAAATCATCCTTAACTCTTAATTGGTGTTAATACCACTGTGCTACTTAGACCGCAGGAAAGTCCACTCATCTCCTATACACTCACACACTGCACCTAGCTGTGAGGAAGGCAATACTAACCTATCTTCGGCTGCAAACTGTAACGACCGTTCGGTACTGTTTACTGCGCTATGAGTATCCACCCGCCCCGCGCACAAGACCACGCCGCTGCGGCCTCCACGGCCGCCCAGCGGTGGTCTTTCTGCGCCGTCATCTCTCTGGGGTTACTCATGGTTGGGCTGGATAATTCCATCCTCTACACCGCATTGCCGCAGCTATCGCAGCAATTGCACACCACCGATACCCAGCAACTCTGGATTATCAACGCCTACGCGTTGGTGCTCTCCGGCCTCCTTCTTGGCGCCGGCACGCTGGGCGATCGCACCGGCCACCGGCGGATGTTCCTCATCGGCTTGGCCGTCTTCGGCGGCGCTTCCCTGCTCGCCGCTTATTCCCCCAGCGCCTGGACGCTGGTTGTAGGCCGCGCCTTCCTGGGCTGCGGCGCCGCCATCATGATGCCGTCGAGCCTAGCGCTAATCCGCCTGACCTTTCCCGATGAGGTGGAGCGCAACACGGCCATTGGCATCTGGGGTTCTGTCGCCGTCATCGGCGCGGCGGCTGGCCCCACCGTGGGCGGCTTCTTTTTGGAGCACTTCTGGTGGGGCTCGGTCTTTTTGCTCAATGTCCCGGTTGTGGTCGTGACCATTGTGCTGACTTTGTTCCTTGCCCCGCAAAACGCTCCGAACCCCCTAAAACACTGGGACTTCCCTTCGTCCCTGTATTCCCTTATCACTCTCGCCAGCCTAGTGCTGGCCATCAAATCCCTGGCACATAATTGGCCGGTGAGCGCCGCCGCAGGCATCGTCTTCATCTGCGGCGCGCTCGCCTTCGGCCGCCGCCAGGCTCGCTTGTCAGATCCCCTGCTGACCTTCGACATCTTTGGCTCCCGTATCTTCAGCGGCGGGGCCCTAACGGCCGGGGGTGCCATGTTCGGCCTCGCCGGCCTGGAGCTGCTGAGTACCCAAAAGCTGCAGCTTGTCGACGCCCTCTCACCCCTTCACGCCGGCCTCATCATCTCCGCCATGGCACTGTCTGCCATCCCTACCTCCATCCTGGGTGGTGCCACCTTGCATCGCGTGGGGTTCCTCCCACTCATTAGCGGCGGATTCTTGCTCATGGCCGCCGGCATGGCCCTGGTGGTGGTGAGCCGGGGCGAGACGCTTCCCCTACTCGTCTCCGCCCTAGTGCTCACCGGCCTCGGCGCGGGCCTTGCCATGTCCGTGTCCTCCACCGCCATCATCAATGCCGCTCCCCTTCATCGCACCGGCATGGCCTCGGGCGTAGAAGCGGTTTCCTATGAATTCGGCACCCTGATCTCCATTGCACTGACCGGCACCCTCGTGCCGCTACTCATGGCCCGCGAACTGCCGCCCCACCTCGCGGAACTGGGTACCGACGCACTGCACCACCCCTCTTCCCACGCGGCCGCCGCGAGCGCCTACAATGCCGGATATCTTTCCACCATCGGCGGCCTAGCTTGCTTCGCCTTGCTCCTAGCCGCGATAACCGCCTGGTGTTTCCGCGATAACCCGAAATCAGGAGATCCCTATGCCGCGACTCAACAAAAAGACCGCAGCCCTTGAAGCTGCGCTCGACATCATCGCTGCCGAGGACGTCTCTGGCTTGACCTACGAATCCCTGGCGCAGGCGACCGGCATGTCCAAGTCCGGACTCATTTATCACTTCCCTACCCGCCATGATCTGCTCGTAGACTGCCATGGATTTTGCGCCGCACGCTGGGAAGCAGAACTCGAGAAGCTGGCCGGCGGCCACCCGGCAAGCGAGCTCAGCTGGGCCGAGCGTTCCCGCGCGCTCGTATTGTCGATGGGCAAAAATGATCCGCTCATCAAGCTGTTGATGTGTGTACATTCCCAGACCCACCCGGATTTTTCCGCCCAGTGGGCCGAGGTGGATGCGCGCTGGATGGTCGATCCTTCCGCCGCCGAGACGGACGAGGATAATCTGCTGATCATGCTTCTTAGTACCGGCCTGTGGGTGCACGATCACCTCAACCAGCGCAAGCTATCCCCCGCTAACCGCCAGCGCATGGTCGACCGGCTTTTTCGACTTATCGACGCCCCCTCAAAAACCACCGAAGGCTAGGCCCACACCGGGGCCCAGCCTCCTTTTGAGCTGGAGACGAGACTTGAACTCGCAACCTACGCATTACAAGTGCGTTGCGCTACCAATTGCGCCACTCCAGCACCGCGGGAGAAATCCCGCTCGTTGCATAGTACCCGAGCACCGCCGCCGAGGGGAAAGCCGGTCCCCCATCTATGCATTGACAGGGTGCAGGGGCTAAAGTTCAGGCAGAATCAATCCCACATTCCCAGCGCTTTTTCGAGGGTTATTTCCGTGTCATTTTTGTCCGCTATGCGGGAGCGCCTGCGCGCTTCCTCGGGCCAGGTAGCCATCATCGACGCGGCTAAAGCCGCACCGCCGCCATCCCCACTCGCTCCGGTCAATCTCCATGACGCCGCCCAAGTCACCGGCGTTATGGAGATCGCCGCTCGCATTGGTGAAATCCTCATCGGAGCCGGCACCGCCAACTCGGATGCGCGCGCCCAGGTGCACCTGGCAGCGTCGTCGTATGGCTTGCACTACTGCCACGTGGATATCTTGATGAATACCATCACCATCCACACCACCATCGGCACCGGCGAGCAGCGCCAAAACCTGCATGTATTCCGCGTGGTGCCGAGCATTGGCGTGGATTTTTCCAAGCTCGCGGCCGTCGATAAGCTCATTCGCTCCATCCACTCCGGCCAGATGCCGCCGGCCATGGCGGAGCAGCGCCTAGACGAGATCGACCGCATGCCAGCGCCTTATAAGCCGTCCACGGTCATGCTCGGCTGGGGCGCGATGGGTGGCCTGATTTCCATGATGCTTGGCGGCGACCTGCTCGTCGGCGTGGTGGCGTTTGTGGTCTCCGCGTTCATCATGGGCTTGAACGCCTGGTTGGCCAATTACCGCCTGCCGCCCTTTTATCAGAATGCGGTCGGCGGCTTTTTCGCCGTCTTCCCGGCCGCCATTTTGTACAACGTCGCAGCCTCCTTCGGCATTAATTTCTCGCCCACGCAGATCATTGCCTCCGGCATCATCGTGCTGGTGGCGGGGCTGACGTTGGTGCAATCGCTTGTCGACGGCATCACGCGCGCCCCCGTTACCTCCTCCGCCCGCTTCTTTGAGGCGCTGCTATCTACCGGCGCCATCATCGCCGGCGTCGGTGTGGGCATCCAGCTGGCCGATTCGCTGGGCTTTAACCTGCCGCCGCTGGCCACGCTGGCCCCACCGGTCTACCACGAAATTCCACTGCTAGTGCTGCTCGGCGGCACGGGTTCTGCTGCCTTTGCGCTGGCCTGCGGCGCAGCCTGGATTGAGATCACCATGTCTGGCCTTACGGCCGCAGCCGGCATGATTTTCTATTACTTCGTGGTGGTGCCCTTCGGCGTCGGCCCGGTGATTGCCTCTGGTCTTTCCGCGGTGGTCGTTGGCCTCGCCGGCGGTTTGATGTCGCGCCGCTGGGGAATTCCGCCGCTTATCACCATGATCGTGGGCTATACGCCGATGCTGCCCGGCCTCATGCTCTACCGCGGCATGTACGCCTCTCTCAATGAGCAGATGATTACCGGCTTTACCAATATGGCGATGGCGCTGGCCATCTCCGGCGCCCTGGCCGCCGGCGTAGTACTGGGCGAGCGTGTGGCTCGCCGCCTGCGCCGCCCGCAGTACTTCCGCCCGTACACCACCTTCAAGCGCATCGGCCGCTTCTCCTTCCATAAGGCCACGCACTTGGCCCGCAAGGCCCCGCGCATCCCGCGCGTGCCGATGTCCCCGTTTGCCCCGCGCGTCAATCGCCCGGAGTTACCACCCAAGCTCGGGCCGAAGCCGCCGCAGCAGCACCCGCGCCACGAGGCCCAAAACCATGCGCCGCATACCCGCTCGGCCGCGGACCTGTGGCCGGAAGATTCCCAGTGGCCGGCGCAGCCGCAGCAGCGCGAGAAGACCACCTATACCGTGCCCGGCACCGAAACCTTTCGTGCCCAGAAACCGGAGCAACCGGGCACCGAATCCGGACCCGAGCGGCCCTAAACGCCGCCGGTAGCGTACAATATTTGCTCTGATAGCTTTTCTTGCAAGCGCTTAAGTAGTTTCCACAACGTTCAGGAGGACACGTCGTGCCACCCAAGGTCCAAGACACCCACCCACAGGCTGACCAGAATCACGCCCTTGAGGAGGAGACCTCCCGCGCAGCCCGCCGCATCGTGGCCACCTATGCGCAGGACTTCCTCGACGGCGTGACCCTGATGTCCATGCTGGGCGTGGAGCCAAAGGGCCTGGTGCACAAGAAGGTGCTGGCGGAGCAGGCCGATGCCGCTCCCAAGAAGTCGACCAAGAAATCCAGCAAAAAGTCCACGAAGAAGTCGACTAAGAAGTCCACCAAGAAATCGACGAAGAAGTCGACCAAGAAGGCTACAAAGAAGGCCACTAAGAAGGCGACGAAGAAGGCCTCCAAGAAGGCAACGAAGAAGTCCACTAAGAAGTCTTAAGTTATTCTTGCACCATGAGTGAGCGTGGCAATGACTTCGTGGTGGTGGCCAACCGCCTGCCGGTAGATCTGGAAACCCGGCCCGATGGCAGCCATACCTGGACGCCCTCGCCGGGCGGTCTGGTCACCGCATTGTCTCCAGTCCTCGAATCACACCAGGGATGCTGGGTGGGCTGGCCCGGTGTGGCCGATGCCGCGCCAGAGCCCTTCCGCACCGATACCGGCGTGCTGCTGCACCCAGTCAAGCTCACCGAGTCCGATTTCGAGGGCTTTTATGAGGGTTTTTCTAATGCCACCTTGTGGCCGCTCTACCACGATCTCATCGTCACCCCTACCTATGACCGCGATTGGTGGCACGCCTATCGCGAGGTCAACCTGCGTTTTGCAGACGAGGTAGCCGAGGTCGCCGCCGAAGGCGCCACCGTGTGGGTACAGGACTACCAGCTGCAGCTTTTGCCTGGCATCCTGCGCCAGAAGCGCCCGGATCTCACCATCGGATTTTTCCTGCACATCCCCTTCCCTTCCGCCGATCTCTTCCGCCAGCTGCCCTGGCGCGAGGAGCTCGTGCGCGGGCTACTTGGCGCGGATCTCATCGGCTTCCACCTTGAGGCCAATGCCCGCAACTTCTTGGAGCTTGCCCGCCGCCAGGGCCTCGACGTGGAAGGCGAGGCCAGCACCCGCGAGGTCACCGCGCATATTCGCCTGCCGCAGGGGCGCACCATCGGCGTGGGCGCCTTCCCCATTTCCATCGCCGCGAAGGACTTTGCCGCATTCACTGGGGAGGAGAAGGGGGACGTCGCCAAGCTGCGCGAAGAGCTGGGCTCGCCCAGGCGCATTATCTTGGGCGTGGATCGCCTCGATTACACCAAAGGCATCCTGCAGCGGCTGACCGCCTTTGAGGAGCTGCTGGACACCGGCGCGCTCGACCCGGAGGAGGTGACGCTGGTGCAGCTCGCCACGCCGTCGCGCGAGCGCCTCGACCATTACAAGGCCACTCGCTCCAAGGTAGAAGAGGCCGTCGGCCGCATTAACGGCCGCTTTGCCCGCGTCGGCCACCCAGTCGTGCACTACCAGCACCGAGGCGTGGCCAAGAGCCTCCTGCGCTGCTACTACCGCATGGCCGATGTCATGCTGGTCACTCCCTTCAAGGACGGCATGAACCTGGTGGCCAAGGAATACGTGGCCTGCCACGACGATGGCTCGGGCGCGCTGGTGCTCTCCGAGTTCGCCGGCGCGGCCGATGAGCTCAGCCAGGCCTACCTGTGCAATCCCTTCGATATCGAGTCCGTCAAGGCCGCCTTGCTCAATGCGCTCAAGGCGCTTGACGACGCCCCCTCCACCATGACCCAGCGCATGCTCACCATGCACCAGCAGGTCACCGAGCACGACGTGCAGCTATGGTCCCAGTCCTTCCTGGGCTGCCTGCGCCAAGCCGAAGGACAGGAGGCGGGCGCATGATGTCTCGCTTTCCCCGCCTGGCCGCAGCGCCCATTGCCGCAACCTGCGCCGCCGCCCTACTGGCCGGTTGTGGCTCCGGCGACGAGGAACCCCAAGCCCCTGGCGATGAGCAGATCTTGGATAAGCAGTGGCAGGTAGTCTCCATCAACACCACCCCGGATGCCGCCTCCACCATCCCGGAATCCATCCCGCAGGCACCCACGTTGAGCTTTGGTCAATCCACGATGGTGGGCACCACCGGGTGCGCCCAAATGGTGGGCAAAGTGACCTATTCCGCCGATGATGAGCGCCAAAACATCCGCGAGGGCAACCGCCTCCACTTCGATGAGGTGGAGTTTGACGAGACCGCCGAGGATTGCCACGGCGCGTCCGTGTGGGCCGATAACCTGCTGCGCAACCTGATTTCCGCGGACCACGATTTCCACTACACCGTCAATTCCAATAACCAGCTGGTCTTGGAACTGGTCACCGATGAAGTGGACTCGCCGTCTATCAAGTTGGTTTCCCTCGGCGGTTAGTTGCGTAGGCTGGAAGCCATGACGCTTTCAACTGCCATCAAGGCCCTTGCCGCCGCCGAGCACCTCGCGGTGGTCTCGGATTTCGACGGCACGCTCTCCCCCTTCGCCACGGCCATCTATGAGGTCGAAATGAACCAGGAATCACTGCGCGCCCTGGATAAACTGGCCCACCTGCCACACACCACCGCGGCCGTGCTCTCCGGCCGCCACCTCGAAGGCCTCCAGCGCGTGTGCCCTCTGCGCGAGCCCGTCCTCTTCGGCGGCTCCCACGGCGCCGAGTCCTCGTGGGAGGACACGGAACTGACCCCCGCGATGCGCGAGCACCTCGACACCAAGGAAGCCGAGATCCGCGCGATCATGGAGCGCTTCCCCGGCGCGGACATCGAGGTCAAGCCCTTCCAGCGCGTTCTGCACCTGCGCGCGCTCGAGGATTCCGATCCAGAAGCTGCCGCCCAAGCCTATGAAGCCGGCCTCGCGCTCGATCCGGGCGGCTTCCCCCGCACGGCCGGCAAGTCCGTGGTGGAGTTCTCCGCCACCCAGGCCACCAAGGGAACGTGGATTGAGAACCTGCGCGAGCGCACCGGAGCCACCGCCGTGGTCTTCTTGGGCGATGACGTCACCGATGAGGACGGTTTCCGCGCCCTGCACCAGCCGCCGGACGTGGGCGTCAAGGTCGGCGAGGGCGATACGGCGGCCGTAGTGCAGCTTGCCGACGTCGACGCCGTCGCCCACTTCCTCACCGAACTCGCCGCCGCCCGCGCGGACCATGTCGGCCGCCCCGACAACGGCGGCGCTGCTTAACACGCCGCAGCCTAACGGAGCGGCACCGAGCGCGGCGGAGCCACCGTCCGCCCGGCCTCGAAGCTGGTCTGCAGCACGCGCCGTAGCACCGCAGCTTCGCTTAAGTCCGAATCCTCTGCGCCCGCGATGAGTTTGGCGAGCATGTGGCCGGCGGCCGCGCCCTTGGCCTTATTGGGCTGGACGATCGTCGTCAAGCCAAGGCGCTGCGCCGCATCAATGCCGTCGAAGCCGGTGACAGACAGTTCGCCGGGGACGTCGATGCCCCGCTCGCGCGCATAGGCCATCACGCCCAGCGCCATGGAGTCGGTGGTGCACAGGACGGCGGTGAGGTCCGGGTGGGCGTCGAGAAGCAACTGCGCGGCCGCTCGCGTGGTGTGCGCATCGTTGATGTGCTGGGTAACCACGGGCACGGTCTCGGGCGCGATGCCCGCCTGCGCAAAGACGTCCATGGCACCCATGACTCGGGCGCGCTGCACGTGCATATCGGCGCCCTGCAGCTCGCCCCACGAAATGGGGCCATCGTGGCGCTCGCGTTTGAGGCGAATCGCCAGCACTCCAATCTTGCGGTGGCCGGCCTCCACCAACGCGCGGGCGGCCGGGGCAATCGCCGCGCGGTCATCGATGCCCACGAACGGCAGGCCCGAATCCGTCGGCTGATCGCAGACCACCACCGGCAGCCCGCGGCCGCGCGCCGCCTCGAGGTAGGCATCCCCGGCTGCCACGGAGTAGACCACAAAGCCATCCACCGCGGCCGAGCCCACCAGGCTGGCCGCCTCCGCCTCACCCTCAGGACCGGCCGGGATGAGGGTGAGCGTAGTCTGCGCGCCGGCCGAGGCTTCTGCCATGCCAGCCAGGAAATCCACCGAGGCCATGTCCTCGAAGGCATAGGACAGGTGCTCGGTCAGCAGCACGCCCACCGAGCCCGCGCGGCGAGTGCGCAGGCTGCGGGCCGTAGGGTCCGGCCCGGGATACCCCCGTGCCTTCGCCGCCGCCAGGATGCGCTCTCGCGTCGCAGCCGAAAGCTGGTCCGGCCGGCTATAGGCATTGGATACCGTCGTGCGCGAAACACCCAGCTCGGCGGCCAGCGAGGCCAGCGTCTTGCGGGTGGGGCTGCGTTTCACCATGACCGCAAGCATACCCCGCGGCCGTATTTTCAATACATATTCAATTGACAATGGTTCCCATCAAACGCACACTGGAAACTATGCATACCTCACTTCGCGCATCCGCAGCCCTCCTCGCGGCCGGTGGTCTCCTGCTGACCGCCACCGCCTGCTCCTCCGACACCGAGGACTCGGCCGCCGATCCGGGCGCCCAGAAGAAGATCTCCATCGTCGCGTCCACCTCCATCTGGGCCGACGTCGCCCAAGCCGTGGCCGATACCGCCTCCGGCGTGGACATCGAGGTCAAGCCCATCGTCGAGGGCAACGGCGTCGACCCCCACCACTTCGAGCCTTCCGCCGCCGATATTGCCAAGGCCGAGGACGCGGACCTGCTCGTGGTCAACGGCGGCGGCTACGATTCCTGGATTTACCAGGCCGTCTCCGACCAGGACAATATCGTCTCCGCCCTGCCGCTGACCGATCACGGCAAGCTGGCCGATGACCCCAATGTCATGACCATCGACGCTGCTAAGGCCACCGCCAAGAAGGACCCGAAGAAGGTCACCAATATCGAGGGCAACGAGCACATTTGGTACGACCCGGCCGCCCTCGACGAGGTCGCAGGAAATATCGCTGACAAGATCAACGAACTCAATACCGATGCCAACGCCAGCACCGAGCGCGTGGACTCCCACGTCGACCGCCTGCGCGACAAGCTGAAGGAACTACCGGGCGACCTCTCCTACGCGCAGACCGAGCCGATTGCGGACTACATCATGAAGTACACCTCCGGCAAGGACGTCACCCCAGAGGGCTACCGCAAGGCCACCATTTCTGAGGGCGAGCCCACCGCGGCCGACCTCGCCGCCTTCACCAAGGCAATTAAAGAGGACAAGGTAGACCTGCTCATCTTTAACCCACAGACCGAAACCGATACCGCCGGCCGCATCAAGTCCGCCGCGGAGGATGCGGACGTCTCTATCGTCGAAATCGGCGAGACCCCGCCGGATGGAAAGGAATTCTGGACCTACTATGACGAGGTCACCGATTCCCTGGGGAAGCTCTAGTGCTCATCCACTTCCACGACGCAGCGGTTGCCCCGCTGTGGTCCAGCCTTAACCTCGCCGTTGACCGCGGCGAGTTTATCGCCGTTTTGGGCCCCAATGGCGTGGGCAAATCCACCCTGCTCGGCACCATCTTGGGAACCCGCAAGCTCACGGCCGGCAGCGTCGACGTAAACTGCCGCGTCGGCTTCATCCCGCAGCAACGCATGTTCCCGGCCGACCTACCCCTGCGCGCCCGCGACTTAGTTTCGCTCTCCCTGGCACACGGCGCTTTCCGACGCCGCCGCCCGCCCCGCCATCGCATCGACGAGCTCCTCGCCGAGGTCGGTGCTACCGGCCTGCGCGATCGCCGTGTGGGCCAGCTTTCCGGCGGCCAGCAGCAGCTCATCCGCCAGGCCCAAGCGCTGGCCAATGATCCCGAGCTCATCCTCGCCGATGAGCCGCTGCTCTCGCTCGACCCGGCGCGCCAGCAGGCCACCGTGGACAAGCTGGATGCGCTGCGCCGCGAGCGCGGTACCTCCATCATGTTCGTCACCCACGGCATCAACCCGGTGCTCGGCGTGACCGATAAGGTGCTCTACCTCGCCCCTGGCGGCCATACCTTCGGCACCGTGGATGAGGTCATGCGCTCCGATGTTCTTTCCGAGCTCTACGGTTCCAAGGTCAACGTCTTAAACGTCGATGGGAGGCTCATCGTTGTCTAGCTTTATGGAAGACACCCAGTACCTGCTCAGCGTGGACTTTGTACAGTCCTCGCTTATCGCCTCCGCGCTGCTGGGCATCCTGTCCGGTGTGATGACCTCGCTCATCGTGCTGCGCCAGATGTCTTTTTCGGTCCACGCCACCTCCGAGCTCGCGCTCATGGGCGCCTCGGCCGCGCTGCTCTTCGGCCTCAACCTCGGCTTTGGCGCGGTGGCCGGCGCCATTGTGGCCGCCATCATCCTCGCCGTGCTGGGCTTCAAAGGCCAACAAGACAGCGCCATCGGCGTGGTCATGAGCTTTGGCTTAGGCCTCTCGGTGCTGTTTTTACACCTCTACCCCGGCAACGCGAATACCGCGATGACGCTGCTGACCGGCCAGATCGTTGGCGTCTCTTCCGCCTCGGTGTGGCTTTTGGCCGTAACTACCGTGGTCATCCTCGCCGCCGTAGCTATCCTGTGGCGGCCCATGCTCTTCGCCTCGGCCGACCCAGTCATGGCCCAAGCCGCCGGCGTACCCACCCGCTTCATTTCCGTCGCCTTCGCCGTACTCGTAGGCTTGGCCGCCGCACAGTCAGTACAAATCGTCGGCTCGCTGCTCGTCATGGCGCTGCTTATCACCCCGGGCGCGGCGGCCGTGCAGATTACCTCCTCGCCCCTGCGCGCGGTCATGTGGGCCACCATCTTCGCCGAGGTCTCGGCCGTGGGCGGCTTTGTCTTGTCGCTCGCGCCCGGCCTTCCGGTCTCGGTCTTTGTTACCACGATTTCTTTTGTCATTTACCTGGTGTGCCGCCTCATTGGCTGGCAGCGAAATAAGAAGGCGGTGCGTGACGAGGTCGCCGCTAGGCGCTTCCACGCCGACTGCCACAGCACCGCCGAAGAGCACCACGCCGACTAGACTGGGCGGCTATGCACGTACACCGCCGCACCGCGGATGTGGGTGGCCGCACCCGCCGCTTCCTCGTCATCGCGCCGGATAGCCCCGGCCCGCACCCAGACCTCTTGCTCTTCTTCCACGGCTCGCTGCAGTCCGGCAACGTGATGCGCCGCTTTACTAACGGCACCTTCGACGAGCTTGCCGACGCCACCAATACCGTCCTCGTCTACCCCGACGGCATCGACCGCCATTTCAACGATTGCCGCAGCATCCTGCCCGTCACCGCCCGCGCAGAGAACGTGGACGATGTAGCTTTTACCGCCTTCCTCGTCGAGGAGATGCGGCGCGAATTCGGCACCGACCGCACCTTTGCCTGCGGCTACTCCAACGGCGGGCAGATGGTGCTCCGCCTGCTTTTCGACGCCCCCTTTAGGCTCACCCGCGCCTGCATCTTCGCCTCCACGCTGGGCGAGGGCGACAACCATGCGCCCAGCAACCCGGACGGTTACCGGCCCACGCCACTGCTGTTTTTCCACGGCACCGCCGACCCCTACGCGCCATACGAGGGCGGGGTCGCCGGGCTGGATGCCAAGCAGACCCGCGGCCGTGTGCTTTCCGCGCCGGCCACCGCCGAGCACTTCGCGCTGGCCAATGGCTGCCAACCGCCCCGTGACTACCACCCCACCGCGGATGTCACCGCCACCGCATACGACGGCGATTTCCCCGTCGAGCTGTGGACCATGGAGGGCCTCGGCCACGTGATTCCCTCTAGCATGAAAACCGACCCACGCATAGGCCCAAATACGGATTCCTTCCGCGCTGTGGATAAGGTCCGCGAGTTCTTCGGCCTCGACGACGCCGAGGCCTAGTTATCCACAGCTGCGCGCCACGCGCCGCGCGCCGGCGTGCACCCGCACTTAACGTGTGGAGCCGTGAACGCGCTACAGAAATTCTTGACAGGCCTGGCCGCCGGCATGGACATTATCGCCGACTGCCACGGCCTTACTAAGCGCGCGCTTATCGACGCCGGCTGTCCCGACACCACCGCCGCCCGCCTGCTTGTCCTCGCCGATACCTACTTCGGACCCACCGCCTTTAGCCGCCTCCAGCGCGAATCCATCGCCGCGGCCCGCACCAACGCGCACAGCCTCACCGCGCTACTGGCCATCGAGCGCCACGCCACCAAGCTGAAAAATAAGCGCCAGGCCTGGGCACTGCGGCGGGAGCTATGTGGGATGAAGGGGGATGCATCGGACGTCGATAAGCAGGGGCGCAAGCGCGTGCGTGAGATTAAGGGTCCGCCGCAGCGCAAGCCCGGTGTCAAACTCTACCGCCGCGCCGATGGCCCCTGGACCATGACAATTACCGGCAAATCTGCGGACATCGCGGATATGCACGCCGCGCTCGATAAGGACGCCCCACTCGATTCGGTGCGCAAGATTTTTCAAGGCACCGCCGCCGCTTCCCGCCCGGCCGTGACCACCAATGTGGTGCTGCGCTTGGACGAGCTCGACCGCGTCGTCGACACCGCGGGCGATGACATCACTCTGCAACTGACCAATGGTGCCCGAATGACCGGCGCGGACCTAGTGCGTCGCGCATTCACCGCGCACGGCTATGTGACTCTGATCCACCCCGTGAAAGGCCCGGTGAACCTGTACCGCACCGAGCGGCTCGCCTCGCCGAAGCAGCGCACCATGGCTGCCGCGGAAAACCCCACCTGTCCTTGGCCACAGTGCAACTACCCCGCCGATGAATGCCAAGTCCACCACCTCACCGCGTGGCGCCACGGCGGCGAGACCAACCCCGAAAATCTCACCATCGCCTGTCCGTATCACAACGGCGTCAACGACGATGACCCCAACGCCCCGCCGCTGCGCGGCCGCTTGGCCAGGGTGAATGGAACCATTAAGTGGCTGCCACCCTGGGCGGAAAGCGGATAGAAACCTCGCTGGAGGTTACTGGGCCGCGCGGCGCTGGCGTGCGAATTCGGAGAGCACGGAACCGGCCGCGACGGAAGCATTGAGGGACTCGACCCAGTCCGTCATCGGGATGGACATGATGACGTCGCAGTTCTCACGCACGAGGCGGGAGATACCCTTGCCCTCGGAGCCGATGACGATGACCACGGGATCCGTCGCGCCGTTATAGGTATCCAGCGTATGCTCGCCGCCAGCATCCAGGCCGACGACTTGGTAGCCGCTCTTTTGGAATTGCTGCACGGTGCGGGTGATATTCGTCGCGCGGGCAACCGGCAGGCGCGCCGCCGTGCCGGCCGAGGTACGCCACGCTACGGCGGTCACGGACGCGGAGCGGCGCTCGGGGATGATGACGCCGTCGCCGCCGAAGGCCGCCACGGAGCGGATGACCGCGCCGAGGTTGCGCGGATCGGTGATGTTATCCAGGATGACGAACATGCCTGGGCGTGCGTTCTCGGCCGCACGGGCGATGAGCTCGTCGACGTCGGCGTACTTATACGGCGGGATCTGCAACCCGATGCCTTGGTGCATGCCGTTGCCGGTCATGCGGTCCATCTCGTGGCGCTGCACCTCGATGATGGGGATATTGCGGGTATTGCACATGGCCACGGCCTCGGACAGGCGCTTGTCATTGCGGGTACCGGCCACGATGTAGAGCGTGGTGGCCGGCACCTTGGCGTGCAGGCACTCGATGACCGGGTTGCGGCCCACGACCATCTCGGCGGTCTCCTTCTGGTGGCGGCCGGAATTGCGACGGTCACGCTCCAGCTTGGCCTTGTGCTTGGCGTGGTAGATGCGGTCCTCTGCCTTGGGCGTCGGGCCCTTACCGGCCAAGCCCTTGCGGCGCTGGCCGCCGGAGCCCTTGGTAGCGCCCTTCTTATTGGTCTTGCGGATTCCCGCGCCACCGCGGCCGTGGGTACGTGCCATAGTTTATTGTCCTTTCGGAGTGCTTAACGCTGCGCCAGCGACCAGGTCGGGCCGTCTGGGGTATCGGTGATGGTGATGCCGGCGGCCGCGAGGCGGTCTCGGACGGCGTCGGCAGTAGCGAAGTCCTTGTCCGCGCGCGCCTGGGTGCGCCGCTCCAGCTCAGCTTGTACCAGCGCATCCAGCGCGGCATCCGCCCCGCTAGCTTGCGCTCCATCTTCCCACTCCAGCGGGTCAAAACCAAGTACATGCGCCATCGCGCGGACCTGGCCAGCCAGCGCGCGTGCCTCGGCCTCATCGCCGGCCGCGAGCGCCTTATTGCCAGCGCGGACGGTGGTGTGGATTTCCGCCAAAGCCTTGGGCACCGCGATGTCATCATTCATCGCGTCTGCAAAGCCCTGCGTCCACTCACCCAGCTCCAGATCGTCAAAGTGGCCGAGGAAGTCCTCGATGCGGCGGTAGCCAGCGGCGGCCTCGGTCAGCGCGGCCTCGGAATACTCCAGCACGGAGCGGTAGTGTGCCGAGCCCAGGTAGTAGCGCAGCTCCACCGGGCGCACCAGCTCGAGCATATTCGGGATGGACAACACGTTGCCCAGGGACTTCGACATCTTCTCGCCCGACATCGTCACCCAGTGGTTGTGCATCCAGTAGTTGGCGAACTTATCGCCGGCCGCATGCGACTGCGCGATCTCGTTCTCGTGGTGCGGGAACTGCAGGTCCAGGCCGCCGCAGTGGATATCGAAATTAGAGCCCAGGTAGTAGGTGGACATGGCCGAGCACTCCAGGTGCCAGCCAGGGCGGCCGTCGCCCCACGGGGTAGGCCAGCTGGGCTCGCCCGGCTTCGCGGCCTTCCACAGGGCAAAGTCCTGGGCGCCGCGCTTGGCGGAATCCTCGCCCTCGCCCTGCTCCATTTCCTCAACCTTGTTGCCGGACAGCGAACCATAATCGGAGCCTTCGGCCTTGGTCCAGGCGGCGACGTCGAAGTAGACGGAGCCGTCGGCGGGGTAGGCAAAGCCGGCGTCGATAAGCCGCTGCATATAGTCGACCATCTGGGTGACAAAGCCGGTCGCACGCGGCTCGACAGAAGGCGGGATGACGCCCAGGGTGTTATAGGCCTTAGTGAACTCGCGCTCATAGGTGGACACCCACTCCCACCAGGGGCGATTATTCTCGGCCGCCTTGGTGAGGATCTTGTCATCGATATCGGTGACGTTGCGCACCAGGGCTACGTCATAGCCTTGGGCGAGCAGCCAGCGGCGCAGGATGTCGAAGGCGACGCCGGAGCGCAGATGCCCGATGTGCGGCTGGGCCTGCGGGGTGGCGCCGCACAGATAGATGGAAGCGTGGCCGGGGCGAATCGGCTCGAAATCGCGTTGGCTGCGGGTGGCTGTGTCATAAATGCGCAAAGTACTCACGCCACCCAGTCTAATTGACGCGTGCGCGGGGTTAGTGTGGTGGGCTAGGCGCGCCAGACGACGGCCGTGGCAACCGCCGCGCGGCCCTCCTTACGGCCGGTAAAGCCCATATGGTCCGTCGTGGTGGCAGAGACGGACACGGGGGCACCAAGGATTTCGCTCAGTACCGCTTCGGCTTCTTCGCGGCGCGGTCCCATCTTGGGGGTCTGGCCGATGAGCTGCGCTGCGGCGTTGCCGATGATAAAGCCCTCGGATTCGAGGAGTTCGCGGCATTCGCGCAGCAGTTTCGCTCCGGATACACCGTCGTATTCGGGCCGGCCGACGCCCACGAAGGAGCCGAGGTCGCCGAGGTGGGAGGCGGATAAGAGGGCGTCGACAAGCGCGTGCGCTACGACGTCGCCATCGGAGTGGCCCTCGCAGCCAGCATCGCCCTCGAAGAGCAGGCCGGCGATCCAGCAGTCCTTGCCGGCCTCGATCTGGTGAGCATCGGTGGCGATGCCAACGCGCGGGATAATCGGGTTAGTCATGGGTCTCCTCGGTCAGGGCGTGGGCCAGGGTGAGATCGATGGGCGTGGTGATTTTGAACGCCAGGGTATCGCCCGGCACGGTTGCCACGCGCTCGCCGTGCCATTCCATGAGGCTGGCGTCATCCGTGGCGGTGAATTCGGGCTGCTGGTCCCAATAATCGAGGTTGGCCTGGCGCAGCGCGGACAGGCGGAAGGCCTGCGGGGTTTGCACGGCGCGCAAGCGGGAGCGGTCGGGAGTGCTCACCACGGCGTCGGCCGCGACCTCCTTGATGGTATCGGCCACGGGAACCACGGGCACGGCCGCGGGGGCGCCTTCGAGCACGCACTTGGCGACGCCCCGCACCATCGCCGCCGGAGTCAGCGCCCGGGCCGCATCGTGGATGAGTACCACGGCGTCGTCGTCGGGAATTGCCTGGAGGCCGGCCCACACGGAATCGGCGCGCTCGCTACCGCCGTGCACGAGGCGGATGGGCGCGGCGTTTGTATCGCTTTTAGTGCCTGCGGTGTCGATGCGGCCGATGATGCGGGCTGCCTCGGGCTCCATATCTGGGCTGACCAGCACAATGACCTCATCGACCACGCCGGAGGCCAGCAGCGCCCGCACGGAGCGCTCCAGGAGGGTGCGTCCGCGCAGCTCAACATACGCCTTCGGCACCTCAGCCCCGAGGCGGGTGCCCTGGCCGGCGGCCGCGATGAGCGCGATGACGCGCGGTTTAGTCTTCGTCGTCGAAGGAGAGGTCATCGAGATCGATGTCGTTGTCGATATCGGTGGTGATGGACTTATCGTCTACCAATCCGGCCGCGCGGTGGCGCTCGATGGTGGCATCGATTTCTTCCATCATGGTGTCGGCCTTCTTCTCATCAACCGGCTTGGCCAGCGCGAGCTCGCCCACGAGGATGGTGCGGGCCTTGCCCAGCATGCGCTTCTCGCCGGCCGAGAGGCCACGGTCCTGGTCGCGACGCCACAGGTCGCGGACGACCTCGGCGACCTTATTGATATCGCCGGAAGCCAAACGCTCCTGGTTAGCCTTATAACGGCGGGACCAGTTGCCGGCCTCTTCAACGTCCTCGTCACGCAGCACGGAAAAGACCTTTTCCAGGCCTTCCTTGCCCACGACGTCGCGCACGCCGACGCTATCGGCGTTCTTGATGGGCACGCGAACGACTAGGTCGGACTGGTTGATGTGCAGCACCAGGTATTCCAGCGTCTCGCCGCCCATCTCGCGGGTCTCGATATCCTCGATGACGGCCGCACCGTGGTGCGGGTAGACGACGACCTCGCCGACCTTATACTCCATTGCCACTCCTTGTGTTCCCGATTTATCCCGGTTGACTAAGGCCGCTATTTTATCACGCACGGCCGCCCCACCTGCGGATACCCCCGTATACCCCCACGGTCTACCCGCCCGGTTTGGGACAAACTGTGTACTTTAATGCGAAAGGGACTAGGCTAAAGCGTTGATAAGCCCTGTGATCGCAATTGATGGAGGATGCTCAACGTGCAGTCCCTGAAGTCCGCCGCCCGCCGCGGTGCCATTATTTCCGTTACCGCCGTCTCCGCTCTGGCGCTGGCTTCTTGCTCGGCGGGTCACGTCACCCAGACCGCTGACAAGGTGGCTGCGGTCGATGGCGCTTCTGCAAGCACGGAAGATAACAAGGTTGCGGTTCGCGATGTCACCATCCTGGCAGAGCCGAACGGCTCCGCTGCCCTGAAGTTCACCGCCGTAAACCAGGGCTACGACACCGATGTCATCTCCCTGGAATCCGTCAAGGTCGACGGCCAGCGCGTCGAGATGGACAAGGCCCAGCCGCTGCACCGCGACCAGTCCATCATCGCGGATTCCCAGGAGAACCTGGACGCAACCACCCAGCAGGATTCCGAGACCGTCCAGTACATCGCCACCACGCTGAAGAACGATGACTTCGGCTACGCCGGCAGCCGCCCAGTCACCTTCGAGTTCTCCAACGGTTCCATCGACGTGGATGCCACCATCGCCGCCACCCAGATGCAGTCCGGCGAGTTCGACCGCGACGTCGAGTCCTCCGAGGGCTACTCCTCCGAGGCTCCAAAGAACTAAGCCCTGTCGCCCAAAGATCTCGCCTCCAGCCCGTTTCGGGCCGGGGGCGTTTGTGTGTTTTAGGCTAGCTTGAGTTCAGAGGGTCGTTGCAACACTTTCCCTTAGGAGGGTGTTGTTGTGTCCGGGGTTGTTGGCCCGTTTCATTCGTTGTCTGAATCGGATCGTCGTGGCTTAGTTGCCTTGGTTGGCAGTGGGCGTAGTGTCCGTTCGGCGGCTGGTGAGCTTGGCTGTCATTACGGGCATGCTTTGAATTTTTGCCATGCCTTTGGATTGCCAGTCGTGTATAAAGCCAAACGAGTTGATCGCCGCGGCAGCCAGGCTGTCCAGCTTGTAGAGCTAGTCCGAAGCGGACTGTCGGTACGCCAAGCTGCTAAAAGATGTGGGATGCATCTTACCGCTGCGTATGCCGTAGCTACGGAAGCTGGGTGCCATATCCGGTTAAGTCAGTATGCTCGGAAAGTCCGCCAGACGCAGTTAAG
>NZ_JASPGP010000012.1:0-89203 GCF_030229345.1 Corynebacterium tuberculostearicum | reverse complement strand
CTTCGAGCTCTCAATGAAAACTACTCCCCACTAATCGGAAACTGATTTCTCAGTCCAACTAATGGGGAGCAGTTCACCTTCCGAGCAGCGGGGGCTGACTGTTATGCGGCCGGCTTAGTTACTGCAGGCCAAACTGATCCCAAGCGGCAGGGGAGAGGTTCTGGTACACGTGCTTGTGCTCCTGGTACTCAGCCAAGCCGGTGGGGCCAAGCTCGCGACCGTTGCCGGACTGCTTGAAGCCGCCCCATTCTGCCTGCGGCAGGTATGGGTGGAAATCGTTGATCCAGATGGTGCCGTGGCGCAGGGCGCGGGCTACGCGCTCGGCGCGGCCGGCGTCGGAAGTGTAGACGGCGCCTGCCAGGCCGTACTCGGTGTCGTTGGCGATCTCGATGGCCTCCTCCTCGGTGGTGAAGGTCTCGATGGTCACGGTCGGGCCGAAGGCCTCGTCGTGCACGCAATCCATCTCGCGGGTAGCACCATCGATGATGGTTGGCAGGTAGTAGACGCCGGCGCCCAGGTCGGTGGTGCCGGTGCCGTGCTGGCCGTTGGTGTCCTCGCTGGTGGCTGCGCGGCCACCGGTGAGGATCTTGGCGCCCTGCTCGCGTGCCTTGTCTACGTAGGCGGCGACCTTTTCGCGGTGCTCGGCAGAGATGAGCGGGCCGGTCTCCGCCTTCTCATCGGTCGGGCCGCCGATCTTGATCTTATTGGCGCGCTCTACCAGGGCATCGACGAACTTATCGTGCAGGGACTCTTCCACGACGATGCGGGAGCCTGCGGAGCAGACCTGGCCGGAGTGGAAGAAGGCGCCATTGAGTGCGTTGTCCACGGCGACGTCGAAGTCGGCATCTGCGAAGATGACGTTCGGGTTCTTGCCACCGAGCTCGAGCGCGGTGCGCTTGACGGTCTCAGCCGCGTTCTTGGCGATGATCTTGCCGGTGACCAGGCCACCGGTGAAGGAGACCATGTCTACATCCGGGTGCTGGGACAGCGGGTTGCCGCAGTTAGCGCCAGCGCCGGTAATGAGGTTGCCCACGCCGTCGGGCAGACCGCACTCCTTGAGGACGGCCATCAGCAGCATGGCGGTGTGCGGGGTGAGCTCCGCCTGCTTGAGGACGAAGGTATTGCCGGCTGCCAGGGCCGGACCAACCTTCCAGGAGACCTGCAGCAGCGGGTAGTTCCACGGGGTAATCAGGCCGCAGACGCCAACAGGCTCGGCGTCGATGCGGGAGCGCAGGTTGGGATCCTGCGGGTCGACTACGCGGCCGGCCTGGTGCTGGGCCAGGGTGCCGAAGAACTCGAAGGCGTTGGCGATGTCATCCATATCGCCCAAGGACTCCTCGTAGCGCTTGCCGGTATCGGCGGATTCGGCCTGTGCGAAAAGTTCCTTGTGCTCGCGGATGAAATCGGCCACGCGGATGACGAGCTTGCCGCGCTCGGCAGCCGGGGTATTAGCCCACTCGCCATTGTCGAAGGTTTCACGTGCAACCTTGATGGCGCGCTCGGTGTCCTTGTCGGATGCCTCGGAAACCAGGCCCACGGTGGAGCCATTGGCCGGGCAGATGATGGTGCGGGTCTCGCCGCTCTGGGCGGCTTCCCACTTACCGTTGATGAACAGGGACTTCGGGGCGCCGTCGGCATGCACGCCCTTCAGCAAATCGGTCTGGGTGGGGTCGAACAGAGTGTTCTGGGTGCTCAAGTGAAAAGCAACCTTTCTCTCATAGAGGTAGTTGTACTGGCCAGCTTAGCTATCTTCGCGCCAGGTGCGCTCGGGCTCGGCGCCATCGGAGACATCGGACTCACCCGGTTGGGTCTGCTGCATGTAGAGGAAGGCCAAGTGGCGCTCGTAGAGGTCCAGTACGTTATTGATGATTTGGTTCTCGGAGTAGCCGTAGACGTCATAGCCCAAGGAGCCAGTCATGTCATAGACCTCGAGGCGGTAGTATTCGTCTCCTTCGCCCGTGCTGAAGTCGGGGCGCTCGGCCGCAACCGGGAAGAGCTGATAGCGGAACATGCGTTCATTGTGCAGCTTTACTTCGAGGTCGAGCTGGGGCAGTTCGACGTCGGGAAGCTCGCTGGTGAGCAAGAGGGCATCGTAGCCGCGGGTACGCATGTGGGTAGCAACCTGCTCCAAAGCATAGGTGGCGGTATCGCGCAGGTAAGTATCCATCTCCTGCTTGGAGGGGTAGGTATTGGCGCGGTCGAGGCGGTTCTTCCACAGGTTGGAATCCGAAGGCTCGCGCTCGGTACGGGAGGAAATCACGCCGTGCATAGCGGTGGTGCGGGCCTCGCGCTGCACGTTTTCAAGGCGCAGGGACTTCCATAGGGAGAACATGATGAGGTAGACCACGAAGGCGAAGGGCAGGCCCATCACGACGGTCGCGGACTGCACGGTGGCGATGCCATCGATCTGCAGCAGTGCCAGGGTCAGCGCACCTACGGTCACGGACCAGAAGATGCGCAGCCAGCGTGCTCCATCCTGGCGGTTATCGGTGATGCGAGAGGTGAAGTTGGACATCACCAGCGCGCCGGAGTCGGCCGAGGTGATATAGAGCAGCAAGCCAATAAAGGTGGTCAAGAAGATGACGATGCCAGAGCCTGGGAACTCGTGCAGCATGTCGTAGAAGCCCTGTTCCGGTACGTTAATCGCGTTTTCGGCGAATTCTGGGTAGTCACCGGAGCGGACCATGTCCAAGGCAGTGTTACCAAAGAAGGACATCCACATCAGGATGAATAGGAACGGGAAGGTCAGGGTGCCGAAGATGAACTGGCGCAGGGTGCGGCCGCGGGAGATGCGGGCCAGGAAGAGGCCGACGAAGGTCGCCCAGGCGATCCACCATGCCCAGAAGAAGAGGGTCCAGGACTGCATCCAGGTATCTACGTTGGCTTGGTCTTCGGCAAAGGCGAAGGTCTCCATGGTCCAGGATGGGAACTTCGAGACATAGTCACCGATATTGGTCACGATGGCATCGAAGAGGTACGCGGTCTTGCCGAAGACGACGACGTAAATCATCAACGCGATGGCCAGGTAGACGTTGAGCTCGGAGAGGAAGCGGATGCCCTTATCCACGCCGGATACGGCCGAGAGGGTCGCAATAGTGATAGCGATGATGATGAGCGCGGCCTGCAGACCGAAGCTCTGTTCAAAGCCGAAGATGAGGTGAATGCCATAGGACAGCTGCACCACGCCGATGCCCAGGGAGGCGGTAACACCGAAGACAGTGCCCAACATGGCGGCGATGTCGACAGCGGAGCCGATAGGGCCATGCACGCGCTTGCCGATGAGCGGGTAGAGCGCGGAGCGAATAGCCAGCGGCATATTCAGGCGGTAGGCAAAGTAGCCGAAGGCCATGCCCATGAGGGCGTAGAGGGCCCAGCCGGTCAGGCCATAGTGGAACATGGCGTAGACCACGGCTTCCTTGGCGGCCTCCATAGTCTCGCCCTCGCCCACGGGCGGCGCCATGTACATGGTGACCGGCTCGGCGACGGCGAAAAACATAAGATCCACGCCAATGCCGGCGGCAAAGAGCATGGACACCCAGGAGAAAGTATTGAATTTGGGCCGCGAGTGGTCCGGGCCTAAGCGGATATTGCCGGCATTGGAGATGGCAATATAAAGGACGAAAACCACGGCGATGGTGGCGGTGAGAACATAGAACCAGCCGAGGTTGGTACCAATCCAGCCGGTGACATTGGCCAGGGTCTCCGCCGCCGATTCACGGCCAAAGCCGGCGTAGAGCACCATGGCGATGATCAACACGCCAGAGATAATAAATACCGGCCAGTTGGTTTTGGGGGCGGGGACCTCGGCTGCGCCTACATCATCGCCGGTTTCTGCCTTATAGCTGCCGACGAGGGCGCGGACTTGGTAGCGCGGGCTGCGCTTTTTGGTATCCCCAGAGGGGGTTGCGAGAGAGGTGTTTTTACCCCCTTGTTGGGGGTCTTTACTTGAAGTGTGAGACTCCTCAGGATCGTGAGGGTCAAAGTTAGCCATCTACTTCTCCTATTGTTGGTTGGTTTGGGCCGAATCTTTCGCACGGGTGCCCCAAAATGCTCACAAGATCGCAGGGAGAGATAGGTGAGTGAAATGAATCATATTCGGGCGAACTATGCGCAAAGACTTCGGATTTCATCTCCAGAGACATCCATCCGGACAAGGTAAATATACATTAAGATGGGCAAACTTCTAGAGGGATGTGTACTCTGGAGATAGTGCCCGCACATAAGGCGATGTGAATAAATACAGACTTTTGTATAAATTACAATATTTTCACTTCCGGTGGGGCAATCTTGACGTGTGAAATATTTCACAGAAAGAAGGGGATTTATGGGTTTTATGGACAAGCTGACCAAGAAGCGTTCCGCTAAAAAGGTCACCGATGAAGTAAGCGACGTAGTCGTCGTTGGCGGTGGCTCCGCAGGCTCCGTCATCGCCGCACGCCTGACCGAAGACAAGAACACCCGCGTGCTGGTCCTTGAGGCTGGCCGCCCAGATTCCCTGTGGGATCTGTTCATTCACATGCCATCCGGTTTCTCTTTCCCGATTGGTGCAAAGAACTATGACTGGATGTACGAGTCCGATCCGGAGCCGGAGATGAACGGCCGCCGCGTTTACCATGCCCGCGGCAAGGTTCTCGGCGGATCTTCTTCCATCAACGGCATGATCTACCAGCGCGGTAACCCGATGGACTATGAGAAGTGGGGCCAGAACCCGGGCATGGAGAACTGGGACTTCGCCCACTGCCTGCCGTACTTCAACCGCATGGAAACCGCCGCTGCGGCTGAGCCGAACGATCCGCGCCGTGGCCACGATGGCCCGCTGTACCTCTCCCGCGGTCCGGCTACCTCCGAGCTCTTCCAGGCCCTGTTCAAGTCCGTGCAGGAGGCCGGCTACAACCTGACCAATGACGTCAACGGTTACCGCCAGGAAGGCTTCGCTCCGTTCGACCGCAATATTAAGAACGGCAAGCGTTGGTCCGCTGCTCGCGCATACCTATACCCCAATATGGATCGCGAGAACCTCGAGATCCGCACCCGCGCCTTCACCACCAAGATCCTCTTCGAGGGCCAGAAGGCCGTCGGCGTCGAGTATGAGTGGCAGGGTGGCGTTCACCGCGTTTACGCCGAGAAGATCGTCCTGTCCGCCGGCGCCATCAATACCCCGCAGCTGCTGGAGATCTCCGGCATTGGTGACCGTGAGATTCTGGAGAAGCACGGCATTGACGTCGTCAAGCACCTGCCAGGTGTGGGCGAGAACCTGCAGGACCACCTCGAGGTCTACATCCAGTACGAGACCACCAAGTCCACCGCTTCCTCCCAGCCTTACCTGGATAAGTGGCGCTGGCCGTTCATGGGTCTGCAATGGCTGCTGACCCACAAGGGCCCGGTTGCTACCTCCCACTTCGAGGGCGGCGGCTTCGTGCGCTCCAATGAGAACGAGGATTACCCGAACCTCATGTTCCACTTCCTGCCGATGGCCGTGCGTTACGACGGCCAGAAGGCGGACGTCAAGCACGGCTTCCAGTGGCACGTGGGCCCGATGTTCTCCGATACTAAGGGCCACGTTCACATCAAGAGCGCCGATATCCACGACAAGCCGTCCATCCTTTTCAACTACCTGAAGACCGACCAGGACCGCCGCGAGTGGGTTGAGGCCGTGCGCGTCGCTCGCTCCCTGCTGGATACCAAGGCCATGGAAGAGGTCGGCGCCCGCGAGTTCAGCCCGGGCCCGGATGTCCAGACCGATGAAGAGATCCTGGAGTGGGTCCGCAACGATGGCGAGACCGCGCTGCACCCATCCTGTACCGCCAAGATGGGCGCGGAGTCCGATCCGATGGCCGTGGTTAACCCGGACACCATGGGCGTGTGGGGCGTGGAAGGCCTCTACATTGCGGATGCCTCCGTCTTCCCGTCCGTGACCAACGGCAATATCTACTCCCCAACCATGATGGTGGGCGAGAAGGCTGCCGACCTCATCGCTGGCCGCACCCCGCTCGAGCCAAACCACGCCGAGTGGTACAAGGCCAAGCAGGATATGCCGCTCTACGCTGAGGGCGAAGCAATCCGCGATCACAAGCACTCCATCCAGGGCGCTGATCACTAAGCACCCTCCCGCCGGATTGCTCTAGCGCCGCGTTTCCCATTGTGGGGCGCGGCGCTTTTGCTTGCCGACGTCCCCCTTTGTCCCCACCGTGCCTTCCCATCCGCTGGGCCAGAACCATGGTTTAATCGTCGGGCAAGGAATCAGATCCGATGGAGTGAACTGCCAGAGAAAGGGGGACATTGATGCTCAGCATTATCGCTGTAGTCATTAGTATCGTTTTCGCCGTCAACGTTATTAAGAAGCTCGATGACATCGATACGCACCTGAAGGAGCTGCTCGCCTCGCGCGAGGATGACCAAACACCGCGTTAATCGTGCGGGTGGCTAAGGAGACAGTGAACGAATTTCGAATTAACCAACTGCAAAAGGCCCATACCGACAGTGAAATGGAATTTTCCTGCGATGTAGCTTGAAGGCTATGGCTTCGTAGACCAAAGTGGTTTCCAAGCAGCAGTGC
The DNA here is from genome assembly GCF_030229345.1 of Corynebacterium tuberculostearicum. GTDB lineage: Bacteria > Actinomycetota > Actinomycetes > Mycobacteriales > Mycobacteriaceae > Corynebacterium > Corynebacterium tuberculostearicum_G. The sequence goes on along the minus strand of NZ_JASPGP010000012.1, from coordinate 82,647 downwards.
CAGTACTTTGTACGCGGAATAGCCAACACCGCCGATTTCAAGGACGTATCACTCCCGGACACCAGCGAAAAGAGTTAGTCATTTGGCTATTAGAAAGCCTTGCTACGTGTGGTTCGACCCGTACGCAATGTCCGTCAGTGTCTAGCCCTTGATGGAGAACCTGGTGTCAGTGTCGCTGGCCGCACCTACGCCGCCGTCATGTCCGCCGACACCCTGTTCATCCCCATCCCCACAGGGGTGGGTGTGGACATCCACGTGAAGATTCTGGAGAATTTCGCCGCCCATGTCGCCCCCGCGTTGAGTTGGCAGCCGAACCGTGAAGGACCAGTCATCGGCTATCCCATCGACTAATTCTTGCAGGTCGCAGGACTTTCGCGTGACTGTTAGTTCAGCCCATTTTAAATAGTTCATCGCATACTGTATAATTCAGCGCATGCTGACTATTGCTTCGCGTCTCGACGTCATGAACCGGCTCGGCCGGGCCATGGCTGATCCGACGCGCTCCCGAATCCTGCTAACCCTACTAGACGGTCCGAGCTACCCGGCCGTGCTCGCGCAAAGCTTGGATTTGACCCGCTCGAACGTCTCGAATCACCTATCCTGCCTGCGCGATTGTGGCATTGTCGTAGCTGAGCCGGAGGGCCGCAAGACCCGCTACGAAATCGCCGATCCCCACCTCGCGGCAGCGCTCGAAGCGCTGGTCCACGCGACGCTGGCCGTCGACGAGAATGCCCCCTGTATCGACACTGAGTGCTCGGTGCCCGACTGCGGCGAGAAAGGAACGGACGCATGAGTTCAGCATGTGGATGCGAACACGAACCCGTCACGGAGATTGACGAGCTCGATCGGCCATGGTGGAAGGACCCTGAGCTACTGCTGCCGATCTTCTCCGGTGTAGCCCTCATAACAGGACTGGCGCTGGGCTGGTCCGACTTGGAGACGCCCGCGACGGTACTGTATTGGGTTGGCCTGCTGTTGGGCGCTTACACGTTCGCGCCTGGAGCGATCCGGAACCTTGTCACCAAGCGCAAGCTCGGCATTGGCTTGCTAATGACGATCAGCGCGGTCGGCGCGGTGCTCCTCGGATTCGTCGGAGAGGCCGCGGCGCTAGCGTTCCTGTACTCGATCGCCGAGGCACTGGAAGACAAGGCGATGGATCGGGCCCAAGGCGGACTGCGGGCACTGTTGAAGCTGGTACCGCAGACCGCGACGGTGCTGCGCGACGGCACAGCAGCCGAGGTCGTAGCGAAGGACCTCGAGGTTGGCGAGCTAATGCTCGTGCGCCCCGGGGAGCGGATCGCCACGGACGGCATCATTCGGTCCGGGCGCTCCAGCCTTGACACCTCAGCGATCACCGGAGAATCCATTCCGGAGGAGGTTGCGCCCGGCGACGAAGTGCCTGCGGGAGCGATCAACTCCGCCGGGGTGCTGGAGGTCGAGACGACCGCAGCTGGAACGGACAACTCGCTGACCACACTCGTGGACCTAGTCGAGCAAGCGCAGGCGGAAAAGGGCGATCGCGCCCGGATCGCCGACCGGATTGCCCAACCCCTAGTGCCCGGGGTGATGATCCTGGCGGTGCTGGTCGGCGTTATCGGCTCGCTGCTGGGCGACCCTGAGACGTGGATCACCCGTGCGCTGGTAGTCCTGGTCGCAGCGTCGCCGTGCGCGCTGGCAATCTCCGTGCCGCTGACGGTCGTGGCCGCGATCGGGGCGGCCAGCCAGTTCGGAGTGGTCATCAAGTCCGGCGCGGCGTTCGAGCGACTCGGCGGCATCCGTCACCTGGCAGTGGACAAAACCGGAACCCTTACCCGCAACCAGCCTGAGGTTACCGGAGTGGTCCCGGCAGACGGATTCGATCAGACGCAGGTGCTTTCCTTCGCGGCGGCAGTTGAGCAGCAATCGACACACCCCCTCGCCGCAGCGATCGCGGCAGCGGGGCCCGAAGCGCCCACCGCCTCGGACATCAGCGAGGAAGCTGGGCATGGCATTGGCGGCACCGTCGAAGGCCGACGGGTGCTGGTGGGCAGCCCCCGATGGATCGACGCCGGGCCACTGAAAGCGGACGTTGAGCGCATGGAGTCCGAGGGCCAGACCTGCGTCCTGGTCACCGTCGATGACGCTCTCGCCGGGGCGATCGGGGTCCGTGACGAGTTGCGGCCCGAGGTGCCCGAAGCCGTGCAGGCCCTGCACGCCAACGACGTGGAAGTAAGCATGCTCACTGGCGACAACACTCGCACCGCCCGGGCGCTGGCTGGAATCGCCGGAATCGACGACGTGCGCGCCGAGCTGCGCCCTGAGGACAAGGCAAGCATCGTCGCCGATTTCTCCTCCAAGACGCCGACGGCGATGATCGGCGACGGCATCAATGACGCGCCGGCACTGGCGGGTGCGACGGTGGGCATAGCGATGGGAGCGACCGGCTCTGACGCCGCGATCGAGTCTGCTGACGTCGCTTTCACCGGCCACGACCTCCGGCTAATTCCGAAGGCGCTGCAGCACGCCCGCCGAGGAAGCAGGATCATCAACCAGAACATCGTGCTGTCTCTGGCCATCATCATCGTGTTGATGCCACTGGCGATCAGCGGCGTGCTAGGCCTGGCCGCCGTCGTGTTGGTTCACGAGGTCGCCGAAGTGATCGTGATCTTGAACGGCCTGCGGGCTGCGCAAGCGAAGCGCTGAGGCTGCGACCGGCAAGTCTCATAAGGGTTAAACCACACGCCGAGCGGACACACCTTGGGCCAGGCACGTCATTCGAGTTCACGGTCCGTCTCCGTGGAATCGGGATCGTACTCGGTGACCTGTCCCTTCTCGGTGTGGGTGGGCACGGGGGCTGTGGGCGAGCCACCACCCGGCACGTGCCCCAGCAGGTCAAGGGCCCCCGAGCGCTCCGCGTCTCCAGCGCAGATCGTGGAAGGATCGAACTTGCTCAGGGACCAAGCGTCACTGCGAGACTCTTTTTGTCCCGCAACTTGAATAGTTCAGCGGCCTTGATACCGCGGACATCCATTCGGAGTGCTGCCGAGTCTCATCGACACAGCCCGCGACTACCTGGGCAGTGTGTTTGACAAAGGACCCCACCCTCATCAGCGTTGCCGAGCCTTCGCCGTTCCAGTTGCCGTAACCGACTAGATGCAGATTCTTCACCGCGGTTTCGCGGCCGCGCATGAGGTGGCGGAATAGACCGAGAGCCGAACGAAAACCAGCGCACCAGATCAGATGGTCGTGGTCGTGCTCACTAAAGCTATCGAAGATGGGGGATGTCCCCGAGGTTCGGGCCGGAATCGCCGCCGAGAATCCGGCGGCGGCCGCGTCGGCGAACGAACAGGCCGCGCTTCAACCTACCCCCCAATAACGCGAAGCGTCATCAACGCCCCGCGTTACACGTTTAATTTGAACTCCACAGAGTGTCGGCGCAGTTTAACGTGTGCGAGATTCATTCTTGGACCCAGCCCAGTCGCTGGCGTTAACCTTGCACAAAACTACGGCGATGGTCCTGGACGGCCTTGCTGACTGAGCACCCGGCACCTCCATCACAGGCGTTCGTGCTCCCCACATCCTTCGCTCAAGCGGACTGCTATCCCGTAAACCGATGTTGTCACCCCTCCAGGACGGTAGCCTTATCAACCCAGCGAGCCAATAGGCTGAAAGCCGCGAGCTGCTCCAACGCGACTTGCTCCTCACCACCGTCGTGTGGAACATGCATCCCGGGATTGCGGATTGCCGCGTACAAGCCCTCTGCAAAGGCGCGGGCGCCCCGATGCAGGTTCTCAAACGTCTTACTGCCATCATTTTCCATAAGCCGAAGGCGCGGCACATTACGCTTCGGATCACGGAGTGAAAACGCCTCGTTGAAAAGTGCTGTTTCAGATACGTCTAGGCGGTTCAGTTTCGCTTGGGTCTCTGTATTGACGCGGATGGCAGCCTGCATCACGGCTTGATGGTAGTGCCCGTGATTCCAGTAACCCTTGCCATTTTCCCACGCCCACGGATGCAGATTGGCTGCATCTAAGTCTGGCGTGTTCTCTCCGAGCTTTTCAGCGAGTTCAGACCGACGTTCAAGCGCTGTCTTGGCCCGGGCCGCTTGACCCCTCAGCCAGCTATACTCCTTGTCCTGGACCGGGAGTCCTTGTCTCCACCCGGGAAGCACTCGGTCAAGGATCATTTCAACGACATGGGCGCGCGCCGCAGCCTCAGTCGGCGATCCACTCATAACGGTTCCAAGGTAGGCGATGCCCGGGCCCATGTCGGGGACTACCTTCGCTGTGACTTGCAGGAACGCGTCTATCTCATTGATCGCCCACTCGGGGTCCAGCTCGGCCATGCCTCCATTATGACGTATGGGGCTGACATGGCCGGAGAGAACTGGTCTGATACCCCCACCAGAAACACCTCGCATTATTGCAGGCGCGCTGACGCGCGCACATAATGGAAACCATGAGTGACCCCAACTTCACGATCCGCCAGATCACCTTCGACTGCCACGATCCCTCAAAGCTCGCCAAGTTTTGGTCCGCCGCAACCGGCTGCGAAATCGCCGCGGATTACGGCGATTTCGTGATGGTTGATTCCACCCCGGCGCTAGGGTTTCAGCGCGTCGAGGATCCCACGCCTGGCAAGAACCGCATGCATATCGACGTTGGCGGATCGGAGCGCGAAACCTTAGTAGAGCGTCTCAAAGGCTTGGGCGCTGCCGAACTAGACACCCACGAAGCACCGGGATTGGTGTGGACCATCATGCAGGACCCAGAGGGCAACGAGTTCTGTGTGGGCAGCCCCAAGGCCTAGCTACACATTGCACCTAAATTCAACCATGTGCTCATCGAATTTTTCAATCAGTCGCCGAACAAAATCAGCCCAATTACGGACTAGACCAAGGTTAAGCGCATCGGGCGTTGAACCTCGATGCACAATTTCACCTCGTATTTTGACCAGCTCGGAAACCTGTTTCCGCACCGCCGCGTTGGTTTTCTTCTGCCATTTGATTTCCCGCAGCGGGCAGAAACCGAGGATACTTTTGTACAGGCTTTCGACACCGCGAACGTTAGCTGTGTTGAATCCGTAACGGCCGTCCGAATCTCCTTCGATTCGCAATCGAACAAGTTCAAGTACAGCCGATCGCCACGAGTCGCCCACGAACACCCACGGATCACTACTTTGCTCAGCCACCCACGACCGTAACTTTTCCGGCAGCTCATCGGCTTTCTTATTCGTCAAAAGCCATTCAACCGTCTCGATCAGTGATTCTTCGACATAGACCTCCCACGCCGTATAGCAGAGGGATGTACCCGCGCGCAGCAACGGCCCGTAACCTGGCCCCGCGGGCTTTCCCGGCTTAGGGTCCTTCTGTGCGGGATGGTGGTCAAGAAGGGAATTGACATCCTCTAAGAGTTCTTGGGCAGCCTCTAACGCAGTCATATCCCTGACTTCCTTTATTTCCATATCCCTGACTTCCTTTACTTCTTGTTTCCAGAGGTAGTATTAAATTTAAACTCGACGGAGTGGCGAAAGAAGGCTACCTCACTCAGTTGCAAGCGATTCGAGAAGCCGAAAAGTGTGCCGCAAGGCGTTTCCTGCTCGGAAAGGCAGCCTCCGCAGGCTAGATCGTTCCGCGTCATGAAGAGCTAGCACCGCCGAAGTTCCCCTCAAGTCAGATTCGGACTCATTCTAACAGTCAGTCGCGGAACGAAAACCAACTTAGTACGGTCCCGACTGCAACTAAAACTGTTCCTCCGAAGCTAAATACCATCTTCTAACCGCTGGCGAAGCACGACTTCCTCTTCATCGCTGAGTCCAGCGAGTCTTTCCCCCTGCTGTTCTTCTTCGAATCGCAGCGCATCCGCCAATGTTTCTTTCAACGGGCGAATCTGCAGGCCAGCTTCGTAGGCTGTGGCGCAATCGAGTAGCGCGATGTTGCGAAACTGTTCACCTGGTACCCACAACGGCAACGATTTTGGGCCCATCCACGGGGTTACATCATTAGCGAGAAGCAGTTCATCAGAGCAAGGTCGCTCCGTAGCCTCCGATGCGGTTAACTCACGCGAAATCTTGAACACATCGGACAAGGAAGTAGCAAACCCCGTGGCGTTAAAGGTTCCGAAAGTTCCAACTTCTGCAGACTCAACTATCCAGTCTGCAAGGTCTTTCACATCAATCATAGCGACGGGAAACGCCGGGTCTGGGACGATCACGTTCTCACCCGTGGGATGCGCGAAGCGCCACGGATAGTAACCACTGCGCCCTGTTTCGTCGCCGTAGCCGGCGATCAGACCGGGTCGAACTACCATTACCGACCTATTTATGTTGCGATAAATCGTTTCGCAAGCAGACTTTGCGGCCGGGTACTGCCCCATGTTCTCCATGTAGTCAATTTCAAGCGGAGTGACTACGGAATCAGACTCGGAAGAAATACTTCCTTGGTCCTCATATACGCTGCTCGAAGACACAAATATACGATGCTTGGCCTGGAGTTTCGTCGCCGCATCCCGCGCATGCTTCGGCTGACTCGTCAGATCCACAATGGTGTCCCAAGTTTTCCCCGCAACCTCATCGTACGCACCGTCACGGTCACGGTCTGAACTCACAAATTCGGCTCCATTGGGAACCTTCCCGTTACCCCGCGCGAGGCAAGTAACTTGATGCCCTCGGTCGATTGCTGCCGCCGCAATGTGTCCTCCAAGGAAACCGGTACCACCGAGCAATAAAAAGTTCATGTCACTAGTTGTACACGAAACCTTCTCACACGTGACCAGTCCTAATCCCAGCGCATCCAAGCTGGAATAAGATGTCAGAGCAGGATTACCCCACCATCTGTCAGAGCTTCTTATTCGGCTAACCTACACATTGAACTTAAATTCAACTTGGTTCAAGTCATCCGTGTGACCCCGCGGGCGACCCGCGCCGGGTTGATGTGTGCGTTGGGGTGTGCAGCGGCACAGAGTTTTGGGTGACGGCATCCTTGGCTGGCGCTCCGCGGTGATCACTGCACGGCCTAGTGTGTTGGGTGCGCTGCAACTCATTGGCGGGCTTTTCTTGTCTATATGGGCGTGTCTTAGATTCGTTCCGGCTTTACGTCCGCCGCGTACCTACCGTGGTGGCGGGCACTGAGAATTACACGGAACAGGCCATTGCGGCCGGCAGCATCGATGACATGACCGGGTGGCGCGCTTATAAGCTCGGGGTGGTCACGAACCTGTCCAATCCGAAAGCGCTCGTATTCTTTGGTGCGGTTTTCGCGCAGTTCATTCGCCCCGATATGTCGCCCACTTGGACCGTTGCGGTGGCGGCAATCCGCGTGGCGATGCCCGTGGCATGGTTTTCTACTTTTACACTCATTGTGCGCGCGGCATCGCGCTGGATTGCGCATCACTCCACGGCCATCGATATCGTTTCCGGTCTTATCTTTGCGGTGCTGGGACTCGTTATGGCCGTCGAGGGCGCTATCGAGCTCTTCGGTTAGTGCAGGTGGCGGATTTCCATAAAAGAACTGATATAGGAGCTACCTAAATCACAGAACTTACCTGTTTCGCTGCAGGTGAGAGGGTTCTTATAGTGGCATGTGTTAATCCAATCGCATGCGAGTATGGAGGTGTTAGGTGGCTATTAGCGCCCTGGTGACCTTAATGGGCGTGTGGTTCGCGGCGATGGCCTCGCCGGGCCCAGACGTAGTGCAAATCATTCGCTTAGGTGCGCGCTCTACGCGCGCAGCCGTATGGGCGGCGCTTGGTAGTACCACCGGCCTTACCATTTGGACCGTGGCCTCCTTGGCGGGGCTGTCCGCGCTGATTTCCGCGCACCCTGGGATCCTCGTGGCGCTGCAGGTTCTCGGTGGCTGTTACCTGCTGTGGATGGCCTATACCGCCATTACCGGTGGCATCAAGGAGCGTCGCGCGCCTGCAACCGTCGTGGGCACCGAAACCCGCACCCCGCAGCCGCGCGGGTTTACACCGGACGGCATCATCAAGGCGGGCACTGCCTATCGCATGGGATTTATCTGCGATCTTTCGAACCCCAAGGTGGTCATCTTCTTCGGCGCCATCTTTGCCAATTTCATCGATCCCGGCATGGGCATCGGCGCCAATCTCATGGTGGGTGCCGTATTGATTCTGGAAAGCCTCGTGCTTTTTGTCGGCGTGGCTCTGAGTACTCGTGCGGTCTCAAAGTGGATGGCTAAGAACTCCGCCTGGGTGGATATTGTCAGCGGCGTGGTCTTCCTGCTGCTGGGTGTCATCATCCTTTTCGAGGGAGTGCGTGGACTTATAGCCATGTAATCTGGGGCCATGATTTTTACCACTACCAATACCGTTGATGGCTATGAGATTACGGGCTATATCCGCATCATCGCCGGGGAAACCGTCATCGGTATTAATATGCTGAAGGATTTCGGGGCATCCATCCGCAATATCACCGGTGGGCGCTCCACCGGGTATGAAAGCGAGGCCATCAGGGCGCGCGAGGCGGCACTCGATGAGTTGTGGCGGCGCGGGCAGGAGCTCGGGGCCGATGGTGTGGTGGGCATCGCCTTCGATTATTCGCCCATGGGAACGTCGAATGACATGTTGATGGTCACGGCTACCGGCACGGCGGTGAAGCTGCGCGCCCGTGATTAGAATCGGCAAGAAAACACTGGTGCTGTGCGCTGGGTTATGCGCGGCCGCCGGACTCATGGCGGGGTGCGAGGAAGAACCGCCGTTACCGGGCAGCGTGCCAAATGAATCGCAAGGCGCGGCCGATGGCTATATCACCACGCTGCCGGACCAGGGCACAACGGCCAATGGCCGCTACCAGATCATTAACCTGCAAAATCATCGCAGTTTTGTAGTCCACGTGCCGTTTAATGCGGATAAGCACCACCGCCTGCCCGTGGTCGTGGCGATGCACGGCTATGAGATGGACGCCGGCAACATGTTCAAAGGCACCGACTTATCCCAGGGCGATTCCATTACCGTCTTTGTCCAAGGTGCGGGCAAGGCGTGGGCACCGGCACCCTATGCGGTAACCAGCTTGGACGATGACCTCAAATACGTCGATGACACCATCGATTTCGTCCGCCGTCACTATCCAGCTTCTGAGACCACCTATGGCGTGGGCTTTTCCAATGGTGGCGGGTTTGCCCGCGCGGTGACTTGCAAGCGGCCGGGCCTATTCGAGGCGGTGGCGACGGTCTCGGCGGCTAAGTATGACCGCGTGGAAAAGGACTGCGCCAGCGAGCCCACCGATTACCTGGATATTCACGGCACCGAGGACGTGCTCATGAATTACGATGGCGGGCACCAGCACGGCGCGCACTACCGCTCGGTGAAGCAGTCACTGCGCGGGATTGCCAGGGAGAATGGGTGTAATCCGTTTCCAAAGAGGCGTCGGAAAGAAGCGGTGGAGCACTTTACCTGGCGGGTATGTGATGCGCGCACCGAGCAATACACCATCCACGGTGGCACGCACACGTGGAATGGCGGGGCCACGGACCATTCCGGGCTGGTGAGGGCGGAGTGGACCACCGATACGGTCCTGGATTTCTTCCATATCGCCCACCCGTAGCTATAGCCGCGCGCGGGCTGGGTAAGCTGGGCGGCATGCTAGACATTCCTATCAACGGCGACTCCATCAAACTGGGCCAGTTCATCAAGCTGGCCAGCTTGGTGGCTACCGGCGGCGAGGCCAAAGAGCTCATCGCAGAAGGCGTGGTCACGGTCAATGGCGAACCCGAAACGCGCCGGGGTGCCATGCTCCACCCAGGCGACGAGGTGTGCATCGAGGATGCTTGCGCCCGCGTGGGCGAGCCGGACGATGATGATGATTACTTCGATGAAGCCACGGCCGACGATGACTTTGATCCAGAAAAGTGGAGGAATATGTAGATGCCAGCATTCGAAGCTGAAGTGGGCATGCCCTACTGGATTGACCTGACCACCTCGGATCCGCGTAAGTCCGCGCACTTTTACGAGCAGGTGCTGGGCTGGGAAATTTCCGCCGAGTCCGGCGAAGATACTCCGTACCGGATGGCGCGCCTGCAGGGCCTACCCATTGCCGGGTTGATCCCGCAGCCGGAGGACGCCCCCATGCCGGATACGTGGGTGACCTACTTCCTGTCCAAGGACATCGCGGGCGATTGCCAGCGCGCGCAGAACTTGGGCGGGCGCATCCTAGTGGAGCCGCAGCAGGTGCAGCTGGGGCACATGGCCCTGCTTGTCGACGCCGCCGGGGGCATGTTCGGCCTCATCCAGCCCGCCGGCCCGGAGCACTTCGTTGCCGCTGGCGAGCCCGGCACCCCGGTCTGGCACGAGCTCACTGCTACCTCGGGTTTCCAGCGCGCAATGGATTTTTATGGCGAGCTATTCAACTGGGAAATTCGCGCCATGCAGTCCGAGGATGAGAACTTTATCTACGCCACGGCCGAAGAAGACGGCGCGCCGTTTGCAGGACTGTGGAACGCCGAGGGACAGTTCCCGCCGCAGGTCCCGAGCTTCTGGCAGACCTATTTGGGCGTGCGCGATATCGACGCCGCCGCGAAGAAGGCCGTGGAACTAGGCGGTGAGGTCATCCGCGAACCATGGGATTCGCCCTTCGGCCGCATGTGCCTTTTGGCCGATTCCACCGGTGCGACCATCACCCTTACCGAGGTCGAAGACGCCCCCGAAGAGGAACCGACCGAATCGGATGACGTGCTCGGCCTCGACCCGCAATAATTGCGATGAGTGAGTCGCCACTGGTCAAGCGCGTATTGGCGGTCGTTGCCGTAATCCCACCCGGTAACGTCACCTCCTATGGCGAGGTGGCTAAGGTGGCCGGCTGCGGCGCGCGCAACGTCGGTACCGTGTTAAAGCGCCACGGCGGCGGTGCTGCATGGTGGCGCGTGGTCCGCGCCGATGGCGCCTCCCACGATCCCGCCCGCGCCGCGGAGTTCTGGGATCGCGAGGCCATCGCGCACGCCAACGGCCGCGTTAAAATGCACGAGCACGGAATCGACGCCCGCGAATTACAGGAGTTGATGGAGTGAGGGCCTGGGTCATTCTCTTTCTCGCGATTGCTAGCGAAGTCGTGGGCACCGTCGCGCTGAAATACGCAGTGGACCATTTCTGGATCTACGGCGTGGCCGCCCTCTGCTTCATCCTCGCCTTCGCGCTGCTGCACCGCGTGATGCAAGAAGGCGTCAACGTGGGCGTGGCCTATGGTCTCTGGGCATCCGGCGGGGTCATTTCCACCGCGTTGCTGTCCGCCGCGCTATTTGGCGAGCCGCTCGGCGCGGTAAAGCTCGCCGGCATCGCGCTCATTATGGCCGGCGTATTCTGCGTGGAAATGGGTGCGAAACCAGACGAGGATCAAGACCACACGGTGGAGGTGGCGCCGCAATGATCTGGTTTTTGCTTTTCCTCGCCACCGCCATCGAGGTTTCCGGCACCCTGTGCCTGCGCATGTCCGCGGTAACCGGCCGCCGATTCTGGGTGGTGCTCGTTGCCCTGTGTTATGTCTCTGCCTACGGCTTCTTGGCGCTCGTGCTCAAAGCAGGCATGGATCTCGGCGTGGCCTACGGCATCTGGGCCGCGACTGGCGTTGCGCTTACCGCCATTGCCTCGTATCTCCTGTTTAAGGAGCCATTCACCTGGCTAAAATCTTTGGGCGTGGTGCTCATTGTCGGGGGAGTGCTGCTCGTAGAAGCCGGGGCGTAGCACTGACAAACAAGCACGTTTCGTCTCTCGCGGAGCATGAAAAGGGGCGAAACGTGCTTGCTTTACAGAATGGTCGGTGGCTTTAGTGCACGAAGGCGAGGGCGTCGTCGGCAGTGCTGTGGCTGTAGCTCTCGTCGGTTTTGGCGAGCTTATTGCCGCGCAGCACCAGCCACATGCTCAGCGGGTAGAGGATAAGCGCTACCACGAGGGCCTGGATGATGGAGGCCACCTCGGAATCGTGCAGGTAATTCCAGCAGAAGTGCAGTGTAAAGGAGGCGGCTAGGGCGCCGAGGAAGACTCCGATGCGCCACCACCAGGGTTTGGCGGCGGCATAGAGCGCCCAGCCGATGCCCCAGCCGGCCAGCGCGGTGAGCAATACGTGTAGGCCAGGGCCGGCGATAAGGCGCAGCCCCCACATTTCAAAAAGCCCCTGGATATCGCTATCAGGATGCATGGTGGCACCCATGGCGCCATAGAGGATATTTTCGCAGGCCTCGAAGCCAAGGCCCACCACTGCGCCCACCATCCAGCCATGCCATGGGCGGTTGAGCTGGCGGAAGGACATGAGCACGAAGATTACGCCGGTGGCCTTAGAAACTTCTTCCGGATAGGCACCGCTCCACGACATCATGGCGTCGACCCAGCCGGAGCCAATGGCGAGCTGCATGACCGGCCCAGCGCTGATAAGCGCCAAGGCAACGGCTACTCCGCCGCCCCAAAGGAAAGCCAGTGCGGCCCACAGGCGCGCCGGGCGGGCCCACATGGGGCTGCGCTGCAGAAGGTAGATGACCAGCGCCACGAGTATGGCGGCGATGAGCAGGCTGAGCAGGCCCATCAGGGGAGAGATTAAGAATGTGCTCAGCGTCTGGACCAAGAACGCGATGAGTCCGATGCCGGATAAGATCCACAGCGTGGTGCGAAAGAGCTTAGACATCTAGAACATCAACTCCCCGTTAAAGTCAGCGAATTCTGAATCGGCATCGGCGGGTAGATCCTTTTGGTCGAAGGCATGCCAAATGCGGGAGGCGGTGGCGCGGGCTTGCTCACCCTTGCCGGTCACGGTGACCACCCAATCCTTGTTTTCGTCCTCGCCGGTGCCGTCGAGGGAGAGGGCGGCGGTGGAGGAGGGGGCGTCGGCAAGCAGGAGCGCTCCGTTGGTGCCGTCGAAGGTAGGGGCATCGGCCGGCAAGGGTGCCATGGTTAGGGCGCGGACCATGCGGCGCAAGGTGGTGGCATCGTCTTTGGCATCCTCGGTAAGGGTGGCTTGTACGCTGACATCGCCGCAGTTCCAGCCGATGCTGGCGAGGGATTCATAGTCGCGCTCGCAGTAAAGATCGGGAACGTCAATCTCCCAGTCCTGGCTGGGTTCGGCCAGGGTGACCTGCTCGACGTCCGGGGAAGAATCCCCCAGCGCCGTCTGCACGATCATGGGCAGGGCAAGAACCACCGCCACGAACGCAATGACGGCGCAGAAAAGGCGCCGCGGATGCGCTGGAGGAAAGCGATAAAAATTCATGGACCACACCTTATCTTGTCGCTTTGCCCTAGAGTGGCAAGCATGAAAGATCTTTATCAACTAGTCAATGGACCCTGGCTGGAAAGCCACGTCATTCCCGATGATCGCGGCGTGGACGGCACCTTTCACGCGTTGCGCGACGAAGCCGAAGAACTCGTCCACGAAATCGTGGAAAAGGACACCGGCCGACCGGGCAAGCTCTATGCCTCCTTTATGGATACCGAAGGGGTTAATGCGGCCGGCATGGCTCCATTGGATGCGGATCTGGACCGCCTGAGCGCGGCCGACCCAGAGGAATTAGCGCAACGCCTGGGTGAACTCGAGCGCACCGGTGTCGGCTCCCCGGTGACCTTTTGGGTATCCAAGGACTCTGGTTCCGAGGAGGCCATTGCCTATGTCATTCAATCCGGCCTGGGCCTGCCGGATGAGGCTTATTACCGCGAGGAAGCCCACGCCGAAACGCTGGCCGCCTATGAAAAGCATGTGGCAGAGATGCTGGAGTTCCTCGACCCAGTCCGCCTCTTTGGCCTTGGCGCCGAGGTAGCCGCCCAGCGCATCGTGGGCTTGGAAAAGGAACTTGCCGCTGGCCATTGGGATGTGGTCTCCACCCGCGATGCGGTGAAAACCTATAACCCGTGTGAGTTTGGCGAGCTGCCCGCCATGGCGCGGGCCGTGCTCTCCGGCGGCAACCTGCCGGAGCACCGCGTAGTCAATATGATGCCGTCCTACCTCGAGCACTTCGAGAGCCTCTTTACCAGCGCGCGCATGGCCGATTGGCAGCTGTGGGCCACCTGGCACATCCTGCGCTCCCGCGCAGCCATGCTGCCGGAGGAAGTAGGCGCGAAGAACTTCGAGTTCTATGGCACCAAGCTCTCCGGCGCTACTCAGCAGCGCGACCGTTGGAAGCGCGCCGTGGGCTTGGCCGAGTCCCTCGTGGGCGAAGAGATTGGCCAGGTATTTGTGGATAAGCACTTCCCGGCCTCTTCCAAACGCGAGATGGATGAGCTGGTGGACTACCTCATCGCCGCCTACCGTGAGCGCATTTCCCAGCTGGAGTGGATGACTCCCGCCACCCGCGAGCGCGCGCTGGAAAAGCTGTCCCAGTTCAAGGCCAAGATTGGCTTCCCGGATTCCTGGCGCGATTACTCCGGGCTCGAGGTCTCTGGCAAGGGCGCGGACCTGCTGGCCAATGCCCGCGCCGGTTCCGCCTTCTCCCATGACTTTGAGCTGGCCAAGATTGGCAAGCCGGCCGACCGCGATGAATGGGTAACCACCCCGCAGACGGTCAATGCCTTTTATAACCCGGTGGTCAATGACATCACCTTCCCGGCCGCCATCCTGCGCCCGCCGTTTTATAACCCGGATGCTGATGCCGCAGAAAACTTCGGCGCCATCGGTGCCGTCATCGGCCACGAGATTGGCCATGGCTTTGATGACCAGGGCTCGCAATTTGATGGCCAGGGCAACCTGAACTCCTGGTGGTCCGAGGAGGACCGCGCGGCCTTTGACAAGCTCACCGCCAAGCTGGTGGAGCAGTTCAATGGCCAGGTACCGACGGTGCTCAAGGAAGCCGGCATCGACTCTACCGGTGTCAACGGCAGCTTTACCCTGGGTGAGAATATCGGTGACCTCGGCGGCCTGGGCATCGCTGTGGTGGCTTTCAAGAACTACTGCGCCGATAAGGGCATTGACCTGCAGGGTAAGGAGGAGAAGTTCGAGGTAGATGGCGCCGAGCCGGAGTTGGCCGAGCACACCTACACCGGCTTGCAGCGCTTCTTCCTATCCTGGGCCCGCGTGTGGCGCACTGCCATCCGCCCGGAGATGGCCACCCAGTACCTGGCTATTGATCCGCACTCGCCGGCGGAGTTCCGCTGCAACCTCATCGCTGCCAATATCGCGGAGTTCTACGAGGCCTTTGACGTAGCGGAGGATTCTGCCATGTACATTGCGCCAGAGAATCGCGTCACCATCTGGTAGCCCTTTTAGCCGGTAGGCGGTGCGCGTAGGCTCGGTGGCGTGACTAACGCAGACGCTAACCAGGACCCGCACCGCCCGCTGGAGCCCGGCCAGGAATGGCACATCGGCGGCCAAGACCGCCAGATGGAGGAAAAGGAACAGCTCGAGCAGCTCGTTGCCTATATCGACGCCCACTATGACACCCCGGATTTCCGCCCGCCGTGGGCCGGGGGCGGCTCCCCTGAGGCGGACCAATATTGCGCGCTCTTGCCGGATCGCATTACCCATGCGGCAATGATGGTGCTCGGTACTGCGGTGGATCATGCGCTGCCAGGTACTGCGTACACGGAAGGAATTAGCGTAGAAGAGTCCGAGGTGGGCGCCATTTTCCGGCCCAGCACGCCCACCGGCCGGTGGGCGGTGTCGTTGCATTCGGGCGGCTGGTGGCGCGGCGATGGCCAAGCGCTGGAGATGCAGTGGCGCCCCGAGGTAGCCGCCGCCGCGCAGCTATCCGGCACCACCATTATTGACGTGGATTATCCGCTCGCCCCCGAGCACACCGTGGCAGAGATGGTCACTGCCGTGCAGCAGGCCATTGACTATGCCCGCGCGCAGGGTGCTTCCAGCGTTACTACCTGGGGTTATTCCTCTGGTGGGGCGCTGGCGGCGCTGGCGCCTGCCGACGCCCTCCTGCTCACCTTCCCCGACTTCGGCGCCCTGGCAAACCTGCCGGAGGACCTGCGCGCCGGATACGACATCCCAGCGGACCTATCTGAGCTAGGTCCGCACACTTTCGTGCAGACCGCCACCGAGGATGAGATAGCCGCGCGCGTTTCCGTGCCCGGTGCCGCGGCGCGCGATTATGTTTCCACCCACCGTGTGTCCACCCCGGCGGTGGCGCGGCAGCGCGTGCGGGATGCGGCGGCGTTCCTGGCAGGCGAGCTAGAAAAATAAGAGGTTCCTGGAGGTTCCATGCTAAAAGGGAACTAGTTTCAACAAGGGTGCGACTAGTTCCGCATGACTATATCCACCCATGGCGCGCTATCGCGCCTGCATAAATTCGCCGGCGTTATCATCGCGCCCTTCCTCATAATCGCAGCGTTAAGCGGCTTTCTCTACGCCTTGGCACCCACCTTTGAACCGTGGATTTACCACGACGAGGTAACCGCCACCGCGCCAGGCAACCCACGCAGCCTGGACGAGCAGATTGCCGCCGCCCAGCGCGAGCACCCAGATGGGCACGTGGTTCAGGTCGAGCCTTCCGAGGAACCGCAGGAAACCACCCGCGTGCTATTCGCAGACCCCAGCGCACCCAACGCCAGTTACACCCACGCCGTCTTTGTGGATCCGGTGGATCTGCATATCACCGGCGAACTACAACAATATGGCGGATCCCGCGCGCTGCCCTTCCGTACGTGGGCCTCCAATGGCCACCGCACCTTGTGGCTGGGCGAGCCTGGCCGCCTCTATGCCGAACTTGCGGCCTCGTGGCTCGGTGCGCTGAGCATCCTTGGCCTTTACCTGTGGCTTAAGCGTAAGCAGAAGAATAGAAAGCGGCTTTCCAAGCCGCTGACGTTGCATGCCCGCGTGGGCGCTTGGTTGCTGCCGGGCTTCCTCTTCCTGACCGTCACCGGCCTGACGTGGTCGCTGGTGGCGGGTACCAGCATTGGCAAGGTGCGCGAGGAACTGAATTGGAAGGAACCGTCCGTGGCAACCTCCGTTGCGGAAGCGGGCGCTAGCAACGAAGCGAGGGAGCATTCCGGCCACGCTGGTCACAAGGGACATGCGGGCCATGCGGGACACGAGGGCGCTGCGAAACTTGCCGGGGCCCAAACCGCATTGTCGGCAGCACGCAGCCAAGGATTGACCGGGGTTCTGGAAATGACCCCACCGGAAAAGCCAGGCGATGCGTGGGGCGTGCGCGAGGCTCGTGCGGCCTTTAAGCTGCGCAGCGATGCCGTAGCAGTGACCCCGAACGGAGAGGTCATCGACCGCATCAATTCCGCCGACTGGCCACTTGCCGCACAGCTAACCTCGTGGCTCATCCAGCTGCACATGGGGACGCTCTTCGGTATCTATAGCGAGGTCGCCTTGGCGGCGCTGGCCTTGGGATTGCTCGTGGTAAGTATCGCGGGTCTGCGGATGTGGTGGATAAAGCCGCGCCGCGGCCTGCCCGAGCTAAAAATTACCCCCGCCGTGCTGGCGGGGGTGGTGGCCTATTCGATCATCGCGCCGCTCTTTGGCGCCTCGCTTGTGATCTTTTTCCTAGGCGATTGGATTGTGCGGCGGTTGCGCGCCCCGCAGTGGGGCCGAGGCGCTGCCGCAGGTGAGACTACTCCTCGCCCTCGGGGCGGATCTTCATCTCGGAGTCTTGCCACAGACCGGAGCGGGTAATGTCCTCATAATCGATCTCGGCGGGGACTGGGGCATTGCCCTGTGAATCGGTACGCAGCTCGTACTTTTCAATGGCGCCCCAATCGCGGGCCCAATCATTATTGAGGTAGCTCGGGATCTCGTAGGAGTAGTTGACCGCCTCCGCGGTGGACATGGCGCCACCGCCGGAGAAGGACTGGAAGTCCGTCAGCGAGGTCTGTGCTGAGGAATCCGGCAGGATGCGGTACTTCGGGATTTCCGTGACACCGGCAAAGTGGTCGAAGGTGCGCTGGCACGGGAACTGCAGGGCTACGGCCCAGTCCAGCAGCGCCGGGGTGTCCTTGGAGAACTGGTTATTGATGGTATCCAGCTCCGGCACGCGCGGCGGGGTAAAGGCCAGCCAATCATCCTCATCGGTGGAATCATCCGTGGCTACCAGGCGCACCACATTGGCGTCCTGCGGCAGCTTATCCAGCGGCAGGCGCAGGTTGCGCCACTTCGGCGTGGCGCCGACGGCGGAGAGTTCCTCCTCGCCGGTATTGGTGACTTCGCCGGAGTCATCGATGGTGCCGTACTCGAGGCTAAGCTCCATGCCTTCCTGCTCCACTCCGTTAACATCGTGGTGGTAGATATTGCCGGCTGCGGACACGGCGAGAACCGGGGTATTGTCCTTGGCCTCTGGCAGGTTGTACCACTTAGTGGTCACCTCAGAGGTGGAGTCTTGGTCTTCGTTATAGGAACCGAGCACCGGCACCTTGGTGTAATCCAGGTTGAACGGCAGGTGCATGGTGGAACCATTGACGCCCTGGGTGCCGCGCACGCCACCCTCAGAGGTATTGGTGGTTTCCTTGGACTTCTTGTCCTTCTTTTCCTTCTTATCCTTCGACTCCTGGGAATCGGCGGAATCGCTCGCGCCGCCGGATTCAGCATCCGCGCCGGAGGTAGCGGTCTCGGCGCTATCGGAGGAGGAATCGCTGGAGCCATCCGCGATGGCACCCACGGAGGCGGAGTTCTGGTTTTCCGGCTCGATGGATTCGGGGATGAAGTTCGGGTCGAAACCAGTGTGGGTTTCGTCCTTATCCACCAGGGAATCGCCCAAGTCGCCATCCACCGGGGTCAGGAAGGAATCATTGGTATTGGTCTCCACCATGGTTTGATCCGCCAGCGCGCAGGTATTGCCGCGCAGGGAAGCCAGGTTGCCCTTGCCCACGGAGTAGGAATCCGCCTGGGAGACGGTGGCTTTGGCAAAGGAAGCACAAGAAAGGGCTACCACGATGGCGCAGGCCAGGGCGATGGGCGCGGACATGATGCCGGCCGAACGCGAGACCTTGGCGGCGGCATTCTGTTCAAACTCAGCGAGTGCGCCCGCCTCTTCCGCCTGGGACTTGCGGTAGCTATGGCGCAGGGACTGCACCACGCCGATGGCGAAGATAATGAGGGCGATGGCGAGCAGCACCTTATTGGCCTCGATGGCCTTGAGCTGCACCGTGCGATCCCACCACGGAATGCCAAAGGAGGATACGTACCACCACGCGTTCCAGCCGGCGAAGGAGATCGCGAGCAAGAAGACCACCGCGGCGATGGCGAAGGTGCGAGCGCGCGGCGAACGCAGCGCAAACTGGGAGAGCACCACGGCACCGAGGGCGGCGATGACACCGGCCACGCCGGCGTAGATGCCAAAGTGGTGGGTCCACTTGGTGGGGGTGAACATGAGGAAGAACATGGACAGCGCCACGATGATGAGCAGGCGCTGGGTCGGGCCGACGGCAGCACCGACGACGCGACGGCTCTTGATAAAGGCCGCCACGATGAGCACCAGGCAGAAGAGCATGGTGAAGACCGCGAAGCGGCGGGTCAGCGAGCCATCCACGGATTCCTGGAAGAGGGTGGAGTAACGCGCGTACTCGGCGTACCACGGCAGGGAGGGGCCGACCTCGGAGCGCACGCGGGTGGACTCCAGCACGGTGGAGAGCGTCTGGTCGCCAAAGGCGGCGACCATGATGGCGGTGCCAGCGCTCAGGAACGGCGCGATGAGCGAAAGCCAGCCCAGGGCGCCACCACCCATGGACGGCACGCGCTCGGCCATGGCGCGGAAGAGGTGCGGCAGGCTGACCAGGAAGACGCCCACGGCAAAAAGGCCGGTGGGGCCGGCGGCCAGAGTGATGGTTGCGGCGATGGTGCCCACGGCCGCCGGAAGCAGGCGGCGGGTGGCAATGGCACGCTCGAAGGAGGCCCAGGTAAACATCACGCCGAGCGCCACGATGGGCTCTGGGCGGGTGCCGTTGTTATACGGCAGCCAGAAGGCCAGGAACATCAGCGCTGCGGTCCAGTGGGCGACCCGGCGGCCGTCGACAAGCTGGCCAAAGCGCGGCAGCATCTCGCGGGAAAGGATAAACCAGATGATGAGCCCGGAAATCAGTCCCGGCAGGCGCACGAAGACCGAAGCGGTAGAAATCTGGGAGAGTACGGCAACCAGGTCATAGTAAGGGGAGCCGAAGGGCGCCTCCGGCACGCCGTACCAGCGGTAGTAATTGGCCATGTAGGTCGCGTGATCGAAGACGCGGCTCATGGAGAAGATGAAGCCATCATCGGAGGTATTGGCGCCGAGGATGTACCAGAATCCCAAAATGGCAGCGACCACGCCATCGAGCGGGCGCACCTTCTTCCATGTCTCGGGCATGAAGCCGAAGCGGCGGCCATCGAGGCGGTCGATGCGCCACAGGCAGAATAGGGACACGACCACCATGGCGATGCCCAGCCACATGGCAATGATCTTGATCAACGTCGGGGACGAGGTAAAGCGGGAGTTGATATCGACGTGGACATTGAGGCCGTCGTCAAGCAGGGCTTGCACGTCAGCCTTATCGTCGATTTCGGTATAGACGCCGGTGACCTGCGGGCGCAGATCCTCCTCGGTGGTCTTTTCATGATCGCCCACGCTCACGGAGGTGCCATCGCCCGTAGCGGAAATTTCAATCTTGGCGTCCTTAGGGAGCTTGGCTACCTCTTTGGCGTTGAGGGTAAGCAGCACCTCATCCAAGGACACAACAGAGAGGCCCTCGTCATTCGCGCGGACGAAAAGGCCGCGGTTGGAGGCCTTCTTGGACTCCGGTGGGACGGTGCCGTAGACCATGGACTGGCCCTCGCGCAGTTCATCGACTGCGGAGATGGGGATGGTGGCCTTCAGGTCCTCCGGGGCGACGGAAATGAGCGGCGCGTTGATGGACTGCACGGAATCATGCTGCGGCCAATCATAAGAGGACTGGGTTTGGGTCACCGGCAGTAGCGGGGTCGCTACAAAACACAGGAAACCAATCAGCCCGGCAATGATTGCAGTCCACCGCAGGCCCGCGGGGGCGGCGGTGAAGCGGGAGCCGGCAGCGGCAGGTCGCGCTTGGGTGGTATTCGTAGTGAGGCTATCTGACACGGCGATTAGTTTACGTCAGATAACCCCCTCGGCCCGCGGGCACACCCTGCCGCGGGCGGGAAGTGTGGGTGAACTTACTTGCTGCGAACGGCTGTTACAAAGGGGCCGGTTTGCTGCAACTTCCAGCCCTTATCAAAAACGTCGGCATTGAAGAAGACCGCGCGGTAGCGAATATTCGGCTGGTTAGGATAGATATCTTCTGCCAAGTGGAACTTGAAGCCATCGTCCTTATTTTCCAGGTCGCCGCGGAACATCATGACATCCGGGCTGCGCCAGGGAGCAGAATCCAAGGCCTTGCGGAACTCCTCCGGCTGCATATCCCAGGAATCATTGGCCCAAGTTTCAATCTGCTCGTTGCGGGTGCTGAACTCGCCCAAAGGATTGGCATAGTGGCTGGTAAAGGCGTTAAAGCCCCAGTAGGGGTAATAAGACATGAAGGTCTTCTCATCCGTGAGCACCACCGTCTCATCCGGCGTATAGCCCTGGTCCTGAATGAAGTTGTGGATATCTAGGTAGTAGTGGGCGGAATCGCTGGTGAAGCGGTCCGCGCGCTCGCCATAGCCATCGGTATCGCTATAGGCGTGATCGATGGCGTCCTCGTTAGCCTCTGGGATCTGCTGCGCATAGAAGACGCCGGCCAGGGCCAAGATGATGCCAAAGACCGCGGTGATCTGCTTATTGGTGGTGTGGGAGAAACGCGCCGGGTAGAGGTGGTGCACGCCGAGTAGACGAATCTCTGCCAAGGCCAGGATGCCGGCGGTGGCAAAGAGGAGCACCACGATGACCTCGAGGCGGAAGCTGAGCAGCGTGGTACCGGCCAGGGTTGCCACCATAGACACCACGGTCCACAGGTAGGTGCCAAGGAGGGAGATGCCCAGCGCGCGTACCTCCACGTCATTGAGGCGGATGACGATGTAGATAAGCCCCATGAGGCAGAGGAAGCCCACAATGCTGAAAGACAGGAAAGGCACTGGAATTTGTGTGCCTTCCTCCGGCAGGTAGTGCTGCGCGGTGGTTTGCAGCGGCGCCGGTGAGTGCATGACCGCCCATAGGTAGGGCCCCCAGGCGATAAGCGCGATGGCAATGGAGCCTACCGCCATGATCACCAGGCGCAGGATGGGGCGCCACGTATGTTCATAGAGCGCGGTAAACAGCGCGATGAGGCTGACTACGGTAAGTGCGGCCGCACCGGTGAAAAGGGTATAGAACGTAGCGGAAATGCCCAGGTAGAGCGTTACTCCCAGGGTGGCCAGCCAGGAGCCGCGGAAGGCGCGGGCGCTGAGCACCGCGACGGTGGGCAAGCCCATGGCGATGACTGCGGAGTAGGGCTCCTCGGCCGCGATGGTGAGCGTAATCGCGGTGGTGACTAGGGCGATGGCGGTGGCGACCGGTAGGGAGCTGGTGAGGCGCTGCCAGAGGGGCACCAAAATGCAGCCGGCTACAGCGATGGAGATAAGCGCCCAGGGCTGGTAGACCTCCCATCCCGGAATGCCCAATAGTGCTCCCAAGCGGCCGCCCAACCAGAACCAGCCAATGGGGTAAAAGGATGGCATATCCTGGTAGTTCATATCCGCATAGCCCATCTCATCCACCGAGCGGGTGAGGAACTGGGTGCGGAAAGCCTGGTCCACCTGCACGCCGTCGAGCCACAAACGGGAGGCGGACAACGGCAGGCCCACGGCAGCCAAGGTCAATAGCGCGGGGGAGAGATAGGTGACCGCGTAGGTCAGCCAGGCCCGCCAGCGTGGCCGGGCAAAGGACTCTTTGTAGTGGTCATAGAGCCACCACACACACAGCCCGCCGGCCAGGGCCAGCGTGAGCACCACCCCCACCGTGGTCAGCGCGCGGGTGACCATGGAGGTATTAAAGGACGGTAGCGAGACCGTCTTGAAGGCAAACCAGCCCAGCAGCGTTACCACGCCACCGGCCAGGGCGGCCAGCACAATACCCAGCAGGGTTGCGCGAGGGGTCAGCGCATCGGCGCGGTAGGCCTCGGTGCGGTTATCCTCGCTCACGGGCGTTGACTGGGCGGGTACAGCGGTGCTTGTCATGCCCATTAGTTTCGCATACCCAAGCCCCCCAGCCCAGATTTGGCGCGGGCAGATGAGCACTTGCTTGCCGACGTCCCCCTGATGCACCACCGCCCCCGTCACCTCCCTCGCCGCGGGTGTGCGGCGAGGCGAAAGAGCGGGGGGCGAGCCGGCCGGCTAGCGCCAGCGCGGAAAGCTGCGGCGTTTAGAACGGCAGCTTGCGGAAGATGGCCTGCGGGATGAACTTGAATGCCAAAGAAACGTACTCAAATAGTGGGTGCACGAAGATGGACTGCTTGCCATCGAGCACGGCCTTGACGGTGGCCTCGGCAACGTCGGAGACGTTGACGGTCAGTGGGGCGTCGCCAGCTTCGGCGGACATCTTGGTGCGCACCTGGCCTGGGCGGACGACCAGCACGTTGGCGCCGGTGCCGCGCAGGGCCTCGCCCAGGTTGATGTAGAAGCCGTCCACGCCGGCCTTGGAGGCGCCGTAGACAAAGTTGGAACGGCGCACGCGCATGCCCGCCACGGAGGACATAGCGATGATGGTGCCGTGGCCCTGGTGCTTGAATTTCTCGCCCAAGAGCACGCCCACGGAAACCGGTGCGGTGTAGTTGGTCTGCGCGGAGGCAACGGCCTTGTCGTGGTTTTGCCACAGCTCTTCCTGGTCGCCCAGGGTGCCGAAGGCAACGATGGCTACGTCGACGTCGTCGCGGGCCCAGGCCTTATTAATAACGTCCGGGTGGGAGTCGAAGTCGGTGGCATCGAAGTCCAAGACCTCTACGTCAGCGCCGCGGGATTCCAGGTCAGCCTTGGCCTGGGCGATGCGCGGGGACTCCGGGCGGGCGGCCAGGGTGACCTTGGCCGGGCCGCGCTGCAGGAACTCGGAGACGACGCCGAGGCCGATCTCGGAGGTGCCGCCCAGAAGCAGGATGTGTTGTGCTTGGCCTACTGCATTAAGCATGGTCAGTAAATCTCCTTAAAGGTGTTATTTCCAGTGATTAGTGCAGCTCGAGGCGGCGGGACATATCGGAGGCAAAGACGCCGGTCGGGTCGATCTCGTTGCGGGTCTTCAGCCAGCCTTCCATGCCCGGGTACATCTTGTGGAAGTTCTCCGCGGAGGTGCGGGATTCCTTGGCCAGGTAGAGGCGGCCGCCGAATTCCATCACGCGGCGGTCCAGGTCATCCAGGAACTTGCCCAGGCCCGGACGGATGGGGAAGTCCACGCAGACGTTCCAGCCCGGCATCGGGTAGGACAGCGGTGCGCGGTTGCCTTCACCGAAGAGCTTGAACACGTTGAGGGCGGAGTAGTGGCCGGAGCGCTGCATATCGCGGATGATCTCCTTGAACGGCTCCACGGCCTCGGTCGGTACCACGAACTGGTACTGCAGGAAGCCCTTGGAACCGTAGCCGCGGTTCCACTCGCCGATGAGATCCAACGGCTGGTAGAACTGCGTCAGGTTCTTGACCTGGTTCTTCGCCGGTGCACCCATGGTGTAGTACGCCAGACCCACAGCGGAGAGGGAGAGCTTATTCATGGTCCAGGACGGGAAGATATCCGGCACCGTCATCAGCTGCGGCGCATTGAACTTCAGCGGGTCCTTGGCCAGCTTCGGGGCGAGCTCTTCCAGCTGTGCCAGGGTGGCCAGCGAGCCGCGGGAAATGGTGGAGCGACCCAGCTTTGGTTCTGGTGAGATGACATCGAACCAGGCGGAAGAATAGGTGTAGTTGTGCTCGGAGCCATCGGAGTGGAAGGCGATGGTCTCATCCAAGTTATCGGTGCGGTCCGTATCCGCGATGAAGTAGGCGGTTTCCGTCTTGGTCATGCGGATGGTGGCGCGCAAGATGATGCCGGTCAGGCCCATGCCGCCAACGGTGGCCCAGAAGAGGTCGCCGCTCGGGTCATCCTCGGAGCCTTCCGGGGTCAGGTGCAGCACGCGGCCATCGGCCACGAGCAACTCCATGGAGACCACGTGGTCACCAAAGGAACCGGCGGAGTGGTGGTTCTTGCCGTGAATATCCGGGCCGATTGCGCCACCGATGGTGACCTGGCGGGTACCCGGCAGAACCGGAACCCACAGGCCATACGGCAGGGCGGCCTTCATCAGCTGATCCAAGGTGACGCCGCCATCGACGTCTACCAGAGCGGACTCTGGGTCAATGGAGTGGATCTTATTGAGTTTTTGCATGTCGATGACCAGGCCGCCGCCATTTTGGGCGGGGTCACCGTAGGAGCGGCCCATACCGCGGGCGATGACGCCGCGGCGCAGGTGGGCGGGCTTATCCGAGTTATCTTCTGCAACCTGGGCCACGGCCTTCTTGATTACGTCCACGTCTTCGGTGGCGAGAACGTGGGCGGTCGTCGGGGCGGTGCGGCCCCAGCCGTGCAGGGACTTTTCAGTAGTATGTAATTCCATCTCTTACTCTTTGCTCGACGGATTTATGTCGCTTCTCTAGCCTACCTAGCTCACAGGAGGGTGGCTGGAGTGACGCGAGTGATATTCGGAACAAAACGGACGCTTGTACTGCCCGAATGTGCCCGTTTACAGATCCATGAGTGTGCGGATCTCCTCCGGCAGCTCCTCCTGGGACTCAATAATCGGGCCGTCGTACTCCCGCAAAAGCTCATACACGCGAGCCCGTGAGGAGGAATCCAGCATGGGCAATTCCTCTGCCATCAGGCGAGTCATGAAAGGACTCAACGGCACATCGGTATGCTCCGTGGCCTCGAAGTGGCCGTTGCGCTTATCGTCCTCTGCGCGCACATCCTGTGCTGCCTGCTGCGCCGGCGTCATATGCTCTGTCTTTTCCGAGTACATGCGCATTAGCTTACCGCCGCTTAAAGTGGTCGCTATGACCAACAACCGTGAGACGCACGATCAGTCCCAAGACAATTACGCCCTCGATGACACCTTGGCGGGCCGCATCACCCAGGCCGCCGCCGTGGGTATTGCGACCTCCTATCCGGATTGGATCAAGTCCAAGGGCGGTTTGATCACCGCGTATACCTTGTCTTTCTTTGGCTTTGGCGCCCTGGCGGCCTATACCAATGCGCACGCCGAGCAGGATGGCGATGAGCCGCGCTCGCCGCAGGATAGTGACGATCAAGGCCTCAAGCTATGGGCTATTTTTGCCGCAGTGGTGCTGCTGCTCATCCTGGGCGGGTGGATGAACGTTGCCCTTTCCCGTCGCATGGTGAAGTTCCTGCGCAAGCGCGGTGCCAAGCGGCCGTGGACCCTCTTGGGCGCTATTGGGGCGGCGCTGACGTTCCTCATTAGTGAGCTAGAAGCACGGGATATTGCAAAACTAGCTTCCTAAAACTTGCGTATGGTGGGGCTCATGAATGCAGGGGTCACCGATATCGCACAGGCGCGGGCCAAACGCGCCGATGGCGTGGTATCCCTCACACGCGAGCCCCTCACCATCATCTGCCAAGCCGCGAATATTCGCGCCGATGGCGAGGTGCACCGCCAGATTGGTTTTAGCGATGCCCTGACCTTCACCGAGCTGCACCGCGTGCTGCGCATCTGCTTTGGCCTGCCGGAGGAGGAATCTCCCTGGCACTTTTATGAGCACACCGAGGCCCGTGGCCCGCGCATCGATCCGGAGCGCCAGGCCTCCGAATTCCTCTGGCGCGAGGGCGATCAAGTCGACTTCGCCTGGGGACTGTGGGACTTCGAGCTGGTAGTAGCCGAGATTTATCCCCGCGATAATGGCACCCCAGAGGCATTGTGTGTGGGCGGCTCCGGATCGCTCTTTCAGCCCTTTGAGCTGACCAGCGTGAACCGTGAATTGACCGGCCAAGAGGTTACCGATGAAGTCTTTTCCGCGGTATCGTCCCCCGTGCGCGATTTGATTGAGCGCACCAAACTCTATGATTTTGTCCCGCTGCTGCAAGCGATGGACCTGGGCAGGGAAACCGACCTCACACCGCATACTTCCCGCGTGCTCGCCAGCCTGCCGCGGGAGGTGACCCATGAAGGCAAAGACGCCTTTTGGTCCATGGCGCTCGCCCTATCCTGCATGGGTGGCGCGGAGCTGACCGATTCCGTCGTGGAGACCACCATGGATGCGCTCGGCTGGGTCAATGACGATGGCACGGCGCTCTCCGGCGCCGACGTGCGGGAACTGTGTGCGGCGTCGTTGCAGCAATTGGCCGGGATAGGCGCCTATGGCGCCGAATCCGCCGCGCCGGTGGATCGGTTGGACATGTACCGAGCGCTCTTGCGCGGGTAGGCTACTCACTCGTGACTAATTCCGCTGACGACGCCGTAGAAGTAAAGCCCTCCTCCACCTCGCTGCACACCCAGCTAGTGCGTTTTATTTCCGTGGGCGTATTTACCGCCGCCATTGATTACGGTCTCACGCTGCTATTGACCTATCTGGGCCTGCACCGTTCCGCCGCCAAGGCCATCGGTTGGGTCTTTGGCACCATCGCTGCCTACCTAGCCAATGCGCGGTGGACCTTTGGGGCCAAGGTATCTGGCCGCACGGCCGCGACCGTGGGCATCTTGTACGCTTCTACCTTTGCAGTCCAAAACTTCCTGTACTGGGTGCTCAATGAGCCGCTTATGGCCCTCGGCTTTGAGGGGGCGGTGAAAGACACCATCGCCTTCGTCATCGCCCAAGGCGTGGCCACGGTGACCAACTTTGCCATTCAAAGGGCCTTTATCTTTAAGGAAAAATAGATGGCAGCAGCCTCCCCACGGGCGTGGCGCGGCGCGGCCCAGCGGGCTTCGCGCTCGACTAGCCTGCGCGCGCAAAGCGCCAGGTTCGCGGTGACGGGGGGCACTTGCCGCGCTTATCGACGTCTCCTTAACCTGGCTCCTGCAGATCGGCTTCGGCCTGCTGAGCGCCGATCCGGCGCGGGCGGTGGCCTTTGCCATCTCGCAGGGCACCGCCACCGTGGTGAACTTTACGGTGCAACGCTGGATTATTTTTAGGAATGCGGGAGTCAGGGTCGTCGCCAAGCAGGATCCGTCCTAGCCCTGGTGTGGCCGGCGGAAATCTTCTTGGCGCCCGCGGTTGTGGAGCTTGAGCCATTCGATAAAACCGGCCGGGTCGTGGCGCTGGACCAAGAAGAACCAGCCAAAGCGGGCAAATTCCTGGGGCAGTAGCTTGCGCATGCCGCGCTGCCACAGCAGGTAGCCGCGATTGCGGTAGATGAAAAAGCGCTTGAACTCACCCTCGGGGTACTGGGTATGCATCTTGCCGCCCAGGATGGGCTTGAACTCATCCGATCCGTCCGGGTGCAGGTAGCTGGTGGTCAGCGCCGTGCCGAAGGAGAGACCGGAATTGACCAGCCGGCGGTGGTATTCCACCTCATCGCCGCGGATAAACAGCCGGTAGTCCGGCACACCAATGATCTCCATGGCCGCGGCGGAAATCAGCGCGCCGTTAAAGAGCGAGGCGATGCCGGGCAGGAAATCGCCCTCCAGCTCGTCCATCCGGCGGCGCCATACCAACCCCTGTCGCAAGGGGAAAGCGAGGCGGCCGGGATCGGCAATATTGCATACCGCCGGGGAGACCTCATGCAGGTGGTTGGCCTCGGCCACCCGATATAGCTCCGCTAGTACCGCGTGATCGGCAGGGCGGCCGTCATCATCGGCACACCACACGGCATCGGCGCCCAAAGACAGCGCGGTGAGAAAACCCAACGCAAAGCCACCGGCGCCGCCCAGGTTGGTTTCCGAAGGCACGTAGACGCCCCGGTCACCCGCCATGGATTCGACGAGTTCGCGCACCGCATCTTCCGCGCCATTATCCACCACGACTACCCACTGCACGGGGTGGGTTTGGTGGACCACCTGTTCAAGCGAGGCCCGCAGTAGCTCGGCGCGCTGATGGGTAACAATGACGGCGGCGGTGGAACCGGTGGAAGTCAGGGTGGCAGTCATGGGTTCCATCTTGCCACCGGGCTGGGGCGGGCTAGCGCAGAAACACTCCGCGCAGCGGAAGCAAGATGCGAAAAAGAGTGCTGCTAGCTGTCGTTCGTATCCTCGTTCTCAAAACGCTCGCGCAGGTCGCGCACGTACTCGCCCACCTCAGGGCCTTCGTATTCACCGACTACCTCGGAAACCTCGCCCACCGAGCGGATCTCGCCATGGTCGATCCACAGCGCGGTATTGCACAGCTGCGCCAAGAAGTCATTGGAGTGGGAGGCAAAGACCAGGATGCCGGAGCGCTTCACCAGCTCTTGTAGGCGCACGCGCGCCTTGGCCATGAAAGCGGCGTCGACGGCGCCGATGCCCTCATCCAACAGCAAGATTTCCGGCTCAATGGATGTCACCACGCCGAGCGCCAAGCGCACGCGCATACCGGTGGAATAGGTGCGCAGCGGCATGGAGAGATAATCGCCGAGTTCAGAAAACTCCGCAATCTCATCCATCTTTTTCTTCATCTGCTTGATGGACTGGCCCAAAAAGAGGCCACGGATAATGATGTTGTCGTAGCCAGAGACCTCTGGGTCCATGCCTACGCCCAAATCAAAGACGGGGGCCACGCGGCCGCGCACATCGGCAGAACCACGGGTGGGCTCGTAAATGCCAGACAAAAGGCGCAGCAGGGTGGACTTACCGGCGCCGTTATGGCCCACCAAACCCACGCGGTCGCCCTCGCGCAGGTGCAGGTTAATATCCTTTAGCGCCTCCACCACGACGGTGTTCTGGGCATTTTTGCCAATGGCGCCGCCGGCGGAAGAAAGCATGGCCTTCTTGAGCGAGCGGGATTTGGCATCAAAGATAGGAAAGTCCACGCACGCGTTATACGTATCAATCGAGACCATCAGTCTGTATCCTTTCGAGGAATCTCAGGAAGTGCAGGGCGTGGGCTTAAACCCAGTAGCTGACGCGGAAGCGCCACTTGCGCATGACCAAGCCGGCGATGAGCAGGCCGAGAACCGTGCAGCCGATGACGATCCACCAGTGGTAGGCGGCCACCGGCTCACCGATCATGGGCGCACGGACGATTTCCAGGTAGTGGTAGAGCGGGTTGATTTCCGCGATGCGGGCGCGGCTGGACACCGCCCCGCCCTGGTCCTTCAAGGTATTAGTCATCCACACAATCGGGGTGACGTAGAACAGCAGCTGGGTCAGTGCTTCTAGCAGCGGAGCGACGTCACGGAAGCGGGTAGCGATGATGCCAAAGAACATCGTGACCCACACGCCGTTGACCAACAACAAGGCCAAGCCAGGGAGGAAGAGGAAGAACTCCCATCCCAAGTTGCGCGGGAAGATAAGGATAAGCAGCAACCAGATGATGAGGTTATGGCCCAAAAACAGCGTCTGGCGCCACACCAGGCGGTAAACGTGCACCGACAGCGGGGCGGGGAGCTGTTTAATCAAGCCCTCGTTGTCAATGAAGACGGTGGAGCCTTCCTTGATGCAACCCGAGATGAAGGTCCACATAATAAGGCCCACGGTGACGTGGGGGAGGAACTCCGCGACGGGAATCTGGAAGAGCATGGAATACAACAGGCCCAAGGCAAGGGCCATCACGCCGGTGGCGATGGTGATCCAAAACGGGCCCAGGACAGAGCGGCGGTAGCGCTGCTTAATATCTTGAATGCCCAGTTTGAACCACAGCTCGCGCTGCTGTGCACCCTGCGCCAGGTCCGCGAAGGCGGCCTTGAGGGTCTCGGACTGGGACGCTGGGGTGGCCTCGCCGTCTGGCTGGGAGGTCATGCGGGCGATATCAGCGCGCAGTTGATTGTTATCTTGCACGCTCAACACCCTAGCGCGCGGGCTGGGCAAACGGGAACTACACGCCGCCAGCCTGCGAAAACAGCGATATCCAGCGAAAATTCAGATTTGGGAAACTTGGGCCAAACGCGTATACAGTAGGGAACCGACCGCCACTGTGTGGCGATGCCTAGCGCGATAAAGAAGGGGACCGTAATGCCAGCAGGAGCTTCGGCACACTACGACGTATTCAGTGTGCGCGGTTTATACACCGGGCTATCTGATGGTTGGACCTACCTCAACGCGCACGCGGTGCCCCAAATCTCTGAGCGCGTCGCCTCCGGCGTGGCGCGCTCCTTCCGGATGTCCACTGCAGTGGCCACCCAGGAGGGCCCAGGCGGCGCCCACTCTGCCACGCCCGCGCCGGGCCGTTTGGAAGGCGATGGTAATTACACCGCCGCACGCATGGCTGTAGCGGATCTGACCGGGTCCAAGGCAGACCGCGTGGTGCTTGGCCCGTCCTTGCCCGTGTTGTACCAGTCCTTGGCGCACGCGGCCCGCCCGCTGTTGGGCAGCAACTCTTCGGTGGTGCTCTCCAAGCTGGATCCACCGTCTTTGTACTCGGCGTTTTCTGAGGTCAAGGCAGAAACCCGCTGGGCCCAGCCAGACTTGGGCACGGGTGAGCTGCCAGGTTTCCAATTTGCCGAGCTTGTCGATGGCTCCACGCGACTTGTCGCTTTTTCCGCCGCGCACGAGCTTTTGGGTACGGTATCCCCGGCCGCCGAGATCATTGACACCGTCCATGAGCGCTCCCGCGCCTGGACGCTTCTCGACGTCTCTGCGATCGCCCCCTACCGCCCCATCAACTTTGATGATCTCGGCGCCGATATCTTGGGCCTCGACCTGGGACTGCTGGGCGGACCGCAGCTAGCAGCTTTGGTCTTCCGCGATACCCGCATGTTCCGCCGCCTCGACTCCCTCGATCCGGTGCATACCGGCAAGGGCGCCCGCAAGCTGGAAACGCCCATTTCCTCTGGTCTGGCCGGCGGTGTCGGACCGCTTGTAGACCATCTTGCCGCCCTCGCCGGTGGGGAGAGCGGCTCGCGCCGCAAGCGCCTGCGCACTTCTATGGATGCGCTCAGCATCTACTTGGAGGATCTGCGCGCTGACCTCTATTCTTTCTTGAGCACCCTGCCCGCCGTGCATATTCTTGGCGTGACCGGGGAAGCGGCCGCAGGCGCCTCCGACGATCGCCTGCCGCGCCTCACCTTCGCAGTAAAGGGTGTTCCGGCCGAGACCGTGTACAAGCGCCTCTTCGATAACGGCCTTGTTACCACGCTTGCCCCGCAGACCCCGTTGCTCACGGAGATGGGCGTGGAAGAAATTGGCGGTGCCGTTACCGTTGCGCTCGGCCCCTTCAACACCCATCACGACGTCGAGCATCTCATCCGCGTCGTAGCCTCGCTGGCCTAAACGTTAAGCACCAAGGTGCCGGTGACCTCGCCGCTGTCTAGGGCGGTGTGGGCTTGGGCGGCGTCGGCAAGCGGGTAAGTAGCATGCAGTGCGTGCTTTACTCGGCCGTCTTCCAGCATGGGCCATACATTTTCTACCGTGCCCGCAACAATCTGTGCCTTGTCTTCTAAGTCGCGGGCGCGCAGCGTCGTGCCCTGGATGGTCAGGCGCTTGGGCAGCATGGCGCCCAAGTTGATTTCCGCCTTGGTGCCGCCCTGCATGCCAATGATGATGAGCTTGCCGTCCTTAGCCAGGCACTTCATATTCTTTTCCAGATATTTCGCACCGATGATGTCCAAAATGACATCGCAGCTTCCCTTCAACTCTTCTACGAAGTCGTGCTCCTTATAGTTGATGAGAATATCGGCGCCTAGCTCGCGGCAACGATCCAGCTTCTCCTGCGAGCCAGCCGTAACCGCCACCTCTGCGCCGAGCGCCTTGGCTACCTGAATGGCAAAAGTGCCAATGCCGCCGCCTCCGCCATGGATGAGGACGCGCTGGCCCTCGTGAAGGCCCGCTTCGATGCCCAGGTTGGACCACACGGTGCATCCGACCTCAACCACCGCTGCAGTTTCCTCGACGCTCAACCCCTTGGGCACGGGAAGCAGCTGGCCCTGCGGAACCGCAACGTATTCGGCGTAGCCACCACCCGCGAGCAGGCAGCCCACCTCGGTGCCTACCTCCCAGTTCGTATCCCCGGCATCGGCGATGGTGCCTGCTGCTTCTAAGCCCAAGATTTCCGATGCCCCTGGTGGCGGCGGATAGGCACCCATCGTCTGCAGGATATCGCCCCGGTTAACGCCGGCTGCCTGCACCTTGACGAGCACTTCGCCGGGGCGCAGCTGCGGGACGTCAACTTCGCGGAGCTCTAAGGACCGACGATCCTGCGGGTCGGTCTGAACGATGGCCTTCATGTGTGTTGTAGTCATGGGCCCAATCTAACGAACCTTGTGTGTCCTGTGCCACGAAATTCGGAGTATCCTACGGTGACATTCAGTGCTGCAGGTGGCTTTTTGGGAAACCGGGCTATCAATTTAGTACACTGACTAAGTTGCTTCGTAGGCGCGAAGAGCGTTTACGAAATACAACGTGGAGACGTGGCAGAGCGGCCGAATGCACCGGTCTTGAAAACCGGCGAGGTAATACCTCCGCGGGTTCAAATCCCGCCGTCTCCGCAGCTGCCTAAGCTTCCTTTCTAAGTTAAGGGAGCATAGAAGCTTATAGCTTCTGAGTGAGGGAGAGCAGCATTAAGGCACCCTACCGAATCGGTAGGGTGCCTACTCACGTTTTGGGACGGATGCGCTGGGCGACAGTGAAACTTAAGTCCACGGCCAGACAGCGTTTACATTGAGCTTCTACCTTGAGGTACGGAATTTCAAACACCGTTAACGTTGAGGCACTATGACAAATTACATTTCCTACTTGGCCGAGGAGCAGATACCGGCATCGTATGACTGGCTATGGAGCGGGCTAGGCGCCGTCATCGTTATTGGTCTGTTGGTCTTTTGGGTGGCCTCCCTCATTTCCATCATCCGTTCGGGATATAGCGGAGGCGTCAAGGTATTGCTGGTGATGGCGGCATTTGCCTACCCATTCCTCGGGCCACTTGTATGGTTCCTTTTTGCGCGAAATAAGGAGCATAAGACCAAAATCGACCGTTAGGCTGCGGTCTCTTGCCAAGGGGCATTCGATTACTGCTGCTCGAGCCAGGAATTGATGCCGCCGCGCAAGGAGACGACGTGGGGGAAGCCGCGCTTGCGGAGGACATCGACGGCTTGGGCGGAGCGGATGCCGCTGGCGCAGTAGATAACGGCCGCAGCATCTGGTTCGATGTCGGGATCTTCGCCGGCGAGGATGCGGTCGAGCTCAAAGTGAGTGGAATTGGGGATGGCGGATTGGGCACGCTCGGGGGAGGTGCGGACGTCGATAAGCGGGGCGTGTGGGGGAACCTCGCGGACCTCGGGGGCGTCGGCAGGCTGGGTTGGTTGCGCGCCGGTGGGCTGGAGGGGAATGTATTCCCAGGTACCCGATAGGGCGTCGAAGTAGCCGAGCGTGCCGATGAGTGGAGTGCCCACGCCGGTGATGAGCTTGAGTGCTTCGAGCGCCATGGCTGAGCCGACAACGCCGACCACTGGGCCGAGGACTCCGGCTTGCGAGCAGGAAGGAACCTCGCCGGGAGCGGGAGCGGTGGGGAAGACATCCTCGTAGACAGGGCCGTGGCCGGACCAGAACACGCTGAGCTGGGCATCGAAGCCGAGGATGGAGGCCCATACGTGCGGGATGCCGAGCTCGTGGGCAGCCCAGGAGCTGAGGTAGCGGGCGTCGAAGTTATCGGTGCCGTCGAGAATGAGATCGCAGCCGCGCAATTGTGCAAGGGCCGTCGCCGATTCGAGGCGGCCGTAGCAGGTGATGTCCACCTCTGGATTGAGCGCGCGCACGGCGGCCGCGGCGGAATCCGTCTTCGGCGTACCGATGGCGGCGGTGGTGTGGATGACTTGGCGGTGCAGGTTGGAGGGGGAGACCACGTCGTCGTCGAAAAGCGAAATGCGGCCCACACCCGCCCCGGCGAGGTAGAGCAGGGCCGGGGAGCCCAGGCCGCCGGCGCCGATGACCGCTACGTGGGCGTCGCTGAGCTTGCGCTGGCCGTCCTCGCCCCAGAGTGCTTCCTGGCGGGCATAGCGGATGCTCATTCCAGACCCACCCAGTTGGTGGAGCCATCGCCGTGGCTTTGCTCCTTCCAGATGGGGACTTCTGCCTTGACGCGATCGGCGCATTCCTCGGCGGCGCGGAAGGCATCGCCGCGGTGTGCTGCGGCAGCTACTACGGCAAAGGCGAGGTCGCCGACCTTGAGATCCCCCGTGCGGTGGGCGGCCCACAGGCGCACTGGGTGGTTGGCTGCGACGGAATCGGTGACGTCTTGCAGCTTCTCCGGCGCGGATGGGTGGGCGCTATAGGAAAGAAGGGTGACATTCGGCCGGCCGCCATCGTGATCGCGGACGATGCCCTCAAAGGTGACGACGGCACCCATGGCGGCCGTGGCGGCCTCTTCCTTGGCAGCGGCAAGGAGGGACTCCAGGGGTTGATCACTCAGAAGCGTGTCGATGGTGCACCCGGTTTGCTCGGCCACATAGGAGGGATCAGTGCTCATGTTTTCCTTCTAACATATCGACGATCGGAACGATTAATTCTTCCAAAACCGCGCAGCCGTCTTTTACCCCGCCGGTAGAACCGGGAAGCGTCATGGCAAAGGTGGAGTCATTGACGCCGGCAATGGCGCGAGAGGCCACCGCGGTGGGCACGGTTTCCAATCCCTTCTGCCAGAAGGCCACCGC
The DNA here is from genome assembly GCF_030229345.1 of Corynebacterium tuberculostearicum. Lineage (GTDB taxonomy): Bacteria > Actinomycetota > Actinomycetes > Mycobacteriales > Mycobacteriaceae > Corynebacterium > Corynebacterium tuberculostearicum_G. The sequence goes on along the minus strand of NZ_JASPGP010000012.1, from coordinate 47,156 downwards.
GATGCCGGGCAGCTCGCGGGTGATGTGTGGCGCTACGGCCTCTACCGTGCGGTCATCGTGTGTCAGCCCGGTGCCGCCAGAAGTCAGGATGACCGCGGGCTTTTCCGCGAAGGCGGCGGCAACGGCGGCGGCAATATCGGCATCGGGGACGATGCGCGCGTCGGGGCAGTCAAAGCCCTTGCGGCGCAAGAACTCCACCGCGATAGGGCCGGAGCGGTCGTCGTAGATGCCCGCGGCGGCGCGGGTAGAGGCGACGATGACGATGGCGGTGCGCTGTGGACTCATAGTGGGTAAACCTCAACTTCTTGGCCTTCTTCCAAGCGTTGACCGGCAGGAATGCGGATGAGATGGGTGGCGTCTGCCGCTTGGGCGAGCAGGTGGGAGCTGGCACCACCGAGGATATGGGCGCGGGAATCGACGCGCCCGCGGCGAAATTGGTCCTTGTGCGGGAGGCCCTCGACGCCCGCGGCAAGGGGGACGAGGAAAGGCCGCGGAGCCCAACCGAGCGCAGGGGCGACGAAGAGGCGGAAACTTACCAAGGTGGATATGGGGTTTCCCGGCAGGCAAACCACCGGCGTGCTGCGGAATGCGGCGATGCCCTGCGGGCCGCCGGGTTGCTGGTCCACATGGCCGAACCAGCCATTGAGTACCTGGCGGACTACTTCAAATTTCCCGGCGGAGATTCCACCCGAGGTAATGATGGCGTCTGGGCGGTGTTGCGCGATGGCTTCCGTGAAAGCGCGCTCTAGGGCCTGTGGGTCATCGTCGGTAGTGATATAGCCCGCGACGTCGATGCCGGCGCGGTGGGCCATTGCCATTAAGAGTGGCGCATTGGCATCCGGAATGGCGGCGCTGCCGTGGCCGATTTCAGCGCCGCCGGTGCAGATGAGGATGCGGGCGGGGCGGTAGACCTCTACCTCGTCGATTCCTTGGGAAGCGAGGGCGGCCAAGCGCACCGGCGTGAGCTTATCGCCGCGGGCGGCGAGGAGGGCGCCTTCTTCCAGGTCGGAGCCCGTACGGCGGATGAATTGGCCTGGCGAGGTCTCTGGCACGGTAATGCGGTCACCCGGAGCGAGGAATTCTTGTGGTTCGCAGCGCTCGATGGGCACGATGGCTGCAGTTCCTTCCGGTACCTTGGCGCCGGTCATGATGGGGCAGGCGCTGGAAAGCGGGCTGTCGAGTACCTGGGCGGGCTCAGTGCCGGCCGCGATGGTGGGGCCCACCGGGTAGGTCCCGGCCGCACACTGCGGGAGGGCGTAGCCATCCATCTGGGAGTTATCAAAGCGAGGGGAGGGGAAACCGGCGTGGATATCCGCAGCCAGAACCATATCCTGCGCCTGGGTGAGGGGCACGGTGGTGGCTTGGCGTGCGGGCAGGGCCGCGGCGACCTCGCGCGCGTGAGTCTCGGGTGTGCGCATGGCGGCTAGTTTACCCGCGGTCTCGACATGGCACGGGCGTGCGGGGCATAGTAGAGGGCATGTTGACCGTTCACTATTTCGCCGCCGCCCGCGCCGCTGCGGGCGTGGCTTCTGAGCAGGTAGAAGCCCCCGCCACCTTGGGTGACCTGGTGGCGCAGCTAGGCAGGGAACATGCCGGCACCACCGAGGCCGGCATGAGCCTGAAAGAGGTCTTGGGGCGCTGTAGCTTTCTTATCGACGGCGCCGGGAACACCGCCATGGATTCCCCACTGGCTGGCGTCACCCGGGTGGACGTCCTGCCGCCGTTTGCGGGCGGCTAATCGCGCTGCCGCAGCGGGCTAGTAAAGAAGTTGATGACGCTGCTGACGATGGACAGCACGATGGCGCCGATGATCGCGGCGCCCCAGGAGTCGATGACGAGGTGGCCGATTCCCAGGTCCAGGGAATTGAGCGCCCACTCCACGATGATGAGCGCGGCACCGTTGATGACGAGGGAGAAAAGCCCGAGCGTCAGGCAGGTCAGCGGCGCGCCGAGGACGCGCAGAACCGGCATGACTACGGCATTAATAATGATGAAGACGATGGCGATGGCGATGAAATTGCCGGTCTCTGCTGGGGTGATGGTGATGCCGGGAATGACGGTCACCACCGCCCACAGTGCCACCGCGATGGCAAAGACATTCAGGGCAAAGTTAATGAGTGAGCGCATTTAGCCTCCTATGGTTGCGTTCCACGCCTGCAACAGGGCGTCGGTTTCTTCCTCGGTGGTCACGGTAATGCGTATGCCTTCGCTAAACGCGCGCACGAGCACGCCGCGTTCGGCCAGGCGGGCGGCCACCTCCTGCGGGGTACCAAGGCGGGCCAGATTCGCGGCCGGCAGCCAGACATGGTTTGCCTCGGAATGCGGCACTCCCCAGTCCTGCAAGGCTTCTTCTAGGCGCTCGCGCTGGGCGACGGCCTCATCGGTGCGCTCCCGCAACGAATCCTGCGCCGCCAGTGCCGCGCGGGCACCAACCTGTGCCACGGTGCTGGCGGAGAAGGGGATGGCCACCTTATTGAGGGCCTCAATAATATTTTCTGGGCCAAAGGCATAACCGATGCGCACCCCGGCCAGGCCATAAGCCTTTGAGAAGGTGCGCAGGCACACCAGGTTGGGATAGGTGCCCACCAGCTCCGTACCCAACGGGATGTTGGTGGCACGGTTGTATTCGATATAGGCCTCGTCGAGGGCGACGAGGACGTCGGCAGGCACGGCATTCATGAAGGCGGCGAACTCCTCCTTGGTCACCGTGGTGCCGGACGGGTTATTGGGATTGCACACGAAGATAAGCCGGGTCTTGTCCGTAATCTTGTGCGCCATGGCCGGCAGATCCACGCGCTGGTCTGCACCTAGCGGAACCGGGATGGGGTGGGCGCCGACTACCTGGGCGAAGATGGGGTAGGCCTCGAAGGAGCGCCACGGGAAGAGGACCTCTTCACCAGGGGTAGCGGCAATTTCCACCAGCTGTTGGCACAGCGCGGACGATCCGGTGCCCACCGCAACCTGTCCATACTCCACACCCAGGTGCGCGGCGAGGTCCTCGCGCAGCGCGGTGGCCGCAATATCCGGGTAACGGTTGGCCTTCGTCACGGCCTCCGCCATGGCCGCGGCCGCCTCCGGCAGCGGCGAGTGCGCCGCCTCGTTAGAGGAGAGCTTGAGCGCGTCATCATTGCGCGCACCGGCGACGTAAGCGGGGATGGCTTTCAGGTCTGGGCGAATCATGCCTCCCACTTTAGGGCCTGCGCCTTTGCTGCGGGCGCGAAAGCAGGGGGCTAGTTTGGCAGCGGCGGGGCAGGCAGGTATTCTCAAACGAGGTTCCTTGCGAACCGTGGAGATGTGCCAGAGCGGCCGAATGGGGCTCCCTGCTAAGGAGTTGACCCTTCTGGGGTCCGGAGGTTCGAATCCTCTCATCTCCGCCATCTAATCCCGAGCGAGCGCGCTCGGGATTTTCTTATTTCAACTGGCGGCGCAAAGCTCGGGGTAAGCGTTGAGAATTCTGCTATTTGCGCTGGTACGCGGCGCAGCGGCGGAAGAGTAGGAGCATGCCGATGCCGAAGATAAAGCTTCCGGTAAATGCCGCAGCGCGCAAAGAAGTGACCTCGTGGAAGAGGGCGGGCACCAAGAGGATGGCGATCACAGAGCTAATAACTCCGAGGACGAGGAAGCAAATCGTTGTGATAGGACCAGGTGTGGATGGTTGCGGCACGGAGGGAAGTCCTTTCATCAATTAGTCCTGATGAAAATAACTTTAAGTTGACCTCCTAGGAGGCGCAATAGGGAGCGCGAAAGCGCCTTAGGATCGGTCGGGGGTTTTAGGGACGCAGGACGGGAAAGACCTTGTCACGCAAGAGGTGGGCGAGCTCGCGGTCCGGGTTGGTGGGGTCTACCCACGCGATTTCGGCAATTTCTGCGGCAGCGCGGGCCAAGACAGGGCGCGGATAGGTAAAGATGCGTCCGCGCACGGTTTCGCCGGGTTCGTTGGCGGCCGGGGCGTCGAAGGTGCCGAGCAGGGATAGCTCGGGGAGGCGGACGTCAACGCCGATCTCTTCTGCGACCTCGCGGGCCGCGGCCTGTACTGGGGTTTCGCCGACCTCTAGCTTGCCGCCGGGCAGCTGGAACTTGGTGGAAGACTCCTTGCGCACGGTGAGGACATGGCCAAAGGAATTACGGAAAACTACGGCGGCAACTTCAATCATGTGCCCGACTATAACTCGCGGCAGCGGATTAATTCAGAAAGCCTGGTACCCATTCGTGCCCACACACAGACCGTCGGGCTTATCACGACGCGGATGGCAAATGAATATAAAGTGGTACCCATGAGTGACTCGAGGTTTCCCCGCTCGGTGTTCGCGGTTGGCACCGACCCTGATCCGCGTTTCACGCTCGCTAATGAGCGCACGTTCTTGGCTTGGATCCGCACCTCCCTGGCTTTGATTGCTGGCGGCGTGGCACTCGAGGCCTTTGACGTTCCCCTGCCGGCCGAATTGCGCTCTGCGGTGTCGGTATTCATGCTGGTCGTCGCCATTATTCTGCCGCTAGTGGCGTGGGTGCATTGGAAGCAGTCCGAACGCGCGATGCGCGAGGAACGCTCGTTGCCCTTTAGCTTTGCCATCCCGGTGCTCGTCGTGGCGATCATGGTGGTAGCGGGCGCGCTTGTAGTGGGCGAGTTTCTTGGCTAACCCACTTTTTGATCCCGGCCTGCAGCCCGAACGCACCCGCCTATCGTGGCAGCGCACCCTATTGGCGTTGTCCTTGGTGGTGCTGGGCGTAATGCGGGCGGTAAGCGTGCATGTCTTTTTGCCGCTGGTCTTCCTCGCCGCCGGCGTTGTGGCGTTGGCCTTGGCGGTGTGGCAGCGTGCCTCGCTTGTCGACGCCGCCTTATCCACCCACCGTTCCCTCCCGCACGCGGTCATCCTTGCGAGCACCGCGGGACTCGTGTCCCTGCTGGCCTCTTTCGCACTGTGGGGGCTCTTCTTCTAGGTTTTCACCCGGCTCGGGGAGCCGCAGCGCTGTATATTATGCCTATGTCTAAATCCCTATCTCTCCCTCTTGCCGTCCTCGCGGTGACCGCCGTCGCCGCCTTGAGCGGCTGTTCCAATTCCACTGACTCCACCGAGTCCGCGGATAAGCCGAATTTCACCGGCACTGCCCCGAGCTCCTCCGTGGCGGCCGCATCCGAAACAGAGGCCGAGTCTCAGTCCTCGGCCACGGACTCCCCGGCAGAAGAAACCACCACCGAAGCCGCAGCGGATAAAGATGAAAACGATGAAGAAAAGGACACCGAGGGTGGCGGGGAAAATAAAATCATCCCGGTAGAGGCCCTCGATTCCCTGTGGGTGCCCGCGTTGTGCGATAACCAAGCGGGCAACTTAGAAGGCGGCCAGCTGCCACAGCATCTTAAGACCGGGATGCTCTTTGACGTCGCCGCGGCGGGTCTGAAGTTGAATCAGGACGATACGCCAAAGGGCGCCTACGCGGATATCAACGGTGATGGCAGGGACGAAGCAGTTATTACCTACGTCTGTAATAAGGGCGGTACGGGATGGCCGGATAACTTGCTGATCTATGACAACGACCTGAATTACATCACCAAGGTGGATGATTGGGAACGCGAGGGAATGCCACCCGCGCGCGGGCATATCCAGCAGCTGCAGTGGACCAAAGACACGGTCACCGTTACCTGGCGTGCCTATGCTGACGATGACCCGGCCTGCTGCGCTACTCAAGAATTCACCGGAAACCTCACGTTGGACGGGGATACGCCGCACCTTGCGGTAACCGGTCACCGGCAGGTTGCCGGCTAGCGGCATTCCCTGCAGCATGGCGTAGTCTAAATGGGCTGTAATTAATACTCAGGGAGCGAAATCTCAGAGGCAAGAAAGGCAGGGCAGGGCGATGGCGGAGACCACCGAGCAGGCTAGCGATATCGTCGAAGCGTGGCTGAAACAAGAAGACGCCATCGATCCACAAAAGGCCCCGCGCCTGCAAGAACTTTTGGATAGGGTGCCGCTGCAGGATCTCATCGCCGTCGTCGAGCGGCAAAATGCCATCCGCGCGGCGCTGGCCCTGCGCCTGCTGCCGCGCCAAAAATCGATCGCCGTCTTTGATGCCCTCGATGCCAAGCACCAGGCGGATATCATCGATGAGCTGGGCAATTCCGATGTCTATGAGTTCTTCGATGAGCTCGACCCGGAAGACCGCGTGGCCTTGTTGGACGAGCTGCCCGCGGAAATTGCGGACCGCCTGCTGCGCTCGCTGACTCAATCCAAGCGCGATGTCACAGGCGTGGTGTTGGGCTATGACAAGGGCTCGGTGGGCCGCCGTATGTCGCCCGAGGTTCCCGTCATCCACCCAGAGATGAGCGTACGGGATGCCCTGTACAAGCTGCGGGAAATCGCACACGAGTTAGAGACCATCTATACCGTGCCCATTACGCGCGAGGACCGGCGCTTGGTGGGCGTGGTCAGCCTGCGTGAGATTTTTACTGCCGATGCCGCACTCACTATGGCCGATATTATGCAGGAACCCGTCTTTGCCCAGGCCGGCGATGATGCGGAGGAAACCGCCCGGTGGTTCCTGCCACTGGATATGCTCGCGCTGCCCGTTGTGGATGAATCGCACCGCCTTGTCGGCCTGCTGACGTGGGATGACGCTACCGACATTGTGGAGGAAGAAGATAGCGAGGACTCCGCTCGCGCCGGCGGTACCGAGGCCCTCCAGCAGCCGTACCTGTCCACTCCGCTGCTCAAGCTGGTGCGTTCGCGCATCGTGTGGCTGCTCGTGCTGGCTGTCTCTGCGCTGCTGACGGTGCAGGTACTCGATTCCTTTGAAGGCACACTGGCCAAGGCCGTGGTCCTGTCGCTCTTTATTCCGCTGCTGACCGGTACCGGTGGAAATACCGGCAACCAGGCGGCTACCACGGTGACGCGTGCCTTGGCGCTGGGCGACGTCCGCACGCGCGATCTCCTCGCCGTCATGTGGCGCGAGCTGCGCGTCGGCATGTTGCTCGGCGCCGTGCTGGGACTAGCTGGCCTGGCGCTGGCCACCTTGGTCTATGGCCTAAGCATCGGCCTCGTCATCGGCTCGACGCTGTTTTTGATCTGTTCCATTTCCGCGACCGTCGGCGGGCTTATGCCCATCGTGGCTAAGACCATCGGCGCCGATCCGGCGGTCTTTTCCAACCCCTTCATCTCTACCTTCTGTGATGCCACGGGCCTGATTATCTACTTCCTGATTGCCAAGACCGTGCTGGGTATCTAGCGCGCCTCCCTACGGTTCGGGGGTAGGGAAGTGGTGGGGTCATTTCCGGTTTCGGGCAGGTGCAGTGTGTGCTCTACGGGGGTGCGGGGGTGGCTGCGTGTGGCGGGATATGGTTTCTGCGTCACATGTTTTGTATGGTCAGTGCATGCTTCGCAGTGAACTGGATAACTTTCGGTCTGCTGCCTCGGCCTAGCTAATAAACTGGGAAATACGGAGCATATCCCACAGCACAATCCTCTCTATGTGAAGGAGCGCGCGGTATGACCACCCCGCATACTCACGAATCTACCGCCCACACCGAAGGTGACGAGGCCCCCGGGGCGCCGCGCAGCGAGTGGCGCCGCCAGTTCATCGGCCTTTTCATCGGCTTGGGTTTGGCCGTACTGGTTTTCTTTATCTTCCCCTCGAATGCGATCGAGACCGTACAGGGCTCCGCGGGTGCAGATCCGGAAGCCGAGTACACGCTCAGTGTCATCCGCACCGTCGCCGCAGTAACCATCTTGATGGGCGTGTGGTGGATGACCGAGGCCATTCCGCTCGCTGCCACCGCGCTACTGCCGCTGGTCATCTTCCCGCTCGCCGGCGTGGGCACGATTAAGGAAGTGGGCGCCCCATATGCGTCCGCGACCATTTTCTTGTTCATGGGTGGCTTCCTGATCGCGCTTGCTCTGCAGCGCTGGAACCTGCACCGCCGCCTAGCGCTGTACGTGGTGAAGATTATCGGCACCTCGCCCAAGCGCCTGATCTTGGGATTCATGCTGGCCACCGGCTTTTTGTCCATGTGGGTATCCAATACCGCCACGGCAGTGGTGATGCTGCCTATCGGTACCTCGGTGCTCGCGCTGACCGCGGAAACCGTAGGTGGTTGGGATAAGCAAAAGAAGTTTGCCACGGCGCTAATGCTGGGTATTGCCTACTCCGCCTCTATCGGTTCGCTGGGTACGCTCATCGGCACCCCGCCGAATGCCTTCCTCAATGCATATATGGCCGATACTTGGGGCGTTACCCTCGGCTTCGGCCGGTGGATGGCGGTCGGTGTGCCGCTTGCGGCAATCTTCTTGCTGATTGCCTGGGCCCTGCTCATCACTATTTTCAAGCCGGAAATGAAGGATATTCCTGGCGGCCGCGAGCTTATTAACGACGAAATTGAGGCTCTCGGCCCCTGGACCCGCCCCCAGATCATGACCGGCATCATCTTCGTCCTCGCCGCCGCAGCCTGGGTTACCCTGCCGCTGGTCCTGAAGGAATTTGAGAACTATGACGATGCCATCGTGGGCATCGCCGCCGGCATCTTGCTCTTTATCCTGCCCGCGGACAACCAGCGCCGTATCCGCTTGCTGGACTGGAAGACGGCCAATGAAATGCCGTGGGACGTCCTCCTGCTCTTCGGCGGCGGCCTGTCGCTGTCCTCGGTCTTTAATTCCTCCGGCCTGTCCCTGTGGATTGGTGAGATGGCCAAGGGGCTTAGCGTCCTGCCGGTTGTCCTCATCGTCTCTGCTGTGGCTGCGCTGGTGCTCTTCCTGACGGAGATCACCTCCAATACCGCGACGGCGGCTACGTTTATCCCGATTATGGGTGGTGTTGCCGTGGGTGTGGGGCTTACTGCCGATGGCGATATCAACGTCCTTCTCCTCACCATCCCGGTGGCCCTCGCGGCAACCTGCGCATTCATGCTTCCTGTCGCCACCCCGCCGAACGCCATTGCCTATGGCTCTGGCTACGTCAAGATTGGCGAGATGATCAAGGGCGGCCTCGGCCTCAATATCATCGGCATCTTCCTCATCACCCTGACGGTGTACGTGCTGGCAGTGCCAATCTTCGGCCTGTCCATTTAAAGGTATGAGCTTCGTAGCCATTCCCTAATGAAAAACGTTACCATTAGGGAATGGCTACACCCGTTACTGTGCTGTCCGGATTTTTGGGCAGCGGAAAAACCACGCTCCTGAACCACCTGCTTGCCAACCGCGAAGGGCGCAAGCTTGCCGTCATCGTCAACGACTTCTCCGAGGTAAATATCGATGCCGCCCTCGTTGCTGGCGAGGGGCACCTCGAGCGCGGCGAGGACCGCTTTGTCGAGCTATCCAATGGCTGTATCTGCTGCACCCTGCGCGAGGATCTCATCGAATCCGTAGGTAAGCTGGCCCGCTCCGGCCGCTTCGATCAGATCGTCATCGAGTCCACTGGCATTTCCGAGCCTATGCCCGTGGCCGCCACCTTTGAATGGGAGTTTGCGGACGGCACCACGCTTGCCGACGTCGCCCCTATCGACACCATGGTCTCTCTCGTGGATGCTTCCACTTTTCTTGATTACCTGCGTCGCGGCAAGAGCCTCGCGTCCGAGAATATTGAGGCCACACCCAGCGATGATCGCACCGTGGCAGACCTACTCGTGGACCAAGTCGAGTTTGCTGACCTCATCCTTGTTACCAAGACCGATCTGGTTGATGCTGCCGAAACCGAGCGCGTCATCGCGACCGTTCGCGCTATGAACTCCCGTGCCCGGGTCGTAATGGTCACCGATGGCGTCATTGACCCACGGCTGGTCCTCGATGCCCACCTATACGATGCCGCCACTGCCGCGACTTACCATGGCTACGCCGAGGAGCTGGCTAAGCCGCACACGCCCGAAACCGAGGAGTATGGCATTTCCTCCGTCGTTTTCCGCGCCGACCGCCCCTTTAACCGCGACCGTCTGCTCGCCGCCCTTCGTGCCAGTACCGGCCTGGTGCGCTCTAAGGGGTATTGCTGGCTCGATACCGATCTTCAACTCGCCCACGCTTGGCAGCAGGCTGGGCCTAACCTTCAAATCCTGCCCGCTTCGCTCTGGGCTGCAAATGACGTGACGCCCGGTACCGAAATTGTCCTTATCGGTATCGACTTCGATCACGAGTCCACCCTCAGGGCGCTTCGAGGTGCGCTGCTTTCCGACGCCGAAGTTGCCGCCCTCATCGCTCCCTAATTGCCTCCATTTCCTTCAGGTAAACACCGGGTGAACAGGCGATTTGTTAGTTTTCCAGACCGTGGGTATAGTAAATTCTCGTTGCACAGCAGAGCACACGCACTGCTTACCAACGGTCTGCGCCCGTAGCTCAACGGATAGAGCATCTGACTACGGATCAGAAGGTTGGGGGTTCGAATCCCTCCGGGCGCACAAAATCAGCCGCCTTCGGGCGGCTTTTCTTGTATCTAGTTCGCCCCACCCAAGGCTCGATCTATGAAGTCTTCCGTCCTTGTTCCCGGCCTCATTGCCGGCGCCATCCTTGGCCTCCTGCTGTGGCTAGGCTCTGGCGTTTTCTGGCTCTTTTTGGCAGGCTTAGCCGTCGGCATCGCCGCAGCCCCGCTTCTAAAGCTGGCCACCGATCCTTCCCGTTCGCGCAAGCGCCGCGATAGTTCCTTCCGTGACTAGTCCCGCACCGCTGTACACCGTGCTCCACACAAGTCTCACGCAATCCACGTATAAAATGCAGGACACGTATAAAATATTTACAGCAACCTTCCAGACGGGCTTAGTAGAAAAAGAAAGTCTTTATTAACAAGGGGAGCGCGGCGACGCGTTCCCCTCCGTCTTGAAGGAGAACGCTAGGTGTTAGCACGCTCGCGCATCGTAGGGCTCGATATAGCCCGCTCACTTGCGATTATCGGCATGATAGTTTTGCATATGGCTTCCTTGGTGTGGCATACCAAGGTCATCCTCAATGGCTTGCCCGCAGCACTATTCGCCGTTCTGGCCGGCGTCACGTTGATGCTTATTTCCCGCGATTTCACGGTGACCACGTTCCTGCGCATCATCGCCCGCGGATGCATAATTACGATTATCGGTCTGGCCCTGCTGCCCGTGGGCGGCGAGATTCAAATTGTCCTCGTGGTCATCGGCATCACGATGATCCTGGTGTCCTGGGTCCCGCCGCTGCGCTGGTGGTGGAAGCTCCTGCTCCTCGTCGCTGCCACCGCCGCCGCGACCATAAAATATGCGCCGCTGACCCTTCCGCAGGTCTATCCGCTGCTGGCCTATTGTGCCTATTTCCTTGCTGGCATGCTGCTCTATGAGGTCTATATCCGCAGCTCTCGTGCCGCTGCCCAGTGGGTGTCCACCGGCATCGCGGCGGCCGTTGCGGCAGCCGGCTTTTACTTCCGCTTTACCCCGGATATGCCAGGCTGGCTGCGTTTTACCGGCCACACCGGCGTGCTTGGAGAGATTGTCCTATCCATCGCCGTCGCCGCTATCGTCCTGCACTTATGCCTGCTTATCGGTCGAGCGGTGCCTAAGCTGGCGTATCCCTTTGCTGCGTTGGGGGCGATGTCGCTAAGCATCTACATCCTGCATGTGCTCACCGCTTACTACTGGCAGAGCCACGTCTCCCTCCACAACACCGGGTGGGCCTGCGCGTTTATCGCCCTCTTCCTCGTCCTCGCGAGCCTATGGCGCCGCCTGATAGGGAAGGGGCCGGCCGAATGGGCCGTCGCTAAGACCATCGCCATCGCCGTTCCTGCCGGAAAGAAGGACTAATCATGCAGCACAAAATCTTCCCCGCCCTGCTTACTGCGGGCATCGTGGCATTAACCACTACCCCTGCCAGCGCCCTCGAGCACGGCGAGCCGGCCCCAGACTCGGCGGAGGCTCGCACCGTGGCGCAATTGAAAATCGGGCGCGTGGGCAGCTTCGGCGATTGCACCGGCACCCTGGTGGCCGCCCAGTGGGTGCTCACCGCCCGCCACTGCCTCGAGTCCGTCAACAACGAAGGCACGCAGGCCCGCATCAATGGCACCACCTACGATGCAGATTCGTGGGCGCTATCCCCGCTTTCCGACGCCGCCCTTCTCCACCTCACCGCCCCCGTCACCGACACCACCCCGGCCGAGATTTCCACTCACGTGCCAGAACCCGGCCAGCGCGGCACGCTTTACGGCTGGAGCAGCAGTTCCTCGATGGCGCGTCGCGGCCAGCTGCCGCAGGCGGAGATGGAAGTGGCCGAGCTCCTCGGCGCCGGCCCTGCCGGATCCGCTAACTCCCCTGAACCAGGTGCCGCAGACGCTGCCGAAGGGGTCGCCGAGGATGGCGCCGAAGTTGCTGCCGAGGATGCCGCTGGCGGAGAAAGCATTCCCGCGGCCGAGGCCATGCCGGGGCTCAGCGCACCGGAGGGAACAGAAAGTGTGCCGGCCGGCGAAGCGATGCCGCTGATTGAAAGCGCGATCCTCGATGTGCACTCCACCGGCCGCGCCGGCATGCAGGGCGGCGACTCCGGCGGGCCATTCTTCGTCGACGGAAAGCTTGCCGGCTTGGCCACCGCGGGAACGGCGAATGGGGATCCGGACTTGCCCTCGCCAAGCGCGGCAATCACCACGCTGGCCGGCACCAAGGACTGGATAGAAGGCGTGGTGAGCGGCCGCGATAATGACGCCATCCTTTCCGCTGAGACCACCCCTGAACCGCCAAAAACCCCGCAGACCAGTGCAGATCGTGCAGGGCTTTATGCGGGCATAGTCGCCATCGGCCTGATCGCCGCCGCGGTGCTGGCGCGGATTCCCCGCCTGCGCAACCGCGGCCGCAAGGGCTAGAAAATCTCGATGCGTCCGCCCAGGGACTCGGATTGGCGCAGCTGCGCCACCCACTTCGGGCCGCCTGGGTGCAGGCGCAGTACCGGGCGGGAAGAAATCTTGATCGGGGAGACCGATTCCTTGCGCGCGCCGGAGCGGGCATCGATGCGGGTGCGGGCGCGGTAGCCGGCGTCGGTAAGCTCAGCGATGGAAGGCTCGGGGGAGGCGAGCTTCTCGCGGGCATCGCGCAGCAAGTCCATGGCCTCGTCCAATGCCTCCACCAACGCCGGCGCATTGGTCTCGCACATCTGCTGCACCAGCTCCGGGTGCGTGCCGGCCACGCGGGTAGCGTCCTTGAAAGAACCGGCAGACAGGGACTGTGCCAGGATTCCGCCGTTATCGCCCACCACGGCGAGGATCTCCGCAAAGACGTGCGGCAGGTGGGAAATGCGCGCCACCGCGGCATCATGATTAGCCACGCGGATAGGCACCGCCTCCGCGTGCACCATCTGGGTCATGCGCACGACCTCGGTGAAGGTCTCAATCCACTGCTTCGGAATCTTTTCCCCGCGCGCCTCACACTCGGCGGCGTAGTCATAGGTAATGCCCCACGCCGCGCGGCGGAACAGGTCCTTCTGCGAGTTATCCCACCCGGACTGGGACGTGCCCGCCATCGGGTGGCCGCCCACATAGCGCGACTCCATACCGCGCTCCAGCACCTGTTGGCGCACGGCCGTCTTAACGGAAACGACGTCCGTAATACCGCAGCTCGGCGCGTGCTCCTGAATGGCGTCGAGCACCTCGCCCACCGCGCCCATAGGCACGGCTATGACAATGAGCGCGTTCTCCGTTTCCGCGCGGGTCAAAATCGTCGGAAGATCATCGGTGACGTCAAAACCCTGCTTTACTGCAGTGCGGGCGCCAGAAGTGGAGTGGTTGTAGCCAAAAACGGGGTGATTGTATCCGGCGAGATCGCGCAGCAAAGAGCCGCCGATGAGGCCGAGGCCAATAATGCAGATGGGGCGTTGAACATCTTGAGAACTCACGATGACAATTGTGGCACAACACGACTAATCTCACGAGGTATGAGCAACGAAAATTACTCCTTCGCAGTAACCGTCGCCCGCAACGCGGGCCAATGGCTGGTGCGCAGCTTCAACGATGACTTTGAGGATCCGCAGACCTCCATCAATGCGGTGCGCAGCCTGCGTTCCGAGGGCGCTGCGTTCGCGCTGCTGTGCGTGGAGGATGCCTATTTTATTGCCGTGCGCCCGGTGCCGGGCGGGGTGAAGATGCTCATCTCGGACGCCACCTATGGCGTGGACGATGACTTCGCCGCCGATTTCATGGATATCAACGATCATGAAATCCCGGATGTGGACCCCGAAGAGGCCGATCCTTATGGCGAGGGCGATTTCGATATCTTCGCCGACCTTGGCCTATCCGAGGACCAGGTGGGCTACATCATTGACAATGATGAAGACTGGCCTTCCGATATGTTGCTGCGTATCGCCGGCGAGCTCGGCTTTGGCGATGAGTTGGAAGACGTCATTGATAACGCCTGAGCCCCTGCTGCGCGCTGAGGCTCGGATGCGCCGTGCCCTCGACGTCGCCAAGCGTACGCCGGCCGGCGACGTCCCCGTGGGTGCGGTGCTTTACGACGCCGCCGGAACCGAACTTGCCACCGGCGTCAACCGCCGCGAGGAGCTGGCGGACCCCACCGCCCACGCCGAGGTCGAGGCCATTCGCCAGGCCGTCCGCGTGCACGGCGATGGCTGGCGGCTTTCCGGCTGCGAACTCGTGGTCACCCTGGAACCTTGCGCCATGTGTGCCGGTGCGCTGCAGGCCGCGCGGGTGTCTTCCGTAGTCTTCGGCGCCTTTGAGCCCAAGACGGGCGCGTGCGGCTCGCTTATCGATGTCCTGCGTGCCCCCACCGCCCCCTTTACCCCGCAGGTCCGCGGCGGCGTGCTCGAAGAGGAGTGCGCCGCCGGGCTCCGTAAATTCTTCGACGGCCTGCGCTGAAAGTGCGTACACTGGTGGTCATACAACAACCGTCTACTCAAAGGAGTGAACATGGGCGATTTGGAAAACAAGAAGGATGGCCTTGTAGGCAAGGCAAAGGAAGCCTACGGCGAAGCTACCGACAACAAGGACGTAGCTAACGAGGGCAAGGCCGACCAGGTCACCTCCGAGGCTAAGGACAAGCTGTCTGACGCTGCCGACGGCATCAAGGACAAGGCCAACGAGGTTATCGGCGGCCTGAAGGACGACTAATCCTCGCCCCTCGTTTCCGCATTTCGCTGCGCTGGCACCCCGCCGGCGCAGCGATTTTGTCGCTCGGGCCCACTCCCGTAGTCTGGAACGCGGTGGCGTGTCCGAGCGGCCGAAGGTGATCGCCTCGAAAGCGATTGTTGGGTAACCCCCAACCGCGGGTTCAAATCCCGCCGCCACCGCACCGGGATCCCGGCCTGTTTGCGCAGGTCGGGATTTTCTTTTGCCCAATTTTCCGGCAGGCGCGGGGAATCCGGTCGGCTGGCCGCCAGCTGTGAAAACTGGGACGCAGGTGGCTTCGCGATAGGGGATTAGAGGGTATGGCCACTACACTAGGGCAAAGTTCAACCCGTCCCCCACGCGAATGCGAAGGTACATCTACCCGTGGCTAAACTGCTTTATCGTCTTGGGCGCTGGTCTTTCCTCCATAAGTGGAAGGTCATCGTGGCATGGCTGCTGCTGCTCGCCGCCGTCGGCGGTGCCGCCGCCTTGTTGATGAAACCGATGACGAGCGAGTTCTCCATCAAGGGAACCCCGTCCATCGATGCCACCTACAAGACCATGGACCTCTTCCCAGAGGGAGGCAACCCTGCCAACTCGCCCTCGGTCAACGTGGTCTTCAAGGCCCCAGACGGCCAGAAGCTTTCTGATCCCGCAAACCGCGAGGCCATCGACGCCACCATCTCCTATCTCGAGGACAACCTAGAGATGGGCGATACCATGCGCTTTGGCAACCCGCTTGAGGTCTCGCCTCGCCTGCAGGACCAGGTCATCCACCAGTTCACGGATATGGGGCTACCGGAAGCATCCGCCCGCGCGGATGCGGACAACCTCGCCATGGTCAATGATGACGAGACCATTGCCTATACCACCTTTAATTTCGACGCCGAGTCGCCCTATAGCGTGGAACAGGCCGACAAAGACACCGTTACCGACGCAATGAATATTGCCCGCGACCGCGGCCTCACGGTAGAAGGCAATGGTGCCGGCTTTGGCGATGAGATCGCAGTCAATTCCACCTCTGAGATCATCGGCCTGGGCGTCGCCTTCCTCGTGCTCATTTTCACCTTCGGCTCGCTGGTGGCCTCGGGAATGCCCTTGGTGTCCGCCGTCATTGGCGTGGGACTCGGCGCGCTGGGCATGTTTATTGCCACCCACTGGATTGAGCTCAATAACATGACCCCGGTTCTGGCCATCATGATCGGCCTGGCTGTGGGCATCGACTATGCGCTGTTTATTCTTTCGCGCTACCGCGCCGAGCGCCGCCGCATGGACGGGCCCGATGCCGCAGGCATGGCGGTGGGTACGGCCGGCTCCTCCGTGGTCTTTGCCGGCGCGACGGTCTTTACCGCGCTCTTCGCGCTCATCATTGCGCGCATTGGCTTCCTCACGGCCATGGGCTTGGCCGCCGCCGGCACCGTCGCGATCGCCGTCTTGGTCTCGCTCACGCTCATCCCTGCGATGCTGGGCTTGCTGGGCGATAAGGCCTTCAACGGCCGCATCCCCGGCGTGGCCGGCAATCCGACCCGCAAGGGCAAGCGCCGCCGCGGGCCCACCATGGGCAACCGCTGGGTGCGCTTGGTCCAGAAGGTCCCCGGCCTGGCCATGGCGCTGGTCGTGCTCTCCCTAGGCGCGATGACCGCGCCGGTACTCCAGATGGAGCTTGCCCTGCCGGCCGATACTACGTCGAATCCCGATACCACCCAGCGCAAGGCCGCCGACATCATGTCCGAGGGCTTCGGCCCCGGCGTCAACGGCCCCTTCCTCGCCGTGGTCGATGCCCACACGGTCAACGCGGATGCCGGCGCCCTCGCGCCGCTTGTCGACGCCCAATCCCAGCCCGAACCAGCCCCCGCCCCCGAGGACACTGCACCAGAGGACGGTGCGCCGGAGGGCGTTGAGCCGGAGGACGCAGCCCCTGAGCAGCCGCAGCCGGACCAGCCCGAGGCCGAGGCCGAGCCGGAAATCGCCCCGGCCGCCGAGGTAGTAGACACCTCCGCAGACGCTGCGGACAATTCCTCGCCGGAGGATAAGGCCGCGCTCGCGTCCTTCCTGTACACCGCGGACCAGCTCAAGGGGCTGGGCGGCGTGAAGCACGCGCAGATCGTCGGCCTGAGCCAGGACCAGCGCGCCGCGCAGATCATGGTCACCCCAGAAACCGCGCCGACGGACGCCGCGACGGTCAACGTCGCGCACGCGCTGCGCTCGGCCACCAGCGAGATCGAAGACGCCACCGGTACTGACATCGGCTTGACCGGCCTGACCGCCGTGCAGCTCGATATCACGGAGCGCCTCGAGGAAGCCATGGCGCCGTACCTGGCCATCGTCGTGGGCTTGGCCATCGTGCTATTGCTGTTGGTCTTCCGCTCCATCCTGGTGCCGCTGGTTGCGGGCCTGGGCTTCCTGCTGTCCGTCGGCGGCGCCTTCGGCCTGACCGTCCTGGTCTGGCAGGAAGGCCTGTGGAACCTGGTTCCCGCGCCGGGCCCGCTGATTTCCTTCATGCCCATCTTCCTTATCGGCGTGACCTTCGGCCTTGCGATGGATTACCAGGTCTTCCTCGTCACCCGCATGCGCGAGCACATTTCTCGCCACCCGGAGGGCACCGGCGGGCGATATAACGCCGTCGACGAGGCCACCATCACCGGCTTTACCCAAGGCGCCCGCGTGGTGACGGCCGCGGCCATTATTATGATTTCGGTTTTCGTGGCCTTTATTAATCAGCCGCTGCCCTTCATCCAGATCTTCGGCTTTGCCTTGGCCGCCGGCGTGCTTTTCGACGCCTTCTTTATCCGCATGACCCTCGTCCCCGCCACCATGTTCCTCATGGGCCGCGCGACGTGGTGGATGCCGAAGGGGCTGGCGAAGATTCTGCCCACCCTGGATATCGAAGGCACCGCCCTGGAAGAAGAATGGGAAGCTAAACACGCCACCCCAGCCCCAACCCCTAGCCCTGCACACAAGGAAGAAGAATAAAGATGGACTTGAGTTTCGACGTCGGCAAGCGCCTGCCCGAAGGCCCCGGTAAGCACGGCCGCAGCGGTGTCATCCACACCCCGCACGGTGATATTAAGACCCCCGCCTTCATCCCGGTGGCCACCAAAGCCACGGTCAAGACGCTTACCCCGGAACAAATTCGCTCTACCGGTGCGCAGGCCATCCTGTCGAATGCGTACCATCTCTACCTGCAGCCGGGCCACGATATCGTGGATGAGGCTGGCGGCGTGGCCGAGTTTGAAAACTGGCACGGCCCGACCTACACCGACTCCGGCGGATTCCAGGTCATGTCGCTGGGCGTGGGCTTCAAAAAGGTCCTGGCGATGGACGTTGCGGATCTCAGCGATAAGGACATCCGCGCCGCCAAGAAGGAACGCATGGCGCAGGTGGACGAGGATGGCGTGGATTTTAAATCCGTCATCGACGGCTCCAAGCACCGCTTTACCCCCGAGAAGTCCATGCAGATCCAGCACGGGCTGGGCGCAGACATCATGTTTGCCTTCGACGAGCTGACCACGCTGGTTGATACGCGCACCTATCAGGAAGAATCCGTCGCCCGCACGCACCGCTGGGCCAAGCGCTGCCTGGATGAGCACGATCGCCTCACCCGCGAGCGCGCCCACCGCCCGAAGCAGTCGCTGTGGGGTGTTGTCCAAGGCGCGCAGTACGAGGATCTGCGCCGCCAGGCCACCCGCGGCCTGCTCGACCTCGACCGCGCCGCCCGCGAGGATGGCAAGCGCGGCTTCGGCGGCTTCGGCATCGGCGGCGCGCTGGAGAAGGAAAACCTGGGCACCATCGTCGGCTGGGTCTGCGATGAGTTACCCGAGGACAAGCCGCGCCACCTGCTCGGCATCTCCGAGCCGGACGATATCTTCACCGCCGTCGAGGCCGGCGCTGATACCTTCGACTGCGTGGCACCCACCCGCCTGGCGCGCCGCGGCGGCGTCTACACCCTTGACGGCCGCATGAACCTTACCAATGCGCGCTTCAAGCGGGATTTTGCCGGCGTGGACGAGGAGTTCGGCGGCTACGTATCCGAGAATTACTCCCGCGCCTACCTGCACCACCTGCTCAAGGCGAAGGAATTCCTCGCCGGCACGCTGTGCACCATCCACAACGTGGAGTTCATGATTCGCCTGGTGGATAATATCCGCGCCGCCATCGACGGCGGCTACTACGAGGCCTACCGCGATGAATTCCTCGGCCGCTATTACGCCGGCAAATAGTCCTCGCGCTTCTTCACCCACTTAATGACCGCGGCCGTCACCGGCAGCATGACGGCCTCCATCAGGGTCTTCCACACAAAGCCCACGATGACGTAATTGATGAACCCGCCCACGGTGTCCACGCCGATGACCGGCGCGGCGATGGCGCAAAAGAGCAGCGTATCGCCGAACTCGCCCACCACGGTGGAGGCGATAAGGCGAGCAAAGAGGCCCTTTTCGCCCGAGCGCTTCTTCATGGCAGTCAGCGTCCAAGCGTTGAGGAGCTGGCCCACTAGGTAACCGGCCAGCGAAGCGGCCAGGATCTGCGGCATCAGGCCGAGCGTGGCGGCGAAGGCCTCCTGGCCCTCGTAGAAATCGGCCGCCGGCAGCCAGATGGCGATATAGAAGCACACGGCCGCCAGGATGGCCATCGCAAAGCCGATGTAGACCGCGCGCCGGGTGGATTTGAAGCCATAGCACTCCGAGAGCACGTCGCCGACGATATAGGCCAGCGGGAAGAGGAAGAAGGCGCCGTCGGTCACCAGCGGGCCGAGCTGGACGCCCTTGGTGGCGTTGATATTAGAAATCAGGAAGGTCACCACAAACACGGTGACCAGCCAGGGGTAGAGGGTGGAGCGGACGGGAATGAAGCGCACCTCAGCGCCGTTCGATTTTTCCATGCCCGCCATTGTGCCAGCCCGTAGACTGTGGGCATGAATTCCGCGACCACCGGCGCCGGCCGTTACGCGCCAAGCCCCTCGGGCGATCTGCACTTTGGCAACCTCCGCACGGCGCTTCTGGCGTGGCTTTTCGCCCGGTCGACGGGCAGGCGCTTTGTGGTGCGCGTGGAGGACATCGATAAGCAGCGCTCCTCCCAGGAATCGGCCGAGCGCCAGCTGGCGGATCTGCGCGCGCTCGGGCTGGACTGGGACGGCGAGGTCATCTACCAGCACGATCGCGACGCCGCCTATGAGCAGGCCCTGGCCCAGCTGCCCACCTACGAGTGCTATTGCTCCCGCAAGGATATCCGTGAGGCCTCCCGCGCCCCGCACGCCATTCCCGGCCAGTACCCGGGCACCTGCCGCAACCTCACCGAGGACCAGCGTGCGGCCAAGCGCGCCGAGCTTGCGGCCCAGAATCGCCAGCCCGCCCTTCGCCTGCTTGCCGACGTCCCCACATTCACCATCCACGACGCCCTCCACGGCACCTATACGGGCGACGTCGATGACTTCATCCTGCGCCGCGGCGGCCAAGACACCGGCTGGGCCTATAACTTGGCCGTCGTCGTCGATGATGCCTACCAAGGCATCGACCAAGTGGTCCGCGGTGATGATCTGCTCTCCTCCGCGCCGCGCCAGGCCTACCTCGCCTCGCTGCTCGGCATCGAACCGCCGGAGTATATCCACGTCCCGCTCGTGCTCAATGCATCCGGCGAGCGCCTGGCCAAACGCGATGGGGCGGTGACCATGCGGGAGATGGGAGAGGAGGGGGACGTCGTCAAGCAGCTGGCGGCCTCGCTGGGGTACGAGGCTCACAGTGCCGCGGAGTTGCTCGCGCAATTCGCGCCCGATCGACTCAGCCCTGAGCCTTATATCTGGCGGGGGTAAAATCTGGGCCCATGGAAGTTCTACTGGTGCTCATTGGGCTCATGCTGCTGACCGTGTTCGTCGTCGCCATCGGTGACAAGATTGGGCTGCCGTGGCCGGCCCTGCTGACGATCATCACCGCCTGCGCCGTCTTCGTGCCCGGCCTGCCACAGTTCGAACCGCCCACCGAGCTCATCCTGCCCATCTTCCTGCCGCCGCTGCTGTGGGCGCTGGCCCGGCGCACCTCGTGGGGCGTTATCCGCGAACAATGGGTGACCATCTTGAGCCTGTCCGTGCTGCTGGTGGTCGCCACCACGCTGGCCGTTGGCTTCACGGCCTATGCCTTCCTGCCCGGCATCAGTCTGGCCGCGGCCATCCTCATCGGTGCGGCCATCGCCCCGCCGGACCCCGTCGCCGTTGACGCCGTGGCCGAACCCGCCGGCATTCCGCGCCGCATCATCACCACCTTGCAGACCGAGGGCCTGTTTAACGACGCCGCTTCTATCGTCGCCTTCAATCTCGCGCTGACGGCCGTGACCCAAGGCGATGAGCTTTCCTTCGGCGGCGGCGTGCTCAACTTCTTCTACTCCGCATTCGTCGCGGGCGGCCTCGGCTGGGGCGTCGGCCGGCTGGTGGCGCTGTTTATCACCCACGTCCACGACGTCACTGCGCGCAACGCGCTGACCTGGGTGACGCCGTTTGCGGTCTACCTCATCTCGGAGGAACTCGGCGCCTCCGGCGTTATCGCCGTGGTCATTGCGGCTGTGGAGCTTAATTCCCGTGCCGATATCCAGGCCGAGGACCGCCTGTCCGGCCAGTCCTTCTGGGAGACCATCGAGCTGCTCTTTACCGGCGTGGCCTTTGGACTCATTGGCCTGACGGTCAATACCGCCATCGGGGAGGTGGGCTCGGACCTATGGCACTCCGTGGTGGTGGGCGTCATCTTGTCCCTTGTGGCCTTCGTCGTCCGCTTGGTGTGGATGTACATCTATTACCGCATCAACGTCTCCCGCGGCCGCCCGCGTGTGGCGCCGCTGCGCCTGCAGGAGGTGCTGCTGATGACGTGGTCCGGCATGCGCGGCCTCGTCACCCTGGCGCTGGTTTTGTCCATCCCAGCCGGCGTGTTCAGCTTCCACCACGAGCTTGCCGTTATCGCGCTGACCGTCTTGCTGGTCACGATGGTGGTGCCCGGCCTGCTGCTGCCGTGGCTGATGGAGCGCCTCGACCTCACGGAGGCCTCCCAGATTGCCAGCGATAAGATGCGCGCCGCCGTGGTGAGCCGCGCGCGTGCGGCCAGCATCGATGCCCTGTCGCATTTTAGGCCCGATGGGCATATCGCACCCGACGCCGAAAAGGTCGACCCTGAAATTTCCGCCAACGTTATCAAGTGGTTCGAGGACCGGCTGGGCGATGGCGAGGATGTTTCCGATGATTCCCGCATACATCGCGCCTGGCAGGCCCGCCACGTGGCGTTGGAGGCCCGCCGGACCGCTTTGGCGGCGGCGCAGGAGGAGCTGCTACGCATGCGCGGCGATCGGGCTTATAACCCGGCCATTGTGGACGAGGTGCTCGAGGAAATTGACCGCATGGTCTTGGGCACCAAGCGCCACTAGGCTGGGCGGCATGGATCCCTTCGATTATGCGCAGCTTGAGGACGCGCTGGATTACCTCTACGACTTCCTTGACCAGGACCTAGCGGACCGCGTGCGCGCCGAGCGCGAATTCGTTCCGGCCGGGTTGGAGGGCCTGCTTGCCGACGACTCCCTCGACGACTACGTCTGGCTCTGGATCAAGGACCCAGGCCCGAATGGCTTCCGGCAATACCTGCGCGATGGGGGCTATTCCGAGGCCGAGGTCTCCCAGGCTTTCCTCTGGGCGCGCACCGAGTGGGGGATGAATACGCCGCCGCACGTCGCATGGCTTAAGGCGGATGGCTACGAACCGCCGGTCATCGATTAGCGGCCAGCGCGGCCGCGCGCCCGTATACAACAAAAATCCCGGCTCCATGCTGTGTAGCAGGAGCCGGGATTTCCTGTGGCGGAGGATGTGGGATTTGAACCCACGAGGGGCGTGAACCCCGCACGCGTTCCAGGCGTGTGACATAGGCCGCTAGTCGAATCCTCCGAGAAGAAACATTAGCAGCCGTGGCAATTATTTTACCAATCGCCAGGTCAGGGGCCATTTTCAGCGATCTAAAGCCGTTTTGTGTCGGATGATCCTTGGGTCGCACGCCGGTGGGCGGTGGCGGCCCGTGCGGCCGGAGGCCCATTTGGCTAAACCGGCGCGCGGGCGTTAGAGTATGAGGCAGGATTCCGCGTGGCGTCCATCCTCTGAACTCCCCCAGGGCAGGAATGCAGCAAGGGTCAGGAGGCTCTGGCGGGTGCGCGGGGTCCCCTTTTTGTATGGCGTGCGTTACTATTGGGGGCTAAAAGTCGCCCTATACATGGAAGGTAGACATACGCATGTCGCTTCTTACTTTGGAATCGTCCGAACTCGCGGAGCTCGCCGCCCAGGTCCGTAAGGACTACGAGGACCTTAAGGCTAAGGGCCTGAAATTGGACCTGACCCGCGGAAAGCCGGCCAAGGCACAGCTGGACCTCTCCAATGATTTGCTGGCGCTGCCCGGCCTGGGCCATTACACTGATGCGGCCGGAAACGACCTGCGTAACTACGGCAACCAAAAGGGCATCAAAGAACTGCGCGATATCTGGGGCAAGCTGACCAACATGGACCCAGAGCTGCTCGTGGCCGCAGACTCGTCCTCGCTGAACATCATGTTCGACCTGATTTCTTGGGCGTTTCTCTTCGGCACCAATGATTCCGCACAGCCGTGGAGCAAGGAAGAAAAGCTCAAGTGGATCTGCCCGGTGCCGGGCTACGACCGTCACTTTGCCATCACGGAGCAATTCGGCTTCGAGCTGGTTACAGTGCCAATGGAGGAGGACGGGCCGGATGTAGAGGCCGTCGAAAAGCTGGTGGCGGATCCGGCAGTCAAGGGCATGTGGGTAGTGCCGATGTTCGCTAACCCCACCGGCGCCGTGATTTCTGAAGACAAGGCCCGCCGCCTCGCCCGCATGGAGGCCGGCGCGCCGGATTTCCGCATCGTGTGGGATAACGCCTACGCCGTGCACACCCTGACCGAGGACTTCCCGGAAATCCTGCCGATTCTGGATATCGCTGCGGAAGAAGGCAACCCGAACCGCTTCTGGGCCATGTCCTCTACCTCGAAGATCACCTTCGCGGGCGCGGGCGTGGGCTTCTTCGGCACCTCGGAGGACAACCTCGAGTGGTACCTGGAGCACGCCGGCATCCGCGGCATCGGCCCCAATAAGATTAACCAGCTGGCGCACCACGAGTTCTTCGGCTCTGCCGAGGGCGTGCGCGCGGTGATGCGCCGCCACGCAGCGCTGATTAAGCCCAAGTTCGATGCCGTGCTGCGCATCCTAGAAAAGCGCCTCGGCGAGTACGAGGTGGCGCAGTGGACCAACCCGAAGGGCGGCTACTTCATCTCCCTCGACGTCGTCGACGGCACCGCCAACCGCGTCTGGGAGCTCGCGCGCGATGCCGGCATCCTGCTCACCCAGGCCGGATCCGCCTACCCTTATGGCCAGGACGATAACGACCGCAATATCCGCCTCGCCCCAACCCTGCCGCCGCAGGAGGAGGTCGAGGCCGCGATGGACGGCGTTGCCACCTGCGTCCTGCTCGCCGCCGTGGAGAAGCTGGGGGCCTAAAATCAACGCCGACGAGTCTGCCCTGTGGCTGAGCGAGCTTATCCCGGCGCCGCTGGAGTTCCGCTACGTCGATAAGCGCCGGCTGGGCCTTGCCTCGCTTGCCGACGCCCAATCGCTCGCCCTCACCACCACCTTCAACACCACCGACACCGGCCTGCAAAACCAGGACGACGGCACCGATGTGCGCTGCGAGCTGCTCACGGTGGCGCGCACCGGGCAGCCCGAGGTGGCCGCCGCCATCAACGCCGCGGCTGACACCTTCGAAAAGGCCGACGGCCTGTTGCCGGCGCAGCCGGGCGTGATGCTGCCGTCCATCCTCGATGTCCCAGATATCACCGTGCACCACGGCCTGTTCATTGCGCCGTACCTGTGGGGCGGGCAGACCCCGCAGTTTCGCGAGGAGGGCCGCCTGACCCTCATCTTGCAGTTGGTCATGCTGACGGATTCGGAATATGCGTTTGGGGTAGAAGAGGGCGTCGGCAAGCTGCAGGCGGCGGTGGCCGAGCAGGGCATTGACCTGCTGGACTGGTCGCGCGAGGGTTAGCCGGTAGACTGGCTAACCGTGGCTTTATACCGGAAATATCGTCCAGCAACGTTCGCGGAGGTCGTGGGCCAAGAGCAGGTCACCACGCCGCTATCCGCCGCCCTTGATGCAGGGCGCATCAACCACGCCTACCTCTTTTCCGGCCCGCGCGGCTGCGGCAAGACCTCCTCGGCGCGGATTATGGCCCGCTCGCTCAACTGCGAGCACGGGCCGACCTCGACGCCGTGCGGCAAGTGCGATTCCTGCGTCTCCCTCGCCCCCGGAGGCCCTGGCAACCTGGACGTGACGGAGCTCGACGCTGCCTCGCACAACGGCGTGGAGGACATGCGCGAGCTGCGCGACCGCGCCTACTACGCGCCGGCCGAATCGCGCTACCGCATCTTCATTATTGACGAGGCGCATATGATTTCGCCCTCCGGTGCGAACGCGCTGCTCAAGGTGGTGGAAGAGCCGCCCGAGCACGTCATTTTCATCTTCGCGACCACGGAGCCGGAGAAAATCATTGGCACCATTCGCTCGCGTACCCACCACTATCCCTTCCGCCTGCTGACCCCGCCGGCCATGAAGGGCCTGCTGCAGCGCACCGTTGCGGCTGAGGGCGTACAGGTTGAGGACGCCGTGTACCCCATGGTTATTGAGGCGGGCGGCGGCTCCCCGCGCGATACTTTGTCTCTGCTGGACCAGCTGCTGGCCGGCGCCGGGCCCGACGGCCTGACCTACGACCTTGCCCGGCCGCTGTTGGGCGTCACCGATGTCTCGCTGCTTGACGACGCCATCGAAACCCTCGCCAACCAAGACAAACCCGGCCTCTTCGCGATGGTCGACCACGTCATCGAGGCCGGCCACGACCCGCGCCGCTTCGCCGTCGATTTGCTTGACCGTTTGCGCGATTTGATGATCCTGCAGGCCGTGCCCGGCGCCATCGAGGCCGGCCTCGTCTCCGCGCCCACCGACCGCGCCTCCGTGCTCACCGCCCAGGCGCAGCGCTTTTCCGGCCCGCAGCTGACTTACCTGGCCTCCACGGTCAACGACCGCATCAGCGACCTCACCGGTGCGACTTCGCCGCGCCTGCTGCTGGAAATCATGTGCGCGCATCTGCTTATCGGGTCCACCGGCCCCGCTGGCGCCGGGCCTGCACCCGCAGCGGCTCCCGCCCCCGCCCCCGCTGCCAATGCTGCCGCAGCCTCGCCCGCGCCGGCTGGCCCTGCGACCCCGGGTGGTGCTCCGGCGGCCAACTCCGCCGTCGCCGGTGCTCAAGACCCCCAGTCCGCCGCTGCTGCCATCATCGCTCGCCGCCGCGCCAAGTCCCAGGAGCAGCAGGCTTCTGCCCCTTCGTCTGCTCCAACCTCTGCACCGGCCGCTCAGCCGCAGCCGCAGGCCCCGTCCCAACCGGAATCGCAACCGGATGCGCAGCCGCAGGCGCAACCCGAGCAGCCGGCAGCCGCCGAGGCGCACAGCACGCAGAAGCCTCAGAACCAAGAGCCGCAGCCGAAACCGCAGCAGCAAGAGGCTGGGGACCCGTGGCAGCGTGAGCGGAAAATCCCGCAGGCAGAGGCGCCCGAGCAGCAATCGGCGCAGTCGGCGCAGAGCGAGGCGCCGCACTCAGCGTCGGCTGAGGAGAAGCATCGCGAGCCACTGGAGAAGCCCGTGCCGGCCCGCGCGGAGGAAACTGCGCCGGAACCTGCCGCGCAATCACAGGCGGCGGAGGAGCCGGCGGGCGACTTCGCAGAGGCCGTGAGGGAGAAATGGGTGGCGTTGAGGGGGAGCGTCGGAAAGCGGAATAAGGTGGCCGAAATCATGCTGGCCGAAGCCCGCGTGCTTGGCTTCCGCGATGGCACCCTGACGCTGGGACACACCACCGGCGCGCTGGCCGAGCGCATCAACGCGCCCGCCAATAACGCCGTCATCGTGGAGGTGCTCAAGGAGGAGTTCCAGCGCGATGTGGCCGTGACCTGTGTGGTGGGCACCGACCCGAAGACCGCCGGTTTCGATGCCCCGCGGCCGCCGCAGCGCAAGGAAGCGTGGACGCCGAATCAGCCGGCGCGCGAGCCGGCCGACGACCAGGAGGCGGAGAGTAAGCCGGAAAGCGCGCCCGGGTGGCGCTCGCGCATCGCACGGGCGACGCAGGCCGCCAAGCAGCGCGATGAATCGCAGTTCAGCAACGGCGTGCCGCTTCCGCCCGAGCCTGAGCCGGACTTTGCCGCTCCGCCCGAGGAGCCGCCGGCCTATACCCGCGATGACGAAGAGCGGGACATGATGGAGGCCGCGCAGTCGACCGGCGAGATGGATCATCGCAGCGCTACCGAGGTAGCTATGGAGCTGCTGGAGCGCGAGCTGGGCGCCCGGCGTGCCTAACCGGCAAGCACGGTACACTCGGGCGGTAGCGAAATTTACAGTTGAATTAGAAAGGAAACGACATGGCTGACCAAGACCCAATGCAGCAGGCAAATGACATGAACGATCTCATCGCGCAGGCCGCGCAGGTGCAGGCAGACCTGCAGAAGGCGCAGGAAGAAATCCTCGCCACCAACGTCGAGGGCCAGGCAGGAAACGGCCTGGTTAAGGTGACCATGACCGGCGGCGCCGAGCTCGTGGACCTGCAGATCGATAAGTCCGTCGTGGACCCAGAGGACGTCGATACCCTGCAGGATCTGGTCATGGGCGCGTTCAAGGAGGCCCACGCTGCAGCCGGCCGCCTGGCACAGGAAAAGATTGGCCCGCTGTCGCAGGGCATGGGCGGCCAGGGTGGCCCGTCTTTTGAGGATGTCTTCGGCGGCAACCAGTAGCCCGCGCGATACGATAAAAGGCCGTTGCCCCGGGTGGGGCCGCGGCCTTTTGCTGATTTGGGAGTAATTGATGTTTGAAGGACCTCTGCAAGACCTCATCGACGAGTTTTCGCGCCTGCCGGGCATTGGCCCGAAATCGGCGCAGCGCATCGCGTTTCACGTTTTGCACATGGAGCCCGAGGACATCGAGCGGCTGCAGAACGCGCTGGGCGCGGTGCGCGATGGCGTGACCTTCTGCCGCATCTGCTGCAATATTTCCCGTGAGGATGTCTGCCGCATCTGCATTAATTCGCAGCGCGACGCCTCGACCATTTGCGTGGTGGAAGAGCCGAAGGATATCCAGGTCATCGAGCGCACCGGCGAGTATGAGGGCCGCTATCACGTTTTGGGTGGAGCGCTGGATCCGCTGGCGAATGTGGGCCCGCGCGATTTGAATATTTCCACGCTGCTACAGCGCTTGGGCGGCGTGCTGCCCGACCGCGAGCTGGCGGATTCCACCCCTGAAGCCCCGCTTTACGACGCCACCCCCACCATCCACGAAGTCATTCTCGCCACCGACCCCAATACCGAGGGCGAGGCCACCGCCGCATACCTGGTGCGGTTGCTGCGTGACTTCCCTGATCTGAAGATCACCAGATTGGCCTCCGGCATGCCGCTCGGAGGCGATTTGGAGTTCGTGGACGAGCTCACCTTGTCCCGCGCGCTTTCTGGCCGCCTGACCATTTAGCGCGGGTGAGCGCGCGAGCGCGGACTAAGGCACGGCGGCCGTGGGCCCGGTTCGCGCGCGGCCGGTGAATACCGGCGGGCCGTGCGCTTTGCTGGCCGTCCCGTTATCTGCGCTGCTGTGTATACCGCTGTGGCCGCTATGCATGCTGCTATGCGGGTTGCTAGGCGAAGCGTTGTGCCGGCTGGCGGGCGGGAGCCAGGCGATTCGGCCGTTGACGCGGGCCATGCGGCCGCGGCCCGGCAGGCCGTTGATGGAGTTGTGATATGGGCACAGCAGCGTCATGTTTTCGGGGTGGGTGAGGCCGCCGCGGGAGTATTCGAGGAGGTGGTGGGCTTGGCATTCGGAGGCGGGGCGTCGGCAAGCGGGCCAGGCGCAGCGGGCGCCTTCGGCCTCGAGCATGCGGCGCTGCTTCGCGGAGGCCTGCCGGGTGCGGTAGAGGTTGACCGGGCCGCGCTCGGGGTGGATGAGCGTGAAAAGGCCGGCGCCGGCTAGGGTGCGGCGGACGAGTTCGGCGCCGGTGATGGTCGCGCCATTGGTCATCGCGAGGCGGATGTCATCGCCGTCGCCGGCCAGGATTTTCAGGTAATCCGGCAGCTCGATGATGACATTGGTGGTCACGGTCGCGGGCGCGGCGGCGCGGGAACCGGTGAGCCAGGCCAGCGGGTCGGATTTGGCGGCGGCCCAGATATCGGCCATCTGCGCGGCGGGGCCGGTAAAACTCAGGGTAGTTTTCTCGCCGTGCATGATGCGGCGGCCGCCGTCTTCGCGCTCGGGCGGCGGGTTGATTTCGCGCAGCAGCCGGGTCGCCGCGCGCGAGACTTGTGCGGTGGTGCCGGCGGTGGCGCATAGCTTCTCGCGGAATTGCCAGCGCTTGGTGGGGTCAGAAATGCCGCGCGAGCGGCGGGCGATGAGCGCGAGGGTCTCCAGGCTGTGTTGGTTGCGGCGCGCGGCGGCCAGGGCGCGGGATTGGTAGCGCGAGTGGCTGGTGGGCGAGAGGAAGGCCGCGGCGGTGCGGCGCACGGTGCGCGCTTGGTCCGCGGGCAGGGGCAGGCTGGAGGCGGCGTGGGCCTCTTCGAGAAGTTCCACGCCGCGCTTAGCGATGTCGCCCAGCTGCTCCAGTAACGTCATGCCCCGCAGCCTATGGGCGGGGGCAAGTGGCTACAAGGGGAAGCGGCCGAGCCTGTGGATAACTCGGGGGTTGTGGGGCCGCTGGGCGAAGTTATCCACAGGTTTGAGCCTATCTTTGGGAGCGCGGGGGCTCGGAGGCGTTGAAACGTTCGACGCGCAGGCGGTCGACGGCCGGGATCTCAATCGGTTCGAGGTCCGCGAGGGCCACGCCCATGGCCTGGGCGAGGAGGAGATCCGCCAATTGTGGGTTTCGGGCCAGCGCCGGGCCGTGCATATAGGTGGCGATGACGCTTCCTTGGACGGCGCCTTCGTAGGTGCGCTGGGCGGAGCCGTCGCTGAGGTCGGCGGTGGCGGCCTGGTCGGCATTGCCATTGCCGCGGGTGAGCGTGCCGAGCGGCTGCGCGGAGGGGCCGAGGATGGTGGCGCCGAGGTGGTTTTCGAAGCCGGTCAGCGGCTCGGTGAGGTCCGCGGTGACTCCGGCGCGGGTGGGCTCGGAGGCTACCTCGCCGATGGCGCGGTCCTGCATGCCGGCCGTGGTGGCGTCGAGCAGCCCGACGCCGTCGACGATGCGGCCGGAGGCGCGGAAGGATTCGCCCAGGACCTGCAGGCCGGCGCAAATGGCAAAAATCGGGCGGCCGGCGTTAGCGGCGCGGGTAAGGCCGCCATCGGAAATCAGGTGGTCCGCGGCCAGGATCTGCGCGGTATCTTCGCCGCCGCCGAGGGTGTAGATATCCAGCGTCTCGGGCACGGGCTCGCCCAAGCGGATGGGGTGAATCTCCGCCTCGAAGCCGCGCATGCGGGCGCGCTGGCGCAGGACGAGGGCGTTGCCGTCGTCGCCGTAGGTACCGAGGACGTCGGGAAGCACTAGGCCGATATTAAGCATTGGTGGCCTCCTTGGAAAGCGCCTTCTTCAAATCGCGGAAGGCGGTGTAGTTGGCGAGGACCTCGATGCGGCCCTCCGGGCAGGCGGCGAGCGCGTCCATCGGGTCCGGGATGAGCTCGTGGGAGATATCCGCGTAGACCAAGCGCACGGCCAGGTCGGTGCCGCGCTCGCCCGCGGCCTTGACGCTTAAGCCATTGAAGCCTTCGAATTTCACGTCCCACAGCCAGGACATGTCGATGCCATCGGCCACCTGGCCGTTGGTGGCGATGACCAGGCCATCGGCGCTGCGGTCCACCATGGACAGGGCTTCTTGCCAGCCGGCTGGGTTCTTGGCCAGCAGCAGACGAATGTCGCGGCCCTTCCAGTGAATAGTGGAGTAGCGGCCGGCGACGTCGTCGATGCCCTCGGCGGCCGCAATGGCCTTATCGAGGTCCACACCGAAGCCCTGCACGGCCGCGGCGATGGCTTGGGCGGCGTTGCCCCGGTTCGCGCGGCCGGGCAGCGCCAGGTTCAGCGGGCGCTTGGCGGTCGGGGTGATGATGCCATGCTTATCGACGCCCCAGGTAGGCTGCGGCCGGCGGAATTCGCGGCCGTCGGCAAGCGGCTTAACGGCGTACCAGTCATCCTCGGTGCGCACGACGTGCCCGCCGGTGCGGGGGCAGGTGACGGAATCGCCGATCCAGCCGGCGCCGGCCGAGACCCAAATGACATTCTTGGCGTCATAGGCCACGGAGGTCATGAGCACGTCGTCGCAATTGGCGATGACGAGCATGTCCGGGTGAGCCTCCACGGCGCCGCGCAGGGCGCGCTCAATCTTGTTGATTTCGCCCACGCGGTCCAGCTGGTCGCGGGTGAGGTTGAGCAGAACCAGCGCCTGCGGGTTGAGGTTATCGGCCACGTGGGGCACGTGGAGCTCGTCTACCTCGAGGACTAGGTGCGAGGCGTCTTTGCCGGCCATAAGCGCGGAGATGATGCCGGCGTCCATGTTGTCGCCGCCGTCGTTGGTGGCTACGGTGTGCTCGGCGCGGACCGCGGCGGCCAACATGCGGGTGGTGGTGGACTTGCCGTTGGTGCCGGTAACCAGCACGGCCGGGCGCCCACCGCCCAGGTTGGTCATGATGGAAGGGTCAATGGCATTGGCGATTAGACCACCGATCATTCCGCCGGCGCCACGGCCGGTGGCGCGGGAAGCGGTGGTGGCCAGCTTCGCGGCGGTTGTGGCGGTGGTGGTGCGCAACTTCTTCAGCGCACCCGGGACTCTAAAACTCATGTCCCCTAGGGTAGTCGGGCGGGCGGCTTAGTCGTTCTTTTTCGCCGCCGAGCCGCCAGAATTTCGTCGGCCCCTGCCGCGACCACCGCGGCCGCCGCGGCGCCGGCGGCGCTTGTTGTTCTTGCCGCCGCCCTTTTTGTTGTTCTGCGGCGAGCGTTGGGCGCGCGGCGCAGGCTTGGCGGATTCGGGTTCGGGCTCGGCGTCTTCGATGCGCGTGAGGGCGTCAAGAAACGCGGCGTCCGACATGAGCGGGATGCCCTTGCGGTGGGCATGCATGGGCTTTCCCACCAAGTCCGTGGTGACATTGCAGACAACCAGCGAGGACTCGCGGGTAAGCTTTTCCGAATAATTGAGCTCCTCGCGCATGAGCGCGGCGATGATGGTGTCTGGGTCCTCGAGGATTTCCGGTGCGACCACGATTTCCATGCCGCGGCGCAGCTCCTTGCCCGGTTCGTATTTGCCCGGGTTGTGGTGCTGGACGGGGGCCTCGGCGGCGTCGACGCGCACGTGGGAGCGTTGCAGGCCAAAGCGATCGGCGCGCACGTCCTCCGGCGCATAGCTGCGCACAGTGCCGCCTTCTTGCTGGCGGTAGAGCGCGATGAGCAGCTCGGTTTGCTCGCGCGAGGTTTCTGGCTCGGGCCGGCCGGCGCGCTCCACCGAGGCTTTCGGCGTGGCGTCCAGGCCGCTCTGCTTGGCGACGCCCCCTAAGCGCACATCGTTCGACCGCACCTGCTGCGCATACGAAGTGGCCAAGGTATCGATGATGCGCACCGGCGTGGGGACGTGTCCGACCTTCTGGCGGCGCCGGCGGCCCTTGTTGCGGCCGCGGTTGCGCGCCCGGTTTTGGCGGGCGGCGGCCATCATGGCGCGGCGGGCCTCGGCAACGATAAATCCCCAGGTATAGGGGAGATCGTGGACGATGAGCGTGCGGCCGTCGATAAGCTTGTCCAGCGATTTAAGGATCTTGCCAAAAGCTGGTGCCTGCTCAATATCGGTGGTGCTCAGCCCGTGGAGGTGACGCGGTCCGGCGTCGATATCGGGTTTAAGGACGGCGTGGAAGAGCTGGCCTTGTTCGCCGGCGTCGTTGAAAGCAACGGCGTCGATAGTCACGATGCGCCCGGTGCTGGGGTGGATGCCGGTGGTCTGTAGGGTCAGCGCCA
The DNA here is from genome assembly GCF_030229345.1 of Corynebacterium tuberculostearicum. Taxonomy (GTDB): domain Bacteria; phylum Actinomycetota; class Actinomycetes; order Mycobacteriales; family Mycobacteriaceae; genus Corynebacterium; species Corynebacterium tuberculostearicum_G. The sequence continues at coordinate 14,115 of NZ_JASPGP010000012.1, read as the reverse complement.
CGTAGGGGTAGTCGGCCGCATCGGTGGATGAGTCGGCCTGCTGCGGCTGCTGTGGCTTCTTATTAGCCGTTTCCTGCGCGGCAGGTCGCTCGTGACGGGCAGGCGGGTGCGGCTTCGGCTTCGGTTTTGGCTTGGGCTTTGCGGCGTCTGGTTCGCCGGACGGTCGCACCGCGCGGCGCGGCCGAGTGCGTCGTAGTTCTGCGCCTGGTTTGGGCGCTGTGGACCTGGCCGCGTGGCGCGAAGCCACCGTCGCGGGCGACGGCGCTGGGGCCGACGCCGGCGTGTGCTGCGGGGAGGGGCCAGGTGTGTTGTTCATTAAACTCAGTGTAGTATCCCGCAATTCGCGCAGGGGGACAGGGCGCGCCGCTTAATTCTCCACGACGATGACAATGACCTTCGGCGGGGTTGTTGGCTCTTCGGGCTCCTCAGGTCGCCCCGGTTCCTCCGGCTGCTGCGGTTCTTCCGGCTCGAGCGGTACCAGGGGCACCTCCGGTCCATCCGTTGCGCCGCGGTATGTAGTCGGCAGTGCCGGTTCAGGTTCTACGGTGATCTCTGGTTCTGGCTCCGGGGTGGGCTCGAGCTCAGGGCCAGGAATTGTCGTCGTAGGTGCAGTGGTCTCCGGCTCTGGCGTTGGTTCGAGCTCGGGACCTGAGATAGTGGTATCCGGCGCCGGCTCGGGCTCGGACTCCGAGGTCGGCAACGGAGACGTCGTCGTAGGCGCGGTCGACTCCGAGGGCTTTGGTTCCGAAGACTCAGGCGCTGAGGTGGGCGTAGACGGGTCTGCAGCCTGGGTCGGCTCAGACGTTGGCTCGCTCGTGGCAGAACTGGTGGCGGAGCTGGAAGGCTCTGCGGTCTGCTTTTCCGTCGAGGCTGCGGTGGTAGTTTCAGTCGTCGTTTCCTCGGAAGTTGTCTTTTCCGAGGTAGACGCGCTTGAGGTCGGCAGATCGGACGGCTCGGCAGACTGGGAGGACGAGGAGGTTGCGGTCGGTCCCTTGGCTGCTACCTCGGGTGCGGGTTCCGAGCTGGAGGATGGCGTCGAGGCAGGCGTGGTCCGAGACGGTGCCGGTGCCGGGGCTGGGGCCGAGGCGACGTCATTGGCTGCGGCCATGGCGGCAGCGGTCGCGGCGGAGGCGGCGCGGGAAATTGCCTGGGAATCCTCGCCGTGGTGGCCGCCGCGGGGTTCGCTGTGGTGGCCACGTCGGTTGTCGGCGGCAGGGGCTTGGGCGCGGTCAGCGTGAGGAGAATGCGTCGCGCTGGGCTTCTTCGTGGTTTGCGAAGTGGAGGGGGCGTCGGCAAGCGGGGGCTGAGCTGAGGTACCGCTGGTGGGGCCGGCATCGTGGATGCGCGGCGTGGCGGGGTGCGCGGGGCGCTTGGGGCCATTGCCGTCGAAGTGGGAAGAATCGAGGGAGGAATGGTTGTCTTCCGGAGCGGGCGCGGTGGAATGCGTGTTGGTGTCTGAAAGGGCTTCGTCCTCGCTCAGCAGGTTGGTGGCTACGGTGGCACCGCCACCAACGAGCACGGCGACGCCGGCTGCGGCCAGCAGGTTCGAGGTCACGGCACCGGATGTGCCGGCAGCACCGGCGGCAGAGGTGACGCTGAAACCGCTGGCTGCGGAGGTGCCGGCGGTAGAGACACCGGTAGCGGGGCCGCCGGGGACAGCGGATGCAGCCTGAGCGCGAGCTGCGGTAGCAGCGGACATGATGGCGGTGCCACCGGCGACGACGCCCAAAATTAGGCCCGCGTGGTGCTTGTTGGCGGCGTTATGCGCATAAATGGTGAGCGCGGGGCGGTCATCGGCGTTGTAGTGGAAGTAACCGTGGGCAATGGCGAGGCGGCCGGTCTTGGTGCAGTCGAGGACGGCGGGGGCGATCTCGCGGGCGGCTTCCCGGGGAAGGGAGCCTAAGAAGGTGCTATTGATATAGACGTCGACGGTATTGCGGCGCAGGAAACCGCGGGTGCGCAAAGAAACGAGGTAGTGCTCGTCGGTGTGCGGAAAGGCGGTGACGTCCTTGGAAAACTCCGTCAGCGTGGCGGTGGTCTCGCCGGGCAGCATGGTCCAGCGCTGCGCCGGCGGGTTATTGGCGGGAATGCACAGGTGCGGCGCCGGCAGGAGCAGGTTCAGTGTGGGCCAGTCTTCCCCAGAGGCATCCGTCATGCTCACATGGGCGGTGGCGCGTGGGTGCAGGCCGGCGCTGAGAATCCAGTCAAAGAGGGCGTAGGCCTGGGAATCGGCAGCACTGAGGTGGCCCACAAGGGAGTCATCGATCCGAACCGCGAAGCCTTCCTCGGTAGTGCGGGGGCCGAGTTCCGCGGATAGGTACCCGTCTTCCGCAGCAGCGGACTCGAGCAAGTCGCTGAAAATCTCCGGCGAAACATCCGCAATAGGCAGCTTATGGATCACGCCAAAACCGTGGTCAGGGACCACGTAGGTGGCGGAATCCAGCGAAGTCATTGGGGCCTTTCCATACGAAACAATAGTTACTTCGCATTTTAAGCATCGCTAGGCGCGATTTCCAATTTCCCAACCCGGCGAGAACGGGGTGTTATCCTGCCCAAAAGTTCCTACAGAATAAAAATGAGTACGGCGATAAGCGCTGCAATTACCAGTAGGGCAATGAGGGCGGGCCACCACTGCTGGCGGCGCGGTGCAGAGTCATTGACGTTAACGGCGCGGAAGCTGGTGGTTTCGAAGGTTTCGGTGGCGGCGGGGGAGGTAGGGGTGGCGTCGGCAAGCGAGGCTTCCTTTGAATCCGGCAGCGGCGCACCCGCATAGATGCTGAGCACGCGGCCGGTGCTGCGCGGCGCATGGTAGGCATGGGCCAGGGTTGTGCCCTGCTTGGCGACGTCCACCCTATCCAGCCGCCCCACCCACTGCGGGCCCAAATAAGCATCGGCGCCGGAGCCGGTGGTGCTGGGTGAAAGCGTCACCAATACGTGCATGCGCGCGTGGGCGGGAATATCCAGTTCCGCGGGCAGGTCGGTGATGTTGATGGGCGGGGCATAGCCCAGCATCGTCCACGGGCCGGCCGGCGGGTTATTGGCCGGCAGGCAGAGGCCCGGCCGGGGCAATAGCAAGGACAGGGATCCATCGGGCTGCGGCGCGGCCGTGGCTGCAGGGGTGAGCCCGGCGCGAAAAAGCAGATCTATCTCGGGGTATTCGGCGCGGTCGGCACTGGTGATGTGCCCGATGGGGGAGTCGGTGCGCACCTCCAGGCCGCCGTCCTCGCGGGGCGCCAAGGTGACGGTGAACTCCTGGTTTTCCTTCGTCTGCGCACCATAGATGGGCAGGGCCTGCACGGCGCCCAAGCCGCGGTGCGGGATGAGGTAGGTAGAAGAAGGCATACCCACCCTTCTACCACGCCAAGGCGCGGCATTGGTGTGCAGCACCGGCGGCTGGGCTTAGGCTAGGGCGCGGTTGACGGCGGAGTTAATCGCGTTAATGGAAGCCCGCGTGGTGGATCCGGCGATTCCGGCGCCCCACACCTTGTTCTGGTTGACGTCGGCGGCGATATAGCAGGCGGCCTCGGCATCATCACCGGCGGAGCGGGACTGCTGGGAGTATTCCATGACCTCGAAATCGATGCCCAGGGATTCCAGCGCGTTGGCATACGCCGCGATGGGGCCGTTGCCGGTGCCGGAGACGGTGGATTTTTCCCCGCGGAAGGCCACCGTGGCGGTCACGGCGACGTCACCGTCGGCGGCCGGGGAGTTGTCCATGTGGAAGGCCTCCACAGCCAACGGGGTTTCGCGGTCCAGGAATTCGGTGGCGAAGATGTCCCACATATTCTTGGAATTGACCTCGCCGCCCTCGGAGTCGGTGATTTCTTGCACCACGGTGGAAAATTCCGCTTGCATGGCGCGCGGCATATTGATGCCGTGGTCGGTCTTCATGATGTAGGCAACGCCGCCCTTGCCGGACTGGGAGTTGACGCGGATGACCGCCTGGTAGTCGCGGCCCACGTCCTTCGGATCGATGGGCAGGTAGGGAACCTCCCAGATGGCCTCGCGCAGTTCTTCCCACGAGACCTCGGTATTGTTCGCGCCGGGGCGGATGGTGGCCGCCAGCGCATCCAAGCCCTTGTTGATGGCGTCCTGGTGGGAACCGGAAAAGGCGGTAAAGACCAACTCGCCGCCGTAGGGGTGGCGCTCCGGCACGCGCAGCTGGTTGCAGTATTCGACGGTCTCGCGGATCTGCGGCAGATCGGAGAAGTCAATCTGTGGGTCCACGCCCTGGGTGAGCATGTTCAGTCCCAGGGTGATGAGATCGACGTTGCCGGTGCGCTCGCCGTTGCCAAACAGACAGCCCTCGATGCGGTCCGCGCCGGCCATAAAGCCCAGCTCGGCGGCGGCGATTCCCTCGCCGCGGTCATTGTGCGGGTGCAGCGAGAGCAAGATGTCCTCGCGGCGAGCCAGGTTGCGGTGCATCCACTCGATGGAATCGGCGTAGACATTGGGCGAGATCATCTCCACGGTGGACGGCAGGTTGATGATCATCGGATTATCCGGGGAGGGGTCCATGATCTCTACTACCTCATCGCAAACCTCGCGGGCGAAGTCCAGCTCGGTGCCGGTGAAGGATTCGGGGGAGTACTCCCAGCGCCACGTGGTGTCTGGGTAGTCCGCGGCGATGGATTTGATGAGCTCGGCAGCGTTGGTAGCCAGCTTCTTAATGGCGGGCTTGTCCTTGCGGAAGACCACTCGGCGCTGCAGCTTCGAGGTGGAGTTATAAAAGTGCACGATGACGTTCTTGGCGCCCTCGCAGGCCTCAAAGGTGCGGCGGATCAGGTGTTCGCGGGCCTGGACTAGTACCTGGATGGTGACGTCATCGGGAATCTTATTGCCCTCGATGATTTCGCGGACGAAGTTGAAATCCGTTTGGGAGGCGGATGGGAAGCCGACCTCGATTTCCTTGTAGCCCATCTTGACCAGCAGGTCGAACATGCGGTGCTTGCGCTCTGGGCTCATGGGATCAATGAGCGCCTGGTTGCCATCGCGCAGATCCACCGCGCACCACTGTGGGGCGTGGGTGATCTTCTTGCTGGGCCACGTGCGGTCCGGCAGGTTGATGTCTTCCACCTCGACGGCGAAGGGCTGGTAGCGCTCGTGGGGCATGGCGGAGCCGCGCTGCTTATTCCACGCGGGCTGGCCTTCGCGGCGTGGGCCGTTAGGGGTGGTGATATCGCGAGGGGCGCTGATAAAAGAGTCAGTGGGGGACATGGTGCGGTTTCCTTGTCTGTGGTGTCTATGGGGAGACGGCCAGCTGGGCTTGGGCAGCCGGACTCCGCGACGGGGCGCTGGCCAGTACTTAGGCCGAAATCCCGCCGCGGCAGATAAGGAGTAGGTCAATCCACTGTGTCATATCGGTCACACTACAGGCTCTCTCACTATGTGGCAAGAGATTTCATTCAATGAGACGCGGCGGTGGTACGGTACTATGCCTTTCGTGTCTACAGCCCGCCATGCCGCACCCACCTCACCGTCCTTACTGCGCTCCTTGTGGGCGCCTGCCGCACTCGTTGCGCTCATCGGCGCTGCACTGCGCGTGGGCGTGCTCGCGGCGGTGGCCGCCGTGCAGGACGATAAGCTCTGGGGACTGCTCAATAAGTGGGACGCCAAGCACTACGTAGAAATCGCCCGCGGCGGGTACTTCGGTGCGGATATCTCTACGGATGGGCCGGTCCATGAGACAACCATGGCCTTCTTTCCGGGCTTTCCCTTCCTGGTGCGTGCGGTAAGCGGCATCCTGGGAACCGGCGAGGCCGGCACCGCCATCGCGCTCAACGTGCTCTTTAGCATTGCGCTGGCCGCCGGGGTGATGGCCCTGGCCGCGCAGATGGGCATGGGGAAGTGGGCCCAAGTGCTCAGCGCCGTAGTGGTCACCAGCGCGCCGATGTCCATCGTTTTTTCTATGCCGTATACCGAGGCGCTTTTCGGAGCGCTGGCTATCTGGGCGGTGGTGGCGCTGGTGGGCGAGCGCTGGTGGGCCGCCGCGGCGTATATCTTTGTGGCCGGGCTCGTGCGCCTTACCGCGGTGGACCTCGTTGCGGTCTTTGGGCTTATGGTGCTGCTGCGGGACCGAAAGGACTGGCGAGCCTGGGCCGCGGTGGCGTTTTCGGTCGTGCCGCTTGTGGGGTATTTGTGGTGGTCGAGCAGCCACTTGAAAGAGGTCGGCGGCTACTTTGGTATCCAGAAAGAACATTGGAATTCCGGCTTCGATGGCGGCAAAGCCACGGTGGTGTGGCTGTGGGAGACGCTGACCGGGGCCACCAATGGCGGCTACCTGCTTAGCGCCGGCGTAATGATCGCTGCCCCGCTATGCCTGGTGCTGGCGTGGCGCCGCCTGCCGTTGGCGGCCTGGCTATTTTCCGCCGTCCTCATGGCCAATGTGCTGCTTTCTGATGGCATCATGCATTCGCGGCCCCGGCTGCTCCTGCCGGCGGTGATCGTGTTGTTGCCGTGGGTGAAAAAGGGGGCGTCGGCAAGCGTGGCGGTTATTGCCTGGGCCTTGTTTGGCGCGTGGTTTTCGGCCTATATGCTCGGCGTATTTGAGTGGGCCATCTAGCCGCGCTGGCTCACCGGGCTGCGGGAGAGCACGATGGTGGACAGCACCATGACGGTCAGGGCGATGAGCATAATTGCCCAACCGACGGCCGTATCGATGAGGAATTTCTCTCCCAGCACCATGTACCCCAAGCCGAAGGCCACGATGGGTTCAAAGATGGTCATGGCCGGCAGGGAATGGGCCAGGGGGCCGGCGTTGAAGGAATATTGCTGTACCACCGTGCCGGTGAGCGCGAGGCCGATGAGGCCGTAGAACTGCCAGCTAGCCAACAGGGTGGTGAGGCCTTCGTGGGTGAAAATATCCACCACGGCCTTCGAGAGCAGGGCGACGAAGCCATAGATAACGCCGCAGGCCGTGCCCAATGCCAAGGGGCGCTGATCCGGCAGCTTTGCGGCTGCTGCGCCCAGGATGGCGAGGGTGGCCAACCCCACAAGGAGCGCCGGCCACCAATCGCTCCATTCGGGGCGGGGATTGCCGGCAACCGGCCGGCCGTAGATGACCATGATGCCCACCGCGATGGTCAGCGCAATGGACCAGAAAACCTCGTGGAAGGGCATCTTGCGGCCGGAATACCACGCCGATAGCGGCAGGGTAAACATCAAGGACAGCACCAAGATGGGCTGGACCACCAGCAAGGTTCCGAAGCCGAGCGCGATAACCTGCAGGCCGTAGGCGCCAATTGCGGCCGCGGTGCCCACCCACCACAAGGGGTTAGACATGGCGGCGCGCATGACCGAATCATCGGCGTCGAGGGCGATGCGGTGGCGGATGACCGTGCCCCAAGCAACCGTCAGCGCGGATGCGAGCGCGAAAAAGATGGCGAGGAGGTTGCTTAACACCCGCTCAACGGTAGTAAAGATTCCTGTTATATGCATATTCTGCGCTGTATGGCGCGCGTTTTTCTCCGTGGGGGCGGCCGGCGCATGGCGCGCTTTACGCTCGGGGCGTGTGAATAAAAAGCAAGCATTGTCTAGGAATTATGATGAGGACTAGGCCCCTGCGGGGTAGCATGGGTATTTGACTAATGACCGACAGGTATTTCTGGCGGTGTGCAGACGCGCGCCAGGGGTGCCTTGAAAGACGAAAGGCGGCATCCTTACCGTGGCCCTGATCGTGCAAAAATATGGCGGTTCATCCCTCGAATCCGCAGACCGCATTCGCGCCGTTGCGGAGCGCATCGTGGCCACCAAGAAGCAGGGCAACGACGTCGTCGTGGTGTGCTCCGCCATGGGCGATACCACCGATGAGCTGCTCGACCTTGCCGCCCAGGTCAACCCCGTGCCACCACGGCGCGAAATGGACATGCTGCTGACCGCGGGCGAGCGCATCTCCAATGCGCTGGTGGCCATGGCCGTGGAATCCTTGGGTGCCCATGCCCAGTCCTTTACCGGCTCCCAGGCCGGCGTGCTCACCACCGAGCGCCACGGCAATGCCCGCATCGTGGACGTTACCCCAGGCCGCCTGACTGAAGCGCTGGATGAGGGCAAGATCTGCATCGTCGCCGGATTCCAGGGAGTTAATAAGGAATCGCGCGATGTCACCACGCTGGGTCGCGGCGGTTCCGATACCACCGCGGTGGCGCTAGCAGCCGCGCTGAATGCGGACGTGTGCGAGATTTATTCCGATGTTGATGGCGTGTATACCGCAGACCCGCGCATCGTCCCGGACGCGCAGAAGCTAGAGAAGCTCTCCTTTGAGGAGATGCTGGAGATGGCCGCGGTAGGTTCCAAAATTTTGGTTCTGCGCAGCGTGGAGTACGCCCGCGCGTTCAATGTACCCTTGCGAGTTCGCTCGTCTTATTCAAATGACCCCGGCACCCTAGTGACCGGATCGATGGAGGATATCCCTGTGGAAGAAGCAGTACTCACTGGTGTAGCAACCGATAAGTCCGAGGCAAAGGTCACCGTCCTTGGAATCCCGGACCGCCCAGGGGAGGCAGCGAAGGTTTTCCGTGTCATTGCCGATGCAGAGATCAATATCGACATGGTCTTGCAAAACGTCTCCTCTCTGGAGGATGGCACCACCGATATCACCTTCACCTGCCCGCGTGCCGACGGCCCACGCGCCATGGAGCTGTTGACCAAGCTGAAGTCCGAAGGCGGCTGGGCCAATGTGCTTTACGACGACCAGGTGGGCAAGGTCTCCCTCGTCGGCGCTGGCATGAAGTCCCACCCGGGCGTGACCGCCGAGTTTACCGAGGCCCTGCGCGACGTCGACGTCAATATGGAGCTCATCTCCACCTCCGAAATCCGCATCTCCGTGCTCACCCGCGAGGCTGACCTGGATAAGGCAGCTCGTGCGCTGCACGATAAATTCCAGCTTGGTGGCGAAGAAGAAGCCACGGTTTATGCTGGAACCGGACGTTAAATACCCAAAAGCAACTACAGAGGATTTTTAAGTCATGACCACTGTTGCAGTCGTAGGCGCTACCGGCCAGGTCGGCCGCGTTATGCGCTCCATCTTGGAAGAACGCAATTTCCCGGCGGATAAGGTGCGCTTTTTCGCCTCGTCTCGCTCGGCCGGCACCGAGCTGGATTTTCGCGGCGAGCAGATTACGGTAGAAGACCTCGCTGAGGTCACCGAGCAATCCGTTGCCGACGTCGATATTGCCTTGTTCTCCGCCGGCGGCTCCACCTCCAAGCAGTGGGCCCCGGTATTCGCCGCGGCCGGCGCGACTGTGGTGGATAATTCCTCGGCCTACCGCAAGGACCCAGAGGTTCCCCTCATCGTTTCCGAGGTCAACCCCGAGGCAGCCAAGAACACCCCGAAGGGCATCATCGCGAACCCGAACTGCACCACCATGGCGGCCATGCCGGTGCTGAAGGTCCTCCACGATGCCGCTGGCCTGAATAAGCTCCACGTGTCCTCCTACCAGGCGGTGTCCGGCTCCGGCCTGGCCGGCGTGCAGGCGCTGGCCGCGCAGATCTATTCCGTCGGTGAGCACAATGTGGGCTTGGTCCACGATGGCTCCGCGCTTAATGACGAAGACTTTGGCCCGTACGTGGCACCTATCGCCTATAACGCCCTGCCGATGGCCGGCAACCTCGTTGATGATGGCTCTCTGGAGACCGACGAGGAACAAAAGCTGCGCAACGAATCCCGCAAGATCCTGGACATTCCGGAGCTGAAGGTAGCGGGCACCTGCGTGCGCATCCCGGTCTTCACCGGCCACACCCTGACCATCCACGCCGAGTTCGATAAGCCCATCACCCCAGAGCAGGCCACCGAGCTTTTGGGTGGCGCTCCGGGCGTTACGCTTGCCGACGTCCCCACTCCACTCGCCGCCACCGGCATCGACGAGTCCTTGGTCGGCCGCATCCGCCAGGACCAGACGGTGGACGATAACAAGGGCCTCGTGCTCGTCGTCGCCGGCGATAACCTGCGCAAGGGTGCTGCTCTCAACACCATTCAGATTGCAGAGCTGCTCGTCTAGCACAGCGCTACTTCGCCGCCTGTCGCATTAAAAAGCTCGGCGCCCTCCTTTCCTAATAGCAAGGGAAGGAGGGCGCCGAGCTTTTGGCCTATCAGCCGTGGACGAGGGGGCTAGTCCTCAGAAACCGGCTTGGCGGTGCCAGTGCCGGAGTCGGCACCAGTGTCCTTCTTGCCAAAGTCGAGGTCGCTAGTGGACGACGGAACCTCCGGCTTGGTGTGCTGCACGTAGGTCACGGACGGCTCCGGATCCTCGCGGTCATACTCAATATCATCATCATTTTCGAGCTCCTCGTGGATCTCTTCTGCGATATTGGTGACGAACTCGGTGGTTTCCATATTGGACGCTGCAGCCAACTTGCGCAGCTCGCGCTCGTTCTTCTTGGTAAAGCGCTTGCGCGGATCCAGACGACGAGACACCAGCTCGTGTGCGCGCATGCGGCGGTCGGACTCGTCCGAGAGCTTGCTGCCGTTCTTGATGCGGTTAAAGACCATCACCACGATCATCAGCAGGCCCAGGTAGCCCAGGATCGGGTAGACGTTGCTGACCAAGGCCTGGAAGCCCACGAAGGACAAGATGAAGCCGATGATGCAGGCACCGGCATAAACCGGGTAGAAGCGCTTGGGGTTATTGCGGGTCAAGCGCTTGCCCAGCGCGTAGAACATGCCGATGGCGGTATTAAAGACCATGCCGTAAATGACAAAGGTCATCAGCACGCCCAAGACTGGGTGGATGCTGGTAATCAGGCTCAGTACCGGCATGTCCTGGCCGTTGACGGTCTCTGCCTCGAAGAAGAGGGCGAATACCAATAGTGCCAACAGGATGAGATAAAGCAGGCCACCGATGAGGCCACCGACGCCAACTGCACGGTTATCCAGGAAGTTACCGCCAATAACGATGGACATGGATACTGCCGTCATCACGTTTAGGCCGGTGTAGTTCAGTGCGGCTAGCCACCAATTGGGCAGCGAGGTATCAACATTGTTGACCGCCCAGTCATTCATGGCAGCGAAATCAACGTCTGCATTCAAGATGGTATAGCCGGTGGCAAGCACCATGAAGATGATGATGAATGGGGTGATGGTACCGATGACTGCGGTCACGCGGTCGACATCCATCAGGCCGACGAGCAGCACCAAAATCAGCATGGCGGTGGCGCCCACCCATACTGGGACGGACGGGAACTGCTGATTGATATTCGAACCACCGCCGGCGAACATGACGAAGCCGATGGCGAACAAGGTCACCAGGGTGGACCAGTCCAAAATCTTGGCGGTAAATGGCGATGCGACCTTGTCGTAGACAGCGGTGTGCTCCTCGGCTTGGAAGTACGAGCCGAGCTGCAGGATGGAGATGCCGGTGATCATCATCAAACCAGCGGCCAGGGCGATGCCCCACAGGCCCCAGTTACCAAAGGCCACGAAGTACTGCATGGCCTCCTGGCCGGAGGCGAAGCCTGCGCCCACGACGACGCCGATAAACGCCATGGAAATTCCGATTGCGCGTTTTAACATGAAAGGGAGAAACTCTCTTACTCACACGCGCCGGGCCCGGCATTGGTATCGCGCGGGCCCGGATCGACGGTCGATTTATCACGTGTGTACACAACTAATAAACCACACATTGGACAGATATTTCGGGCAAGAATCGCCCTCTCTGTGGCCTCGTTCACCCCACCTATTGCGCGTAAAGTGCAGCTAAGTGCCAAAATCTGGGGCCCGTGGGGTACAAGGTAACCAGAGCGTAACAATTTGAGAGTGAAATTAACTCCGCAATCGCAGGGGGCTATTTGGGGGTATTAACCCGTCCCCGCGATGAGATCCTTGCGGGCGCGCGCCACGCGGGAGCGAATGGTGCCCACGCGCACGCCGGCAATCTTGGCTGCCTCCTCATAGGTATAGCCCAGCACTTGGGTAAGGATGAGGGCTTCGCGGCGGTCGGCCGGGAGGGCGTCGATAAGCGTACGGGCGTCGATCCAGTCGCTCCACGCCGCGGAGTCTTCCGGCGCCGCACCCATCGCGTCTTCGTACTCGGTGGCAGACTTTCGCGGCCGGGCCATATCGTGGCGAATATTGTCCACCCACACGCGCCGGGCCAAAGAGAGCAGCCACGTGCGCGCGGAGGACCGCGCCGCAAAGCGCGGCAAGGCGCTGATGACGCGCAGATAGGTCTCTTGGGTGAGATCGTCAGCTCCCTCAGGCCCGCCCAGGTGCGCCAGCAAGCGCCACACATCATCCTGGGTGGCCTTGATAAACTCCGTCAGCGCCGCGCGGTCGCCGCGACCGGCCCGAAGGGCAAGGTCGGTGACGCGGGCGTCGTCTGCTGCGGAGTGGTGAGTCACCTGAATGAATCTACCAGCACCCCTTACTCTCTTTTGCGAGCCCTGACAACCGTGCAAAGTTTTGCCACACTGGGAAGAACTGAACGCGAATTGCCAGGAGGCATAAATGACTGAGTTCACCGCTGATGACATCCTGAATAAGGGCCAGCGCCCCGCTGGCAAGGGAAATACCACCCGCCCCTCGGGCCAGCCGGTGCTGTCCGAAAACACCTCGGTGACCGCCGGCCAGCAGGGCCCGGTGGCGCTGAATGATATCCACCTCATTGAAAAGCTCGCGCACTTCAACCGCGAGCGCGTGCCGGAGCGCACGCCGCACGCTAAGGGCCACGGCGCCTTTGGCGAGCTGCACATCACGGAAGATGTCTCTGCCTATACCAAGGCCAAGGTCTTCCAGAAGGGCACCGTCACCCCGATGATGGGCCGCTTTTCCACCGTGGCCGGCGAGCAAGGCTCCCCGGATACCTGGCGCGATGTGCACGGCTTTGCCCTGCGCTTCTACACCGAGGAAGGCAACCTCGACATCGTGGGCAATAACACCCCGGTATTCTTCATCCGCGATGGCATTAAGTTCCCAGACTTCATCCACTCCCAAAAGCGCCTGGGCACCAATGGCCTGCGCGATGCCGATATGCAGTGGGATTTCTGGACCCGCAACCCAGAGTCCGCACACCAGGTCACCTACTTGATGGGTGACCGCGGCACCCCGAAGTCCACCCGTCACCAGAATGGCTACGGCTCCCACACCTTCCAGTGGGTCAATGAAGAAGGCGAGGCTTTCTGGGTCAAGTATCACTTCAAGTCCCGCCAGGGCGTGGAGAACTTCACCGATGAAGAGGCCACCACCACCGCCGGCCAGAACCCGGATTGCCACCGCGAGGATCTCTACAACGCCATCGAAGAGGGCAACTACCCGATCTGGGACGTCAAGGTGCAGATCATGCCGCTGGATGAGGCGGAGAATTACCGCTTTAACCCCTTCGACCTGACCAAGGTCTGGTCCAAGAAGGACTACCCGCTGCACGATGTGGGCTACTTTGTGCTCAACCGCAACCCGCGCAACTTCTTTGCCCAGATTGAGCAGGTAGCACTCGATCCTTCCAATATTGTGCCGGGCGTTGGCCTATCCCCAGACAAGATGCTGCAGGCTCGCGCCTTTGCTTATGCTGACCAGCAGCGCTACCGCATCGGACCGAACTATAAGCACCTGCCGGTCAACCAGCCGCAGAATGTGGACCAGGTCAATACTTATGAGCATGAGGGCCCGATGCAGTACCTCTTCAACGCTCCTGAGGATCCGGTTTATTCGCCCAACCGCTATGAGAAGGGCACGGGCGTGCTTGACGACGCCGCTGTAAACGACCGCTCCCAGCTCGAGACCACCACCGCGGCGGAGCTCTACATCAATCCGGAGTCCCACGGCAGCGACCTGGTGCGTGCACCGTATGTTCGCCACGCCGAGGACGATGACTTTGTGCAGGCGCGCGACCTGTACGAGAACGTCTATGACGATGCCGCCAAGGAGCGCCTGGTCACCAATATCACCAACGCGATGGCTGGTGTATCCGAGGAGACCGAGCAGCGCGTCTACGAATACTGGACCAACGTGCACCCAGCCCTTGGCCAGGGCGTGCGCGAGGTCTACGCCGAGAAGAAGTAATCTTTTCCCGGCAGCGCTTGTGCGCTAACGACGCCGCCCCCGTACCGAGTGAACTGGCCCCCGAAAGTTGGACTGGTTTAATTCTAGGCGGTTAGGGCTTCAAGGGTCTGATTTCGATATTGCAT
>NZ_JASPGP010000011.1:0-98278 GCF_030229345.1 Corynebacterium tuberculostearicum | reverse complement strand
TACGTGCTCTCAAAGAAAATGCTCCCCACTAGTTGTTGGCAACTGATTTCTCAGTCCAACTAATGGGGAGCAGTTCATCACAAGCGGGGGCGGGGCGGGGTTGGGAAGAAGGACGCCGAAGCCTAGGCTTCTACGGTGCCCTCACCGGTGCCGGAAGCGGTAGCAGCGGATTCGCCGGCCTGCTCCTCTTCCTGCTGCTTGAACTGCTTGCGCAGCATAAACAGCTGGCGGACGGTCTCTTCCTTCACGCCATCGTTCATGGCGTTGAACATCTCGCCGCCCTCCTTCTGGTACTCCACCAGCGGATCGCGCTGCGCCATCGCACGCAGGCCAATGCCCTCCTTGAGGTAGTCCATCTCATAGAGGTGCTCGCGCCACTTCTGGTCAATAATCGGCAGAATGACCATGCGCTCGGTATTTCGCATCTGCTGCTCGCCGCCAATAGCGGTTACAGATTCTTCGAGCTTGTCGTACTCATTATTGGCGTCCTGCACCAGGGCGTCGCGAAGCTGCTCGGCAGAAAGCTCGCCTGGGGAACCATACTCGGAGCCTTCCACCAGCTCCTCATGGGAAATGGTGGGGCCGTAGAGGGAATCCAGCGCATTCCACAGTGCGTCTAGATCCCAGTCCTCGACGTAGCCGGTGGAAGTAGCACCGGCGACATAAGCGGACACGGTGTCATCAATCATGCCGCGAATATTGTCCTGAATATCGCCGGCATCAAGGATGTCGTGACGGGTAGCGTAGACCACCTTGCGCTGCTCGTTGAGCACCTCGTCGTACTTAAGGACGTTTTTACGCATCTCAAAGTTCTGGTTCTCCACCTGCGCCTGGGCGCCCTTGATGGAGTTGGAAACCATCTTGGCCTCGATGGGGACATCGTCCGGAACATTGAGGCGGTTCATCATGTTTTCCATGGACTGGCCCACGAAGCGCACCATCAGCTCATCGCGCATGGACAGGTAGAAGCGGGTCTCACCCGGGTCACCCTGGCGGCCGGTACGACCACGCAGCTGGTTATCAATGCGGCGGGACTCGTGACGCTCAGTACCCAGCACGTAGAGGCCACCGGCCTCGCGTACCTGGTCACCCAGCTTCTTGGAGCGCTCCCTCTCGGAATCGATTTCTGCTTCCCAGGCCTCCTGGTACTTCTCTTCATCCTCGAATGGATCGAGGCCGCGCTCGCGCAGCTTCTCATCGAGGATGACCTCAGGGTTGCCACCGAGCACGATATCGGTACCACGGCCGGCCATATTGGTAGCCACGGTGACGGTGCCGGGGCGGCCCGCACGGGCGATGATCTGGCCCTCTTCCTCGTGGTGCTTAGCGTTAAGCACGTTGTGCTTAACGCCGCGCTTAGACAGCAGCTGGGACAGGTACTCGGAGCGCTCCACGGAGGTGGTACCGACCAGAACTGGCTGGCCGGACTCGACGTGCTCGGCAATATCGTCCACTACGGCAGCAAACTTAGCTTCCTGCGTCTTGTAGATGCGGTCAGAGTGATCGGCACGCTGATTCGGCTTATTGGTAGGAATCGGCACCACATCCAGGCCATAGATGGAGTGCAGCTCGGCAGCCTCGGTTTCTGCCGTACCGGTCATTCCGGAGATCTTCTCGTACAGACGGAAGTAGTTCTGCAGGGTAACGGTAGCCAGAGTCTGGTTCTCGTTCTTGATCTCCACCTGCTCCTTGGCCTCAATGGCCTGGTGCATGCCCTCGTTGTAGCGGCGTCCGGCCAACACGCGGCCGGTGAAACCGTCCACGATCATGACTTCGCCATTGCGAACGATGTAGTCCTTGTCGCGGGTGAACAGCTCCTTGGCCTTCAGGGCGTTGTTCAGGTAGGACACCAGCTGGGAGTGCTCGGGGGCGTAGAGGTTATCGATACCGAGCTGATCCTCGACGTATTCCACGCCCTCTTCCAGCACGCCGATGGTGCGCTTCTTGTGGTCCACCTCGTAGTGGATACCCTCGCGCATGCGCGGGGCCAGCTGGGCGAAGACGCTATAGAACTGGGAGGAACCATCTACCGGGCCGGAGATGATGAGCGGGGTACGGGCTTCATCGATAAGAATCGAGTCAACCTCGTCCACGATGCAGAAGTTGTGACCACGCTGTACCACATCGTTGAGGGAGCGGACCATGTTATCGCGCAGGTAGTCAAAACCGAGCTCATTATTGGTGCCGTAGGTAATGTCGCAATCGTAGGCAGCCTTGCGCTCTGGTGGGCGCATCTCGGACAGAATGACGCCGACGGACAGGCCAAGCCAGCGGTGGACACGGCCCATCATCTCGGCGTCGCGCTTTGCCAAGTAATCGTTAACAGTGACGATGTGGACACCCTTGCCATCAAGGGCATTGAGGTAGGCCGGCAGCAGCGAGGTCAGGGTCTTGCCCTCACCGGTGCGCATCTCGGCGACGTTGCCGAAGTGCAGGGCCGCACCGCCCATGATCTGCACGCGGTAGTGCTTCTGATCGAGGACGCGCCAGGCAGCCTCGCGGACGGTGGCGAAAGCCTCGAGCAAGATGTCATTCATCTCTTCGCCGTCTCGCAGGCGAGTCTTAAACTCGTCGGTCTTTGCCTTAAGTTCGTCGTCCGAAAGCTCCGCGTACTTATCCTCAAGGGCAATTACATCGTCTGCCATTTTGCCCAGGCGCTTGACCGTACGGCCCTCGCCCGCGCGCAGCAGCTTGGAAAGTCCAAACACGGTTAGTTAGTCCTTCTAGTCGCGACAATAAAGTTAACTCGTCGCTATTGTACTCACTCGCTTTCACAAAGCATCTCCCGCCTAGCACATAGGGCGGGCGCGCAGCCTCCGTTCAGCCTGTATAAGCCCCGGCACCTGCTTGCCGACGCCCCCTCCCCTAACCACAAATTCGACCCCACTGCATACACGCAGCAGGGTCGTTAGCTAAGAGAAGTATAAGCTCCTTTAAGCTTCAGCGTCTTCCGATAGGGAGATAATGCCGTAGTCGTAGGCGTGGCGGCGATAAACCACGGACGGCTTATTGTTCTCCTCATTGATAAAAAGGAAGAAGTCGTGGCCCACCAGCTCCATCTCACTCAAGGCATCATCCACGCTCATCGGGGTAGCCGGGTGTTCCTTGGTACGCACGATCTGGCCGGGGCGAACGTCCTCTACAGTCTCAGCATAGGGGTCAACGTAGCGCTCTTCCTTTGCGCGCTCCGCTTCAGCCTGGGCCACCATCTCAGCGGCAATCTCGCCGGTGCCCTTCTGCGCGCGGTGACCGCTCTTGACGTTTTCGCGGCGCACCTTCACCTTGCGCAGGGAGCGCTCCATCTTGCCCAAGGCGGTTTCGAGCGCTGCGTAGAAGGAATCTTCCTTGGCTTCAGCGCGGGCAATGTGCCCCTTGCCCGTAGCGGTGATCTGAATGCGCTCCGCTTCGGAGTCACGGCGCGGATTGGGTTCGTGCTGTAGCTCCACATGGAAGAAGGTCAGGGTGGGGTCAAGGCGTTCAATCTTGGCCAGCTTGTCATTAACTCGCTCTTGGAAGTGTTCGGGAACCTCGACGTTGCGGCCCGTAATCGTTACCTGAGCTTTGTTTGGCTGGGACATTGAGATGCCTCCCTTGAGTAGTGGGGACTAGAATCAATCACAGTAACTATCTCTCTGTGACACTCCTCATGATAGCACTGGTTATGACCTTTGCGGGAAATTTTTTGGCGACTCCCCTACCTCGAGGGTGGGCACCACCCCTATCTAGGCATCCGCAAAGACCAATGCCCCGCAGACTTCTACACCCGTGGCCTGCAGGGCGGCGATGCTGGCGGCAAGGGTGGCGCCGGTGGTAATGACGTCGTCGGCAAGCAGCGCAGGCGCCCGAGCAATAGGCACGCGCACGCGGACTCGGCCCTGCAGGTTGGCCCACCTATCCTGCGCGTTGAGCTCGGACTGGTCCGCGGTGGACTGGCCCATAGTAAGCGCCGCGCACACGCCCACGCGCTGGTGCTGCGCCGCGGTGTGACACACAGCGGACACCGGATCTCCCCCGCGTGCCCGCGCCGAACGCGGCCGAGTAGGCGCGGGAACGAGGGTGAACTCGCGCGGGATATCGCCGCGGGCGCTCAAATGAGCCAGCCCGGCCGCGAAGACGGCCCCCACATACTCGCGCACCGGCCGATTGCCACGCTCCTTCATGCCAATGATGATGCGGCGGCGAATATCGGAATAGGGGCCGAGAGCATAGACAGGCGCGCCCAGCGGCCGGGGCCGCGCCACCATATAGGGCGGCTGCCGCAGGTGATCGCGGCACGGTGGGCACAAGACCTCACCCGGCGCGCCGCACCCAGCGCACGCACGCGGAAAAATAAGCTCCCCCAAGCCCATAATCGCCTCTCCCCAGCCGCGCAGGACCTCTCGCGGCTAATTAGAAACGATAGGGGAAGAACGCCGACCCTGCAGGCCGGAGACCTCGCGCCAATTGGTTTCGTCCATGACGGTGGAAGGAAGCTCCAGCATGGCGTGAGAATCAGTAATGAAGAGCTTGGTGGGCGAGGTTGCCACGGCCACCACGGGGGCGGTGATATTACCGGTAGGCATGGTCGACGCCGAAGAACCATCCTGCTCAATGCGCCAGACGGGCGACTGGCTCGAGGAAGTACCCACGATGAGCGAGCCATCCGCATTCCAGTCCAGCGATAGTGCCGAACCGGATACTTCGGGGCCAACCTCGCGGGCGTTGACGATGCGCTTATCGCCGCTGCTGGATTGAGCAACGGCCGCGATGTACACGTGGCCATCAATAATCATGGCCACGCGCGCACCGCTATGGGACAAGCGGATGACGGAGATTTCGCCCTCGATATCGTCGATGCTGCGGGCATCCACCTCGGATTCGGAGATGCGACCTGTAGTCTTGGAACGCACCACGCGCACGATGCGATCGCCATCAACCACGGTCCAGGCGGCTTGCCCGTTGTACTCGAAGGTCGGCCGTGCCAGTGTGGGGCCCTCCACCGAATCCTGCAGTTGGCCGTCAAGCTCGCCTATCTGCAGCGAGAAGTCATTATTGGATTTGCGGCGCACTGCCGCAACGAGGCCGCTATCGGCAACATCTACGGATTGCACGTCACCGCTGCTGCCCAGCGTGGATTTCACGGGCTCGGCCACACCATCGTCCACCTCGAGCAGGTTGCCCTCATTGAGGGCGTAGAGCTTAGACAAAGAGGTGCTGCTTTCCTCCGGGTTATAGTCCGCGAAGTCATCCACGCTGAGGCTATCCATGCCCTCCACCAAGTCACCGCCATCGGCCTTGACCTTGAAGGGGCCGGTATGGCCGGCTTCCGTGAGCGTCCACACTAGCTGGGCTGCAAAGAGCGTGCGATCTTGGGCGTCTAGGTCAGCAAGGCCCTCGAATTGGTAGCCCTGTTCGCGGTCATAGCCGGCGAAGGTGACATTCTCCCCCGCTGCCCGGCGGGTAGCGGGAGCAATGCTAGATGAAGGTCCCTCCATCAGCAGCGTAAGGAGCGTCGACTCCGATTGTTCGCCGCCCTTATACAGCCAGCGGCGGTCTGGAACCAACACATCGTTGCTCTGCTTAAAGAAGTACAGCGATTGTGGGGTGTAGTGATTGCGCATTTCATTGCGCTCCATTATTACCCCTGCCGGCAAGCCATCGACGCGCCACCTATCGTCTTGCTTCTTCATGTAGATGACGGCCTCGTAGCCCTCATTTTCCGGCACGTACGCACCGCCGGATTTAAGGCGGCCGATGATGGTGCCGCGCACCGTGAAGGCGCGCTCATTATCCCTCGAGCTTTGCTTACTAGCGGGCGCGGTAACGATGTCCAAGCTATCGACCACCATCACATCGCCGCTGGCGTCCCAGGCTTCGCGGGCGTTATCGGTCAGAAAGCCGCGCGCGACCTCATGATCGTTTCCCGGCACGGCGGAAGCCTGGTAGAAATCGCGCAACGTCAAGTCCGGGTCATCGCCGGGTTGCGGTGCAATGACTTCTTCCGGGCCTTCCGGTTGCTGCTGGTAGGTACCGACTACTTGCGGACCGGTGTTATTCGGCAGGGTGGAACAACCGCTGACGAACAGCACGGCCGCTGCGGTGCCGACAACCGCGGTCTTGCGATAGTTCGCTCTCAACACGCTTATTTCCTCCTACCCTCAAAGTCCGGGGCCTTATAGGCGCGCCTGTCCGGGGCGGCCGCGCCGCGGTTAAGCTCGCGTTCCGAAGGCCAGAGGATGCCATCGCCCTCCGCCTCGCCATCGGTGCCTTTTTCGCTCTTGTCGACGTGCGGCGAGCTCATGCCCGATGAAATGGCCGGCGTTGCAGCGGTAGGCCCTGCATCCAGCGCGGCGGCGCCGGTGTCCTGTGCTTCTGGAGCTTCAGCATCGGGTTCTGCCCGCTCACTACCATCCGCAGTGCTGGAGACGGGTGCGCCGGGAATCTCCACAGCGATGGGGGCCTCACCCACCTCGGTATTCGGAGTCCGCGGAATGATGAGGCGGAAGCGGGACCCAAAGCCCTCATAGCCGGTGGCATCTAGCGTGCCGCCGTGCAGGACGGCATCCTCGCGGGCGATAGCCAGGCCCAAACCGGTGCCGCCGGAATGGCGTTTGCGGGAGGAATCCGCACGCCAGAAGCGGTTGAATACCAGCTCTTCCTGGCCAGGCTTTAAGCCCACGCCATGGTCCGTAACGGTAACGCCTACCGCAGTGTCCGTGGCTGCGACGTCTACCGCCACTGGATTGCCTTCCGAGTGGTCAATGGCATTGGCCAGAAGGTTGCGCAAGATGCGCTCGAGGCGGCGGGAATCTGCCTCGACTCCGATGCGCTCCTCCGGCAGGTTGAGCTGGACCTCCACGTCGAGCTCGCGGGCCAAATGCTCCACCTGCCCGTAAGCCGCCTCCACACAGGAGCGCAGATCAATGGCAGCCGTGGAGAGATCCGCCACACCAGCATCGTGGCGAGAAATCTCCAGCAAGTCCGCGAGCAATTCCTCGAAGCGGTCGAGTTCGCTCGACATCAGGCGGGAAGCGCGCTGGGCACCTTGCGGCAGGCTATCGCTTTCGGCCTCAATCATGTCCGCGGCCATGCGCACGGTGGTCAATGGGGTACGCAACTCATGGGAGACGTCAGAGGTAAACTGCCGCTGCAAATCGCCGTACTCCTCCAGCTGCGCAATTTGGGAGGACAGCTTATCGGCCATGTTATTGAAGGACGCGGCCAAGCGACCCATCTCATCATCGCTATCGACGGCCATACGCTCCTTCAAGTGACCCGCCGCCAAGCGCTGCGCAATGCGCGAAGCCGAGCGAATCGGCGTAATAACCTGCTGGGTAGCCAGCCAGGCAATGCCCACCAGCAACACCACGACCACTACACCAGCCGCCGAGAGCAGGCCGCGCATCAGCGCCATAGTGGATTCTTCCGATTCCATGGACAACGCCAGGTAGACCTGCGTATGGGGAATATCGGTATCGGTAGGCGTGCCTACCAGCAAGGCGTTGTAGTGATCACCATTTTCGCGCGGAGCTGGGAAATACTGCTGCGCAATCTGGCCTTGATCCACCATCTCTCGCAGCTGATCCGGCACGGGGAAATCCTCGGGCGAAGTGGTAACAGAGCCATCCTGATTTTCCACCACGATGACTGGCTCATAGACCGCCTGGGCGTCGCCCTGCTGGGCGGAGAGCTGGCCCAACGCAGCACGCGCAGAGTTGATGCGCACCTGGACGGAGTTAGCAGAACTGGTGGCATCGATCTGCTGCTCCACGGCCGTGCGGGCGCGCTCCAGCTCCTGCTGAGCCACGTCCTCCTTCTGGCTGACCAGGCGCTGGGTAAGCACGGACACTAGCGCGTAGGCCAAGATGATCATGACCACCGAAGAGGCGACCAAAATCATGCCAATGACGCGCGCCTGCAAAGAGGTGCGCCACGTTGTAATGAAGGCGTCTCGAATGCGCCTTAGACGCTCTATGATGCCGATGGTCCTTACTCTCCGGCGCCGACCTTGCCGGTCTTATACCCCACGCCGCGCACGGTCAGCACAATCTGCGGGTCTTCCGGATCGTGCTCGATCTTGGCACGCAGGCGCTGGACGTGCACGTTAACCAGGCGGGTATCAGAAGCATTACGATAGCCCCACACGGATTCCAGCAGCGATTCACGCGTATGCACTTGGCCGGGGCGGCGCGCCATTTCCAGCAGCAGGTCAAACTCCAGCGGGGTCAGGTTCAGCTCGGTGCCATCGGTGCGGCGCACGGTATGTTCCGGCACGTCGATGACAAGGTCCGCAACCTCCAGGATTTCAGCTTCCGCAGAATCGGTCCGGCGCAGGCGCGCACGGATGCGGGCGATGAGCTCCTTGGGCTTGAATGGCTTGGTGATGTAATCATCCGCGCCGGATTCAAGGCCGAGCACCACATCAACCGTATCGGTCTTGGCGGTCAGCATAACGATGGGCACGGAGGATTCGCGGCGGATGGCACGGCAAATATCTACGCCATTCATGCCCGGAAGCATGAGGTCCAGCAGGATGAGGTCCGGCTCGTGCTGCTCAAAGGCAGGAACAGCGTCATTGCCGTCCATGACCGGAATGGGCTTGAGCCCCTCGGACTCGAGCACAATGGTCAGCATCTCTGAGATAGCCGGATCGTCATCGACAACCAAAATCTTGGGCGCCACGTTTTATTCTCCTACAAGGTCTTTTATCGCTGAAATAATAGTATCCGCATCGGCGGTAGCGATCCAGCGTCCACCCCAGCCCGCATCTGCCAGGCGCCGGTAGGCCGCGGCGGTGCGCTCCTGCAACCCGCCATCGCGTTCGTAGCGGTCGCGTTCCCGGCTGGCGTCTGCCTGGGCTCGTGCCTGCGCTCTTTCCGACGCCACCTCTACCGCAGTATCCAAATACACCTGCAGGTCCGCCTGCGGCAGGCCGAGGGTGCCAAATTCCAGGTCGCGCACCCACTCCATCACCGCATCGTCTTCGAGACGCGCGGCCGAGTACGCCGCATTGGAGGCCACGTAACGATCCAATAGCACTACGGCGTCGGATTCTTTGGCGCGCTGCAGCTGGTCCTTGACGCCATAGCGATCCAACGCGAATAGCGTCGCCATGGCATACGCCGAATCCGTGAGGTCGCCCATCTTTCCGTAGAGCGCCTTCTGCGCTAGCTGCGCGTGAATCGAGTCTGCATAGCGCGGAAAGGCGATAACCTCCACGGGCCGGTCCAACGACTCCTTGAGTGCGGAGACCAACGTATTTTTACCGGCACCGTCGATGCCTTCGATGCTAATCAGCATAGGTGTGGGCTATCTTCCCTTCTGTTATTTTCCCGCGGGGCCGCTGCCGCGGGCAGCAGGTTCGGATTAGGACAGGGCCTCGATGAAAGGCTCGAGGTCATATTCTTCCTCGACGTTTTCGAGCACCTCGAGGGCATTTTCCGTCAAGGTCTCGCTGCCAGAGCCCACCAGTTCCCTAATATAGGGGTAGTCTTCGACGACTTCGCCCGCGCTAAAGGGCGCACCGGCCCAAATGGCAGCAATGGTGGCCGCCGCTTGAGCATTCTGCTCCTCTTCTTCGCTGAGTTTTGGCTTGCTGTGTGCGACCTCGCAGGCATCCTCGACGGCGCGGATTACCCCTTCTTCATCGAGGTTTGCCATCTCATCCAAGAAATCGATGTTGAGGTCCGTGCTGAAAATATTTTCGTCCCAAGTACTCACTTTTTGACTCCTTCGGTGCTTTCAGCGCCATTTATACACGCTTTCTTGGTGAAAGAAAGCAAGCAATGAAAAGGTTTGCATGGCCTTCTACGCCCGTGAACTGCCTTTTTGTTTACTTATCACAGAAACGCGACGCCGTCGCAATGTTTCCTAAACATGATAGCCTCGTTACCAACTTGTTACCGGGGCGCCGTACCGCCCTCCCCATTTGGGCTTAAACGGCCCGCCTCATAGAAAGGACAGCCACGATGAAGCCAGATTCGCGCCGCGTCTACGTGTTCATTGTGGCCGGACTGATCGCCGCGGTCGTCGTCGGAGTCGCCGTCTGGCGCATGAGCTCGCCGAGCGCCAACTATTCCAATGCCGCGGATCAGTCCGCGACCACCTCCGTCTCCCCGACCCACACTGCGGCAGAGGAGACCACCACTTCTTCCACGGACCATTCCCCCTCGAAGAAGCACTCCTCGCGCACCACGAGTTCTACCGCCTCGTCCGGCGATGCCAAGCACCAGCAGCCGCACAACAACGATCCGTTTCTCGCCCCTAATGCGGTAGTGCGCCCACAGGCAGCAACCCAGCCCACCAAGGTCTACCGTCCAGAAAACATCTCCCCGCAGGGCACCGCCTCGCAGGGCAATACCACCACCCAAGGTGGTCAAGGTACCGGCCAGGGCAATCAGCGTCTGACACCCGATTACCCGAGCAACCAGAACGGCTCGCAGTCTACTGGCGCTCCACAGAACAACCGGGGCGGCACCACCCCGCCGGCCACCTCTGGTCCGTCCACTCCACAGCCCTCACCTGAGGCACCTGCCGCGCAAGATAACTCGGGCAAGGCTTCCGACGCACCGGCCCAGGAACCAGCTGGTACGGAGCGACCCGAGGCCGAGAAGGCGGAGCAGGAACAGCTCACCGGCCATGCCGCTGCAGAGCGACCCTCCGCCGATCAGAACCAGGAGCCTACCGACTTGGTGCCAACTAAGCAGGCACCGGCCACGGCCCAGCAGGCTCCGAGGGAAGCGGCGCCTACGCGCTAATTCGGAGCCGGTTCTCGGCGTAGACGAACAAAACAAGCACGTCACCTCGATCCTGAAGGCCCTGAAGGCAGAAATCGGGGAAACGTGCTTGTTTTGCATGTGCTGGAACGCGGAAGCTACTAAGCAGCCACAATGTGCGCCAAGAATTGGGCGGAGCTGGCCACAACGCGGCCGCAATGAAGACTGGAAAGCACGCTTCGCCTAAAACCGGAGGACGGCGGCGAAGCGTGCTGACGTAGACGAAGCGCGGACTAGGCGCGGGCAACGAAGAGGTCGGCGGCGTCGGATTCCGCAGTAGCGGTTACGAGGCCCTCGGAGGCTGGCAGCCAGACGGCCTGGCCTGGGGTCGCGGTGAGGGTCTTGCCCGCAGCATCGGTGAAGGTTACGGAACCTGCGGTGCACAGGGCGATGGTCGGGCCATCGTAATCGAGATCCACAGAAGACGAATCGGTGAGCTCCACTCGGTCCAGCAGGAATTCCTCGATGGGTACCGGGTAGGACCAAGCGGCGGCATCGTGGACATTGTCTTGGGCGGACTTATCTTTTTGTTGCACACGCGGCTCGTCGGCAGCGGCGTACGTCAAGACCTTGACCAGCTCTGGAACGTCCACGAACTTTGGCGTTAGGCCACCGCGCAACACGTTATCGGAGTTCGCCATGATCTCCACGCCGAGTCCGGAGACATAGGCGTGAAGCTGACCTGCGTCTAGGTAGACGGCCTCGCCGGGCGAGAGCTCGATGTGGTTGAGCAACAGTGCGCCCAGCACGCCGATATCGCCTGGGTAGCGCTGGTTGAGATCCAGCACCGTAGACATGACGCGGGACTTCCAATCGGCTGGGTCGGCGGCGATCAGGCGCTCGCCGGCGGCAACAATGGCGGAAATGAGCTCCTTGCGCTTGGCAGACGGAATGGTAATCCACGTGGTGAATAGGACGCGCAGGTTGGCGGACTCGGTGGTTGCCGAGGGGTCGTCGTCAAGCATGGCAACGTAGTGGTCCAGCTCAGGGCACTCAAGGGCGGCAAAAAGCTCGCGGGTGCGCGCCAAGGGGCGGAAGCCGGCCATGGCATAGAAATCCGTGAGCGCGACGATGAGCTCGGGCTTGTGGTTATCGTCCTTGTAATTGCGATTGGACGCGGTGAGCTCGATGCCGGCGGCGTTTTCGCGAGCAAAGCCCTCTTCGGCCTGCGCCTTTGACGGGTGAGCCTGCAAGGACAGCGGCTCCTCGGCCGCAAGCACCTTGAGCAGGAAGGGCAGGCGCTCGCCGTACTCGGCAGAAACGCGGCTGCCTAGCTGCCCTGCCGGATCCTCTGCAATGACCACATTGAGCAGGCGGCCATCCACCGTGGAAGGGTCGCCCGGGTGGGCGCCGAACCACAGCTCGGCGACGGGCTTATCGGCATCGGGCTGCCCCTTGAGGTGTGGGATGAGGGTACGCGAGCCCCAGGAATAGTTGCGGGTAGCGCTGTGCAACAGCTGCATGTGTTTCTATCCTTTAGAAATCTCGTAGGCGGTCGCGGCAAAACTCCGCGTAATAAGCTGCAGTGAGCGGGCAAGATGCCCCAGGCCCGGTTCCGGGTCGATGCTGCGGACTGCAAGCGAGTTGGGCAGGTTCGCCTCTTCCTGCCCCCAGAAAATCACCTTCAAGGGTACCAAAGCGCCCCCGGTACCATCGCCATCAATGAAGGGGTCAAAGAAGAGATCTTCGACCGGGGAACTATCAGAATCCCGGTCGAGCGCGCGGCGCAATTCGGCTGGGTCCACATAAGCGCTCGGCAGGCCGTGTACGGCCCAGATGGTGGCGGCCATGCGGGCCACGAGGGCGTCGAGCTGCACGTGCTCGCGACGCTCCGAATAGGAGTACGGGTCGAGCACGCAGGAGTGGATGATGCGAGCGCCGTCAATAAACTCGCGCAATTGACGGCCCGGATTGGTGGTGTCATCGCGCTCGGGAGAAAGCTGCGCGAGCTCGCGGTCCACGGCCGCGGCGAGGTCCTCAAGGGTCTCCTTCACCGCGGTCGGGCCCTGATAGAGCAGGCAGCACAGCGCATGCAGGGCGGCAATGCTGCGCGCGGGCGAGCTACCCTCGGCCGTCGGCAAGCAAGGTGCGACGAGCGTATCCTCCGGGCAGTCCTCCACCAGCGGGCCCTTGGCCGGACCGATGAGAACCGTGGTAGCGCCGCGCTGGCTGGCAGTAATGAGGGCGCGCGACGCCCAATCACATTCGCCGGGCTCGCCGACGACCACGACCAGGTCCAGCGCCCCCACGTAACGCGGCAGCGATTCGGTCACCACAATCGGGATCCGCAGCGGCTCTGCCAGGCCAACTCCCAGGTGGGCGGCTTGGCGGGCAATCGCATCGGTGGGGATAATGACCAGCGAGCGGGGATTGAGCCCGCTGAGCGCCTCGCCCCAGCGCTCCACTTCTCCGGCCACAAGGCGGATTTGGGCGCCTTCGTGCGCCACATCAAAAAAGCGCACGGTTTCGGCATCATAATTACCGGTATCCATGTGGCCCAAGCATAGTCGGGCGCCCACTAAGATGAAGTCCTATGACTTCCGCACAGATTCATCCCGTAACCCTGATTGGCGGCGGCCCCGGCGCGTGGGACCTCATTACCGTGCGCGGCATGCGTGCCCTACAGGATGCAGAGGTTATTCTTGCCGATCACCTGGGACCTACGGCGCAACTCGATAAGCTGTGTGATATTTCTTCCAAAGAGCTTATTGACGTCTCTAAGCTCCCCTATAAGAAGTCAATCTCGCAGGACAAGATCAACGAGCTGCTCATCGAGCACGCCCGTGCTGGCCGCAAGGTGGCCCGCCTTAAGGGGGGCGATCCCTTCGTCTTTGGGCGCGGCTTTGAAGAGGTGCAAGCGCTGGCGGAAGCGTCTATTCCCACCACGGTCATTCCGGGCGTGACCTCAGCCATTTCCGTTCCCGCGGCCGTCGGAATCCCGGTAACCCAGCGCGGCATTGTCCACGGGTTCACGGTGGTCTCCGGCCACCTGCCGCCCGGCCATGAAAAGTCCTTGGTGGACTGGGCAGCGCTCGCCCGCTCTGGCGCCACGCTCGCGGTCATCATGGGCGTGAAAAATGCCCCGGCGATTGCTAGTGCGCTAATCGACGCCTCCCTCTCCCCCTCCACTCCCTGCGCCATCATCCAAGAGGGCACGCTTTCTACCGAGCGCGCCTATCGCTGCACCTTGGGTACCTTGGCGCAGACGATGGCCGAGCACGAGATCTCCGCGCCGGCGGTCTACGTGATCGGCGAGGTGGCCGGGCTGTAGCACCCCTCGAGGCCTTCAGGGTCCACGAGGCCAAAGGTCGCGGCGGAAGGGCTACGCGCGGTCAGCGGCGGGGCTTTCGGGTGCTTTATCCTGCACGATGGTCACGCCGGACTTGTGCGAACCATGGACTCGGTGGGCGGCAGCGACGCGCTCCGGATAATCCGGGGCATGGAAATCCGCGTGGGCGGCTTCCTCAGCGTTTTCGGCTTCCAATTCCGCCGCACGCGCACGCCTGGTGCGCAACGCGCCACGAATAGTGGCTGCCACGCCAGCCGCGACCACGACAGCGATGACAACCGGGGTAACTGCTGCAGGCACTGCCCAGCCAAAGTACGTCTCGGCACCACCGATGACTTTGCTGATATTCAGGCCCACGATGGCCGTGCCCACCAGTCCGCCGAGCAGCACGGGGTTGATGCGGGAGATAAGCCACGCTGCGATGGGCGCGGTGATAGCGCCACCGATAAGCAGGGCAATGACTGCGGCCAAGTTGGCGACGATATCGTGCCAAAGCCCGACGACAAAGCCTGCGGTAGCGCCGAAGGTCACTAGGAACTCAGCGGCGTTGACCGTGCCGACGATGCGGCGCGGCTGCTCGCGGCCGATGGCCATGAGCGTGGAAGTCGACACCGGGCCCCAGCCGCCACCACCGGTGGAATCGACGAATCCGCCCACAAGACCCAGTCCGGCCAGAAACGGCGTGGAGTGGGTGCGCTTATAGGCGGAGCCACGGCGACGCGGTTGGGAGAAGCGCCAAATGAGGTTGGCGCCGATGCCGACCAAGATGAGTGCGGTCACCGGCGCGGCCGCCGCGGTGGAGATATTCGACAGCAGCGTGGCGCCCAAAAAGGCGGCGATCCCGCCCGGTACGCCGAGTCGGACCACGGTTTTCCAATCCACGTTGCCGAAGCGCGCGTGGCTCAATCCGGAGATGGCCGTGGTACCAAGCTCAGCGGTATGCACGACGGCCGAGGCCTGCGCGGGGCCAAGGCCTGCAAGAAGCAGCATCGTGGTGGACGTGACGCCAAAGCCCATGCCGATTCCGCCGTCCACGAGGTTGGCGGCCGCACCGGCGAGCGCGATGAGGATGAGAGTTAGCATGGCGCGAACACCTCCTGTGCGGCGCGGCGGGCGTGGTGAAAGCGATCTGCGACGAGGCCCGCGAGATCAGTGCCGAGAGGGCGGTCGACGGTGGCGGGAACGCCTGACAGCCGGTCTAGGAGCAGGCCCTCGGTCACGAAGAGCGGGATCACGCGTACGCGAGAGGGGTTTTGATGCTCGCGGCACAGGGACACGATCCCTTCGCGACCACCGCGGGTGGCGAATTCCACCGTCGTGGGCACGCCGGTGAGCGCGAAGGTGCGGTGGGCGAGCTCACGGATGGAATCATTGGCCGCCGGATCGGAGGAACCGACGGAGTAGATGACCACATGGGCATCGCCAGGCCGGGTACGGGAGGCGAGCACGCGGGCGAGGTCCTCGCCGGTGCCGAGCCCTGGAGCGAGGTGGAGGGAAAGGTGGGAGGCTTGGGCGGCGTCGGCAAGCGCGCGTGGGACATCCACGCGCTGGTGGTAGCCCTGGGTAAAAAGCAGAGGAACCACAACAGCCTCGGCCTCCCCTAGCTGGGCGAGCTCGAGCGCCGCCGTGGTGAGGTCGGGCTCGTTGAATTCCAGGTGCGCCGCGCGGGCTGGTCGCAGACCCGCGGCCTGGGTCAAACGCTCAATGCCGGCCGCGGCGCCCGGATGCCGCGAACCGTGGGACAGCGTAATAAGTGCGGGCATGGGGCGCATCCTTAAGCCTGCGGTGCCGTGGAGTGTCCGCGGCGGGCAAGCGAGCGCTTCAATGCCTCGTTGGAGGACACGGCCGGAGCGGGGGCTACCGGGGCATCGTCTTGGCCGTGGAAGCGCACGGAGAAAATCCGCAGGCATTCCTGGCACTTCCAGGCAAAATCATCTTCATCATCTGGGAAGAGGTCGGTGCCGGCGCAATACGGGCAGAAGCTGGGATGGTTGCGGTTGGGGTTGGGCTGGCGGCGAAAATTCACTGCAAGTCCTCCTCCTTGGCACGCAAGACCCAGTGGCGGAATTGCTCGCCTTCTTCGCGCTGCTCTTTGTATTTATTGACCAAGCGAATGACGTACTCGGGCACCTCATCGGCGACGACCTTGTGGCCGCGCAGCTTGCGGCCCCAGTCCGGCGACAGGCCAAGGGCGCCGCCCAGGTGGACCTGGAAGCCTTCGACGCGGTTACCCTCGGAATCGGTAACAATCTGGCCCTTCAGGCCGATGTCCGATACCTGCGAACGCGCACAGGCGTTGGGGCAGCCGTTGAGCGCGATGGAAATCGGCACGTCCAGATCGCCCAAGGTGTCTTCCAGGATGTCTACCAACTCGATGGCGCGGGCCTTGGTGGTCACGTGCGCGAGCTTGCAGAACTCCAGGCCGGTGCAGGAGATAACGCCGCGGCGGAATTCGGACGGCTGGGAGTACAGGCCGGTCTCATCGAGCGCGCGGGAGAGCGCCGGAATGTCTTCTTCCTCTACGTCGAGGAAGAGCAATTCCTTCATCGGAGTGGTGCGGATGCGGCTGATGCCGAACTTTTCGGCCACGTCCGCAATGGCGATGAGCTGCTCGCCGGTGGCATGTCCCACGGTGGGCTTTACGCCAACGTAGAACTTACCGTCTTTCTGGCGGTGCACGCCCAAGTGATCGCGAGAGCCAGGCTCTACCTCTAGCGGAATGCCATCCAGCAGCGGCTTGTCTAGGTATTCTTCCTCCAGCACTTGGCGGAACTTTTCGATGCCCCACTTGGCTACCAAGAACTTCAGGCGGGCACGATTGCGATTGCGGCGGAAGCCGTAGTCACGGAAGATGCCGACCACCCCGGCCCAGACCTCCGGCACGCGCTCTAGGGGAACCCAGGCGCCGAGGGACTGCGAGAGCATCGGGTTGGTGGACAGGCCGCCGCCGACGAAGCAGTCGAATCCCGGGCCGTACTCGGGGTGGTTCACGCCCACGAAAGCAACGTCTTGAATCTCGTGTGTGACGTCCTGGCGGGAGTTGCCGGAGATAGCGGTCTTGAATTTGCGCGGCAGGTTATGGAATTCTTCGCGCGGCAGGTAATTATTCTTAATCTCTTCGATGGCTGGGGTGGCATCGATAATCTCGTCCTCGGCCACACCTGCAACCGGAGAGCCCAAGATAACGCGCGGCACATCGCCGCAGCCCATCAGCGTGCTCAGCCCCACTGACTCGAGCTTGTCCCAAATGGTGGGCACATCCTCGATTTGAATCCAGTGCAGCTGGATATTCTGGCGGTCCGTAAAGTCCGCCGTGGAGCGGGCATAATCGCGCGAGATCTCACCGACGGCGCGCAGCTTGGCAGGATCGGCACGGCCGCCGTCGAAGCGCACGCGCATCATGAAGTACTCGTCTTGCAGCTCGGCGTTGGACAGCTTGGAGGTCATCTCGCCGCCCAAGTTCTGGTTGCGCTGAGTATAAAGGCCCAGCCACTTGAAGCGAGGGGCTAGGTCATCGGCTGGGATAGAGGAAAATCCCTGCTTGGAGTAGATATCGATGACGCGCTGCTTGGCAGAAAGCCCGCCGTCTTCCTGCTTAATTACCTCATCGTTATTGAGGGGCTCGGTGCCGTCAATCTTCCATTGGCCTTCGGGCTTTTTGGCGCGGGACGTGCGCTTGGTATTAGTCGCGGTGGTCATGGTGTAGATCTCAACCTGCCTTTCCAAAGTATTGAAAGACAACGTACCCGTCTAAAATGAGCAGACAAAGCGGTCTTTTTTATTTTCAAGTAAAAAATCGCCCTGAACTGCATGAAAGAAAGACTATTTTTAGAATCTAATTCAACGCCTTGCCGCAACCTAGACTAAACGGTTCAATTGCCAGAAAGATAAGCCACAAAAAATGAACCTAGCGGTCTAGACCCCGCGATAGAGAGAAAGGCATTCACTCAGCATGAATCAGCCCTTGAAGGTAGCCGTCATCGGTGCTGGCCCGGCCGGCATTTACGCCTCCGATATCCTGGTGAAAAAGACCGGCGGCGAGGTACAGATTGACCTCATCGAGCAGATGCCCGCGCCCTTCGGCCTCATCCGCTACGGCGTGGCGCCGGACCATCCGCGCATTAAGGGCATCATCAAGTCTCTGCACCGCGTGCTCGATACCGAGCAGATTCGCCTGTTGACCAACGTGCACATCGGCCGTGACATCACCGTCGACGAGCTGCAGCAGCACTACGATGCCGTGGTCTTTGCCACCGGCGCCGTGGGCGACCGCCACCGCGAAATCCCTGGCGCAGACTTGGACGGCGTGCATGGCGCCGGAGAGTTCGTGGGCTTCTACGATGGCAACCCGCGCTTCGAGCGCGACTGGGACCTGTCCGCCAAGGAGGTGGCGGTCATTGGCGTGGGCAATGTGGGCCTGGACGTCTCCCGTATCTTGGCCAAGACCGGCGATGAGCTCAAGGTCACCGAGATCCCCGATAATGTCTACGAGTCCCTGGCCAAGAACCAGGCAGAGACGGTGCGCGTTTTCGGCCGCCGCGGCCCGGCGCAGGCCAAGTTCACCCCGCAGGAACTCAAGGAACTGGACCATTCCGAGTCCATTGATGTTGTGGTCTCCCCCGAGGACATCGACTATGACGAGGCCTCGCTAGCCGCGCGCCAGGAGAGCAAGTCCACCGACTTGGTGTGCCAAGTGCTCGAGCAGTATGCCATCCGCGATCCTAAGGAGGCGCCACACACCCTGCAGATCCACCTCTTTGAGCAGCCGGTAGAGATTTTGGGCGAGGACGGCAAGGTCAGCGGCATCAAGACCGAGCGCACCGCCCTTAACGGCGATGGCAGCGTGCACGGCACTGGCAAATTCACCGAATGGCCCGTGCAGGCGGTCTACTTCGCCACCGGTTACCGCTCCGATGCGGTCGATGGCGTGCCCTTTAACCAGGACAAAAACGTCATCAATAACGATGGCGGCCATGTCATCGATGCGGCCGGCGCGGTGGTGCCGGGCCTCTACACCACCGGGTGGATTAAGCGCGGCCCGGTGGGCCTGATTGGCAATACCAAGTCCGATGCCACGGAGACGATTGGCATGCTGCTTGCCGACGCCGCCTCTGGCGCCCTCCCCTCCCCCTCCAGCGCCGCGGACATCACCGAGGTCTTTGCCGAGCGCGGTATCGACTACCTGACGTGGCAGGATTGGCAGCGCTTGGACGCGGCCGAGCGCGCCCTAGGCGAGCGCGAGGGCCGCGAGCGTAAGAAGTTTGTGGAGTGGGAGGACATGGTCTCCCACTCGCGCGCCGAGGTTTAGCGGCGAATGATGGCAAGGACCTCGTCGACGATGGACTGCACCTCGTCGGCGGTCTTTGCCTCTACGTTGAGGCGCAGCAGCGGCTCCGTATTGGACGCGCGCACGTTGAACCATGCCTCGGTTCCCTTGAGCTCTACGGTCACGCCATCGAGCTCATCGACGGACTCAATCTTATCCGTCAGCTCATCCAGCACCGCTTGGGTAGCGGCCTTCTGGTCCTCCACGGTGGAGTTGATCTCACCGGAGGCCTCGTAGCGGGAGTATTCCGCCATGAGCTCGCTCAGCGGCTTATCGGACTGGCCCAGAGCGGCCAGCACGTGCATCGCAGCAAGCATGCCGGAATCGGCGTTCCAGAATTCCTGGAAGTAGTAGTGCGCGGAGTGCTCGCCACCGAAGGCGGCCTGGTGCTCGGCCATCTGGGCCTTGATGAAGGAGTGGCCCACGCGGGTGCGCACCGGGGTGCCGCCCTTTTCCTTAATGAGCTCCGGCACGGTCTTGGAGGTAATCAGGTTGTGAATGATGGTAGCGCCGGGGAACTTCTCCAGGTAGCGCTCAGCCACCAGCGCACAGATGGCAGACGGAGAAACCGGCTGGCCCTTTTCATCCACCACGAAGCAGCGGTCCGCATCGCCATCGAAGGCCAAACCAATATCAGCCTTCTGATCCACGGTGAACTTCTGCAGATCCACCAGGTTCTTTGGATCCAAGGGGTTCGCCTCGTGGTTCGGGAAAGTGCCATCGAGCTCGAAGTACAAATCGCGGACGTCGAAAGGCAAGCCATTGAAGACGGCCGGCACGGTGTGGCCACCCATGCCGTTGGCGGCATCGACAGCCACGACGAGCGGCTTGGAATCCTCCAGCGGTACCAGCTTGCGCAGGAAGTCGGCGTAGCCGGCCAGAATCTCCTGCTCGGCAATTGCGCCCTCGGTGCCGGTGAACTCCGGGGTGCCGTCGATAAGCATCTGCTTAATCTGCTCCAAGCCGGTCTCCTGGCCCACCGGTACCGCGCCGGCGCGGCAGAGTTTAATGCCGTTGTACTTGGCTGGGTTATGGGAGGCGGTAAACATAGCGCCCGCACACTCCAGGGAACCGGCGGCGTAGTAGAGCTCGTCGGTAGAGGTTAGCCCCAGCAGGGTCACGTTGAGGCCCTGCGAGGTCACACCCTCAGCAAAAGCGCGCGCCAGAGACGGCGAGGACGGGCGCATATCGTGGCCGACAGCCACGGTATTTTCGCCTTCTTCCCGCAGGATGGCGGCAAACGCGGCGCCCGTATCGCGCACGAAGTTCTCATCGATATCTTCGCCCACCACGCCACGGACGTCATAGGCCTTAATTACTGCATCAAGATGCTCACGAGTTCGCATAACCTGCAATAGTACCCCCGCCCGCTGGGAAACTACCGCACCACGGGGTTCGTGTCAGTCCTGTTCCGGCTCCGCGGGCGCCGATTCATCGGGCACGACCGAAAGGTGGGCGCGGCGCGCCTTTTTGGCATAAGCCACGCGACGGGTGCGAAAGACCGGGTGATTCGAATTGGCAGGGTCCGCCCCATCAAAGGTGGCGGAGTAGTCGATTGGGTCGGCACCGGAGCCGGCGCTGCGGTCATCGACCAAGCCAGTGGTCACGCGGCCGTCTTCCTTGACCGCCTCCGCCAAGGCCATCAGGTCATCTTCTTCGTCCAGCTCAATGCGGTCCACGCGCACCAGTTCCCAGCCCACTGGGGCGGAGATGCGGTCACGGTGGGTGGCACACAGATCCCAGCTGTGTGGGTTCTCCTCTTCCGCCAGCGGTCCGACGACGGCCGTCTGGTCCGCGTAAGCGTAGGTCAATGTCGCCACGGCGGGGCGGCCGCAGCCTGGGCGGGAGCAATGGCGAGAAATAGTCACAGCGCATAAGTCTAAACCCTTGGTTGAGATTTAGATAGTCCTCGCCCCGGCGTGGCTCCGCTAAATGCAGCCCACCAGCGCCTTAGAATCAGGGTCATGACCGCCGCTCGCCCGCATATCCGCCCCGCCCGCGACCGCCACGGCCACGGCATGCGCGGACCTCTCCTCCCCCAGCAGACCCCGCGCTACCGCAGCGCGCGCGAGCACTTCGACATGGCCGTGCTAGAGGCCTATGCCCCCATCCAAAACGCCTTCGCGCCACAATTGCGGGGCCTCGACTTGGCCGTAGACACCATCCCGCGCATGCGACTTTCGCCCGATATGACCGTGCTACCGGATGAGATTATCGCCGATGGCCCAGTTCCCCTCGGCCGCGTGGTTCCTGCCGGCGTAGATTCCGAGGGCCAGCCCACCCGCGCACGCTTGGTCATCTTCCGCATGCCCATTGAGCAACGTGCTTCTACCCCGTCCGAGCGCTCCGAGCTCCTAGGCACCGTTATTACCGCGCTGGTGGCCAACTACCTCAACTTGGATCCAGAAGAAGTGGACCCGCGCTATAGCTGGTAGCCCCCACGGTAAGTTTCGCGGCAGCAGAAAAGCCCCTGGCCGCACATTGCGTGTTAGCCAGGGGCCTTACTGGACACCTTAATTATCCAATCTCGCGCTTGAGGCGGCGGCGCTCACGGTCCGATAGCCCGCCCCAAATACCGAAGCGCTCATCGTGCTCCAGCGCGTACTCCAAGCATTCATCGCGTACCGCACAGGCCTGGCAGATGCGCTTGGCCTCACGGGTAGAGCCTCCCTTTTCAGGGAAGAATGCTTCAGGGTCGGTCTGCGCGCACAGCGCCTGGTCCTGCCACTCCTGCTCGACGGCACCGAAGAGTTCATCGAGCGACATCTCTGCAGCAGCACCGCCACGGAGAATGGCGTTGTTATTAGCCATTTTGTCCACGCCTTTTCCTTTCTCCGAGGTTGGGTAATTCTCATCAGTGCGACCGACTGTACACCACATTCCCCTTGGGTAACCCCGCCGGGATGGTGTGGGAGTAACGGCGCCGGCCGCTGTTTCTTTCACTGATGTAATTTCACACCGGATCACTAAATATCGTCAACCCGAATTGGCGGCTTCTTCGCGCTTTCCGGCAAAAACGCAGCACACGATCCCCATCTGTCACATCTGTAACAACTGATCCCCTATGGGGGTGTAGGTAGGGGGTACTACATGTAGTGGTGTCCCGTTTTTCTGTCAACAATTTTCAGGAAATTCCGGCGTGTCGCGCGCACAACGCCGCAAAGAAGGGATCCACGCCCTCCACGCTCGCACTAATTCCGCACCATGCCGGCCGGTGCGGGCAGGTGGGCACGGTGGCCCCATAAAAGAAAGGCCGAACCGAGGCTCTAATTTCCTCAGTTCGGCCTATGTCAGCTGGACCTAGTGCAGTGCCCAGACCACGGCGCAAGCGTTAAGCATCGGAGCTAAAACGCACGCCGGCATCGGGGATGGAAACGCCGGGGAAGACACGCATGCCGTCGAGAAGCTCGCAGCGTGCGCCAATGTGGGCGCCTTCACCAATGACGCAGTTCTCAATGACCGCGTTGGCGCCAATGTGGGCGCCGGAGGCAATGATCGAGTTGTGGATGATGGCGCCTGGCTCAATGCGCACGCCGTCGAAGACAACGGTGCCCTCCAGGCGGGAACCTGCGCCTACCTCGGAGCCACGGCCCACGGCGGTACCGGACAGCAGCAGCACGCCACCGGCGATGCCGGCAGAGGGATCCACCAGGGATTCACCAGTCTTGCCTTCAATCAGCGGGGACGGCGCGATGCCGCGTACCAAGTCGGAGGAACCACGGGTGAAGTCATCCGGGCGGCCCATATCGCGCCAGTAGGAATTGTCTACGTGGCCTACAACCAGGCGGCCTTCCTCCAGGAGCCCTGGGAAGGTTTCGCGTTCTACGGAAACAACGCGGTTGGCCGGGATGGACTCGATGACGGAACGCTTGAATACATAGCAACCGGCGTTGATCTGGTTGGTTGGCGGATCCTCGGTCTTTTCTAGGAACGCGGTTACTCGGCCGTTGGAGTCGGTGGGCACGCAACCAAACGCACGCGGGTCAGCCACGTTGAGCAGGTGCATGGTGACATCGGCGTCCTTGTCATGGTGTGTGGTGAGGATGCCTTCCAGATCCATGCCGGAGAGCACGTCGCCATTGAAGACCATGACCGTGTCATTGCGCAGCTTGTCGTAGACGTTGCGGATGCCGCCGCCGGTGCCCAGCGCAGTCTCTTCCACCACGTACTCGATCTCCAGGCCCAGCTCGGAGCCATCACCGAAGTACTCCTCAAAGACCTCGGCCTTATAGGAGGTAGACATGACGACGTGCTCGATGCCGGCGGCCTTGATGCGGGCGAGCAGGTGCTGCAGGAACGGGTAGTTTGCCGTCGGCAGCATCGGCTTCGGCGTGCCAATGGTTAGTGGGCGCAGGCGGGTGCCGCGGCCGCCGACGAGAATCACTGCATCCGTGCTGGCACCGTGGGTGGTGGCTGCTTCAGTCATAGTCTTCCTTATGTATGCGGACAGTTTTATTCTGTGATTTTCTGAGGGACAGTGTAGAGCGTATGGCGCGCAATCCAGGTCAACGGCACGCGCACCGGGCCTTAAGAACGTGCCGAGGCTGAGGCAATCAGCCCGCGGACTCGCAGCCCCAGCCACAACGCGCCGCGCAGCGGGGCCTGCCACCATGCGGGGTGGCGGTCTGCCTGAAAGCGATAGGCGGAGTTGTGGTGGGCGCGCAGCATCGCGCCGGCGTGCGCTTGGGTGGAATGCCCCTTAGCGTGGCTGATGACGGCCTCCGGGCAGAAGATGTTCTGGTAGCCGGCGCGCGTGAAGCGATCTCCTAGATCCACGTCTTCGAGGTACATGAAATAGCGCTCATCAAACCCGCCGATGGTTTCGAAGGCCTCCCAGCGCACAAGAAGGCAGGAACCGGATAACCATCCGGCCGGGCGCTGGGCGGTCATATCGGCTTCATCGCGGTAAGCGCGCGACCATGGATTGGAGGGCCAGATCGAAGAAAAGAGTGCGTGCCCAATGCCGGTCGCCACGGTGGGCACGGCGCGGGCCGAGGGATAATTGCTGCCATCCGGTTCCACGATGCGCGGGCCCACGGCCGCAGCATCCGGCCACTGGCGAGCGCACTCGATGAGCCGGTCAATAGATCCCGGGGTAAAGGTGACATCGGGATTAGAGATAAGGAAAAATTCCTCATCCACGCCACCGCGCTCGCGGGCGAAGCGGGCACCCGCATTCATGCCAGCGCCGTAGCCGATATTTCCGCCGGTATCGAGAAAGTCCACCTCAGCGCGCTCGCGGGCAGCGGCCTCGGGCACGCCGTCGGTGGAGCCATTATCCGCAAGCACGACCTTGGTGCCGCGAGCGCAGGCGCCCTGCAGGGAGTCCAAAAAACTACCGAGGTACTCGCCGGGACTATAGGTCACGGTGATCACGGCCAGCGGGGATTGATTTGGTGTAGTCACAATGGCCCCGAGCTTAGTCACTGGCGCTCCTCGCACGGGGCAGGGACACTACCCGAACACGCGAAATCGGACACGGATCACTAATTTTTGCCCGTTCTGCCCTAAACTGTCTCCAGATCCCCACCAATCTAGAAAGCCTCCACTTGTGACTTCTGAGAACACTCGCCGGGCGCGCACCATCCAGCCGGCGCCCTCTGCCGCTAGTGCGGTAAAGCAAAAAGGTTCCACGGCCATCAAGGCGGTCGTGGCACTCCTGTCTGCCTTGATCCTGGTGGTATCTGGCGTGGGTTATGCCACCGTGGGCCGGCTGGATAATGGCATGTCTTCGGCCACGGACTTGTCCCTGGACGGCCAGGGCTTGTCGGGTAACTCGCTCGATGGCGCAGTGGATATCTTGCTGGTGGGCAAGGATTCGCGTACCGACGCCAAAGGCGATCCCCTCTCTGAGAAGGAATTGGCGGACCTGCACGCCGGCGTGGCCGATGGTGAGGAAAATACCGACACCATGATGCTCATCCGCGTTCCGGAGGACGGTTCCCGCGCTACCGCCGTATCCATTCCGCGCGATACCTATGTCAAGGATCCGGACTACGGCAATATGAAGATGAATGCTGTCTTCGCCTCCCATAAGAACGCCAAGGTGGAAGAGCTCGAGCAGGAAAATGCCGAGGCGGAGGCTAAGGGTAAAAAGAAGCCGCACTCGGATAAGGACATCGAAAAGCAGGGCGTCGAAGCCGGCCGCGAAGGATTGCTGGCCATGGTGCGCACCTTGACTGGTGTGTCCATCGATCATTACGCGGAGGTGGGCCTGTTGGGCTTTACCCTGCTGACTGACGCCGTCGATGGCGTAGATGTCTGCCTCAACGATGATGTTGATGATGACATGTCTGGCGCTAAGTTCAGCAAGGGCAAGCAGACCCTCGACGGCGCCAAGGCCCTGGCTTTCGTGCGCCAGCGCTATAACCTCCCGCGCGGCGACCTCGACCGCATCGTGCGCCAGCAGGCCTACATGGCGTCCCTGGTCAATAAGATCCTGGACAATGACACCCTGGCTAATCCGTCCAAGCTGTCTAAGATTGCCAAGGCGGTAGAGCGCTCCGTAGTCATCGATGAGGGCTGGGACATCATGGGCTTTGTCACCCAGCTAGCCGGTCTGGCCGGCGGCAATGTCACCTTCACTACTATCCCGGTAACCTCCATCGACGGCCAGGGCGATTATGGCGAGTCCATCGTCACCATCGATGCCGCCGAGGTCCACCGCTTCATGGATGACCTGGCCAAGACCCACGATGAGGCCACCGATGAGTCCAAGGCCGAGGATAAGGACAAGCAGGACAAGGCGGAGAAGGACAAGGACGTCGATCCGAATATCAATATTCACGTCCTCAACGCCGGCAATATTGATGGTTTGGCCTCCGGCATCGGCTCCTGGCTGGAGGGCAAGGGCTACACGGTGGAGCGCTCCGCCAATGCGCAGCCGGGCATCTACAGCGAGTCGCAGGTCGTCGCCGCCGATCCATCGAGCAAGGAAGCTAAGGCCCTGGCCAAGAAGCTGGGTGGGCTGCCGGTGGCAGAGAATCCGCAGCTCGATGATGACACCCTCATCGTGGTTGCTACCGATGACTACCAGGGACCTTCCGATGAAGAGGCCAGCGCCCAGCAGCCGGAGGAAGATAAGTCCAGCCAGCCGGTTGGCACCCCGGGCAATGACTTCGGTACCGCCAAGGTTTCCCCGGAGATTGACGCCGGCGGCGACGGCCCGCGCTGCGTGAACTAGCACTTCTCCCCTACGATGGGCGGGTATGGAACTACTCGCCCATCTTTTGCGTGCCGACGCCGCCTCCCCGCGGCTTACCGTATATAACGAGGCCACCGGCGCGCGCATGGATTTTTCCGCGCAAACGCTCGACAATTGGGTGGCCAAGATCGCCAATATGCTGGAAGAAGAGCTCGACCTAGAGGCGGATTCCACCATCGCCATCGATCTTCCTTCCTCGTGGCAGGCGGCCGTTGTGGCCTTGGGCGCGCTCGCCTCTGGCCCTTCCTATAACTTTGGCGAGTCTGCCGCGCTTGCCGACGTCGTCTTCACCTCCCCTTCCCGCTACTCGGCCGCCCACGAGCGCCAGCCGCAGGCTGACATTGTGCTCATTAGCGAGGACCCCTTTGGCCGCGGCGTCGTAGAGTCCGGCGGGGAACTGCCCACCGGCGCCATCGATTTTGGCCCCACCGTGCGCTTCTACGGTGATCAGTACTTCGGCGAAACCCAACCGCTGCCCCAGCTTGTCGATGCCCCCGCATCCGCCGAGCGCCTGCTTTCTACCGGTTGGTCCGATAATGAGTCTTTCTCCCGCGCCGTGCTCGAGCCCCTAGCCGCTGGCGGTTCCGCGGTCATCGTTGCCGGCATGTGCCCGGCCGAGCGCTTAGAGGAAATCGCCGCCAATGAGAAGGCCACCGCCCGCCTCTCATAGTTTCAGAATGCAGCCTGATCCCGGTTACACTTAGCCCTCGTTATGTTTCTGGGAATCTCTGTGGACGCATGGTCCTCTATCTTCATCGGCGTCCTCATCCTCGCCGGCACCATTACTCAGGGCACCATCGGCTTTGGCTTAGGCACCATTGCCACGCCCATTATCGCGCTCATTCGACCTGAGCTCGTGCCCACGCTCATTCTGCTGCTGGCACTGTGCATTTCCAGCTATACGCTCGCGCGCACATTCCGCGAGACGTCGTGGCGCGTTGTGGGCATTTCCTCCCTCGCCCGCATTCCCGGTTCCCTGGTGGGCGCGTGGGCCATCGCTAGCCTCTCTCCCGATGGGCTGTCCATCTTCATCGGTTCCGCCGTGCTCCTTGCTATGACGCTATCCAGCTTGGGCTGGAGCCCGCGCCCTACCACCGCCAACACGCTCATCGCCGGCGTAGCCTCCGGCATCCTGGGCACCTCGACCTCCATCGGCGGACCGCCCATGGCGCTCATCATGAAGCGCTTCGACCCAAACCGCACCCGCGGCACCTTGGCGGGCACCTTTGTCCTTGGAACCTTAATTTCTCTTATAATTCTGGCGTTTAATGGGCAGATCACCAGCACTCAGGTGACCGCAGCGGCGGCCTACTTCCCCCTTGTTGTCGTGGGTCTCATTGCCGCCAACTACCTCAATCGTTTTATAGATAGGCACCTCCTCAACCGCATCGTCATCATCGTGGCCATCTGCGCGGCGCTCATGCTTATTGCCGAAGCCGCCCTTTTCTAGCCCTACTCGCTGCCCCTCAGCGGAAGGCCCCAGCAGGTTCCTGTTGCGAAACACACCGACGTCTGCCACGTAAACGCCTATAACTTATGTCACGTAACATTCACGCTCAGGTATTTTATAACCCCTTTCCACCCGCTTAAATGCAGCGTACGGCGCATATTGTGACATGTCCACAACTTTCCAACAGGGTTCCAAACCGCCTCCAGCAACTGCCTAAATACCCCCATATAGGGGGCCGCTAAATTCACCCTGAAACGCTATTGTATAGACAACTATCCATCAATATTTTTTCACGCACCATCAGCTACCTAGTGGGAATAAACCCCAATAAACAGATTGGTCTATATAAACAATACCCACCCTCCTCTCCGGTAAATATATAGACATCTAAGAGATGAATTAATTCTGAGCCTGTTTTAGCGTTCTCTTAGCGCAACATTGTGAGTTGCTGGATTTCATTCATAAGTTCATTCATTTTCTACCTGCCTAGGAGAAGTTCTAAATGTCGATTCGTCGTCGCATGACCGGCCTGACCGCCGGCCTCATCGTCGCCGGCACCGCATTCGCGGCACCGCTGGCTGGCGCAGCTACCCAGACCGAGTCCTACCCGGAGACCCCGGCCCTGAACCCGGATCTGCCAATCATCCACACCACCCACGGTTCCGACCACATGAAGGCGAACATCTTGAACCCTCGCCCGGTTTGTAACCCGTGGGAGGACCACCGCACCGTGGTCTACAAGGTTTCCGATCGCTTCCTGCCGGCCGGCACCATCTCCACCACCAACCAGACCAAGAAGGACATCCCGCTGCAGCAGGATCTGTCCAAGTCTCAGTCCATCTCCCTTTCCGTCAACGGTGACCGCACCGAGACCACGTCCATGAACTTGGGCGGCAAGGGCTCCGGCAAGAAGGGTGAGGGCTCCTTCGGTATCTCCCACGAGATCGCTACCAAGATTGGCGCTAGCGCTTCCTACTCCCTGTCCTGGGATGCTGGCCAGTCCATCGGACCATACGATGTTCCGCCAAACCACACCGGTGAAGCTACCTACGGCTTCCGCGTGCTGAACATGACCGGTACCCAGCAGTACTGCAAGCCGAACGGCACCTGGTCCACCCCGACCGCATGGAACGCAATGCAGCCGGTAAAGAACGAAGTTCGCGTCAAGCTGTACGACAAGCTGTCTGACTCCTACGCTCCTAACAAGGACGCTCAGAACACCACCGACGTCAACGACCCGAAGGTTGTTGAAGAGGACAAGAACCTCGAGGCTGATGCAGAGGTAATCAAGGACTCCGAGGGCAACGCCAAGGAAGCAACCGAGAAGGTCTCCGAGGCAGAGGGCAAGAACGAAGAGGCTGCTGACAAGAAGAAGCAGGAAGAGGTTGATGCCAAGGAGGACAAGAAGGACTCCAAGCACAAGCTCGACCTCGAGCCTTACCTGACCGTTTCCGGCGCTAAGCACGCTGGCTTCGCAGGCACCGTTGCTCTGCGCGCTAAGAACGTTGGCTCCGAGCGCTACTACGGCGAGTTCCCAGCTACCCAGTTCCGCGTTGACGTGAAGACCGCTAAGGGCCCGAAGGGCGTTGACCGCCTCATCACCCCGCGTTCCTCCAACGGCGCTCACATCCGTGACCTGGGCTTCAACGAGAAGACCTCCACCCGCTCCTTCGAGGTAACCCTGGCTAACCCGATTAACGCTGGCGAAGAGGCTCGCATCGCAAACCTGGACTTCGGCGATGGCAACACCAAGGAAGGCCGCATCATCAACAACATCGAGGTAACCCAGACCTCCCGCATCAAGGGTGATGACTCCAAGCACAACGACCAGAACGTTGACTCCCGCGAGCACACCATGAAGGACACCGGCAAGAAGGCTGAGGGCCTGTTCTAAGAACTCCCCACTTCTGTCCTAGGGACACAGTTTCCTAGCCAGTCACTTCAAAAGGCCGCTGCACCATCAAACGGTGCAGCGGCCTTCCTTCATGTTCCCCCTCCCCATACACGTCATCACTCCGCTCCAGATGCTCCCACCGAGACCCTGGACGAGCACCCAGAAATTGCAGAGCTCTTCGCTCCCCTTTCGCAGTTGCTTACCGACGAAAAGATGCAGGAACTCAACGCCCGCGTCGACGTCGATGGCGAGGACTACACCACCGTGGCGCTGGACTTCTTGAAGGAAGAAAACCTGATAGCGGACTAGCTGCGGCACCTTAACAAGATTCCCAAAGACCGCTGCACCACCCTCGGTGCGGCGGTCTTTAACATTTATTTAACTTAGATCACAAATTTGCTTTCGTTCGCCAAAACCTTCAGATAGATTGTGTATGTTACCCCATTCACAAACACTGGAGGATGAATTCTATGTCTCACACGACTGCGAATGCGCCCGCTTCACCAGCCAGCCCACCCACCACTGGCGGTGCAGGTACTTCACCCAGCGGCCAGGTGACCACTAATAAGGCCGTCAATAGCCAATGGACCATCACGCTCTTCGGCACCGCCGTGGGTGCAGGCATCCTCTTCCTGCCGATTTCGGCCGGCAGCTTCGGTTTTATCCCGCTACTGGTGGCTACCCTGCTCATCTTCCCAATGACCTACCTGGCCCACCGCGCGTTTTCTTGGATCATCAGCTATTCCCCGCTACACGGCGAAGATGTCCTCGCGGTACTCACTCACTTCTTCGGCCGCGGCAATGGAATCATCCTGGCAATCATCTACTGGTTCACCATTTTCCCGGTGGTGCTTATCTACGGCGTATCGATTACGAATACGGTCGATAGCTTCATCGTCAACCAACTGGGCGGCCCGGAAATCTCCCGCTAC
Source organism: Corynebacterium tuberculostearicum (assembly GCF_030229345.1). Classification (GTDB taxonomy): domain Bacteria; phylum Actinomycetota; class Actinomycetes; order Mycobacteriales; family Mycobacteriaceae; genus Corynebacterium; species Corynebacterium tuberculostearicum_G. Next base: position 67,429 of record NZ_JASPGP010000011.1, on the reverse strand, counting down.
ATCCTGGCGCCACTGTGCGTGGGCCTCATGACACTCGCGCTCGCCTTTGGCAACGCCATCATGCTCAAGATTGCCCAGTTCGTGGTCTACCCGCTCATCGTGGCGCTCGCAGCGGTATCGCTCTACCTCATCCCGCAATGGGACTTGGGCTCCTTCCTGGAAGCTGGCGACCACAGCGCCGGCGGCGTCCTCAAGGCCATCATCCTCATCCTTCCAGTATTGGTCTTCTCCTTCTCCTTCGTTGCCGCCATCTCCCAGTTCTCCCTGGGCATGGAGAAGGAATACGGCGCGGACCACCACGCGCAGTCCGATAAGGTCATCCGCAACTCCGCCATCCTGCTGACCATTTTCACCATGTTCTTCGTCTGGTCCTGCGCCCTGGCCATGGGCGCGGACGGCATGCAGGAGGCTAATGACAAGAACCTGCCGGTACTCTCCTACTTCGCCAACGAAACCGGCACGCCGTTTATGGCCTACATGGCGCCCATTGTCGTTATTTGCGCGGTGGCCTCCTCCTACTTCGGCCACGCCCTTGGCACCATCGAGGGCACCCAGTACCTCTTCCACCTGGCCGCGCCGAAGGCCACGAAGAAGATGTCTACGCGCACGCTCGACCTGTGGACCTACCTCTTCATCTTTGTTTCAACCTCCCTGGTGGGTATTTTCAACCCCTCCATCCTGGATATGATTTCCGTCGTGGGCGGTGTCTTCTTCGCCTTCATGACCTACCTGCTACCCATCTGGGTCATCTACCGCGTGGAGGCACTGGCGCGCTTCCGGGGCAACAAGACCAACTTCTTCGTGGCGATCATGGGTCTTATCGTGCTTTTCGCCACCATCTGGGGAATGTTCCAATAATCCCACAAAAACATGGTTCGACAAGGCCTTTTCCTCTCTGGCAGGGTGGGAGACATCATGTCAGAACAGGAAAAGGATCCCGACCTAAAGATTAAGCTCGGGCAGAACAACGAAATCAAAATTAAAAACAAGTACGAGACGTTTTCCATCGCCAATGACATCGCCATCTCCGTGGTCTTCATCCTTGGCTCAGTGCTGACACTGGCCGGCATGTCAATGGTCGCCACCGTCTTCTACCTTCTCGGCAGCCTGGGCATGGCAGCCCGCCCAGCCATCCGCTTGAAGCGGCGCACGCACCTGCAGCGCATTGGAGCGGATGCCAATACCGCCGAAAGCTACGACTACTAGGCGCAATGGGCAGACGCGGCTAACAGTAAACTTTCAGCAACTCGCAGCGACCTATCAGGCGCAACCCATTGCAGTAGCAGCCCCGTACCCCATACTTAAATCATGCGTTTGAGAGAGCGCATACGAGAGAGATAGAGAGAACCCCTCAGTTTCCAGAGGGCGGCTTTAAGCCGATACATGGGAACACCTTGTAGAGAGAGACGCCTGCGGCCCTCGGCTCCTTTTAGGTTCCGAGGGCCGCAGGCGTTTTACACGGCTCCACGGTACTACTCGTGCAGCTTATTCTTCTTCGACGCGAAGAGAACTGCGATGCCGGTCACCAGCGCCGCGGCCACCAAGTAGAAGGCGGGGGCGAGCTGCAGGCCCGTGACGTCAATAAGCCACGTGGCAATCATCGGTGCGGTACCGCCAAATACAGCGTTGGCGGTATTAAACGTCAACGCGAAACCGGACAGGCGCACGTGGGTGGGGAATTGTTCGGAAAGGAAGGAGGGCAGGACGCCGTCGTTAAGCGCCAGCACGCCGCCCAAGCAGACCTGAATGATAATGACGAGGAGGAGCCCGGCGCCATCGAGAAGCATGAAGGCCGGAATGATGGTCGCGCCCATGAAGGCGGCCGCGCACAGCATCGTCGTGCGGCGACCAAGACGATCCGAAAGCATGCCGGTGAGCAAGGCAAAGCCCACATAGAATGCGGACGCCACCGAGGACGCGATAAACGCCGGCGTCGCGGCCATGCCCAACTCCTCCGACAGGTAAGTGGGCAGGTAGGTCAAAATGACGTAGAAGCCAATGGCGTTGAGCACCGCGCCCGCAAAGGCAATGGCTAGGGCCTTAGGGTACTTCAGAACCTCGCGCAGCGGGGACTCCTCCGGCTCATCCTGGTCCTCAAAGTGGGAAGACTCTTCCGTGTTGCGGCGAATCCACAGGCCGTATAGACCCAAAGGCAGCGCAATCAGGAATGGCACACGCCAACCCCAGGAATCCAGGGCGGCATCATCAAGGACTCCAGTCAGCAGCGCCGCAATGAGCGAGCCCAAGAGCAAGCCCGAGGCCGTCGCGGAGGGCACCACCGCCGAATAGATGCCACGCTTGCCGGCTGGGGCAATCTCAGCCAGGTGCGTGGCCGCGCCCGCATACTCGCCGGCTGCAGAAAAGCCCTGCACCATGCGGCACAGCAATAGCAAGATGGAGGCGGCAAAGCCAATGGTGGCATAGCCCGGCAGGAATCCGATACACGCGGTTGCCACCGACATCATCACAATAGACACCGTCAGCGTATGGATGCGCCCGTATTTATCACCAAAGTGACCCCACACGATGCCGCCCAAGGGCCGCACCAGGAACGACAGCGCGAAGAGCGCAAACGTCATAATCAGCGCGCGGCGGCCTTCCATCTCCGGAAAGAACACACGGGAGATAATCGCGGACATATAGATATAGGCCGCATAGTCGAACCACTCGATGAAGGTGCCAATAAACGCCGCCTTAATGGCCGAGCGATGCTGGCGCCTGGTTCCCTCCGTATCCTCGACCTGCGCCGCCGCGGCGTCCTTGGCTGGGGGTTGGGCTGTGAGAGGAGACATGCTCCTCACCTCGATTCTGTAGCTCTACAAGCAGGTGAAGCGGCGCAGCTTAACTGCGCGCATATCTTCCACCCTACAGAAACCAACTATGCTCTACGTCACTTTAACGCGCCAATGTTGCGCACCTCCACCTCTACCCCGCTTTCCGACGCCCTCCCCACCCCTTTCCCAGCCACTAACAGCAACCCAACAGCCAGACCCCATGACCGCTACAGCCCAGTGCCCCATACTGAGATTGTGCGCTTGAGAAAGCGCATATGAGAGAGATAGAGAGAACCCCTGGCAGTTTCCACAGGGCGGCCGATGCCGATACATGGAAACGACATGAGAGACGCCTGTGGCCTCCAGCTCCGAAAGGAACTGGGGGCCACGGGCGTTTCCCTAGCTAGAGTCTAGGCATCATGCGGAAGAAGGCCGTTGCGGAAGCTTTTTATCAAAATCAATTAGGCGACCCAAGGCCCAATCCCTATCAGTAAGCAAGCGAGAAAACACCAAACCGGCACCAATAGATCCAACTACCATCATTCCAGTTGCCACATTGGCCAACGCTTGATCCATCTGACCATCGTTCAAATAAAACACCGCCCGGAACATTGTCACCCCTGGGATCATAATCACCGCGGCCGGAACGGTGGTTGTAATACGAGGAAGACGCGCCCTTTTAGAAGCTACTGCCCCCAGCAACCCGATGATTAATCCACCCACAAAGGCTGCAAAGAAAATGGTTGTTCCCGCGTGAATGAGAATCAAACGAAGCTCATTTGCCACGGTTCCAACGCACGCCGCTACTAAGACCATGCGGCGAGAAGAGTTAAAAAGAAAAGCAAACCCAGCAATGCCCAGAAAACTTGCCAGCGGCGCCAACAGAAACCATTGCATATCCTGCACAGGTGCAGGTGGGTCAGGACTAAGTTTTGTCAGCCAGCTAACCATAGAGACCGTGAAAGCCGCCGTGAATATGACGGTAAAGGCGTACCCCAATCTGACAATCCCCGCATCAAGATCAAAGCGGGCTATGTCGATCAAAGCAGAGAAAAGTGGAAACCCGGGAATCAGGAATAAAACGGCCGCCACAAACCCCGAGGACAGTTCACTGGGTTCCACCGAGCCTATAGCCCCGAAGAATTCCGTCAACAAGAAGAAAACTATGCTTGCCGTCGCACCACCAGCAATCACTCCTCCAATTTGATGAACGTGACGGTGGAGAACTGTATAACGAACAAACTGGCCTGCAAACGCCGCCAAAGCAACCAACCCCACTGCTTCCAGCGGGAAAAAATTAAGATACGCAAACGCCGCACATGCGATCGCGGCAGCGAAAGAAAGAGTTAGACCGCCCCAGCGCTTTTTGACATTATGCTCGATAGTATCCAGCATCGCCGCTAATTCCTGAGCGGTGATCCCTGCGTAGAGGCGATTGTGGGTTAAATCTTCCAAGGCTTCAATCCGAGAGGCATCAACTGCAGGCGAATGTTGCCGAGCAATGACCGTCCGGAAGTATTCGCCGCGGTGAAACGTACAGGTAATCTGCGTCAGACCCACTGTGGCATCTAGATGGTCAAACCCCAATGCTCGCGCACTCCGTTTCATCCCTCTAAGTACGCGATAACCAGAGGTGCCGGCCCCCATTAGGAGCATTCCCACCCGCAATACAACGTCCGCCTCGACACCCATTTGCCGATGCATCTCCGGATCAAATTGTTGTGCCATCTCTCCTCCTCTGACACTGCTCTTGGCGCACAATTAAAGACTTGTCGACCCCAACCCGATAGCGCGCTTGTAGTTTCCCTAGAATCTTACGCAAAAGAAGCCTCTTGTGAATCAGGCTCATCGATCCAAAAGCCTCCACCTTGATACCCGTAAGCTGATTGAGCTATTTTTTATCCTCCGCCAAATGATTGCCACTATATTCACAGGAAAATACCAGACCTATGGCAGCCTAGCGCGTTATCTTTAATTTACGTGTTCGAGAGAACGCAAGAGAGATAGAGAGAACCAGTTCCAGCGCCCTGTGGCCCCAAGCGAGGCCCGGGCGTTGGAGCTGTTTTAGGGGTCTGCAGGTTGGGGCGTGGGGGAAGGAGAAGGCGTCGGAAAGCGGTGCATGGCTCAAATTCGCGGTTATAGATCCTACGGGCTACCCCCGCCACCTCATACAGCGCGCATTCCAAAAGGCATGGCCGCAAACACCATGGGACCGTGCGGCCGAATGCTGCGTGTCGGTTAGTTGTTTCCTAGGTAGCTCATCGCAGCGGCGATAAGGGCTTCGGTGCCGGTTCGTAAAGTGGGCTGGAGCAGCGGAGCGAAGTGCGGACTGTGGTTGGGGACATCCTTTTCTTCTTCGCGGCCGGAAAATACCCAGAAGCAGCAGGGAACGCCGAAAGCGCGGGCGATGGGGGAAAAATCTTCCGAGGCGGTGAGGGACTCGGTATCAAGGACGCGGTCGGTGCCGAAGTAGGACACAAAGGCTTCCTTAAGGCGTTCCGTGGTGTCCTCATCGTTGCTGGTAAGCGGGTAGGAATCGTGATAAGTGAACTCGGCCGGCTGCGGACTGCCGGCAGCCTGACACTCGGCATTGACAATGCGCTCGATGGCGCCGGTGATTTTATCGCGTACCTGCTCGCTATAAGCGCGCACGTTGATTTTTAGGTTGGCCTCGAAGGGGATGATATTGGCCTTCGAGCCGGCGTTGATGGCTCCCACGGTCAGCACGCCGAATTCGGAGGGGTTGAGTTCGCGGGAGATGACCGTCTGTAAACGCATGACGATGGCGCTGGCCAGTACCACGGGGTCAACGCTGAGGTGCGGCATGGAGCCGTGCGAGCCTTGGCCATAAACCTTGACGTCCATACTTACCGCGGTGGACATGAATGGGCCGGAGGCCAGCGCCACGGTGCCGGCGGGAAAGTTGCTGGCAAAGACGTGCTGGCCGAGTACTACGTCCGGCGTGGCAACCTTGTCCACAAGTCCGCCATCCACCATGGACTGGGCACCGGCGGCAATCTCCTCGCCCGGCTGGAAAATGAGCTGTAGGGTGCCGGACCACTGGTCGGTAGCCTGCGCCATGAGCGCGCCCATGCCAAGCAGGCTGGCCACGTGAGAATCGTGGCCGCAGGCGTGCATGACGGGGACCGTGTTTCCTTCCTGGTCAACGGCGCTATCGGTGGAGGCGTAATCCAGGCCGGTGTCTTCCTTAACCGGTAGGCCATCGAAATCCGCGCGCAGCATGACGCTTGGCCCGGCACCGTTTTCTAAGACACCGACCACGCCGCCGCCTACTTCAATTTGGTAAAAGCCAAGGTCGGAAAGCTTGTCCTTAATGATGCCCAGCGTGCGCTCTTCCTGCATGGATAGCTCCGGGTGCTGGTGCAGATCCTTATACAGCGGCTCCTGCCACACCTTGACGGAGTCATAGTTGCTGCAAACGGTAGGGACAGACATTGCTTCCTCCTAGTGGGCTCGCGGTGGATTGTGGGGGCCAGTGTAGTGGGGTGGGAGGAAGGTGGGCGTCGGCAAGCGGGGCATCTTTGTAATGCCGGACATAGTTTGGCGGTGGAGCGACCAGTGCCATAGGGGGTTGCGCTGCGGCTTTATAGAATATTCGATGACACGTCTACCTTTAACCCATTGGCCTTTTATTATTCATCAATTGTTTGTTTTCTGTGTAGCTAGGAGTCACCTGCCCGCCCTAGATTGACCGAGTGACTTTTCAGGAAGACTCTCCCGGTGCCGGTGGCGCCGGCACTACAACCGCATCTCCCGCACGAGCGGAAAGCCCCGGTGATTCCGCGGCGCTTGTCCGCAAGGCCAAGCGCAACCGCCACAAGGAATGGCTGCTGGCAGCAGCACTGCTTGCTCCCAACCTGATCCTGCTGGCCGTATTTACCTACCGGCCCCTGCTGGACAATATCCGCCTCTCCTTTTTCAATTGGAATATCTCCAGCCCCACCTCCACCTTCGTGGGCTTGGATAACTATGTGGAGTGGTTTAGCCGCGATGACACGAAGACCATCGTGCTCAACACCCTGGTTTTTACCTTCTTCGCGGTGATTGGCTCCATGGTTATCGGCCTAGCGCTGGCCTTGCTGCTGAACCAAAACATTAAGGGCCGCAACTTTGCGCGCTCGGTGGTCTTTGCCCCCTATGCCATCTCCGGCGCAGCCATTGGCATTGCCTTCCAATTCGTCTTCGACCCCAATTTTGGCCTCATCCAGGAACTCTTGGGCTGGTTCGGCGTGGACTCCCCCAACTTCTACGCTGTACCCGGCTGGGCCATGTTCATGGTGACCTTCACCTTTGTGTGGAAAAACCTGGGTTATACCTTCGTCATCTACTTGGCGGCGCTGCAGGGCCTGGACAAGGAATTGGATGAAGCTGCCGCTATCGACGGCACCGGCCGCTGGCGCAAATTCTGGCGCGTGACCATGCCGCAGCTGCGCAATACCACCTTCTTCCTATCTATTACGGTGCTGCTCAATTCCGTGCAGGTCTTCGACATCATCAACGTCATGACCCGTGGCGGCCCGCAGGGCAATGGCACGCAGACGCTGGTCTTCCAGATCTACAACGAGACCTTCGTCAACTTCCGTGCTGGCTACGGTGCGACTGCCGCCACCATCTTGTTCCTCATCCTGCTCATCATCACCCTGATCCAGGTCCGCATCATGGATAAGCGAGGTTAACCCAACATGGCTACTTCTACCCTTCACATGGTCACGGATGAATCCCCCGCTACCCGCCGCGCCAAGCTCATCGGCGGCTACCTGGGCATCCTGGCGGTTCTGCTGCTCATTGGCCTGCCGCTGTTTTGGATTCTGATGACCTCGTTTAAGGCCAAGGGCGATATTTATACCGACCCGGTCAATTGGCTCCCGCCAGTGTGGGAGACCGAGAACTACTCCGATGCCACCACACGTGTGCCGTTCTGGACCTACCTGCGCAACTCGGTGCTCATTACCGCGGTGCTGTCCATCATCAAGATTGTACTGGGAGTCATCTCCGCCTATGCGCTGGCCATCCTGCGCTTCCCAGGCCGCCACCTGGTATTCCTGCTGGTCATTTCCTCGCTCATGGTGCCGAGCGAAATCACCGTCATTTCCAACTACGCCCTGGTCAATTCCTTGGGCTGGCGCAATACCTTCGTGGGCATTATCGTGCCGCTGGCCGGTGTGGCCTTCGGCACCTTCTTGATGCGCAACCACTTCTTGTCCCTGCCCTATGAGCTGGTGGAAGCCGCCCGCATGGACGGCGCCGGCCCCATCCGCCTGCTGACCAAGGTGTTACTTCCGGTTTCGTGGCCCACGCTGACTGCATTTTCCGTCATCACCATGGTCAATGAATGGAATACCTACCTGTGGCCCTTCCTCATGGCGGATACCGAGGACGTCGCCCCGCTGCAGGTCGGCCTGACCATGCTGCAAAACAACGATGGCGTGACCAACTGGGGTCCGGTTATGGCCGCCACCATCCTCACCATCATCCCGATGGTGATCATCTTCCTAGCCTTGCAAAAGTACATGATTCAAGGCCTCACCACTGGCGCCGTGAAGGGTTAGAAGGCTTCTTCCCCACCCACGCTCGCCGTTTCCGCTTGCTTTATTTTCCGCCCCTTAACCACGCTTATTAAGGAGAACTACATGCTACGCCGCAAATTCCTCGCTCTGGCCTCCACGGCCGCTTCTGCTACCGCACTCGCCGCTTGTGCCGGCACCTCGTCCACCAATCCGCAGGGTGGCAACGACAAGGGCGGCGACGGTGAAGTCACCGAGCTGACCTGGTGGTCCAACCACCCGGGCACCTCCAAGGACATTGAGAAGGAGATCATCTCCCGCTTTGAAAAGGAAAACCCGGACATCAAGGTCAACCTCGTTGATGCCGGCAAGAACTACGAAGAAGCAGCGCAGAAGTTCAACGCCGCGCTCACCGGCCAGGACCTGCCGGACATCGTGGTGCTTTCTGACGTCTGGTGGTACAACTTTGCCATCAATGGCCAGATTGCCAACGTGGACGACCTTGCCAAGGAAGCAGGCATCGACCTGTCTACCTACGTACAGCCGCTCTACGAGGACTACAAGTACGACGGCGGCCACTTTGCCCTCCCCTTCGCCCGTTCTACGCCGCTGTTCTTCTACAACAAGGACGCGTGGAAGAAGGCTGGACTGCCGGACCGTGGCCCCAAGTCCTGGGATGAGATGGATGAGTGGTCCAAGAAGCTGGCTGAGGCCGATTCCAAGATGAAGCCTTTTGGCTGGGGCGATGCCGTGGATTACCTGGGCTGGATCTTCCAGGGCCCGCTGTGGTCCAAGGGCGGCGCTTACTCCGATGAGTGGGACCTGAAATTCACCGATGACAAGACCATCAAGGCCGTCGAGTGGCTCAAGGACATCACTGATGAGAAGAAGGGCTACTCCTACGTGGGCAATGACATGGCCATGGAGTTCGGCACCGGCCGCGCCGCCGCCACCGTCCTGTCCACCGGTGACCTGGCGGGTCTGACCGATACCGCCAAGTTCGAGCTCGGCACCGCCTTCTTGCCTAACCCGACTGGCGACGGCGCCTGCCCCACCGGTGGTGCCGGCCTTGCCATCCCGGCTGGCATCAGCAAGAACCGCCAGCTGGCTGCTATCAAGCTCATTGACTTCATTACCAATGAGGAAAACACCTGCTACTGGTCTCAGAACGTGGGCTACATGCCGGTGCGCTCCACCGCGGTAGACAACGAGGACCAGAAGAAGTTCATGGAAGAAAACCCGAACTTCGAAACGGCTATCAAGCAGCTGCCAGAAACTCGCCCGCAGGACAATGCCCGCGTATTCCTGCCCGGCGCGGACCAGGAAATCGGCGGCGCCTTCGAAAAGATCGTCACCAACCGCGATGACGTCACCAAGGTGCTGACCGATCTACAAAAGACCCTGCAGTCCATCTACGACAACCAGGTTAAGACCGTCATCAATAAGTAGGCTCTCGCAGCCCCTCCCCTTCCCCACTAGTTTTTGAAAGGTAACCATGGCTACTGTCACCTTCGATGGCGCAAGCCGCATCTACTCTAAGGACGCGGAACGCCCCGCCGTTGACCGCCTCAACCTGGATATTGCCGATGGCGAATTCTTGGTCCTCGTCGGCCCATCCGGCTGCGGCAAGTCCACCAGCCTGCGTATGCTGGCAGGCCTCGAGCCCACCGACCGCGGCTCCATCCGCATCGGTGGCAAGGATGTCACCGGGGTTAGCCCATCGGACCGCGACGTGGCCATGGTCTTTCAGAACTATGCCCTCTACCCCAATATGTCCGTGGCGCAGAATATGTCCTTCGCGCTAGAAAACCGCAAGGTTCCGAAGAACGAGATTCAATCCCGCGTGCACGAGGCGGCGAAGATCCTGCAGATGGAAGACCTGTTGGACCGCAAGCCAGCAAACCTCTCCGGCGGCCAGCGCCAGCGCGTGGCCATGGGCCGCGCCATCGTCCGCGAACCGGCCGTATTCTGCATGGACGAGCCGCTGTCCAACCTGGATGCCAAGTTGCGCGTTTCCACCCGCGCGCAGATCTCTAACCTGCAGCGCCGCCTTGGTACCACCACCGTATATGTCACCCACGACCAGACCGAGGCGATGACCATGGGTGACCGCGTCGCCGTTCTCAATGCCGGAGTCTTGCAGCAGGTGGATACCACCCGCACCATTTATGACCGCCCGCAGAACGTCTTCGTCGCCGGTTTCATTGGCTCCCCGGCGATGAATATCTACGACCTCACCCATAACTCCTCTGAGCTCACCATCGGCTCTACCCGCATCAATCTGGCCAACTACAACTTTGAGGGCGTGGAGACCGTTACCGTGGGCATCCGCCCGGAAGACTGGCAGCTAAGCGATACCGGCAACGGCGGGGCAAAGTTCACCGTCGCGCACGTCGAGGAGCTGGGCAACCAGACCTATGTCTATGGCGAGCTTAACGACGCCGCCGGCAACAGCTCCACCGACGGCGTCCTCAAATCCTCGACCCGGATGGGCGGACAGACCGGCATCCTGGTTGATGCCCGCGGCCGCTATGCGGTGGGCGATACTTTCTACGTTTCCCCCGACCCAGACCGCGTACATTTGTTTAGCACCACCACTGGGCAGCGATTGAACTAGAAGGCGGTAAAGAGGCAGTAAGTTCCTCAGTTTCTTATTTTTCCCTTTGCAGACAATAAGAAACTGATATATGCTCACACGCATAAGAGACCCGCATAATACCGTTTACCACGGATATTGCTGGGAAACATGCACTCTGCGAACCTTAAAATCAACCGAAAGGTAACTCACTGCCTATGCCTTCTTTCAAGAAGCTTTCTGCCGCCACCCTGGCCGCTTCCGCCATCCTTGGCACCGTCGCCACACCGGCCGCTAGCGCTAAGAGCGACCCAGTTCGCTCCCTCATCTCCCCGAGCACCTGCAAGACCATCACCAAGCTGGCTAACGATGGCAAGCCGGTCCCGGATCCCTCCATCCTCCACGATGAGGACTCCGTAAAGCCCTACTTCCAGGACGGCGTACTGGAGTACAAGGTGGTCGGCGACTTCCCGTACCGCAAGCAGCTGGATGCCGCGGTAGCCGAGTGGAACAAGGCTCTCAAGGGCAAGGCTTCCCTGAAGGAAGTAAAGCCTTCCGAGGCTGACGATGACACCGTCGCCATCATCTACAAGCCGGACCCGAACGGCTACGTGCAGGGTGCCGCTTACCCGGACCACAAGATGGTCTTCATCAAGATTCCTAATGCCCAATACCCAGAGGCAGTCCAGGGCACCATCGCCCACGAGCTGGGCCACATGATGGGCGCGGGCCACTCCTGCGCCGGCGCGCTCATGGCCGGCGCCAACCAGAACCCTATCTCCTACCACGTGACCCCGCTGGATGCGGCGGCTGTCATCCAAGGCCAGTTCGACTAAACTGCCTGCACCCTCCCCTAGGTTCCTGCACCGGCGCCTAGGGGATTTTTATATACCCAGCCCCATCGGGGGTGTCGGCTGGGTCGCATTTGGAGGAAGGGGGCGTCGGCAAACGGGGCGGCTGCTAACGTTTCCGTTATTCAAAGGTTTGCATTAGAAAAGGAGCCCGCTTTATGGATACGTGGGAACCCACCCTGTCGACCGGCCCGCTGCTAGGCATTGCGGTGGCCGCCATCGCCGTGATTTTGGTGCTGGTCATCTATTTCAAGCTCCACGCTTTTCTCACCCTGCTGGTGGTCTCGGCGCTTACGGCGCTGGCCGCGGGCATTCCACTTGAGGGCATTGTGCCCACCATGACCGAAAGCTTTAGCTCCACTCTGGGCTCGGTGGCGTTGCTGGTGGGACTGGGCGCCATGATTGGCCGGTTGGTGGAAGCCTCCGGTGGCGCTAAATCGCTTGCCGACGCCATGGTTCACCGCTTCGGCGAGTCCAAAGCACCCCTTGCGTTGGGCTTGGCATCGCTGATCATGGGCTTTCCTATCTTCTTCGACGCCGGCCTGATTGTGATGCTGCCGGTGATCTTCGCCGTTGCTCGCCGTTTGGACGGCCCCGTCCTTGCCTTTGGTCTGCCGGCCGCCGGTGCGTTTTCTGTCATGCACGTGTACCTGCCGCCGCACCCAGGCCCTGTGGCGGCGAGCGAGTTCTACGGCGCTGACCTCGGCCTCGTCCTCCTCGTTGGTCTGCTGCTTGCGCTGCCTACTTGGTACATTTCCGGCTACCGCTTCGGCCTGCTTTCCGGCAAGAGATTCCCCCTCAAGGTTACTGATGCCATCGCCGGCCCGGTGCTTTCTGAGGAAGAACAGCCGCTTAAGCCGGCCTCTGCCCCAACGGTGATTGCCCTCCTGCTCATCCCGATGGTGCTCATCTTCTTCAACACCGGCCTCAATGCCTTGGCATCCTATGGCACCATCGATGCCGACGCCGCGTGGGTACGGTTCTTTGTCATGCTCGGCCAGACGCCTATCGCACTGCTCATCACCGTGCTCATTGCACTCGTGGTCCTGGGCCTGCGCCGCGGCGTGGAAAAGACCGCGCTGGAAAAGCTCATCGATTCCTCGCTTGGCCCCATCTGTTCCGTCGTGCTCATCACCGGTGCCGGCGGCATGTTTGGTGGCGTTCTGCGCACCTCCGGCATTGGCGACGCCCTGGCCGATTCGCTTTCCGGCCTCGGCATCCCCGTTATCCTTGCCTGCTACCTCATCGCCGTGGCGCTGCGCCTGGCCCAAGGCTCGGCGACCGTTGCGCTCACCACCGCTGCCGCCCTCATGGTTCCCGCCGTGGAGGCCGGCGGCTTCAACGAGCTACAGCTCGCCCTCATCGTCGTGGCCACCGCCGCCGGTTCCGTCTTCGGCTCTCACGTCAACGACTCCGGCTTCTGGCTCGTCGGCCGCCTGATGGGCATGGACACGGTCACCACCCTGAAGACCTGGACGGTCAACCAAATTCTGATTTCCGTCATCGGCTTTGCCTTGGTCTTGGTGCTCTACGGTGTAGCAGCGCTCTTTTAAGCACCAGCCTTAATCCAGGCCGCTGCCTCCTGGGCGATCTCCTCGACTGGCCGCGTCACCTCAAAGACGCGGCCAGTTTCGTCTTCTTCCAGCGGCTCCAAGGTATCGAACTGCGACTGCAAGAGCGATGCTGGCATAAAGTGCCCCGGCCGGTGCTGCATCCGCTCATGCAGCACATCAAAGTCGCCATGCACGTGAACGAACACCACGGCTGGACAGTACTCGCGAATCAAATCCCGGTACTTGCGCTTCAGCGCGCTGCAACCCACCATCGCACCTTCTGGCCTATCCGCCAGCCACTGACCAATCTGCTTCAACCACGGCTCCCGGTCCGCATCATTGAGCGGAGTACCCGCAGCCATCTTGTCGATATTGGCCTTGGGGTGCATATCATCGCCATCGCGGTACTCCAGACCTACCAACGGCGACAACGCCTCCCCCACCGTTGTCTTCCCCGAGCCGGATACTCCCATCACTACGATGTGGCGGAAACTGTGGTGGTTCATGGTGGCTCCTTGGGTTGGGGTTGTTCACTTCTAATTTTAGGCAGCCCAAATCTTCAGAGATGGACAAGTCTCAAATAGAGAGCTGTCCTACTATCATTGAAATTCCCCTACTCGAATTTCTAAGGATGCACTGATGACTACCCCGCAGCAATCTTTTTCTTGGAGAACCGTTCTTCCCGTCGTCTTAGAAACGATGCGGGGTACGTCAGTAGTCGCTTACCCTGAACTATTCGAACACGTTCAAGAAATTGCTGAAGTGGACTTTCCAGGACAAGCTCACCGCCAGCTCAAGAGCAGATCCGTTGTGGAGGACCGGACACGATGGGCAGTGTTCAATGCAAGAAAAATAGGTTTTGTCAGTTCCTCTAAACCGGGGTCCTTTTCCTTGACTGCCGAGGGCGCCACTTGGCTTGCTTCCAACCCATACCCTTTAGGAAAACATCAGATCCGAGAAATCGACGAGCTTATTTCCAAAGCGCATAAGCAACGAGAAGTCGATTCGGGCCCGCAAGAGGAACTTCCTGAAGAATCTAGTGCGGACTTTTTCTGGGTGCTACGCGCAGGCCGCAAAGGTGAACGAGAAAAGGAAGCCCTAGAGTCAAACTTAGGCATTCCCGGTATGGACTATGGCCCAGAGGTGAATAAGCAAACTACCTTAGACTCCATCAAGGCCTCGATGGTGCGAGAGCACCCAGATCTCAAAGCACAAACATCCACAAGCTACGCTTCTCAACTCAACCGGTTTAAGAACCAAATGCAGGTAGGCGACCTGGTTCTGATGCCGAGCAAGTTGCACAAAGGGCGAGTTTATTTTGGCTATGTCTCCGGCGATTACGAGTACCGCCCTCATGAGCCAAAAGAGATGCGGCACGTCCGACCGATCAACTGGTCAAGCGATTTCTTCAATCGCGATGACCTAGGAATAGACCTCCAACGATCTCTAACTTCACTGCTTACTATCTGCCAAGTTTCTCGGAACCATGCCTTTGACCGAGTAGAGTCCGTCATCCAAGGCATGGGAGATCCTGACTTTTCCTCTGAAACTCCATTGTCACCGTCGTTTGACTGGCCGGAATTTTTCGCAGAACTCGCCACCAAACTTCTTGCCTTCAAAAACAACCGCGCGGAGCTACTCGAAAAACTAAAAGAGACTGCTGAAATCTCAGGACGCCCGCTCCGGTTCAAGCACCTATGGAAATGGCACATAGATGATGAAGAAGTGCCCGCTACTGATATGGATCCTTTTACCATCCTCGGTGTTGCTAACCGGCAAATTTCGGCATCTAATAAGGTGGCAATTTGCCAAGCCTTTAAAACCGTCTTCGGAATTGAAGCCCCAGCACCAACGGATTTTTCGGGACTGCCCCAACTCAACAACTTACGCTCGTGCTTTGCTACGAAGCCGTCAGATGTTATTAATCTAAGTTTTTGGGAGAATAGCTGGAGCCTTTTCGCTTCGGCCCTCGCGGTGAGCCAATCGGATACGCCCGAAAATCGAGCTCAGTTTATACACGATTTCGACGTGATGACCAAAGACCGCCAGATCACGGCATACACCATGGCATTGTTCTGGGCACGTCCCCGCTATTTCCTCACTTTCGATTCAGTCATCACCAAGTATCTTGCCCAAGACTCCGCGCTTGGAATCAATATTCAGAAAAATGTTTCGACGGGTAAAGATTATTTGCTTACACTCGATGAAATCCGAGATTGGCTTACTACTGCCGAGATCGAACCGGCTAATTTTCCCCAATTGTCTTACGAAGCATGGGTTTTCAACCAAGAACCAACCGATGCTACTGCCCAAACCGTAGAGTCTTCGTCGGAAGAAGACATCTATACCATTTCTGCAATTATCGAAGACGGATGCTTTATCCCGAAAGACGATCTCGAACTAATGCTGGAACGCCTGAAGGAAAAGAAAAACCTGATTCTTCAAGGCCCGCCGGGTACGGGAAAGACTTGGCTTGCACGTCGCTTGGCATATATCTTGTGCAAGTCAGACGCAGAAGATGTAGTCACCTCCGTCCAATTCCACCCTTCTACTTCTTATGAAGACTTCGTTCAGGGCTTTCGTCCCAGCAGTAGCGGGAAGCTTGAACTAAAAGATGGCCCATTCCTCCAAGCAGTGGAAAAAGCTAAGGAGGACTCCAATCCACACGTAGTGGTGATTGAAGAGATCAACCGCGGCAATCCAGCGCAGATTTTTGGTGAGATGCTTACCCTCTTGGAAGCTGACAAAAGAAACCCTGAAAATGCGCTTACCACGCTTTATAGCAAAGAAGGAGAAGCAGTTTTCCTTCCCGATAACTTTTACGTCATCGGCACGATGAACCAAGCAGACAGGTCCCTTGCCATGGTAGATATGGCTTTACGTCGTAGGTTCGCTTTCATTAATCTCGTACCGCAGTTGGGATCCACTTGGCGGAATTTTTGTGTTTCCAACCGTAATCGCAATGACGAGGCTCTCAGTGAAATCGCGCGAAGGATCGAAAAGGTCAATCAATTGATCCGAGACGATTTCAATCTCGGTGATGACTACCTAATCGGACACAGCTTTGTTACTCCACGCCGAAAGCTTGCAGACAGTTCCTTCGATGCAACTATGGAATGGTTTGACCAGGTAGTAGCCTCGGATCTCAAGCCGCTCATAGCAGAGTATTGGTTCGACAATCCTGCGAAGCGAGAGCAGGCCCTCGATGTCCTCAACGGATAGTTCCCCTCAACCGGAAGACATATACGTTTCTATTCGAAGTGTATGGATGCTCCAGCTATACGCCTCGCAGTCTTTTATTGATGGGCATATATCCAACGCTTCGGTGGAAGACGCGGGTGTTGAGCTTCCAGAGCTGATCGGAACGATGCTGTGTGACGCTGTAGAAAGGCGTTTTCGGAGAGAATTGAGCATTGGTTTCACCCTTACCGAACGAAATATAACTCGGGTGCGAGGCCGAATTGACATGTACGAAACCACTCGCCACCAACTCCTTGAAAAGGGACTCATTGCCTGTGAGTTCAATGAACTCACCATCAATAGCAAAGTTAACCAATTCCTTAAGTACGCCCTCGAATATGCAGCACAAATGCTCTTAGACGTAAGCAGTTGCGATGCTGCGCACCGGTGCAAGGTGCTTGCTCGAAGACTTACTCAAATGGGAGTTTCCAAGCCGAAATCGACAGCCTTCCCTCGTGGAAGGCTCTCTCCTGCAGATAAGAAACCAGTTGCAGTAGCCAGACTGCTTTTGGAATTAGCCGTGCCCGCGCGTGGGGATGACGCCCATACTCGATTCAGCAGAAAGCACCTCACGCAACACGAGCTCCGAAAGCTTTTCGAAAAGGCTCTATTTGGTCTGTTTCAATACCACCTCAGCCCTATCGGTTGGAAAGTAAGCAGCGGAGAATGGTTGCACTGGGATGCTCAACAAACGCCCAGACAATTACCGAGTATGCAGACAGATATCATTCTGCGATCACCAGAAGGTGAAATTACAGTTATTGATGCCAAGTTCACGAATATGTTTATTGAGAATCGCGTAGGAAACGAATCCTTGAAGAGCCCGCACCTTTATCAGCTTTACGCCTACTTACGTAGCCAAGAAGCGCTCGGCGGAGAATGGAAAACCGCAAAGGGCATCATGCTCTACGCTTCTTCGGGTCGAAACTTACAGGATGAGACGATTTCATTCCTCCTCGACGGACACCCAGTAGCTTTCGCTAGCATCAGTCTCGAAACCTCAATTCGTGAGTTTCGCCAGGAAGCGCTTCACCTTGTGGCCCCGAGTCTCGAATTCCTTGGATTAGAACCACACGAAACTCCATAATGGCTTCCCAAAGACACAAGCCAAGGAGAGGTGAATCATTGGAGTACAAAGCAGCCACGTTGTGGCCCCAACCTGGTGGTTCAGGAGCCATAACGTGGCTGAAAGTTGGGTTCCCGCGCGGCGGAGGCGAGAAAAAGGCGGCCTAGGCGAGGTTTTTGAGGGCGTCGGTGACAAGGCGCCAGAAGCCGGCGTGGTCGAGGGTGGTGGCGACTTGGGTGTGGCAGGAGGCGTCGGCAGGCTCGCGCAAATCGGTGACGGTCATGCCGGTGGTCAGTGCACCAGCGAGCTCGACGTGGACGGGGGCCTTGCGGGTCTGGACGATGTCCGGATCGATGAGGTAGGCGATGGTGCACGGGTCGTGGACTGGTGGGTTATCAAAGCCCTGGTTGGCCTGGTAGGCCTTGCGGAAGAAACCGAAAAGGCCCACGACGAACTCCGAGACGGGAGTATTTAGCGCCTTGATCTCGGCTTCGACCTCTGGGGTGGCAAGCGCCTGGTGGGTGAGATCGAGGCCCACCATGGTGACGGGCCAGGGCTCTTCGAAGACGATGTGGGCGGCCTCAGGATCGATCTTGATATTGAATTCGGCGACTGGGGACCAATTGCCCTCGTGATAGCCACCGCCCATGAGTACTACTTCCTTGACGCGCTCGACGATGCGCGGCTCTTTGCGCGCGGCCATCGCGATATTGGTAAGCGGGCCGGTGGGCACCAGGGTGATGGTGCCGGGCTCATGGGACATGACGGTGTCGATGATGAAGTCGATAGCGTGGGCGTCGGCAAGCGCGGTGCTTGGCTCCGGAAGTTGGACGCCCTCGACGTCCATGCCGGTGGAGCCGTGGATGGCCTCGGCAACCTCGACCGGGCGCACGAGCGGGCGATCGCAGCCTGCGTACACCGGAACCTCCGGGTGGCCGACGATTTCCTTGACCACCAGGGCATTGTGGGAGACCTTATCCAAGGTCTGATTGCCGCCAACGGTGGTAATGCCCAGTAAGTCAATGGTGGGGTTGCCCAAAGCTAGAAGCAAGGCCACTGCATCATCGTGGCCGGGGTCGCAGTCCAGAATGATTTTTCGCGTCATGCCACGAGCCTACTTTCGGGCGTTGACGGCCGCCACGGTGTCATCGATGGACTCCGGGCGAGGAATGAGGAAGGACAGGGCAAGGGCCGCAAGCAGAATAATGACGCCGGCGATCATGCCCGCGCGGTAGCCGTGCTCGAAGGAACCAGAAACCGCAAACAACACGGCGAAGGACAGACCCGCGCCGAGGTTGAAGGCGCCGGCGTTCATGCCGGGCAGGTAGCCCTGGTTATCGGCCGGCGAAAGCACAATGCCCAGGCCGTTGAGCATGATATTGGCAATGCCGGCGTAGGTTACGCCCAAGAAAATGGAGACGAAGAGCAGGGTCCATGCGTTCGGGGCGCCGACCACGAAGATGGAAATAATCAGGCCGACGACG
The DNA here is from genome assembly GCF_030229345.1 of Corynebacterium tuberculostearicum. Taxonomy (GTDB): domain Bacteria; phylum Actinomycetota; class Actinomycetes; order Mycobacteriales; family Mycobacteriaceae; genus Corynebacterium; species Corynebacterium tuberculostearicum_G. Next base: position 48,361 of record NZ_JASPGP010000011.1, on the reverse strand, counting down.
GTGCCAATGAGGCCGGTTTGCAGGACGTACTTATAGCCCAGCTTGGAGGCCATCCAACCGGCAATCGGGCCAAAGACCAGGCCGGCGAGAGCGTACGGGGTCAGGGTGACCCAGGAAATGGTGCTGGCGGAAATGCCGGCGCCGGCGTCTGGGTCTTGGCCGAGGTTCGGAATGAGGCCGTTCATTACGGCGAAGACGCCGGTCATGGTAAGCAGCGTGGTAGAAAGCAGTGCCCAGGTGCGGCGCTGCTTAAGGTAAGCCACCGGCACGAGCGGGTCGGCGACCTTCTTCTCCACATTCCAGAAGGCCCAGAAGCCGGCGGCACCGATAAGAAGAAGGATAATGACGAGGAACCAATTGGCCTCGGCAAGTTTGCCGGCCTCGTTGAATGCGGTGAGAACGCAACCCAGCGCCACGGCCAGGGGCAGCACACCCGCCCAGTCCATGCGCGGGGTTTCGGTGGCCGTGGATTCCTTGGTAAATACCTGCACTGCTACTACCGCGATGGCACAGAGTACTGCCATGGTCCAAAAGACCGAGCGGTAGCCAAAGTTGCCCGCCAGCCAGCCGCCGGCCAGGGCATCCACGCCCGCAATACCACCATTTACCGAGGTCACAATGCCCAGCAGCAGTGCGTATTGCTTCTCATTGAGCACCTGCTGGCGCAGCATGATGAGGCAGAGAGGGACGGTCGGCCCGGCCACGCCCTGGATGATGCGGCCGATGAGCAGCACGGCGACGTTGGGCGCGACGGCGGAAGCCACGCAGCCCAGCGCAGCAACCGCCATCATGCCGACGAGGACCTTCCTACGACCGATAAGGTCGCCCCAGCGCGGTAGGAAGAGCGAGAACAATGCCGCGGCCGTAAAGAAGGCCGTCTGCGTTAGGCCAATCTGTGCGGTGGTGGCACTCAGCTCATCCTCCATCGTCGCCAAGGCAGGCGAAAGCATCGACGCATTGAGCTGGAAGGCAAACACTGCCGTAAGCAGTGCGAACATCAATGGAATATAGGAGCTGGGCTGGAGCTTTGGCGGCTCGGAGGTGGTGGAAGTCATGGCTTTAAATGTAGTTGATGAATCCTGCGCTCCATAGTGGGAAGCATGCCTCAACTTCCTTGGTGTTGCGCAGGACACCCCACTTAGCGCCACCAGCTATTTTCTCATTGTCTACTATCCATAGATTATGAAGATTCTCTCCTACATCGCCGCTGTCGCAACGGTGATACTTTCTTTAGCTTCCTGTTCCTCTCCGGAGTCACAGCCGGAAGAAACGACGACGCCTAGCACCTCAAGCACGGCCGATAGTTCTACTATCAGCTCTAGTTCCACAAGTTCTGCCCCGGAAACGACCTCTTCGGAGCCACAGCCGACATCGGAAGCTGAGCCTTCGCTTGCCGACGCTCCCCTAACGAACACCGCCGAATCCACCGCAGAACCCACCCTTACCGAGTGCGTCTATGGCGGCGGTAGCTGGACCACCAACGGCTGGTACAGCGATGGAACTATCCGTTGGGCGCAAGAATGTCAGAACCTCCACGACGAGCAGATGTCAAAGTACCCCTACCGGTGCCCGCAAACGGATCACTACGTCTCCGATCCATCTCAGTGTTCCTCCCCGGCGGGCAGCGGGAACGGGGGTTCAGATTCGGATTTGCCCGCAGCGATGACACGAACCGGCGAGGTGGAAGAAGAGCACATGCGAGCACATAAATGGTGGGCGGATTGCGTGAACGCAAACTCCCCGGAGTACTGCCGAGAGAACGATCCATGGCAGCGAGGTGGTTACTGACGTTCTCTTACTATTGCCGCAGAATTAACCAGCGATTCACTGCGGCTATTTAGGCTGGAAAAGTTCCTTATAGACCTTTTAACGGAGCTTTGTATGCCTTATTCAAAAAGTCTTTCTTCTTTTAATCGTCGTAATTTCCTGCAGATTGCTGGTGTTTCGGCCGCAGCAGTGGCTGCGGGAATTAATGCACCGACCAAGGCGAGTGCACAGTCGAGTCTGAGTTCATGGGGATCGTCGCAAGGCGGTGAACTGCCGCAGGATTCGGAGCTTTTTGGCCTAGGTGTAGCGGCGGGCACGCCGCGGCACGATTCGATGATCTTGTGGACGCGCCTGGCCCCTGAACCGCTGGCCGAGGATGGCCACGGTGGCATGACCGACGGCGATGTTCGCGTGGGGTGGGAAGTTGCGAAGGATGAGGGGTTTGGGGACGTCGTCAAGCAAGGCGAAGCACTAGCCCAACGCGAGCTGGCGCACTCGGTGCACCCGCAAGTAACTGGGCTGGAGCCCGCCACTGAGTATTTTTACCGCTTCCGCGTGGATGGCAAGGTGAGCCCAGTAGGTCGGTTTAAGACTCTGCCCGCGCCCGACGCAAAGGTGGATAATTTCACCTTCACCGTAGCTTCCTGCCAGGCGTGGTACCACGGCTATTTCACCCCGTGGAAACACATTGCGCAGGAACCGGACCTGGATATGACGATTTTCGTGGGCGACTACATCTACGAATACGGCATTGTGGAAGGCGATAATCTCTGGCGCCAAGGCGCAAGCGTGCCTGATGTTTTCAAGGCCAAGGTGGAGACGCTGGAACAGTATCGCCTGCGCTACTCGCTCTTTAAGTCCGATGAGCACCTGCAGGCCGCTCACGCACGCGCCGCGATGGCGATTGTGTGGGATGACCACGAAGTAGAAAATAACTACGCCGGTAATTGGTCCGAGATTGGCACCAAAGCCGAGCACTTCCTTTACCAGCGCGCGGCTGCTTACCGTGCCTTTTACGAGAATCTGCCGGTTGCCCCGCCCGCGCTTCCCGAAGGCCCCAATAACCGCATCTATGATTCCTTCGACGTGGGCACGCTAATGCGTTTCAATCTGGTCGATACCCGCCAATACCGCGAAGAATCCGCAGAAGACGCCAGCATCTTGGGCGCGGAGCAGGAGCAGTGGCTCAACGATAAGCTCGCCACTTCCCCGGCACAGTGGAACGTGGTGGTCAACAGCGTTGTCGTCGTACCGATCGCCGATAGCACCGACCAGTGGGACGGCTTCCCCGCGGCGCGCCGCCAGCTTATCGAATCCCTATCCAACGTCAGCGACCCGATTGTTTTCACCGGCGATATTCATCAGCACTGTGCTGCTGAAATCCAATCCGAATCCGGCCAGCCTGTAGGCGTGGAATTGGTTGCTACTTCCATTGCTTCCGATGGCGATGGCTTCGCCGGCTCCAAGAGCACCGAGTGGCTGGAAAAGCCATATGTGAAGGCCATGGATAAGCGTCGTGGCTATATCAAGGTGCGCGCTTCCCGCGAACACCTCGATTCCGAATTCGTCGTCGTGCCCTGGATCGAGCGCGATGATACCGCCCCGCGTGAGACTGCTTTCTCCTTCCGCACCAATGCCGGCGAGCACACGCTGCGCTCCCTCTAAACCCCGAAAGGACAATTCATCATGGGACTTTTTAGCTCGCTTTCCTCTTCTTCCTCTCGCCGCGGTTCTTCCCGCAAGAGTTCTTCTGACCAGGATTCCTCTGCCCCAGCTCCTGGTGCGGTTGCTGCTCCGCCAGCCGCAACCGGTGTTCAGGCAGAGCCGCAGCTCATGGAAAATTACGTCACCTGGGAGCCTGCCTCCTGGGACGTCGTTTTGGATCACTACCGCGTCATTGGCACTGATCCCAATGGTGTAGACGTGTTGTTGGGCAAGACCATCTTTCCCTTCTTCCGCCACTCCCGGCGCGATGTTGCCGGTGAAAAGTGGTCTTATTATGTCAAGGTGGTTGATGCTGCCGGTGCTGAGTCCTCTCCTTCTGGCAAGGCGACGTTTACCTCCCTGCCTTCGGTCACTGCTGGCACAGCGCTAGCTACGATTGGTTCCTTTGACCGAAAGGGCACGGAGTTTCAGTACTCTCCAAAGGACTACAAGAAAATCGTCACCGCGCACCCAGACCAGACAATCACTGTTGGACCGGATGCTACGCCTGCCGACGTCCCCTATCTCCTCCCCGGCCCCGGGGATAAGTGGGCGGGAAGCAAGGCCTACACGCTGAAGTGGACGGTGAAATTGGATAAGCCCACCGGGAAGGCGGCACTGGCGCTATGGCTCATTGACACCACCAAGCTCGGCGGCATTCTCGACGTCACTGTTAATGACTTCCATAAACAAGTAGAGCTCCCACAGGGCGCAACGAAGGGATCACGCCAAGGCGATGCCAGCGGGGACCCGACCCCGCTGCGCCCCGCAGCAATCGAGTTTGATCTCGCCGAAGATACCCTAAAGGAAGGAGAAAACCAGCTGGTTTTCACTCTCCGCGAAGGAGGCTGGCTTGCGTGGGATGCACTGGGGATTTTTGTTAAGTGACACCACGCAGGCGGTGTTTTGCCTAGACTTGGAAAATTGTTCACCAGTTTCTGATGTACGGTAGTAACATCTGCATACTCTATCTACCCCGCTAGCATCGCTAGTCTCCGATGCTGAAAGGACTTAGCTCCCCTTATGCCTACTGTCTCTGATCGTCTAAACCGTGCCCAGCAGAATCATAATGCGGTGATTACCATCATCCCGTTTGATGAACACGCGGTGGATCTTTCGCCGACCCTCAAGGGGCTGCCGGTGGCGTTCAAGGACATTGTGGATGTGGCGTACGTACCAACCACCTGTGGCTCCAAGGTCAAAGCTGTCTGCACACCTGTGAAAGACGCGCCGGTGGTACAGCGTCTCACGGCCCAGGGCGCGCTGCCGGTGGCGAAGGCGAACCTGCAGGAGTTTTCCTATGGCATTTTGGGCGATGCCTCCGCGTACGGACGCGTTATCAACCCGCGCGATCCCGAAGTATGCGGCGGTGGGTCTAGCTCCGGGTCCGCCGCTTTAGTGGCGTGCGGTGCGCTCGACCTGACAGTTGGTTCCGATAGCGCTGGCTCGGTGCGCGTACCGGCCGCCTGCCAGGGCGTTTTGGGCTTTAAGCCCACCTTCGGGCTGATTCCGGTAGAAGGGGTCTTCCCCTTTGCCCCCAGCTTCGATTGCATTGGTTTCTTTGCCAGCTCCGTTGACCTAATTGAGCAGGCTTTTATCGCCACTGCGGATGAGGAACCGGCCACGGCGCAGGACATTTCATCTATTGATGTCACCGCGCTTAAGGCCAAAGGCGAACGCTTTGCTGAGCTCTTGGCGAAGCTGGAAACCTCGGACTTTGCACTCAGCGAGGGCGTAGATTTGGAAGAAACCATCGCCGCTACGGCCAAGCTCTATGAGCCGATGCGCCTGAAGGAAGTCTATGACGTCCACCGGCCGTTGCTGGATCAGCGCGATAAGTACCAAGACGTTATCTTGCAGCGCGTTCTGGGTGGAGAAGATATCAGCCAGGAAAACTATGACGCGGCTGCACAGGGCGTAGAGAAGCTGCGCGAGGAAGCACTTGCTCTGCTTGGCGACGCCTCCATTATCCTCACCCCTACCCTCGACTCCGGCCCCCTCAAGTGGTCCGATATCACCCCAGACAATACCGCAGAATCGGCCGCGAGCCTGCGGCGTTGGACCGAGCCGTTCAATGTGCTCGGATGGCCAGCTATTACCGTGCCGCTACGCGGCGAAGAGGAAGAAGGAGTGGGTGATGCGGTGCAGGTCGTCGGCAAGCCGGGCGAAGACCTGACCGTCCTGCGCGTTGCCCGCGCGCTGCAGGCCTTGCTCTAAGTCCCTGCTAGAAGGGTCTTTTCCTGCGTGCGCGGCCGCCAAAAGGCAGCCTCGACGGCGGTAAGTTCCTTGAAGTGCGCTGAGGTGAGCTCGTTCATCGCTTGGATATAGCCGGGGACCTCCTCGCGCGGCAGGCGCAAGCCCATGGTCAGGTGCGGGGTCCAGCGCGACCCTCGCCCGTCTGGGTTGGCGGCACTGATTTTTCTCGCAGCAATTTCTAGCTCATCAGTGGTCTCAAGGAGCCAGGCCACGGTCTGCTTGCGCTTGGTGCCAAAAATGACGTTTCCTACCCGGCGAAAATCTGCGGGGATGACTGCCGGCAGCAGCTGGGCCGCCAAGTCCACCACCTCCGGCTGCATTTCCGGGGAGAAAGTGATCGTGATGTGCGGGCGTTGCTGCTGGATTGGAAAGCCGCGCTCAGCAAGACCGGCAAAAATGTCGCGCACCTGATCTTCCTGCTTTTTCGGCAGGTAGAGCAAGATATTATCCGGCGATGCTTTACTCACGAGCGAGCGTTCCCTTTCTATAGCGGAGTGCCTCCAGCGTACCGGCCATCGAGTAGGCAACCTCCTCTTGTGTCAACGCAAACGATTGCCGTTTAATGAGAGTCATGAGCACTACAGAGTCATCGCCCCTCATCCTCGCCATCACGGCGTGTCCGACGGGCATCGCGCATACCTATATGGCGGCCGAGAACCTCGAGGCCGCAGCCCAAGAGCTGGGTTACCGCATCAAGATTGAAACTCATGGTTCCATCGGCGTCGAGGGAACCTTTAGCAAGCAAGACATCGACGAAGCCGACGCCATTGTCATTGGTGCCGATACGGTCATTTCCAAGGACCGCTTCCACGGCAAGCGTCTCGAGGCCACCGGCGTGGACGAGGCCATCAAACACCCAAAGGAACTGCTCAGCAGGTCCTTGAGTGCCTCGCGCTGGGAGGGCTCTTCCGAGAAGACGGAGGAAGAGACGCCTCGGAAAAATAGCGTAGGCCAAACCTTGTACAAGGCACTGATGAACGGCGTCTCGCACATGATCCCATTCGTGGTCACCGGTGGCCTGCTCATTGCGGTGGCACTGTCCATCGGCGGCACGCCCACGCCTGAGGGCATGGCAATTCCGGAAGATAGCTTCTGGAACACAGTCAATGAGCTCGGCGCTTTGGCGTTCTCTTTGATGGTTCCGGTGCTCTCTGGCTACATCGCGGTAGGCATCGCGGACCGACCAGGCCTCGCGCCTGGCCTTATTACCGGACTCATCGCCACCACCGGCTCGCTTTACGGTTCTGAGGCAGGTGCCGGATTCTTGGGCGGCATTGTCACCGGTATTTTGTCCGGCTATGTGGCTCTTGCCATTAAGAAGATTCCGGTGCACAAGTTCATCGCACCGATTTGGCCCATCATCGTTATCCCGATTTTCACCACGCTCATCGTGGGGCTCATCTTCATCTTGCTCATTGGTGCGCCGGTCTCGGCCGCGTTCGAGGCAATGACCAACTATCTCGCTGGAATGCAAGGCTCCTCCGTCATCGTGCTGGGCCTTATCCTGGGCGCCATGATCGCCTTCGATATGGGTGGCCCCTTCAATAAAACGGCCTTCCTCTTCGGCGGCGGTATGATCGCGGCCGGCAATGCGGCGCCGATGGGCATGGCGGCATGTGCGATTGCCGTACCTCCCCTCGCCGTGGGCGTAGCTACGCTCCTGCGCCGCCGCTGGTTTACCAAGGCCGAAAATGATGCGGGCATCGCCGCGTTGTTCATGGGATTCTTCGGCATCACCGAAGGCGCCATCCCGCTCGCGGCTGCACGCCCACTACAGGTCATCCCCGCCAATGTTGCCGGTGGTGCCGTAGCCGGCGCGCTCGCCGGTCTTTTCGGTGCACAAGACCACGTCATGCACGGCGGCCCGATCGTCGCGGTGCTCGGCGCGGTAGATAACGTCGTTGGCTTCTTTATCGCCATGCTTGCCGGCATCGCTGTCTGTGCTGGCCTTATTCTCCTGCTAGTGGGATTGACGCAGCGCAAGGATAAGCCGCTTGTTGCTGTCGATACGATTAGCCTCGATAAAGACCTGGGTTCTTCTAGCGAAGAGGTCATTCGCTCCATGGTGAAGCTTACTTCCTCCCGCATGTCCGATATGGAGGCGGTAGCTGGGGCTGCCTTAAAGCGCGAGTCAACCCGTTCTACCGGGGTAGGCCACGGCGTGGCCATTCCACACGCACGCTCGGCCGGCGTGAAAGTGCCCACCCTTGCCTTTGCGCGCCTACCCGAAGGTATTACATGGGGAGAAGGCGAGGAACCGACTAACCTTGCCTTCCTTATCGCTGTACCTGATAATGCCGGCAAGCAACACCTCAAACTACTCTCCAAGCTGGCGCGCAGCATTATGAAGGAAGACTTCCGCAACCAGCTTTATGGCGCACAAACCCGCAAGGAAGCAGCCGAGATCATTTCCTCGGCTCTTTCTCCTGCCCCAGCTTCTCAAGGGACAGAAACGCCCGCAAAGGCATAATACTTTGCTCAATGTGGCGCTCGGCGATTCATCGCCGGGCGCTTTTTTATTCTTTCTAAACCCCGTTCACCGAGCGCACAACGACGCCGAGAAACAACTGCCGGGCAACACCCATAGAAGCAAAGGACAGGTAGAGGTTAAGCAACCCAGTAAATCTCACGATCTTTATAGGTTCTACCAAGAAACGGACGAGTTTGCCTATGCCTGACTTAAAACTCCACCCTCATGACTCAAGTACGTACTGCTTCTCCGAGAATCTAAGATACTGACTAGAAACCACCCCCGTTGGGGAGGAGAAATACGCAACCGACTGAGGGATTTCAGGAGTTTCCTAACTCAGTTCGAGAAATAACTAAGAAGTAATTAGTTATACGGAACATCAACTTCAAATATTCTAATAATTGCTGTTCAAGTCGATTTTATCCGCTGGAATTGATTAACTTTTCAACAAAGGGGAACGGATTTTTCTGTTGATTCTCCCAGTTTCCCGCCTGATTCTCCGCCAGGTTACAGAAGAAAGGTTCCGCTCATGTTCACCCCTACTATTCGCTTCTCCACCAAAAAATTTGTAGCCCCTGCCCTTGCAGCAGCCATCGCTGTGGGATTTTTCGTTGCACCTGCTGAAGCCTCCAGCTCCCTAAGTTCCTCGGGCAACTTTAATGGCGCGAACCTTCCGGTGCCGACGCTAAACCTTCCCGCCGCGCCGGCCACAGCAGCAAAGCCCGCCGCCCCGGCTTCCAATCGCGTGCAGAGCATCATCAACCACACCAACGAATACCGCCAGGCGCACGGCCTGCGCCCGGTTCGCGCTAATGCCGCACTCAATGGGCTGGCTCAAGATTGGGCCGACCAGCTGGTGCGCGCGGATAAGCTCAGCCACCGCCCACAGCACTGGAACCACTATCCTGCCAATATCCCAGCTGGTGGCGAGAATGTCCTGCAGGCGTGGAGCGACTATTCCGATGCCCTCCTGGTCAAGCTTTGGTACGAATCCCCGGGTCACCGCAAGATTATGCTGGACCCACGCGCCAAGACCATCGGAGTCGGCGTTGCCATTAACTCTGAAGGCAAGCTCTACGCTGTCCAAAACTACGGCCGCTAAAGATTGCACAAGCTAGAACCTTCGGACCCTTGGGCTCTAGCAGGCCACGCCGCCTCCTCCCGGACCTCGTACCCGGGGCGGGGCGGTTTTCTCGTGCCTGGGTGGGGGTGCGCACGCGGGTAAATGAAACGTAACCGCCTTCACAAATGGCAGTGGCGAGGGTTACACTAAAGGGCATTCGAATTGTTCAACAATCTTAAGGACGGTGTTGAATGTCCTCGCTCCATATCGATCTCAATGCGGATTTGGGAGAAACCACTGCGGGCAATCCGGTCGCAGATGACGCGGCGATGCTGGAAATGGTGTCCTCCGCAAACGTGGCTACCGGCTTCCATGCGGGCGACCCACACTCGATTGCCGGCACGCTCAAGGCGGCAGCAGAAGCAGGCGTGACCGTAGGCGCGCACGTGGGTTATAACGACGCCGCAGGTTTCGGCCGCCGTTTTATCGATTACAACCCAGATGAGCTTGCAGACGAGGTGACCTACCAAATTGGCGCGCTCGACGCTTTGGCCCGTGCCAATGGCACCAAGGTCTCCTATGTGAAGCCGCACGGTGCGATGTATAACGCAATCGTGAAAGATGAGGCACAGGCAGAAGCCGTCATCAAGGGCATTAAGGCCTTTGGGGACTTGCCGGTGATGCTGCTGCCAGGGGGTGTAGCGGTGGACGTCGCCAAGCGCAGCGGGCTTACCGTCATCCGTGAGGCCTTTGCGGACCGCAACTACAACCCCGATGGCACGCTGGTCTCGCGCAAGGAGGCCAATGCGGTGCTGGGCAGCGCCGATGAGGTGGTGCAGCGAGTACTTGAGGTGGCGCAGACCGGGTCGATTACGGCCGTGGATGGCACGAAGCTCGAGGTGGATGCGCAATCCGTATGCACCCACGGCGATTCGCCCGGCGCGGTGAAGCTGCTGCGCGGCGTGGTTGAACGCCTGCGGGAAGAAGGCATCGAGATTCGGAGCTTTATCTAATGCACATTAATTTTGTGGGCACGCGCGCGTTGCTCATTGACCTGGATGGATTGAACCAGGTCATGGATTGGCACGCGGCGCTTTCTGCCAAGCCTTTGAAGAATCAGGTGGACTGCATCGCGGCCGCCACCACCCTGCTGCTCACGTTTGAAGCGCCGGATTCGGCGCGCGATGCAGCGGAATTCCTGCAGGATTTCTCCCCTGCCGCCGCGACGGCTGCGGAGGCCCGAACGGTAGAAATCGATGTGCTCTATGACGGCGAGGATGTGGACGAGGCCGCGGACCTGCTGGGCCTTTCGCGCGAAGCGCTCATTAACTGGCATACCTCTACCGAGTGGACCGCGGCATTCGGTGGCTTTGCCCCTGGCTTTACCTACTGTGCGCCGTCGGAGCCCTCCCAGGCGCGAGCCGTGCCCCGCCGCTCCAGTCCCCGTACCGCGGTGCCGGCCGGCGCCGTAGGTATCGCGGGCGAGTTTTCCGCGGTGTACCCGCGCGTTTCCCCGGGCGGCTGGCAGTTGCTGGGTACCACCAATACGCCGATGTGGGATTCCAATGCTAACCCGCCGGCTTTGGTGCAGCCCGGTGACCGCGTGCGCTATCGCAGCGTGGATAAGCTGCCGGAGCTTGTTGATCACTCTGCCCGCTCGAAGCGCGCCCCTGCCCGCTTGCCGCGCATGGAGGTTATCGATGCCGGCCTGCTTACCCTCTACCAGGACTTGGGCCGCCCAGGTGTGGGCGATCTCGGCGTGACCCCCTCCGGTGCTGCCGACCGCGCCGCGGCCGCGACCGCCAACGTGGCCGTGGGCAACCCGCGCGGGGCAACGGTGCTGGAAAATATCGGCGGCATTAAGCTCCACGCGCTCACCGATACCGTCATTTGCGTCACCGGCGCGACCGCGCGTGTGCGCCTCGGCGAGATGCCGGTTCACCTTGCTCGCCCCGTGCTGGTCACGGCCGGGCAAACCGTCACGGTAGACCCCGCAACGGTGGGCATGCGCAATTATGTGGCCATCCGCGGCGGCATCATCGCCGAATCCGAGCTCGGCTCCGCGGCCACCGACGTCCTTTCTGGCCTGGGCCCGGACCCGGTCACCACCGGCGATGTCATCGGCGTGCTGCCGCGCTCTACCGGCATGACCGACGCCCAGCTGGTTAACCCACTGCGCGTGCGCGAAAGCTCCGACGGCAAAACTCGCGCCACCTTGCGCTGCGTGCTCGGACCGCGCGATGACTGGTTTGGCGATAATGTTTCCGCCTTCCTGGATACCGAATGGACCGTCACCTCGGATTCCAACCGCGTGGGTCTGCGCCTCGATGGCGAAGAACCGATTGAACGCGTCAAGGACGGCGAGCTCCCTTCCGAGGGCATGGTCGCCGGCTCCATCCAAATTCCGCCCAATGGCAAGCCCGTGGTCTTCCTCCGTGATCACGCCGTGACCGGCGGTTACCCCGTCATCGCCACCGTATTGGAAGAAGATATCGATATTGCCGCGCAGCTGCCACCCGGCGCGCGCGTGAACTTTGAACTCGTAGCACCCCAAGCCTTGAACACTGGAGAACAGAATGCAGATTAAGACCGTCCTCATTGCTAACCGCGGCGAGATTGCCGTGCGTATCGCCCGCGTCGCCCGCGACCTGGGCATTAAATCCATCGCCATTTATTCCGAAGCAGACGCTGGCGCCCTGCATACCCAGGTAGCGGATGAAGCCTATGCTCTGCCGGGCAATACCGCAGCCGATACCTACATGAACGTGCCCGCGCTGCTTGATATCGCGGTGCGCGCCGGTGCCGATGCCATCCACCCGGGCTACGGCTTCTTGTCCGAGAACGCCGACTTTGCCCGCACGGTTACCGAGGCCGGCATGATCTGGATTGGCCCGTCGCCGGAGTCCATCGAGTTGCTCGGCGACAAGATCGCTGCGCGCCGCGTGGCCGAGGAAGTTGGCGCGCCGCTGGCACCGGGTACCTCCGATCCCATCGATGACTGGCAGGAGGCCCGCGCCTTCGCCGAAGAGCACGGCCTGCCCATTGCCATCAAGGCCGCTTATGGCGGCGGCGGACGCGGCTTGAAGGTCGTGGACAATATGGAAGAGATTGAGGGCGCGTTCAACTCCGCTGGGCGCGAGGCCATGGAGGCTTTCGGCCGAGCGGAGTGTTACGTGGAGAAGTTCCTCACCCACCCGCGCCACGTCGAGGCCCAGGTGCTGGCCGATACGCACGGCAATGTGCGCGTGCTCGGCACCCGCGATTGCTCCACCCAGCGCCGCTTCCAAAAGCTCATTGAGGAGGCTCCGGCGCCCGCGCTTTCCGACGCCCAACGCAACGGCATCATCGAAGGCGCGCGCTCCATTTGCTCCAAGGTGGGCTACACCGGCGCCGGCACCGTGGAATACATCGTTTCCGAGGACGGCACCATTTCCTTCCTCGAGGTCAATACTCGTGTGCAGGTCGAGCACCCAGTTACCGAGGTAGTCACCGGCACCGATATCATCGCCGAGCAGTTCCGCATCGCGGCCGGCGAGCCACTGTCTTTCGATGAGGATCCGCAGTCCCACGGTCACGCTTTTGAGTTCCGAATCAATGCCGAGGACATCCTCAATGGCTTCGCCCCGTGCCCCGGCACCATCGTCTCCTTCGAGCCGCCGACCGGCCCGGGCATCCGCGTTGATTCCGCTGTGCGCTCTGGCTCCATCATCCCGCCGTACTATGACTCCCTGATTGCCAAGCTGGTGGTGTGGGGCCCGACCCGCGAAATCGCCCTGGCCCGCGCCCGCTTTGCCCTGCGCGAGTTCACCGTCACCGGCGTGCGCACCGTGCTGCCGTTCCACCGCGACATGATGGATGAGCCTGCACTCATCGGCACCGCCGCCCCAGCAGACGATGCCGCTGCCGCCGGCGCCTCCGAGATCGGTGTGTTTACGGACTGGGTGGATCACAACTACCGCCCGTCTGCCGCCAACCAGGTGGAAAAGGTCGAGGCTATCTACACCCAGCGCCGCACTGTGGCCGTAGAAATCGACGGCAAGCTGGTCAACGTCGGCGTCCCCGTGGACTTCCTCGCCGCGCCGGGCGCCGGCTCGGCCGGTGGTTCTGCCTCCACCGCGCCGTCTTCGGCCGGTGCACAGTCCACCGATGACAATGCGGTCACCTCCCCGTTCGAGGCCAACCTCGTGGCCTGGAACGTTGCGGACGGCGATACCGTGGCCGAGGGCGATGCCATCGCCACCGTCGAGGCCATGAAGATGGAATCGGCCATCAAGGCTCCGCGCGGCGGCACCATCAAGCTCCTTGCCGCAGAAGGTGACCGTCTGGATTCCTCCAAGGTCATCGCGACCATCGATTAGCGCTCACACCATCGTTATGTACCTCATTTTCAATGTGAGGTGCATAACTTTTTAGTACAGTTGTGGTCATGCTTTCCCAGTCTGTCGCCTCCGAGCTGCGCGAGGCCATCTCCGCCGGCGAGTTTCAGCCGGGCGAGCAGCTCAGCGAGGTCAAGGCGGCCGAGCGCTTTCACTGCTCGCGCAATACCCTCCGCGAGTCTTTCACTAGGCTTGCCGCGGAGCGCATTGTCGAGCGCATCCCCAATCGCGGCGTCTTCCTCGCCACGCCCGACGCAGACTATATCCGCGACCTCTTTGCCGCCCGCGCGGCCATCGAGCCCGCAGCAGTGCGGTGGGGCGCTTTTGCCGACGCCCCCTCGCTCGTCACCCTCACCTCCTCCGCCTTCGACTACGCGGCACGCGGCGAGCACCAGGAAGTCTCCGCCATCAACCAGCGCTTCCACCGCACGCTGGTCGCCGCGCTGGGCTCGCCTACGCTCAATGATCAGATGGATAACCTTCTCGCCCGCATGCGGCTCACTTTCCTGCTGGCCATCCCGCGCTACCCGCAGCTACATGCGGACCACATTCAAGGAAATATCACCTTGGCCACGCTCATCGCGGATGGAAAACGCCACGAGGCCGCCACGCTTGCACATGACAGCCTCATGAATACCTGCGAGAAAATCCTCGCCGTGCTGGACGATTAAGGAATAAGGAAGTCTTGATCGCGGGCGTTGGTCACGAGCATCTGGCCCGGCGCGTGCGTAATAGCTAAGCGCGGCTTAGATTCCATCACGATGGCCTGCGGGGTCACACCACAGGCCCAAAAGACCGGCAGGCAGCCCTCTGGCACTTCGCCTGGATCACCAAAGTCCGGGCGGTTCAAATCCTCAATGCCAATGGCCGCCGGGTCACCCACGTGGACCGGGGCGCCGTGGACCGATGGGTAGCGGGAGGTAATCCGCACGGCATCGGAGACCTGCGCAGCCGGAATCGGGCGCATGGAGACCACCATGGGGCCGGAAAAGATACCGGCCGGGGTGGTGGGAATCGTGGTTTTAAACATCGGCACGTTGCGCTGCTGAGCAATGTGCGCGACCTCAATGCCGTTATCCTGCAGCGCAGTCTCGAAGGTAAAAGAGCAACCGATAAGGAAGCTGACCATGTCTGGGGTGTAGTACGAGGTGGCGTCGGCAAGCGTGGCTGTATGCTCGCCGTTTTCAAAGACGCGGTAGGCCGGAATATCGGTGCGGATGTCCCCACCCGGCAGCAGCTCGGAGGTGTGCTGACCCTCTTCCAGCACGCCCACAATCGGGCATGGCTTGGGATTTCGCTGGGCAAAGAGCAAGAAATCAAACGCGTATTCCTGCGGCACGGCCAGCAGGTTAGCCTGCATGAAGCCGCGGGCATGCCCGGCGATGGTGGCCATGTCATGGCTGCGCGCATACTCGCGCACCTGCTCCGGGGTCTGCATTATGCCCACAGCTCGGTAATGCCGGAGAAAGCATTGAAGCCGATGAAGATGGTGAGTACCCACGCCAGGACGCCGATAATCAGCAACCACTTGGGATACTTATAGCCCTGTAGGAGGTCGCGGCGGAACCAGGCTACCCACATCACGAGGGCGAAACCGATGGGCAGGATCAGGCCATTGATGGCGCCGGCGAAGATGAGCAACTTCTGCGGCGCGGAGTTGATAACCACGAAGACCACCGTGCACACCGCAATGAAGATGATGGTGAGGATATTGCGGGTGCGCGTCGAGGTATCCTGGGAGGTCACGAAGGATACCGAGGTATAGGCGGCGCCGATAACCGAGGACAAACCGGCCGCGAAGAGGACCACGCCGAAGGCGCGCAGGCCAAACTCGCCGGCGGCATTGTAGAAGGCATCGGCCGCGGTGTTGTCGTCCGAGAGCGCCACGCCGGTGGCTACCACACCGAGAACCGCCAAGAAGAGGAGCATGCGCATGATGCCGGTGACCACGATGCCGCTTACCGAGGTATAGGTAATGTTCTTGACGTTTTCCACGCCGGTGTGGCCGGAATCGATGAGGCGGTGCGCGCCAGCAAAGGTGATATAGCCGCCCACGGTGCCGCCGATGATGGTGGTGATGACGAAGAAATCGATTTCGCCCGGCGCGACGGCATTCTTGAGCGCCTCGCCCACCGGTGGCTGGCTGACCACAGCAACGTAGAGCATAAGCAAGATCATGACCGCGCCCAGGACCGCGACGAGACGGTCAAGCGCCATGCCCGCCTTCTTGGAGAGGAAGATGAAGATCGCGATGGCTGCCGCAATGACGCCGCCGATGCGCGAATCGATGCCCAGCATCGCGTTAATGCCCAGGCCAGATCCGGCGATATTGCCGATATTAAAGACCGCGCCACCGATGAAGACGAATACGGCAAGCACCCAGCCCAGGCCAGGGAGCACGGTATTGCCCAAGGTATTGGCGCGCATGCCGGTCACGCAGAGAACTCGCCACACATTGAGCTGGATGGCGATATCAACGAGGATGGACAGCATAATCGCAAACGCGAAGGATGCGCCCATCTGCACGGTAAAGACCGAGGTCTGGGTCAAAAATCCCGGACCGATGGCGGAGGTGGCCATAAGGAACATGGCACCAGCCATGGCGCCGAGGCCCTTAGGCGGGGTCTTGTCCCCCGCCTGCGCCGGAGTGGCGTGTGATGTCTCAGCACTCACTAGATTCCACCTTTCGTGATGCAGGTCGCATTAATTTGTGATGCGCATCATCTTAAAGGTTGCTATGCCTTTTGTTCAACAACTTTTATGCGTTGTGGGGTGGCGCGGGGGTGATCTAGGCTACTTTACTGCCGCGTTTTCCCAGGTGGCTAGCGATTATCCGCAAAGCCTCGTCCGGCGCTTTCATATCGCTGGGGCCAAAGCGCAGCACCACGTATCCGCGGTTTTCTAGCGCTCGCTGCCTCTTTATCTGCTGCTTGACCACGTGGGCGGGTGCCTCGCCATAGGTGCCGTCATACTTGGCATCGCCATCGACCTCGAGCACCAGCCAGCCATCGAGGCAGAGATCCGCCCGATATTTCCCGAGCAACGGTTTCTGCGGCTCAATTTTCGCCTGCGGGAAACGCTCAATAATGAGGGCTCGCAGATAGGACTCATAGGGCGATTCCGATCCGCCATACGCGTGCTCGATAACCTTACGCATGGCTGCTTGTCTCCTCGTGCGCCGCATCTTTGCTAGTTCTTCGTGCAAGTCATATGTGGTGACGTCGTGTTGTCTGAGGGCAGAATCGGTAGCTACCAGGCCATCTGGGAATCCGTGTAGCCGGGCGATTTCGAGGCAGGTGCGGGCAGGATTCGTGGCGCGCACACCCGCTATCGACACCGTGGATTCTTGGAGGGACTTTACCCGGCGGTACCGGTAGCCTTTCGCGGTGAGTCTGCGTGGGGGAACGCTTCCCGAAGGCACCGCTAACTCCACCTCCTCCCCTTCCCTAGAAATCACCCACATTCCCCATAGCCGCGCGGCCGATTTGCTGATGAGGACGGCGCGGTGGGTGCTCCACCCGGCAGCGACTACTTTGGCGAATTGTTGTTTATGGCGCACCCATTGCCTCCAGGTGGCTGTGGGAACGGCGATCCAGGGCGCTATCTGGGTGAGCTCACCGCGCTGGAGGGCTAAATGGTGCGGACTTTCGGCTCCGGCGTAACGAAGGTTGATGAAGTGATCTGTAATCATGGTTTCATCCTCGCGGCTGGCGGGGCGGGGCGCGCTTCATGAGGCTCAGGAAGGTGAATTTCCGAGGACCTTGAGTGAGGGGCGGAACTTTAGGTCCAAGGTGATCGGGCCGAATTGAGGGCGTTGAGGCTGAATTGAAGGCGGGTTGCGCTCAGATCGGCTCGATCACATTCGACCTAAGGAGAAGTAGTTCAAAGCGGCGGTGTGGGGGATAAGTCAGCAGCGCGGTTGACCGTGCTTTACTAGAGATAATGGAACCCATCGAGCTCTCAGAACTAACCGGTACGCAATCGCGTACCTACGGCACCCGCAAGATCACCTCGGACATGGTCTCGGCACCAATCCATGTTGCGGTCGCGCTCTGGGACGAGCGTTGGGATTCCGCCCCCAACGGCACCATCGAAGGCTGGGTCATCGCGGTCAATACCAAGCAGACGCGTTTTGTGCGCCGCGGCCAAACGAAGAAGGGCGATATCGTCGATATCGCCGTGCGCGAGGTCAAACGCGCGCTCAAGGGACTCGACGGACGAGTGTGGATTGTCACTGGTCGCAGGCAGAATGCGTTGCGAGCGGCACTCACGGCTGACGGTTTCACGGTGACGGGAAGCTTTGCGGGAGAAAATAGGGCTTCGAAAAGCGCGAGCTCTGTGCGCAGAAAACAAGCCGGCCTGACCGCCCGGAAGGCCCGCAAGATGGGTGAGGCGCCGAAAAAGAAGCAAGCGACACAGGTAGAGACGCCGAAAGCACACTGGTGGCCGAACTTCTCGCGCGCCTCCTCGTGGGCCGAGGGCGACGTGGTGCGCATAGCCACCGATGCTTCCTCGGATACCGTATTCAAGGGGTCGATGTGCTTCGTTGCGGGAAACGGCGACTACCGATTGCGAACTCGAGAAACCAAGGCGAGCACCGATGAGCTCGAACTCGAAGCACTGACGCTCGCGCTGAAATACCTGCTCAAGGTGGGTGCGCGCAAGGCGGTCATTGAGTCCGATTCCGTAGCCGCTTTGGAGGCGGTCGAGCAGATTGTGCATAAGCGCGGCTCTAAAGCATCGCGGCCGGGGCGCACGTGGCGAGGGGTGTCTTCAGGTGCGCGGTCGCGATTCCAGCAAGCTTGGGGCGATATCCAAGGCCAATGCGAGGTCGACATTCGCCGTGTGCTCGGGCATGCGGGCGATCCGCTGAATCGGGCGGCCGACCAGATTGCGTACATGGGGTTGCGCGCGATTGCGCATCCGATGAAGCAGTCTCGCGAGACGCTGTGCGAGGGGATTCAGAAAGCTCTCTCGGCGTTGTGAGCCGAACGCTTTGGGCCTTGGGGGCAGGCTTAGGACTGATCTGATCAGGCCGAATTGAGGGAGTTAAGGCCGATCTGAGGCGGCCCAGTCTTCAGATCAGCCTGATCAGTATGGACCTAACGACGAGAGGCGCGCTGGGAAGGAGGCGGAGCTTAAGCCAAGCGGCGGGCGCCGTCTCCCGGGCGGGCCACCAAGAAGGTGGGTTCTGGGAAGCCGCGGGATGCTGCAGCATCGTAAATGGCCTGGGCGGTGGACTCCACGGCGGAGCGCGGGATGAGCGCGATGACGGCGCCGCCGAAGCCGCCGCCAGTCATGCGGGCACCGAGTTCACCGGCCGCTGAGAAGGCGGAGTCGAGTTCCGGAGTGGTGACTTCGTAAAGGTCGCGCAGGGAAATGTGGCTTTCGCGCATGAGGCGGCGGAACTCTGCCGGGTCGGACGAGTTGAGCGCGGTGGCGGCGGCCAGGGTGCGGTCGGTTTCGTCCACCACGTGGCGCACGCGACGGCGGTAGAGTTCAGCCTCCTGGGGGTTGACGGTCGCGGCGAAGGCGACGGCATCTGGGATTTCGCGGATGGAGCGGCCGGCGGCAGCCTGGACGGCGTCGATGATGCCGCGGCGGGAGGCGTATTGGCCGTCGGAAAGCGTGTGCGGCGCATTGGTGTCCGCGATGAGCAGCACCATGTCCTGGGCCTCGATATTAAACGGCACGCGCTCGACGGCGCCGGTGGAAAAGTCCAGGAATAGCGCCTTGCCGCGCTGGCCGAACAGGCTGGCATTCTGGTCCAAGCCGCCGGTAGAGGCGCCAACCACTTCGTTCTCGGCGCGGATGCAAGCCTGGGCTAGCTGCGCGCGGGCGGCGTCATCGGGGGCGTTGCCGTGGCAGAGCTCGTAGGCGGCCACTGCCACGGAGCACTCAAGGGCGGCGGAGCTGGACAGGCCAGAGCCGACGGGGACATCAGAGACGATGGCAATATCGAGGCCGGTGCAGGTCAGGACATCCGCCGCAGTGGCGGCCCAGATGGTGCCGACAACGTAGCCGGACCAGTTGGAAGGGTGTCCGGGGCGGACTTCGGAGAGTGGGAGGCTGGCCTGGGCAACGCTGCCGTCGTATTCGGAGGCTATCCGGAGAAGGCCATCGGTGCGGGGCGCGACGGCGACGGCGGTGTTTTGTTCCAGCGCAAAGGGGATGGAGGCGCCGCCGGCGTAATCGATGTGCTCGCCGATGAGGTTGACGCGGCCGGGAGCAGCCCACACGCCGGCGGGCTCGGACGCGTCCGAGAAGGCAGCGGCGAAGAGGTCGCGGGCTGCGGCGACAAGCTCCGCATCGCTGCGGGTGTCAATCCAGTTAAGCATCCCAGATCTCCTTAAAGCGGGCGGCGATGCGCTCCGGGGTGGTGTCATTGATCCACACGGCCTGCGAGGACTCGGAACCGGCGAGGTACTTCATGCGGCCGGGCGAGCGCATGAGCGAAAAGAGCTGCAGGTGCATGCGGATGCCGGGGCGCAGTGCCTCGTCCACCGGCGCTTGGGTCCAGCCGGCGATATACGGGGTCTTGTCCACGCCATCGAAGAAGCGGTCCACGGCGGAGTACAGCTTCTTGAGGAGGGGCGCGAGGTCGGCGCGTTGGGCGTCGGAAAGCGCGGCAAAATCGGGGACTTCCTCGTTGGGCAGGACCATGGCTTCCAGCGGCCATTTGGCGGCGGCGGGAACGAAGACGGTGAAGTGCTCGGTTTCAGCGATGATGCGGGTGCCGGCGGCGCGCTCGCGATCGAGGAGCTCATGGAAGAGATCGCCGTCATAGGTGCGGGCGGATTCCACGATGGAGCGCAGGCGCGGGGAAAGGAACGGATAAGAGTAGATCTGGCCGTGCGGGTGTTGGAGGGTCACGCCGATTTCCTCGCCGCGGTTTTCAAAGGGGAATACCTGCTCCACGCCGTCGATCTGGGATAGCGCGGCGGTGCGGTGAGCCCAGGCCTCGATGACGGTGCGGATGCGCGATTCCGGCAGGTCCTTGAAGGATAGGGCTGGGTCCTCGGTAAAGCAGACCACCTCGCAGCGGGCGCGGGCGGGAAGGCGCGGCACCATGCCGAGCAGGTTATCCTCCTCCGGATGCTCGATGTCCGCGGTGGTGGCAAAGGACGGGAAGCGATTTTCAAAGACCACCACGTCATAGCTGGGGCTGGGGATCTCCGTGGGGAGCTGGCCTTCGCGCGTGGGCGCCAGCGGGTTTTCGTTGGCCGGTGGCAAGAAGGTGCGGTTCATGCGGTGGGCGGCAAAGGCCACCCAATCCCCCGTTAGGGGATCCCGGCGCATTTCGGAAGCGGGGGCGACGGTGGGGATGTCGCGGGCGTCGACAAGCACGCGGTCGGGGTGGGGCTGGTCGTCGAAGTAGAGGATCTCGCGGCCGTCGGCAAGCGTGGCAGAGGTAATCTCAACCATTAGTTTTCTCCTGGGATGGTGATGGGCTTCAGGCGTGCCCACAGCACAAAGGCGGCGGCCACGGCCAGCAAAGCAAGGCTTGCCCATAGGTTATCGCTGGCGTTCTTAGCCTGCCCGGTATCCGGGTTGATGCCTGGGTCAAGGAAGAAATAGCAGCCGAGCAAAATCAGGCCGTAGAGGCCGAGGAGTGCGGCGATGACGTTGCGCAGGTCGAATGCACCCGCGCGCTTTTTCTCAGACATGTTGGGCTCCTTAGGCGAAGATGACGTTGAGGGCTACGGCCATCACCAGGCAAATGATGCCCAGCGGGACGGTCTGCTGGTACCACGGCAGGGACTTTTCGGTGTAGTCCTCAAAGTGGTCCTTGGGGGTCACGGAAGAGACGAAGCCAACCAGCTCGCTATCCGGCTTGGGCTGGGTGAACAGGGTGACCACGATGGATACCAGGATATCCACCACGAAGGCCACGCCAGCCGCCACGAAGGCCGTGCCCTGGCCTGGCAGGTTGATGAGGTCTGTGAAGGACGCGACGTACCAGAAGGCAATGGCAGAACCGGTACCGGCCACCAGCCCCGACCAACCGGCGTGCGGGGTCATGCGCTTCCAGAACATGCCCAGAATGAAGGTGGCAAACAGCGGCGCATTAAAGAAGCCAAACAGGGTTTGCAGGTAGTCCATGATATTGCCAAAGTTCTGCGCCAGCAGCGCAGTGAAGATGGCAATAGCGGTGGCGATAATCGTGGCGATGCGGCCGAACTTCAGGTAGTAGTCATCCTCGCGGTCCTTGACCACGTAGGTCTGCCAGATGTCATAGGAGATGACGGTATTAAAGGCCGAGATATTCGCGGCCATGCCGGCCATGAAGGAAGCGAGCAGGCCGGCAATCGCCACGCCCAGCAGGCCATTGGGCAAAAGGTCGCGCATGAGCAGCAAGATGGCGTCGTTGGGCTCCGCGCGCTCCTCTATCAAATCGGCCACGGATACGGAGGCGACCATGCCCGGAATGACCACGAGGAAGGGCACGAACATCTTGGGGAAGGCGCCGATAATCGGGGTCTTGCGGGCGGCCGAAATGGAATCGGAGGCCATGGCGCGCTGTACCTCGACAAAGTTGGTGGTCCAGTAACCGAAGGAAAGCACGAAGCCGAGGCCCAGCACGATGCCGATGACGGACCACACTGGGTTCTCAAAGCCGGAGATGTCCGTGCCCGGCCACGTGTGGAAGTGCGATTCTTGGGCCACCGCGTCCTTCAGCCCGTTCCAACCGCCAACGCGGTTCAAACCAATGATGGTCAGCGGGGCGAGTGCGGCGACGATGACGAAGAACTGGAGGACCTCGTTATAAATGGCGGCCGAAAGGCCACCCAGGGTGATATAGGACAGCACGATGAGGCCGGCCACGAGCAGCGATACCCACATCTGCCAGCCCAGCAAGGCTTCGACGATGGTGGCCAGCAAGTACAGGTTCACGCCGGCAATCAGCAGCTGGGCCACGGCGAAAGAAATCGCATTGACCAGGTGCGCGGCATTGCCAAAGCGCTTGCGCATAAACTCCGGCACCGAGCGCACCTTGGAGCCGTAGTAGAACGGCATCATCACAATGCCCAAAAAGACCATGGCCGGGATGGCGCCGATCCAGAAGTAGTGCATGGTTTGGAAGCCATACTCCACACCGTTGGCGGACATACCGATGATTTCCACCGCACCTAGGTTGGCCGAGACGAAGGCCAGGCCGGTCACCCAGGCGGGCAGTCCCCGGCCGGAGAGGAAGAAGTCGATGGAGCTAGACACTCGGGCCTTGGCGGCCCAGCCGATGCCTAGTACGAAGAGGAAGTAGATGGCTACCAAGAAGTAGTCCACCCAGGAGGCATCGAGCCTCAATACGGATTCAGCAGTCTCCATGGCTGACCTTTCTAGTTATTGTTCTCTGCTGCAAGGCGCAGCGTGAATCTCTGCGGGTTCTGAGCGCTCAGGCGCACGAGGTCTTCCCCGCTGCGCAGCGCATTCGGCGGCGCGCTCATCGGCTCCACGGCCAATGCCTTGCCGGGGCCGCCTGCCCGTGGGAAATCGGCCGGGGTAAACATCTGCACCCAGTTCAGGCCTTCGCCCATCTCCAGGCGCACACCCTTTCCACCGGCCGAATACACGGCCGTCAGTGGGCCTTCGCCGTGGAAGCAATCGTCCCAGTCCACCTCGGCGATGGGCTGATTAACAATGCGCACCTGCTCCGTCTTTCCCGTAGGCAGGTTGCGGGCGCCTAGCAGGTAGCGCTTGCCGACGTCCACACTGAGCACCGCTTCCTCCGCCCCTGCCCCTTGTGGGGAGAGGTAGAGGTGCAGCCCATAGGCGAAGGGAACCTCGCCGGGTTCCGCGGTGCGGGCGGTGAGCTGGTGGTGCAATCCCTGCTCATCGAGGGCGTAGGTGGCCTCTAGTTGAATCGCCCACGGCCAGCCCTGGCGCGGCTCAATATCAAAGGCAAGAGCCACCCGGTGGTTCGAGCGTTCCGTGACGCGCCACCAATCCACCGCGAATCCATGGATGGCGTTATTGCGCTCCGGCTCCGTGATCTCTAGCTGGTGGGCGGTCCCCTGCCATTCAAACCAGCCATCCTCGGTGCGATTCGGCCACGGCGCCAGCACCACTCCGGCCATCAGTGGCGGCTTGCTTTCGTAGCTTTCTACCAAGGGTGCGCCGCGATAGGTCAGCGCCTTGAGTGCACCGCCAAATAGACCGATCTCAGCCGCATAATCGCCGTGGGCAAGTGCGACGCTGGGGTAGTCAGCGTCAGGGCCAGCCGCTGCTCCACTGGTCATAACAAAGACCTTTCTGGCTATAACTTTCGTTGGATTTAGCCTAGGAGTACGGCAAAGCACAGGTCAATCGTTTGCATAACCGCCCGCGAATACCTTCTATTTCAGCTGCTCATCGCAGTAGAGTTAACCGCTTGTTAACCTCTTTCGGGGCTGGAGGCACCTATGGGCCGCGGGCCGCTGCACCGGGCAGGAGCGCTATCCCCGCATCCGTCGCCACACTATGCGCGCCGCGGAGTGTGGCGTGGCTAGGACTTCGCGCAGGTAATTGCGCGGCATCAACCGCCACGGGGTGCGCGCGGGATGCAGGCGCACGGCAATGCCGAGGTGCCAGGCCCACAGCGCCGTGCGCAGGACATGAAAATCATTGGTCACCACGTGCAATACAGCATCCGGGACCAAGCGGTGGGCATTCTCTAGATTTTCATTAGTGCTCGTTGCTTCCGGTTCCACCACCACCCGCTCGGCCGGCACACCGCGCTCGATGAGGTATGTAGCCATGGGCCCCGCCTCACCATGACCGGAGACAATAATCTGCTGACCGCTATAGAGCGCCAACGCCTTGTCGAGGCGCGAGCGCAGCATAGCGCCGGGATAGCCGTGGGTTACGCGGGAGCCCAAAACAAGGAGCGGGTCAGACATGGATACCAGCATAGACTCGCCCACCCTTGACAGAAAGACGGAAATAGCCGTACCTTTAACTCAAATGTGCAATCGATTGCACCCAGGAGGGCCGGAAGCCGGCTCACACGCCCAAACCAAGGAGGACAGCATGGCCGGAACCACCCTCAAGGACGTGGCCGCTGCTGCTGGAGTATCCATTTCCACCGCGTCCCGTTCACTCTCGGGCAACCCAGCCATCTCGGAGTCCACGCGCCAACGCGTCAAGGACACGGCCATCAAGCTCAACTATAGGCCCAATGCCCAAGCACGAGCTTTGCGCAGCTCCCGATCTAACGCCATCGGCTTGGTCATCCCCAGCCTAGACAATGCCTACTTTGCCGCAATGGCCGCAGCCATTGAAGAAGCCGCCGATAAGCAGGGGCTTGCCACGATGATTACCAGTTGCGGCGAGGATCCGCAGCGCTTAGTCAAAGCCCTCGATGCCCTGATGGAACGCCAGGTAGACGGCATTATCGCGGTACCTCTCGAAGGCGCCGAAGAAGCGCTCGAGCAGGCGCGCGCTTACCGCCCGCTCGTACTCATTGACCGCGCCCTGGGTCAGATTCCAGCAGTGCTATCAGACCCCCACACGGGTATGAAGCAAGCCGTGGAACAGCTTAAGGAGAAGGGGCACACGCACATCGGCTACCTTTCCGGGCCGCAGGAAACTTCCACCGGCCGCCAGCGCCTGCAGGCTTTCAAGACCGCCACCCGCGGCATGCCTACCCATATCCACCACGGCAGCTACCGCCACCGCGAGGGCTATAAAGGAGCCCTCGCACTCCTACAAGAAGGCGTCACCGCGCTCATTGCCGGCGATTCCATGATGACGGCCGGCGCGCTGGAGGCTTGCCATAATGCGGGCAAGCGCATCGGAGAAGAAATCGCGCTCGTCGGCTTCGATGACTTCATCTACCTGCGCTTCCAACCCTCCCCTATCTCGGTGGTTGACCAGGATGTTGCCAGAATGGGCGAGACCGCCACGGCCAAGCTCATCGCGGCCATCAATGATAAGCACCAACCGGAAGGCGAGGTGCTAGAAACCCGCTATATCCCACGCATGTCCACCGCCCACCAACTTGATGGAGCCACGCCATGAGTGACTGCGTTTTGCGCCTGGATAATGTCACCAAATCCTTTGGCCCGGTAGAGGTCATTAAGGGGGTAGACCTCACCGTCCGCCGCGGCCAAGTGCAGGCCTTGCTGGGTGAAAATGGCGCCGGCAAATCCACTCTCATCAAGATGATTGCCGGTGTACACGCGCCAGATTCCGGCCGCATCCTGGTAGATGGCACAGAGGTAAAAATCCCAGATACCAAGGCCTCTGAGGCACTGGGCATCGCCACCATTCACCAAGAGCTCAACCTTGTGCCCACCATGTCCGTGGCCGAGAACATCATGCTTGGGCGCACCCCACGCCGCTTTGGGTTGGTCAATCGCAAGCACCTCAGGGCACAGGCACAAGCGGCACTGCACCTTATCGGCTTGGACGTGGACCTAGACATGCCGGTGGGCGAGCTAGGCGTGGCCAAGCAGCAGCTCGTGGAAATCGCCAAGGCGCTGTCCATGAACGCGCGCATTCTCATCTTGGATGAGCCCACTGCCGCGCTCACCGGCAAGGAAGTTGATGCACTCTTTGCCGTGCTCGAAGAACTCAAGGCCAAGGGCGTGGCCATGGTCTTTATCAGCCACCACCTGGAGGAGCTGGCGCGCATTGCAGAAACCATCAGCGTGCTGCGCGATGGCTCCTTCATCGCCGAGGTCCCAGCCAATACGGACGAAGACGAGCTGGTGCGCCTCATGGTCGGCCGCGAGATTGAAAACCAATACCCGCGCGAGGTTCCTCCTGAGCGCGGTGAGGCCCTGCTGGAGGTCTCCGAGCTGACTGCCGACGGCGCCTTTCACGACGTCACCTTCACCGTCCATGCCGGCGAAGTCGTCGGCCTCGCCGGGCTCGTGGGAGCCGGCCGCACCGAAATCATTCGCGCCATCGCGGGCGCCGACCCCTACGATTCCGGCACCATCCGTGTCGGCGGCACGCAGCTGCGCGGCGGCGATATTCGTGCCGCCATCCGCGCCGGCGTGGGCCATATCCCCGAAGACCGTAAGTCCCAAGCGCTAGTTCTCGATGCCTCCGTGGGCGATAACCTCGGATTCGCCACCCTCTACCCCACCGCTAAGGTGGGGCTGGCAGACCGCAGCGGTCAACGCCGCCGCGCCGGTGACGTAGCGGAGAAGCTGCGCATTCGCATGGCCGATCTCTCCCAGCCCATCCGGAACCTATCCGGCGGCAACCAACAAAAGGCGGTCTTTGGCCGCTGGGTACTGGCCGGTTCCAAAGTCCTCCTCCTCGATGAGCCCACCCGCGGCGTCGACGTCGGCGCCAAGGTGGAGATTTATAACATCATCAATGAGGTCACCGCGGCCGGCGGCGCTGTGCTCATGGCCTCCTCCGATCTGCCTGAGGTGCTCGGCATGTCCGACCGCATCCTCGTCATGTCCGGCGGCCAACTCGCCGGCCAGCTACCCAAGGACTCCACCCAAGACGAGGTCATGGCCTTTGCCGTATCCAATGTGACCTCTTCTACCTCTGCCTCTGCTGCCGCGCCTGCCGGCACTAACCCCAAGGATGAAGCATGACCAAGAATCGAGTAGTTAACTGGGCGATGAATAATGGCGCGCTCGTCGGCCTCATTGCCCTGTGCATCGCGCTGTTTATCGCTACGCCGTACTTCCTTACCGTGGCGAACCTGCTC
Organism: Corynebacterium tuberculostearicum; assembly: GCF_030229345.1. GTDB lineage: Bacteria > Actinomycetota > Actinomycetes > Mycobacteriales > Mycobacteriaceae > Corynebacterium > Corynebacterium tuberculostearicum_G. The sequence goes on along the minus strand of NZ_JASPGP010000011.1, from coordinate 21,071 downwards.
AATATCGGCATCCAGGCCGCCACGGTAGCCATCTTGGCCTTCGGCATGACCTTTGTCATCGTCACCGCCGGCATCGACCTCTCGGTGGGCTCGGTCGCCGCGCTCGGCGCCATGGTCTCTGCCTATATGTTCTCCACCGCGGGACTGCCTGGCTGGCTCACCCTGCTTCTCGGCCTGATCGTGGGTGCGCTGGCCGGCGCCATCTGCGGCATGGCCACCGCGTGGGGCAAGATCCCCTCTTTCATTGCGACGCTGGCCATGATGTCCATCGCCCGCGGCCTCACCCTGGTCATTTCCCAGGGCTCGCCTATTGAAACTGCCCCGTCCGTCAATGCCTTTGGCGGCGATATCGCCGGCTTCCCCGTGCCCATCATCATGATGGTCATCGCCGGGCTCATCTGTTGGTTCATCTTGGAGCGCACGGTGCTCGGCCGTTCCATGTACGCCATCGGCGGCAACCTGGAGGCCGCCCGCCTCTCGGGCCTGCCGGTCAAGCGCATCCAGATCGCCGTCTTCGCACTCTCCGGGTTCTTCGCCGCCTGGGCCGGCATGGTCATGGCCGGCCGCCTCGAATCCGCACAGCCGCAGGCCGGCACCGGCTATGAGCTCGATGCCATCGCGGCCGTCGTCATCGGCGGCGCCTCGCTCTCCGGCGGCCAAGGCAAGGCCACCGGCACCCTGGTCGGCGCGATTCTCTTGGCCGTCATCCGCAATGGTTTGAACCTGCTCAACGTCTCCTCCTTCTGGCAGCAGATCGTCATCGGCCTGGTCATCGCGCTGGCCGTCGGCTTCGACGTCATCCGCAATAAGACGGCCAACTAAGGAGCACCCGCCATGAAAAAGCTCATCGCCACCCTCCTCGTACCGGCCCTCGCGTTAGGCCTTGCCTCCTGCAACCGCTCGGAAGAAGACCGCAACCGCATCACGCTAGCGCTCTCCACGCAAACCAACCCCTTCTTCGTCGAACTGCGCCACGGCGCACAAGATAAGGCCAAGGAACTCGGCGTTCCGCTAGATATCCAAGACGCTTCCGATGACCCTGCCCAGCAGGTCAATCAGCTGGGCAATGCCACCTCCATGGGCGCCAAGGTCGTCGTGGTCAACCCCACTGATTCCGATGCCGTTGCCCCGGCCGTGCGCGGCATCAAAAATGACGGCGTGCCCGTCATCGGCGTGGATCGCGATGTCAACGGCGTAGAGCTGGATTCCATGGTGGCCTCCGATAACGTCGCCGGCGGCGCGCAGGCTGCGGATAAGCTTGCTGAGGCCATCGGGGGAAAGGGCGATATCCTCATCCTCCAAGGCACCGCTGGCACTTCGGCCTCGCGGGAGCGCGGCAAGGGCTTTGAAGAGCAGATTGCGAAGTACGGGGACATTCGGGTCGTCGGCAAGCAATCGGCGAATTTCGACCGCACGGAAGGCCTCAACGTCGCCACCAACCTGCTGCAGGCCAACCCGGATATCAAGGCCATCTTTGCAGAGAACGATGAAATGGCGCTCGGCGCGGTCGAAGCTTTGGGCTCGCGCGCTGGATCCGAGGTCAAGGTGGTGGCATTTGACGGCACCTTCGATGGCCTCAAGGCGGTCAAAGATGGCAAGCTGGAAGCTACCATCGCCCAGCAGCCCGCAGAGCTCGGTGCCCGCGCCATCGAACAAGCCGCAGCGCTCCTGCACGGTGGCGCGGCGGAGAAGAACGTCCCCGTCGAGGTCATCACCGTCACCCGCGACAATGTGGAGGATTTCCAATGAGCAAGCTAACCGTCGTCGGTTCCATCAATGCCGATCTCATCGTGCACGCCGAGCGCCACCCGCAGCCCGGCGAGACCCTGCTGGGCTCTGGCGGCGATATCTTGGCCGGGGGCAAGGGCGCTAACCAGGCAGTCGCGGCCGCGCAGCTGGGCGCCACCGTGGCCTTCGTGGGCGCGGTCGGCTCCGATCCCTATGCCGAGCCCGCCATGCACTACATGCGCACCTCCGGCATCGATCTGAGCGCAGTGGAGCAGGCCGATACCAACACCGGCCTGGCCGTCATTACCGTCTCGGCCGATGGCGAGAACACCATCGTCATCTCCCCCGGTGCCAACGCGCTTGTCGACGCCCCCTTTGTCTCCTCCCGCGCCTCCACCATCGCCGATGCCGACGTGGTCCTCCTCCAGGGCGAAATCCCCGCCTCCGGTTTCCAGGCCGCGGTCGAGGCGGCCCAGGGCCGAGTGGTGGTTAACCTCGCGCCCGTGGTCGCGGTCGACCGCGACTCGCTCCTGCAAGCCGATCCTTTGCTGGCCAATGAACATGAAGCAGGGCTCATCCTGGACCAGCTCGGACTACCTGCAGAGGGCGCCCCGCGCGAGCTCGCCCACCGCCTGGTAGAGGCCGGTTTCCGCTCTGTCGTTCTCACCCTTGGCGCCCACGGCGCCTACGTGGCCACCCCGGAGGGCGGCACGGATATCCCCACCCCGCGCGTGACCGCCGTGGATACCACAGGCGCCGGCGATGCCTTCGCGGGTGCCTTCTGCGCCCAGCTCCTCACCGGTGCCTCGCTTGTCGATGCCGCTACTTTCGCCGCCCGCGTCGGAGCCTTCGCCGCCACCGGCAACGGCGCACAGCCGTCCTACCCCACCACCGAATCGACCCTGCCGGAGGTCACCGATGCGTAAATCCGGCCTGCTCAATCCCGCGCTCACCAGCGCCGTCGCCCGCCTCGGGCACACCGATACCTTCGTTATCGCCGATTGCGGCCTGCCCATCCCCCGCGAAGTGCCTGTCATCGACCTCACGCTAACCTTTGGCATCCCCACCTTTGCCGATACCCTGGCGGCCCTCCTCGATGAGGTCGTGGTCGAAGCCGCCACCATCGCCGATACCACCCCGCCCGAGGTGCGCTCCCTGCTTCCCGCAGTACCCCTTACCGAGGTCTCCCACGACGACCTCAAGCGCGAGGTCGCCCGCGCGTCCTTCGTCGTGCGCACCGGGTCCACCACGCCGTTTGCCAATGTCATCCTGCGCTCCGGCGTGCCTTTCTAGCGCTTATAAACGCTTCCGCGTGCCCCTACGGTAAACACTTCCACCAGCACTTCTTGCTCCTCAACGGAGTACAGCACGCGGTAATTCCCACCCTTATTCTTCGGCCACTCCTGCCGGACAAAGCGATAGATCCCGGTGGATATGGGTCTTTAGCCAGTCCACCGATCGCGCGCTTAATCCGTTGATATTGCTTTCGGTTTCCCTGATGGATTTTTTGTAACTCTCGCTTAGCCTGCCGCGTAAACGCGATGTTGTAGTCCATGACCTCTTAAAAAGTTGTACTCTTTGCTAACTTAGTACTAGTAGTACTTTGATGTATTAGGAGCTTTCATTGTCTTTGCCACTTTCCGAACTCCGCACCCGCTTAGGCCAGGTCATTGACCAAGCCCACTACGCAGGAACCCGCACCGTTGTCACCCGCAACGGTAAGGAAGCCGCAGTTATCATTTCGCCTCAAGAACTAGCTTTCCTTGACCGCCTCGAAGCCGCCGCAGATGCTGAAGCCCTCCGCCAAGCCCGCGCCGCCGATACCGGCGAACGCTTCTCTTTTGAGCAGGTCACGGAAGAAATTGAAGGGCGCTAGCCGTAAATTGGCTCGGCTGCATACCCGGCTAAAAGCCAATGCCAACGCCACACGGATTCGTGAGCAAGAGAGCCGAAATTCGTTCGCCCCTCATGAGCCTCAGAAATCTGCTGAACCACATCCACCAAGTGATGCTTAACGCAGCTGCCTGAATAGCGAAGAACGGTATACCCTCTTAGCGCCGCATCATTTCCCTTCCAGCGGTCTTTAACAAAGGTCCCCAAATCCTCCGCCTTATGGAAATCATAGCCATCGATTTCAACGGCGACCTTCCCTACAACGATGTCCCAAAGATAGGGACCTATCTGGTGGTTTACCTGAACCTTCTTCCCTCGACGCTGAAGCGCGCGGACTACTTTCCTTTCTGCTTCGCTATCGGCTCCTACCGCAGATTTGTTCACTAATTCCCGAACCCGAGCTGGTACCCGCGCGATACATCCGAGGTCTTTTTCTAAGACTTGCTTACCGCGCCTGTTTTGATACCGCGTTTCAAGCATCGTTACTGCTTGATCATCATCCACCGCAGCCGCCGCTAGCAGGGGATTTTGCACAGGGATACCTTCAAACGTAAATCTGGTTTCCGCCGAGTTCGCTCGACTTCAAACCACTGCGAACCACTCACGACATGCCTGTAGGCAAATTTCAGAGGAAAGGTCATCTTCTTCTTGGAGTACAGCTGCACCGCAGAGCTTCCTGCAAGCATGATTCCAGGCCACCGCTTGTGCAGGATGCGAGCTACCTCCATGGGAGTCGGTTCCCGCCACGTATAGATCCCCCGGCCGATTCGGATGATCTTTCCATTCGCTACATGAGTTTGCAGCTCTCCCCTGCTTAGGCCTGAAACCAGTACTTCTTCCATGCTTCCCCCCTTTGAGCACTATTCCCCTGTCCGAAAGCTTAGAGCACGCTTCCTCACGCCGCAGGCTACAACGATGCACAGCAAGCACGTTTTACCCTTTTCCTCCGCGAATTTTGCCCAATCGTGCTTGTTTTGCATGTTGGCAAGGGGCGACGAGAACTTCGCTAGAGCTTAGTAGACAAAACAAGCACGTTCTGCCGAAAAACTACGTGGTTTTGGCTAAAACGTGCTTGTTTTGTTTGGCCTTAGACCGGAGAGCTACTCCCCCAGCAACTTGTCGCGCAGGTTCTTGTCCTTCTGCTCGACTTCCTTGGCCATCTGCTTTTGGTAGTCCACCATCTTGTCTTGGATGGCGGGGTCGCCAGCGCCGAGGATGCGGGCGGCGAGCAGGCCGGCGTTCTTCGCACCGCCGATGGAGACGGTGGCTACCGGCACGCCGCTGGGCATCTGCACGATGGACAGGAGGGAGTCGAGGCCATCGAGATCCTTTAGTGCGCGGGGGATACCGATGACCGGCAGCGGCGTAGCCGCGGCGACCATGCCGGGAAGGTGCGCGGCACCGCCGGCGCAAGCGATAATCGCCTTCAACCCGCGGGTATGGGCTTCCTTGGCATAGGCCAGCATCTTTTCCGGGGTGCGGTGGGCGCTGACCACGCCGACCTCGAAGGGGATGCCAAAGTCCGCGAGGACCTGAGCGGCGGGTTCAACGGTGGGCCAATCGGAATCGGAGCCCATGATGATGCCTACGTGCGGTTGCATAGTGTCCTTTCTACAGGCAGGAATTTAAGCCCATTCGGCGTGCACGAGGAAGTGCGCGGCCTGGCGGGCGATGGTCAGGGTCTCGTCGGTATCTTCACCGGTGACGTTGACGTGGCCAATCTTGCGGCCAGGGCGGTGATCCTTGCCGTAGAGGTGAATCTTGGCCTGCGGGTAGCGCTGCATTACTTCACGGACGCGCTCCGGCATGGGCATGGCGGGATCTTCGTCGGCGCCCAAGACATTGGCCATCACGGTGACGGGTGCAAGCGCGTCGACTGCGCCCAAGGGGAGGTCGAGCACGGCGCGCAGGTGCTGCTCAAATTGGGAGGTCACGCAGCCATCCTGGGTCCAGTGGCCGGTGTTATGCGGGCGCATGGCCAGTTCGTTGACGGAGATATCCTCGCTTTCGGGGCCGTCGAAGGCAAAGAGCTCGACGGCCAGCACGCCGGTCACGCCGAGGGACTCGGCGATGGTCAGACCCAACTCGGAAGCGCGCTGGGAAAGTTCCGGTGTAAGGCCAGGGGCGGGGGCAATGGCCTCGGCGCAGATGCCGTTTTCCTGGCGGGACTGGGTAATCGGCCACACCTTGGCCTCGCCGGAAGGACGGCGGGCGACCAAGATGGAAAGCTCGCGGGTAAGTTCCACTTTTTCCTCTGCCATCAGCGGGGTTCCGGCCTCAAGCAGCTCGGAGACCAGCTCAAAGCAATTATCGGCGGTGGGGAACCATACGCCCTTGCCGTCGTAACCGCCGCGGCGGGCCTTGAGGCACACGCGGCCATCGACGGCGTCGAAAAAGGCGCGGGCATCGGCCACCGAGTCGATGGCGGCAAAGCGCGGCACGGGAGCGCCCAGCGCAGCGAGCTTTTCGCGCATCTTGAGCTTATCTTGCGCATAAATGAGGGCGGTGGGCTGTGGCTGGACGTTAAATCCGGCGTCGATAAGCGCGGCGGAGTGCTCGTTGGGCACATGCTCATGCTCGAAGGTTATGGCATCCGCGCCCTCTGCCACGCCGCGCAGCTCCTCTAAGGAGGTGTAATCCCCCAGCACCACGTCCGGGGTGACCTGCGCGGCGGAGGAATCCGGCTTGCTAGCCAGAATCCGCAGGTGAATATCGAGTTCCGCGGCGGCCGGCTGCATCATGCGAGCCAGCTGGCCGTCGCCACACACAGTTACAATAGGCTTTAAGTCACTCACGTTCCCCAATACTAGCCTGGATACTATGTTCACTCGTCATACCATCTTCCAAAATTCCCTCATGACCGCTTTGCTGGACGGCATTTATGACGGCGAAATGACCATTTCGGAACTGCTTGGTAAGGGCAATTTTGGCCTCGGCACCTTTGATGGCCTCGACGGAGAGATGATCATTTTGGATGGCACCTGCTACCAGCTGCGCGGCGATGGCTCCGCGCAGATTGCAGATCTAGACCAGCGCACCCCTTACGCGGTGGCCACGAACTTTGTCCCGCGCATTACTGCCGACGCCCCCGCGGGCCTGCGCCGCGATCAGCTCTCCGCGTTCATCGATAAGCTCGAGCCTTCCGCTAACTACATGTACGCGGTGCGCATCGTGGGCACGTTCAAGGAGGTAACCACCCGCACGGTGGTCAAGCAAGAAAAGCCCTACCCGCCAATGTCCGAGGCCGTTGGTGGCGATAAGGAGCTGCACTTTAAGGACGTCGAGGGCGTTATCGGCGGCTTCCGCACCCCCGTCTATGAAAAGGGAATCTCGGTACCGGGCTGCCACGTGCACTTTATCGACGCCGCCCGCACCTCCGGTGGCCACGTGCTGGACTACGTAGTGGATAAGGCAACGGTTGAGCTTTGCCCCGCCTCCGACCTAGAGCTGCGCCTGCCGCTGACGCAAGAATTCAGCCGAGCTAACCTCTCCCCTGAGGATCTGGATAGCCAGCTGCACACCACCGAGGTTAAAACCAAGGGCGATCATTAATAATCTCGGCCACGCGCTTGGGCTTGGCCACGTTGGGAAAATACATGGCCCGATCCCAGCCGTGAATTGCTAGGGATACCCCGCCCCGGCGCTTGCGGGCGCCGCGGATATCCTGCAGCGGAATCGAATCGATATTGCGGCCCTCGCGCGCGATGACGCGCCTATTAGTCACGATGAAGCGCTTGCGGCGGGCCTTATAAAGAGGAATGAGAAAGCGCCAGATTCCCAGCAGGGCCCATACCGCGACGAGGCCGTTGCGCAGCATCGGGTCTACTGCTTGGACATCGCACCAGCCGATGGCAATCCACAGCAGGCCGGTGATGAGGATGAGCTCGAGGAAGGGGAAAATCAGCGCGCGAAACGGCGCGGAGACATCCGCGCGCTTGACCTCACCTTGGCCCATCTTCATTAGTCCCATAGCTATGGATGCTACCTCGTGCATCTACTGCTGCGGTCGCAAGTGCGTAACATCGCCCGCAGAGTAGTACTCGCCGGCGACCATGATGCGGCCGTCCTCGCCGATTTCATCGACGTGCCCGGTGACATCGCCGGACGGGGTTTCTAGGCGCACCTCCTGGCCGAGCGAGGAGCAGACCGCACGGTAGTCACGCAAGAGCTGCGGATCTTGGTTCTCCCACTGCACGATGCGACGGCGCAGGTTCTTCAGCACGGTAATGGCCAGCTCGGTGCGGTCCGTGTCGCGGCCTTCGAGTGCAAGCGAGGTGGCCTTTTCAATCGGAAGATCCTCACGTGTCAGGGTGACATTGATGCCCATGCCCACGACGACGCGCGCGGATGGTGCGGCGCCGCCTACGGCCTTGTTGACTTCAGCCTTATTTACTTCGGCTTTATTAACCTCTGCCTTGTTGACTTCAGCCTTGCCTACCTCCACTTTGGTGAGCTCGGTCTTTGGCGCAGCCTTAAAGGCTTGGCCAACGGGACCGGCCTCGGCAAGGATGCCGCACAGCTTATTGCCGTCGATATGCACGTCGTTTGGCCACTTCAGCACGGTGCCCTCGATCGAATCGGTCACCGCGAGGCCAGCGGCCAGCGGCAGGGTGCCCAGGTGCTCGAGGGATTCCGGCAGCAAGAGCACGGAGAAGATGACCTGGGAGCCGGCCGGCGCGGTCCAAGTGCGGCCGAGGCGGCCCTTGCCGGAAAGTTGTTCGTCGGCAAGCAGCACGGTGCCATCCGCAACGTTGGTGGCCTGCATCAAATCGGTATTGGTGGAGCCGGTCTTTTCCACGAAATCGATGGTGGTGAAATCGTCCGCCAGCGCGGTGCGAATGCGTTCCAAATCAAGTGCAGTCATAAGCTTCAAGGATACCGGCCGCCAATGGTGCTAGTGTGTTGCGCATGGCAAAGGTCACTTTTGAAAAGGTCAACATCACCTACCCCGGCGCGAGCGCGCCCACGGTAAGAGACTTGGACCTCGATATCGCGGACGGCGAATTCCTAGTCCTCGTTGGCCCATCGGGCTGCGGCAAGTCCACCACGCTACGCGCACTAGCGGGCCTGGAACCTACATCCAGCGGCCGCATCACCATCGATGGCAAGGACGTGACCAACCTGGAACCAGGCGATCGCGATATCGCCATGGTCTTCCAGAACTATGCCCTCTACCCACACCTGACGGTGGAGGAAAACATGGGCTTTGCCCTGAAGCTGGCAAAGCTTCCCAAATCCGAGATCAAAGCCAAAGTGCACGAGGCGGCGGAAACGCTCGGCCTTACCGAGTATCTCAAGCGCAAGCCCAAGGATTTGTCCGGCGGTCAGCGCCAGCGCGTGGCTATGGGCCGGGCCATTGTCCGCGAGCCGAAGGCCTTCCTCATGGACGAGCCGCTGTCCAACCTGGATGCCAAGTTGCGCGTGCAGACCCGCGCGGAGTTGGCCAGCCTCCAGCAGCGCCTGGGCACGACGACGGTGTATGTCACCCACGACCAGGTGGAGGCTATGACCATGGGCGATCGCGTGGCGGTGCTCAAGGACGGCGAGCTGCAGCAGGTAGCCCCGCCGCGGGAGCTTTACGACGCCCCCGCGAACGAATTCGTTGCCGGATTCATCGGCTCGCCGGCGATGAATATCTTTGATTACAACGGTTCCCGCGTGGGCGTGCGCCCGGAAAAGATGTTCATCAATAAGGGCCCAGTGGGGTTCCAGGGCGTCGTAGACATCGTGGAAGAGCTGGGCGCGGAGTCTTATGTCTACGTCACCGTGGGTGACAAGCGCCTGGTCGCCCGGGCCGAAGGTACTCCGCCGCAGCGCGGCGAGGAGGCCGTGCTGACCTTCAATCCACGCGAGGCGCACCGCTTCGATCCGGAAACGGGCCGCCGCATCGCGCAGGACTAGTTCTAGCGGAGGCTAGGCTGTGGGTGGCAGGGACGCAGGTACGCGTCCCCGCCACCCACAGCCCCTTTTCTACCCCCGTTTAGAGTTAAATAGGTCAAAATTATCCACCTTTTGGTGTCCGTATTTTAGGTTTAAAGAACCGAAAGTTTTCCGAAAGGTGAATTCCATGAAGAAATTTCTGCTTCGCACCACCGTTGCGACAACCGCAGTTTTGGCACTGGCCGGCTGCTCTTCTTCCTCTTCCGATTCCGCCGAGGGCGGTTCTTCTGAGGGCGGCGCGGATGCGCGCGGCCCCATCACTTTTGCCATGGGCAAAAATGACACCGACAAGGTGACCCCCATCATCGACAAGTGGAACGAGCAGCACCCAGACGAGAAGGTCACCCTCAAGGAGCTGGCCGGCGAGGCCGACGCCCAGCGCGAAACCTTGGTGCAGTCCCTGCAGGCGGGCAGCGATGACTACGATGTCATGGCGCTTGACGTGGTGTGGACCGCGGAGTTCGCCGCCAACCAGTGGCTCCAGCCGCTCAATGGTGACTTTGAAACCGATACGGATGAGCTTTTGCCGGCCACCGTGGAGTCTGCCACCTATAACGATGTGCTCTACGCGCTGCCGCAAAACACCAACGGACAGCTGCTTTTCCGCAACACCGAGCTCGCAGATAAGGCACCGGAGAAGTTCGCGGACCTTAAGTCCGCGTGCAAGGCACTGGACAAGGGCAAGGACTGCCTGACCACCCAGTTCAAGCAGTACGAGGGCTTGGCACTCAACACCGCCGACTTTATGGAAGGTTGGGGTGGTTCTGTCCTGGATAAGGACGGCAACGTCACCGTTGATTCCAAGGAGGCCAAGGACGGCCTGCAGGCCATGGTGGATGCCTACAAGGAGGAGACCATTTCCAAGGACTCCACCGCCGCCACCGAGGAAGAAACCAATATGGCCTTTACAGAGGGCAAGACCGCCTTCGCCATGAACTGGCCGTATATGTACTCCAACGCGGTGGATGCCGGTGTTGACGTCGAGGTGCAGGCCCCGCTGGGCAAGGACGGCGTAGGCGTGTCCACGCTGGGCGGCTATAACAACGGCATCAATATCAACTCCAAGAATAAGGGCACTGCGCTCGACTTCATGAAGTTCATCATCAACGAGGACAACCAGAAGTCCTTTGCGGAGCAGTCCTTCCCGCCGGTCTTGGCTTCCATCTACGATGACCCGCAGCTGCAGCAGGAATTCCCGTACCTGCCGGCACTCAAGGAATCTCTGGAGAACGCGGCACCGCGCCCGGTGTCCCCGTTCTACTCGGCAATTTCCAAGGCCATCCAAGACAATGCCTACGCTGCATTGACGGATGGCAAGTCGGTAGATGATGCCACCGCCGATATGAAGGCGGCCATCGAATCGGCTTCCCAGGGCTAAACGCCCAATCCGGGTGAGGTAGGCGGACACCCCGCCGCCTCACCCTTTGTGGTTTTCACTCCCCTAATGGGGATAGAATCTAGCCAATACTTAGCATTTCTTGAACAGAAAGGCGGTCCAGCGTGGCTATAGCTTCGCCGACTGCGTCCAAGGGGGCGCCGAAGGGGGCGTCGGCAAGCGCGCCGAAGCCCCAGCGCAAGAATTATGGGCGCGTGGCCGGGCTGATTGCTCCGGCGCTCATCGTGCTCGCCGTCATTATCGGCTACCCCATCATCCGCGCTATTTTCCTGTCCTTCCAAGGCAATAGGCAGCTCAACCCGCAAACGGGGCTTTTTGAGGAAGGCGGCTTTGCCGGGCTGGAAAATTATCTGTACTGGATTAATAACCGGTGTGTTTCCGGCACTGGTCAGATTTCTACCTGCCCGCCGGGCGTTATAGCCACGGACTTTTGGCCGGCGGTAAAGATCACGCTCTTTTTCACCATCGTTACCGTGCTGCTGGAGACCATCCTGGGCATGTTGATGGCTCTCATCATGAATGGTGAGTACCGCGGCCGCGGCCTGGTGCGCGCTGCGGTACTTATCCCCTGGGCCATTCCTACGGCCGTGACGGCCAAGCTATGGCAGTTCATGTTCGCCCCCGATGGCATCGTTAATTCGCTGCTTGGTGCGAACATTGCTTGGACCACGGACCCGTTCTACGCTCGCCTGGCTGTCATCATCGCGGATGTATGGAAGACAGCACCATTCATGGCGTTGCTCATCCTGGCCGGCCTGCAGATGATCCCGAAGGACGTCTACGATGCCGCTCGCGTGGACGGCGCCAACCGTATTCAGGCCTTCTTCCGCATCACGCTCCCGCTGGTGCGCCCGGCGCTCATGGTGGCTGTGCTCTTCCGTACCCTGGATGCGCTGCGCATGTATGACCTACCGGTCATCATGATTTCTAGCTCCTCCAACTCCCCCACCGCGACCATTTCCCAGCTGGTGGTAGAGGATATGCGCCAAGGAAACTTCAACTCCGCCTCCGCGCTCTCCACCCTTATTTTCCTTCTCATTTTCGTCGTCGCCTTTATCCTCATCCGCTTCCTTGGCGCGGATGTCTCCGGCAGGAAGGCAGCTAAATAATGCGTAAATTCGGACACTACGCCGGCATCGTCTTCATCATGTTCTGGGGTCTGGCGCCCTTTTACTGGATGCTGGTGACGGCGCTGCGGGATCAGCGTTTCACCTTCGATACCACTCCGTGGCCCACCCACGTCACGCTGGATAATTTCCGCGATGCCTTGGCTACCGATAAGGGAAATGACTTCTTGGCCGCGCTCGGTAACTCGCTGCTTATCTCCCTGGTTACCACCGCGGTGGCCGTGCTCATCGGCGTCTTTACCGCCTATGCGCTCTCCCGGTACGACTTCCCGGGCAAGGGAATCGTCACCGGCATTATCCTGGCCGCCTCCATGTTCCCAGCCATTGCCTTGGTCACCCCACTCTTCCAGCTTTTTGGCAACCTAGAGTGGATTGGCACCTACCGCGCGATGATCATCCCCAATATTTCCTTCGCACTTCCGCTGACGGTCTATACCCTGCTGAGCTTCTTCCGCCAGCTGCCCTGGGAACTAGAGGAAGCAGCCCGGGTGGATGGTGCCTCGCGCTCCCAAGCCTTCCGCCTCGTACTTCTGCCGCTTGCGGCGCCGGCGCTATTTACCACCGCGATCATCGCCTTTATCACCACGTGGAATGAGTTCATGCTGGCCAAGCAGCTGTCCACCACCGATACCGAACCGGTGACCGTAGCCATTGCACGCTTTTCCGGCCCCTCCGCCTTCGAGTACCCCTATGCCGCCACCATGGCCGCCGGCGCGTTGGTGACCATCCCATTGGTCATCATGGTGCTCATCTTCCAGCACCGCATCGTCGCCGGCCTGACCGCGGGCGGTGTTAAGGCCTAATGCGCCGGGCCATGCTGTGGGATACCGCCTTAGGCTTCCTCGGTTTCTTTAGCCTCCTCGCGGTTATCCAAGCTGTACTCAATCTCTTCCACGACTCCCCCGCCGTCTGGCCCGGCCTCCTGGCCGGCGCCCTGTGCCTCCTTACCTATCTGACCTGGCGGGCGAAAAGAAAGGACCTTTCATGAGCTGGTACCACAATGCCGTCTTCTACCAGGCCCTCGTCGGATCCTTCAAGGCCGATGGAGAAAAGGGTGTAGGCACGCTGCGCGGGGTCATCGATAAGCTGGATTACCTCCAGTGGCTCGGCGTGGACTGCCTGTGGCTCTCGCCGTTTTATGCCAGCCCCTTGCGCGATGATGGCTACGACATCGCCGACTACTACTCCATCCATCCGGATTACGGCACGATGGAGGACTTTGAAGAGCTCATTGCGCAGCTGCACCGCCGCGGCATGCGCATTATGACGGATTTGGCACTCAATCACACCAGCTCCGACCACCCGTGGTTCCAGGCCTCCCGCACGGATCCCACCGGCCCCTATGGCGATTTCTATGTTTGGGGCGATGACCCGGAGCGCTACCCCGAAATCCGTGTCATTTTCACCGACGTGGAAACATCCAATTGGACCTGGGATGACCAGCGCGGCCAGTACTACTTCCACCGCTTCTACTCCCACCAGCCGGATTTGAACTACGATAACCCGGCCGTCCAGGAGGAGGTGTTCAAGATTTTGTCCTTCTGGATGGACAAGGGGTTGGACGGCCTGCGCCTTGATGCCATTGCTTACCTCTTTGAACGCGATGGTGTAGGCGGCGAGTCCCTGCCGGAGACCATCGAGTTTGTGGAGAAGATTCGCTCCTTCATGGACACCCACTACCCAGATGCGGTGCTCATCGCGGAGGCCAATCAGCCTCCGGCCGAGACCATGCAGTTCTATGGCAAGGGCGAGCGCTTCCACATGGTCTTCAACTTCCCGGTTATGCCGCGGTTGTACCAAGCATTGGCGCTTGCCGACGCCACCCCGGTCTACTCCATCCTCGATGAGCTGCCCGCCCTGCCGGATGGCTGCCAGTGGGGTACCTTCCTGCGCAACCACGATGAGCTCACCCTGGAGATGGTGGACGATGACGTGCGCGAGCTGATGTATGAAGCTTTCCTCCCCGATGATGAAATGCGCGCCCATGTGGGCATTGCCCGCCGGCTGATGCCGCTGATGAACGGCGATCGCCGCAAGGTGGAGCTCATGTTCTCGCTGCTGATGACCCTGCCGGGCGCACCGTTTATCTACTACGGCGATGAGATCGGCATGCTCGATGACACCACGCTCCCGGACCGCTATGCGGTGCGCACCCCGATGCAGTGGGACGATTCCGAGCACTCTGGTTTCAGTACCAACGCACCTTCCCGCCTTCCGGTTGTGGGAGGTACCTCCGTGGCCGCCCAGCTTGATGACGCCACCTCGTTGCTCAACACCGTCCGCTCCATGATTGCCGAGCGCCATGCCCATCCGGATCTCGGCACCGCTCCGTGCGAGCCGGTCGAGACGGGCGAGGAAGCCGTCCTTGGCTACCAGCGCGGCGATCTGCTGTGCCTGCACAACTTCAGCGATCGGTCCATCGATCTGGGACCAGTAGAGCTTGGACCGTACGGCTACGCCTGGCTGCCGGCCTAAGCCTTAGAGCGCAGCTGCAGCCTCCTCTCCTACCGCCGCACTGCGCAACCCACAGAGAAAAGCGCCCCGTCGGTCCTTATGGACCGAGAGGGCGCTTAATAGTTGTGGTGGCCTAGTTCCACTCAGGCGCGTCTTCGAGGCGCAGCTCGGAGTAGCGCGCTTCTGGCACAGAAGCCGAGTATGGCTTGCCCTGGGCTTCCCACTGCTGGTCAGAGTTGCAGCGCACATCCTGACCGTCAGTGTCGAGCATGGTAAAGCCCCACACCAGCTTGCCCTGCGAGTTCGCAGGCAAGGTGTACGGGCCAACCACCTGGTTTAGCTTCCAGTGCTGCTCGCTGACGTAGTTGAAGCCATAGGTCTTGGTCAGCACCTTGGCCAGCTCGCCGGTGCCCTCAACGGATCCGGAGACCTCGATGGTCTGGGTGCGAGCCTGGGTAACGGTGTGCTTGACCGGTACTTCCTCGGCGTTGCGGTTTGCCACGCTGGTGGCGTCGGTCTGCTTGAACCAGCGGCGCTTTGCGGTGACGTAGGTGCCGTTTTCACCTGGCGTCGAGCAATGCGTGCCCGGCTTATAGTCGTCATTCCAGCGCTGGGGCAGCTCAAAGTCCCCACCGAAATCAGCGGCGTGGGCAACAGGAGCGGCCACCAGGCTCAGCGCCGCGAGGGCGCTAGCGATGGACGTCTTGCTCACTTTTAGCCCCAATCGTTGTTATCGCGGGTGGAGACCTCGATGTGGCGCTCCTTCGGCAGGGTGGCGGTAAAGGTGCCGCCGTTGGCCTGCCACTTGTGGTCGGAGCCGCACACGGTCTTCTGGCCCTCGAAGTCGGAGACAACCCAGCCGGCGCGCAGGACGGCGGTCTTGCCCGGAGCAATGTTGTACGGGCCAACCTGCTCGCCTACCTCGTAGGACTGGCTATCGGTGTAGCTGGAGGAGAAGGTGAAGTTGATGAGGTCCATCAGCTTGAAGTCAATACCTGCGGACACATTCCAGGTCTTGGTCTTGGTCTCGGTGATGGAACGGGTTACCGGCAACGGCTCATCGTTGTAGTTGGACACGGTCCAGGAACCGGCAGAGCCATCGAAGTAGGTGCGCTTGATGTCAACGGTCTGGCCGGTGTCGCCCGGGTTGGAGCAACGCTCACCGATGGTGGTCGGGTTGGCCGGGCCGAGGTCGCGCTGCGGCAGAGCGTTAGCGGCCGGAGCGAAGATGAGGCCGGAAGCAACGGCAAGAGCCGCGGTGGTAGAAGCAATCTTGGACTTGAACATGGAATTTTCTCCTTGCGTAGATGAGGGTGGTGTTTAGTAGATGGTCTGGGTAGGAACCGGCAGGTCGCGGAATTCGTCCGGAGTGACGTCCTCGGTGCGGGTATTGCCGTCCTTATCGGTGATCTTGGCCTCGGCCCAGAAGCCGCTCGGGGCGGAGGTCTGCTTGTAGTTAGAGGTGAGGTCGTAGTTTCCGCTCTTGCCGCAGTGAATCTCGCGGTAGTTGATGCGGGTCATGGTGGTGCCATACTCCACGCGCACGCGCTCGCCTGGTTTAAGGTCGACGTGCTTGAGCTCGGTACCGACCGGCATGTAGGCGCGCTTTACGGCACCGACGGACTCCAGCCAGCCCTTCGGAATATCGCCGCGGTTGCCCTGCCAGTTGGTGTACGGGGCGTGCTCGGCGCCAACGACGAAGTCGGTTACCGGTGCAAACTCGTAGTCACCCTTGGACCAATTGAGGAAGTCCGTGGAGTAACCAGCCTTGCGGTAGGTCGGCTTTACCGCGGTGATGTCCAGCGGGTACCAGGAGGTATCGCCGGCTTCACACTTATCGCCTTCCTTAGGCCAGGAGGGATCGCGCTGCAGATCCGCAGAAGGCTGCATGATCTCATCCTTCTTCGGATCGGCGATCTTCTCTAGGCTCGGGCCAGATACGGAGGTGTAGTTGCCCTCGATCGGCTTGGAGTTTGCACCCGGGGAACGGGATGGAATTTCCATGGCCAGATCGGACACGGAGCCGTCCGCCTTGATGATGTAGGCGAAGGCATAGCGCTCGGCCGGGCCCTTACCGCGGATGACGTTAGAGCCTGGGATGTTTTCCAAGCGGTCATCGTTGCATCCTACGAACATGGAGATGAAGTCCTTTTCAATGACGCCGTATTCGACGCGGAAGGACTCACCCGGCTTCAGCTTCACTGGGCCGAAGGTTTCTTTATCGCGCCAGCCGTTGGTCATCTTCAGACCGATATCGGACTTAGCGGTGGTGTCCCAACCGGAAGGCAGCTTGGCCTTGGAATTGGCTTCAATCTCGTGATTGGTACCAGTTTCTACCTCGGCGGTGTAGGGCACTTCTTGGTTGGTGGTGTTTTTAAACTGCAGGGTGCCGTCGCTCATGTAGCGGCGGCCGGTTTCCGCAAAGCGCCATTCGCGCTCTGCATTTTCGCCGGCGGCACTGCAGCTCTTGTAGAGGTTGGAAATGGGATATGCCTGCGGCATCGGGGGGACATCTCCCGCGTGTGCCACTGGCGTGAAGAGAGCCGCTACGGCGAGCGGTGCGAGCAAACGCAGTCCCTTTTTAATCACCAGAAGACCGTCCTTAATAGATCGTTAAAAATCAGGGAAACATTCATGAAGACTCAGGCAATCATAAGGGCTTAAAGGACGCACATCAATAGTTGAATGAAATTCTTCCTACTACTTTTACCTGCCTTGAGGTGCAATAATGGGCGCTCACCTGCCCAGCACCGTTAAATGTTTACAGGAGACACCACCCCCAAATTAGGGCCCTTCAACCTAATACCACCCAAGAAATTCCCAGGTTCCATGCACTGCCCACACTGTAGCGGCATTTACCACACGATCGTTTTCCACTCCGCGTCCCCGCAGCGTTCCATTCCGCATTGACCGGGGTGCCCTAGTAGTGTGGGGGCCTATGACTGACCTAAAAACCACCGCCGGCAAGATCGAGGACCTGGACGCCAAGCTCGCCGAGTCCCGCGCGCCGCTGGGAGAAGGCGAGCCGGCCGCCCGCACCCGCGTGACGCAGCTGCTCGATGAGGGCTCCTTCGTGGAAACGGACGCGCTAGCCCGCCACCGCTCTACCGACTTCGGTCGCGAGCATGACCGCCCCTATACCGATGGCGTGGTCACCGGCTACGGCACTATCGACGGCCGCCGCGTGTGCGTCTTTAGCCAGGACGGCGAAATCTTCGACGGCACGATGGGTGAGGTTTATGCCGAAAAGCTCACCAAGGTATATGACCTCGCCATCAAGACCGGCGTGCCCATCATCGGCATCTATGAATCCACCGGCCCGCGTGTGCAAGAGGGCATCGTCACCATGGCCGGATACGCCCGCCTCATGGCGCGTGTCTCCCAGGCTTCGGGCCTCATCCCGCAGATTTCTGTTGTCGCGGGCAATACCAGCGGCATTGCGGCATTCGCGCCGACGTTTGCCGATGTCCTCGTAGTTACCCAAGGCACCGCCCTCCATCAGGCCGCCAGCCACGTGGCCGGCGCTGAGCCAGAGACCTTCGGCGGCGCCGCAGCCCACGCAGAGTCTGGCACCGCTCACCTGGTGGCCAGCGACGACAAGCAGGCTTTGTCCCTCGTGCGCGATGTTTTGGCCTACTTCCCCGCCAATAACCGCGCCGCGGCGCCGCGCGTGGATGCCGGTAGCGTCGCGGACTTTGATCTCAATAGCGTCATCCCAGATTCCGCCGCGCAGGCCTATGACATGTGCGAGGTCATCAAGGCTGTCGTCGATGAAGGCTCCTTCTTCGAGCTTTCTGCCGAGGCGGCACAAAACATCGTTACCGGCTTTGCCTACATCGATGGCCGCGCCGTCGGCATCGTTGCCAACCAGCCGCTGGCGCTGGCCGGCGCCCTGGACTCCGCCGCAGCCGAAAAGGCCGCACGATTCGTGCGTACCTGCGATGCCTTCAATACTCCCATCGTGGAATTCGTGGACTCCCCGGGCTTTGTGCCTACCCCGGAAGAGGAAAAGGCCGGACTGCTGCGCAGAGCGTCGAAGTTTGCCTATGCGCAGGCTGAAGCGAGCGTCGGAAAGCTCACTGTGATCACCCGCAAGGCCATTGGCCCGGCCTACGCATTTATGGGCGCCAAGGACCTCGGCGCGGACCTGGTCTACGCATGGCCCACCGCGGAAATTGCCGTCACCCAGGCCTCCCAAGCTTCCCTGGCCATTTATGGCTCGGAGGACAAGGAAGAGGAGATGGACGAGCTCTTCTTGCACCCGTATGCCGCAGCAGAGCGCGGGCTGGCCGATAATGTTATCGAGCCAACTGCAACCCGCCACTACCTGGTAGAAGGTCTACGCCTGTTAGAGCGCAAGGCCGTGGCCCAGGTACCGAAGAAGCACGGAACCGTTTAGGAGGGGAAATGTCTACGCCGGAAATCAAGGTAGTCAAGGGCAATCCCACCGAGGATGAGCTCGCGGCCCTGCGCACCGTATTGGCGCAGATGAGCGCCAAGCACTCGGGCGTTGCCGGAGAACGCAATGAATGGGGCAACCCGGCCGAGCGCTTCGAGCGCTTTGGCGCGCAGCGCGTCTACAACCCCTCCGCCTTCCATACCGTCCGGTACTTCTAATGCGGCTTATCCTCGCCTCCCAATCACCCTCGCGCGCGTCTATCCTGCGCGGCGCGGGCGTGGAGCCCGTTTTGGAACCGGCCGATGTTGATGAGCGCTCCCTCGAAGCCTCGCTCGCAGGCCACCCACCGACCGATATCGTGGCGGCCCTCGCCACCGCCAAGGCCGAAAAGGTGGCCGAGCGCTACCCCGCCGAGCCCGTGATCGGCGGCGATTCCATGCTGCTGCTCGACGGCGAGCTCCAAGGCAAGCCTCTTACCGAGGAAGCCACCATTGAGCGCTGGCACCAGCAAGCCGGCCGCACAGCCGAGCTGCTGACCGGCCACTGCCTCATCTTTGGCGATAAGCGCCACGTGGAAACGTCCACCACCACGGTGCACTTTGCCCAGGCCAGCAAGGCCGATATCGCAGCATATGCCCACTCCGGCGAGCCTCTCCACTGCGCCGGCGCCTTCACCTTGGAAGCCATGGGTGGCTGGTTCATTGACCGCATCGAGGGCGATCCTTCCTCCGTTATCGGGCTATCGCTGCCGGTGGTGCGCCGCGCGCTCTATGCCTTTGAGCTGAACGTCTCCGATTTCTGGTAGCAGCGCGCCGGCGTCGCTACAGTGGGGTGGCATGGAAATGAAAGACATGCTTGCCCCGAAACCCATTGAGCTGCCGGCTGATCCCGGCGCAGAGTCCACCTCGGATCTCGCCGCCGGCATTGTTGCCCACCCCGATTCCCCGCTGCTGTGGGCACTCCTAGCGGAGCAGGAGCTCAAGGAGCAGGAAGGCTCCGAGCCGTCCGCTTTCATCACCGCCTACGCCTACGCGCGCACCGGCTACCACCGCAGCCTCGACCGCCTGCGTGGCAATGGTTGGAAGGGTTGGGGCCCTATCCCCTTCTCCCATGAACCGAACCAGGGAGTCCTGCGCGCCATCGCCGCGCTCGGCCACGCCGCCAAGGCCATCGGCGAGGACGACGAATACGACCGCATCCGCCAGATGCTTTCCGACGCCGACCCGGACTCCGTCGCCACCCTCCTCGACTAATCCTGGAGTTCCCGCATGCCTGCCGTGACACCACGCTGCCTACGCCGCTTCTCCGCCGTCGCATTACTCACCGCTGCCGTGCCGCTCGCGCTGAGCGCCTGCGGTACTCAGGAGGATTCTTCTTCCTCCCCAGAGCCGGTCTTTTCCAGCCAAGCACCTGCCGAGGATGAATCCTCCGGCGGGGAGGATGCGGATTCCGCTGCAGCACCCTCCCCGTCCGAGTCCACCGACGGGGGCGATGAAGCGACCACGCAGCAGCAGGAAAAGAGCGAGGACGCCGAGTGCACGGAGCTGCCCAACGATCCGCGCAAGGTCTACGCCTCTGGCACGGCTCCCGGGCGCATGCCCGCCGATGATGGCAGCGATTTCAATTACTGGATCGCCGATATCGACAACTCCTATGACCCGTGCGCCACGATTAGCTGGATCATCTTCCGCGGCTCAATGGGCGACTTGAACGGTCCGGCGGGCACCGGCGCCTCGATTGCTGATGGCATAGCTTTCTACATCAATGGTGCTCCGGCCAAGGACATGTCCATCTTCCACAAGGTAGAGAGCATCACCCCGGTCTCAGACAACGAGGTCGATTTCACGTGGGGAGAGCGCAGCCGCACCACCGCAGAGGGCATTACCGCCCACCACACCGTGCGCTTGCGGGCACAGGGCGATTCCCTCGAACCGGTATCCGGCGAAGTCGCGGAATTCAACAAGATGTGGGTTGACCTTCCCAGCTACCAGCTTGGCACCTACGACTAACTTTTAGGCCGGCACTTAACCGCCTATGCCGGCAATACAATGCGCCCCAGCGGTGAACTGGCCCCCGAAAGTTGGACTGGTTTAATTCTAGGCGGTTAGGGCTTCAAGGGTCTGATTTCGATATT
>NZ_JASPGP010000010.1:0-116876 GCF_030229345.1 Corynebacterium tuberculostearicum | reverse complement strand
AATGAAACGGGCCGACAACCCCAGACACAACAACACCCTCCTAAGGGAAAGTGTTGCAACGACCCTCTGAACTCAAGCTAAATAAGGCAAAAAGAAACGCCCGCGAGGTAATCCTTGCGGGCGTTTAGCTATGCGCTTTTACTTCTTGAGGCCGTCAACACCATCGGTGTCGATCTGCTCCTTGCGCAGCTCCTCGGTGTGAGTCTCGGTGTCGCGAACGGTGTCCTTCTTCAGGTTGATCTTCTCAACCGGAACGGTTTCCTTGTTCACGTTCACGCGCTCCTCGTGCAGGGTGACGGAAGCTTCCTCGGAGTCACCGGAGATGGAGCCGTTGTAGTTCTTGGCATCCTCAGCGTTGATTGGAGTGCGCTCGACGCGAACCTCTTCGCGCTCAACCGGGACCTCAACGCTCTCAGTGTCGGTCACAACGTACTTGCGCAGGCGAGCCTCACCGGTAGCCACGCGCTCCTTGTTGACGTTGAGCTGCTCCTCGGAACGGATGAGCTCGCCATCGTTGTTGGTGCGTGCAGCTGCAGCGTCATCAGCTACGCCAGCCTTGCGCTCGGTAGCAGCGTCGTCGGTGGTGTGGGTGGCTGCCTTCTTCTCGTCAGCGTGTGCACCAGCAACGCCTGCACCTGCAACACCTGCGCCAGCACCAGCAGCGCCAGCACCTGCGGTCAGGTTGTGGTCCTTGTCAGCGCCAGCCTGAACGTCGCGCTTGGAGTCAAGGTTGGAATCCTTGTAGTCGGTAACGTCGTGTGCGTTATCCAGACCGTAGTGCTTGAAGATATCGGACTGTGCCTCAGGGGTCAGCGGCTTATCGGAGTCGAAGTCCGGAGCATCCTTGATACGGTCCTTGGAGAAGCCCAGCTTCAGGTCATCGCCGGAGAAGTCGTGGCCACGCAGCGGAACCAGGCTGGAGTTCATGCCGAACAGGCCGTGGTTAACCTCAACGAAGGTAGGCTGGCCGGACTGGTCATCAACGAATACCTCGTTAACGTCGCCCAGCTTCTCGCCGTCCTTGTCGTATGCGGTTGCGTTAAAGAGGTCCTTAATGTTCTTACCCATTGTCAGTAAATCCTTTCTGCTATTGGTATAGCTATCTTCAACCAAACAAAAGGACATTTTCTCACCCCCACACGTGGAGTGTGGGGGTGAAAATCTCCAATTGATTGCTGTGACAACCACCATACGGAGAATTCAAATTTTTTCGACCGCTAGCGGGAATTTTCCTCGATTTTGTTCACCAAAGCCGAGCTTCATGCAGCTCAGGACGGTTAGTAACAGTTCTATAACATTGGGAAATCTGCACCATAAGTACCCGAACCGCGGGAACCGGATGTCGATTCTCTCGCTCGCAGCGCCTTAGACGCTCCCCTTCACGATCTCCAAATCGTCCATTGTTCACCACACCCCCGAAATGCGGCGACAGCCACCCCACAGGATCCTTTAAAGAGGGTGTATTTTTTCTCCGAGAATCCACAGGCGGCATACAGGACCGTACACCCGAACGGGCCTACACACATATTGGTCTAGTACACATACACCACAGTGATGGGCAGAAAACTTAGAAGATTAAGCCTTAGCGGAATAGGTACGGGCGCCGATTTTCCAGGCCCGCTGGTTCCACATGAATGAACGCACTGCAGCCTGGGTACAGCTCGTCGAGGGCAATTTCCACTGAGTCTGCAACCTCGTGAGAGTGCATGACGCTCCACTCCCCTGGCACCTCCATGGTCAGGTACACCAACCGCTGGCGGCCAGAGGCCACGGTGCGACGATCCGTGAAGTTTACCGAGTGTTCCTGCTCCAGCTGCGCTAGCAGTTGCCGAATATTCTGACGCTCGTCGTCGGGAAGCGCCTCAGAAAGCAGGCTGCTCACCGAATCGCGCAGGAGGCTATAGCCCGTCCACAAGATATTGATGCCCACTGCCAGCGCCACTACGGGATCCAGCCACCACCAGCCAGTAAGGAATACGGCGGCGATGCCTATAAGGACGCCAACGGAAGTCCAGACGTCGGTAAGCAAATGGTGCCCATCCGCATCCAAGGTGGCGGAACGGTAGCGCTTACCCGCACGGATGAGCGCAATGCCCACCACGCCGTTGAGCACGGAAGAAAGCGTGGACAACGCCAAGCCCCAGCCTGGCTCTTCAATCGGCTGCGGAACAAAGAAGCGTTGGATCGACGTGTAAATGATCATGCCGGCCGCAATAAGAATCATTGCCCCCTCCACCAAGGCGGAGACATACTCGGCCTTGCCGTGGCCAAACTGGTGGTTATCGTCGGCCGGCTTAGCGGCAATCCGGAGTGCATAAAAGCCGGCGACGGCCGCAACTAAGTTCACGATGGATTCGAGGGCATCGGACAGGAAACCCACCGAGCCGGTAAACCACGCGGCCAAGGACTTGAGGATGATGGTGGCCACGGCGGCGGCGATGGACAGCTGCATGAAGCGCTCAAGAATCCGCTGCTCTGAGCCAATAGAGGACATAGTCACCTCTCCCTTCGGTGCGGTTGCGGACCGAAGGTCTCGTTCACGGCCGCGGGCACTGCGGGCGCTGGCTGGCCGGGCTACACGCCAGTATGTCGACCAGTCATCTCGGAGCTAACCGAGGGAACTACTCCCCTTCAGGAAAACCTAACTCTATCGGGCATGCGACACCGGCGCAAGATCGAAAAAAGCCACGGGAAACTCCCGTGGCTTACATTCGCGGAACTTTAGTGCTGTCCCTCTGCAAACTCTTCTACCAGCTTGGCGTTAAAGGCTGGCAGGTCATCTGGAGTGCGGGAAGAGACCAAGCCCTGGTCGCAGTGAACTTCCTCATCTACCCAGGTAGCGCCTGCATTGCGCAGGTCGGTCTGCAGGGAAGGGAAGGAAGTCAGGGTGCGTCCCTTGAGGGCCTCAGCATCAGCCAGGATCCAAGCGCCGTGGCAAATAGCGCCAAGCGGCAGATCCTTGCTCATGTGGTTGCGCACGATTTCCACTGCGGCCTTGTCCAAGCGGATGAGGTCGGCGTTGTCGGTACCGCCAGGCAGAATAATGCCGTCGAAAGACTCGCCAGTGGAGTCAGCGGTAGCGGCGTCCACGGAAATCTCCGTACCCTTCTTGCCGGTGATGGTCCCGGCCTTTGGGGCGAGGACACGCACGGTAGCGCCAGCGTTCTTCACGGCCTCCAGCGGGGAGGTCAGCTCAGAGTCTTCGAAGCCATCGGTAGCGATAATGGCAATGGTCTTGTTATCTAGTTCAGCCATGTTGCGGCCTCCTTTGTTCGGGTACGCCGCCCACAGTAACGCGGAAGGTTCGCCTTCGCTACCTTCTCTTGCGCGCGAGTGGGCGGCGCCTTCTCCTTCTGACAAAGGGCCAGTTCAAAGGGGTGGGATTAGCCGCCGATCTTAAAGTCGCACACATCGCCGTCCTGCATGATGTAGTCCTTGCCCTCTTGGCGGACCTTGCCATGCGCACGAGCCTCGGCCATGGAGCCGGCGGCTACAAGGTCATCGAAGGAAACGATCTCGGCCTTAATGAACTTCTTTTCAAAGTCGGTGTGGATGACTCCAGCGGCCTGCGGTGCGGCAGAGCCCTGTTTAATAGTCCACGCACGGGCCTCCTTCTCACCGGCGGTGAGGTAGGTCTGCAGACCCAGGGTGGCAAAACCTGCCTTAGCCAGGGTGGCTAGGCCCGGCTCATCTTGGCCTACGGCCTCGAGCAACTCACGGGCTTCGTCTTCTTCCAGCTCAAGCAGCTCGGTTTCCGTCTGCGCATCGAGGAATACGGCCTCGGCCGGGGCGACGAGCTGGCGGAGTTCTTCCTTCTTAGCGTCGTCGGTAAGCACTGCTTCGTCCGAGTTAAAGACATAGAGGAAAGGCTTAGTCGTCATCAGGTGCAGATCGCGCACGAGGGCGAGGTCAATCTCGCCCTCCTTCGCGGCGGCGAAGAGGGTGCGATCATCTTCCAGAATCTCCTGGGCCTTCTTGGTTGCTTCTACCTCGGCGGCCAAGTCCTTATTCTTGCGCGCATCCTTTTCCAGGCGAGGCAGGGCCTTTTCGATGGTCTGGAGGTCCGCAAGAATGAGCTCGGTATTAATAACGGAGATATCGTTGCGCGGGTCCACCTTGCCATCGACGTGAATGACATTGTCATCAGAGAAGGCGCGTACTACCTGGCAAATGGCGTCTGCCTCGCGGATATTAGCTAGGAACGCGTTGCCCATACCTTCACCCTGCGAAGCGCCGGAGACGATGCCGGCGATGTCCACGAAGGACACGGTGGCAGGAAGGATGCGCTCAGAGTTAAACATCTCCGCCAGTTGGGTCAAGCGGGAATCCGGCAGCTCCACCAGGCCCACATTGGGCTCGATGGTGGCAAACGGGTAGTTCGCCGCCAGGATCTCGGAACGGGTCAGGGCATTAAACAAAGTGGACTTGCCCACATTGGGCAGGCCGACGATTCCTAGTGTAAGACTCACGGGGCCAATCCTAACGCACCCGCCTTCTTTTAAGGCAAGATGGTGGGGTGAATTCTGATAACCAACCGCTGCCCGATAACCCCCAAGCGGGCCTGGGCGATAAGTTTGATGAAAGCTTCGACACCAGCAAGCTGGAGGATGTATCCCCACATCCACCAGGCGATCAGGTAGACCGCTCCGTCATCGCCGGCGAGGTGGTTAAGGCCGCTTCCCTATGGGCCGTTCGCCTGCTCATCATCTGCGTATTCCTCTACGCCCTCTACCGTTTGCTGGGTAACTTCTGGCAGGGGCTTTTGCCAGTTCTTTTGGCCCTTATTATCTGCACCGTTCTGGCACCGGTGGCTAAAAAGCTGCGCAATATTGGCCTTCCCGCCGCGTTGGCGGCCGCCGTAACCATTTTGGTTTCTTTCACGGCTGTTGGCGGCCTCATTGCTTTTGTTGCCCCAGATTTCATGCGGC
This sequence comes from Corynebacterium tuberculostearicum, assembly GCF_030229345.1. Classification (GTDB taxonomy): domain Bacteria; phylum Actinomycetota; class Actinomycetes; order Mycobacteriales; family Mycobacteriaceae; genus Corynebacterium; species Corynebacterium tuberculostearicum_G. Next base: position 111,948 of record NZ_JASPGP010000010.1, on the reverse strand, counting down.
AATCCCGGTCGCTGTATCTGCAGACGGTCTCCGGCATCCAAAGCCTGCAGCTCTGGGCCCAGGGCCCACCGCTTAACCTCGATAGCGATGACATGAGTAGCTACATCGACGAGGCGGCGTCCTGGCTGCAGCAACGCGCCGGTGCCATCGCCGGATCGGTCTTTACCGGCATCGGCACCGCCACCTCCATTTTGGTCACGCTCTTCATCGTGTTGGTGCTGACCTTCTTCTTCCTGAAGGACGGCGCTAAGTTCCTTCCCTGGCTGCGCGATGCCACGGGCAAGCGCGCCGGCTGGCATCTGACGGAGCTGCTTACTCGCGCCTGGAATACGCTGGGCGGCTTCATTCGCGCGCAGGCAGTGGTTTCGCTTGTCGACGCCGTCTTTATCGGCGTCGGCCTCGCCCTTATCGGCGTTCCGCTGGCCATGGCTTTGGCGATCATCACCTTTATCGCGGGCTTCATCCCCTTCGTCGGCGCGATCGTAGCCGGCGCCCTCTCCGTCACCATCGCGTTGGTCTCCCTTGGCGTAACCAAGGCTCTTCTCGTCCTCGGCTTGGTGTTGCTGGTCCAGCAGTTGGAAGGCAATGTTCTCTCGCCCTGGCTGCAGTCCAAGGCCATGGACCTGCACCCGGTCATCGTCCTGGTTTCCGTCACGGTAGGCTCAGCTCTCTTTGGCCTGATAGGTGGCTTCCTCGCGGTTCCGGCGGCCGCTATGTTTGCGGTGGCCTACCGCTACGGCCAAGACATGATGAAGCTGCAGTCGGGCGAAAAGACCGCCGCTGATCTGGACTTTTCTACCGTGGCTGGTTATCTCATCGGCCGCTACACCGAAGACCAAGGGCGCTATAAGCGCGAGGCATGGCTCAAGATGCCGGACTATGCAGCCCCAGAAGGCGCGTTTGCCGACGTCTCCGCGGACGGCGATTCCAATTCCCTCGACGCCGCCCTCAATGTGGAATCCACCCCCAAGGAGCATGACAAGCCCGGCATGCGCGCAAACCTGCGCCGCGCCCGCGACGCCTTCGAAGGCCTTTTGAACGGAGATTCGAAAAAATAATGGGTCGTGTCGGCGGCGCGTGCCATGCTGGAAGTCATGACTTCCACTTTGCCCGTGCTGCTACTTTTTATCGGCCTCATCCTCGGCGCGGTAATGGGCTGGCTGGCCCATTCTTACTCCGCTACGCGCTCCGCGCCGAGCGCCGAGCACCGCGCGCTACAAGACTCGCAGCGCCGCCAAGCCGAACTCCAACCGCTAGAAAAGGCCATGGACCGCTTGGGATTTCAGCTCCAAGAAATTGAGGAGGACCGCACCGCGCTGCTCGCCTCCCTCTCCAGCCAGGTGCAGGCGGTGACCCGCACCTCCTCCCGCCTGACCGAACGCACCGACAAACTAGTAACCGCTTTGCGCTCGCCCAATGTGCGTGGCCGTTGGGGCGAGGTGCAATTAGAGCGCGTGGTGGAGCTAGGCGGTATGACCAAACACGTGGACTTTGATTGCCAGGTCTCCGCCCCATTAGGCGGACGCATCGTCCGCCCTGACATGCTCATCAATTTGGCCGGTGGCCGCCACATCATCGTCGATGCCAAGGTTCCTTTTACCTCTTACCTTGACGCCCTAGAAACCGATGACCCAGAAGAGCACGCCGGCTTCCTCCGCCGCCACGCGCACCTCATGCGCGGCCACGTCCAAGCACTATCGCAGAAGGACTATATTGAGGCGTTTCAACCAACGCCCGAGTTCGTCATCCTCTTCGTTCCCGCAGACCCCTTCCTTGATGCCGCACTATCGGTGGATCCAGAACTAATCGAGTATGCCTTTGAACGCAATGTAGTCATCGCCACCCCCAGCTCACTTTTTGCCCTCCTGCGCACGGTGGCCATGGGGTGGCACCAGGAAGACATTTCCGCCAAGGCTAAGGAGGTCCAGCGCTTAGGGCGCGAACTGTATACGCGCCTGAATACGCTTTCTGATCACTACAGCAAGGTGGGCCATAACCTGGAGAAAGCAGTCGAGGCTTATAACGCCACGCTTTCTTCGCTTGATTCCCGCGTGGGCGTGACCGCCCGCAAATTGCATGAGATGGATATCCCCGGCCGCACGGATCGCACCCCGCGGGAGCCCTTGCCTATTGATACCTGGCCGCGCGGGAATTCGGCACTATAAATCCGCCGCTTTCGTGCGTGGAAATAGCCATGGGCCGGCGGCAACCGGTAGGATCTTCCGACGTGTCACAAGCCAAGCAAAGAAAGTCCTCCACCGCCCAAAGCTCCGGTCTCCCCAGCATCACGCTGGGCAAGGGCCTTGGGCTGCTCGCGGCACTCTTGCTCACGGGCGCGTTGATTTCCATCCTGATGGGTTCCATCGGGTGGGCTTACCTCGCGTTCCTTGTCATCGGCTCGCTGCTGGTGGCGCTCATCGTAGAAGAACGCGGCCTCTTCCTCACCGTGGCTTCTATCCCCATTGTGTATGCCATAACGGTGGGCGTGGCCGGTTTCTTTATCACCAAGGCCAACTTGCCAGACGGCGCATCGGCGTTTTCCAAGACGGCGATCGTCACCGCGGCGTTCCCCCTTGTCCAGAGGTTCCTGTGGCTCCTCATTGCCTTCGTGGGTGCGGCAATCATCGCCTGGCTGCGCTGGGCACGCTATCGCAAGACGGCCAAGCGCACCGCCGAAATGGAAACCGCTTCCCGCCGTGCCGACGCCGAACAAGACCGCCGCAACCGCGAGGAACGCCTATCGGTTGCAGACTTGATGGCGCGCGATAAACCGGCAAAGAACTCCAAGCAGTCTCAAGCCGCTCCGCAGCGCGCCCGCGCCTCGCACACGTTAAAGAAGTCACGCCCCGCGCCCAAGGATCGCCTGCGTGGGCGCGACCGTGAAGAGCGCCGCCGAATGCAACAAGAGGAACGCGACAATCCGCTGCGCCCGGATCCAGCCCGGCGCGCTGGCGATTCCGTCCCGGCGTCTCAGCAGGAGAAGGAACAGCCCAAGCAAGGTTGGGACGATAACCTCTACGACGAGGATTAAAGCACAAAGAAAGGCCCGTTTCCGGGCCTTTCTTTCGTTTTAACTGCCGTATAGGCAAACGCTACTTAGGTGCGTGCTGGGCGCAGGTCGCGCGGTAGGGCGAAGGTAATCGTCTCAGTAGAGGTAGTTACCTGCTCTACGTCGCTATAACCGCGTTCGTCCAGGAACTCCAGCACTTCGCGTACCAGCAACTCAGGTACCGAAGCACCACAGGTTACGCCGACGGTCTGGACGCCTTCCAGCCAGGCTTCGTCGATTTCCTTGGCAAAATCAACGAGGTGGGAAGCCTTGGCGCCTGCCTCCAGCGCCACCTCAACCAAGCGCACCGAGTTGGAGGAGTTCTTAGAGCCCACCACAATCATCAGGTCGCACTGTGGCGCAATGGCCTTGACGGATTCTTGGCGGTTTTGGGTGGCGTAGCAAATATCGTCTGAAGGCGGGTTCTCCAGGTGTGGGAAGCGCTCGCGCAGCTTATTGACAATGGTGATGGTCTCATCCACCGATAGCGTGGTCTGGGACAGCCAAATAAGCTTCTCATCCTGCAAGAAATCTGGCAGCTTGGCGACGCCCTCGACGCCGTCCACGAGGTGGGTGACCTCTGGTGCTTCGCCTGCGGTGCCTTCCACTTCTTCGTGGCCTTCGTGGCCAACCAAGAGAATGTGGTAACCATCGCGCTGGAAGCGCTGGGCTTCCTTGTGCACCTTGGTCACCAATGGGCAGGTGGCGTCTAGAGTAAGCTGCTTGCGCTGCGTTGCCTCTGCGCGCACGGCTGGGGAAATACCGTGGGCGGAGAAGACTAGGTGGGCGCCTTCTGGGGCCTCAGAGGCCTCGTCGACGAAGATGACGCCGCGTTCTGCCAGAGACTCTACGACGTAACGGTTGTGCACGATTTGTTTGCGTACATAAATGGGCGCGCCGTACTTTTCCAGCGCCTTTTCTACGGTCTCAACCGCGCGGTCCACGCCTGCGCAGTATCCGCGCGGGGCCGCGAGGAGAACATTTTTACCATCAGTCATGGCTCCCAGAGTATCGAAACACTACGCAAAAAAATAGTGAGGCCTAACGTCACCTTTCTGGCTACCCCGAGCGGGACAATCAACTGCGCTGGCCCCTAAACTAGACGGAAGAACACGGCAGACTGAAGAAAGGGAGGCTGTGTGAATCAACCGGCAAATACACCGGATACTCCCTGGCCCGTTGGCAAGGTCAATGACCAAGTCAAGGGCTGGATCGAGCGCCTGGGTTACCTGTGGGTAGAGGGTCAGTTGACCCAAATTAACTTCAAGCCCACCTGGAAGCTGTCCTACCTCACGCTGCGTGACGTACAACAGGAAAAGTCCGTGCAGTTAACCTGCCCATCATCGATGCTGCAGTCATTATCGGCGCCGCTAAAAGACGGCGACCGCGTAATTGTCCATGGCAAGCCAGCCTTTTACGCGGGACGCGGTTCCTTTTCACTGTGGACCACCGAAATTCGTCATGTAGGCATTGGCGATCTGCTTGCTCGCATTGAAAAGCTGCGCCAACAGCTGGCTACTGAAGGCCTTTTCGATCCCGCACGCAAGCGGCCCCTCCCCTACCTGCCACACAAAATTGGGCTGATTACCGGCCGCGGCTCGGCTGCAGAGCGGGATGTGATGGCGGTAGCCCATGACCGCTGGCCAGCGGTGCAGTTCCGCGTCCTCAATACCGCGGTCCAGGGTGCGAATACCGTACCTGAGGTTATTGATGCGCTCCAGCAGCTTGATGCGGATCCTGAAGTCGACGTCATCATCATCGCCCGTGGCGGCGGCTCCGTCGAAGATCTGCTTCCCTTCTCAGAAGAAGCACTGCAACGCGCAGTGGCTGCGGCCGGCACCCCGGTAGTCTCTGCCATTGGCCACGAGCCGGATAGCCCAGTGCTCGATAACGTCGCCGACCTGCGCGCCGCCACGCCTACCGACGCCGCCAAGCGCGTCGTGCCCTCTGTGGCCGAGGAACGCGCCATAATCGCAGAAGCTCACTCTCGCATGGCGGCCGCGCTGCGCGGCTGGGTGGAAAGGGAACGGCGCGGCCTCGACAATATTCGTTCCCGGCCTGTCATGGCGGACCCAATGACCCCCATCCGTGCGCGCCGCGAAGAGGTGGAGCGCACCCGCGCCACCATGCGGCGAGAAATTGAAGTCATGGTGGAGCGAGAAACCCGCCACGTGGAATCGCTGCGCGCCCGCGTTTCGGCCTTGGGCCCGTCGGCGACTCTCGCCCGCGGATACTCCATTGTCCAGGTAGTGCCCAAGGACGGTTCCGGGCCCGAGGTTGTCACCTCTTATAAGCAATCCCCGCCCGGCGCTCAACTGCGCATTCGCGTGGGCGATGGATCTATTACCGCAGTTTCTATGGCCTCCCAGGCCGCCGATTAATCACCAGACGAGGAGAAAATCATGTCCGATGACACCATTGGTACCGGCCAGCCAGGCCAGGATGCTTTTACCCCAGTAGAAGAATTGAGCTATGAGCAAGCCCGCGATGAGCTCATTGAAACCGTTAAGATTCTCGAGCTCGGACAAATGGGCTTGGATGAGTCGCTGAAGTACTGGGAGCGCGGCGAGGCCCTTGCCCGTGCGTGCGAGGCGCACCTCGACGGCGCGGCGAAGCGTGTGGAAGACGCGCTCGACAAGGCCGAAGAAGCAGACGCTGAAGGAGACGAGTAGTGCAGATCTATGGTTATCCAGGCGAGCGCGTGGACTTTGTATCGAAATCCGCGGCCGCCGGTTCCATCATGGCGGGAGACTCCCGAGAATTCGTAGAAGAATTCTTCGGCCCTGCACACACCCGCGACGATAATGAGGTGAGCTACTTCTCCCAATCCGTGGTGCTGCGCTTTACGGACGACAAAGTACGCGAGATTGCCATTTATCCGCAGCGCTCGCAGCGCGAGCGCATCGATGTCTTTGCAGGAAAAACACGCCTCAGCGGCCTAGACTCGCAGGCCCTAGCTGAAGTTATAGCCCAGGCCCGCGACGGACTTAGCGCCACCGCCGCGGAAGAAGGCTTGGGCGAGGTTATTTTTCGGCTATAGGTGCGGCGTCGATAAACGCAGCGGTAGCAGCCTCAAAGTCACTGTCGTCCGCGGCGCCGGAGATGATGAGGCGGGCATCGCCCAAATCCGTAACCCAGAGGCGGCGCACGGAATCATCGTCGCTTTCTAGCACCCGCACTTGGTGCCCCTTGACCTCGCGAGCGGATTCAATGCCGCGGTAGTTGGCGTCGTACGTCTCGCCTGCCTTATCGGCCGCGACCTGCGTTTGTGTAGACTCCACAAACCCTTGGTCAGCGGTCACCCAGCTGACCACGGTGGCGTTCTCGCCGCCCATATCTACGCGGCGGGCAGCATTGGCCTCCCAGCCCTCCGGCATTTCGGGATTGCGAATAGCACCGACCCCTGCGCGAGCCTGGGTGTCTAGGAAGGTTTGTTCATCCACTTCCTGCACCGCTCCCTGCTGGGTTTCGGAGTTAATTGAGCACAGGCCGGTCGCTCCCACGGCGAGCAGCATCATAATCACCACGACGGCGAGAGACAGGGAAATATCCTTCGCGCCTTCAAAAATCTTTGGTCTTTCTTCTGCAGCCACGCGCCTTAGTATCGCACGGCCTGCTTTCAAAAAGCCACACGGCCCCTTTTGCTCCGAAAGATCTGTCAATCCCCCACAAATGGGGCGCAAAATCGAACCCATTAGAGCAAAAAAGTGCGAGAATGGAAAGGTAGAGCATCAAGGGGAACACCCCTCGATGAGAAAACTATGGAAGGCAACCACTACACATGTCCGAAAATACGTCTTATCTTCCTGACCGCAACCTGGCAATGGAACTGGTTCGTGTCACCGAGGCAGCAGCACTCGCTTCCGGCCGTTGGGTAGGCCGCGGCCAGAAGAATGAGGGCGATGGCGCGGCGGTCGACGCCATGCGCAAGCTCATCAATTCCGTAGCGATGAACGGCGTCGTTGTCATTGGTGAGGGCGAAAAGGATGAGGCCCCCATGCTCTTTAACGGCGAAGAGGTAGGCACCGGCGAGGGTGCCGCGATGGATATCGCCGTAGACCCGGTCGACGGTACCCGCTTGATGGCGGAAGGCCGCCCGAACGCCATCTCCGTCATTGCGGCTGCCGAACGCGGGACCATGTATGACCCTTCCGCAGTCTTCTACATGGAAAAGATTGCCGTTGGCCCCGAGGCAGTTGGCGCTATCGACATCAACGAGTCCGTGGAATGGAATATCCAGTCCGTAGCAAAGGCGAAGAATATTCGCCCCACCGATCTGACCGTGGTGGTTCTTGACCGTCCCCGCCACGAACAGCTCATCTCTGAAATTCGCGCCGCAGGCGCCAAGGTCCGCCTCATCATGGATGGTGACGTAGCCGGCGCTATCGCTACCTGCCAGGATTCGAACTCCATCGACATGATGATGGGCATCGGCGGCACCCCAGAGGGCATCATCACCGCCTGCGCTATGCGCTGCATGGGCGGCGAAATCCAGGGCAAGCTGTGGCCGAAGGATGAAGAGGAAGCAGAAAAGGCCCGCGCCGCCGGCCATGATTTGGACCGCGTCCTTACCACCACTGACCTGGTCTCCTCTGAAAACTGCTACTTCGCTGCCACCGGCGTGACCAATGGTGACATGTTGCGCGGTGTTTCCTACCGCAATTCCGGTGCTACGACCCGCTCGTTGGTCATGCGCTCCAAGTCCGGCACCATCCGCTACATCGACTCCATCCACAAGCTGTCCAAGCTGCAGGAGTATTCCGTCGTGGACTACGACACGCCAACCAAGAAGTAGGGTTCACCCCCAAAGGCGGCCCTTCTTTTGGTTCTCCGCCATACTGGAAAGCACACACTACCCAATTAACTGAGGTGATCTTCACATGACTGAATACCGCATTGAACATGACACCATGGGCGAAGTTAAGGTTCCTGCAGATGCCCTGTGGCGTGCACAGACTCAGCGCGCAGTGGACAACTTCCCTATCTCCGGCCGTGGCCTGGAAAATGCGCAGATTCGCGCCCTTGGCCTGCTCAAGGCAGCTTGCGCTCAGGTAAATAAGGATTCCGGCAAGCTGGATGCGGAAAAGGCCGATGCCATCATTGCTGCCGCCACCGAAATCGCCGAGGGCAAGCATAACGACGCCTTCCCAATCGACGTATTCCAGACCGGCTCCGGTACCTCGTCCAATATGAATACCAATGAGGTTATTGCCTCCTTGGCACATAACAATGGCGTGGAAATTCACCCGAATGACCACGTGAACATGGGCCAGTCCTCTAATGACACCTTCCCCACCGCTACGCACGTAGCCGCTACGGAAGCTGCCGTTAATGACCTCATCCCGGGCCTGAAGGTTCTCCACGAGTCCTTGACCAAGAAGGCCAAGGAATTCGCCGATGTGGTCAAGGCCGGCCGCACTCACCTGATGGATGCCACCCCGGTTACCCTGGGCCAGGAATTCGGCGGCTACGCCCGCCAGATCGAGCTGGGCATCGAACGCATTGAGGCCACCTTGCCGCGCTTGGGCGAGCTGGCCATCGGCGGCACCGCCACCGGTACCGGCCTGAATACCTCCGCTGACTTCGGCGCCAAGGTCACCGAGGAGCTGAAGAAGCTTACCGGCGTGAAGGAACTGAAGGAAGCAGAAAATCACTTCGAGGCACAGGCTGCCCGCGATGGCTTGGTGGAGTTCTCCGGCGCCATGCGTTCGGTTGCTGTATCCCTCAATAAGATTGCCAATGACCTGCGCATGATGGGCTCCGGCCCGCTGACCGGCCTGGCCGAGATTCACCTGAAGGACCTGCAGCCGGGTTCCTCCATCATGCCGGGCAAGGTCAACCCGGTTATCCCTGAGGCCGTCACCATGGTGGCGGGCCAGGTGGTAGGCAACGACGCAGCCGTAGCCTTTGGCGGCGCTCAGGGCCACTTTGAGCTCAACGTCTTCATCCCGATGATGGCGCGCAACGTACTCGAGTCCGCTCGCCTGCTGGCAAATGCTTCCCGCGTCTTCGCCGATAAGTGCATCGATCACATCGAGGCCAACGAGGAGCGCATGAAGCACTTTGCGGAGTCGTCTACCTCCATCGTGACCCCGCTCAACTCTGCCATCGGCTACGAGAACGCAGCTAAGGCGGCAAAGCACGCCCTGCACGAGAAGATCACCGTCCGCCAGGCCGTTATTGACCTGGGATTCGTCGACGGCGAGAACCTCACCGAGGAGGAGCTGGATAAGCGCCTCAACGTGCTGAGCATGACTAACCGCGACCGCGATAACTTCTAAGTAATCGCCGCACCGCCACCCCGCCCAGGCAGGACTCGGGCGGGGTTTTCGCATGCCTGGGGTAAGGGGCGTCGGCAAGCGCTATGGCATAGCACACATTAGGGAAAACGCACCTCTAAAATCACCACTTTTGCACTTGGTGCAAGTTTGCACCGAGTGTAAAGTTGCATGGCGTGCAAGAAGAATTATCACTACGCGAGCAGAAGCGCCTCGAGACGCGCCTGCGCATTGAGGATGCCGCCACGAAGCTGGTGGATGAACAATCCTTTAGCGCGGTCACGATTGAGAGGATCTGCGAAGTAGCCGGTATTTCTCGGCGCACCTTCTTCAATTACTTCGACTCTAAGGAATCCGCCGTACTAGGTGCTCCAAGCACCGAGTTTACGGAAGAGATGCGGGAATTCTTCCTCACTGAGCCAACGACCAGCATGGTAGGACTCGTCCTCCAGTTGGTCAGGCAGCATATGGAAGGCCACCACATCAACCCGACCATCCGGGACCGCCGCAAGCGCATCTCTAATGATCCTGATGCGGCCGCGGCGGCAATAAGCCGGAAGCGGGCAAAATCCATTGAGCTTATCGACCTCATTGAAGAACGCCTCACCACAGAACCGGAGCTTCGCGTCCTCGATAGCTGCTCCGCAAGCACCGAGGCGATGCTCATCGCCGGCCTCGTCCGCGAGGCACTGTGGCTCGCGATGGCATCCCCCGATGCGGATTGCAGCAAGGACCTCCACGCGCGACTCGATACTTCCCTCACGCTAATAACAGATTTTATGAAAGGAATGCGATGGTAGATACGGCTGCTAAAGCCCCCACGCAGGGCCAATCCCGAGCCGATAACCTCGGGCTTATCTTCTCGGCTTTGATGCTCACCATGCTGATGAGCTCTTTGGGCCAAATGATCTTCTCTTCTGCTCTTCCAACCATCGTTGGTGAGCTCGGCGGCGTCGACCACATGAGCTGGGTCATCTCCGCCTTCCTTGTCACCATGACCATCGCCATGCCTATTTCCGGCAAGCTGGGTGACATGCTGGGCCGCAAGTGGCTCTATATCGGCGGTATCGCCACCTTCGTCGTGGGCTCTACCCTCGGCGGCTTTGCAAACTCCATGACGCTGCTGATCATCGCCCGCGCTGTACAGGGCTTTGGCGCAGGTTTCATGATGATTTCCTCCCAGTCCATCATCGCCGAGGTCACCTCCTCCCGTGAGCGCGGCAAGTTCATGGGCATCATGGGCGGCGTCTTCGGCCTGTCCTCCGTTCTCGGCCCCGTCCTCGGCGGCTGGTTCACCGACGGCCCAGGCTGGCGCTGGGGCATGTGGATGAACATCCCGCTGGGTATCCTCGCCATTATCGTGTGCACCCTCGTGCTGCACCTGCGCGTGGGTGATGCCGATATGAAGCGCTTTGACTGGCTTGGTGCTACCTTCATCGCCATCACCACCGCCTCCCTTATCCTCATGACCACCTGGGGCGGCACCGAGTACGAGTGGGGCTCTTCCATGATCCTCAGCTTGGGTGCCATCACCATCATCGGCGCCATCATCACCGTCCTGGTAGAGCTGCGCGCTAAAGAACCGCTCATCCCGGTTCGCCTATTCAAGAACCGCAACATGGCCCTGACCACCCTCTCCGGCGTGGTACTTGGCCTGGCAATGTTCGGCGTTCTGGGTTATATGCCAACCTACCTGCAGATGGTGCACACCCTGACCCCAACCAAGGCGGGTCTCATGATGATCCCGATGATGGTGGGCCTTATCGGCACCTCCACTGGCGTGGGCTTTATCATCGCCCGCACCGGCCACTACAAGGTCTACCCCATCATCGGCCTGGCGGTTACCGCCGGCGCCCTGTTCTGGATGTCCCACCTCTCCGTGGAGACTTCTCTGACGCAGCTGGGCTGCGAATTCCTAGTCTTCGGTATCGGTCTGGGCATGGTTATCCAGGTCCTCGTGCTCATCGTCCAGAACTCCTTCCCGCTGTCCCAGGTGGGTACGGCTACCGCGGCGAATAACTTCTTCCGCCAGATCGGCTCCGCACTGGGTGCGTCCCTGGTTGGCTCCATGTTCATCCACAATATGAAGGATGAGATGGCCACCCGCTTGCCAGAGGCTTTCCAGAAGATGGGACCGGAGGGTGCCGCCTACGCGGAGAAGTTCGGCGACGCCAATGGCGGTGCCAATAGCCTCACCCCGGATTTGGTTGCGTCCTTCCCCAAGCCCATCGAGGAAGCAATCCTCAACTCCTACAATGACGGACTGACCCCGGTCATCGCCCTCATGGTTCCGCTGGTTATCGTCGCCCTCATCCTCCTCCTGCCACTGCGCGAGGAGCGACTGAAGGAAACGATTGACTAATATCACCTTCACCTGCAGAAATACAGGCCACTAGCCAGGAGCTGCACGCCCTGCGCGATGCACTCCCGCTTGCCGACGCCCCCATAGAATCCGCCCTTGGATATGCCCCGGCGCCCTCCAAGCGGCGTTGCAAATCCAGGCCGGCCCCATCGAGGTGTGGCGCAAGCCCGCGCGCACGGTACTCCAATCCCGCGCTTTAGCCGCTTGAGCGATGACATGCGCTCACAGGCCCAGCGTTGGTTTGGTTCCTGGGACGTTCCTGCAGTGTAGCACCCAAAATGCCCCGCCCTAGGCGGGGCTTTTTTATTGCCAGAACCCCATCTGCCGCAGTACTTGTGCCCCAATTCCCAAAACGGCAACGATGGCGGCGATGATACCAATTGCCGCGCCGGCGCTTGACCCGCCGGTAACGCCGCTTATAGCCGGCTTCTTGGTGACCTTTACCGTCTGGCTGGTCGCTTCTCCGGCCGGGCGGGTTTCACCGCCACGCAAAAGGTACGGCGTAATGCTCACCTCGGCCGTGCCTTGCTGCAATGCTTCGTAGGTGCCATCCGGATGCACCGCAAGAACTTCGGGGGCAGACGAGCTTACTATCGCCCCCGGAACTGCCAACCTGGCACCATTCCACCCCGCAATGCTTACGCCGATTTTTCCGGCATCGCCCACATGGGTTCCACCGGTGAAGCGAATATCCGCGTTAGCCAGAGCGGATTCAGGTACCGCAATGGGAAATGCGTGCCGTCCTTCAAAACGTTCTGGCGTTCCCGATACCGCGTGCTCGGAATAGTGACCGGCGGTCGTGCTCCCCACCTGGGCCTGCGCAAAGTAGTGATTTGCTGGGTTGAGCATGTTGTAGAGATGGCCCGCGCCGCCATAAAAGAATCCGTTGGAGCGAATAAGCCCATTCCACTCGCTCTCGGATCCGCCATCAGTAGACCAGCTGGCGATGGCGCTATCCATCGAGGCCGCGGTGAGGTTTTCTGCGGAAAAAGCGCCAGATTTCACTGTCCACGCCTCCGCACCGCCCGCACGATAATGATCAAAGTCGAAATTTTCCTCTGCCGCACGCTGCAGAGCGGTATGCTCCAGCCCCCTGCTCCAAGTCATGCCATTGATATATGCGGTGCGGTCCGGAGCGACGTCGCGAAGCCGGGCACCATCAAACGGAAGATTGACGTCCCACGCCTGCGCGCGCAATTCACGCAACTGACGCATCACTGTATCGATATGGGACTGCAGTTCCGGCGTGGAATACACATAGGCCACACCGCCATCAACCTGGGTGATATCCAATTGGGCTACAGGTACAGAGCCCGCGGATGGATAGGACACAGCTCCCGCAGAAGGGACAGATAGTGCCCCTGCCGTCATAGCCGCAATGGTAGACAAAGCAAGGGCACGAATACGCACAGACATGGAGAAAACCTTAGAGAGAAATGCGGTACGATTACTCCCTTAACTTTATCCCTGTGCGCTGGGAAAATCTACCGCTTCTTTTCCTCCGGCTTGGGCAAAAGAAGCTCATATACGTCGGTATCGCGCCACTGGCCCGCAAGCTCGCCATAGGTCATCTTCGCCATGTGCGAGTAGGTGCCCACCTTCACGAAGCCGCGCGACTTGTGCAGCCCCGCAGAACCTGCATTTTCTGGGAAAATCCACGAATGGATGGCCCACTTGTGCAGGTCCTGACACACCTCAATCAGGCGGTCCAAAAGTGCGCCGCCGATACCGCGGCCCTGCGCCTCGGTGCCTAGGTAGATGGAATCCTCCACTACTCCGTGGAAGACGGTGCGGGTAGATACCGGTGCCGCGGAAACCCACCCCAAAACCTTAGAATCATCATTTGCCTCAACGGCCACATGCACCGAAGGCATGATCTTGCCGGCTTTGAATTCTTCAAAGGTCAGGGAGCGGGTCTCATAGGTGGCGTGCCCAGTGTTGAGCCCCTGTTCATAGATCTCTCGCATTTGCGGGTAGTCCGCCGCGGTAAAGGGGCGAATGCGGAAATCTTTCTTCTTGTCGTCCGAAGACGTCTGCTTGGCGTTCTCGCTCATATACAACATTATTACTGGGACATGCCCAGCTTCGCCACGCTGTACACATAAAGATCGCCCAACGCGAACGAACTTGGCCTAGTTGCCGCCTTCCAATAGGTCAGTGACGAGCTCCGCAATGGCAGAGCGCTCGGAACGCTGCAGCGTTATATGCGCAAAAAGCTCATGCCCCTTGAGCTTTTCAATCACTGCCTGGACTCCGTCATGGCGACCCACGCGAAGGTTATCGCGCTGCGCCACATCGTGAGTAAGAACTACTCGCGAGCCTTTCCCCAAGCGGGACAGCACAGTAAGCAGGACGTTTCGTTCCAAGGACTGCGCCTCATCCACGATGACAAACGCATCATGCAGCGAGCGACCGCGAATATGCGTCAGGGGCAAGACCTCGATGAGGCCGCGCTCGTGCACCTCTTCCATGACGTTGTCAGACACCAAACCCTCCAAAGTGTCATAGACCGCCTGCGCCCACGGGTTCATCTTGTCCGATTCCGTGCCCGGTAGGTATCCCAGCGACTGCCCGCCAACCGCATACATTGGGCGGAAGACCACAATGCGCCGGTGCTCGCCGCGCTCGAGCACCGCCTCCAAGCCGGCGCACAGCGCAAGTGCCGACTTGCCGGTGCCGGCGCGGCCACCGATGGAGACAATCCCTACGTTGGGATCCATCAGCAAATCCAAAGCAATACGCTGCTCCGCGGAGCGTCCCTGGAGGCCAAAGGCATTGATATCACCACGTACGAGCTCGACCACGCCATCAGCACTCATGCGCCCCAGCGCGGATTGCGCACCTGCCGCCAAGGTCAAGCCGCAGTGCACTGGCAGCTCCTCCACGGCGGTACCCTTTTCCGTTTCGACGCCGTCTAGCATGACTTCCCCATCACGATAGAGGGCATCGATGACATCCGAGCTGGTTTGCACCGTCGCCATTCCGGTATAGCCGGTCAAGACTACGTCCTGGGCGTGATATTCATCCGCCTGCACGCCAACCGCGCCGGCCTTTACGCGCAGGGGAACGTCCTTCGTGACCAGCACGGTGTCCTTCCCCTCGTGTGCAAGGTTAAGAGCGCACGCCAAGATGCGGTGGTCGCCTTCTGGCCCGCGGAACGCGGTAGGCAGCAAGGATTGGTCTTGATGGTTCAATTCCACGCGCAGGGTGCCGCCATCCACGTTGACCGGGACCGGCTGGTCAAGGGCCTCATAGGTAGCGCGCAGCTCCTCCAAAAAGCGAAGAGCTTGGCGGGCGAACCAGCCAAGCTCCGGGTGATGACGTTTTCCTTCCAGTTCAGAAATAACTACAACAGGAAGGACCACATCGTGTTCTGCAAATTTGCGCAGGGCCCAAGGGTCAGACAGCAAGACCGAGGTATCCACTACATAGGTCTTGGTAGCGACGGTGTTATCAGTAGTGGCAAGCGGAGTAGACAGTACAGAGGGACGAGACATGATGGCAGGGTTCTCCCTTAGTGTGCGGTAGATCAGACTTCTTCCGAATCACCCCGGATCCCCGAGGTTGCTACCCAAAGTAGGCACCGAAGGTTGAAATTACATGGGTGCAAGATGAACATTAAGAAAACGAAAAATCCCTCTGCAGCACATGCTGCAGAGGGAGAAGCTCTAAAAGAGCTTTTACTTCTCTACGGAAGAGGTGAACTTGCCGCTCTCGTCCTGGATCCAGGAGATTACGCCATCGTCGAACTGCTGGGTCCAGCCCTTGCCCTGAGCAGCCTTTTCCTCAGCAGCCTTAGGCAGGCCTACCTCAGAGTCCAGGCCGCCCTGCTCCTTCCAGGTTTCAGCAATCTTGCCGACGATAGGCTGAGCGCCCTCATCGTCGTCGAAGGTCAGCAGGTTGCCGTTATCGAAGTTAGCGAGGAACTCATCGTCGTCACCCTGCTCGATGCTCTTTACGTCGCCCCACTCAGCCTTCTTCTCTTCAATAGCGGAAGCGAAATCAGCCGGAACGTCTACGTCACCGTTAGCGGTAGCGATGGACTTGGTAGCGCCGCCCTTGTCGTCAGCGTCATCCTTGTCGTCGGCATCTTCAGAGTCAGATGCTTCCGCATCCTCGGAAGCGTCCGCGTCATCAGCGTCATCATTGGAAGTAGCCTCAGCAGCAGCGGAGCCAGCAGCGTCGGTAGCGTCTGCAGCTACGGAGCCGGCGGAATCCTTAGCGTCGTTAGCTGCATCCTCAGCATCGGAGCATGCTACGAGAGCTACGGACAGGGTTGCGGCTGCAAAGCCACCTGCGATACGACGGGTCATCTTCTGCATTACTGCATCATCCTTTCATCGAGAAAGTAAGTTAATCCTAAATTTATTGTTAAATCGTCCTTTATGACGAACAAAGCCCACCGTAACGACGACTCCCAGCTGGCGCCACCCGCTCAGACAGGAAGTAGACAGCAAACAGTAAAGGCCTACCTACGTTTGCGCTGCTTAGGGGCCTTCTTTTTCTTTTGTAACGAATTGTTAACGTTTCTCCGCGCTTGCTTCGCCTTCGCCTTTTCCTTGGCGCTGCGTTTCGGCTTCTCTTGGCGGGAGGAACGGGCCGTGCGGCCCTTAGCGACGCCCACGAAGTCCTGAATTGCTTCCCCGTCATCGTCCTTGCGCCACACCAGTGCAATCTCCGTCACCGGCACGGACTCGTCCTTAAGGCCCAACGGCACCACCTGCTTTTTACTCAGGACCTTCAGCAGGGGCCGCGGCGCAATCGCGATACCCACATTGGCCGCCACTACCTGCAAGGCGTCGCGGACGGCGGGGACATCGACAAGCCCGGAATCGGCGAGGCGGTAGTTGAGGTGTTCATCGGCGACGTCGGCAAGCGCAAGCTCCTCGCCCACCTCCGCATAGACCGAGTCTTTGGGAACGGCAATGCCAGGGGCCTCTTTATAAAGTCGCACCACATGAAAGGTGTCATCCACCCGCGCATCCGGCAAGCGCGCAAGAGCTAGGTCCACCTCGCCGGCTACCAGCGGGGCAAGCGCATCGTCCGCATCAACGGTGTACAAGCCACCATGAGCAGTATTTTCCTCGAATCGGCGGAACCACTTTCCGGGTTCTGTACCGGTGGCAAAAGCTAAGCGCAGCATAGAGGACAGTCTACTGAAAGTGCTACGGTAAAAGCGTGACTGAAGAACAAAAGCAACCATCCGGCACCGCCATGCGTGCCCAAACCGCGGCGAAGAAGCTAGGCATCTACCTGCCCGCCGCGCCGGACGAGTTCCAAAATAGTGCCATTAGCCACGAAGAGCTGCGCGAACTGCAACACAACCCACCCGAGTGGCTGCAAACCTTGCGCCGCGAAGGCCCCCATCCCCGCCCCGAGGTTGCCCATAAGCTGGGAATCTCTGTTACCGCGCTCAAGAAGAACGATATGGATAAGCCGCTGACCACAGCGGAAATCAATCAGCTCCTCCAAGAGCAGCCGGAATGGCTCCAGCAGGCCCGCGCTACCATGGCGCAGGCCCGTGGCCATGAGGTGAAGGACTAAACCAGCTTCCAGTCCTCGAGGCCCTCATACAGCGGGTAGTGCTGGGCGATCTTGTCCACGCGAGCGCGCAGGGCCTCCACATCGGCATTCTTGCCCTGGACCAGGGCGGTGCCGATAATATCTGCAACCTCGGTGAAGGCCTCGGCATCGAGGCCGCGGGTTGCCAGCGCAGAAGTACCAATGCGCAGGCCGGAAGTGACCATCGGCGGACGCGGGTCATTCGGTACGGCATTGCGGTTAACGGTAATGCCCACCTCATGCAGCAGATCCTCTGCCTGCTGTCCATCCAATTCGGAATTGCGCAGGTCCGCCAAGACCAAGTGCACATCGGTGCCGCCGGTCAGCACGTCCACGCCAGCCGCCTTGGCATCATCTGCGGTAAGGCGCTCTGCCAGAATGCGAGCACCCTCCAAGGTGCGCTCCTGGCGCTCCTTGAATTCCTCGGTAGCAGCAATCTTCATAGCAATGGCCTTGGCAGCGACCACGTGCATCAGCGGTCCGCCCTGCTGGCCCGGGAAGACGTTGGAATTGATCTTCTTGGCATAATCCTGCTTGGCCAAAATCATTCCGGAGCGCGGGCCACCCAGGGTCTTATGCACGGTGGTGGACACGATATCCGCGTGAGGCACTGGGCTCGGGTGCAGGCCGGCTGCCACGAGACCAGCAAAGTGGGCCATATCTACCCACAGGTAAGCGCCGACCTCATCAGCGATCTCACGGAAGGCCGCGAAATCCATGGTCCGCGGGTAGGCAGACCAGCCGCCGATAATCACCTTCGGCTTTTCCTTCAGCGCCTGCTCGCGCAGCTTATCCATGTCCACACGCATGGTCTCTGGATCCACCTCGTAGGCGGCGACATCATAAAGCTTGCCAGAGAAGTTCAACTTCATGCCGTGGGTGAGGTGACCGCCGTGTGCCAGGGACAGGCCCAAAATCTTGTCGCCAGGCTCAGCGATGGTGGAAAGCACCGCTGCGTTCGCCTGCGCACCGGAGTGCGGCTGAACGTTGGCGAATTCCGCACCAAAGAGTTCCTTAGCGCGGTTGCGGGCTAGGTCCTCCACGACGTCGACATGCTCGCAGCCACCGTAGTAGCGGCGACCCGGGTAGCCCTCGGCGTACTTGTTAGTGAGCACGGAGCCCTGTGCCTGGAGCACAGCGCGAGGCACAAAGTTCTCAGAAGCGATCATTTCCAGGGTTTCGCGCTGGCGGGAAATCTCTCCCTGAATTGCGCCGAATACGTCCGGATCGAGGTCGCGGAGGTCAGAGGTAAAAGAAGCCATAAAGGTGTGGTCCCCTTCTCAAAATCAAGCGGTATGGGATGCTGCATATCTTATCGTGCCATGCACCCTTAGGGGGCATACTTTTACCCACGGATTATGCAAGTGCGACAATAGAGCCATGGCGCGCACATTGGATTCGAGTCCTTACCTAGATTTTGACCGCGAGACCTGGCGTGAACTGCGTAAATCCATGCCTCAGGTGCTCACGGAAACCGAGGTGGAAAAGCTTCGCGGCCTAGGAGACCGCATCGACCTAGACGAGGTAGCTGATGTCTACCTTCCCCTCTCTCGCCTCATCCATATGCAGGTCATGGCACGCCAGCAGCTCACCACGGCTACCGAATCCTTCTTAGGCAATCCTCCGACGCACGTTCCCTTTGTCATCGGTGTGGCCGGCTCCGTGGCAGTGGGAAAATCCACCACCGCCCGTCTCCTGCAGGTGCTGCTGCAACGCTGGGAATCCCACCCCAAGGTGGCGCTCGTGACAACCGACGGCTTCCTCTTCCCCACCAAGACTCTCAAGGAACGCGGCCTCATGCAGCGCAAGGGATTTCCGGAATCCTATGACCGGCGCGCACTCCTCCGCTTTGTCACGGACGTAAAATCAGGAAAGCCATTTGTCAAGGCACCGCTTTATTCCCACATCACCTATGACATTGTGGACGGGGAATACCAAGAAGTTCATCAGCCCGACATCCTTATTCTGGAAGGGCTCAACGTGCTACAAACGAGCCCCACGTTGACCGTGGCGGACCTCTTTGATTTCTCGGTCTACGTTGATGCCCGCACCGACGATATCGAGCAGTGGTATATCGACCGCTTCCTTACTCTGCGACACACCGCTTTTCGCGAGCCCAACGCCCACTTCTCTGCCTTTGCAGACATGAACGATGAGGAGGCCCGCGACCAGGCCCGCGAAATTTGGCAGTCCATTAACCTGCCGAACTTGGTGGAAAATATCTTGCCCACCCGTGTGCGAGCCTCCCTCGTGCTGAAGAAGGGCTCGCATCACCTGGTAGAACAGGTGCGGATGCGAAAGCTCTAGAGCCTATTTGCCAAAGCGGCGCGAACGTTGGGAGTAATCCCGCAAGGCGCGGAGGAAATCCACCTTGCGGAATGCAGGCCAGTAAGTATCCGTGAACCAGATTTCGGAGTACGCGGCCTGCCACAGGAGAAAGCCCGACAGGCGTTGTTCACCGGAGGTGCGGATAACCAAGTCCGGGTCCGGAAGGCCCTTGGTGTACAGGTGCTCCCCAATGGATTCTGCGGTGACGCGGTCCGCCATGTCCGCTGCGGTAGTTCCCTTTTCCGCTTCCGCGCGCACCAAGTTCTGCACGGCGTCCACAATTTCTTGGCGCCCGCCATAGCCCACCGCCACATTGACGATGACACCCGTATTGTCCTTGGTTTCCGCTGCCGCCGTCACCATGCGCTGGCGAATATCATCCGGGAGTAGATCGAGGTGGCCGACCAAGCGCACCTGACAGCCGACGTCGCTATGGGATAGGTGCGTGACCACATCCGAGATGATGTCAAAGAGCAGCTCTACTTCCTGCTCGCTGCGCTTCAGATTCTCCGTGGACAGCAAATAAATGGTGACCACTTCGATATCGGTATCGCGGCACCACGAAATCATCTCTCCGATTTTCTTCGCACCTTGGCGGTGACCATGGCTGATATCGGTGAAACCAGCCTCACGCGCCCACCGACGATTGCCATCGGCCATGATGGCGATGTGCTTAGGCTGCGGCTTGCCCTTGATCAGGCGCGCCAGCCGCGCTTCATAAGCTGGGTAAGCCAGCTGCTTGAGAGAACTCACGCTCATCAGTCTATCCGCCTAGAAAATGGACTTCTTGCGGTTATCGTAAATGCCGGCTTCCTTCATCGCCTCATCCACGGCTTCCTCATCGAACGGATCGATTCCGTGATCTTCCGCAAACATCATGCGGCGGCGAAAGCGAGAGTAACGGCGATGGAAATTCCAGCCCGCAAACAACACCGCAACTCCCATAAGCGCCAAGATCAGCAGGCCAATGGGCGAAGCTTTGCCAAATTCAGGGCCCATTGGGCCGCCTTCGGCGCCCTCGGTTCCTTGGGCGAGTACAAATACGTCATGTGCGGCAAGCACGAAAGAACCATACATGCTCATATCTTAAGCCTCCTCTTCCTCTTCGATGCCGGCGAAGAGGTCATTTTCTGGCAGGGAGGTAGAAACGCGAGTCTTCGCCAGCTCGAACTCCTCGGTGGGCCAAAGGCGCTGCTGTACCTCCACCGACGTCGCCAAGAAGGCACCCGCCGGATCGATCTGCGTAGCGTGCGCCCGCAAGGCCTCCTCGCGATTGCTGAAGTAATCCGCGCATTCCACCTGGGTGGTTACACGCGCCATGATATCGCCAAAAGTGGTGTCCCAGCGCGCCAGCATCGGCCCATAGGGGCTGGTATTCCCCTCTTCTAATAGCAAATCATGGAACATCTTCATGCGCTGGTAGACGAAGCCGTGCGAGTAGTAGAGCTTCAGCGGCTCCCACGGCTTACCCAGCTCTGGGTGATACTCGGCATCGCCCGCCTTCTCCCACGCGATCATGGAAGCCCGGTGCACCATAAGGTGGTCTGGGTGCGGGTAGCCACCATTTTCGTCATAGGTAACAATGACGTGTGGACGAAATTCTCGGATAACCTGGACGTATTCCTGCGCAATGGTGTCATCCCCCAGCAACGCAAAACAGCCCTCCGGCAGCAATTCCTCCATAGTCTTGCCTTCAACCGGATCCGGCAATCCGGAATCAACGTGGCCCAGCCAGCGATGTTGTACGCCCAGCGCCCGCGCAGCGTTAGCCATCTCTTCCCGGCGCACCTCGCCCATCTTTTCCTTGATTCCCGGGCGATCCATGGCGGGGTTAATCACATCGCCGCGCTCGCCGCCGGTACAAGTCAGCACCAAAACCTCATTGCCTTCTGCGGCATAGCGCGCGGTGGTTGCAGCACCCTTAGATGATTCATCGTCTGGGTGCGCGTGGATAGCTAGTAGGCGAAAATCGCTCACTGAAAATCCATCCCCTTATTAATCTAGGTTCTTTGAACAGATGTTTATCCTAGTAGATAATTGGAAAACAGTGGTCCTCGGCTAGAGTGGAAGCTATGACTTCCGCCGGAAAATCTCGCCCAGCCGCCCGCTACGGCTCCCGCGGCTCCTCTGAAAAGAACTCTGGTAGCTGGACTAATAAGGCGCTGGTACTCATCTTTGTCGCCATTTTTATCGCGCTCATTTTCTTCGGCTTCCGGTATTTCCAGGAGAAAGAACGCGTGAACGCACAGGTGTCCATCGTGACCCAGGAGGTTTTGAGCGATGATTCCACCCGCGTTTGGGTCGATGTCACCCGCAATCACACCGATGAAGACGCTTATTGCATTGTCCAGGCCTTTGACTACTCCAAGTCCGAAGTAGGCCGCCGCGAATTCCCTGTTCCCGCGGGCGGAAACGAAACCCAGCGCATCGCTGTCGACGTCCCGACCAACGCTCGTGCCGTAGCTGGCGGGGCCTATGGTTGTTCCGGCAATATCCCCGAATACTTAGATATGGATAACCCTGACTACGCGGAAAGCCGCTAGCCGCGTGTGCTAGGATTTGTAGCGCCTAGAACTGGGCATATGCCCCGTTCCACTTTTACTTATAGCCCCAGGGATTAGCAGGGGCTTTGACCACAATTCCTATCTACGGAAGGTTGCAGAATGGCTGAGCAGCAAAAGCAGTACATCACCCCGGAAACCAAGGCGAAGCTCGAGGCCGAGCTGCAGGAGCTCATCGACCACCGCCCAGTAGTCGCGGCTGAGATCAACGAGCGTCGTGAGGAAGGCGACCTCAAAGAGAACGCCGGTTACGACGCCGCACGTGAGATGCAGGACCAGGAAGAGGCCCGCATCAAGCAGATTTCTGAGGTTCTTGCGAATGCCACCACCGAGCGCGGTGCAGTTCAGGAGGGCGTCGCCCACACCGGTTCCGTAGTTCACGTTTACTACAACGGTGACAAGGACGATAAGGAGACCTTCCTCATCGGTACCCGCGCCGCTGCTTCCGATAACAAGGATCTGGAAACCTATTCCGAACAGTCCCCGCTGGGCGCTGCCATCCTTGGCGCACAAGAGGGCGAGACCCGCGAGTACACCGCTCCGAATGGCAAGACCATTTCAGTCACCATCGAATCCGCAGCGCCGTATGATTCTGCTAAGGCCGCTGCTCCACGCGAGTCCTAAACTTTTAACCACTTACTACTCTGGAGAAAGAGCACATCCCCATGAAGAAGTTCTCCCGTTTCGCCGCCGCTGGCCTGGTCTTCACCGCTGGCCTCTCCCTCGCTGCTTGCCACCCACCGAACCAGCAGGATTCTGATTCCAAGGTAGAAAATGCCTCCACCTTCACCGGTGAGGCCCCGATGCAGAAGGATGCTGAGACCAGCTCTTCTGCACCCGAGACCGTTGTTGAAGAGGAAGCACCTGTAGTCGAGTCCGGTGTTCCAGAAGAGCCTGCACAGCCGCATTTGAACGGTACCGCCACCGAGCTGCCACAGCAGTAATAAAGCTTGAAGGGTCGAGGGATTTCCTCGGCCCTTTTTTCATGCTATTTTCCTGGGTCCATTTCCCGCACCCAATCCCCGATGACACCGGGTACGACGGCGGGCGGCTCCCCCAGGAGGTCGCGCTTATTCGGGTCCCTTTCGACCTGCGTGGTGACGGACTTTACGCGCTTTTTCTCACTGTCTTTGCCTCCGCGCATCCCCATCATTGGACCATAGGCTCGCACCCCTCCGGTTGAGCGGCCTGCATTGCCACCGCGCGCTGCCGCAGCGCTTTCGCCGCCACCTGTTCCTGGAACAAGGCCGCCACCCACGCCGGGCCGCATGCCCGCACCAGCACCGGTTCCAGCACCGCTGCCAAGACCAGCGCGCATGCCCGAACCGCCGCCGATTGCATTGCTATGGCCAGCGCGCATGCTCGAACCGACACCGGCGTAGGGCGCTCCGGCTCCTCGTCCAAGGTGCAGGCCCGACTGCGCTCCTCTTCCGGCACGCGCAATATTGGCGCTGCCACTTACATTTCCTGCAGCGGATCCAATTCCGCCTCGTAGCGACTGACCGCCGAGTACGCCGCGGCCCGCATCCGCAGGCCTTCCGGCTGCCATCATCGGCGCCATCCCAGTATTGGCGGATTGCGCTGTAGCTCCCGGCGCCATCGCACCGCTGTTATTGAGCGCGCCTGCAGTTGCTCCTGGGGCAACCGGATGCGCTGTACCACTAGGAACCTGCCCCATCGCCCCATTCGGCGCAGTTACGCCCGGCATGGATGCACCTTGGGTGGATACTTCATTTCCGCCGATGGCTACGTGGTCTCCCAGGCCCAGCTTTTCCAGCGCATTTCTGCCGCTAGTATGCATCTGCTGGTGAAAATCATTAATTTCTTGTGGGCTCATCCCCACTGCTTCTAGCCCGTCCACATTGCCATTGACGACGTCGAAGTTCCCCGGCCCCAAATCTCCTCGCGCTATCGCTTCCGCAATCTTCTTTGGCCATACCACGGCATCGGTGGTGTAGCGCTGCCCATCACCGTCAACTCCGGCAAGGCCCGCGTCGACACCGCCGCCTCCCGAAGCCGGCGATTGTTCCATCAAAGCGTGCTGGTACGGCATTGCCTCAACCGCGAAGCGCTGCAGGTCAGGCTGCAATGCGGCCAATGCGGCCTTTTCCGCAATCTCGCGCTCAACCGGTTCTGGAATAGCCATCACTTCCATCGCCATGGCCATCGCAGTTGGCTGCATGCCCATCAGCTTGGCGTGGAATCCGGTCAGCTTCTCCCCCATGACCTTGGCATTTGCTACAAAGTGGCTTCCCGACGCCGCCACTTCCCTAATCTTGGCCGCCGCCCTCGACGTTGCCTCACTGTCGTTCTCGCCTTCCAAAGACCCGGCTGCTTCCTGCAACCCGCTAACGATATCGTCGACTTCCGACGCCAACGAGCTCCACCGCGCATTCGCCTCAGACACATTCCAAATCTGCGTCGACATTAGGTCTGTAGCCAGCTTCACAATGTCCGTACCGACATTCACCACCGGCATGGAAAACCCAAATGGGCTGTACCCCGGCTCCGGCTGGTTCATAATCGGCATCGACTCAATGCCGATATCCCCACCCGCATCCGCGATCTCCATTCCCCGACTATTCGCGTCCTCCTGCGCCTGAAATCCTCGAGCCTCCCTACCCAGGCTATCTTGTAGCCAATCCAACTGTTCCGAAAATGCCTTCAACGAAGACCGAGCAGAGCCAGGATCGGTTTCAAGAACTCGTTGGTGAACAGCTCCCACATGGTCGATTCCAACAACGGGAGAAAATCCAGCATCAAGAGGCGAATATGTGCGACCTCCAGATAGTGCAATTTCCTCCTTCAGATTTTCCGTTTTCATAGCAGTAGCCATGATGTTGTCCGGTCGCAATTCCATAATTCCCCCGATTTTTATTTTCAGTAAAATTTGTTTAGCAGTTCTTCGGCCTGTGAACATTTAGCTTCGTAGTCATCGTCAGGTCGTTTCCCAGAATGACTAACTTTTAAAATTCCACGCGAAGTAGAAACGCCGACAGTACAGAACATATCCCCGAACAATTCACTTTCGATCTGCACTATCGGCGCACTGTGTCCCCCACCGTCAGATAGGGAGGCTACTTGAATTTCTGCGCCATCAAATGATTGCCTAGAAGTAGTCAATCCAATGACAGCTCCTCCAGAGCCTTCGACACTGTCAAAAGCACAAAAGGAAAACCCCGATTGCTGTCCTGACTCCTCAATTTGTTCACCGAGTCCGAAGGCTCGAAGATGCTCGCGAGGAATCTCCGTACACGGATCAAAAAGCTCGAAGCTCGGGTCTGCCGGATCGAATTCCCCCAGTGGCGGTAGGACGCCGGAAGTGTCTCCCGACCCCGTGGCGCCGGCCTCCCCCGGTTGGCCGGCGCCGTCCGCATTCTTCCCGCCATTGGCGTGTGCCGATTCCCCCTGATTGCTTTCCGCATCATCCCCCGGGTCCCCGTTGGTTCCCCCTGCACCGTCGGCCGAACTAATGCCGCCAGCCTCGTCGACCTTGGCGGTCTCCTCTGACGCGCTCCTCGTACCGATATCCGCAACGCAGCTACTCAGCATAACGGTGCTGCTGACCATCAACGTTGCTACGGTGACCTGACGCTTCACAACAATCCTTCGCGCACTCACTTCCTGACGAGAGGAACAGGAAAAGTGAAACAGAGAACTTTTCACTTCGTAATTCCCGTTCCGGTACACAGCATGCATGAGGCACCAAGAATTTTCTACGCAACCGCAAAGGTTAACGGCAATTTAACAAAATTATTTGCCCCATATGTCACATCCATAACGTCTAGAGGGCGAAATTTCCTGCTCATTAGCTGTACCACCCCTGGGAGTGGTTTTGTAGACCAAATGAAGGCTAAACCCGCACTTTATCCCCCAGCACTACCCCAGAAATTACACGGTTGTAAGCGATTTTTTCGGCATCAAAAAGGCCCGCACCGAAGTGCGGGCCAATACAAAAGAGTCAGTTAGTCTCGCTGGAAATAGCTCAGCAGACGGAGAATCTCAGTGTAGAGCCAGACCAGGGTCACAGCGAGGCCAAGAGCTACGCCCCAAGCGTTCTTAGCAGGAGCACCAGCGCGGATCATGCGGTCAGCCTGATCAAAGTCGGTCAGGAAGGACAGGGCGCCAAGAACGATGCAGACAAGCGAGAAGATGATGGCAATCGGGCCACCATCACGCAGTGGGTTGAAGTCGAAGAAAATCGCGCCCAGGAAGTTAACAAGAGCCATCACAGCAACGCCAGCAATCAGGCCGAAAAGGATCTTGGTGAACTTCGGAGTCACCTTCACTGCGCCAGTCTTGTACACAATCAGCATGCCAATGAATACACCAATCGTGCCGACAATCGCTTGGCCAATGATGGCCATGCCGCCCTCGCCCTGGAAGTTGACGTTGGCGAACATCAAGGAGAATCCACCGACAAATAGGCCTTCAAATACGGCATAAATCAGGGTGACTGCAGCAGAACCCCACTTCTTGCCAAAAGAGGCAACGAGCACGGTAATGAAGCCACCGATACCACCGACCAGAGTCAAGGCCATGGCGATACCTGGGCTTACTAGCATTCCCAGGGCGAAGTTGATGGCTGCGGCGACGATGATAACGCCGAGGGTAATGCCCGTCTTGGTCACTACGTCATCCACGGTCATGGGACGAGTAGATACGCCTTCATAACCAGAATTTTGGCGGCTACTATTTTCGGTCAGAGAACTCATTACCGGATTGCTTGAACGCACGGTTGTCCTTTCTAAGAGAGGTGCAATTTAGCTATCTCACCCCATTTAACGAGACACCACCCCATAAAGTTCCATATTCTTTCCATTTAGCTAGAAGTTTTGTGGGTAGCTTCCGCATAAAGTCTGTGGAGACCTGTTGACGAGAAAAGCCTCGAGACACCGACCGGAACGATGTCTCGAGACTTCACATGGTGCCCCCAGTGGGACTCGAACCCACACTGAATCGATTTTAAGTCGACTGCCTCTGCCGATTGGGCTATGGGGGCAAGGGCAAGGAATATTTTAGGCCACCTCACCCTGCAGGAGTTAACGAGGGGTACCCTCCGCAGCCAGACCAGCGATAATGCCGTCGAGAATGTCCTTTTCACTGATGAAAAAGCTGCGCGCATCGCAATTGCGCTCGATAAGCTGCATGATGCCTTCGACGGCTACCGCCCCACCGCCAATGACGTCGGCACGGCCGGGGTGAATAACGGGGTTGAGGGCGCGGACGTCGGAAGGCAGGCTAATTAGCTGCTGCAAAAGCACGCGCAGGGCATCGAAGCGGAGCTCAGAACCGTGGATGGCATCGGCGTCGTAGCGCTCAAGACCCTGAGCCAATGCGGAAAGAGTGGTGAAGGTGCCTGCGCAGCCGACGATGGTACGGGCCTTAGAAATAGGTACTATCTTCTCCACTTCTGCCGTGCGCTCGCCGACGTACTCGGAAGCAATCTCAATCTCCGACTCGGTAGGCGGATCGGTACGCATAATGCGCTCGGTTAGCCTGACACACCCCATGCGGGCTGAGTGGGTGCCCAAGATATCGCCATCTGCCGTGCCTACGACAAACTCGGTCGAACCGCCGCCCAGATCGATGACACAGAATGGCCCGCGGTCTGGCTCCACATCGGCCACGGCGCCATTAAAAGACAGCAGAGCCTCTTCCTCGCCCGAGACGACCTCGGCCTGTGCGCCAGGCTGAATTTGGCCGAGCAACTCAGCGGTCATGTCGAAGAATTCCTGTTGATTCTTGGCATCGCGAGTAGCGGAGGTAGCGACCATCCGCACGCGGGTGACCTTCTCAAACTTCATCTGGCGTACGTAGCCTTCCAAGGCCACGCGGGCGCGGTCTAGGGCCGCAGGGGCAATTTCGCCAGTGGCATCGACTCCCTCTCCTAGGCGGATGATCTCCATGGTGCGGGTAATATCGCGGACCTTTCCGTCATCCTGAATCTCAGAGATGAGCAAGCGAATCGAATTGGTACCGCAATCAATCGCAGCAACGCGAGTCATAGCAGCCCTCCTATTCCGCGTTAGAGAAATCGAACTGGGCCAAGTCAATCCCCAGATCCTCGACGCTGGGCCAATCCTGCGGGATGGCAGAGCCTCGAAGCTTGCCGTGGTCAGCAGCCATGGCAACCGCTTCAGTTCCCAAACGGAAATGCTGCGGGCCTTCAGCAAGCGCGTATGCGATGAGCACATGCAGACACTTGACCCGATCGGGCATGCCGCCACCGGAGAAATCGGTGCCAAGGTCTTCGATGTCATTGCGCTTGGCCAAGAAGTATTCGTGGGCGCGCTGATAGTCGGCAGCCAATTCCTCGTCCTCACCCAAGCGGGCCTCCATCCACTTCATAACGTGGGCAACCTCCAAGCGTGAGGCTTCGGCAGTAAGCCGTGGGTCGGTGAGGTAGTAGAGGGTGGGGAATGGGGTGCCGTCGGCAAGCTTGGGCGCCGTCTTAATTACCGCGGGCTGCCCATCCGGCGTGCGATAAGAAACCTCTAGGACCCCGCGCGGGGTGCGGCCCAATTGCTCAGTTACTACAGCGATATCTGCATCAGTGACGGTCATGCGGACAATTATCGCACATCTGGATTCTCTTCCGGCGCCGGCTCAATCGGAAGATGATTTACCTGCTCGGATGGAGCTTCCTCCTCAGGGGGCTCAGCCACGGAATCCCACAAAACCTCGTACCATTCGCGGGAATCTTCTTCCTTCTGACCATCTGTAGTGAGCTGGTCATCCGGCTTTATCTGCGGGTCAATGATGCGGTAGGCGGTCTCGCCCTCATCGACGACCCCGAATCGGCGCCGCGCCTCCTGCTTGATGTACTCATCAGACTTATATCTATCGATCTTCTCCAGCAAAGCAGCCTTCTCATCCTGCTTGGCGGCGATTGACTCATTGAGGCGGGCAATTTCGGACCGGCCGTGGTAGTAATTGCGCAGCGGAATAGCGATAGCAAACAAGACCACAAGCACGATGGCCACGATCACGCCCACTCCGGCAATACTCATCCGGTCCGGCTTCTGCTTCTGCTTCAGTTGTGCACGTTGAGCTTTGCGGATATCCGCAGCACGCGAGGCCACCGGAACCCTAGTGCGGCTCCGGTTTCGCTGCGTCTTCTTTTCGCGTGCCATAGGCCTCTAATCCTAACGCCGTCACTCCTGTAACAGGGACGTGGCACGCGCAATTTGGATACACTAAAAGAAATTCTCCCTCCCAGGAAGGAAGTTTCATGTCCCTCAAGCGCCTCCTCCCCGTTCTCACCGCAACCCTATTCCTTGCCAGCTGCAGCCCTTCCGCCCAAGACGGCGAATACCCCGTCTACGGAGACGGCTACGACCTAAACACCAAGGACGGCATGGCCGACTTTCTCAAGGAGTACAAAACCCTGCCGGATGATTACATCAACCACGATGCTGACCAGCTCGAGGGCGACGATCAGCCCGAGACCTTTGAAACCAACGCGGATTCCGTGAAGAAGGCCGGCGAAGCTACCTGCAAGAATGACGAGCTGCTCGACATTTCAAAGGAATATTTCCGAGGAAACACCGACAAATTTGGGGAAGCTGTTATGTCATCAGTCAGCGGCTCTGATGATAAATACAGTGATGTTTTTGAAGCACTGAACATCCCCGATGACGCACCAGACAATGACAAGATCATGGCTGCAGCGATGACCTCACT
This sequence comes from Corynebacterium tuberculostearicum, assembly GCF_030229345.1. GTDB lineage: Bacteria > Actinomycetota > Actinomycetes > Mycobacteriales > Mycobacteriaceae > Corynebacterium > Corynebacterium tuberculostearicum_G. The sequence continues at coordinate 82,122 of NZ_JASPGP010000010.1, read as the reverse complement.
CGGTGCCGTGATGGCTTGCGGCGATGAATTCAGCGATGAAGAACTGGAAAAAGTCGCTGAGTCCATCCATTCCAGCTAGAGCTTCGAACCAGATTCCCTACTTAAGGAATAGCTATGCCCCTCAAGCGTCTCCTCCTCCTAGCCGCCGTAGGCACCCTACTTACCGGGTGCAGCTCGACCGACCACAAAGAAGAAGCAGCCACCAAAGCGGAATCCCCCACTAGCGAAAGCCCTACCAGCAGCCAAACCCCCACCACCACAAGCAGAAAACACGACCTCAACACCAAAAGCGGCTTCATTTACCATATAAAAGAACATGGCACTATCCCGGACTTTTACCTAGACCTGTTCGGCGCTGGGGCTTCCGAAGAGCCCGACGGACCAACAAGCTACGAGGTCAATGCCACAACATTGAAGAAGGCTGGAGCTGTTGCCTGCGAGAATGAGCAAATCCTGGACGACGCCAAGTATTTGCTAACCCATGGCGACAGCGCATTTGAAGAACTCGTCCCTAGCCTTGAGGAGTTCGATAGGAAATACGCTCCCGTCTACGAAAAGCTTGAAATATCAGCGGCTTCTCCCGTCCTAGACAAGCTTTTTACCATGTACATGGCTGGCGTGGGTTCCCTCGCCACCTGCGGTGACAAATATGACGATAAGGAACTCGAAGCAGTAGCTGACAACGTTTTTAGTTACTAACCCCCGGAGTTTCGCACACTCTTTCGTTTTACCCCTTGCACGCGCCGAAAAGGTGACTTATACTAGGGGCAGAAATTCGATTGGGTGTGCGATTCATTTCAGAGGGGGAACTTTCCGTGACAGCCAGCGACGCACCACCAAAGAAAGCTTATTTTTCTACCAATAACCTCGACGATACGGTTTGCGTTTTGGGCATGCTCCAACGCATTCAATCCTGGCAGCTATACCAATCCGTGCTTCCGCGATTAGAAAACGATGTCGAATGCACTACCACTGCTTTAGCTAAGCGGGTGGGCTTGAGCTACTGGCGCGTCTTATCCGCTCTGCGCTCTCACCTGCGCATGCGTGAGTTGCCGTTAACCACGGCGGTACAGACCGAACATTGGATTCTTGACCTCCCGCGGCTGCACGTTATTGATGCCGAGCTTGCCCCGCTTGGCGACGACGCCGAGGGCATCCAACTAGTCGATGCCGCCCTTGCAGACTTCCTCACCCCAAAGGAACCTGCCCAACATGTCCCCACGGAATCTGAAATCCGTAGATTCTTGCGCGACTACATCGACGGAATTCTCAAGCCAGAAATTGAGAAGGAAATCGAGCGATCCGTTTCCATTTCTTATTCCAAAGGCCAAGCCACCATCACCCTGAAAACGGATAAAGCAACCGCCAGTGCTATTTCACGACACATCGATAAAGCAGCGCGAAAGAAGAACATCACCAAGCCAGAGGCTTTGGAAGCGCTGATTTTTAATCGCACCCAGACAAAAGTAGTTATAAACACCTATGCAGCGGGTGACGATGCTTCTCGGGTATACATACCTTCGGCGGGATGGTGCGTTCTTACGGAGCATTTAAGCAATTACTCGATGACTCGCGAGTTGTGCCCAGAAGAAACTTCCTCCTACGTTCCCACCGAACAAATCAGGACATGGGTCCACGGTCGCGATGCCACGTGCCGTTGGCCAGGGTGTTCCATGCCTGCACATTACTGCCAGCTTGATCATCGAGTGGAGTATGCCGACGGCGGACCGACGAGCGTCGATAATCTTGTCACTCTCTGTCAACACCACCACAACGTGAAGACCGATGGTAGGGCACGCTACATCATGGATCCCATCACTGGAGACGTTGCGTGGCTCTTTTCGGACGGCACCTTCGAAATTGACCGTGCCCAAGGGCCTTTAGCGCCGCGAACCGTGAATTGGAAGCAAACCTGGCAGCAATACCTAGACATGCGAAAGCGCCCCCGCGGCAATGCGAGGGCGCTACGAAAGGAGGCGATTAAGCCTTAAAGCGCGGGAAAGCGGAGCGGCCGGCGTAAACTGCGCCGTCGCCAAGCTCCTGCTCGATACGCAGCAGCTGGTTGTACTTAGCTACACGCTCGGAACGTGCCGGTGCGCCGGTCTTGATCTGGCCGCAGTTCAGAGCAACAGCCAGGTCCGCAATGGTGGTGTCCTCGGTCTCGCCGGAGCGGTGGGACATCATGGTGCGGTAGCCGTTGCGGTGAGCCAGCTCGACTGCGTCGAAGGTCTCGGTCAGGGTACCGATCTGGTTGACCTTAACCAGCAGGGCGTTGGCAGCCTTCTTCTCAATGCCCTCCTGCAGACGAGCAGGGTTGGTGACGAAGAAGTCATCGCCGACGATCTGTACCTTCTCGCCAATTGCGGCGGTCAGGGCGGTGTAGCCCTCCCAGTCATCCTCCTGCAGCGGATCCTCGATGGAGACGATCGGGTACTGGTCGATGAGGTCCTCGTAGACCTTGGACATTTCTTCAGCGGTGTGCTCGCCACCCTCGAAGTGGTACTTGCCGTCCTTGAAGAACTCGGAGGAAGCAACGTCGAGTGCCAGGGCTACATCCTTGCCGGGCTCGAAGCCGGCCTTCTTGATGGCGTCCACGATGACGTCGAGAGCAGCCTTGGTGGAGTCAACGGACGGAGCGAAGCCGCCCTCGTCGCCCAGACCAGTGGACAGCCCCTTGTCCTTCAGCACTGCCTTCAGTGCGTGGTAGACCTCGGCGCCCATGCGTAGAGCCTCGGCGAAGGACTCAGCACCAATCGGAGCGATCATGAATTCCTGGACGTCAACGCCGGAGTCTGCGTGTGCACCGCCATTGAGGATGTTCATCATCGGCACTGGCAGTACGTGCGCATTCGGGCCGCCGATGTAGCGGTACAGCGGCAGTGCAGCGGACTCTGCAGCGGCCTTGGCTGCGGCGATGGAAACGCCCAGGATGGCGTTTGCGCCGAGCTCGGATTTGTTATCGGTACCGTCCAGCTTAATCAGTGCCTGGTCAATGAGGCGCTGATCGTCGGCTTCGAAGCCAGCAATTTCGTCGGCAATCTTCTCGTTGATGTTCTCAACAGCCTTTAGAACACCCTTACCCTGGTAGCGCTCGCCACCGTCGCGCAGCTCGTGAGCCTCGTGCACACCGGTAGAAGCACCGGAAGGAACGCCGGCAACACCGCGGGCGCCGTCATCAAGGAAGACCTCGGCCTCGACGGTTGGGTTACCACGGGAATCAAGAATTTCGCGGGCGAAAGTGTGGATGATGTCAGCCATGCTGTTTTTCACTCCTCATTAAAAAGTTCGCTCTGGACCAGCCGGCCCAGCTACGTTGTCAATTGTTGCAGAAAACTTTACTGTGTGACACTACTTTGCACTTTGCGGAACCGAGTAGGCATTGGCGGCGTGTGCAACTTTATGCAAATACTCGCTGGACTGATTGTAATTTAGGATTGCTTCCTCCCACTGTTCTGGGTTAGAGAGATCTCTATCACCAAAACATAAAAGTCCGGCGGCGCCAACTGCGGCGTCGTCAATTTGATTGGGATCTGCCTTGCCATCGCCGTTGGCATCAGCGCCCACCGATTCCCACGTGGTCGGGATAAACTGCATCGGGCCGACGGCGCGGTCATATTCGGAATCCCCATCGATTTTGCCGTTATCGGTATCTGGGGTGTGCGCCGTATTGTTCAGGCCATCGAGGGCGATGCCGTTGATGGGTGGTTGGGGGTAGCCGGCGTCGTCAAGCTTGGAGGGCTTAAACCAATTGCCGTTGTAGGTGCCATGGCGGGTCTCCACGTAGCCCAGGCCGGCAAGGGTATTCCACCGCAGATGGCAATTCGGCCATTTTTGCTGAGCGATGAGTTCGGCGTTGCCATAAGCGCGCAGGGCTGCCGGTGGGATACCCGTCTGCTCAGCTAGGTCAGAGGCCCAGTAGGTGAGCTTATCGGCGGTGCGGCCGGGGGCATTGACGTCAATATGCGCGACCTCTTTGCCCTCAACGGGCGGAATGTTCTCCGGTACGGGCTCCTGTGAAGTGCCGTGCCCCGTCAACAGCCATGCCACCAGCGCGATTATCACGGCTACGGCCACCCCGCAGCCCCCGAATATCTGCAGCAGCCTCTTCATGAGAAGCCATCCTACATTCCCTTGCCTTCGCGCCACAGCCTCTCTTGCGTGTCAACGTCGACAATCTCCGTGGTGCCATCAAATAGGTATGGGGCGCGGGCGCGCATTTTGGTGAGGAAGCTCTGGGCGACGTCGTCAAGCGAAAAGGTGGAGATTTCCGCATGGAAAAGTACTTGGAGGAAGATATCCCCCAATTCCTTAAGCATCTCGCTTTCCGGTTCGCGGCTGCGCACGGCCGCGGCGAATTCGGCGGACTCCTCCTCGAGGTACGGCAAGAGGGAAGTATGGGTTTGCTCGCGCTCCCACTCCCCGATGCGCCGCGCCGTGGCCATGGTCTGGCGCGCTTGCATGATGGGATCTGCGAGGGATTCGGCGCGAATGACGGGCTCGCCGCTAGCGAGGCGGGCGCGAGTGTCCGGATCGTGTTCGTCGGTGCTTACCAAGGTGCCGGTGGCGTCCTCGCCTACCAGCAGATCGGAAAAATTCCACCGTACGGACACGGGTACCTCACCCGTGAAGTGGACGGGGCCACGCAGCTTCCCGTATGCCTGCATGGGGATCATGGTGGGCCAGCGTTCATCGAGCAACAGCACAGTCATGTGCACAAAGTCTAGCCCGAGTTCCCATTATGGGGCTATTCAAGGTATTTTAGGCCAATGACCTCCAGCCAGAATAAATCCCACTCCGTGACGTTGTGGACCCTCGTCGCGCTGATTATCGGTTCCACCGTGGGCGCGGGCATTTTCTCGCTGCCCCAAAACATTGCCTCCGTTGCCGGCCCAGGCGCGATGCTCATTGGCTGGCTGGTGGCGGGCATCGGCATGCTTTCCGTGGCGTTTGTTTTTCAGATTCTGGCCCGCCGCAAGCCGCACCTTGATTCTGGCGTTTATTCCTACGTGCGTGCCGGCCTCGGCGATTTTATTGGTTTTACCTCCGGCTGGGGCTACTGGCTGGGCTCCGTTATGGCGCAGGTGGGTTATGCCACCCTCTTTTTCAATACCTTGGGCCATTACCTGCCGCTTTTCGACGCCGACCATTACTGGACCTCCGCCATCGCCGTCTCCCTCCTATCCTGGGGCATTTTTGCGGTACTTGCCCGAGGCATTAAGCAGGCCGCGTTCATGAACCTCATCACCACAATTGCCAAGATTGTGCCCATCCTGGCCTTTGTGGTGCTCATTGCGTTCCTCGGGTTCAGCTGGGATAAATTCACTTTGGATTTCTGGGGACGCGCGTCTGAGGCCAGCGTCTTTGAGCAGGTCCAGGGAATCATGCTCTTTACCGTGTGGGTCTTCATCGGCGTGGAGGGAGCATCCGTTTATTCCAAGCAGGCTTCTAAGCGCACCGACGTCGGCCGCGCGACCGTCATCGGTTTCTTCTCCGTGCTGGCGCTGCTGGTTTCCGTGTCTACCTTGAGCTTTGGCGTGATGAGCAAAGAAGAATTGGCCGCATTGCCGGATAATTCCATGGCCTCCGTACTCACCGAGGTCATCGGCCCTTGGGGCGGCGCGCTGGTGTCTATTGGACTGTGCTTGTCGGTCCTAGGAGCCTACGTATCCTGGCAGATGCTGTGCGCCGAGCCCATCGTGATGATGGCCATCGACGGCCTCATTCCCCGCCGCATCGGTACCATCAACGTGGCGGGTGCGCCGTGGGTAGCGCAGCTGATTTCCACGATGGCCATCCAGCTATTCATCATCGTCTTCTACCTCAACGAGGCGTCCTATAACGCCATGGTGCAGCTGGCGACCATTATGTACTTGCTGCCCTATATCTTCTCTTCCCTATACCTCTTGCTCTTGGCGCTGCGGGGCAAGGGGCTGTCTCACCCGCAGGCGGGTATCAAGTTCGATCTTTCTGGACCAGAGGTAGGCCGCAAGGATAACCGCAAGCACTTGGTCATTTCTTTGCTCGCGTTTATCTACTCCCTGTGGCTGATTTATGCGGCCGACCTCGTCTACGTCCTGCTCGGCGCATTGGCCGTGGTTCCAGGCCTTATCCCGTATGTCGGCACCCGGTTGTGGAAGAAGGAACGCATCTTCAACACCTTCGAGTGGTGCGTGGTGGCCATTGTCCTGGCCGGTGCCGCCACCGCCATTTGGGGCTTGAGCACCGGCTGGCTCACCCTCTAGCTACTCCCCTACGCTGACCACGTTCGAGGTGGGCTGGGCGCCGCTGACGTTGATGGGGTCGACGTCGAAAAGCGCGCTTAGGAAGTCCGCCGCCCACTGAATGAGCTCGGTATCGCGCAGCTTCGGCGAGGTGACATTGCGCCCTGCCTTGGGGAACGGCACGTTGATTGCCTTCGCCGCCGCACGGAAGCTGGAGCCCGGATATAGGCGCTTGAGACGCACCTGCTTGGAATCCGGCAGCTCCACGGGGTGGAACTTGACGCGGGTGCCCTGAACGGTGATATCGGAGATGCCGGCGCGGCGCGCCTGGTGGCGCAGGCGAGCAACGGACAGCAGGCGCAGGACCTCCTGCGGCAGCGGGCCGAAGCGGTCTTCCATTTCCTCGATGACGGCCTTGAGATCATCGTCATTCTGCGAGGCCGCAAGCTTGCGGTAGACCTCCAGGCGCAGGCGCTCGGAGTCGATATAGCCTTCCGGAATATGCGCGTCCACGGGGAGATCGATGCGGATTTCCTTCGGGCCCTCATCGGTAACGGTGGGGGCCTCGCCGCGGGCGAGCGATTTGAAGGTCTCAACCGCCTCGCCAACGAGCCGCACGTAGAGATCGAAGCCCACACCGGCAATGTGGCCGGACTGTTGAGCACCGAGCACGTTACCAGCACCGCGCATCTCCAAGTCCTTCATGGCTACGGCCATGCCGGCACCAAGGTCATTGTTCTGAGCGATAGTGGCCAGGCGGTCATAGGAAGTTTCCGTGAGCGTGGCCCCCTTGGGGTACAGGAAGTAGGCATAGCCGCGCTCGCGGGAGCGACCCACGCGCCCGCGCAGCTGGTGCAGCTGGGACAAGCCCATATGGTGGGCGTTTTCCACAATGAGGGTATTCGCATTAGCGATATCCAGGCCGGTTTCCACGATGGTGGTACATACCAAAACGTCGTACTCGCGATCCCAGAAACCCTGGACGGTCTGCTCGAGCACCTCCTCGTTCATCTGGCCATGCGCGACGACGACGCGGGCCTCTGGTACCAGGTCACGCAGTTCGCGGGCCTTCTTTTCGATATCAGAGACTTTGTTGTGGATGAAAAAGGTCTGACCATCGCGCAGCAGCTCGCGGCGGATGGCCGCGGCTACCTGCTTATCCTCATAAGCGCCGACGTAGGTCAGCACCGGGTGGCGGTCTTCCGGCGGGGTCAGGATGGTGGACATCTCGCGGATGCCAGCCATGGACATCTCCAAGGTGCGCGGAATAGGTGTTGCGGACATGGTGAGCACATCCACGCTGGCCTTGAGCGCCTTGATGTGTTCCTTGTGCTCCACGCCGAAGCGCTGCTCCTCGTCCACGACGATGAGGCCAAGGTTCTTCCAGTGCACGCCGGTCTGGAGGAGGCGGTGGGTGCCGACGACGATATCGACGCTGCCATCGGCCAAGCCCTTGAAGATGTCCTTCGCTTCCTTCTTTGAGGTAAAGCGCGAAAGCACCTCAATCTTGACGGGGAAGCCGGTCATGCGCTCGCTGAAGGTATCAAAGTGCTGCTGCGCCAGCAGCGTGGTGGGCACGAGGACGGCCACCTGCATGCCGTCTTGCACGGCCTTGAAGGCGGCACGGATGGCCACCTCGGTCTTGCCATAGCCCACATCGCCGACGACGACGCGGTCCATCGGCACCGTGGACTCCATATCGTGCTTGACGGCGTCAATAGCCAGCATCTGGTCTTCGGTTTCGACGAAGGGGAAATTATCCTCCATCTCCGCCTGCCACGGATTATCCGGGGAGAATTGGTGCCCCGGCGCGGCCTGGCGCTTAGCGTAGAGCTCAACCAGCTCGCCGGCGATTTCGCGCACGGCGGCGCGGGCCTTCTTCTTGGTGTTCTTCCAGTCGGAACCGCCCATCTTGGACAGGTGAGGTGATTCGCCACCGGTGTACTTGCTGAGCAGATCCAGTGAGTCCATGGGAACCCAGAGCTGATCGGCGGGCTGACCACGCTTGGAGGGCGCGTACTCGAGCACGATGTATTCGCGGCGGCTGGTTTCATCGCCGGACTGGATGGTGCGCTCGGCCATCTTGAGGAACTTGCCGATGCCGTGGGTCTCGTGCACCACAAAATCGCCCTGCTTGAGGGCAAGCGGGTCAACCTTATTGCGGCGTTTGGCGGGCCGGCGCTTTGCTTCGGCGATATCGCCTACGCGGTTACCGGTCAGATCCGTCTCGGTTACGACGACCAGCGGGAGGGCCTCGGCGTCCTTGGGCTTTTTCACCTTGGGGAAAACTAGGCCGGCGTGGCTTAGTGCTTGGTAGAGGGTGACTTCACCGGCGGTGGGTTCCCAGCCAGGGGTAGCCACCTTGGTGCGGATTCCCTTTTCTGCAAAGCGGTCCACCATGCGTTTGATGGCACCTTGCGCCGGCGCGATGAAGGCTGCCCGGCCGCCGGCGTTGGTGTGCGCGAGGAGCTGGGCCATCATGGCATCGATTTCTTCGATATTGCCGCGCGGGGTGGGCCCTGGTTCGAATTCGAGCGGAAGGGTCTCCTCTTCCGGGGCGGCGAGCATTCCCGGTGGGGAGAAAGTCCACAAAGGCAGGCCGGACTCGCTGATGGAGACCTCGAGCGACTCATAGGAGCGGTAGCTGGATGCCGCGGTATCGAGTCCTTCGGTAGCCAGCGGGCCATCGGCGCCCATGGCCGCAGCCTCCCAGCCGGCGGCGAGGAATTCCGCATCGGTCTTTTCTAGATCTGCCACGCGGCGGCGAATCTTTTCCGGGCCGACCATCACCACGTGGGTGGTGGGGCGCAGGAATTCGGGGAGGGTGATCATGGGGGCGTCGGAAAGCGCGGGCAGGAGCGCTTCCATACCTTCGGCCGGGATGTGCTCGCTTACCTTGGTCAGCAGCTCCACCAAAGCGGGATTGCCGGGGTGCTTGACGGCGAGATCGGCCGCACGCTTGGCAATGGCGTCCGTAATAGGCAGCTCGCGAGCCGGGAAAATGTCTACGCGGCCCACCTCGATTTCCGGAATGGTGCGCTGGTCAGCTACGGAAAATTGGCGGATATCGGTAATCTCATCGCCCCAAAACTCCACGCGGACCGGATAATCCAGCGTGGTGGGGAAAATATCGATGATGCCGCCGCGCGTAGCGTACTCGCCGCGCTTAGCCACCATGTCTACGTGCTTATAGGCGCGGAACTCGAGCTCGCGGACTACCTCATCAAAGTCATATTCGTGATCTTCTTCGAGGTGGACGGGAGCGCGGCCCTCCACCTCCTGGAGGATGGGCTGGGACAGGCCGCGGGCAGCCGTGACGATGACCTGCAGGCTATCGAGATTATGCAGAACTTCAGCGCGGCGGCCGATGATGTCTACGCCGGGGCTCAGGCGCTCGTGCGGCAGGGTCTCCCAGGAGGGGAACATGGCCACCTTCTCCCCTAGCATCGCCGTAAGCTCCGCCGTGAGATCCTCGGCCTCGCGGCTCGTAGCGGTTACCACGAGAACTGGGGCATGATGAGCCAAGGTGCCCAAGGCCCACGGCCGAGACTGATCCAAGCCCGTGATGTGGAGGTCTTCACCCACATGAGAAATCATGCCCTTAAGCTTGGGATCCGAGGCCGCTACCTTGAGCAGGCCGGCCAACATTGGGGTCGCCATTTATTTGCCTCCTAGCTTGGGTTTTACTTCCATACCGGACAAACCATTCCAGCATAGATTGACAATATGCGTGGCGACGACTTCCTTGTCCGGGTTGCGCTCATCCAGCCACCATTGCGCGGTAGTCGATACCATTCCCACCAGCGCTTGGCCGTAAATATCCGCCAAATCCGGGTCAATGCCGCGGTGCTCGAACGCTTCTCGCAGGATATAGGAAACCTGGCCCACCGCGGAATTCAACAGCGTGGAGAAACTGCGTTCATCGCCGGGCTTGGCATCGCGCACCAGGATGAGGAAGCCATCGGTTTCTTCCTCGACATAGGTCAAAATGGCCATGACAGCCTGCTCGATGCGCTCGCGCCAGCTGCCGGTCTTCAAGGAATCAGTAATGACCTTTTCTAGGGCCAGCATCTCGCGGTCAACAACCACCGCATAAAGGCCTTCCTTGCCCCCGAAGTGCTCATAGACAACGGGTTTGGATACCCCGGCGCGTGCCGCTATCTCTTCGACGCTGGTTCCTTCAAAGCCTAGTTCCGCGAATGCGGCGCGTCCGATGGAAATGAGTTGTTCGCGGCGTTCCCGGCCGGTCATCCTTTGTCGAGCCATGCCCTCTACCCTATCCTTTGCCCCGCAATTTGTGATTTACCCGGGGGCGTCAGGTACGCTATGCCTACAGCTTTTGCTGTGTTTCCCCATGGTGTAATCGGCAACACTACGGTTTTTGGTACCGTCATTCTAGGTTCGAGTCCTGGTGGGGAAGCTTTTTTAGTTTTTCTTCCTGCCGCGGCGAAAGCCTTTGAGCTCGGCTTTCTTCGCAATCGCCGCCACTTGGGCGGCGGTGTAGTTAACGGGGGCTACACCAGCGCGGGGCAGGACCCAGCCGCGCCAATAGGACACGATGGCCATGCCACTGCCGACGATCGGCGCAACCACCATGCCGAGCGCAAACTGCCCGTAATCGGCAAAGGTAACCATGACGATGCCGGTGAGGATAGAGGGCACGGCATACAGGGGGCTGCCGCCAAAGATGGACGGGATTTCCCCCGAAGCTATATCGCGGACCATTCCGCCGCCCACCGCGGTAAGCACGCCCAGAAAGACACAGGGAATAAGGGGCATGCCGTGGGTGAGCGCCTTAACGCAGCCGGTGGTGGACCACACGCCGAGAATGATGGCATCGCCGTGTTCGCGGAAAAGCTCCCACGCCTTGCCCTTGAGATCGATAAGAAACGCAATAAGGGCACCACAGCAAGCAAGGCCGAGGTACCACGGGTCTGAGATCGCTGCCGCTGCTCCATCCCCGATGAGCATGTCACGGATCATGCCACCGGCCAGCCCAGAAAAGAGGGCGAGGAACACGAAGCCCACGATGTCGAATTCACGGCGGCGGGCAAGGGTGCCGCCAATGATGCCGTTCAAAACCACGCCGAGAAGATCGAAGGCTTGGTACAGCGAATTGATGAGGGGATCGACATCGTGCATGATTCTTAGGCCTCCTGCCGCGCGGGTAGAATTTCGGCGTGACTGCGGCCGTGTTTTACTCTCCGGCGTGTCAGCATGGCTCTTATTTAACCAACTCGTTTCTCTGAAAGATCGCATTTCTCATGTCTAATTCCAATGCCCGGTATTTCATCTGGTCCAATGGTCTGCAAAATTTGGGCGATCAGATTGTTGCTGCCAAGACGGTGCTGCCCGCGCTCTTTAGTGCGGCCGGAGTGCCTGCGTTCTTTACCGGCCTACTCACCCCTATCCGCGAGTCCGGTTCGATGCTGCCGCAGGCGGCGCTGACCCCGTGGGTGACTACCTATAGGGCCCGCAAGCGCCTGTGGATTATCGGCTCTTTGGGCCAAGCGGTATCCGCCGCGGTCATCGCGCTCGCGGCATTTTTTACCCGCGGGGCTGTATTGGGCGTGGTGGTGCTGGTGGCCTTGGCGGCGCTGTCCCTCTTCCGCGCGCTGTGCTCGATTGCGGGCAAGGACGTGCAAGCGCGCACGATTTCTAAGGGCGCACGCGGCCGAGTGACCGGTAGCGCGGCAGCCCTCGGTGGCGGTGCCACTTTGCTGACCGGCATTATCCTTTACTTTCTCGGCGAGCTCAGCATTCCCATGATGGGCACGGTCCTCGCCGTTGGTGCGGCCACGTGGGCCATTGCCGCGTGGGTCTTTTCGCACGTGGATGAGCCGGTGCCAGAGGAAGCCGAAGGGGGCATCGATAAGCGCTGGTGGCAAGATACCTGGCAGCTTTTTACCAGCGACGGCCAATTTCGCAACTTCGTCATCGTCCGCGCGCTCCTGCTCGTTTCGGCGCTATCGACCTCCTTTATTGTGCTGCTCAGCAGCAACCTTTCCGGGCTCTACGGATTCGTGCTTGCTTCCGGCCTAGCCTCCCTGGTGGGCGGGCGCATCTCCGGGGTGTATTCGGATAAGTCCTCTAAGAACACCATGGCCGCGGGCGCGGCCGTGGCTTCCGTCGTGCTGGTGCTTTTGGTCGCCAGCTCGCACTGGGCACCGGATGCGGTCAATGCCTGGGTCATGCCGATTGGCTTCTTCGCCGTCAACCTAGCTCACACGGCCATTCGCGTGGCACGAAAGACCTACGTGGTGGATATGGCCGGCGGCGATAAACGCACCCAGTACGTAGGTGCGGCCAACACAATGATGGGCATTATCTTGCTTATCGTCGGTGGCATTTCCTCCGTGGTGGCACTGGCCGGACCTGAGGCCGCGCTGCTCTTCCTTGCCCTCATTGGTTTCCTCGGTGTGTGGCGCGCCCGCGGCCTCAAAGAGGTTTCTCACACATAAATCGCACTCGGGCTATAGGATGTAGTCCGGATAAGAATCAGACTCGACCCCAGGAGTTCAATAACCCGTGGTAGCAACAACCTCGTGTGCTGTCGTCGTCCTTGCGGCTGGCGCCGGCACCCGCATGAAGTCCACCAAGCAGAAGACCTTGCATGAGATCGGCGGGCGCACCTTGCTCGGCCACGCTCTGCATGCTGCGGCCGGGATCAACCCGGAGCGCATCGTGACGGTGGTGGGCCACCAGCGCGATCAGGTCTCCCCCGCCGTGGATGCCATCGCCCAGGAGCTGGACTGCGAGGTACTCCAGGCGGTGCAGGAAGAGCAGCTGGGCACCGGTCATGCCGTGGCCTGCGGCTTGGAGCCGATTCCGGACTTCGAGGGCACCGTCATTGTCACCAACGGCGATGTCCCTCTGCTGACCCCAGAGACCATCGAGGGCCTGCGCGCCACCCACACTGAGCAGGGCAATGCGGTCACTGTGCTCTCGATGCGCCTCGATGACCCGACCGGTTACGGCCGCATCATTCGCGCTGAGGACGGCAGCGTGTCTGCCATCGTTGAGCAAAAGGATGCCACCGAAGAGCAGCGCCAGGTCGATGAGGTCAACTCCGGCGTCTTTGCCTTTGATGGGCGCGTGCTTGCCGACGCCCTCCAGAAGCTCGACTCCAATAACGCGCAAGGCGAGCTGTATATCACCGATGTGCTCGAGATTGCCCGCACCGCAGGACACGGCGTCGGCGCGCACGTAGCAGCGGATCCGGCCGAACTCGCGGGCGTCAATGACCGCGTGCAGCTCGCCGCTGCCGGCCGTGAGCTCAACCGCCGCATGGTAGAAAAGGCGATGCGCGGCGGCGCCACCATCGTGGATCCGGAGACCACCTGGATTGGTGTCAACGTCACCGTGGGCTCCGATGTCATTATTCACCCGGGCACCCAGCTGTGGGGCGCTACCAGCATCGCCGATAACGCCGAGATTGGCCCCGACACCACCTTGACCAATATGCAGGTGGGCGAGGGCGCTTTCGTCGTGCGCACCCATGGCAGCGATTCCGTCATTGGTACCAACGCCAAGGTCGGCCCGTTTACCTATATCCGCCCGAAGACCGTGGTGGGCGAGGACGGAAAGCTCGGCGGCTTCGTAGAGGCAAAGAACGCCCAGATTGGCCGCGGCTCCAAGGTTCCGCACCTGACCTATATCGGTGACGCCACCGTGGGCGAGCAATCCAATATCGGTGCCTCCTCGGTCTTCGTGAACTACGACGGCGTGAACAAGCACCACACCACCATCGGTAGCCACGTGCGCACCGGTTCTGACACAATGTTTATCGCTCCGGTCAATGTCGGTGATGGCGCATACTCCGGTGCGGGTACAGTAATTAAAGACGATGTTCCTGCGGGAGCACTCGCAGTCTCCGGTGGCAAGCAGCGCAACATCGAGGGCTGGGTTCAAAAGAAGCGTCCGGGTACTCCCGCGGCTGAGGCCGCAGCCCGTGCGCAGGACAACGAAAAGTAAGGGGCATATTCTCCCATGACTGGCAAGGTAACTGGTAGCAGCAAGAACATGAAGCTCTTCTCTGGGCGTGCACACCCAGAGTTGGCAGAGGCTGTGGCCAAGGAGCTCAAGACCGATCTGGTTCCTACCACCGCCCGCGACTTCGCTAACGGCGAAATCTTCATTCGCTTTGAAGAGTCCGTGCGTGGTGCCGACTGCTTCGTAATGCAGTCTCATACCCAGCCGCTCAATAAGTGGCTGGTGGAGCAGCTCATCATGATCGATGCTTTGAAGCGCGGCTCCGCTAAGCGCATCACCGCCATCCTGCCCTTCTACCCATATGCACGCCAGGATAAGAAGCACCTGGGCCGCGAACCGATTTCCGCCCGCCTGGTGGCAGACCTTCTGCAGGCTGCTGGCGCGGACCGCATCGTGTCCGTGGACCTGCACACCGATCAGATCCAGGGCTTCTTCGATGGCCCGGTCGATCACATGCACGCTCAGCCCATCCTGACCGATTACATCAAGTCCAAGTACGCCACCGATAACATCACCGTGGTCTCCCCGGATGCTGGCCGCGTGAAGGTGGCAGAAAAGTGGGCCCACGACTTGGGCGATGCCCCACTGGCCTTCGTGCACAAGACCCGCTCCAACACCGAGGCCAATAAGACGGTGTCCAACCGCGTGGTCGGCGATGTAGAGGGCAAGGACTGCGTGCTTCTCGACGACATGATTGACACCGGTGGCACCATCGCCGGCGCCGTGCGCGTTCTGAAGGACGCCGGTGCGAAGAAGGTCATCATCGCCTGCACCCACGGCGTCTTTTCCGATCCAGCCCGCGAGCGCCTGTCCGAGTGTGGCGCGGAGGAAGTTATCACCACCGATACCCTCCCGCAGTCCACCGAGGGCTGGTCCAACCTCACGGTGCTGTCCATTGCACCGCTGTTGGCACAGACCATCCACGAAATCTTTGAGAATGGTTCCGTGACCACCCTTTTCGATCGCGCCTAAACACAGCATAACCAAAGGCGGTGAGCAATATTTTTGCTCACCGCCTTCCTTTTTGCTGCGAAACCAACATAAGTCTCCTACCCTAAACCTCGTCTCTAGTAATTTTCTCTTTCAGTTTTAGGGTTTTCAGTGAAAAAGGTTTTTCTCTTAGCTCTCGCGTATTTCAGCTCCGTCGTCGGCGCCGGATTCGCCTCTGGACAGGAGCTCTTGCAGTACTTCACCGCCTTCGGCATTTGGGGCATTGTAGGCGCAGTCGTTGGTCTCATCCTTGCCCCGCTGACCATCATGATTGCAATGCAGTACGGCTCGTACTTTCAGGCGACATCCCACGGGCGCGTGTTTTCCTCGATTGCTTCCAAACCGGTAGCACGCTTTGTGGATTACGCGATTATCTTCACTCAGTTCTGCCACACTTTTGTCATGCTGTCTGGCGGCGGCGCTAACTTGAACCAGCAATGGGGGTTGCAGCCATGGGTTGGCTCCGCGCTTATGGCTGTCCTGGTCCTCATTGTCGGCTCCATGAACGTGGCCAAGGTGACGAATGTCCTCGGCGCGATTACTCCCTTCGTCCTCATTCTCCTCCTCTTGGCCGTAGGTGCTGCTTTTATCGATCCACCTTCTGGCCTGCAACAAGCACACGAATTCGCCACCGCCAACGTTGAGTCACCGCTTCCATTCTGGTGGGTAGCGGCACTGAACTACCTTGGATTGTCTCTCATGGCCTCCACCGCGATGAGCATTGTGATGGGTGCAGATACGCTCAATTCCAAGCAAGCCGGCCGCGGTGGTTTCTTCGGCGTCCTGCTCTTTTCCGGCATGCTGGTTTTGTTGGTCATCGCGCTTCTTCTCAGCGTGGAAGACGTGTGGGATGCGGACCTGCCTACCCTAGCCATGCTTAATGAGATTCATCCGTGGTTGGGCGTCGCCGCAGCGGTCTTTATCTACTTGATGATTTTCTCTACCGCAATCTCCAATTTCTATGGAATGGCTCGGCGCCTCAGCGCCCAGCGGCCAAATAGGTACCTTCCGATTTTGGGTGCCAGCGTCATCATCGCGTTCATTTTGTCGTTTGTTCCGTTCGGCACACTCGTCGGCATAGTCTTCCCAATTTTGGGCTATATCGGCATCATCGTCATCGGCTTGCTCATCTTTACCTGGCTCCACCGTGGTCGCCGAATCGTAACGGCGGAATCGCGCCGCCGCGACAAAATTCGCACCCTGCTGTTACGCATGATTGACCCGAAGGAAAAATTCAGCAAGGAGGATCAGACGCAGCTATCTCGCGAAGTGTATAACTCCAATCTTTCGGGTAAGCACCTCCACACAGAAGTAGCGAATGATGTCATTTCAGAATTGGATGAAGATGAATCCTCAACTTTCCATGCGGAGGACTACCAACTAGACAAAGAATGGCAGAATCTCGAAGCAAAGCAACCACCCGCTGAGGAGCTACAGGATCCGAACACCGAGCATTTCCACATTCCAAAGAACGACGGAAGCCACTAAGGTGCCGGTAAGGGTTTTGATTACTCACTGGCTGACGTGCTAATCTAACTCAGTCTCGGCGAGGGCGACCTCAGGATGAGGAAGCCGTTATCGACGCGATTGAAGTTAGAGCATGTTGCTTTTTATATACGCCTGCGATGACTCGTCCAAGACGTCCATCGGCAGGCTTTCGTCGTTTTTATCGCGTTGGCCGCGCCGCACTACTTTAACTAAGGAGAATGAAGCATGGCACAGCGCCCAGTAATTAAGGCTGAAGCACGTACCGAATTTGGCAAGGGTGTCGCACGCCGCCTGCGCCGCGAGTGGAAGGTTCCAGGCGTCATCTACGGTTCCCACCAGGAGCCGGTCCACTTCGCAGTTCCGCTGCTGGACATCCAGTCCCTCGTCCGCAACAACGGCGTCAACGCCGTTCTGGAGCTGGAAATCGACGGCGAGCAGTACCTGACCATGGTTAAGCACGTTGACCAGAACGTCCTGACTTTCGACATCGACCACGTTGACCTGCTGGCTATTAAGCGCGGCGAGAAGGTTGAGGTTGAGGTTCCGGTTACCCTGACCGGCGAGCCGGCCCCAGGCACCATGCACATCCAGGATGCTGACGTACTGCTGGTTGAGGCAGACGTACTGAACATTCCGGAGGAGATCGAGGTTTCCATCGAGGGCCTCGAGGACGGCGCAGTTGTCACCGCTGCCGACCTCACCATGCCGGAAGACACCACCCTGGTGGCAGAGGAAGACACCGTTATCGTCTCCATCTCCCTGCCTGAGGTTGATGAGGAGCTCGAGGAAGCAGCCGAGGCGGCTGAGGAAGGCGGCGCTGACGCTGGCGCCGAGTCCGTCGACGAGGGCGCAGAGTCCTCCGACTCCGAGGAGTAATCCCCTCCCCTTCACACGCAAGGCCGCCGTGAAATTCGCTTCTCACGGCGGCCTTGCCGTTTTTCTCTCTGCCTATGAGACAATTGAGCGCGTGACTCCACTTCTCGTAGTAGGCCTTGGCAACCCCGGCCCCAAGTACGCAGGCACCCGGCACAATATCGGCTTCGATGTGGCAGACGAACTTGCAGGAGAGCTCATGAGCAGCTTTTCGGTACACAAAAAGACCAACACCGAAGTCGCTGAGGGCATAGCTAGCGGCCGCAAGATTATCTGCGCAAAGCCACGGTCCTTTATGAACCTTTCCGGCGGGCCGATCAAAGCTTTGGCCCAATACTTTCATCTCTCCGCCGCCGACATCATCGTTGTCCACGATGAGCTAGAGCTCGATTTCGGCACTATAAAGCTCCGCACAGGCGGAGGCGATCATGGCCACAATGGACTGCGCTCAACCACAAAGTCTCTGGGCACCAAAGACTATCAGCGCCTTTCGGTAGGAATCGGGCGACCACCGGGGCGCATGGACCCGGCGTCGTTTGTGCTCAAGCCTTGGGCAAAACAGGAAAAGGCAGAAATCCCCATCCTTTGCGCCGACGCGGTCGAGGAGATCTTGCGCGTAGGATAGTCGCCATGAAATTGGCTACCCTACGCACTGGATTTGGTACTTCCGCTATCCGCATCGACGGCGAAAACGTAGGCGTTGAATTGGATTATGAGGACGTGGGCCAGCTGCTGCGCAGCGAGGATTGGCGCAAGGCCGCCCAGCTTTCCGGCGAGCCTGTGGTCTTCGACCACGCCGACTTGGAAGCCGTCGTACCAACTCCTGGCAAGGTCATCTGCGTGGGGCTCAATTACGCCAAGCATATTCGCGAGATGGGACGCGAATTCCCCGAACATCCCACCTTGTTCATCAAGTTCGCCGATGCTCTCACCGGCCCCTATGATGATGTCTTCATTCCCGAATATGGCACACAGAAGCTGGATTATGAGGGAGAATTGGCGGTCATCATCGGCGAGCGTGCCCACCGTGTCAACCGCGACGAGGCCCTAGATTATGTGGCCGGCTACGCCATCATGAATGACTACACGCTGCGTGACTTCCAACGCCAGACTAGCCAGTTCCATGCCGGTAAATCCTTTTATCGCACCGCCGGCTTCGGTCCTTGGCTTACCACCGCGGATGAGTGGTCACCGGGGTCCGGAGCTGTCCTCACCACGACCGTAGACGGTGAGGAAAGGCAGCGCGATAATACCGATGACCTCATCTTTTCCGTAGCTGAGCTCATCGAATTCTGCTCACAGCTCTATCCGCTCAATCCGGGCGATGTCATCGTTACCGGCACGCCGGAGGGCGTGGGCTTTGCCCGCACCCCGCAGCAATTTATCGAGGACGGTCAAAACGTCACCATCGCCATCGAAGGCTTGGGGCATATTTCCAATACCACCCGCTATGGCGAACCCGGCTGCGGCCCCGGCTGTACTTGTCCCTAAGCTGTGCCCAGGTTCTCACTCCAAAGTGGGCGGTCCCGTTTTCATCCCAGCCGCTTGCGCCGGTTAAGCTGGATTAATGAGCACAAAAAGCAGTAAAGCCCCTAAGAAACTCAACAAGAAGGCCTACGAAAAGGAGCTCGAACGCCTCCAAGCAGAGCTCGTGGACATGCAGCAGTGGGTCGTTGAAACCGGCGCCCGCGTAGTCATCATCATGGAGGGCCGCGACGCCGCCGGCAAGGGCTCCGCGATCAAGCGCATCACCCAGTACCTCAACCCGCGCACCTGCCGCATCGAGGCGCTGCCCGCTCCCAACTCTCGCGAACAGGGCCAGTGGTACTTCCAGCGCTACGTGGAAAAGCTTCCCACCAAGGGCGAAATCGTCATCTTTGACCGCTCCTGGTACAACCGCGCCGGTGTCGAGCGCGTCATGGGCTTTTGCACCGATCAGGAATATGTCCGCTTCCTGCACCAAGCACCCACCTTTGAGCAGATGCTGGTCGAAGACGGAATCATGCTGCGCAAGTACTGGTTCTCTGTTTCTGATGAAGAGCAGATTAAGCGCTTTGAATCCCGCCGCAACGATCCGCTGCGCCGTTGGAAGCTCTCCCCTATGGATCTGCAGTCCATTACCCGCTGGGAGGACTACTCCCGTGCCAAGGATGCAATGTTCATCCACACCGATACCCCAACTGCGCCGTGGTACACCGTGGAATCAGAAGACAAGAAGCGCTCCCGTATTAACGTCATTTCGCACCTTCTGAGCACCATTCCGTACGAGAAGCTCGAGCACGAGATGCCGGAAATTCCGCAGCGCCCGGATTCCGATGGCGAAACCTATGAACGCCCTGCCCGCGAAGAGTTCCGCTACGTGCCAGACGTCGCTGCAAAGCTAGAGCGCAAGTCCGAACAGAAGACAGCGAAGAAGACGTCCAAGAAGGGCAAGAAGAAGGATAAGAAGAAGTAGCAGCACCGGCTGTATTACTATCTTCATTCATGAGCACTGACACCGTCGCGCAAGCGCGTTTAGGAGATAAAATCCTCACTGCGGTGGCGGTGCTCATTGCGCTGTTTTATGTGATTTCTGCCGCGAAGAATCCCAGCATAATTGAGATTATTCAGGCAGGTCTATCGTTGCTATTCCTGCCATTTATGTGGGTCTGGCGGAGCCGTCCCGTGCTCAGTGCCACGGGCTTTATTGTGCTGCTCGCGGCATGGGCCGTGGCTTGGATGAGCCAGCTGCCCACCAATCTAGGGCTTACCCCTTGGGCCCTGACGGCACCCATGGCGGTGTATGCCACCTCCCGCTATGTCACGCGCCGCGTTATTCCCCGAACGGTACTGGCGCTGGCGATTCTTGGCTCCTTCATCTCGCCATTCATGTGGCGCATTGATCCGGAGTCATTCCTGCTGCACTACCAGCTAGACCGCCGCTTCTTGGCCATGCTGGTGGTGCACTGGGCAGTTTTGGGCAGCACCTATTTCATAGCCGCGCGCTACTTTGACTTGGCGCGCCAACACGAGCGGCTAGCCCAGGAGCGTTTCCACCAAGCCCAAGAAGAAGAACGCCTGCTCATTGCTAGGGAATTGCACGATGTACTCGCTCATTCTCTTACTTTGATCAAAGTTCAGGCGAATGCCGGGATCATTGCCGGGCGTGTAAATAGTGACGCTGCCCAGGATGCTCTTGCCACTATTCGTGAGGGCGCGGATTCTGCATTGGAAGAGGTCCGCGGCATTGTCACGGCACTGCGGAGCACCGGCCCCTCCGCTCTCAAACCGACAGAGCAGCTAGAGCACCTCGAGGGCATCATCGACGGTTTCCGCGCGGCGGGCTTAGAGATTGCAGCGGACTTACCGGTGACCTATGAGGCGCCTGCACTTACGCAATTGGCCTTGGTACGTATCATTTCTGAAGGCCTGACCAATGCTCTGCGCCACCAAGGCCCCGGCACGCACGTCGAAGTAGAGCTCGCGCTTGCCGACGCCGCCCGGATCACCCTAACCTCTACCAATCCCTCCCCGACTCCCAGCGAAGTTACTGGCAGCGGAGTTGGCCTCATCGGCGTCGAAGAGCGCGCCCACGCGCTGGGTGGAAGACTAGAGTGCTCGGGTGATGCAACAAAGTTCATCCTGCGCGCCGAACTACCCTTGCAGAAGGAAAACCGTGTCTAAGATTCGTGTCCTGCTTGCCGATGACCAAGCAATGCTTGTTGCCGCATTGTCTACCATCCTTAACGCTCAAGATGATATTGAGGTCGTGGCCACCGCCAATACCGGTTCAGAAGCCGTCACCGCAGCGTTGAGCCACCGCACTGACGTAGCCATCCTGGATATCCGAATGCCCGGCATGGACGGCATCGCTGCGGCCCAAGCGATCCTTTCCCGCGTCCCCGAATGCCGAATCATCATGCTCACCACGTTTAATGAAGAAGAATTGGTGGCTCAATCTATCGCCGCTGGCGCGCATGGGTTCCTTCTCAAAGATGCAGATCCGGAGGTGTTAGCTGGCGCAGTCCGGGACGTCGCCAAGGGCGAATCGGTGCTGGCCTCTCAGGTGACCCGACCGGTTCTGGAAGCCTATCGCACCGCCCTTACGCGAGGCGAGTTGAGCGCGCAGGAGCGCCAAGGGCTCAGCCTGGTGACCCGGCGCGAAATGGAGGTCCTTTCGCTGATTGCGCGCGGTGCTACAAATTCCGAGATCGCCGCCGAGATGGTCATTGCGGAAACGACAGTAAAGACGCACGTCTCTTCGCTCATGTCTAAGCTTGCGGCGCGCGACCGCGTGGCGCTGGTGCTGTTCGCCCAGCGCGCCGGAATTGCCTAGTCTCCTACTACGGTCGGAGATATTCACTGCGAAGTCCGTCTTGTAGGCGGAAGATTTTCGCGCCCCGGCACGCGAGACTTCACAGTATGAACTATGACATCTCTTTTGAGCACGTCTCGAAGTCTTTTGGCCCCCACACAGTCTTGCGGGACGTAGATTTTCGCATCACCCCTGGTCGCGTCCATGCTCTTTTAGGGCGAAACGGTGCCGGCAAATCTACGCTCTTTTCCATCTTTCTAGGCCTGCTGACCGCCGATTCCGGGACTATTCGCGTGGCCGGTGCGCCCTGGTCACGCGAGGTTCTCGACCACGTGGGGGCTTCCGTTAACGGTCCAGCTTTTTATGGGCACCTTTCTGCAGCAGCCAATCTTCGCGTCCATACGCGGTTGCTTGGTCTACCAGAATCCGAGATAGAGCGAGTACTTGCCATCGTGGGCCTCAACGGGGCTGGGAAGAAAAAGGCTAAGTCATTTTCTACTGGCATGAAGGCACGGCTCGCCCTAGCCCAAGCACTGCTCGGTGATCCCGAAATCCTCGTTCTCGATGAACCACAAAATGGCCTTGATCCGCAGGGCATCGTAGAGCTTCGTGAGCTCCTGCAGAAGCTGGCTGGCGCCGGTCATACCGTAATTGTCAGCTCCCACCAGCTCGGTGAGATTGTCCACTTAGCCCAGGACATCACCATCCTCTCCCAGGGCACCATCCGCTATTCCGGTTCGCTTAAGAACTTGGCTCCCAGCGGTCAGCTGGAAGCCGAATTTTTCCGCCTGACCTCCCCGGATGGTGAGGCTCATGTTTAATCGCTACCTTTCCGCCGAGGTCCTTCGCAGCCGCGGGAGCGCGCTGCAATGGCTCCCTCTACTGGCCGTACCATTAGTGGTGATGACAGCGTTGTTTTCCGCGCTGGCTTCTCCCACACAAGACGCCACCGGCGTTTTGGGGTGGCAGTCCATGTTCATCACGGGGATGTATGCACCTCTCATTGCGCTTTTTGCCGCCATTCCTGAGCGTCGAGAAGCCCGTACACGCGGCGGCGGTACGCTCTGGCGCCGGTTCAACGCCCACTATGAACAGGCCTCGCGCTATCTTGCCGTCCTTTCTAGCTTGGCGATCTTTCATGTCCTCAATTTCGGTCTTTCTTGGGCAATCGTGGCTCTTCAGGGCCGTGCCAACCATCAACTATTAGTGGTGGCTGGGCTCTATTCCTTCCTAGGGGCTATCGGGATCGCCGGGCTCGCTGTAGGGTGTTCGCGCCGCTGCGGCCTCGTCGCCGCCTTAGCTGGAAGCATTGTCTGGCAAGGAATTGGAATTTTACCGAGCACTGTCGAGGGCAACGCGTGGTGGGCATTCCCACCTGCGTGGCCGATGAGGTTATTGCTTCCTGCCCTGCGGATTCATCAGAACTCTGTTCCTCTCGATCCAGGTGATCCGCTACTACAAGAAGGTCCACTGCCCGCCGCGGTACTATGTCTGGTTCTAGCGGCTGTAGGTACGTGCGCGGCAATCTTTACTCCCCGCCGCATACGACCTCTTAGGTTGCGTCTGCGCCAGGGCGGTACCGCTGAAGATACGGCCGCAATCACCACTGGTGAGGTGTGGACCCCAACTGCTACACCGAGAGCTGCCGCTCGCTCCAAGCTACCTGGCGCGCTGATCGGGCTGCACCGTGCGACGTCGAGCCCCTTGCTCATTGGGTGTCTAGTACTGAGCATCGTGGCTTTAGCCGTCATTGCCCTTACCTACCCTGCCGATTATGTCCACGGCTTCTTCGTCTTTGCGCTACTGCCTGTGGGCGCGGGAGTCCTCCCTTGCATAGTGTGGCCACTGCTAGCGGCGGCGTGGCCGCTAAGCTACAGCGAATCACGTCATAGCCCTAACGCCCTTCTCATCTGGATCTTTGGGCTAATAGTATTCGTGTGCACGGCTGCATCGCTCGCTTCAATCAGCGCCGGTTCTTCTGCTCCTGCTGTCCTGGGACGACTGCCGCTGGCCGTAGGTGTGGGTTTCAGTATTGCGGTGATTTCCCTGTGCATCGTAGTGCGCTTCAGGATTATAAGTGCACTCGCCGTGACCATAATGGGCACCATTGTTTCCGTAACTCTCGGCGGTGATGTCCTCGCCAAGACTTACCTGTGGCTAATTGCCTTTTCGGCGTGGCCGATAAATGCCAACACTCCTGCACGCTACGTTGTCGCGGCATTCTTAACATTGCTCATCGCCGCTGCTGGTTCGTGGACGGCGAAACGACTGCTGCGGACAAAGGCACTGCAGCCAATGGATTAACCACATAAAGCGGCCACGTTTCAACTCCATTGGCGTGCTTCCAGGCCGATAGCGAGGCTGCTTTTCGGGGTTGGGTGATTGGAGCAGGGAAAACGGCAAAAGCCCGCGGAAACCGCGGGCTAGAGCTAGGTGAGCTTAAAGCTCAGACGGAGATACGCGCTTTGGCAGAACAACCGGGCGGGTGTGCGCCAGCTCTTCTACGATGCGTACTACCTGGTTGGAGTAGCCATACTCGTTGTCGTACCACACGTAGAGCACCAGGTGCTTGCCGGAGGCGATGGTAGCTACGCCGTCGACGATGCCGGCGTGGGTATTGCCGATGAAGTCAGAGGAAACAACCTCTGGGGAGGCAATATAGGAAATCTGCTGGCGCAGGTCCGAGTGCAGGGAAACGTTGCGGAGGAAGTCGTTGACCTCATCGCGCTCTACTTCCTTGGACAGCTCGAGGTTGAGCACGGCCATGGACACGTCCGGGGTAGGAACGCGGATGGCGTTGCCGGTGAGCTTGCCCTCAAATTCCGGCAGAGCCTTAGCCACGGCTTTGGCTGCGCCGGTAGCGGTAAGCACCATGTTCAGGCCTGCGGCGCGGCCGCGGCGATCGCCCTTGTGGTAGTTATCGATGAGGTTCTGGTCATTGGTGAACGAGTGCGCGGTCTCCACGTGACCGTGGGTTACACCGTAGCGGTCATTAATGACCTTAAGAACCGGGGTAATGCCGTTGGTGGTGCAGGATGCAGCGGAGAGAATCTGATCCTCATCGCTGATGTTGTCGTTGTTGATGCCGTAGACGATGTTCTTGATATCGCCCTTGCCCGGTGCGGTCAGCAGCACGCGGGAGATGCCCTTGGCCTTGAGGTGCTGAGACAGGCCCTCGCGGTCGCGCCATGCGCCGGTGTTGTCCACCAAGATGGCGTTATTGATGCCATAAGAAGTGTAGTCAATCTCGGCGGGATCGTTGGCGTAGATCATCTGGATCTTGGTGCCGTTAGCCCAGATAACCTCGTTTTCCTCATCTACAGAGATGGTGCCGTTGAAAGCACCGTGGACGGAATCGCGGCGCAGCAAGGAAGCGCGCTTGAGGATGTCACCGTCGCCCTTCTTGCGCAGGACGATGCCGCGCAGGCGAACGCCACCGTATGCTGCCTCGCGGGCGACGAGCAGGCGGGCCAGCAGGCGTCCGATGCGGCCGAAGCCGTATAGGACGACGTCGGTGGTCTCTAGGTCAACGCCAGCACCGACGATCTGGCACAGCTCGCCTTCCAAGTACATGCGGAGGTTTTCCTCATTGGATTCCTCCCACCCGAGGACCAAGCGGCCGAGGTCGACGCTTGCCGCGCCCAGGTTCATGTCTGCCAATTCCACCAGGATAGGCAGGGTCTCCGCCGTGGACAGGTGGCGCTGCGCGATGCGGCGGCCGTAGCGGTGAGACTTGATGATGTCGATATCGGTCTGCCCCACCAGTGGGCGGCCGAAGATGGTGGTGACAACGTTATTGTTGCGGTGCAGCTGGTGGATGAGCGGAATCATCTGCTGCGCCAGCTCGAGGCGCTCGTTCCAATCATCATGGCCAACATGTGCGTTCGCAGTCACGTAATTCATTCCTTTTCTGTCACGGGGGTGGCATTAAATCTTCAAACATAAATATTAGCGCTTAATAGTGTGGGTTTTGGCATAGATCGTTCAGGATGTTGGCCACAGTACCCCCGTTAATTTTTGCCACGTCGGTACCTACGAGGCAGTAGGCTACGGCATCATCGTGCTGCGCACGGCGTTCCTTAAGTACAGGGTTCAAGAGCGGATAAACCGGTGGAAGGTTGGGGTGACTGCGGGTGTACTCGGTTTCTAGTCCGCGGGCGAAGCGGCCCGAGAAAGCACGGGTAGACACGGTCTGCCCACCACGGCGCAGTAGCTGCCGGTTGTAGTCACTCGTTCCTGCCTCTTCGGTAAGCAAAAATGCGGAACCGCAGGAGCATGCGCCGACGCCGTCCCAGGACATAGCGGTGGCTATATCGTCTGCAGAGCGCAGGCCGCCAGCAGCGATCAGAGGAAGATCAGGGGCGGCGGCATGCACGTCGGACACCAACTCTTCCAAGTCCCGGGAATCGGGAGTCGCGGCTAAATCCCAGGTTCCGCGATGGCCGCCGGCGGCCGGGCCTTGGACGCAGAGCACGTCGACGCCCCGACCTGCGGCGACGGTTGCCTCCGCAGTAGTGGTGACGGTGGTCCAGGCCTCTGCGCCCGCAGCGTGGATTCGCTCTGTCTGTTCGGGTGTAAAGGTTCCAAACATGGACCACACCACGCGGGCGCCACCGCGCAGCGCTAGATCCAGCTTCTCTTCGAAGCCAAAGGAGTAATCGGGATCAGGCAGTGGCTGGTTTTCTGCTTTCGCCAGCTCGCGCGCGGCTGCTAGGTGCGCCCTGGAAAGCGGCTGTTGTGTGCAAAAGAGGTTTACTCCAAACGGAATGCCGGCACACTGGTCAATCTGTGTGCGGGCAGTGTCTATGCTGGCAGAGCCCACACCTAAGGTGCCAAAGGAACCGGCTGCATAAGCAGCGCGCACTAGTTCCGGGGTGGTGGGACCGCCGGCCATGGGCGCGGGGATTACGCTACGGGAAAGGGAGCTTATAACCTGACTCATAGCACCCCACCCTACCGAGAGAGGAAGCTAGTGCAGTGGCACCTTTAGGAGATTTTTTCGCGCGATTCTTCGGCTCGAAGAATAAACCCACACCAGGCCTCAATCCGGACGAGCTAGAGGCGGAGTGGCTTATTGTGGGCTTGGGCAATCCCGGCGCGAAGTATGCCGCTACCCGCCACAATGTGGGCTATATGGCCATCGATGATCTGTTAGCCGCAGGCGGTGACGTGCTTGAGCCGGTACGTGGGATGGATGTACAGGTCGCGCCACTTAGCTGGGCGGGGCAGAAAGTGCTTGCCGTGCGTTCGGGCACGTTTATGAACCTTTCTGGCGATCCAGTGGCGCCGCTGGCACAGCAGCTAGGCATCGCCCCGGACCATGTGATCGTCCTCCACGATGAACTGGACCTTCCGGCCAATAAGATCCGGATCAAGCAGGGTGGAAATGAAAATGGGCACAACGGCCTCAAGTCGCTCACCGAGCGCTTGGGCACCCGCGACTATCTGCGCGTGCGCATTGGTATTGCCCGGCCGCCAAAGGGATCATCCATTCCGGATTACGTATTGGGCCCCGTGGATGCGGGCGCAGGCTTTGATGACGCCATCGCCACCGCGGCCGAGGCCGCCCGCCTCATCGTGACGGACGGGCTAGGCAAGGCCCAGAACCAGATCCACTCGCGCTAGCACTGGGAGAATTTTTCTAGGGCCTTGGGGCTGCCGGCGGCGACGATGAAATCGGTAGGGGTGAGCTCGGTGGCGTCGGCAAGCGGGGCCCACTCCCCTTCCGCGCGGCGCACAGAGACCAATTGCACGCGGTGCGTGCGCCAGATGGCAGAAAGGTCGAGCGGCCGGCCCACCAATGAACTAGGAACGGCCATCTGGGTCACGCCATAATCGGTGGCAATCTCCGCAAAATCACGGAAACGCCCGCCCAAAAGATAAGCCACGCGGCGGCCGGTATCACGCTCTGGCCGGATGACATGGTGGGTACCAATCTGGCTGAGAATACGCGCGTGTGCCTCCGAGTCCGCCTTGGCCCAGATGTCTTTGACCCCCAACTCCACCAGGTTGGACGCGGTGAGGATGGAATCTTCCAAATGGGAGCCGATGGCGACGATGACGCGCTCAACCTCCTCCACGCCCAGCTGGCGCAAAGCCTCTGGGTCGGTGGTATCGGCCGCTATGGTCTCGGTGAGGTAGGGCGCTTCTTCGCGCACGCGCTTTTCGCTGGAGTCGATGCCGAGAACCTCAACGCCATTGGCCATCAGCTCGTGGGCAAGCGAGGAGCCAAATCGGCCTAATCCAATAACGACAACGGGTGGAATATCAATGCCGGCGCGGGAGCGTCCCAGCGACTTGAGAATATTAGCCAAGGAACGGCCTTTCTTCGGGATAGCTATAGCGCCGGCTGACGGATTTCGCCGCCAGCGCTGCTACCAAGGTAGTTGGGCCAACGCGGCCCAGGTACATGATGAGGCACAGCACTATCTGCGAGGGCGCAGACAGGCTTGCGGTAATTCCGGTGGACAAGCCCACCGTAGCGAAAGCAGAAAGAACTTCGAAGGAGACTTGATCACCGCTAAACTCCGGATCAAAAAAGCGCAGCGCCGCCACACCCAACGTGACCACCATGACCCCGGCAAAGCTCAACGCCAGTGCCTGGCGGGTCACCGAGCGCGGAAGGCTGCGGTGGC
Source organism: Corynebacterium tuberculostearicum (assembly GCF_030229345.1). Classification (GTDB taxonomy): domain Bacteria; phylum Actinomycetota; class Actinomycetes; order Mycobacteriales; family Mycobacteriaceae; genus Corynebacterium; species Corynebacterium tuberculostearicum_G. The sequence continues at coordinate 53,629 of NZ_JASPGP010000010.1, read as the reverse complement.
CGATGGTGGTGGTTTCCCGGCCCGAAAACTCCGCGGCCATGGCAGCCAAGAGCACGCAGGCGGTGGTGACTTTAATACCGCCGGCCGTACCGGCCGAGCCGCCACCGATAAACATCAAAATGTCGGTGCCCATCAGTGTAATGGGATGGGCCTGCCCATAATCGATAGCATTAAACCCCGCCGTGCGCGGAGAAGCGCTGGCAAAGAAAGAATTGAGCAACTTATCCCCCAGCGACATCGAAGACAAAAGCCCAGTCCACTCCATGCACGCGAAAAAGACGCCGCCGGCGAGCAAAAGCACGGTCGTGGCTGCTAGGGTCATGCGCGCGGTAATGGAAATGCGATGAACCACGTGACGATCGCGGCGTACCAAGCGCACCAACTCCGCCCACACCGGAAAGCCCAATCCGCCACCGATCAGCGCGGCGGCCAAGGGCAGCAAAATCCAGGCATCAGAAACAAAGGGCACCAGGTTATCGCTATTGGTGCTAAAGCCGGCATTGTTAAATGCAGATACCGCATGGAAAATGCCCTCCCACACCGCGCGCGGAAAGGAGTGCCCATAGCCAATCATCAAGCGTGCGGCCACAATGACAGCGATGATGGTCTCAGCCACCGCGGTAAATGCGAAGGTAAAAATCAGCGTCTTGCGGATTCCGCCGGGGGCAATGGGGCGCCCCTCATAGGCACCAGTTTTGCGCGCCTTGAAGCTAATCCGGCCGGTAAAAAGCAGGCCCGATAGCGAAGCGAGCGACATGATGCCCAGGCCGCCCAGTTGGATCAGCACCAAAATGATGACCTGGCCGGCCGGGCTCCAAAAGCTGCCGGTATCCACTACGATAAGCCCGGTCAGCGATACCGCAGACGTGGCGGTAAAAAGGGCAGACAAAAAAGAAGCGCGGGCGGTGCCGGCCTCTGCGAACGGCAGCATGAGCAAAACCGTTCCCACCAAAATCAGCACAAGGAAGCCAGCTGCGGTCAATCGCGCCGGGCCCCACTGCCGTATGGAAAGCAGGTGTTTCACCAGCGGAAGTATAGACCTGCTTTCAGCGCAAGGAAACTGCTGGCCGGCGCCACCCCTCCGTGGGAGGTTAGGATTGGTGCTATGACTTCGCCAAATAGCACTGCCAAGACCATTGTGATTACCGGCGCATCCGGCGGGTTGGGCGCCGCGGCTGCTCGTCAATTGCACCGCACCCGGCCACAAGACAACCTGGTTATCATCGGCCGCAATCCGGAAAAGACCCGCGCGGTGGCCGAGGAAGTCGGAGGCCAGTACTTCCTAGCGGACTTCGAATCCCTGGGCCAGGTACGCCGCTTGGCACAGGATTTGGAAGGCTTAGAGCACATCCACGCCCTGGGCAATAATGCCGGCGGCATTTTCGATGGCCCCTCCACCACCGCCGATGGATTTGAGCGCACCTGGCAGGTCAACGTGGTGGCGCCTTTCCTGTTGACCTCGCTGCTACGGGACAAGCTGCGCGCGGATAACGCGAACGTGGTTCAAACGGCTTCCCTAGCCAATTTCCTCATGTCTCAATTCGACCTCAGCGACCCTAATACGCTGGAGCACTTCAGCCCTGAGCGCGCCTACGGCAACGCCAAGCTGGGCGATATCCTGCTCACCCGTTATTTTGATGCCCACGGGCTTTCCGCGGTGTCCTTCCACCCTGGCGTGCTTGCCACTGACTTTTCCAAGTCCTCTACCGGCATGATGTCCAAGATGTATTCCGGGCTGATTGGCAAGACCTTTGGCAAGCCTGCCGACGGCGGCGATAACCTCGCTTACTATTTGACCGGCACCGAGGGAATCCACTTTGAATCCGGCGAATACTACAACGACAAGCGCAAACCTGGCCTGCAGCGCCCCATTGCGAAGAAGCTGTCGGTGGCTCGCCGCGTCTTTGATGATTTGGGGCGCCGCCTCAATGTGGAGTGGTAGCGCGAAACCACTAGACTATGCCGCATGAGTTCTGTCGTTTCTGAGGCCTCGCGCCGCCGCACGTTTGCCGTTATCGCCCACCCGGATGCTGGTAAGTCCACGCTGACGGAGGCGCTGGCGCTGCACGCACACGTTATTAATGAGGCCGGCGCGGTCCACGGCAAGGGCAACCGCAAGTCCACCGTGTCTGACTGGATGGATATGGAAAAGGACCGCGGCATTTCCGTGGCTTCCTCGGCGCTGCAGTTCGAGTATGCACCGGAGGGCCACGAGGGCGAACCCTACATGATCAACCTGGTCGATACCCCGGGCCACGCGGACTTCTCGGAGGATACCTACCGCGTGCTCACCGCGGTGGATGCGGCAGTCATGCTTATCGACGCCGCCAAGGGCCTCGAGCCCCAGACCCTCAAGCTCTTCCGCGTGTGCAAGGCCCGCGGCCTGCCTATCGTTACCGTGATCAACAAGTGGGACCGCGTGGGCCGCGAGCCCTTGGAGCTTGTCGACGAAATCGTCAACGAAATCCAGTTGCAGCCCACCCCGCTGTACTGGCCGGTAGGCATTGCCGGTGACTTCCGCGGCCTGGCACACATCAACGATGATGGCGAGGCCGATGAGTATATTCACTTCATCCGCACCGCAGGTGGTTCTACCATCGCCCCGGAGGAACACTTCGATCCGGATGCCGCCGGTGAGAAGGAAGAAGACGTGTGGGAGACCGCTGTCGAGGAAGCCGAGCTGCTTGCCGCCGATGGTGCCCTGCATGACCAAGAGCTATTTGAGCAGTGTGTAACCTCCCCACTCATCTTCGCTTCTGCGATGCTGAACTTTGGTGTGCACCAGATTTTGGACACCCTGTGCGCCATTGCCCCGGCTCCGCACTCGCGCGAATCCGATCCGAAGGCAGTTGAGGCTGCCACCAGCGCCATTGATGAGGTCCGCGAGGTCAGCGATGACTTCTCTGGCGTTGTCTTCAAGGTCCAGGCAGGTATGGACCAAAAGCACCGCGATAATTTGGCCTTTATGCGCGTGGTCTCCGGTGAATTCGAGCGCGGTATGCAGGTCAATCACGCCCAGTCCGGCCGCAGCTTTTCCACCAAGTACGCCCTGACTGTCTTTGGTCGCACGCGCGATACCGTGGATACCGCCTATCCAGGCGATATCGTGGGTTTGGTCAACGCCGGCTCGCTTGCCCCTGGTGACACCATCTATTCCGGCAAGAAGGTGCAATTTAAGCCCATGCCACAGTTCGCGCCGGAGGCCTTCCGCATTCTGCGCGCGAAGTCGCTGGGCAAGTACAAGGCCTTCCGTAAGGGCCTGGAGCAGCTGGCGGCCGAGGGCGTGGTCCAAATTCTCAAGAACGAGGCGCGTGGCGATGCCTCCCCGGTCATGGCGGCGGTAGGCCCCATGCAGTTCGAGGTCATGCAGGCCCGCATGGAGTTCGAATACAACGTGGAAACCGTCACCGAGCCTATCCCCTATTCCGTGGCTCGCCGCACCGATGCCGAATCCGCCCCAGAGCTCGGCCGTCAGCGCGGCGTGGAAATCTTTACCCGCCAAGATGGCGAGCTCATCGCGCTCTTTGGTGATAAGTGGAAGCTCGCCTTCATTGAGAAGGAACACCCAGAGCTCACCATGGAAACCCTCGTGGCGGATTAGAAACCACACAGCTTCACACGGCAGAGAAAAAGGCCGCTTCCCAGAACGGGAAGCGGCCTTTTCCGTTGCGTGTTAAACCATCAACATCACAGGGACAACGGCAATCTTGACCACCTGCGCAACCACAATGGTGGCCGCATAACCGGTCATGATGCGCGAGTCGGAGCTCAACCCCGTGGCGTAGTTGACCACAGCCGGCTGAGCGAAGATGCCAGAGAGTCCGCCGGAGGTACGGGTTTCGGACTGACCCATGAAGCGATTCGCCACTGCGAATAGGATCGAAACCACCACGGTGACAATGGCGGCGAGGATCATGCACTTCAAGCCCATCCAGGAGAAGGCGGTGGACAGGAATGCCTCGCCGGACGAGAGGCCCACAGAGGCCAAGAAGATGACGAGGCCCCACTGCTGGAAGGCAGTATTAATGGAGGCCGGCACCTGCCACGGAATGCGGCGGGTACGGTGCAGCGCGCCCAGGATAAGACCCGTAATCAGCGGGCCAAGCGCAAAGCCCAGCTCGAAGGAAGCGCCACCCGGCATCGGAACCACGACCTGGCCCAGCAGGTAACCCAGGAACAGGCCACCACCCAAGGCCACCCAGTTCAGCTCGGAGTAGGACTTAATTGAGTCACCGAAGTAATCCTTGATGTCGCCCAAGCGGTCAAACTTCACGATGAGCTCCAGCATATCGCCAGAAGCCAAGTGGGTTTCATTATTGGCCAAGAATTCCTCATCGCCGCGCTGCACGCGCACGATGCGACCGCCATAGCGGGAGAACAGGTTGAGCTCCTCAACGGTGCGGCCGGCGATATCCTGGTTAGAAATAGCCACGTTTTCGATGACCAGGCGTTTATCCACGAACGGAGTTTGCGGCTGACGCTTGCCCAGCATCTGAGTCAGTTCACGGGCCTTAGCCTTGGTGACCATAACGCGCAGGATATCGCCCTTGTGCAATTCGGGGCGATCGCCGGCAACCCGGACCTTATTACCACGGCGGATGGTAGCGATAACAAAGTGATCCTTGAACTGTTCTTCCAAGTCATCGTAGTTCACGTCTTTGGTAACGCGAATGGTGCGGGAGCGGAAGATCTTGGAGGCCGAATTGTCCTTATCGTGCTTGGCGGGCCAATTCTGCTTAAGCAGGAATGCCACAACCAAAATGGCCACCGCCACACCCACGGGATAGCCCAGCGAGTAGCCCACAGCCGGTAGCTCTTCACCGGTCTGTTGCTGGGCAACTGCCAGCGACGGCGTCGAGGTCGTGGCGCCGGCGAATACACCAACGGAAGCCAAGGTATCCAGCCCCAGCATGCCACCAAAGAGAAGGGCTGCGCCCGCGGCCACCACAATCGCAATGGCCGCCGTGAGCATATGCTTCATCTGCTTGGAAAAGCCCTTGAAGAAGCGCTCACCGGCGGACAGGCCCTGCATATAAATAAAGAGTCCCAATCCCAGCTCTTGCAGGGAGCTTAAGATGTCTTTATCTAGATCAATAAACGGGCCGAAGGCCAAGCCCATAAACAGCGTGCCCGCCGCGCCAAAACGCAGCGGACCGAAGGGGATCATGCCAAATAGCGTGCCGAGCAGCACTATGAAAAAGATGCTCAGCCATATATTTCCATCAAAAATTGCTAACACGCTGGAATATTTTAGGCATTTTCCCCCAAAGTGCCACGTGAAAGGCACATTCTTTAACGGCCACCAGTGGCATCGCTACTGCTTAAGCCCTTTTCGTCAGGGGCCACCCACCCCCAGCAGCGGCACATCTCACAGCAAACGCGCATAGTGAACTAATCGAGGAGGAATTCCTTCCACCGTGGCCACTCCGTATAGGTCTGGGCTTTCCCCGCCTGATAGTTCGCCCGCAGCTTGTACACGTTGCGTTCGGTAGAGGCCACCTGCATATCTTCCGGAAAAAATAGTTGCGCTTTGCCTTGGCGCTCCAACTCCAAAAGCCGGTCTTTGGCCGCGTTATAGAGGGCGGGGCGGGCTATGAGGGCGTCGGCAATAGCGGGGTACCTACGGAAGATGCGGCGGACAAAGGCTGAGCGCGCAACCGCAGGGCGCACGTACCCGCGCGGCTTAGTCCCGATAAACAGGAACTTCTCGTATCCGGCCTCTTCTGCTTGCGCAATGGTAATGCCACCGGAAGAGCCCAAGGCGCCGTCCACGTACGGCGCGCCGTCGATAAATCGCATCGGCATTATCAGTGGCAGCGTGGAGGAAGCGCGCACACGCACGAAGAGATCTTCCGGGGTGTGGATGTCCTGGCGCGTCCAGTAGACAGACTCGCCGGTATCGGCGCGCGCTGCAGCGAGCACCATATCGGCCGGATGCTCGCGGTAAGCCTGCCAATCAAAGGGCAAATCCCTGTCCGCGGCACGCTCATAAATGTACTCGGCATTGAAATACCCGCTACCACGCACCAGCGAACCCACGCCACCGAAGCTGGGGCTTTGAGCAAAGTCCGTAAAAGACTCTTCTGCGCGCCGGGCATCGCGCGACAAGTAATTAACGGTGTGCGATGCCCCGGCGGAGACGCCGCCTACCCAGCCAAAGTCCACGCCTTCTTCGAGGAGCTTGACCATACAGGCAGCCGTATAGGAATTGCGCATGCCGCCGCCTTCAATAACGAGTGCGGTGTTGCTGGCATCAATCATGGTGCCCCATACTACGCTGGATCCAATGAAGCGCATTTTCCGGCAATTGCTCGCGGACGAAGAAGGCACCTTCGATATCGAAACCGGCCAACAGCCCCGCACCGGGTTCGCCTATAACCCCACCGGGAAGGCGCTGCTGCGGGTAGCGGAGCCTACCCCGGCCGCAGTGAGCAAGGCCTTGGCCTTAGCCAAAGAACACGGCGCGCGGTATCTCGGCACATGGCGCCAGCCCGATGGTCCGCTCGTCTTCCTCGCCACGGCCGTAACCCACGATGAGTCCGTGGCCCGCGAGCGCGTTGCCGCCACCGGGCAGCATGCGTACTTCGACTTGGAGCGCTGCCGCACCATCACCGTGAGCGCTCACTAGACTGGACTCCCATGGGAGTAAAAGATGCACTTGCCCGGCTGACCGGCGCGCAGTCCCCGCGCCTGGCGCGCCCCGATTCCACCTGACTTAGGCCATTTTAGTGCGGAACAATCCCACCCCACCGCCAAATACCACCAGGTAGTAGTGTCAAGAGAAACGTTACTCACCCACACATGGCCTAAGTCGGGAGACGCCAGCTAACCCCGTAAGTATTCGGCCGCCGCAGCGGCAAGTTCCTCTGGGGCCTCGCTGACATCCAGCACGATGCCCGCTTCCCCCCGGCTGCAGTTCCTCGAGTGTCTCGAATTGCGAGTCCAGAAGGACGACCGGCATGAAGTTGCCCAGAGCGCTGACTCATGCGCTCCTTGAGCAGCTCATAAGAGCCGTGCAGGCCCACAAAGATCGTATCGATGATGTCGCGGTGGGAGCGCTTGAGCGCGGAGCAGCCCACAATGGCACCGGCATCCTGGTCCGCGAAAAAGCGGCCTAAGGACTCGAGCCAGGGCTTGCGGTCGGCGTCGTCAAGGGCCTGCCCCGAGGCCATCTTCTAGATGTTCGCCGCCGGATGCATATCGTCCCCATCCCGAAAAGGCAGGCCGGTGCGCTGCGCCAGCAACTCCCCGACCGTGGACTTACCGGAGCTCGAGACTCCCTTGATCACCACGTGCTTGCGGATCATCCCTCCTTGCAGCATTCCACCAAATCGTACGCGCTGCGCACTGCCTGACGCAGCGCGATTCAACGCAACATGACGCAACCACCGTGCGGCTTGATAAAGCGCGGTTTAACCCAGCGGCGCGTACGCGTACATGAGGTTCGCGCGCTGCACCTCGCCGCGTGAGGTCGGGTCAAAGGTGGCGCACAGGGCAGCTGCCACGTAGCGCACGCCACCCATCGGAGCAGAGGAGCCGACCCGCTCGGCGCAGTTCTGCAAGGCCGGCAGGCCGATGTCGTCGCCCGGCGAAGTCATGGAGAAGAAGGACGCGGCCATCATGGTGTCACCATCGGCACGCACATACTCGGAAGAGCCCTTGATGGCTTGCCAGGCAATCGCGCCAACGGGGTCGGTACGGAATTGGTCCCGCTCAGTCTGGGTCAACTCGGCGTTGGCGGCGGGTACGGACAGAGAGGCGACGAGGAGCGCAGCGCATGCTGCGAGGAAAGAAGGCTTTTTCATAGCAATATTGTATCCCCCGTGCATTGGAGTTGTCCTGGTATTCCTTCGCTATTGTCCAGAGGAACCGCTTGTTGCGCGAAGGATGGAAGCGCGCAGCTGGCGTATCTCAGTGGACACCACGCGGCAGCACCCGCCCAGCAGGCTAGCACCGGCAGCCACGAGATCCGTTACGGCCTCAGCCAGGCTCGCCGCGCCAACGGGGGCTGGCCGCCAATGATGGGCGCCGTTGTCCCAGCCGAGGCTTGTGTCCAGATCTGGCCGTGGGCGTAGTCTTCACCGGGTTTTCCCGCCGCCAGGTTTCAATCACCTCAGGCACGGTGGAGGTTTCACCGACAAAATGTAGTGCAGACCTGCATCGATGAGTGCTTGCTTGTTCGCCGCTGAAACCATGCCCGCATCAGCAACGACGGAAACCTCGTCGAGCTGGTAGGCATCTTGGAACCGTGTGATCATCGGTAGCATCGTGTGGGTTTATGCCGAGTTGCCAGCAAACGCGCCCACATGCAGTGGAAACCCGGTGGCATCAGTAAGCAGCCCGACAAGGTTTTGTGGCTCCACACGGCGTTCTTTGGAAAATAGGGAGTTGCGAAGCTCATCAGGAGTATCGGCTTCAAAGTACAAGATGGTCACGTCGTACAAGATAAATGCGCCTGGCCCAATACCTGCATGATGGGCCAACGCTTGGGTTTGTATCTCCCCGAACGATTCGGTGGCGAAGGAGGAAAGACGCCTCTGGATGGTGCGGTAGCTTGCGCTGGTGATGCCAACCTCAGCAAGAGTCTCGATGAAATCCAGCTTTGAGCTGGGATGGATGATCCGGGCACGCACCAGAACACGAAGCACCGGATCATCGCCGCTTGCTGCAGCAAGTCCTAGCTCGTTGAAACACGCATCAATACAGTCCAGCAAGTATCCAGCCCGCTGACCGGCTACCGGCAGCGGGTTGGAAACGCTGCCTGTTGCCGGTGGGGTGTGTAACCTCGCCGAAGTCCATTGCGAGTTGGTCACCATCGACGATGCGTTGAGCCTCAGCCCGCAAAAGCACAAGCTCATACCCTGAATGCGCTGAGCCGATATGCTTCATTCTTTTCGCACTTTTGCGTTCAGAGAACACCACGTGCACCGCTATCGCTCCTGAGTCGGTCTTGACGGTGCGAATATAAGGACTCACCAAAATCAGACTACTGCACACCCCGGAACTACCCACTTAGTGCGGAAAAATCCCACCCGCAAACAAAACCACCAGGTAACAGTGTCAAGAGTGACGTTACTCACCCGCCCATGACCTAAGTCAGGTTAGACTAAGGGCTTATGGGATTAAAAGACGCCCTCGCCCGGCTTACCGGCGCGCAGCCCCCGCGCTTAGCTCACCCCGATTTCACCGCCCCCACCGCACGGGTAGAAAAACTGGAAATCCACACCGCTGGCCCGCTTATCATTGTGGTCACTAATCAGCCCGGCGCGGAAGTGCTCTGCGAGGTAGCCCGCGCCCGCGAGTCAGCCACATTGGCCTCCCCCACCACGACGGTGCATTTTCCCGCCGCGAAAAAAGATGCCTTGCCCATCAAAGATCCCCGGCGCGGCTGGGTCATTCCGCTTACGCCCGCGCTTGCCGACGCCCTCGTAGACAACCTCCCCTACCCCGGCGACTACGAGCTTTCCCCCGCCCTAGCCGTGGTGGTGGAATAGTTTCCTAGAAAGGACTGACATGCTGCTTTTGCCTTGTGCTGGGAAGAAGCCGCGCATCCACCGCAGTGCGTGGATTGCGCCCAATGCCACCATCATTGGTGATGTAGAAATCGGCCCGGATTCCTCCGTCTTTTATGGCGCCGTACTGCGCGGCGACGTGGGGGCAATTCGCATCGGCGCTAGGTGCAATATTCAGGACAATTGCGTCTTCCACGTAGAAGAGGACACGCCGTGCGTACTAGAAGATGATGTAACGGTGGGACACATGGCGATGGTTCATGCCGCGCATGTGGAGGCCGGTTCCCTGGTGGGTATGTCCTCTTCGCTGCTCTCGCGCTGCACTATTGGCACCGGCTCGCTCATCGCGGCAGGCGCCGTGGTACTGGAAGGAACCACCATTGCGCCGCGGAGCCTTGCCGCCGGCGTGCCGGCCAAGGTGCGCCGCGAGCTCAGCCCGGAAGAGTCACAGGCTTTCATTGCGCATGCTGCCCGCTACGTGGACTGCGCGCGCAGCCAATCCGATGTGGCGTTGAGCCTGGATGAGGTCATCTTTGATTAAAGGGAAAGCACGCCCATGAGGATGAGGAAGACCGCCACGAGGTAGCCGCCGAAGAGCGCCACCTGAGTGCTATTGGCGCGCGCCGCGGCAAAAAGACGGCCGGCGGCCGATTCGGGATGGGCGCGCACCACCGCAATAAAAAGGCCGCAGATAGTGGGCAGGGACAAAGCCAGGCTGGCGTACCACACCAAGCCGCCGTACTGAGCGGCCGGAGCGATGTCTTCGGTAGCCAGGTGCATGAGTCCGTAATAAAACGGCACCGAGGTCAGCGATTGCACCACGCCCATAATGAAACCGATGATCGCGGTAAGCGGCGATGGAGTACGCAACGGCTCGAGCAGCCGATTTACCAAGGCATTGGGCTGGCCTTGAGAGCGCCACGAGCCGAACCCCACCGCGATGCCGACTGCGATAAGTACCCAGCCGGCAACGGGCGAGCTCAAGATGGCCTCAATCTGGTCTTTTACTCCCAGCAGCACAAACATCACCACGGCCGCCGCGGCGAGGACTCCCATCCAGTCTCCTATCACCACTAAGGAGGCAATGCGCCGGTACTTGCCGCGGGGCAAGATGATGCCAATGGCCACGAGGATTCCGATGAGTAAGGCATTGACGGAATCCAAGAGGGCAAAACTAACGGCGTGGAGCATGCCGGTCAGTCTACCGCCCCATGCCGCCATCGCCGATACGCCTGAGGGCACAAGACCTATATCTCACGAGTAGCTTCCTATGGTCCACCGCACAGGTCTTTGCGCACATTCCGTAATTTTGCGTACACTATGCAATGTTTCGCACGGGGTGCAAATTTCTCCCCGCGGATTCTATATTCACTGTCACCTGCGTGCAGAGCACTGTACGCATACTGCACAAGAAAGCACTTTTATGTCTAAATTCCTCTACCGGCTAGGTAGCTGGTCCTACCGCAAGGTGTGGCCCTTCCTAGCCTTTTGGCTCATCGTCTTGGTGGCCATGGCGGGACTTACCGCCGGCTTTGCCAAGTCCCCTAACCCTAATTTCTCCATGCCGGAGATGGACTCCACCACCACCCAAGACAAGATGATGGAGCGCTTCGGCCAAGATACCGATGCCATGAGCTCTCCCGAGGGCACCGTGGTCATCCAAGCGCCGGAGGGAAAAACCCTGACCGATAAGCAGGTAGCCGGCGAGGTAGATGACCTCCTTGGCGAGCTCAAGGACACTGGCGCGCTCAAGGACCAGGACAAACTGGTCAGCCCGGTGATGGCTGCAGCCGGCATGGAAAAGCAAATGGGCGAAAAGATGAAGGCCCAGCACATGCCAGAAGAGCAGATTCACAAGAACCTGCAGCAGCTCTCCCCCCTGAGCGAGGATAAGTCCACCGGCACCGTCACCATCACCTTCGATGCGGAAGCCGTCATGGACATCCCAGAAGAGGACATGACCAAGGTCACGGACGTACTCCACAAGTACGACGAGGGCGACCTCACGGTGAAGTACCAGGGCAACGCCTTTAGCTCCGCCGGCCAAGAGATGGGTGGCAGCGCCGAGATTATCGGCCTCATCGTCGCCGCGATCGTGCTGCTGATTACCTTCGGTTCCTTCGTGGCCGCTGGCATGCCGCTAATCTCCGCCATCATCGGTGTGGGCATTGGCATCCTCGGCGTGCAGGTATCCACGGTCTTTACGGATACCGTCTCCGATATGACCCCGACGTTGGCCTCCATGATTGGCTTGGCCGTCGGCATCGATTACGCGCTGTTTATTGTTAACCGCTTCCGCAACGAGCTCATCACCTCCTCTGGCCTCAACGATCTTTCGCCAAAGGAACTGGCCCAAGAGCTCAAGAAGATGGATAAGGCCACCCGTGCCCACGCCATGGGCATGGCGCTGGGCACCGCGGGCGGTTCCGTTGTCTTCGCCGGCACCACCGTGGTCATCGCCTTGGCCGCGCTGACCATTATCGGCATCCCGTTCCTGGGCACCATGGCCATCGCCGCCGCTGCAACAGTGATCATCGCCGTACTGGTTGCCAATACCTTCATCCCCGCCCTACTGGGACTCTTGGGTACCAAGATCTTCGCCGGTCGCGTGCCTGGCCCCAAGGTTCCAGACCCAGAGGACGAAAAGCCCACCATGGGTCTGCGCTGGGTTCGCCGCGTGCGTGCCCACCCGTGGCTGCACCTCATTGCGGGCGTCGTTTTGCTGGGCATCCTGGCCGTACCATTTGCACAGCTGCGCCTGGCTATGCCTACCGATGGCACCGCAAAGCCCGGCTCCCCGCAGCGCGAGGCCTATGAAATCACGGCAGACGCCTTTGGCCCTGGCCGCAATGCCCCGATGATCGCGTTCGTTGATGTGGCCGACGTCCCCGAGCAGGACCGCATGCCGGCCTTCCAGGATCTCCTGCAGGAGATCAATGGCAACGACGGCGTAGAAAACGCCCAGATCGTGCAGACCACGGACAACGGTGATGCTGCGCAAATCATGATCACGCCTACCACCGGTGCAACCGATGAGGAAACCACCGAAACCCTTAACCACCTGCGCGATTACCAGGGTGAGTTTGAAAAGACCGGCGGTTCCTACGGCATTACCGGTATCACCCCGATCTTCGATGACATTTCTGAGCGCCTCAACAACGTGCTTATCCCATACGTAGCCATCGTGCTGGGCCTGGCCTTCATCGTCTTGATGCTGGTCTTCCGCTCCATCTGGGTACCGCTCATCGCCGCAGCCGGCTTCGCTTTGTCGATGGCCGCAACCTTCGGCATCACCGTGGCCATTTGGCAAGAAGGCATGTTCGGCATCGTCGATGACCCGCAGCCGCTGCTTTCCTTCCTGCCCATCATGCTCATCGGCCTTACCTTCGGCCTGGCCATGGACTACCAAGTCTTCTTGGTGACCCGCATGCGTGAGGGATTTGTCAATGGCAAGACGGCCGGCAACGCCACCTCGAATGGCTTCAAGCACGGCGCCCGCGTGGTCACGGCCGCGGCCCTCATTATGATTTCCGTCTTCGCCGCCTTCATCTTGATGGACGAGCCGTTCATTAAGACCATGGGCTTTGCCCTGGCTGCAGGCGTGCTTATCGACGCCTTCGTGGTCCGCATGATGATCATCCCCGCTACCATGTTTGTGCTGGATAAGAAGGCATGGTGGTTCCCGCGCTGGTTGGATAAGATCACGCCAAACATGGATATCGAAGGCGAGGCCTTGCACTCTGACCGCGAGGAACTCCTGCGCACCCAACGAGAGAAGGTAGGCAAAGCACACCGTGACTAGTCTGCGCGAAGAAAAGAAGCGAGCTACGCGTCAGGCCATGGCCGATGCGGCAGCGCGCCTCGTCCTCGACGGCGGTACCGAAGCCGCCACGGTATCCGGCATTACCGCGGCCGTCGGGGTCTCCCCGCGCACCTTTCACAACTACTTCTCCTCGGTGGCTGATGTGCTACTGTCCTTTAGCACCGATGTGCTTGCCAAGTTTTCCAAGGAAGTACCCACTGTCTTTCCTAATTCATCCATTTCTGAATTCCTCGAACAAGTAACGCTCGATGCCACCGAAAACGAGGGCAAAGAGCTACATTCTTTTACCTCTCTTTTCACCATTGGCGAGGCTTTAGAAAACTTGAGCCATACCTCGAAAGAGCGCCAACAATTCCAAGTCGTAGCTGACCAAGTTTTGGAAGCTTTCCACCAACGCGCCCCGGATAAGTCGCGCTTTGAAATCGCGGTCATTCTCCAAGCGTGTGCGGGTGCCAGTGCGATGAGCATGAAAGAAATCCACCGCCGCTCCCAGGCCGAAGAATCACTGGACGCTCACACAAAGCATGAGATGGTTCGCACAGCCTTTGCCACCGTGCGTGCCATCGACTAGCTAGCCTAATGGGCGCTTGAATCCGTATGCTCGGCAATAGTTATGGATAAGACAGCCCCTATATCGAGCACCGCGCAAGACGCCCGCTTCATTCAAGCGGGCGTTAATGCCGCATTTCAAGACCGCATCGGGGAGGCGACCGATGTGGAATTCAATTTCCTCGGCCCCTCGGATGGCGAAAGCGAAGGAAGCTATGCCACCGACCAGCTCGTGGAGGTACGGGTAAGCTCCGCGCAACACGTGGCGGATTTTCGTGGCGTGCGCCTGGCCGTCATCGCCGCAGGCACCTGGCACTGGACTACCGCTGCGACCGAGCACTTTGCTGACCTTCCACAGTCAGGTACGGCCACCGCAGACATTGACCGCATGGTTGCTTATGCCTCCCTTATCGTGGGCACCATGCCGGTGCTGCGCGCCCAGCAGGGCGATCACGTGGCCATCGTTGCGGTGGATTTCCACCCCTACCTGGACTTTCGCCAGACCTTGCTGCGGGGTCTCCAGCACAGCAGCGCGGAAGCGGACGAGAAGGGGCCGACCCTCGCACTCGCCCACTACCTGGACATGGAGTCCACCGAGGAAGAGCCCTACCTGCATTTTTCTGATGGCACCACAGTGCGTTTTGAGCAGGCAAGCCCCGAAGTACACAAGATTTCCGGCATCACCCCTGGCTTAGCGGCCGCGCGCGTCCTAGAGGATGCTTTTTACTTAAGCACCGAAAACCAAATGTTTTTCCAAGGCAGCTTCCCAGATGCCACGGTAGAACTCGATGTGGATAAAGCCACCGCCACGGTGTCCTATCGTGGCGGGCAGATGACGGCCAATGCGGTGCTTATCGCGACCATTTCGGACGAGGAATTCACATGGGCTTGGGCGGATCCGCAGCTCAAGGACACCGCGGCGGCGCGGTTGGCAGGAAACCTAGCGCGCTTCGGTATCGACGAGGCCGTGCCTGAATTGGTACGCCCGCACCTTCCGCTTGAGCTGGCGCGCGGGCACCAGCTGCCGCACCTAGCTTTGCCCATATTGGGGATCTGGACGCTGGCGGGCACTACGCTTGCCGACGCCCGCGTGGGCCTCGTCCTGCTCGACGCCCCACAGCTGCACCTTCCGGAGCCGACCCCAGCCGCCACCGAAGCTACTTTGGCGGTGCCCCCTCCTGCATGGATCAACGCCGATCGCGCCCGCGCCGCCTATGGATCATTTCGCGGGGTAGAGGTGTAGGGCGCTGCGGAGGGCGTCCACGTCGACGTCGGCAAGCGCGGCAGGCTCAAATGCCGCATCATTGGTTTTATCCACCAAGACCGCTCGCACGCCCTCGGCGAAGTCCCCACGCCGGTACATATAGGCGCCCAGGTTGGTCTCCATATCCAGGGCCTCGCGGATGCTGCTGCACTCCTGCTCGGCGCGGAATAGCTCCATGGCCGCCACGATGGAGGTGGGGCACGCCTGCGCGGTCAGCTTGTCTACCAGTTGCTTTAGTTCTGGGTACTTTTCCAGAGCCGCAGAAATGTCTTGCCAGGTGTTGTGGGAAAAGGCGTCCTCGATGGCGTCGATAAGCTCGGCCAAGGGGGCCTCGCCGCTAGGTGCGGTGGCGTGCTGGGCTAGCGCCGTGGCTAGTCCATGCTCAATAACCGCACTTGCAAAGGCCTCGCCGTCCGCGACATAGTGGGTGGCCAGCCCGCTCCACAGAAGGTCTGCGGCATGCATACGGTAGCCGGTAATCCCCCAGAACTTCGCCAACTCGGCCGAGGCCTTCCCTCGCGTTCCCACCGCACGCTGGGCGGCATAGGCCATGCCTACGTCCGTGACGTAGCCAATATTCATCTCTGGCATGGAGGCAAAGGTTTTCTCCGTAACCACGCGGTGGGACCCGTGGGCGGAAATGCCCAGACCGCCGCCCATAGCGATGCCATCGATGAGCGCCACGATAGGCTTGGGATACTCCGCGATATCACCGTTCAACGTGTATTCGGTGGCGAAGAAGGCATCGACCTCATCCACCTTGCCCTCCTTGACCCCTTCGCGGGCGTAGCGAACATCGCCGCCGGCGCAATATGCCTTGGGACTAGTCGAGGTAAATAGCACCTGTTCCACCTCATCGTTGTCGCGCCACTGCGCCAGCGACTCCGCAATGAGGTCGATCATTTCCGGGGTGAGGGAATTGAGAGCCTTGGGGCGGTTGAGCTCAATGACTCCGGTATGGTTACGGATTGAGGAAACGATAGGTGCAGTATTAGTCATAACCCCTAGTGTGACACAGAACGCATGCACCTATCCACCATCAGCCAATTCACAGATAGGTTCGGAATTTTGCTCCCACAGCTCATCGCCCTGGATATGGACGGCACCCTACTGGACGGCAACGGCCAGCTTCCACCAGATTTCGCCGCGATCAGCACCCGTGCCCACCAGCTCGGCGTCACCCTAGTACCCGCCTCGGGACGCCAGCTCGCCACCCTGCAAGAGATGTTTCCGCACGAAGACACCTTCATCGCCGAAAACGGATCCGTGGTCGTCCACGACAATCGCGTCATTAGCGCCACTACCCTGCCCAGCGCAGCCGTGCGCGCCGCCATGGCCGCACTCCAGTCTGTCGAGACCCCGCATACCGTAGTGCTATGCACGCCGGATACCGCCTATGTACACAAAGGCGCCGATGAACAGGCCCGTGCTGAGATTGCCAAGTACTACAGGTCAGTGGAATGGGTAGATGACCTCGATGCGTTACTGGATGCGGACATCATCAAAATCGCCGCTTACTGCGCCGACGGCAGCGAAAAGCACCTCCACCAGCCCCTTCTTGCGGCCGTACCGGAACACAATATCGCCATCTCTGGTGCCGTATGGCTCGATGTCATGGCCGCTGGCGTCAACAAGGGCGTAGCACTACACACCATGGCCGAGCTCCTCTCGGTTCCCATGTCCCGCACCGCCGCTTTTGGCGATTTCCTCAATGACTACGAGCTCCTCCGCGAGGCGGGCACCGCTATCGCAATGGAAAATGCGCACCCAAAGTTGAAGGAAATCGCCGATCGCATTGCCCCACCCAATACCGAATATGGGGTCATGACAGTTCTGCGTCAGCTTTTTGACAGCGAAGAGTCTTAGACTCGAATTTTCGCCTCCGCCCCGCGCGCCGCACCGTTACTCCCCCGCAAAGGGAGAAGTGCTGGTGTGCAGGCTAAAATAGTCCGTTTAGAAAATATACGTAGTGCTTTGGGAGTTTTTGTGAAGCAAATTTTGCGCTCACTGCTGGGGAAGAAGAAACCTGGGCGTTCGAACGAACCACGCACACCGGTCTATCAGCCAGTACCGCCCAAAGCTGGCTCTACCAGTGCACCCCAGGCCCCTAATAACAAGGATTCTGTGCCCCAGAAATCGGCCAACACCGAATCCACCACGGGTGCACAATCCACCGAGCCGAAGGGCAAGCCCCAGGACCGCACCGATAAGGACAGCGAGTCCAAGAACCAAGCTAAACAATCACCCGCGCGCAAGCCCACTCCGACGAAGCCTGCACAGGCTTCCGAATCCAAGCCTGCTGCTGCGAAGCCGAAAGGTGCGAAGCCTACCGCTAAGCCCGCAGCTAAGGACACCACTCGCCCCAGCACCGAAAAATCCCAGGCAAGCAAGGCCACTTCCACAAAACCGCAGCAGGCTAAGTCCACCTCACCATCGCCTGCAGCCAAGGCACCAAAGGCCAAGCCTGCAGCCCAAGGTTCTGCCGCCAAGCCTTCCGCCGCACAACAAAACAAGGCAGAATCCTCCCCCAAAGCAGCTGTTAAAAAGCAACAAAACTCCCCCGCTCAAGACAAGAAGCCACAGCGCAAAGCGCACGAACCGGTTCAGCGACCGCGCCGCGGCGCAAGCTTTAGCACCACCCCGTCTAAGAACTCCCCAAAGACTCCTTCTGCCCGTAGTAATTCCCCGAAGCCGGCCGCGAAGCCTGTCACCCAACCCTCCCAGAAAGGCGCGGTAAAACCCGCACCTCAGGCTCAACCCTCTACCCAGAAGCCGAAGCAGGCACCCAAGCCATCCTCTTCTTCCAGCGCGAAGAAGGCTTCCCCGCAACCGGCAAAGCCACAGAAATCCCAGCCGGCTAATGCCAAGCCGGCCACAGACCACCAGCAAGCGCAGAAGCCACGCTCCCCCAAGCGCGTGCCGTCAAACTCGGCAAAGCAGCAACCGCAGCCGCAACCAGCACCGAAGAAGGATGCGCAGCTGTCGAAGCCCTCGCAACCGTCCAAGGGCCAAGGACCAGCGCGTACTCCCAGCACTGCAAAGCAAAAGGCTGCCCCACAGGCCTCGGCTCCTAGCGCTCCAGCGCCAAAGAAAGGCACCACTGCCCCCAAGCCTAAGGTGGCTGCGCCAAAGACTGCAGCCGATGCATCCCAGCAGAAAGCTGGGGCGGCGCAGAACCAGACTGCCGACAATGGAAACAAGGTAGTCCAGCCGAAATCGCAGCAAGGCGCACCCTCTAAGGACAAACTGCCCAAGCAACAGACACAGAAGCAACAGCCGCAGCCGAAGGCAAAGGCGGCGACGCCTCAGAACGAGGCCAAAAAAGTAAGCAAGCGACGCCCGCAGGTTAAGCCTTCCGATATCAGTCGCGGATTGGCTCGCAAATCGCAGCAGGTGGGCACTCCTACCCCGGCTCAGCAAAAGCCGTCCCGAGCTACCCAAAAGCCCAAGGCAAAGCAGCAGACTGAACAGCCCCAGCCAAACAAGGCCGAGCCTCAAGCAGCTCCAAAGACGCCGCCTGCGCAGAAGGGAAAGTCCGCTGCTACAGGCGCTGTAGCAGCTGGAGCAGGTACAGCCGCCGCCGCTGCCGCTGCTGAGCAGAAGCGGAATAAGGCACAGCCGTCTAAATCTCCACAGCAAGCGCCCGAAAAGCCACAGGAAAAGACCGCACCGAGCCAGCCACAACAAGCTGCGCAGAAGCCAGCATCACAGAAGACCTCGGCAACGCAGGTAGATACTAAATCTAAGTATCCGCTACAAAAACAGGCCAAGGACCCTGAAGCGCTGGCTACGCCGCCAGAGAGCAAGGTCGTTAAGAAGAAGCGCCACGCCCGCCTGCGCCAGGTCAAGGGGCTGGATGGTCTTCGCGGCCTCGCGGTTATTGCCGTGGTGTTGTACCACTTCTTCCCTTCCCTGCTTCCCGGTGGTTACTTGGGCGTTGACCTCTTCTTCGTCCTTTCTGGATTCCTCATCACCTCTTTGCTGGTGCGCGAATTCCGTACCTCCGGCACCATCAGTTTGAAGGACTTCTGGGTGCGACGATTCCGGCGCATCCTCCCGGCCGCAGTATCCGTCCTGGTCATGTGTACCGCTTTGGTGGCATGGATAGGCGGGGACCTCGCGGTCGGCTTGCGCCAGCAGTTCTTGGGAACTCTGTTCTTTGTCAATAACTGGACCCAGATCGCCACCTCCCAGTCCTACTTTGCGGACAATGAGATTCAGGTCTTTGCCCACTATTGGTCGTTGGCCGTGGAGGAGCAGTTCTATGTCATCTGGCCGCTTCTTATCACTGGCGTTTTCCTGATTTCTCGCCGCAAGCCGCGCCGGCTTCCCATCCTCGTAGCCGCAGTCTTAGCTATCGGTTCCGCCGTGGCCATGGCACTCCTTTACGTGCCGGGTGAAGACCCGACGCGCGTCTACTACGGCACCGATACCCATGCTTTCGGCCTGCTCACTGGCGCCGTGCTGTCGCTGCTGATGACCTCTACCAAGTCCGACCCACAGGCGGATTCGTGGGCAGCGGCAGGCAAAGCCGAATCGCGCATCGCCGGAATCATCGGCACTTTGGCGCTCATTGGCTACGGTGCCCAGCTATTCCTCATGCCGGATGACGCGGAGATCACCTACCGGGGTGGGCTCTTCCTCACCAGCGTGCTTGGTGTCCTGATGGTGTGGGGCGTGGTTCGCGAATACGGCCCGATGACCCCGCTCTTTAGGACCAAGGTCATGCGCTGGTTTGGCCAGCGTTCCTTCTCGCTGTACCTCTGGCACTGGCCGGTCATCATGATGCTCAAGGCGCTTTTCGAGGGCAACCAGAACTCCGATAAATCCTGGATCCTAGGCCTTGTAGCCGTGCCGATTTCGCTGCTTCTGTCCGAGATTTCCTATCAGTTCATTGAGAATCCTTTCCGCCGCGGCGGCTATAAGAAGACGTGGAAGACCTACTGGTCCTCCCGCCCAGGATTTAGCGAACTGCGCGATGGCTTTGGCAAAACCATGTGGCCGGTAGTCCCATTCCTGGTCATTGCCTCTGTAGCCGGCGTAGTCTACGGCGTTGTTAATTCCAGCGATAAGACCGAGTTGGAGCAGCAGCTGGAGCAGCTTCAGCGGCAGAACCAGAGCAGCAACAATGCCCCGGCGCAACCGAACAACACTGCCCCACAGCCGCCTGCTGAGGACAACGATGATAAGGCTGCCGCGAAGGATAAGAAGACCCGCCCGATGCCGCAGGGCAAAGACATCACTGCTGTCGGCGACTCAGTGATGCTGGCTTCTAGTGGCGCCCTCAAGCAACGTTTCCCGCAGATTTACGTCGATGCAGACGTATCCCGCCACTACACTGCGGGTATCCAGATTCTGCAGCAGCTCAAGGATTCCGGCCAGCTGCGCGATACCGTCTTCCTCGGGTTTGGTACTAACGGCCCTGCCTTCCCGGACCAGATCAAGGAAGCGCTAGACATCATCGGCAAAGACCACACTATTGTCATGGCTGTTCCCTATGGTGACCGCGAATGGATGGCCCAATCCCAACAGGACGTCCTCGACGCAGCCAAGGAATACGACAACGTATATGTCGCGGACTGGTGCGGACATGCACAGAGCAACCCGGAGATCCTCTACTCCGATGGCGTCCATCCAATGCCAGAACGCACCGGCGAGTACTCGGATGCCTTCTACGACGCTCTAAAGCAGTACTCGAATGGCGACAAGACTGTGTCCTCTAAGTGCGTGCCGCAGTAAAGCAATGGAAGGCGCAAGGAGGGGCGTCGGAAAGCGCCTAGCTCCCTCCCCTCCCTTCGCGCTCACCGGAAGGTGTGCTCCGCTGGCAGTAGCATCCGCTGTGAGCGCGAAGGGTGCTGGTGCGCCTAGGCATAGAAAAAGCTCGCCCTCTACATCGCGGTAGAGGGCGAGCTTTATTCGTTGGGATTAGTCGACGGAAAATTCGCCCATCTTGTCCCAACCGGTGCGGCCTTCGATGTGAACGTTAATGATGTCCGGGGTTTCCACGAGGTACTTCGGGAATTCCTCGCAGGAGCGCTGGAAGTGCTCGCTCTGGACGTGCTCTACGTCCTTGCCGTCTGCGTAAGACTCCAGCAGCAAGAAGCGCTGGCGGTCTTCTGGATCGCGGAACCACTTGAAGTCGATGCAGCCCGGCTCCGCATTGCAGGCCTCGGTGTACCAATTGATTTCATCGAGGAAGGTCTCTGCGTATTCAGGCTTGACGTGGAACTGTACGTTGATCAAAATCATGCCCCGATTCTACCGGCACCGTGCAGCTTCGTCATCGTCGCAGATGGAGGCCACGAGTGCGGTGAAAGCGGTGCTGGTGGAAAGCGGTTTAGTTGAGGAAGAACTCCGCAACGTAGATGTAGGTTCCGTCATAAGCAGTTGCTACGCCGAAGCCGTGTGGGGAACCAGCGTTGACTGGAACATCGCGGTTGAACCAGTTCAGGCGGTCTTGTGCCTGCTGCTCGGTGAGGCGGTGAACAGAACCTTGTCCTTCGTCCTTGTGATTCAGGCCGTGGGCTACCCCGCCCTTGTAGTCGAGCTTGCCGGCGGCACCCTGGTTGGCCCATTCTTGGGCGATGGCGGTGGCGTGGGCGTCCTTGCGGTGACCAGCTTTCTCGAGGTGGGCGGTGGTGGCGGCCCCCAACTCGCCAGCGACCTTGGGCGCGTGGCCCGCCGGCTTGGCCAGGAATTCTGGCAGCGAGATATTGTACTTCTCGGCCAGCTCATAGGCCTGCGGTGGCAAGGTGAGGCGGAAATCCTTAACAGCGGCGAAAGGATCAGAAGAAAGCTGCTGAGCCTGAGAAGAAGCCTGCTGAATCTGCGGAGGCAAGGCCGGCTGAGCAGAGGCCACGGTGGAAGTACCAGTAATGACAAGAGCGGTGGACAGGGCGGCTACGGTTGCACGGTGAGAAAGCTTCATGCCCTCCACCGTGCCATAAGTGGCTGGCAGTCTGGAAGGAGTTTCCGGGCTGCACAGGCAATTCGATACAACTTTGTTATGGTCCCTGTGTTCTTGAAGAAATACGGATGGTGGGACAATATCCTCACCGCGCGATTTTGGAGTACTGCGAAAGGTTGTTGACTGTTGCTGGACGTATTGACCGGGTTTGCGATTATTTTCGTAGTCATCGGCGTCGGGTTTGTGCTAGCCCACAGGGGTGTTATTGGCAAGGGCGAGGCGCGCTTGCAATTCAATCGCACGGCCTTTTGGGCGGCTACACCGGCACTCATCTTCTCCAGCGTGGCTACATCCGATACCTCCGCGTTTGCGTCCCCAGTGGTGGCCGTCATCGCCGCCGCGTCCGTCGCCACCATGCTGTTGTATTGGCTGTGCAGCCGGCTATTTTTTCCACGCAGCGGCGCCGAAACCATGGCGGGTGCCGCGGCGGCGAGCTACTACAACTCGGTCAATATTGGCCTTCCCATTGCCACCTATGTCATTGGTGATGCCACCTACGTCATCCCGGCATTGGTTCTCCAGATGGCGGTGCTCTCCCCGTTTATCATCGCGGGGCTCAATGCACAGGGTACGAGTCTGCGATCGATCTGGAGCTCCGTGGTCTCGGG
The DNA here is from genome assembly GCF_030229345.1 of Corynebacterium tuberculostearicum. Taxonomy (GTDB): domain Bacteria; phylum Actinomycetota; class Actinomycetes; order Mycobacteriales; family Mycobacteriaceae; genus Corynebacterium; species Corynebacterium tuberculostearicum_G. The sequence continues at coordinate 30,906 of NZ_JASPGP010000010.1, read as the reverse complement.
GGTTACCGCGCCGGTGGTGTTGGCTGCGGTGGCGGGATTTATTGTCTCCGCGGCGCAGTGGGAGGTACCGGATGTGGTGATGAAGCCGCTAGAGATTTTGGGTGGCGCCTCTATTCCTATGATCTTGATGAGCTTTGGTGCCTCGTTAAAGGGCGACGGGCTATTGGAAGAAGACCGTCTGGCCACCATTACCGCGACGGTGTTGAAGTTGGTGGGCATGCCCGCTGTCGCGCTGGCCGTGGGTGCAGCGCTGGGCCTAGACGGCGCGGAGCTATACGCGGCATTGATTTTGGCGGCGTTGCCCACCGCGCAGAATGTATATAACTATGCCGCTACCTATGAGGTAGGAGAAACCGTGGCTCGAGATACGGTCTTTCTCACTACCTTCCTATCGCTTCCTGCGATGCTGGCCATCGCTGGCTTATTTGGCTAAACACCTAGTAGATGCCGACGTCGAGCGCGGCAAATTCGCGCTGCAGCGCATCGGAGTCAATGGCTCCCGCCACGTCTGGACCAGCGATGGCGGCAAAGCCGTCGAGGACCGATGCACCGTAGTTATGACCGTGACCATCGGGGACGTCCTTTGCGCCGGGCAGATCGGCGGCTACTTGGAGGGAGGAGATGATAGGCATCCACTGCATCACGCGCTCGGCAGAATACGGGGTCCGCTCGCGCATCCAATCCGGCTCCTTAAAGGCCATCTGTGGCGACCACCAGGCCACCGGGTCCGAGGGGTGTTGGATATAGAGCATGCGGGTGCGTCCCCACTCCTTTTCTGGCACCGTGCCCCATTGGCGCACCTGCGCGTCATCATTGGCAAAGCGCACGACGAGGCCGCCGGCGTATTCAGGGGAAATTTCAGAAGAGCCAGGGTCGCGGCGCTCCACAAACTGGGTACGCAAGCGATTAAAGTGCGGCGGCCCCGTCAATAGGATGCCGTCGACGGAATTGGCGATATCGCGCACCCCGGAAAAAGCCGCCTCAATGCCCGTGGTGCCCAAGGATTCGCCGTATAGGTAGAGCTTCGGGCGCTTGTCCTCCGGCAGCCCGTTCCACCAGTCCACGATGGGATTGATGAACTCCTGCCCGGCGCGTTCTACCTGACCACCGCCGGACAGGAAATGCAGCGCCGAGGGCATGGCGGAGTATTGGGCGGCCGCGATGGCGGTGTCGCCGCCGTAGAGCAGCTCGAAGGCCTGGGCGGAATAGGACGACACCCACCCCGTTCCAGTAGTCATAATGAGAAGCAGAGCCTTGCGGTCTTGGGCGTGGGTGCGCTCGAGTTCGTCGATAAGCAGCTGCGCTCGCTCTTCATTGGAGGCGCGATTGCCCAGGCCGGCATAGGCGCGGATGGGTTCCTTGGCGGGCTTTCCGGTAACCTCTTCTAATTCCGCGCGGTGCGCACCGGAGGAGAGGAAACGCGAGCCCTGCAGCCCCACCCCATTCCAGTCCACGCGGGAGTCTGGGGAGCCACTGCGCTCAGCAGACGTGGGACGCTGCGTTGCGGGATCGGGCTCGGCATTTTGGGCGGTAAAGATTCTCTCCCCCACACCCACAATGGCGCCGGGGATGAGGTTTTCCACGGTATAGGTGCCCACCAAGGCCACGATGATTACCGCGCCCACAACGCGGTAGGCAGCGCGGAAGCGCTGGGGAAAGTGACTAGAAAGCCAGCGCACGCAAAAGCGCAGCACGCGCAGGATGAAGAGGAAGGCGGTAAATACCGCCAGTGCCAGCGGAACCACCAGCACATAGCTGGCAATGGTGGGTGCCGGTGCGGACAGGGTGCCTGCGAGTTGGCGTTGCCACCGCACGGCAAAGACCGCAAAACCTATCATCCACACCACAAAAGCGGCGGTGGCGATGCGGGAGGCTAGGCGGTAGCGCCGAGCTGGCCACGTGGTGGCATCGAGCCAGGCATGCCGGGGCGCCACATAGCGCACCACGAGCCGGTACCACACAAGCTTGAGGGCGATGCCCAGCGTATAGCCAAGCCCTGCGGCAATGCCGGAGACGAGCCCTTGGTAGAGCCAATCGCGCGGCAGAATGGATGGGGTAAGCCCCAGGGTAAATAGCGCTGCGGCGCCGATAATGCCCCACAGGTCGAGGTGGCTGACAATATCGGCAATGCGGGCTTCTACCCTTCGAGCTTCTCCCCCAACTCTAGCCATTCCATCTCCAATTCCTCGTAGGCGCTGCGGTTTTCCTTTAGTTCTCCATCCAATTCGGTCAAGGCCTGGGTATCAACCTTTTCCGCGGCGGTGGCCATCTTCTCATTGATCTGCGCGGCCGCCTTTTCCAGCTTTTGCATCTTGCGCTCGAGGGCGTTCATCTTCTTGGTGATTTCGCGCTCTTGCTGGGACGAGAGCTTCTTTTCTGGCTTCGGTGCAGCGTTGTCTGCCTTCTTTTCTCCCAGGTTGAGCACACCGGAGCTCTGCTGGGCCTCAAGTGCGGCGCGCTTGCGCAGGTACTCGTCGATGCCGCCGGGAAGGTTGGTGAGCTTGCCATCGCCAAAGAGCGCGTAGGTATTATCCGCGATGCGCTCAATGAGGTAGCGATCGTGCGAAATGACCACCAGGGTGCCCGGCCAAGAGTCCAGGAGGGACTCCAGTTCCTGCAGGGTATCGATATCGAGATCGTTGGTGGGCTCGTCCAGCAGCAACACATTGGGCTCGGCCATCAGTACGCGGGTGAGCTGCAAGCGGCGGCGCTCGCCGCCGGAAAGGTCGCCTACCGGGGTGCGCTGACGCTTGGCGGAAAATCCTAGGCGTTCGGCCAGCTGGGAGGCGGAAAGCTCCTTCTTGCCGAGCTGAACGTAGGTGGCGACGTCCTCGACGGCGTCGATAAGCCGGCGCTGCGGGTCTAGGTCATCGAGCTCCTGGCGCAGCCAACCGAGGCGCACGGTTTGGCCTTCGATGCGTTTGCCGGCCGCCAGCTCGTACTCGCCGGCCAAGGTGCGCAGCAAAGTGGTCTTGCCAGAGCCATTAACGCCCACCAAACCGATGCGCTCGCCGGGGGCTAGGCGCCAGGTGAGGTGATCCACCAGGGTGCGGCCGTCCGGGGACTGCACGGTGGCATCCTCTAGCTCGATAACCACGCGGCCTTGGCGCTGCTTGGAAAAGGCCATGAGCTCGACCTTATTGCGCGGCTCCGGGACGTCAGAGATCAGCGCCTCGGCGGCCTCGATGCGGTAGCGCGGCTTGGAGGTACGCGCCGGTGCGCCGCGGCGCAGCCAGGCCAGCTCCTTGCGGGCGAGGTTCTTGCGGCGCTGTTCCATGGCATCGGCCTGGCGGGCACGCTCGGCGCGGGCAAAGGTCCAATCGTTGTAGCCGCCCTCGTAGGTATCGACCACGCCATCGTGTACCTCCCACGTCCACGTAGCCACGGTATCGAGGAACCAGCGATCGTGAGTAACCACGACCACGGCCAGGTTGCGCTTGAGCAGGTGGTCCGCGAGCCACTGCACACCTTCCACGTCGAGGTGGTTGGTCGGCTCATCGAGCACCACGAGGTCCAAATCCTGCACCAGCACGGCGGCCAGGTTCACGCGGCGGCGCTCGCCACCGGAGAGCGAACCCACCGGAGTATCGAGCCCCAGATCTACGATGCCCAGCCCGCCCAAGACATCGCGCACCTTGGCGTTGGAGGCCCACTCATAGGTCTCCAATTCCAGCGGTTCAATAATCACCTGCGCGATGGTCAGCTCATCGGGCAGGTCAAAGCGCTGCGTGACCACGGCCATGCGCAAATCAGAGGTATGGGATACACGGCCGGCGTCGGGCGGCTCGATGCCGGTGAGCACCTCCAGCAGGGTGGTTTTGCCACCGCCATTAACGCCGACGATGCCGATGCGATCGCCGCTTTGCACACCTAGGGATACCCCGTCTAGGAGGGTTTTTAATCCATAAGTTTTGCTGACTTGCTCGAGGTTAATCAGGTTTGCCATAACGAGTGTCCATCTTAATACCTCCCTGCACATACCCCCGCATTTCTCCAAACTATTGCTATTGATTTTCACGTCCAATAGTGTGCTTATGTATGAAGCACTACACACTTTCTCTCTGCGCGGTGCTCTCTGCCGCGGCAGTAGCCATTGCCTCCTGCTCCGCCCCCACCGAAGAGGAAAAGGACTCCCTGCACTCCCACGACCACGCCCACAGCGAGGAGGACCACGCTCACGAGCACGACCATGAGCATGAGCACGGCCATGACGACGCTGGGCACTCGCACGAAGGTTTCGAAGCCGAGGAAGGCGAGACCGAGGTAGCCCAGCTGCCCACCCGCATTGTCATTTCCCACGCGGACGGACTGCGTACTTATGACGCCAAGACCGGCAAGGTAATCGATGAGGACAAAATGAATGCCTTCCTGCGCCTGAGCGATGCCGGCGATAACCGCCACGTCATGGTCACCAAAGGCGATAGCTTCCTTACCTACGACACCGGGCGCATCACCAAGGGCCACGGCGATCACAACCACTACTACACCGCTGAGCCTTCGCTTGGCGACGCCCCTATCAAGGCCCCGCACGCCGGCCATGTGGTCCACCACGACGGCTTTACCGCACTGTTTTCTGATGGCGATGGCATAGCGAAAATTTACAAGACCGAAGACATGGGCAAAGACGATGCCCAGCCGGTCAATACCGTAGATACGGGGGCTGCACACCACGGCGTAGCCGTACCACTGAAGGATGGCTCGGTAGTTATCACCAAGGGAACCGAGGACGAGCGCCACACCATCCAGCATCTGGATAAGGAGGGCAAGGTCCTTACTGAAACCACCGAGTGCCCTGGCGTGCACGGCGAGGCCGCCGCCGGAAACGGCAATATATTCTTCGGCTGCGAGGACGGCCCTGTAGTCTTCGATGGCACCAAGTTCCACACGGTGGACGCCTCCGCCTATGCCGGTGCAGGCGGCTACCAGCGCTCCGGCAATGCTGCCGGTTCGGAGGAATCCGATGTCATTCTGGCCGATAATAAGACCGACAAGGACGCAGAGCTCGAGCGCCCCACCTCCGTGACCCTGGTGGACACCAAGGACTTTTCCGCGAAGAAGGTTGACCTCGATGCTTCCTATTGGTTCCGCTCCCTGGCCCGCGGCCCGCTGGGCGAGGCGCTGGTGCTCACTACCGACGGCAAGCTCAACATCATCGACCCCGATTCCGGCGAAATCACCTCCCAGATCGATGCCATCTCCCCGTGGAAGGAAAATAAGGAGTGGCAGCAGCCAGGCCCCATCCTGCAGGCTGCCGATGGCTACGCCTTCATTACCGACGCCCAAAAGAAGCAGCTCGTGGTCATCGACCTCCTCCAAGAAAAGGAAGTCAACCGCTTCGACCTCGACATCGAGGCCACCGAGATGACGGTGCTCTAGCTACAGCACCACAGCGCCGCTAGCGGGTCCGTGGGTAGCCACGCCCTTGGTTCCGGGAATCTCTACCGTCACTTGGGAGACCACTTCCCTAGCCTCCTCTGCCCCAGCGCAGAGGAAGGCACAGGTCGGGCCGCTGCCGGAGACGATGCCCGCGAGGGCTCCGGCGGCCACACCCGCCTCCAGCGTCTTGCGGAGGTCCGGGCGCAGGGAAAGCGCTGCCGGCTGCAGGTCATTGTGCAAGTGCTCTGCGACCCGGTGCGGGTCGCCCGAGATAAGCGCCTGCGATACCGCCGCGGTATCCATGTGCGGTTCGCCGCCGCGACCCTTTTCTCGCATTTCATCCAGCTTGTGAAAGACCTGCGGGGTAGATAGCCCGCGGTCCGAGGCGATAAGCGCCCAATGGTAGGTACCGCGCGCCATCATCGGGGTAAGCTGCTCGCCGCGCCCCGTTCCGAGCGCGGTGCCTCCCAACAGAGTAAAGGGAACATCCGAGCCCAGCGCCGCACCCAGCGCGTCCAGGATCGGCTCACCCACCGAGTCGATGTTGTAGTAGCCGCCATAGCAGCGCTCGGCTAAGCGCAGCGCGGCGGCCGCATCAGCAGAGCCGCCCGCCATGCCGCCGGCGGTAGGGATGGCTTTGTGGATTTCCAGCGCTACCTCCGGCAGCGCCTTCGGCCCATGGGTGGTGTATAGGTACTGCATGATGCGGTTAACCGCGGTCCACGCCAAGTTTGTGTAGTCTTCTGGCACGCCCTGTGCGTGAGGGCCCGTAACGTTTAAGCCTCGAATTCGCGGCTTATCCACCTCGGGATTACCCAAGTCCGTGAGCGTCACGGTGTCATGCAGCTCCAAAGACTGAAAGACACTGGCAAGCTCATGGAACCCATCCTCGCGCGGTTCCTCCACACCGAGGTGAATATTGACCTTGGAGTGAGCGCGCGCGGTATAGACGAATGGTTCGTTATCTAGCGGTGCACTCATTTAGATTCCTGCCAATCGTACAAAATCCTCCACGGCGAGCTTCTCGCCGCGCTGCTTCGGATCGATGTCCGCCGCGCGCAAGGCCTCCTCAGCGGCGGCACCCGAACCAAAGTGGCCGGACAATGCCGCGCGCAGGGTCTTGCGGCGTTGGGCAAAGGCGGCGTCGATAACCGGCCAGACCTTAGCCCGCGACTCATCGGTGACCGGCCAGGGGGCGTCTGCAAAGACGTCGATGCGCACCAGCCCAGACTCAATATTGGGCGCTGGCCAAAAGACGTTCTTGCCAATCGTGCCAGCCTTGGAAACCTTGCCATAAAAGCCCGCCTTGACCGAGGGCACGCCATAAACCTTGCTGCCGGGCTGGGCGGCGAGCCGGTCCGCCACCTCCAGCTGGACCATCACCAGCACGCGACGAATGGAGGGGAAGGTCTCCAGCAAGTGCAGCAAAACCGGTACAGCGACGTTATACGGGAGGTTGGCTACGAGGGCAGTCGGCTCCGTGACGTCCGAATCCGTCACGCGCAGCGCGTCCTTTTCCACTACGCGCAGGCGCTGCGCGTACTCAGGGGCGCGCTCGGCCACGGTATCGGGCAGCTGCGCTGCCAGGCGGGAATCGATCTCTACCGCCGTCACGTCCCCCACTGCCTCAACCAGGCCAAGGGTCAGCGACCCCAATCCAGGGCCTACCTCGAGGACGCGGTCTGTGGGATCCAGCTCCGCCGCGGCGACGATGCGCCGGATAGTATTCGGGTCATGCAGAAAGTTCTGCCCCAACTTCTTGGTGGGCACGATGTCGAGCTTCTCCGCGAGGGCGCGGATCTCTACGGGACCCAAAAGCGCGGCGCCGGTGGAATCAGTCATACCTTCTAACTTAGTAGAAGAGACAAAAAGGCCGCACACCACAGTGGGTGTGCGGCCAAGAAGCGCTGCGGTTTAGCGCAGGCCCAGCTTGGAAGTACATGCCGGCCATGCGCCCCAGCCCTGCGCTGCCTGCACCTTTTCTGCCACGGCAATCTGCTGCTCGCGGGAAGCCTGCCATGCCTCCGGTGCGTACTCGGTGCCGCCGAATGCTGCCCAGGTGGATGGGGTGAACTGCAGGCCGCCAGAGAAGCCGTTGCCGGTATTAATGGCCCAGTTACCGGTAGCCTCACACTGTGCGATGGAATCCCAGACGGAGCCATCTGCCACCGCCGGAGCAGCCGCACCGGAGTTGCCGCCCTCCTCCGGCTTTTCCTCCTCGGCCTTCTTGGTGCCGCGGGCAATGGTGGCAGCCTTAGGCTCGACGGTCACCTTTTCCTTTATGACGTCATTGGATTCCTTAGCGCCGTCCTTCATTACCAGCTTGTGGGTAATAACGCGCTTGCCCTTAACGCCTTCCTCGCGGACCTCTTCGGTGCCCTCTTCCAGCTCCGGGTCATCGACGAAGTTAGGCTCGGCGTCAAACTCTTCTTCCGAGTCATAAACGGTGGTAGAAACCTGGTCCACCTTGATGGACATGCCCTCGGTTACCTTGGTCTCCTTGGACGGGAAGACGCGGTCATCGTCATCAACGTCGATATTGCGGGCCTTGAGGACGTCCTCAACGGTCTTAGCGGCAATCTTGGTGTAGGTTACCTTGCCGCCATCATTAATCTTGACGATCTTCGGGGACACAACCTCAAGGTCCATGCCCTCTTCCAGCTGGGCGTCCTCGTCCACGTCGGCATCACCGGACTTCACAGAAGCACCCTTGACTACGCCGTCGAGGTTACCCAGCAGGTCAGATACGGTCAGGTCGGTGGTGGACAGCTGCTGCTGCACACCATCGATGGTCACGGCTACTGGCTTGGCGGTGCGCACGGAGATCTCATCGCCATCACCCACGGATTCGGACGGAGCTGGGGAGACGATGTCCTCCTCGCTCACCTGCACGCCGGCTGCCTCCAGCGCGCCGTCGACATCCTTGGCAAAGGTAGCCAACTCCACCTTGTCACCGTTGATGTCCACGGTGACGTCCTTTTGTGCCGCAACGGCTACGACGCCGCCGACGGCCAGGGTGCCCAATACGCCACCCGTTGCCAGACGCAGTGGCAGCGAGCGAGAGTTATTGAGGCGCTTGATCTGATGAGGTGACATGCTGAATGAATCTCCGGTAGTGCAGGTTTCAACAATTACAAGAGTTTAGGCCAGCAAAGTTGTCCACGCAGGCAATTGCTCTACTGGGATCCGCTGCTGCCGCACCGAGAGTGGCGCTGCAAGACCCTAAACCTAAACGAACGATTAATAACGATACGATAACAGCACCACAAAGTCGAAGACTAATCCACCACACGCCTCACTGGGCGCACAATCGCCACACCAGACACCCCCGCCACCCCTGACCAGTGTGTTTTATTTTTGTGAAAACCGTCACCTAGGCGTTAGCGCAGGCCGTAAACGCGATCAAAAGTGTCGTTTACCTCCGCTGCTAGCGCCTGCACCGTCTGGTGGCGAACGCGAGCGATGCATTCATATGTGTGCCCGATAAGAGCCGGTTCATTGCGCTGACCCCGGTAGGGCTCTGGCGTCATATATGGCGCATCGGTCTCCACCAGAAGCTGGCCGGCCGGTGCTTTCGCCGCCGCCTGCCGCAGCTCGGCATTGCGCTTGAAGGTGACGTTACCGGCAAAGGACAATACGTACCCGCGCTCCAAGGCTTCCTCGGCCACCTTCAGCGGCGAGGAAAAGCAGTGCAGCATGACGGTGTCGGGTGAGGGGGCGTCGGCAAGAATGCGCATTAGGTCCGCATCCGCCTCGCGGTTGTGGATCATCAGCGTCTTGCCATGTCGCACTGCTAGGTCGATGTGCCAGCGCAGGGATTCCTCCTGCTGGGCCATAGTCGCGGTGGTCTCCGGCTCGTGCTGCACCCAGTAGGCATCGAGGCCAGTCTCTCCCACCGCCACGCAGCGCGGATCCGCCACCATCTCCTCCAGTGCCACCTTTGTGGGTGCGTCCAACTCGTTGGCACGCACCGGATGGATGGCACAGGCGGCATAGACATCCGGAAAGGCATGCGCGGTAGCCAGCGCTGCTGCCGACTCGCGGCGGTCATCGCCCACCGTCACCATACGGCTAATACCGGCGGTGCGCGCGCGATTGACCAGCACCTCATCGGTGTCCTTGTGAGAAAACAGGTGCGTATGCGCATCGATGAGGCCGCTTAGGCCCGGTGCCGGAACGGGAGTGGGACGTCGCTTCTTTTTAGCCATACGGGCAATTGTAATATTGGCTGCCATGTTGATCAGACCCGCCGGCCTTGCGGATGTGCCCGCCATGACCGAGACCCTCAACTGGGCCATCGAGCACACCGACGTCATTTTCCGCACTACCCCGGCCAGCATCGCAGAGCGCGAGGACTACCTGCGCCATATCTGGGAAGAGGGCTGCCCGTGCCTCATCGCGGAGTCCGATTCTGGCACCTACCTGGGGTGGGCGCTCTACCACCCTTACCGCGATCCGCAGGTGTGGACCGGCTGTTATGAGACCACCATCTATCTCTCCCCCGCCGCTCCGGGCCAGGGCGTGGGCACTGCGTTACTTGGCGCCTTGGTAGATGCGGCCCGCGCCGATCATAAGGTCCATTCCCTGCTCGCCCTTATCGTTTCCACCAATGTTGCATCGCTAAACTTGCATGAAAAGTTCGGGTTTGAAAACGTGGGTACTCTTAAAGAGGTTTGCTACAAGTTCGATCACTGGTTGAGCCTCACCCACCTACAACTTCTGGTGTAAAGGAATTTCTATGCATATCCGTCCTGCTGAGCTTGCCGACGCCCCCGCACTCACCGCCATCTACAACGCCGGCTCCGCAGCGAAACCCGCCGCTAACCTGGTCACGTGGCAAGAAGATGTCTCTGACCGCGAAGAGTGGCTCAAGGAGATGTTTAAGGCCGGCTCCCCGGTCTTTGTAGCCGTGGACGATGATGAGGTCATTGGCTGGGCGGCCTACTTCCAGTTCGTAACCCCCGCCATCTATTACGGTACCGTGGAAGATTCCGTCTACATTGCCCCCGCCGCTCAGGGCAAGGGCGTGGGCTCCGAGCTTCTCGACGCCCTCATGGACGTCGCCGCCGACGATGCCTACGTGCAGACGATGATCACCTATATCGTCGATACCAACGAGGGTTCCATCGCCCTGCACAAGAAGTTCGGCTTCACCGAGACCGGCCGCATGCCAAATATTCATACCAAGGATGGCGTCCGCCTCGGCTTGGTGCACCTCCAGCGCGATTTCGAGCGCTAAACCCGCACCCACCCTTCCGGGCAAGGATTCGGGAATTTCGTACCCCTTCCAGACCGGAATACAGAAACGGCCGCGTTACGCCCTTTTCTCTGTTGGAAAAGAGGCAATAACGCGGCCGTTTTAGGTTCTGTTACTTAGTAACAGGCGCCCACTCCGGGCCGGTCTCGCCCAGCTCCGGGTCGAGCTTAGAGATGAGCGGCTTCGGCTTGGCCAAGGCGGTGCCCGGCTCTACCTGGATGCGCTCCCACTTTGCCTGCTGCTGGGTGTAGTCACCCATGATGACCGGATACTCGTGGCCCTCTGGCGGCAAGCCAGCACCGACGAGCTCTACCGGGATATCGTCCTTGACATCATGGACCTCTGGCTGGGCCGCCCACACGCCCTCGCGACCCAAGGTTTCATGAACCTTCTGTGCGGTAAACGGCAGGTACGGCGTGAGCATGACATTGCAGTCAGAAACCACCTGAAGAGCAGTCCACAGCACGGTAGCTAGACGCTCGCGCTGGGTCTCATCCTTGGCCAACTTCCATGGCTCTTGGTCTGCGATATAAGCGTTGGCTTCGCCGACGACGTGCATGATAGCGGTAATCGCCTGCTTGAACTTGGACTGTTCCAGCAAAGAACCGGCGGTCTCGAAGGTCTCTTCCGCCAGCTGCAGGATTTCCTTATCCTTTTCTTCCAGCGCTGCCGGTGCTGGAACCTCACCGAAGTTCTTAAACGCCATAGAAACGGTGCGGTTGACCAAGTTGCCCCAGCCATTGGCCAGCTCATTATTGATACGGCGGACAAATTCATCCCAGGTAAAGTCCGTGTCGTTATTTTCCGGACCAGCCACGGCGATGAAGTAGCGCAGGGCATCGGGACCAAACTCCGCCAAGAAATCCTTGACATAGATGACAACGCCCTTGGAGGAGGAGAACTTGGAGCCAGACATGGTCAAGTACTCAGAGGAGACAATTTCCGTAGGCAAATTCAGCTCGCCGTACTGGTGAAGCTCACCGCCCTTGTTGCCCTTGCCGGCATAGCCCAAAAGCTCGGCCGGCCAGATCTGGGAGTGAAAGGTGATGTTGTCCTTGCCCTGGAAGTAATAATGGCGTGCCTCCGGGTTCTGCCAGAAATCCTTCCACGCCTCCGGCTGGCCGGTGCGGTATGCCCACTCGATAGAAGAAGACAGGTAACCGATGACCGCATCGAACCACACGTAGAGTTTCTTGGCGTTATTGTCCTGCCAGCCCTCAACGGGGATGGGAATGCCCCAGTCAATATCGCGCGTCATGGTGCGCGGGCGCATATCCTCCAACAGGTTCAGGGAGAACTTCAAGACGTTCGGGCGCCAGTCCTCACGTGTGGACAGCCACTTTTGTAGCTCCTCCTTGATGGCGGGCAGATCCAGCAGAAAGTGCTCGGTTTCAATGAACTTCGGGGTCTCGCCGTTGATCTTGGATACGGGGTTGATGAGGTCCACTGGGTCGAGCTGGTTGCCACACTCATCACACTGGTCACCGCGGGCGCCATCCGCGCCGCAGATGGGGCAAGTGCCCTCAATGTAGCGGTCCGGCAGGGTGCGTCCGGTAGACGGCGAAATAGCGCCCTGGGTGGTCTCTTTGAGCATGTAGCCATTGGCATACAGACCCTTGAAGAGTTCCTGTACCACGGAGTAGTGGTTACGGGTGGTGGTACGGGTAAAGAGATCGTAGGACAGGCCGAGGTTGGCTAGGTCGGTGACGATCTGGCGGTTGTAGCGGTCTGCGAGCTCGCGAACGGACACGCCTTCCTTGTCCGCTTGAACCAATAGCGGAGTGCCGTGCTCGTCCGTACCGGAGACCATGAGTACGTTGCGGCCACGCATTCGCTGGAAACGTGCAAAGACGTCAGAAGGAACACCAAAGCCGGCCACATGGCCGATGTGGCGCGGGCCGTTGGCGTAGGGCCAAGCAACATTTACTACTACAGACTCAGTCATGGGTTCTACTGTATCGAAGCCGGCTCTTGTCCACACGATCAGGGCAGACATTTACTCCGCAGGTGAACCGCATTTTCAGAACAAAGCGCCCACCGCTTCCCCACTGCTGAGGAAACGATGGGCGCTATGAAAGCAACCGCAAAGGGTGCGAATTACTTGCGCTTCATTGGGTGCTTGAGGCGCTCGTTGCGGCGCTTCTTAAGTACCTGCGTGCGCTGGTACTCACGGTGCAAGCGGCGCTCGCGGGCCATCTTGCGCTGGAACTGCTGTGCCTCGCGGTACTCGAGGTAAATGACATCCTCGCTCAGCGCCTTGTAGATGGCGAACATCAGGCCAACGACAATGAACAAGAATGGCAGTGCAGCAACGATGGTGACGTTCTGCAGGTTAGACAGTGCGTCCTCATTAGCCAGAAGCAGGGTCAGGCCTACCAAGGCAGTCAGTGCGCCCCATGCCGCGGATAGCCACGGCTTAGCGGTAGAAGCACCGTTTTGAGACATGGAGCCCATCACCGTGGATGCGGAGTCCGCAGAGGTGACGAAGAAGGTAGCCAGAAGGACCGCTGCAACAATACCGGCAACGAAGCCGCCCGGCATGGACTGCAGGAGGTTGAACAGCTCTTCCTCAGCAGACTCGCCGGTAATGGATTCGCCGTTTTGCTCCATGTGGATAGCGGTGCCGCCGAAGATAGCGAACCACAGGGTGGATACGCCGGCTGGAATAAGCAGGACACCCAGGCAGAACTCGCGGACGGAACGGCCACGGGAGATGCGTGCCAAGAACATGCCCACGAATGGGGACCAGGAAACCCACCATGCCCAGTAGAAGATGGTGTAGCTGGATAGCCACTCACCGGCGGCGCCGTTTTCGGACTCGGCCGTGCGGCCGATCATCTCGGTGAAGTAGTTGAGGTAGTTACCGATGGAGCCAGGAATCTGGTTCAGGATGGTAACGGTCGGACCCAAGATGAACACGAAGATGGCCAGCACTGCGGCGAGGACCATATTCGCATTGGAAATGTACTGAATGCCCTTGCCCACGCCGGACATCGCAGACAGGAGGAATGCGAGGGTAAGGACCAGAACGATGCCAATAACCACGGAATTGGTGGGGTTATCGATGATTCCGGATGCCTTCAAGCCGGCCTGAATCTGCAGGGCACCCAGGCCCAGGGAGCAGGCGGTACCGAAGACGGTGGCGAAGATGGACAGGACATCGATGCACTTGCCCACCGCACCGTTGGCGTTACGCTCGCCGATAAGCGGCACGAAGGCCTGGCTCAATAGCTGCTTGCGGCCAATGCGGAAGGTCGAGTACGCGATGGCCAAGCCAACGATGGCGTAGACCGCCCAGGGGTGCAGCGTCCAGTGGAACATGGCATAGGCCATGGACGAGCCCACGTTGCCAGTACCCTGGCCCGGAGTGCCGTCACGGTAGTTAGCCAGCGGCTCGGAAGCGCCGTAGAACATCAGGCCAATGCCCATGCCGGCGGCGAACATCATGGCAATCCACGACGGCGTGGAAAATTCCGGCTCCTCATTAATGTGGCCCAACTTGATGGAGCCGAACTTGGAGGCGGCAATAAAGACAACGAACACCACGAAGACGGTGCCGAAGAGGATATAGGCCCAACCGAAATTGTCCACGACCCAGGTCAGGGCCGAAGAGGAGAAGTTGGCAAAGTTGTCTGGGGCGGCCAGGCCCCACACGACGATCGCGGCAATCAGCACGCCGGCGATGCCCACGATGGACCAATCGATTGGCATATTGTCACGATCGGCCGCGATCTCCACCTCAGGATCGTCATAGCGCTCCGGGTGGAAACCATCGGAGTGAATCATATCCTGAAGCTGGCCGGTGGCAGATTGTGCGTCCAGCTGCTCGTCTACAGTCTGATAATTCTCAATAGGCTGCCCGCTCGAAGAAGCAGAGGCCGGCTGCGCCTGTGCGCCGACCGGTTCCTTTCCTTCTTCTGGCACGCCTGTGCCCATATTTTCCGAGTTTGTCATGAGCTATACAGTGGTGCGGAACTACTCAATTATCAAACGAAGCACAGAGAAACCTCGCTGCTCAACGCCGTTTCCCAGGGATTTTCCACGATAATTTGAAAGGTTTTTACGCTTCATTTCCCCATGTAAATACCGCTTTAAGCCGCCCACACGCCCGAACACTATAACAATTCAATTACAAAGACCCCGTTAGTGAAACCGTCTAGGAACGATGCGGGGTGTGACGTAATCGAAACGACCAGTAAGGCTAGGCCTTGCGTGCATCCAAGGCGGCGTCGTAAAGCTCGCGGTTGGAAACCTCAGTACCTTTGGCTACCTGCTTGCACGCGTCCTTCAGCCGCATCCCCGCCTCCGCTAGCTCGAGCGCCTTGGGCACCAGGTCTGCGGCGGTAGCGGCAGCGGCCGTACCGCCCTCGATCACCACAGTGATCTCTCCCCGAGCACCATCTACTGCCCACTCGGCAAGCTCGCCCAAAGTGCCGCGGCGGATTTCCTCATAGGTCTTGGTCAGCTCCCGGCACACCGCGGCCGGGCGGTCAGCGCCGAGAATTTCCGCTGCCTCGGCCAGGGTTTCGGCCACGCGGTGAGGAGATTCAAAGAAGACGATGGCTCGCTTTTCGTTGCGCAGTGACTCCAGCCACGCCTTGCGGGGACCGGGCTTGCGAGGAGGAAAGGCGTCGAAAAGGAAGTGCCCCACGCCCAGACCCGAAAGCGCCAGGGCCGTCGGCACTGCGGAGGGGCCAGGAAAACAGGTCACGGGAATATCGCGCTCGGCCGCCGCGGACACCAAGGACAGGCCCGGATCAGAAATAATCGGCATTCCGGCATCGGTAACGACGAGGACGGTGCCCGACGCGGCGGCATCGATAAGCTGCTGGGCCCGATCCTTTTCATTGTGATCAAAATTGGACACCACCCGTCCAGAAATCTCGATCCCCAAGGCCTGGGCCAGATTGCGCACGCGCCGCGTATCTTCGGCCGCGATGACGTCCGCATGTTGCAAGGCATGCATTAAACGCGCGGAGGCATCTCCTACGTTTCCCAGCGGCGTGGCGGCGAGGATTACCCCGCGCGGTAGTGGATCCAGACCTAAAACAGACATGCCTCTAGCATTCCATACTCTCTAATGCGCGGTTGCGCTACGTTGTCGCCTAGACTCAACCAAGTGACTATTGCTACCGCTGCCCCATCGCGCACCACGCACGACACCGTGGCTCCGCCAGCACCCCGCGCCTATCAGTGGGGCAAGGCTGACTGGATAAGCACTAGCGTCGTCGGCGTCCTTGCGCTCATTACCCGCTTTGTCGGCCTTACCGCGCCCGTTTCCAAGGACACGCCCGTCTTTGATGAAAAGCACTACGTTCCCCAAGCCTGGGACATGGTGCGAAGCTGGGATAACCTTTTTATCGGCGGCATTGAAACCAACCCCGGCTATGGCCTGGTGGTTCACCCACCGCTGGGCAAGCAGATCGTGGCACTTGCCGAATGGGTCTTTGGTTATTCACCTCTCGGCTGGCGTTTTATGACGGCGCTTTTCGGAGCAGCCACCGTGCTCTTGACGATGTCCCTGGCCCGCCGGGTCTCTTCATCATGGCAGGTAGCAACCCTAGCCGGCCTCATCGCCGTATTTGATGGCGTGCTCTTGGTCTCCTCCAAGTTCGGCATGCTGGATATCTTCCAAGTCTTTTTCGTGGTAGCTGCCGCCTGGGCGCTCGCCCGCGATCACAATCAGATGCGCGAGCGCCTCCACAACGCGTTTGTGAAGGATCGGATGGGCTCTTCCGCCTTTGGTCCGCGCTTTGGATTCCGCTGGTGGCGCCTCCTTGCAGGTGTCTGCCTTGGTCTTTCCCTGGGCGTGAAGTGGTCCGGCCTGTACTTCATCATGTTCTTTGGCCTGATGTCCGTCTTTAGCGACCTTGCCTTGCGCAAGCGCTATGGGGTACGCCGCTATATACTCGGCACCCTGGTGCGCGATACCCCTGCTGCCCTGGCCTCCCTTGTGCTCGTGCCGGTACTGCTCTACGCCTGGACCTGGCGGGCTTGGTTTTCCTCCGAAACCGCCGTTTACCGCCATGCCAAGGTGGATGGCACCATCGAGGATGGATCGTGGCTAATGAACTTGCCCGATTCCTTGGCCGGCTGGTTCTACTACCACTCCTCTGTCTTGGAATTCCACGCCAGCCTGACCTCTTCCGGCGGCCATCATCACCCGTGGGATTCCAAGCCCTGGGCCTGGCTCGTTGCCGCCCGCCCGATCTTGTACTACTCCTCCACCGACCTGCAGTGCGGTGATGGCAGTAACGAATGCCGCAAGATGCTCTACCTCTTTGGCACCCCGGTCATCTGGTGGCTGGTCATCCCGGCCGTGCTGTGGGGCCTGTGGTCGCTCATTATTCGCCGCAACCGCGCCTTCCTTATCCCCTTGGTGGGCTTTGCGGCAGGCTTCTTCCCATGGCTCGCGGCCTTCGACCGCCAGATGTACTTCTTCTACGCCACGGCTTTCATCCCCTTTGTCATCGTGCTTATTGCGTTAGCTTTAGGCCAGCTCATCGGGCATGGCAGGCCTGTGCGGTGGGGATGGCTAAAGAGCTTGGCCGGCGGCCCCGTACGGTGGGGCACTATCGTCGCCGTGTTCTACCTAGCCCTGGTAGTGGCGATGTTCTTCTACTTCTCCCCCATTTTGTACGGCTACAAGATTCCAGATTCCTGGTACCACTCCATGATGTGGCTGCCGAGCTGGACCTAACCTGGCCAGAGTGGAGTGATTATTGCGGCTGCGCGTTGAGGGACTTCCACCACGCGCGCACCAGGTAGCCCTTTTCCGCCAGCCAGGCCCACGCCAGGCTCAGAGTCGCCAGCGCGGTAGCGATAAGGAAATACACCTGCTCAATGGTTACGGTACCCAGCGCTATATCGCGCATGCCAAAGCCGAAGAGGAAGGCAAACATCGTGGCCGATACCGGAAGCAGTCCGGTAACCGCCGCGGGGCGCCAAGCGCTGAAGAATAAGCCACAGGCCATGCCAAAGCGCACTGCCGCGCCCTCCATCAGCAGGTTAGCTCGCTCCGGATCCGCAGTGGGATCCAAAATCTTTCCTTCCTCGCCCAACGGGACGAGACCGGAGGCGTGCACGATGAGCACCACTGCCCAGATCGCAAAGATGACCCCCATAAGAACCATGGCGGCACGAGCAACCGTGAGGTTGGCTTGGCGCGCGCTCGAGGTACGCCGCCATTCCGGCTCCACGCCGGCCAAGATGACATCAGAAAGATCCGTGGGCGGCGCCATACCGGAATCCGCAGGCTCCACAAAGCTCAGTGAACGCGATAGCGCGGCCGCCTTGTCGCGAAAAGCGCGGCATTCGGCGCAGCTTTCCAAGTGAGTATCAATGACGTCCTGGGACAGATCGGAGTGCTCTCCATCCATGTGCGCGGAGATTGCCGCTTGGACCTGGCTATGCGTCAACATTGCTGAGCACCCCGTCCATGCTGGCTCTGCCGGAGCCAAAAATTACGATCATCAGCAGGGACAACAGCAATACCAGTGGGTATTCGATTCCACCATCGGCAGCAAATAACCCGTGGCCCAGGTGCACGAAATACAGGGCACACCCCATGAGCAATGCGAGTGCCCCGGCGACAAAGGTAGTGAGCAGACCAACGACGAGGAATGCACCGCCGACCATCTCTCCTATGGCGGCGATATAGCCGGAAAGCTGTGGCTGCGGCACCCCCAGGGCGGAAAATTGCCCCACGGTTTCATCCATGCCGGTCATAAACATCTTGTCCACGCCGTGTGCGATAAAGATTAATCCGAGGACCGCTCGAAAGATAAGCAGTGCAGCATCGCGTACGGCAGGTCTATTCATGCTGAACAGATTACCCTGAACCCCTCACCCGATGCGAAGGCAATGGACTACACCCATACTCCTGGGAAATTCGCCCTTTGGCGGGGGAAGGAAAAGAACACGACCGCGCGGGCTGTTTCAATGGGAACCACGCACAAAAGATAAAAGGAGAACACACCATGAGCGAACCAACCACGCAGTCCGAAGAGCGCACCACCTTGGTCTATGACGATGATGGCCTGGGCCGCCCGCCGTGGGCGATGTCCTCGCCGATGCTGAAGGAGTATTACGACACCGAATGGGGCCTGCCCATTTTCGATGAAGCTGGACTTTACGAGCGTTTGAGTCTCGAGTCTTTCCAGTCCGGCCTGTCCTGGGCAGTGGTGCTCAAGAAGCGCGAAGCCTTCCGTGCGGCCTTTTGCAACTTCGATCCGGACAAGGTCGCCCAATTCGATGAGGCGGACGTGGAGCGTTTGCTTGGCGACGCCTCTATTATCCGCAACGAAACCAAAATCCGCGCAGCGATTAATAACGCCAAGGCGACCATCGCTCTGCGCGAGGAAGGCGGGCTGGCGGAGTTCATTTGGGCCTACCAGCCTCCGGAGAACCTCTACCCCACCGTGATGGAAGATATTCCGAAAAAGAGCTACGAGTCCAAGCTCATGTCCCGCGAACTCAAGAAGAAGGGGTTTCGCTTCGTTGGACCGGTTACCTGTTTCGCCCTCATGGAGGCCATCGGCATGATTGATACGCACCTTATCGGCTCCCATCGCCGCGGTACCTCCGGGGTGTGGCTGGAGAGCGGCGTGCCGAATTATGGCTTAGCACAGGAATACAACGCGCTCGCGAACTCGCAGACAGCGGGCGCTGACGAGCTTAACGGCGCTGCTAGCTAGTCCGCCACACGGGCTTATCCAGCGCGGCGGGCCGCTAGGTCATCGCGGCGGCCGTAGCCATCGGGCCCGGCGTGCGGGCCGTCAAAGTCGCCGTCCTCACCATCGCTATAGCTCAGCGGAAGGTGCACGAAGTCCGGGCTCTCATCGTCGATTTCCACAACCACGGCGCCTGGGCGGCGCAGATTGCGCGGAATCTTTAGCTCTTCGTCCTCGGCGTTGCGCACGCCCAAACGGGCGCGGCGCAGGTGGCGCACACGGCGGCGCATCAGTGCCTGTTCCTGGCGTACCTGAGAGCGAAGGGCGATCAAGTAGGCCACGGTGAGCACGCCGGCGACGGCAGCCAACCACCACGTCCAACCACCGACCACGATTCCGAGGGCTACCGTGAGCACCACGGCCACGGCCAGCCCCAGCAGGGTGCGCTGACGGCGCTGGTAGCGCGTTGCAGACTTTTCCTTTTCCGCTACCGGGTCCCAGCCACCGCGGCCCAAACGACGCTGGGCAAACTCGACCTCGTCCTCGGACAGGTCGGTATCCATGCCGGCATCGTCTGCTTCCGTGGCCGCTGCTAGGTTCTCGGAGCCTTCGGCCTCGTCTGCCTCGTCCGCGCCGGCAGGATCTATGGAGTCATTCTCACTGTCCTCGGCCTTGTCTACGGCACCCGGGTACATGAGGTCTACCGGCGAGGTATAGGTTTCATCGTAGGCATAGGCATCGCTCGCCACGCTAGAGACAGCTGGGGCGCTAAATACCTCAGCCTCGGCGGCGGCAACATCGGAGGCTTTGTCCTCAGTGGACTCGTCCGCGGCGTCGTCCTCGTCCTCCAGCAGCACGTCGTCGACGTCGTCCGCCTCTGCGGTATTGGCTTCCTTGTCCGCATCAGCTTGCTGGGAGGCAGGAACCGCAGCTGCCTGTGGCTCGACTGCAGACTCGTTTTCATCTGCAATCGCTTCTTCCACCAATTCGCCGTCGATGGTTTCTGTCTGTTGCGTGGATTCTTCACCTGCGGTGGAGGCAGATGCAGCAGTAAACGCACGGCTACCGCTACCGAAGGGCTGGGACTTGGCACGCCGTGCGGCGCCGGCAATGGTCACGGAGCGCGAAGAGGACTTGGTGGCCTCGGTATCGGTTTCACTGTCGGTAGCGTCTGCAGCCTCGACGACTTCATAGTCCGCCTCGTCCTCATCGTCGCGGCGATGCACGTCGCCGGCGCGCAGGCGCGGACGACGCCGGCCAGCGACCTTGCCGGAATCTCCTTCAAAAAGGACACGGGTATCTTCAAAGGCCTCACCGGTATGGCTCATTGGGCGGTTATTCCTACCCAATAGCCACGGTGCGAGCACGAAGAGCCACACCACGATGATCGCGATAATCGGCACAGCTGTCGACACGAAAAGGACCTTCCCCTTGAATACAGATGATTACTCCACCTTAAACGGTGAAACCGCACCGTAGCACCCCAAATTCGCACAAATTACAATGTTGTGACTTATGTGAAAATTGAGGTCGGATTCCCAGTAATTGGGACGCTATTTCACGCCAGTCGTCCAGCCTGGCGCAGGCGCTCCACCGCCGTAGAGGCAAAGTCTTCTTTCACCAACGCCACGTAGTGGTGGTCCTGCCACGCGCCGTCGATATGCAGATTGCGCCGCAAATACCCCTCATGCCGGAATCCGTTGGCGGCCAAGACGCGACCCGAGGCCGGGTTGTGCTCCAGATAGGTAGCGGTCACGCGGTGCAAACCCACCCGCCCAAAGGCATGGTCCACGCCCAAGGCGGTCGCGGCCGTAGCCACCCCGGCGCCGTGAACCGCAGAATAGACCCAGTAGCCAATCCAGCAATCGCGAATGCTGCCATGCTGAATATTTCCCAGGGTCACCTGCCCGGCGAATTTCCCCTCCACTTCGATGACGAGCGGGACTACCAGCGCCTCACGCGCGGCAGTGCGCAGGTACATCAGGTGATTCCACCAGGCCTGCTGGCTATGCGCTGCCGCCCACGGTGCGGCTTGGGTCGGCTCAACCGGGCGGAGGAAGCTTTCATCGTCGATGCGCTGACGCCGCCACTCATGGCCGTCGGAACGCAGCAGGGGGCGCAAGCGCATCTGCGCCCCCGAGGGAAAGACAGATGAGGAGGGAAGCTGGACAAGAGGAGTAGATTCCGGCCACCCCGGATGCATGTCATCGGTGGGGCCGGTAGCAGGATGGCGGAACCTATCCGCCGCGTTGCCGAAAGGATCGAGCATTAGCTGCGCTGGGTCAAAAACAACACATCAACCACATCGCCCGGGCGGATTTCGGTGACCTCTTCCGGCACGCGAATCATGGCGTTGGCCTCTGAGAGGCCGGCCAAGAGGTGGGCCGGGGCACCTGCGGCACCGCCGAGGCCTTCTACCAAGTAGTCCGCGGTTTCGGCATCGCGCATCAGGCGTGCACGGATGAAGCCGTGCCGACCGGGGCGGGAATCGATGTGGTTCAATGCGCGGGCACGCACCACGCGGCGGTGCGCATTGCGCTTGCCCAGCGCCAAGCGGATGAGCGGGCGGATATAGACCTCAAAGACCACAAGCGCGGACACCGGATTGGACGGCAGCAAAAAGGTAGGAATACGCTCCTCGCCCACCAGTCCAAAGCCTTGGACGGAGCCGGGATGCATGGCCACGCGGGAGGTATCGACATCACCAAGATCGTCGAGGATCTCGCGGATGGCCTCGGCGCCAGCGCCGCCCACCGCGCCGGAGATAACCAGCACCTCGCTGCGGGCAATGTGCTTTTCCAACGCTTCGCGGATGCGGCGCGGCTCGCCCTCGGCAATGCCTACGCGGTGCACCTCCGCCCCGGCTTCACGGGCCGCGGCAGCCAAGGAATAAGAGTTCACGTCAAAAACCTGGCCCAGCGCTGGTTCTTGATCCAAGTCGACCAACTCGCGGCCAAAGGAGATGATGGTAATACGCGGCCGCGGATACACCAGCACCTTTGAGCGGCCTACCGCGGCTAGAAGGCCAATCTGAGCGGGGCCCAAAACGGTGCCGGAAGATACGGCGACATCGCCAGGCTGGATGTCGTCGCCTACCCGGCGCACAAAGTCACCAGAGCGCACCGGGCGGTGGGCGGTGACGCGCTTGCGGCCGCGGTCGGTCCACTCGAGGGGCAGGACGGCGTCGGCAAGCGTGGGCAAAGGCGCACCCGTATATACACGCACCGCTTGCTTAGGCTGCAGGCGCAGTGGTTGCTTGGAGCCGGCCGGAACCTCACCGACCACGGGCAGGGAACGCTCTACCTCCGGCTGCGGGGAATCCGCATCCTCTTCGCCCTCTGCGGATTGTTCTTCCTGGTCCTTGTGGCGGCGCACCCGCAACCCCCGCTCGCCGCCAATATCCACGGCGCGCACCGCGTAGCCGTCGATGGCCGCCTGCGGGAACCCCGGCAGGGGTTGATTAGCCTGCACTTGCTCGGCGCACATCAAACCCAGCGCGTTGGAAATACCGATGCGCACCGGCTCCGGCGTCGTCGCCGCATCCGTTACCAGCGCCAACTGGTCATCAACTGAACGCATAAGGTCTATGCCCGCCCTTTCTTCGCTTCCACGTCCTTGGCCACTGGGAAAAATCCCTAGGCTAGGCCGTGCTCGTCCTCATACTCGGCCATGATTTGCTTAATCGCTTTATACAGCGTGGGACCATACTTTTCATCGCGCAGGCCAAAGTCCACATTGGCGGGGATATAACCGCCGGGATTGCCCAAATCATGGCGCTTTCCTTGGTGGACTACCACGTGGACGGGCTCGCCTTCTTCAATGAGGAGCTCGATGGCGTCAGTAAGCTGCAGCTCGCCGCCCTTGCCCGGCTTAATGCGGCGCAGGGCATCAAAAATCTTGCGATCCAAAAGGTAGCGGCCGGTGGCCACGAGGTTAGAAGGAGCATCCTCTACCGCCGGCTTTTCCACCATGCCCACGACCTTCTTCACGCCAGGAGCATCGGTATCTTCCACGTCGAAGACGCCGTAGTTGTAGGTCTGCTCGCGCGGGACCTCGAAGGCGCACAGCACGCTGCCGCCCAATGCCGCGCGCACACGCGCCATATCCGCCATGACGGTGGCGGGCAAGACAATGTCATCAGGGAGCATGACGGCGAAGGAGTCCTCGTCTTCCCCAAGCACCTCTTCAGCAAGGCCCACCGCATGGCCCAAGCCCAGCGGCTTTTCCTGCTCCACCGCGACGGGGTGAATGATCTGGTTGGCGCGCTTAACCTTTGCCACCTGCTCGTCCTTGCCGCGGGATTCAAGGGTCTCTACCAGCTCGGGGAAAGCCTCGAAATGGCGCATGACCTCTTGCTTATCGGGCGCGGTAATCACCGCAAGGCGGCGCGCGCCGACAGAGGCCGCCTCCTCTGCGATGAGTTCGATGCCGGGAGTATCAACAACGGGCAGCAGTTCCTTTGGAACCGTCTTGGTGGCGGGCAAAAATCGGGTGCCCATACCTGCCGCTGGAACTACAACCGTGGTGATTCCGCGGGCGGAATCTTCGCGTTCTATAGCCATGCACAATAGCGTACAACGCCACATTATTTTCCCGTGCACCGCTACGCCGCGGGGTTATGATTTATTCATGACCTCTTCCATCACCGCCAAAAACGAGCTGCGCGCCCGCTTGGTCCAGGCCCGCCGCGAACTTTCCTCCGAGGACCACGATGCTTTTACCGCCGCCGTGCGCAAGCATCTCGAATCCGAGCTAACCGAGTCCATGACGGTGGCCGCCTACTGGCCTTTGGGCTCTGAGCCCGGTGGTGCGGACTTTGTGCCGTGGCTCAAGGCACATGTCTCCCGCGTCCTCCTGCCAATTTCCGGTAAGAATGGCACCTTGACCTTTGCCGAATACCGCGGCAAGGAAGCCATGCACACCAGCCCATTGGGTTTAAATGAGCCTCAGGGCCCAAGCTTTGATAGCAGCGTGCTGGCCGAGTGCGATCTGGTGCTCGCCCCTGCCATGGCGGTAGATGCCAAGGGCAACCGCATGGGCAAGGGCGGTGGCTACTATGACCGCGCGCTAGAGCCGCTTCCCCACGGCAAGCCGCCGGTTTTCGCCATGGTCTACCCTTCCGAATTCCTAGACGAGCTGCCTACCGAGGACCACGACCGCAAGGTTGATGCCGCCGTCACTGCAGAGGGCATCACACGCTTCTAGTTTTAGGGTGCGGGAACCATGCGCGGTTTCGGGCAGTCTAAAAGAGTATGTCCACTTCGCGTATGCCCCGCCTTATATCCACCCTTCGCACCCCTGGCCACCGCCGCGGCGTTGTAGTGCGCCGCGCCATTGCGGTGGCCCTTCTTATTGCCGCGCTGGCTTCGGCCTTATCTGCGGCCAAGGAGCTGCCGCGCGTGCCCGTCTTCAGCCGCGATCTTCCTGCGGGCGCGGAGCTGGCGCTTGCCGACGTCGACTTGGCCCGCCTTCCTTCCTCCTCCATCCCCGATTCCGCGGTAGCGGCAAAGCCAGAAGAACTTACTGGCCGCGTGATAACCGCCGCAGCCGGCAAGGGCGAAGTGATTACCGATGCTCGCCTATTGGGAGAAGACCTCGTCTCCAGCTTGGTCGGAGGCTCCGACGCCGCGGCTGCGCGGATGATCCCGGTGAAGCTCGCCGAGCCAGACATCATCCCCCACCTGCACCATGGCGATACCGTGGACGTGGTAACCGCCGTCGATACCGCCTCCTCCCCTGCTGAAGAGGGCGAGGCGCCTACAACGCCCACCGCGCGCGTTATCGCCACCGGCGGGCGAGTGGTGTCGACCTCCAGCGCCGAAGGCGAGGCCTCTTCCTCTACTGTTTTGCTCGCGCTACCCCAAGACCACGCCAATGATGTAGCCGCGGCGTCGCTAAGCCAGCCACTCACTGTAGTTATCGTGGGTGACCGCGCTCACCCACAACAACGCTAGTCCATTTCAGCCACAACAGTTGTGGTTGGTTAACAGCTGCACTAAAGTTTCGCGGTGTCCATGGTTTATACCAACCCTTAGTTATTCCCAGAAAGGTTCGTGCATTTCACCATGCTCAAGGGTTTTAAAGACTTCATTATGCGCGGCAACGTCATCGAACTTGCCACCGCGGTCATCATCGGCTCCGCCTTCACCGCAATCGTCACTGCCGTTACTGACTCCATCATCCAGCCGATCATCAATTCCCTTGGCTCCGCTGAGGTGGACGGATTGGGCTTCCAAATCACCGACAACAAAAACACCCTCGTTGACTTCGGCGCAGTAATCACCGCAGCGATCAACTTCCTCATCATCGCCGCAGTGGTCTACTTCCTCATCGTCATGCCGATCAACAAGCTCACCGAGGCCACTAAGCGCCGCCACGGTGTGGACCCTGAGGCCCCTGCCCCAACTTCCGAGGAACTGCTCGCGGAAATCCGCGACCTGCTCGAGGCCCAGAACGTCTCCGATAAGGACATCGCAGGAACCGGCATTGACGGTTCCGCCCGCGGCGCTGCCGACGCCGATTACGGTTCTACCGACGGCGGCCGCCACCAGGCTTAGACCCCCTTGGCTGCATGCGCAGCGCAAAGCCCGCAGTTTCACTTCTTCGGAAGCGAAACCGCGGGCTTTTTATGTACCGCTATGGCTCCAGACCTTCATCCTGCCTTAGGCACTAGCCGCCGTAGTGTGGGGGCTGATTCTCTCGGTAGAACTGTTCATCGCGCTGGCCGGACTCCCCCTCTGTCGCCGCCGAATCCGCGTCATCAACGGTAACGATTCTCTCCTCATCGGCACCATCGGCAGCGTGTGCGCCGGGCTTATCAGCACTACGGTCATAATCGACAGCAGCAGATTGGCGGAATACTCGCCGGCGATTTCTCCGCGACGTCATAGAAAATACCCTGCGTTTACTGGACGCTAGACTGCTGCAGCTGGTCAATGAGGTGGTGCACCAGAGGCGCCAAGGTAGCCATGCCATCGCGGACGGCAGCGCGCGACGAGGCAAGGTTGACCACTACGGTAGAGCCCGAAACACCCGAAAGACCGCGGGACGTGCAGGCATCCACCGCGCCACAAGCTTGGCCAGAAGAACGCAGCGCCTGCGCCACGCCCGGCACCATCTTGTCGATGACAGACCGGGTAGCCTCCGGAGTCTTATCGCGCGGGCCCACGCCGGTGCCGCCGACGGTGAGGACCAAGTCCACGCCACCGACCACAGCGGTCTCAATGGCCTGGCGGATCTTGGATTTCTTGGAACGCACCACGATGGCGCCATCAACGCGGAAATTAGCCTCCGCGAGCAGCTCGCTTACCAGCTGCGAAGTGCTATCGGATTGCTCACCGGGATGATCGGTGACAATAACGATGAGCCCGCGGCGCGGGGCAGCAAGGCTATCCTCCTGCTCGCTTGCTAACAAGAAGGCATCATCGGGTTCGGCTAGATCCATCAAGGAATCGCGCTTATTCGCGCCGTCGGGCTGCGCGGAGTCGGTCACATCGTGCTGCGAATCTGGCATTTTTCTCCTTAAGTTAAGGCAATACGGCCTTGTGGCGGGGTGAGGTACGGCGCATTCAGCACCTAATGAGGTCTTGCACAGTAATTTACTCGCCTGAGAGGGTTACCTCTACCTGACGGGTTTCTTCCGAGTCTTCGCGGGTAACCTCCAAGGTCACCGTCGCACCAAAGTCTTGCGATCGCGCCGCCGCAATAAGCGCATCGGCGTTTTCAATCAGGCGATCGTTGACGCGGGTGACAATGTCGCCGTCCTTCAGGCCTGCCTTATCTGCTGGTCCGCCCGGTTCTACCTCGGCGATGCGGGCACCATTGCCGTCGTCGCGCGCTAGCACCTTCACGCCAAGGGTCGGATGGGAAACTTTGCCGTCATTGATGAGCTCATCTGCCATGCGCTTGGCAAAGTTGGATGGAATGGCAAAGCCCAAGCCAATGGAGCCGCCCTCGCCGGAGGAACTATTAGACAGCGAAGCAATCATGGAGTTCATGCCCACGATATTGCCGTCTCGATCCACCAGCGGGCCGCCCGAGTTGCCAGGGTTTACTGCGGCATCGGTCTGAATGGCGTCAATCAATGAAGACTCGCCGCCTTCCTGGGAAGCGCGAACGGGACGGTTCTTTGCCGATACGATACCGGAGGTCACGGTCGCGTTTAGCCCCAAAGGAGAGCCCACGGCCACTACCTCTTGGCCCACAGCAACGGAATCGGAGTCACCGAATTGCAAGAAGGGCAGGTCTTTGACGTCCTTGATTTTCACGATGGCCACGTCCGTATTCGCATCCGAGGCCACCACCTCAGCATCATGCTTACTGCCGTCATTCATGGTCACCTGCATCATGCCACCGTGCTCAGCACCGGCAACCACGTGGTGGTTGGTCAGTACATAACCATCTGGGGAGATGACAGAACCAGAGCCTTCAGCGCCACCAGTACGAGTCATCGTCTGGATAGAAACCACCGCCGGCAAAACCTTGGAGGCAACTTCTTCAACGGAACCCTGCTCCGGTTCCTTACCGGTGCTATTGTTCGCCGGCTCAGCCTTAAGGGCTTCATTGACCACGGAGGTATCGTTATTGCCTCCCCCGGAACTCATGCCGACCACAGCGCCGGCGATCGAGCCTGCGGCGATGGCAGCGACGGCCGCCAAAGCGGTGGCGGCGCCCAAGCCAATTTTCTTCTTTTGCTCCGGCTGCGGAGGCAGCGGGGTGACCATCGGGCCTTCCTGCCCCTGACCGCTAAAGTTTTGGGCCTGTGGGGCATTCGGATAGGGCCCCAGCGAACCTAGTGTTCGCTGGTCATTGCCTTCAGCACCGCCGCGCGGTTGATTCCAGCCTTGCGAATAGGAGCCGGTCTCTTGTGCCTGCGCGCCAGCGTCGCTGTGAAGACCAAATCCGTCACTGTAGGGGCCAGCGTTGCCAGCCACGGCATCTTGCTGGTTGGTTTCTCCAAAGTTCGGACCACCCTGAACCGGCTCGGCCCTACCCGGGCCTTCCTGGGACGCTCCCTCCGGGGAGTTTCCATCAAAGCCGCGGTAATCGTCATTCCTCATGTTCATGAGAAAACTATGCCTCACTTCGCTTGGTCAAGACTGATACTGATCTGCCAACCTACTAAGAATTCCTGAAAGGTTGCTGTATTACCTCACCAGTATAAACGCTTGTACGCTAGCTCTGATTAAACCAGCGCTGCGCAAAGATTTCACCGCGGTCGATCGAGTCTTCCTTACCACCCGGCAGCCCCTCATGCGGGTCTGCCAAACCGTCCACGAAAATCTCCCCCGGCACAGGCTTGCCCGGCAAGATGATTTCCATGCGGGTACCACCATCATTAGACTCGCGGATTTTGATGGTGCCATCGTGGCGTTCAATCACCGATTTCACAATGGCCAAGCCCAAGCCCGAGCCCGGCATGGAGCGCGCTTCGGCCGAACGATAGAAGCGTTCAAAGACCTTCTCCCTTTCCTCCGGTGCAATGCCAGGCCCGGAGTCATCAAAGCGCAGGCGCACCTCGTGGGTGGATAGCTGCTCCATAGACACGCGCACCGTGCCAGTAGCCGGCGACCACTTAGCCGCATTATCCATAAGATTAAGCGTGGCACGGCCCAATGCGAAGGGGTCGCCGTCCAGCTCCCACGGGATAAAGCGCACCAAGAACTCCACATCGGGACGGCGGCGGCGCGCACGCTCCAGCGAAGCCATCATGACTTCACACAGGTCCACCGGCTCCGGTTCGCGCTCATTGCCGTCCTCACGCGCCAAATCAACGAGGTCTCCAATCAAGGTGGAGAGCTCATTCATCTGGGACATGACGTCATCTTCGAGGTCCCTGCGGTCTTCATCGCTCATACCAAAGCCAGCACCGGCCCGATTGAGCATCATCAAAAGCTCAATATTGGTACGCATAGAGGTCAGCGGGGTTTTCAGCTCGTGCCCGGCATCGGCTACGAACTGAGACTGCTGCGAACGGGATTCCTGCAGCGCCTCCAGCATCTGGTTAAAGGAAGTGGTCAACTGCGCCATCTCATCGTTATTAGAGACCTCAATAGGGCGCAGGTCGTTGGTCTGCGTCACGTAATCCACCGCTCGCTTCAGCCGGGCGATGGGTTGCATACCGGTTTTGGACACGATGAGGCCTGCAAAAATGGCGAGCACGATGCCAAGGGCAACGATAATCAGTAGCACCGTGCCCAAGATGGCGATGAGCTCTTGCGTAGGAGCGAGAGACTGAGCGACGACCACGGTAGAACCAAGATCATGACGCTTGGCCAGCACTCGCTCGCCGCCGACGGTACGCACGGAAGTTTCGGTATAGTCCTCCGTCCGGTGGAAGTCCCCGCCCACAGGAATGGTGTCGCCGTAGGAAAAGCTCATTGAGGGTGGAGATAGGGCTACGCGGGTGCCAGGGTTATAGGACTTAAAGTCCTCAATCTCCTGGTCCACGTTATCCATGAACCGTGGATCCTGGCTTTGCCGCAACAAGACATCGGCCTTGGCCTCCAGGCGGTCGTCGACGGAGGCAGTAAGGGACAGAGAAACTACCCAATACGTTGCCAACGTCATCAAGGCAACGGCTACGGCCACCACAAGGCCGGTAACAGTAGCAAGGCGCCACCGCAGTGGCGCCCGTGAAGCCCAACTCCCCTGAGGCTCAGAGAACTCGGTAAGAGGGGTGGACTGCACTTTCCCGGAAGCCACCGCAGGGGAAGCGGGCTTCCTTAAAATCACGGATTAGACTCCCTCAAAACATAGCCCACGCCACGGACGGTGTGGATGAGGCGAGCATCGCCCTCGCCCTCCGTCTTCTTACGCAGGTAGCCGATATAGACCTCGAGAGCATTGCCGGAGGTAGGGAAATCGTAGCCCCAGACTTCTTCCAGGATCTTGCTGCGAGAGAGAACCTTGCGGGGATTTTCCATCAGCAGTTGCAGCAGCGCGAACTCGGTACGCGTCAAGGAAATGGCCCGGCCACCGCGGCTGACTTCGCGGGTATCGGCATCAAGTTCAAGGTCCTCGAAGCTCAGCTTGCTTTCCACTGGGGCTTCAGCTGCGATGGAATCTGCGGAGGCGCGGCGCACCAAGGAGCGCACACGGGCCAACAGTTCCTCCAATGCGAACGGCTTCGGCAGGTAGTCATCTGCGCCGGCATCAAGGCCAGCCACTCGGTCCGAAACACCATCGCGCGCAGTCAGAACGAGGATCGGACGGTCCCAACCCTCACTGCGCAGGGTGCGGCACACCTCAAGACCATCCATGTTGGGCATCATGACGTCCAAAATAAGCAATTCGGGATTCTCAGTGCGCACCGTCTCCACGGCCTCCAAGCCGTCGTTAGCGGTCAGCACTTCGTAGCCGTTAAAGCGTAAGGAACGGCGTAGCGATTCGCGGACGGCTTGTTCATCATCCACCACAAGGATTTTCATAGTCCTAATTATTACTTATGGCAGTCAACTTCATGAAGTTAAGGGAAATATTTACCCCCACAGTCCCCCAAATACGGTTAAAAAATGCTTATAGGGGCGGATTCTAGGGGTCGTTGCAACGATGATGGTTAGTTTGGTTTGATGCTACCGGTTTGTGTGAGGGCGTTGGTCA